>CAWBZS010000028.1:0-11921 GCA_963793335.1 Ilumatobacteraceae bacterium | reverse complement strand
CCAAGTCGAGCACCCGGTAATCGCGACCACTTCCTGCGTGTATGCTGATTTGCATGCAGAGTACGAGCGTCAGGATCGATGCCGGAACCCACGACGAACTCAAGCGCCTTGCGGCCGAGTTCGACACGACGGTCGGCAACACCGTCGCTCTCGCCGTTCGGGCGCTGCGCCAAGACCACATCGGTCACCAACTCCAGAGCGAACTCTGCAACGACGAGACCGCCTGGCTCGATGCAGAGCTCGGGTGACATCGTCAATCTCGATCTCGGGCAACCCGAGGGGCGCGAAGCCGGCTACCTCCATCCGGCCGTCGTCGTCACCGCGCAACGCATCCTCGACGCCTCACCGACCGTGATCCAGGTTGTGCCGCTGACGAGCACGATTCGAGCCTTTCACACCGAGGTCGTTATCGAGCCGGACCCGGCCAACGGACTCGAGCAGTCATCGGCTGCGCAGTGCCAACACGTCCGCGCCGTTTCACCGGCACGGGTCGTCGACACACTCGGCAACGTCGGACCGCTGGCGTTGGCGCAAATCCGAGAGACGATCGCCGTCATCATCGACCTGCCCTGAGCCCTTCGATCTGTTCTCCACGACGACGATGCATCGCCCCACTTCGCCACCCGTAACCACGACCACCGGAAGGGGCAACGCGCCGCAGTCCGGCCCAAGTAGCGCACTGCATAGTTCCCATCGACGGCGAGCGATCGTGCCGGCCGTCCGGCGAGGCGTCGCTCTGTGCCCCGTCACTCTGGACTGGCCCAGCCGATGGCGGTGAACCAGACATCGGTCGAACACGCCGATGCGTGGGAAGACCACTTCTTCCAGGCGGCGGCGATGTGTTCCATCTCGTCGGCATCGGAGATGCCGAGGTGGGTGACGTAGGCAACTGCCTCGGGGGGCTGGTCCATGAGCCCTCGAACACGCCCATGTGGCGGACAGCAGCGTCTGACGTGATCGGCCCGGCCCTGCACCTCGATAGTGACGTTGTCGAAGCCGGCCCCGGTCAGCAGCCCCCGAAGCTCGCTGTCCGATCCGCACGTTTCCGCTGGTTCGGGCTGCCTCTTGGATCTGCTGGCCACGAGCCATCCGCGAGTCGTGGGGATGGATTACTCGTGTGCCCCAGTCGGCGTCCCCGATGCCGATCACCGCTCCTGGTTTGGCGACCCGTCGGGCTTCTCGAAGCACGGCGCCTGGGTCACCAACGTGTTGCAGCACTGCGTTGAGGTAGATCCCGTCGAATGACGAGCTGGCGAAGGGCAGCGCCGAGCCGCTTGCGCCGACGACCAGGACGCCTTCGATCGATATGGGAGCCAGGTCCAGTCCGATGACTTGGCCGGTGAGTCCGACGGTGATCGATCCAGGACCACAGCCGATGTCCAACACGAGCATCTCCGGTCGCAGATGAGGCAGCAGGAACGCCGCCCAACCTTCGGCGGTTCGTCGGCTGTGTGCCGGACCATGGCGGCGACGCAGGAAGTCGGAGTAGTCCAGCTCCACCTCGGTCACGACCCTCATCATGGTCGATTCGGCCCAGGACCGAAAGCGCGGTCTGCCGCCAGCTGAAGACCGCCACGGAGTTGAAGCAGCGCAGTTCGGTTTCCCTAGAGACCCGGTCGAGGCCACCCGACAACGAGCATCCACAATCACGTCGGCAGTCGATTCATCCGCGCCGGTTTCACGGCCCAACCGTGGCGTCACAATTTCACCGGCGCATGATCGCCAGTCCGGGCGTCGGCTTGCTATCGGGCGAGAGCAGTCGCAAATGCATGCGGCTCGCCCTGCCGGTTCATCCCTTCAACGATCTGCGCTGCGCACTCGCGAGCGGAATGGGCTTCGGCGTCCACTTCAATGGAGTTCCCCGACTGGGGCGACCAGAAGGAGCCCGGTGCCTGGAGCGTTACAGGTGATAGACGCCGATGTCGGCGACCTCGCCCGTGCTTGTGAAATGGAAGATCGTGAGCCAGTCACCAAGCGGGTGGGTCCCGAAGACAGCGACTCGGTCGTCGGCAACGACCATCGGTCCGACCGGTTGCACCGAGTTCAACCCGTAGCCGCTGACCCGGCTCTGGAGTGAGCCGTCGGCGACGTAGAACATCCAGCCCTCCAGCAGGTATTCGAGTTCGCCGTCGGGCGTCATGTACGAGGCGACTCGGTCGCCGTCGGTCGCCTGCCATTCGGCCACAACGATTCTTGTCGTTTCGACCATGTCGACCTGACGATCGGCGAGATCACCTCCGGCAGCTCGTATCACCTCAGCGTCGTCCCGCTCCTGCTGCCGCGACGAGCTCAGCGACGAGTTGATCTCGTTCGTCGGTGAGGGCCGCGACGTCGTCCTCCAGCCCGCTGTCGTCGCCGCGGTCGATTGAGGTTCCGATCACCATTCCGCTTGCCAATGCCACAACAGCGATCACGGCCACGATCCACCAGCGCACACGATGGTCGTGGTCGACAGGAGCCTCAAGCTTCGGTCCTGCTTCTGTCATCGTCATGGGAGCCATCCCCTCTTCTACCTTCACCCTCTGCGCGCTGCTGGGCGGCGTTCACCAGAGGCGAATGGCAAGATCGCCGACGGCGCACGTGTCGCCGAGCGCCGGATTGGAGCGCTCATAGCGACGGGCTCCTGCAGCGCTCGCACCCCGCTCGTGATCCGGCAGGATGCTCGGCGATGGGGCACGCATAACGTCCGCTCCGTAATCCGGTCGATGCCGGCGCGGGCGCGCCGCATCGCGGCCGAAGCAGCGCACCCGATATTCGCGATGGCGGTGGCTTGGCGGTGACGGCGGGCGGTCGTGTCACGTGTGGTCGTTTCGTGACCGTGTCCGTCCGGCTTGCGGGTCAGGTGTGGTCGGTCGCCAGGTGGGAGTAGAGGACCATGTCGTGCCATCCATCGTCGTGGAGGTTTCCGCCGCCCCTATTCCCTCTTCGACAAACCCGGCTTTCAGCGCGACTCGTCGCGAGGGTTCGTTGTGGGTTGAATGCTGCAGCTGAATGCGGTGGAGACCGAGATCGTGCGCCCAGCGGGTCGCCGCCACGCATGCCCGGGTCGCCACGCCACGCCCACGGGCGCTGGGAAGCACCCAATAGGAGACCTCGCCATAGCCGTCCTCCAGCATGGAGAAGATGGTCAGCGACCGATCACTGGTTCTCCTGCCTCGACGATGCCCACGCCCCCGATCGTTCCGAGCGCCAACCTTCGGCGCAGTCCTCGATCCATTGCTCCGCATCTGATTCCGTGTCGAATCGGCGGAAGTGATATCGCTGAATGTCTGGTGAAGCGAAGGCCTCGACGACGGTTGGCGCGTCGCTTCGATGCCACGGACGCAATGTGAGGTCGCCATCGACGTCGATCTCGGGTTGCCGCAATCAGCCATTGCGCCTTGACCACTGGTGGGATGAGCTTCACCACTGATCCAGGATCGGACACTTCGCCGAGACATAATCCCGCCGACGACCGAACGCGGGCCCCGGCGAGTCTCGGCCCTTACCGAGCACCGCACAATCGCTGTCGCAACGTGTCCGATCGGGGGACGAACAACGGACGGCCCTTCACGCCGCAAAGGTCCGGGTGCAGCTCGACGAGAGTCGTCTCCGTAGAGGTTCCTCAGCCGGACACCTTCGGGTCCGGGCGGGCCAGTGCGGCGGCCTTGTTCGTCGGAGTTGGCGCTCTCGTCTACGTTGAAGCGATGAGCCCTCGGTACGCAATTTCGATTGTCACGGTGGCGGCCGTCTTGGCGGCAGGTTGTTCGGAGAACGAGAGCACCGACGACGCAGCCGCTGCATCGGCGACACCGACGACTTCGACACCTCAAGCGGCGGAGACGGATCCGCCAGCAACCGAGCCGGACACCACCGATCCCTTGGTCACTGAACCCGTTGAGACCAATCCGCCACCGGACCGGAAGTCACCGCCGCTGCTGAGCGGGCACCGTATGACTTCTCCGCGATCGGGCCGATCGTCGATGCCTTCGTGGCCGAGCAGGGGTTGAACGGTGCCGGGTTGATCGTGGTGGATGAAGAAGATGGAGTCGTGCACGAGGAGTACTGGGGTGAGTTCGAAGCTGACCGGATCTCGCTGATCGCGTCGTCGAGCAAGATGATCTCGGCAAGCGTGCTGATGCGTCTCGACGATGACGGAGTGCTCGATGTGGATGCTCCGGTCGCCGACGTGGTCGAGTGGGGTGCTGGCAACCCGACGGTCACTCCGGCGCAGCTCATCTCGAACAGCTCGGGACTGATCGGGCTGCAAGACGGTTTCGGGTACGAGTCCTATCTCTGCCAGTTCAACCCGGCCGGCACGTTGCAGGACTGTGCCGAGCAGATCTTCACGACGCCCGACGACGATGCCGAGGTGATCCCGCCTGACACCGAGTTCCGCTACGGCGGCGCCCAGTGGACGATCGCCGGTGCAGTCGCCGAGGCGGCGTCCGGTCGGACCTGGGCACAGTTGGTGGACGAGTTGATCGCCGCGCCGTGTGGACTGGACTCGTTGGGGTACTACCTCCCGATCGGTTTCGAGTATCCCGCTGACTTCAACGGTGATCCATCGACGCTCCCGCCGACCGACAACCCCAACCCCGAGGGCTGGCGCCTACGTGACCGCGCCCGACTACGCGGAGTTGATGCTGATGCAACTCCGCGGCGGGATGTGCGGCGACGAACGAGTCGTCTCGAGCGAGGCGATCGATCGGATGCACGCCGACCGGGTCGCCGAGGTGTACGGGGGTGACTCGGGGGCCTCGACCTTCGGCTATGGCATGGGCTGGTGGGTGGACCGTGAGAGTGGCCGCATCAGCGACGAAGGCGTATACGGCACCGTGCCCTGGCTTGACCTCGACGATGGTTTCGGCGCCTACCTCGTGGTCGAGAAGACCTCGGAAGTCGGCCGCAGCCTTGCTGCTCAGCTCTACGAGCCCGTCGAGGCCGCCGTACTCGCCGCCCGATGACGCCGGCCGCCACGCCCGTGCGGCACCGGCGATCGACAAGGAGCGGCGACACTCTGTGGCTGTCAGTTTGGGGGACCGCAACTGGAGCCTCGCGGACGGATGGTGGGGCTTGCATGGCCTGACCTGGGAAGTCTCAATTGGTTGGTACGAATCGATTCTCAATGAAGGTCCGCTATTCGTTGCACCACACTGTTGCCGAAGCGCCGAACGTGGTCGAAGGGGTCTTTCCCAGTCGTCCCGGTGATCGCACCCGTTGAGAGGTCAGGAGTTCGATTCTCCTTAGCTCCACGGAGAGACCCTGGGCCCCGCCCGGGCTGGTCAGCCCTCTTCTTCTTCTCTTCTTCTTCGACTTCTTGTCGGCCTTCTTGGACTTCTTCGCTGACTTCTTGGACTTCTTCGCTGACTTCTTGTCGGCTTTCTTGGACTTCTTCGCTGACTTCTTGTCTGCCTTCTTCGACTTCTTGCCTTTGGCCATCGTTCACTCCTTGGGTTTGGTTGACTCTGCGCTCCGTGATCGAAGCGTGTTCGCACTGCATTTCAGCACGTCGTGATCGGCTTGAACAGGGCAAGAGGGCCTGACCAGTGACGGGCCGAGGCGGCAGGTCGCTTCCTGGCGAGAGTGACGGGCGATCAGAACTCGTCGTCGACCAGCACCACGTCGTGCCCGGCGCGGTCGAGGAGTGACGCCGCGATGCCGGCCCGATAGCCGCTCGCGCAGTGGACGAACAGTTCGCCGTCGGGAACCTCGTCGAGTCGGTCGAGCAGTTCGTGCAGCCCAAGATTGATCGCCCCACGCAGGTGACGCTCGTCGTGCTCGTTCGGCTGGCGGACGTCGATCACCGTCGCGTCCGGCGGGCAGGTCGGCAAATGTGACCCGCCGGTAGCTGCGCCACTCACAACCGTGGCCCCAGTGATCGAGCCCTCCGTCGGCGCCACCCGCGGGGCGGTCGATGCCCACACGAACGAGTTGGCGTTGCGCCTGCTCGATCTGTTCGGTCGTGTCAGCGAGCAGTGTGATCGGCATGCCCCACGGCGCCAGCCAGGCAAGGTAGGTCGAAAAGCCGTCATCGAGCTCGATCCCGATCGTGCCCACGACGTGGCCGGCGGCGAATTCGCTCCGAGGTCTGAGGTCGACCACCCACTCGCCGCGGTGGATGCGTCGCACCACTTCGACAGGGTCGATGGGCGCCGCGGGTGACAGGTCGACAGCAACACCGCCGGCCAGGTTCAGTGGGCCCATGTGGGCGTAGTACCGGGGGAATGCGTCAAGGGACGACATGAGTCGTTCGACGAACGCGTCCTCCTGCGCCGTGAGTGCGACGTTGACCCGTCGTTCGGTTCCGAGCCGACCGTCGGATTCGTCGTCGCTCGCCACCGACGCGCAGAAGCTCCCGAAGCCGTGCGTCGGATGGATCGCGGTGTCGTCCGGCAGCGAGTCGGCCAGTGCGTGAACCGATCGGTACTGCTCACGTGTGAGCTGCTCGGTCTGGTCGGGTGCGATCAGATCGGTGCGTCCCACTGTGCCGTGCAGCAGTGAACCTCCCGAGAACACCGCCGGTGGACCGCCGTCGGCGGTGACGATGTACGCGAGGTGGTGCGGGGTGTGCCCGGGAGTGGCACGTACGGCAACGCGCAGCCGTCCGACGTCGAACTGGTCGCCGTCACCGACACCGCGGTGATCGAATCGCAGGGGCTCGTCGGCGGCATGCACGTAGACCGCTCCGGTGACACAGGCAAGTGTGAGCCCGCCGCTCACATAGTCGTTGTGGACGTGTGTCTCGGCAATGTGGGTGATGCCGACGCCGGCCTCGTCGGCCGCCGCCACGACTCGGTCGATGTCTCGCTGGGGATCGATCACGAGACCCACCTGTCCGTCGTGCACGATGTACGACCGGTCTCCGAGCGACGGTGTCTCGATGGTGATGACGTCCATGAGTCCTCCTCTTCGGTGGACGCCTTCCACGATACCGATCGGGGGAGACGACAGGGATCGCGCACGGCTCGACGCCGAGATCGCCGGTGCGGCTATGCCGGCGGGAGGTACTCGCCGACGATTCGCACGGTCAGGCCGAACTGCGAACCACCGATGGGTCGGTCGACGTCACCGATGCCCAGCCAGTCGACCAGCTGATTGTGGTTCTCGAGTCGGAGACGTGCGCAGCCCTTGCTCTGCGGGCTCGTCGGAACGTTGTTGGCGCCATGGATGGCCAAACCGCCATCGAAGTACAGCGGCTTGTACATGTTGCCGTTGATCGGATTGTCCTCCGGCGCCGGGAACTCGGTGCTGTCGTGCCATCCGTCGTTGTCGGATGCCGGGTCGTAGCGGTACACCCTGGAAGCATCCTGCAGGCGGGTCTCGAAGCCTGGTTCGCCAGTCGACGTCGGGAAGATGAACTGCATCTGTTGGAAGCCCGAGCCGACGAACATCACCTGGCACGTCTGGTCGATGAGTGTCCAGCGCTCGCTCTCGACCGGTGCCGCGAGTGGAGTGTTGAGTTCGGTGGCTGCCATCAGGACCTGCTCCTCGTCGCTGCCGGCGGCCATGTCCACTGTCGACGCCGGCAGACCCAACCCCAAGCGTGCGGCGCAGAGCCGCTGGCGGGTCACCGACCCGGAAACGCCGTCGATGATGAGTTCGGCCATGCCGAAGCCGGCGAAGAGCTCGTTGAGCTTGGCCTGTTGGAGCTCGACGTTGGCCATGGTGGCCTCGGCGACGATTGCCTGGTTGGGCTCGCGGGCCTCGCCGGTGCGGTCGTCGAGGCCATTGTCGACGCAGACATCGAGCAACTGATTGGGCTGGATCGTCGTGTCGCCGAGGTCGTTCTCGGCCTGGATCGTGGCGACCCGTACGGTGTCGTCGTCGAACCGGTCGGCGATCAGGCTCAGCGACTCGCCTGCGGCGACCTTCACCACGCACAGCGGGTCGTAGACATCGAGTGGCGGTTCCGTCGTGGTCGGAGCCGCCTCGGTGGTGGAGACAGCCGACTCGGTCGAGGTCGAAGCGGCGCCGCCGGTGTCATCAAGCCCCACGGTGGCGCTCTGCGTCGAGGCGCTGCACCCGGTCAGCGCGACCATCGACGCGGCCACTGCCACTTGCACCGCACGAGGGATCACGTCGGCGAGACTATCGACGGCGGCAGCGTCGGAGAGCGCACCCTCGTGCGCGGAACCTTGGACTCCGGAGGTCAGGCCTCGTCGTCGGCGGGGACGTCGATGCGTTGGTCGATGATGTCGGGGATCGACCCTTCGGGCGGCAGGTCGACCGCCGCGGGCATCACCTCCTCAGCAGGCTCGTCGTCGACGAAACGCTCTGCGTCGACGTCGACCTCACGGGCTGATCGGAGATCGTCCGGTTCGCTCATGTCTGCAGGTTCTCACCGTTGCCCATGCTCCGACAGGGCACGAGGTCACCTCTCGCAGCGTTCAGGTGGTCGACTCGCTCCACCGTCGAGCGACGTCAGCGAACACCTGAGGCGTCGGCAACGCAAGCAGGGATGCCCCGCCGTCGACGCAGATCGTCTGGCCGGTCACGAACGACCCGAGATCTGAACACAGGAACAGCGCAGCGTTCGCGATGTCCTGTGGGCTGCCCATTCGGCCGAGCGGGGTCATCTCCCTCATCGCCTGGATCGCTGGGCCCGACCCGGAAGACCCGTTCGGTCATCGGCGTTTCGATGAGCGCAGCAGCGATCGAATTGAACCGCACGTTCGCATCGCCGTACTCGACGGCCGCGATCTTCGCGGCGTATTCGACGCCTGCCTTCGCACTCGCGTAGGCAGCGAGCCCGACGGCCGGATTGTGCGCAGTGAGCGAACTGATCGACACGAACGATCCGCCTCGACCGGTGTCGCGCATGGCGTTGCCGGCGTGGCGCATGCAGTAGAGCGCACCGTGCAGTTGCACGGCGTGCATCTCGCTCAAGCGGTCCGGCGTGAGGTCCGCGATCGGGGTCGACTGCTCGAAGCCGGCGCAGTTCACGAATGCGTGAGCCGACCGGTCTGCTCGAGCGCAGTTGCGACGAGTGCCCTGACCTGACCGTCGTCGGTGATGTCGCAGGTCACCCCGATTCCATTGTGGGTTCGGGCGGCGGTCTCGACCTCGTCGGATCGCCGCCCGGCGACGACCACGGTTGCGCCGTTGCCCGCAAACGTCCGACTGATCGCCTCACCGAAACCGCTGTGTCCACCCCCGACGACCGCGGTGAAACCTTCGAGTCGTGCCACGACGGTGAACGTGGTCGACGTCACTGCCCGAACCCGGCTGTGCATGTGGCACTGTTGGCGAATGCGTGGGGGTCGCCAGTGCTGATCGGATCGGTCGAGGTGACGTTCCTCATCCTCTTGGTCGTCGTCATCCTGGGTCCGGCGATCGCCGAACGATTCCGGATCCCCGGCATCGTCGGGCTGATCTTCGGTGGTGCGCTGTTCGGTCCGTTCGTGCTCAATTGGCTGCCGGCCGACGGTTTGGTCACCGCGCTCGGGGCCATCGGGCTGCTGTACCTGATGTACCTCGCTGGCGCCACGTTCGACATCCAGGCGTTCAATGCGAATCGTCGCAGCGCCGTCTCCTACGGGTTGCTGGGGTTCATCATCCCGTTCACGATCACGTTGCTCGTCGTCGGCTTCGTCTTCGATGTGGGCTTGCTCGCCGCTGCGCTCATGGGTGCGATGTGGGCGTCGAACACGTTGGTTGCGTATCCGGAGGTGCAGGCCGCCGGTCTCCAGAAGAACCGGGCGGTGAGCGCAGCGGTCTCT
Organism: Ilumatobacteraceae bacterium; assembly: GCA_963793335.1. Lineage (GTDB taxonomy): Bacteria > Actinomycetota > Acidimicrobiia > Acidimicrobiales > Ilumatobacteraceae > Sva-07. The sequence goes on along the minus strand of CAWBZS010000028.1, from coordinate 2,220 downwards.
GCTGGCGTGGTTGCCGACCTGCTGTCGCTCACCGTGCTTGCCGTCGTGACAGCGACTGCTGTGATCGAGTTGGACCCGCTCGACGACACGTTCGCCCGAGTGGCCAACGAGTTCGTCCAGGGCCAGATCGAACCGACGACACCCGACCCGAAGCTGCCGCTCTGGTTGGCGTTGCCGCTGCTGGCAGCGTTCTGCCTGTGGCTGCTCCCGAAGGTCACCCAGCGCTTCTTCGTGACGATCGGTCGATCTCGGATGCAGCGATTCGTCTTCGCGCTCGCCGGCATGTCAGCGGGTGCGGCCGTTGCATTGCTCGGTGGCGTGGAAGGACTGATCGGAGCGTTCCTCGCCGGACTCGGAATGAACCGGTTGATCCCGACGAATGGACCGTTGATGGAGCGACTCGAGTTCGTCGGCGCCGCGATCTTCGTGCCGACCTTCCTGGTGTCGATCGGCCTCAACATCGACCCGGCGTTGTTGGTCGACCGGGACACGCTGTTGCTCGGACTCATTTTCACGATGTTCGTGGTCGTCGGCAAGACGGCCGCTGCACTCGTGACGTCGCGGATCTTCCGGTTCTCGTTCGCCGAAACGGGGTTGATGTCGTCGCTGTCGTTCGGTCAAGCTGCATCGACGCTGGCGATCGCCCAGGTCGGTCTGAGTCTCGGCATGTTCGAACAGATCGTGGTCAACGCCTCGGTGATCGCCATCGTGGTCACCGCATTGCTGACCTCCTACGGCACCCGCTACTTCGCAGGTCGGGTCCCACGCGACACCGACGAGATCCCACCGATCGGCGCCACCGTGCTGGTCGACGTACGCGACCAAGGATCAGACCTCGACACGTTCGTTGCTCTCGCGGGTCTGCTGACGCACAAAGACGCCGGGCTCGTCGTTCCCTATCTCGTTGCCCAGGAGGGGCAACTGGATGCGTCCAGCGCTCGGATCGGGGCATCGGTCGACGCGCTCGCCGGGCACGGCTACGACGCCGACGGCATCGTCCGGCTCGCAGATTCGTTCGGGTCGGGCACCCTGCACCTCGCCGAGGAACAGGGCGCATCGATGCTGATGCTCTCGTGGTCCGGGCCGAGGTTCGCCGCCGACTATCTGCTCGGCAGCGACATCGACGACATCGGCCGCCGCAGCCCGGTGCCGACGATGGCGGTGCATGTCGTCCGGCCGTGGGAGCGAGTCGTGCTCGGACTCGACGACGTTCGGATTCCCTGGAAGCGCGAGGATGCACGGCTCGCGGTCGACGTCGCGCTCCGGCTGGTGCCCGAGGGCACAACGCTGCTCGTGGTCGCCGACGACGTCGAGGGATCCGCAGTGCTGTTCGGCGATGACGATCCGGTCGAGCTGGTCGAGGGCAACACGTTCTCGGTCCGTGACCTCCGATCCGCTGACCTCGCCGTCGCTCCCGGGTACCTGTTGCGCGAACGGCTTCCGCAAGCGGGGTGGCGGATGGGTCGAGTCCTCGACGATCTCAATCTCGTCGCCGTCGCTGGACCGAATCGGTTGTCGATCTCGAAGGGCGTCACCAGACGAACGGTGTCGGCCAGCCTCCCACTGTCGCCGAGCGTCGTCAGGTAGCCCGATGGTGAACGACGAATACGCGAGACCAGGAACAACGAAGCCGACATGACATCAACCGTGCCGATGATCGACATCGGCGACTGGGCCGACGGCAGCGCAGCGGAACGTGACGGCGATCGCCGCGTCGGTCGACGATGCATGCCGGCGCGTCGGTTTCATGCAGATCACCGGACACGGCGTCGACGGGGCTGTGAGCCGCCTCGTTGCGGCGATCGATCGATTCTTCGCGCTCGCAGGCCCGGTCAAACAGCGCTGGGTTCCGCCTCGGCCCTCGATCAACCGGGGCTACACGCCACCTCGTTCCGAACGGCTGAGCTACAGCCTCGGGGTCGTCTCACCGGATGATCTCTTCGAGGCGTTCAACGTGGGTTCGGCGATGTCCGACTTCCCCGACCAGACGCTCGATCCGGAGATCTACGCCGAGAACATCTGGCCGAGTTTCGACGGGAGTATCGATTTCCGGCGAGATGTCGAGGTGTGGTTCGCAGCAGCCGGGTCCGTGGCGCGGCGGATGACCGAGATCTTCTCGGTTGCGCTGGGTCTTCCCGCTGACCACATCGGTCGATCGACGGATCACTCGATCGATGTGCTCCGCCTGAACCACTACGACGTTCCCGAAGGGGTCGTCGT
>CAWBZS010000027.1:0-133567 GCA_963793335.1 Ilumatobacteraceae bacterium | reverse complement strand
CCACATCTCGTCCACCGTCAACACGCTGTTCCTGGCCTACGCCGGAGCGTCACTGCCGCTGCTGCTGTTGTTCAGCGAGGCACAACAGAGCCTCGGCTCGGTGGCCACCCGCGAGGTGGTGGCGGTGGAGATCGTGCGGGCGCTCGTCGGCTCGATCGGCTTGGTCGCTTCGGTGCCGATCAGTACTGCGCTGGCTGCCACAGTGTTGGCATCGACCACCACGATCCCCTCCGAAGCGACCACCGAGCCAGCGATCGAACCATCGAACTGACCGACGAGTTGCGGTCGACGATCGTTGGCAACCTCGATCGCCATGACCGTCTCGAACTGCCGCTGGACGGGCGCCGCCACGCTGCTGTGGCGATCCTGCTCGTCGACTCCGTCACCGGCTCCGACACCGTCGACCCGTACCGTGCGACCGCCGACGATCTGTCGGTGATCCCCGCTGACGTCTCCGACCTCGACGGCCGGATGGCGCACGTCGCAGGTGGAGCATCGTTCGTGCTCTGCCGGCGAAGTGCTGGGCTCAACAAGCATGCGTCGCAGTGGGCGCTCCCCGGTGGTCGTCTCGATGCGGGCGAATCCGCCATCGACGCCGCCCTGCGCGAGACCCACGAGGAGGTGGGCGTCGACGTCGGCGGCGAGTCGGTGCTCGGCATGCTCGACGACTACGCCACCCGCTCGGGCTATGTGATCACCCCCGTCGTGGTGTGGGGCGGCGCCGAGGTCGAGGTGGTTCCTGCGCCCGCCGAAGTGCTGGCGGCGTACCGGATCGGACTCCATCAGTTGACCCGTGACGACTCACCCCGGTTCGTCACGATCCCCGAGAGCGACCGTCCCGTCGTTCAGGTGCCACTCGGTGGCGATCTGATCCATGCGCCGACCGGAGCGTTGCTCGTTCAGTTCCGCTGGGTCGCGCTCGATGGACGCCTGAACGAGCGCGTCGTCGACTTCGAACAACCCGTGTTCGCTTGGGGATGACGGCGCCGCCGCTGGCTCTGCGATCGGGCAGAACACGGTCAGAACAGCCATACTCGCCCGATGTGCAGCGTAGGGAGACGTCGCGGAGCAACCCTGGTGGGTCTCGGGTTGCTCGCCGCGTGCGGCGGGTCCGATGCGGCAACGTCGTCGCCGGTGGCGACGGACGCAGCGTCCGCCTCGGGCACGGCAGCGGCCACCACGGCGTCAACGGCTCCGTCGACCACCGCTGTCGAGACGACCACGACGGTCGTGGTCGACGAGGTCGACATCAACCACGTGCAGGTGATCGGGTCGCACAACAGCTACCACCTGATCCCCGAGCCCGCGCTGTTCGCGGGGATCGCCGGCCTGTCGCCCGAGCTCGCTGCCAGCATCGAGTACTCGCACCTCCCGCTCGCCGAGCAACTCGGCGACCACGGAATTCGCCAGGTCGAGATCGACGTGTTCGCCGATCCGGACGGTGGCCTGTACGCGAATCGTGCAGCCAATCCCGTCGTGGGGCTCGAACCGGCGTCGGGCCTGGCCGAACTCGACGAGCCCGGCTTCAAGGTGCTGCACACGCAGGATTTCGACTACGCCACGACGTGTCTCACCCTGATTGCCTGCCTCACCGAGATCCGCGACTGGTCGACGGCCAACTCGAACCATGTGCCGATCATGATCATGATCGAGATGAAGGAGCAGTCCGTGGTCGACGCCGCTGCCGAGGCGGGCCTCGAACTCGACATCGACCTGCCGTGGGCGGTGCCGATCGAGATGACGCCGGAACTGCTCGACGACCTCGACGCTGAGATCCGCTCGGTGTTCACCGAGGAGCAGATGATCGAGCCCGACGATGTGCGGGGCGACGCTGCCACGCTCGAGGAGGCGGTGCGCACGACCGGCTGGCCCACGGTGGACGCGACCCGGGGTCAGGTGCTGTTCACGATGACCGATCGTGGCCGCATCCGCGACATGTATGTCGCCGACGCGCCGAGCATCGAGGGTCGCCCGATCTTCACCAATGGCACACCTGGGCTGCCCGATGCTGCGTTCGTGCAGTTCGATGATCCGACCAATCCGGATCTGGAGCAGGCCGCGCTCGACGGCTACCTGATCCGCACGAGAACCGACTCGCCCACCGACGACGCCCGCAACAACGACACCACCCGTCGTGACGTGGCGTTCTCGAGCGGGGCGCAGTACCTCAGTACCGACTACTACGTGCCGAGCGAGTATTTCGACAGCCCGTACGTGGTCGAGTTCCCGGGCGATGCGGTGGCCAGGTGCAATCCGATCACGGCGCCATCGACCTGCGCAGACGCCGACCTCCTCGAGTGAACGAACCGATGATCGGCCGGCGGTCAGCGACCCGAGTGACCGAAGCCGCCTCCGCGATCGACGCCGTCGAGTGAGTCGACCAGCTGCCAGGCGACCGACTCGACCCGTTGGATCACCAACTGGGCGATGCGGTCGCCGCGATGCACCTCGTAGTCACTCGTCGGGTCGGTGTTGATCAGCACGACTTTGACCTCGCCCCGGTAGGCGGCGTCGATGAGCCCGGGCGCGTTGACCACGCTGATCCCGTGCTTCATCGCCATGCCGCTGCGCGGGAGCACGAACCCTCCGTGCCCCATGGGGATGGCGATCGAGATGCCGGTGGGCACGAGCGTTCGCCCGCCACCCGCCGCAAGGCATGCATCCTCCCGGGCGAACAGGTCGAGCCCGGCATCGCCGTCGTGTGCGTAGGTGGGAAGCGGCAGCTCAGGGTCGAGTTGGACGATCGGAACAGGAAGGCTCACGTCGTCGAGGTTATGCGGACCATCCGCCCTGCGCGATCGCTCAGGGTGTGAGTTCGATGATCTCCCAGTCGGCGAGCGCGCTGGTGTCACACGAGCCGGCGGTGGTGATCAGGATCTTGTCGTCGGCATCGCTTGCCTCGGCAAAGGTGTCGATCGACTCGAACGAACACGGCGCGAACAACGGTGTGGTCGCCCATCGCAGATCTGTCTGCCAGCTGTGCACGAGTTCGCTACTGCGATCCTGCCCGCGGGCGAGCGCGAATTCGGCATCGTCGCGGTCGTCGATGCGATCGAGTTCGACGACGATCTCGGAATCGAGCAGTTCCATCGGTTGTGAGGCGTCCACGAACACGAACACGCGGTCGGTCTCCTGCAACGCGATCGTCACGGCGGCGTACCCGCCGAAGACGACGGCGACGATTGCGAGCCAGATGGCAAGCGGCTTCATGGGCGAACCGATCGATCAGCCACCGGCGTTGAACAGCGCCGCGATCTTGAACTCGACGTCCTCTTCGCTGGCATCGATGCTGGCGGCTTCGACCAGCGACGACACGCGGCCGAGCTCGTCGAGGTCGGCTTCGAAACCAACGGTGTACACCGGGATCCGAAGCCCGGCGATCGTCTCGTCGACGTCCTCGAAACGCAAGCCGTCGGTGGTTTCTCCGTCGGTCAGTACAACGAGCAATGTCTTGAGGTCGGGGTCGGCCGCCCGCTGGTCCTCCAACATCTTCAAGCCCAGCACGATGCCGTCGTACATCGCCGTGCCGCCGCCGGGGGCGAGATCCTCGGCGATCGCCGCGTACCGGCCCTGCTGATTGAGGTCGAACTCGGCGATGTCGAGACGCTTGGTCGCGGTGTCGTTGAATTCGACGACACCGACCTGGGTTTCGGGCTTGATGAACTCTCGCGCCGACACCATGGCGTTGCGTACCGACTGGATCCGGGTGCCTTCCATCGAGCCACTGACGTCGACGACGAACACCGTCGCCACCGGGCGGCCACCATCCTTCTTGTCCTTCCAGACGTTCTGGACGTCGATCAGCGTTGCACCCGACGGCGCTTCGATCGTCGGCGTGTACTCCGGCGGGTCGAACCCGAACTCGGTTGCCAGCTCCTGATATTCGGGGCGTTCGGCGAACTGGGCGAACAGCTCCAGCGTCTCGTCCTGGGCTGCGGTGAGGTCGCCCACGGCGTACAGCGGGTTGTCGTGGCGCACCCCGAACGGGATGAACTCGAACCCGGACTGCAGCGAGTCGGTGTTGGCATAGGTCTGCCACTCCATCACGAAGGTGTCGAGCGTGCCGGTGTCGTTCTCGACCGAGTCGCGCATCTGCAGTGTGGTCAGGGCCACGAATGGCACCTGGCGCTGGAACTGCTCGAAGACGCTGGCCACGTCGGGTGAGGTCAGCTGGCTCTGGTCGCCGTCGGCGATCGAGTCGAGCACGGTGAGCAGGAAGTTGAGACCGGTACTCGATGCGAACGGGTCCGTGTAGCCCATCACGAGTTCGCCGGCGATCACGGCATCGACCAGGTTCTCCGCAGTCAGTTCGCCGTAGTTTGCCCGGAGTTCGTCAGCGGTCTCGGTCTTCATCACGATGCCGGCCACATTGGGGACCATCTGCGGACGGACTTCGGTCATCGTCTCGAATTCGCCGGCCATCTCGATCCACAGTTCGTTCGACGGCGAGAACGCATCAGGCAACTCTTCGCCCTGTGCGATGTACTGATAGCCGGTGCCGGAGGCGATGCGCCGGAGGTCCACCGACGCCGGTGAGCCGTCGGACAGGGTGAAACCCTCACGATTGAACGCGGTGGCCACCTCGGTCATCCAACCGTCGGTGTCCGAGCCGGACTTCTCGGTGGACGCCCAGATCTCGACCACACCGTCGGCCCGCCCATTCTCGGGCACGACGATCTCGAATTCGTCGAGCGGGGGGAGCGTGTTGGCCAGGTTGGCTCCGGTCGGAGGTGGAATCGAGGCGCTTCGGCTGACCGGGTCGTCGAGCCAGCCGATGTCGTCGGCGAGTTCGTCCAGCCGCTCGGTCGCGGCTGCCGGGTCGAGCGGTTCGCTGGTCTCTTCGGTCGTCAGCCCGCAGGCCGCGGCCACGAAAGCGAAGATGAGCGTGGTCGCCGCGAGCTTGGCGACGGTTCGTCCCCGGGTCATGTGGACTCGCCCTTCGACGTGATGTCGCCGACGTCGATGGTGTCGCCGGAGTCGAGGCGGTCGGTGGCCGACCTGCCGCTCTCCATCTGGCTGATCGCCGCCTCGGACTCGGCGGTGAGCTGATCGAGTTCGAGAATCGTGCCCGCCATGGTGGGCAGCGCCTCGCGGCGATAGCGGGAGATCTCGTCGAGTGCGATGTCGATGTCGGCGAAGGCGGTCTTCAGCGCCTCCATGTCGAGCATGGTGCTCGAGGCCTGCTGATGGATCGCAGTGCCCTGGGTCTTGAGGCGCTCGGCGGTGCCGGCGATCATCGACGACGTGGTGGTGTTGATCGCCTCGATCTTGTCGAGGACGATCTTCTGGTGAGCGAGCGCAAGTGCAACGGTGACCGCCACCTGCAGCGCGCTGATCGTGACGTCAAGGGCCCGGTCGACACCACGGATCAGCTCTCGGTTGTTGCGGATCAGGATCTCGATCGCCAGCACACCCTGCTGGTTGACGGCCAGCTGCTGCTGCAGGTCGAGCGTTCGTTGACGGAGCGCGAAGAGGATGTCCTCCTCGACGAACTTGCGGCGCGGGTCGTCAGCGGTGATCTCGGTGGCCAGCTTGTCGACCACCGATGCGTCGAGCGCCTGGGCGAGCGCGATCTGGTCGGCGAGCGCGTGGGTGAGCTCGCGCATCTGCTTCTGGTCGTCGCCGAGCGTGATGTTGTCGCGCTTGAGCTGGTCGCGCCCCTTCTCCAGCGACTGCACGATGGCGTCGATCTGCGTCTGGGAGCTCTCGTAGCGCATGAAGTAGCGCTTCAGCGGTGTGCCGACGCCGGGGATCTTGCCGATCGCTCGGGTGAACCATCCAGCCTCGGTGTCGAGGCCCGTCGGGTCGAGTTGCTCCACCTCGATGCGCAGATCGGACAGCGACTTGGCGACCTCGCCTCCGTCCTCGGAGTTCTGCGAGATGTCACGAAGCGGGGCCTGCAGCATCTTGCTGCGCGTGGCCGAGCGGGTCTGCAGGTCGCGGCCCATTGCATCGACGGCGTCACGGGCGGCGGTGCGGGCCCCGTCGTCGGTCGGATCGATGGTGAGCAGCTGAGCCACTTGGGCGTCGGCCTGGGCACGCAACTCGTCGGTGGGGTCTGGCTCGGGCACGACGATCTCGGCCTTCGCGGCCTCGACATTCAGGTCGAGCGCGAGGACCGGGGCGCTGCCGGGTGACGTCGTCTGGGTGGATTGCTGATTGTCGGTCACGGGATGTTCCTCCGGGTGGTCGAGTGGTGGGCGCCTGGGCCGGCGACGATGGTCACAGTGCGTAGTCGCCGGCACGGTCGGCGAGCTGTTCGAGTGCCGCCATGGCCGCGTCGGCGTCTTCCGGTCGTTTGCCGATCGGGACGTCGGCGAGTGCGGTGGTGGTGCGATTGAGTGCGGTGAGCGCCGACTCGTTCTGGGCGAGGAGCTGAGCGATGCGGCGCCGCTGGCTCGTGCGGATGTTGCGTCGCGACTCGAGGGTCTCGCGCTCGCGGGCCGCGGACGGGTCGTCGCTGTCGTCCCCGGCCAGCTCAGCGAGGCGACGATCGATGTAGCCCTCGTCGATCGAGCTGATGCTCTCGTACGACACGGCGACCTCGTGCAGGTTGTGCAGCGCCGAGTTGAAGACCTGCTGAGACGTGGCCAGGTAGCGCGAGTAGGTGAGTTCCCCCGAATCGAGGCGTCGTTGGAGGACGTTGATGAGGCTTTGGCGCTTCTGCTGCAGCGCAGCGAGTTGCTCCAAGGGCTGGGTGTCGGTGAGTGCCGCGAGTTCGGTTTCGAGCTGAGCGAGTTCGTCGGGGTCGACCTCCTCGACGCGAGGGATCTCGAACTGCAAGTTCGCCAGGGTGCCGGTCGCGGACATCGTGAGCGGCCACGTTGCGATGGCCACCACCGAGAGCGCCACGAGTACGCCGACGAGGAACCCAGGGGGATCGAGCAGGCTGACGATCGCCCACACCGTGACACCGAGCACGACGGCGGCGATCCAGGTGGGCGGATAGCTGATGACCGCTCGCCACCAGCTCTTCATCGCAGGTCCAGTTCTCGTTGTGTCGTCACGACACACGACACGATACCGCCAGCCGGAGGGACCTCGCCCGCGCACTCACAGGGAGCGGTCGTACGGTGCCCGCTCCAGCACACGTCGGTCGCTACCGTCGCTCCATGCGTGCCGATCGGTTCCCGCTGACCTATGACGAGTGCCGCGAACGGTTCCGATGGAGCGTCACGAATGCCGGTGCGACATTCGGGGTCCACCCCATCGAGGCCACCGGGCTCCACGGTCAACAACTCACCATCGACGTGTGCTCGTTCGGTTCGTCGAGCCCGAGACGAGCGCTCCTGGTGATGGCGGGTGTTCACGGCGACGAGGGGTTCTCGTCGTCGGCGCTGATGTGCGACGCGATCGACCGGTGGGCCCTCGGTACGGACCCGGGGCTCCCCGACGATGCCTCGATCGTGATGATTCACGGTGTCAACCCCTGGGGGATGTCGTACTGGCGGCGTCAGAACGAGTCGAACGTCGACCTCAATCGAAACTGGGGCCGCGACGCGCGCACCGAGGTTCCGGACAACCCTGGCTACGAGATCCTGCACCCGCATCTCGTCCCCGGCGGTGTGCATCCGCCGACCGCCGAGTCGCTGCTCGACGTCACTCGTGCGCTGATCGAGGAACGCGGGTACCCGTGGGTGAAGTCGGCGGTGAGCGAAGGTCAGTACACCCACCCCGACGGGCTGTACTTTGGTGGTGATCGCACCGAGGAGTCGAACAGGATCCTGGCGACGATCGTCGGCGATCACCTCGCTGGCGTCGACGAGGTGCTCGTGCTCGATCTGCACACTGGCCATGGCCCGTTCGGGACGTACACCATGCTGTCGCATTCGGCACCCGGCGATCCGGACGACGCCTGGCTGCGCACCGTGTTCGGCGATGCGCAGGTGGAGTGCACCGCATCACCCGATGCCTCCACCGGGCCGAAGCACGGCCAGATTGCTGCCGGGCTCGCCGACGTCGTCCCCGGCGCCACATGGAGAACGGTCACGATGGAACTCGGCACGAGGTCCGACACCCGAATGATCATCAACGAACGAGCCGAGCACTGGGTGCACCTCCACGGTGATCGATCGAATCCGGAGCATGCACGGATCGTCTGGGACCATCGCTGCGGCTCGACGCCCGACGACGCCGAGTGGGAACGTTCAGCGCTCGCTCACGGCGTCGCGGTGCTCGACGCGGCGAGGGCCGCTGCGGTGTTGCCCGCATGAGTTGTCGACCGGGCCAGAGCGAACTCGGATTGGTGCGGGTACGTTCCACCGCCGTAGTCAACGAAAGAGAGAAACAACATGGGAATGCTCGACAGCATCAAGTCCAAGCTGGGTGGCAACAAGACCCAGGTCAAGCAGGGCATCGACAAGGCAGCCGACGTCGTCGACGACAAGGCCGGCGAGCACGGCGCCAAGGTGCAGCAGGGCGCTGAGGCGGCCAAGGACGCCGTCGACAAGCTCCCCGACGCCTGATCACCAGCGATCGCAGTCTCCGATCAGCCCGCACCCGGCTCGCCTGGGTGCGGGCTGATCGTTGTCTGGACCCAGCTTCACTCGATCAGGTTTCGGTGATGCCCGTAGGATCCAGCCGATGAGCGCATCGACCGACCGGCAGCGTCCGCCATCCGTCGACACGCTCGCAAGGTCGCTGGCATCGTCCGGGCTCCCTCACCCGATCTGTGTCGACATCGCCCGTCGCGCCATCGACTCCGGCGATGTCGAGTCGGCGGCCGCACAGGCGGAGGCCTACCGACGGTCGCTGCTCACCCCGGTGATCAACGCCACCGGTGTGCTGTTGCACACCAACTTGGGTCGCGCCCCGCTGCAGCATCATCAGGATGCCGCAGCGTTCACGGTCGAGTTCGATCTCGCGACGGGTGCTCGAGGATCTCGACAGACCGCCGTTGGCCAGTTGCTGGCGCGCCTGTGCGGGGCAGAGGCGGCGATGGTCGTCAACAACAACGCTGCAGCGGTGATGCTCGTGCTCGCCGCGCTGGCTGCAGGGCGAGATGTGCCCGTCAGCCGCGGGGAGAGCGTCGAGATCGGCGGCTCGTTCCGTGTCCCCGAGGTGATGGAGCAGTCGGGAGCCAGGCTCGTCGACGTCGGCACCACCAACCGCACCCGGGTCGACGACTACCGCCGAGCGATCGAGCGACCCGACGTCGACGCCGCACTGCTGTTCAAGGTGCACCCGAGCAACTACCGGGTCGAAGGATTCGTCGAGGAGACGTCGGTTGCGGAGCTCTCTGCGCTTGGCGTGCCCGTGGTTGCCGACATCGGCAGCGGACTGCTCGACGCCACCTGCCCGTGGCTTCGAGGAGCCCCGCCCGCCTGGCTGGCCGGAGAGCCTGCGGCAGTGCAGACGCTGGCGGACGGCGCAGCGTTGATCACCTTCAGCGGCGACAAGCTCCTCGGCGGTCCGCAAGCGGGCATCATCGCCGGCCGGGCCGACCTGGTCGCACGCTGCCAGCGGCATCCGCTCGCCCGTGCACTTCGGCCCGGCGGACTCGTGCTCGCCGCGCTGCAAGACACCGCGTTGGCCTACCTCGACAAGCGCGCTGGCACCGATGTGGCGTTCTGGGCGATGGTCGCCACGCCCATCGGAGCCCTGCGCGAACGAGCCGATGCCATCGTCGCGGCGGTCTCCCATGTGCATCCGTCCGCTGTCGCTGCCCCGATGGAGTCGCTGCCGGGTGCCGGTTCGGCGCCGGGGGTCACGATGGCGTCGCACGGTGTCGAGGTCGATGGCGATGTGCTCGCCGCACTGCGCCGCCACGATCCACCGGTGATCGCCCGCTCGCGCGACGACCGAACGATGCTGGACCTCCGGTCGGTCGCACCGGCCGACGATGCGGCCGTCATCGACGCGCTGCTGGCCGCGAGCGCCGACGTGTCGTGACGGTCGTCGCCACCGCCGGCCACGTCGATCACGGCAAGTCGTCACTCGTGCTTGCACTCACCGGCACCGACCCCGATCGCCTCGCCGAGGAGAAACAGCGCGGTCTCACGATCGATCTCGGTTTCGCGCACACCACGCTGCCGAGCGGCGCGGAGGTCAGCTTCGTTGACGTGCCGGGTCACGTGCGCTTCCTGCGCAACATGCTGGCCGGTGTCGGCGGGGTGGACGCCTGCCTCTTCGTGGTCGCAGCCACGGAAGGGTGGAAGCCGCAGTCCGAGGAACACCTGCGCATCGTCGAGCTGCTCGGGATGCAGCGCGGCATCGTGGTGCTCACCAAGATCGATCTCGTCGACGACGACCTGGCCGAGCTGGCCCACATGGATGTCGCCGATCACGTCGCCGGGACGTTCCTGGCCGACGCTCCCGTGGTTGCGGTGTCGTCGACGACTGGAGTGGGGATCGAGGAACTTCGTGGAGAGCTCGATGGGCTGATCGAACGCAGTGACGGGGCTGGCGACGTGGGTCGACCGCGTCTGTGGGTCGACCGCGTGTTCGCCGCCAAGGGCAGCGGCACCGTCGTGACCGGCACCCTCACCGGTGGACGGCTCGGCGTGGACCAGAGCGTGCAGATCGAACCCGCAGGTCGCGCCGCTCGGGTTCGGGGGTTGCAGACGGCAGGACGCGTGGTGGACGACATCGGCCCGGGCAACCGTGTCGCAGTGAACCTCGCCGGCATCGACCACCACGAGCTCGGGCGGGGCCACGCCGTGGTGCTCGCGTCGCAGTGGCGCGGCACCGATCGGCTCGATGCCTCGGTGGAGGTGCTCGAGGCTCTCGACCACGAGGTGTCGCGACGCGGGGCGTTCGTGGCCTACTTCGGCTCCGGGGAGTATCCCGTGAAGGTCCGAGTGCTCGGCACCGAGACCATCGCTCCGGGCGCGACCGGCGCGATTCGGGTGTTCCTCCCCGAGCGGTTGCCGCTGTTGCCTGGCGACCGGTTCGTGCTTCGGGAGTCGGGGCGCGACGAAACGGTCGGCGGGGGAGTGGTGCTCGACATCGACCCGATACTGCGTGCATCTCGGGCAGCGCCCGATCGGACGGTCGAGCGGGTGGTGCGCGAGCGGGGATGGGTCACCGCGGCCGACGTCGAACAGTTGACCGGCGAGCAGGTGATACCCACCGTCGGGGAGTGGTTGACGACCGACGACGAACTGGCGGCGATGCGCGACGCCGTCATGGCGCGCGTCGATGCAGCGGGCCCGACCGGCCTCGACGTGGCAGCGTTCGATGCACGCGAACGGGCGGTGCTTGCCACCCTCGACGAGGTGGTGGTCGATGCGGCGACCGTTCGCCCGGCCGACGCGGTCGACCCGGTGGCTGATCACCCGTACCTTGATGAGTTGCTCGCCGGCGGATTCGCTCCCCCCCAGCCGGATGGAGTCGACCGGGGCGAGCTACGCGAGCTCGTGCGTCGCGGTCATGTGGTGGTCCGTGAGGGTGTGCACTTTCACGCCGACACGATCGACGCCGCCGGGTTGGTTGCCGCGGGGCTGCTCGCCGAGGCTCCGGCGGGGTTCACGGTCGCGCAGTTCCGTGATGCCACTGGTGCCAGCCGGAAGTACGCCTTGCCGTTGGTGGCCGAACTGGACGCCCGGGGAGTCACCCGCCGCCGCGACGACCTCCGCATCGCCGGCCCTCGCCTCCCCACCCAAGAGCGATGAGTCTGCGCGCGACCTGTGCGCGCGGAAACTCATCGCTCGGTGCGGCCGTTCGCAAGCGATGAGTCTGCGCGCGGCCTGTGCGCGCGGAAACTCATCGCTCGGTTGCCGAACGGGAGGTCAGGGGGCGTCGGCGGGTGTGGTGCCGGCGGCTGAGTCGGCCGAATCAGCGGGGGTCGACGTCTGAGCGTCGCCGTCTTTCTTGCGCATCTCGCGATAGTCGCGTGCCGCGCCTTCCAGCGGTTCGACATCCAGGGTCACGCCGTCGATCGCAGCCACACGAATCGGGTCGCCAGCGGCGATGGGCGTGGCCCGGTTGGTCCGTGCGCGCCAGGTGGCCGCATCGACCTCGACGAGTCCCTCGGGGTCGATGGCCTCGACAGCGATGCCCTGCTTGCCGATCATCCACTCGCGGCCCACCGTCGGGGTGGCGAAGCGGGTTCTGACCATCGAGGGCATGCCGACGATGAACGTCAACGAGATGCCGCCGATGCCGGCGATCAGCGCGAGCCACGATGGGCGCATCGACGCGCCGGGAACCGGCTCGAACAGGAACCAGCTGGCGATCACGACGAGCACGATTCCGACACCGGTCCAGAACCGCGGTATCCCCACTTGGACATCGATCGAGAACGCGATCATGGCGAGCGCGATCAGGACCACCGCCCACGTGCGCGTCGGAAGCACGGCGAGTCCCGTGAACGCGAGCACGGTGCAGACCGCGCCGACGGCACCGGCGATGCCGACGCCAGCGGTGAAGAACTCGAACACGAGCAGGGCCAACCCGGTGAGCAGCAGCAGATACGCCACCGGCGGGCTGGCAACGGTGTGGAACAACTGGTCGATCAGACTGAGCTTGGAGAACCGAACGACGGACACGGTGTCGAGGCGAGTGGAGCCGTCGTCGAGCACGTTCAGTTCGGTGGTGACGAGCACCACGCCGTTCTCCTCGTAGCCGTCCATGGCTGCCACCATGTTGGTGATTGTCGGGATCCCTTCGTCGTCGATGCGCTGCTTGAACACATCGAGCGCACGGGCGTCGGAGAGCCCGAGCGAACCGTTTCGGAGGCGCTCCTCGGCGATGCCGAAGTCGACCGACGCACCCTCGGGCAGTCCGGCTGGGTCGAGGGGAACCCCGAGGTAGCCGACTCGGGAGCCTGGGGACATCCCGGTGACGTCGGCCACGGCGAGCATCTGCGCTGCGGGGCCGTAGAAACGCGCACCGCTCGGACCGATCCAGATCCCGATGGGGACCGGGGCGTTGGCAACCTGCACCAGCAGGTCCTCGACGACATCGTCATCGACGACGGTGCCGTCGCTGTTGACCTGCAGAATCAGCGCTTGCGACCCCTCCTGATCGGCACGTTCGATCGCCGATTCGATCTCGTTGACGAGGATCGGATCGACGAAGCCGCTCACCTGCAGCACGTCGATCCGACCGATGTCGGCTGCGGCGGAGCCCGTCGTGTCGTCGATCGGTTCGTCCTGGGCACCAGCGGGCGCAGCGAGCAACGTGAGCCCGGCCATCAGCGTGAGCAGGCCAATCGCTAGTCTTCGCACAGGTGCCTCCAGTAGAACAGTTCCCGCTGCAGTCGCTGACTGCTGCCCGCGTCGTCGTGGTGGCGGGCAAGGGCGGTGTCGGAAAGACCACGGTAACGGCTGTGATCGCCCGTGCGGCATCGAACGCCGGACAGCGGGTGCTGGTGGTCGAACTCGATGGCAAACCCACGCTCGCCACGTTGGTGCCAGGCATCGAGGTGCTCGCGATCTCGGCACCGGACGCGCTCGATGAATACCTGCGCGACCACGGTTTCGCACGCATCGCCAAGCGGCTCAATCGCACGGGTGTGATCGACGTCGTGGGTACCGCAGCGCCGGGGATCGACGACATCGTCGTGCTCGGCAAGATCAAGCAGCTCGAACGATCGGGGGCCTACGACCTGATCGTCGTCGACGGCCCCGCTGCCGGCCATGCGATCACGTTTCTCACCGCAGCGGCCGGATTGGCGGATGCCGTCAGTTCCGGTCCGGTTCGTGCTCAGGCCGACGAGGTGCTGGCGATGCTGCACGATCCCGAACGCTGTCAGGTGGTGCTGGTCGCCTTGCCGGAGACCACGCCGGTGAATGAAGTGGTCGAGACAGCGTTCTCGCTGGAGGATGACGTTGGCGTCCAGCTCGGGCCCGTGGTGGTCAACGGCGTCGATGTCGGCGACGCGCTCCCCGACGCCGATGCCACGGTGGCTGCGGTCGCCGATCTCGATCCCGCACTGGCTGCCGACCTGATCGATGCGGCGGCATTCCGACGTTCGCGCCGGGCGATGGAGGCTGCGGAGATGGCCCGCCTCGCCGCGGAACTCCCGATCCCGAAGGTGACGCTGCCGGCTCGGCTGACAGCGGGGTTGACCGCTGATGACATCGAGGAACTGGCCGGGACGCTCGGAGCGCAGCGGTGAGCCTGGACGACCCCGATCAGCGGGTCGGAAGGGTGCACGCCGCTGGCCGATCAGGCGATGTGATCGACGCGTCGTCGGTGATCGTCTGCTGTGGCTCGGGCGGTGTCGGCAAGACCACGACCGCTGCGGTGATCGGTCTCGAAGCCGCTCGCCGTGGCCGGCGGGCCGTCGTGGTCACGATCGACCCGGCGCGCCGGCTGGCGGACGCACTCGGCCTGGAGGGCGGACTTGCGTCGGAACCGCAACGCATCGAGCTGGGTGAGACGACGGGCGGCGAGCTCTGGGCGATGATGCTCGACACCGCAGCCACCTTCGACGGCCTGGTTCGCCGTCACGCCGACACCGACGATCAGGTCGAGCGGATTCTCACCAACGCGCTCTATCGGAACGTGGCCGGTGCGTTGAGCGGCACCCAGGAGTACATGGCGGCCGAGACGCTCCACGACCTCCACGGCGACGACCGGTTCGATCTCGTCGTGGTCGACACGCCGCCCAGCCGCAACGCACTGGACTTCCTCGAGGCGCCGGGCGTGCTCGCGCGGTTCCTCGACCACCGGGTGTTCCGCTTGCTGATGCTGCCCACCAAAGGCGGCTTGCGGGTGCTGGGAACGGCCACCCAACCGATTCTCAAGGCGATCGGCAAGGTCGTCGGCTCCGAGGTGCTGTCCGATTCCGTGGCGTTCTTCCAGGCGTTTGCCGGGATGGAGACCGGTTTCCGCGAACGCGCCACCGAGGTGATGGAGCTGATCCGGGCTCCGGCGACCTCGTTCGTGGTGGTGGCATCGCCGCGCCGGGACACGATCGATGAAGCGGTGTGGTTCGCACACCAGCTCGTCGACCAGGGCGTCGGCGTGACCTCGGCGATCGTCAACCGGATCCACCCGGCCTTCGGCGACGGCGATGCCATTGACGCTTCGGCCCGCGCCACCGCCGCCAGCGACGCAGGGAACGAGTCCTTGGCGGTGCTGTGGGACAACGTGGCCACGCTGCGGACCGCCCGAGAACTCGAACTCGACGAGATCGCTCCGCTCGTCGACGTTGTCGGGGTCGATGCGGTGGTGGTGCTCCCGTTGCTCGGTGCCGACGTCCACGATCTGGACGGGTTGCAGGTGATCACTGCGCACCTCTTCGACCATCCTGCCGTCGACGGGTAGCGTCTTCGGCGTGCACATCCTGCTTGCCACCGATGCCAACTGGATTGTCGACGAGGTGCTTGCTGCGCTCGGCGACGACGACGTCCACTTCACCGTCTGCCGCGAGGGACGCGCAGTGGCTCAGCAGGTGGAGGAACGGCTGCCCGATCTGGCCATCCTCGACCTCCAGATCGGGTCGATGGGTGGCATGGCGGTGACGATGTCGTTGCGGCTCGACGAATCGGCCGGCGTGGTCGGTCACGTGCCCGTGCTGATGCTGCTCGATCGGAGCGCCGATCTGCACCTGGCACGCCGCTGCGGCGCCGAGGGTTGGCTGATCAAGCCGCTCGATGCGCTGCGACTCCGGCGTGCTGCCGACGCGGTCGCCTCGGGAGGTGCGTACACCGAAGGGTTGCCTGTCGATGCCGCTCCCGTGGAGCCGATGGTTCCGCTGCCGGATCTCGAACAGGATTCCGCGGAGGAAGAACCCGCAACCGCTGGATAGCATTGCCAGCCGCTACGGGGTGTAGCGCAGCTTGGTTAGCGCGCCACGTTCGGGACGTGGAGGCCGGAGGTTCAAATCCTCTCACCCCGACCACGAGCCCACGGTGTGGGCTCGATCGTCCACGCCGTCCTCGGTGTGGACGCCGCCAGCTACGGTCGTCGAGGTGGACTTCGCCGAGCTGCAGGATGTGATCGAACGAACCTACGGTGATCGCGATCGAGCTCGCGGCGTCTCCGCCACGGTGGCGTGGCTCGCCGAGGAAGTCGGCGAACTCGCTCAAGCAGTCCGGAAGGGAACCCACGCCGAACGCGTCCACGAGTTCGGCGACGTGGTTGCCTGGGTGGCCACCCTTGCGAATCAACAAGGGGTCGACCTCAATGAGGCGATCGAGCGGTTCGCGTCAGGGTGTCCAAAGTGCGCTTCGATTCCCTGCGCCTGCTGACGCCCGCTCCCCCCAAGCCAGCCCTCAGCCCGAAATTGCCCGGAATCGTGACGCTGACCGTCGCGATTCCGGGCAATTTCGGGGGATGTGGGCGAGGTGAGCGGAAGTTCAGTGTCGTGACTGGACGAGTTCGGCGATCTGGATCGCATTGAGCGCGGCGCCCTTGCGCAGGTTGTCGTTGCTCACGAACAACGCCAGGCCCCGTCCCGCAGGTGCTCCTTCGTCAGCGCGCAGACGTCCGACGTAGCAGGGATCCTGCCCTGCTGCCTGGAGGGGCGTGGGAATGTCCGACAATTCCACGCCGGGTGCTGAGCCGAGTAGTTCCGTGGCTCGCTCGACCGACAGCGGCCGTTCGAACTCTGCGTTGATCGAGAGCGAGTGCCCGGTGAACACGGGCACGCGCACGCACGTGCCCGATACGAGCAGATCCGGCACGTCGAGGATCTTGCGGCTCTCGTTGCGCAGCTTCTGCTCTTCGTCGGTCTCGAACGAGCCGTCGTCGACGATCGCTCCGGCCATCGCCAACACGTTGAACGCAATCGGCCGCGCGAACTTGGTGGGGGTCGGGAACTCGATCGCCGCACCGTCGTGGGTGAGTTCGACCGCGCGGTCGACGACATCGCGCACCTGCTTGTCGAGCTCATCGACACCGGCAAGCCCCCCACCGGACACCGCCTGATAGGTCGACACCACGAGACGGGTGAGACCGGCGGCGTCGTGCAACGGCTTGACGACCGGCATGAATGCCATGGTGGTGCAGTTCGGGTTGGCGATGATCCCCTTCGGTGGGTTCGCAACCAGTTCGCCGTTGACTTCGGCGACCACCAGTGGCACGTCCGGGTCCATCCGGAACGCCGACGAGTTGTCGATCACGATCGCACCTGCGGCGGCAAATTTCGGTGCGAGGGCACGCGAGGAGGTGGCCCCGGCAGAGAAGAGCGCGATGTCGAGCCCGCTCACGTCAGCGGTCTCGGCGTCCTCGACGACGATGTCACGGCCCCTCCAGGGCAGGGTGGAACCCGCCGAGCGTGACGATGCGAAGAACCGGATCTCGCTGACCGGAAAGTTGCGCTCGTCGAGAAGCCGTCGCATGACACCGCCGACTTGACCGGTGGCTCCGACGACGCCGACACGTAGTGCTGCAGACATGACAGGCACGATAACTGGGCCCGTCGACTCGGCCGCTGCGCGTTTCCACGGCCGCTCTGGCACAATCAGACGTCATGGCGCGTCGACCTCAACTCGTTCCCTGGAAAGCGGCCGGTCAGACCAGCGAGCGCCAAACCAGCGGCGACGACGTCGTTCGGGCGACCGGCTGGGTGTTCAACAACGAGACGGGCCAGGAACTCACGCTCGAACAGTTCGTTGCGACCGGTGACTCCGAGGTGCCGTCGTACCTGACGGTGTTCGGACTGCGTGGGCCCGACGCTGATGGGCGCACACCGGAAACGAAGACGCTCACCGAAATTGGTTGCGGCATCGGCCGGATGACGTGCGCGTTCACTCGGGAGTACCACACGGTGATTGCGTGTGACCTCGACGCAGGTTTTCTCGAGCGATGCATCGAAACCGTCGGTCAGTACGGCAAGGTCGATCGCCTCAGGACGAGCCATGTCACCGACGGGCACACCCTCGATCTCGCCCCGAATTCCACCGACGTCGCATTCAGCTACATCACGTTGCAGCACTGCGACCCCGATGACGCACTCGAGCTGACCTCCGAAGCCGTTCGAATCACCCGGCCGGGCGGCAAGATCGTGCTCAACTATCGTGGGCGCAGTGCGCAAGACGTCGTGCTGTTGCCGGTCGGTCGCATCGTGCGAGGCCTGTTCCGGATTCCCAAGTTCGGGCCGTGGCTGTCGCAGCGCCGATTGGCCGCCCGGCTCGGTTGGCAGGCGAACCGGCTCCATCCCGACGAGTTGATCGGCCCGCTCGCTCCGTTGATCACCGACGTGGAGATCTGGCGGAACCCGAAGAGCAGGATCAGCGGTGGAGCGGCTGCCGACCGTGAGTTCGAGGGCATCAACCCCCACCACTACTGGTTGGTTGCCACCGTCCGTTGATCGTCGTCCACCCGTTCGTGTCGGCGCAACGCGATCTGGGTGATCCGGTGTTTCCCAACGTCGCGGATCGTCAGTGCCCAGTCGTCGATGTCGAGTTGCTCGCCCTTGGTCGGGAAACGACCGAGGCGGTCGAGGACCAAGCCGGCGATCGTGGTGAAGTCGCCGTCGGGGAGCTCCACATCGAGATCTGCGAGATCGTGTACCGGGTACGTGCCGGAAAGCACCAACGTGCCATCGGGCTCGTGCACGACCTCGGTGGAGAGGGGATCGGTCTCGTCCCAGATCTCGCCGACGAGTTCTTCCACGAGGTCCTCGACGGTGATGATGCCGAGCGCCCGCCCGTGCTCGTCGACCACCACGGCCATCTGGGTGCGGCGGCTCTGGAACTCTCGCAGAGCGGTGAGCACCCGCGCCGCATCCGGAAACGCGGGAATGTCCCATGTGACCGACGAGACCGGTTCCTCGCCGCGTCCGAGCAGGCTGCGCAGGCGCACCATGCCGATGGGGCGGTCGAGATTCCGTTTCTCGGCAACCGGCGCTCGTGAGTGGCCGGTCTCGACGAGGAGGGCCAACGCTTCGTCGCAGGTGGCTTCGGCGTCGATGACCACCACCTCGCTTCGCGGCACCATCACCTCGTCGAGCGTGCGCTCGGCGATCTCGAAGGCGCCGTCGATGATCTGGCGTTGGTCGGCGGGAAAGTTGTTGTGGATGGCGACCATGTCGCGGAGTTCCTCGCCGGACACCTCCTCGCGCTGCAGTTTCGGATCGCCACCCAAGACCTTGACGGCGACGTCGGTCGATTTCGACAACAACCACACCACCGGCTTGGTGAGGATCGACAACACGTCGAGCGGGCGAGCCATCACCATGCCCCACTTCTCGGCGCGTTGCATGGCGATCCGCTTCGGGGCGAGTTCGCCGAACACCAACGTGAAGTAGGCGAGCACCAGAGTGACGACGATCACGGAGGCCGGTCCGGCTGCGCCGCCGAGGAAGCTCAGTGGGGCCTCCAGTGGTTCGGCGAGCGAGACGGCCGCCGCCGCCGATGCCAGGAAACCAGCCAGCGTGATGCCGACCTGGATGGTCGCCAGGAACTGGTTCGGTTGGCGAGCGAGGCGGGCGAGGACCGCCCCGGTGGTCGAGCCTTCCTCGAGTCGCTGGAGCTGACTCTCGCGTAGCGAGACCAGCGCAAGCTCCGTGCCGGCGAACGCTGCGTTCACCAATACGAGAATCGCAACGAGGAGCAGCTGCGGCCAGACGTCACCCATGTGGATCCCATTCAATCGCACACGGGAGCGCGTTGTTCACGTCGGCTCCGGATCGGGGCCCGACGCAAGTGAGGACCACTCGGGGGCGTCAGCCGCCGGCTGGTGCGGTCACGTTCGTTCGGGGAGCGGGGCGCTGTAGTCGGTGCCTGAGTCCAGACCGAACGCCGTGTGCAGCGCCCGTGCGGCGCGTTCCATGTCGCCGGCAGCACAGACGATCGACACCCGGATCGTGGAGGTGGAGATCATCTGGATGTTCACGCCGTCGTCGGCGAGGACACGGAACATCTTCGCCGCGATGCCAGGTGCAGACTTCATGCCGGCGCCGACCAGCGAAACCTTCGCGATGTCGTTGTCGTGCGAGACGCCGGTTGCACCGATCTCGCTCGCGACCCGCGACACGATTTGCTCGGCATCGCCCATGTCCGCCATCGGCATCGTGAAGCTGATGTCGGTGGTGCCCTGAGTGGAGGTGTTCTGCACGATCATGTCGACGTTGACGTTGGCGTCGGCGAGCGGTTCGAAGAGCGCGGCGGAGATGCCGGGCCGGTCGGGGACGCCGAACACGGTCACTTTCGCTTCGGACATGTCGGTGACGACACCGGAGATGATCGGATCTTCCATCGAAGCCTCCTCGTTGGTGACCCACGTGCCGGGTTCCCAGGTGAATGCGGAACGGACGTGGAGTGGAACGTCGTGATTGCGGGCGAATTCGACCGAGCGCAAGGCGAGCACCTTCGATCCGGCACCGGCCATTTCGAGCATCTCGTCGAAGTGGACCTTGTTGAGCTTGCGGGCCTGGGGCACGATGCGCGGGTCGGCAGTGAACACACCGGTGACGTCGGTGTAGATCTCGCACGCGTCGGCGTTCATGGCCTGAGCGAGGGCCGACGCGGTGAGATCGCTCGCGCCCCGGCCCATCGTGGTGATCTCCTTGTCGGTGCTCACCCCTTGGAATCCGGCGATCACGCAGACCTTGCCATCGGCCATTGCCTGGCGGACCCGATCGCCCTTGACCTCGATGATCTTTGCCTTGCGGTGAGCGGTGTCGGTGATGATCCCCACCTGGCTGCCGGTGAAGCTCACGGCGTCGATGCCGCGGTCGGCCAGTGCCATCGTCATCAGTGCAGCGGTCTGGCGCTCGCCCGTGGTGAGCAGCATGTCCATCTCGCGGCCGGGTTGGATGGTCGACACCGAGTTGGCCAACGCAATCAGATTGTCGGTGGCCTTGCCCATTGCGGACACCACGACGATCACATCGTTGCCGCGCTTCTTGGTGAAGGCGACGTTGTCGGCGACCGCGCGTATGCGATCAGGGTCGGCTACCGAGGTGCCGCCGTACTTCTGGACAATCAGGGCCACGAGACTCGGAGGCTACAAGCCTCGGTGCCGCCGACCCCGCTGCATTCTCGTGAACTCGTGTCGGAACTGTTCCCGCACGAGTTCACGAGAAGCGTCAGGCTCCCTTGATGACGTGTTCGACGACCTCGAAGCTCATCAGGTCGGCGCCCTGCGCGACCGGCTTGCGAGGGGGCTCGCCGTCAGCAGGCTGGTTCCCGTCTGCCTGACCGCTGGAGTGGCCGTGGGCGAAGTCCTGGCTGTCCATCCACGCCTGGAAGTGGGCCTCTGAGGCCCAGCGTGTGTAGACGAAGTATCGGTCCTCGCCCTCGGTCGGTCGGAGGAGCTGAAAGTCCTCGAACCCGTCGAACTGCTCGACCATCTTCGCCCGTCCGGCGAAGCGACCTTCGAGCTGCGGGCCCATGCCCTCGGGGATTGTGATGGCATTGATCTTGACGACGCTCATGCCCCCAGTGTGCCGCGACCTCTGCTCGCCCACATCCCCGGTCCGACTCGGCTCACTCGACGGTGAGGGCGATGGTGCTGAATTCGCCGGGGTCGTCGCTCAGGCCGGTATCGCCGCGAGCGATGAGGACCACGGTGTCGCCGGGCTGTGCGTCGGCGAGATCGAGCGTCACGTCGAAGGGCTCGAGTTCACCGAATGGACCGCCGGCACCGATCGCCGAGTCGAGTTCGGTGGCGTCGACGTCGACGATCAGGGCACGGACGTTGATCGTCGACTCGAACCCACGACCGAACCCTTCGACCGCGACCGGACCGGGTGCCACCGAGGCACCGGTCGCCGGCTCCGTGATCTGGACGCCGTCGCTGCCGGCGCCGATCACGTACCACCGATCGCCCGGACCGAGCTGGCGTACGAACGCGGTGGCCCGCACCCCGCCAGCTTCTTCTGGACCGAGGACGTCGATCTCACCGCTGCGGGCGTCGCCGGCCCGGAATTCGCCGATGTTCGGGTCGACGTCGAAGAACTCGTCGACGAAGGTGAGCACCGCCTGCTCGGGCGTCTCCGCTCCGCCAGGAGGCCACAGCCCGAGCGTCTGGTCGCCGACCGAGTCGGGTGCCGAGGACGTCGTGGGGGCGAGCGTGGGTGAGGTCGTCGCCGTCGCCGCAGTGGTCGCGGTGGCAGTGGTGGTCGGCGTGCTCGCCGAGGTGGTCGACACCGCCGAGGTCGCCGGGTCGGTGGTCGGCGAGGATGTCTCGTCGTCGCTGCACCCAGCGAACGCCAGACCGAGAACGAACAGCACTGCAAGCCGGTGATGGCGGTACACGTGCACTCCTTTCGGGTCGGGTTCAGAGTCGCGCTGACCCCGGCCTCGCAACAGGGCCGTTCGGCCAATCCTCCCGCCGAATCAACGGTATGACTCGGGGAGCTCGGCCAGATCGGCGAGGGCAGCGAATGCGTCGAACACGTCGATGTAGCGGGTGGTCAGCGGCGACATCCCGAATCGGAGGATGTCGGGGTCGCGACGGTCGATGACGACCTTGCGCCGTCCGAGCTCGTCGTGCAGACGAGGTGCGTCAGGGTGTCGGATGGACACATGGCCGCCGCGTCGGGCCGGCTCGCGTGGCGTCACGTTCTCCAGCCCGAACTCATCGGCGAGGTCGATACCGAAGTGGGTGAGCGCCGCCGCCTTTCGCGCGATGGGCTCGATGCCGGCCGCTCTCGAGAGCGCAATGCCTTCGCGGGCGGCGGTCAGCCCAAGTACCGGCGGGGTGCCGTTGAGCATCCGGCCGATGCCGGCTCGCGGCTCGAACGGACGCTCCATCGCGAACTGGTCGGCTTGCGCAAACCAACCCCAGATCGGTTGCGTCAGCCGGTCCTGGATGGACCCGGCGACGTAGACGAACGCCGGCGCTCCCGGTCCGCCATTGAGGTACTTGTAGGTGCAGCCGACAGCCAGCTCGACGCCGGCACCGATCAGATCGAGTTCGAGCACGCCGGCGGCATGCGACAGGTCCCACACCGTCGTGGCGCCGGCTGCCGCCGCTCGCGCGGTCTCGCCGGCGAGATCGGCCACCTCGGCGGTGCGGTAGTCGACCAGCGAGCGCACCACGACGTCGACGCCTTCGAGATCGTCGAGACCGCGCCGGACGGCGCAGGCCCGGGTCCTCGCGACTCCCTCGACGACGTAGCGGTCCGTGGGGAAGTCGGTGTCGTCCACGGCGATCACCCGACGGTTGGGCTCGAGGTCGAGCGCAACGTTGACCTGCTGGAAGAGGCCGACGGTCGTCGACTCGTGGACGGCGACGTCGCCGGTCGCTGCGCCGAGCAACGGCGCAAGTTCGTCACCGACGGTCAGCGCGAGATTCAGCCAGTCGTGGCTCCACCAGGAGGTGATCAGGTCGCCCGACCACTGATCGACGGCACGATGCAGCGCATCGACGGTGCGCTTCGGGGTCCGGCCGAGCGAGTTGCCGTCGAGATAGATCAGCTCTGGATCCGGGATCACGAACTCGTCCCGCCAGGCAGCCAACGGGTCGGCGGCGTCCAGTTGCTCGGCATCGGCCCGGTCGATCACCCCCTGACTCTCGCGCCCCCACCTCCCCAAATCGAAACCTGCGCGCGGATCGTGCCGTGCGCGACGACATGACGCGAGCGTCTCGGGATGGGGGACCGGGGCGACGCCGGGGCGGGGAGGGAGCGATCAGCTCGAGAGGCGCACGAAGCTCGCATGGCGGACGAGGCCGTCGTTGGTGAATTCGGCGATCTCGACGACGGCGCGGAGTACCGGCTCGACCCAGGTGGCGCGGTGTGCGACCGCCGGCGGGGGTGGTGGGTCGAACGGACACGCATCGGCGGCGACCGCCCGAAGTTGGTCGCTCAACGCCTCCAGCGCAAGATGGTCGAATCCGGTGCCGACGCCACCGGCGAAGCGCAGCGCACCGTCGTTGCCTCGCCTGCCCACGAGGAGCGCGCCGAACGTCGAAGCGCGGTTGCCGGCACCAGCGGTGAAACCGCCGATCGTCAGCTCGACCGTCCTGCGGTTCTTGAGCTTGCGCCACTCCTTCGATCGCGCTCCCGGCCGGTAGCGGGAGTCGACTCGCTTGGCGATCACTCCTTCGAGACCCTGCTCGGCGGTGGCGGCAAGCAGCGCTGCACCCGTACCGACGCTGAACGACGGCACCGTCCAGTTGTCGCCCGGTTCGACGAGTTGGTCGAGCAGGCGCCGCCGGTCCAGATACGGCAGCGCGATCGTGTCCGTGCCGTCGACGTGGAGGACGTCGAAGCACTGGATCACCGCTTGGCGATCAGAACCGACGCCACTGCGTTGGGTGAGCTCGAAGCTCGGATGGCCGTCGTCATCGAACACGATCAGCTCGCCGTCGAGGATCGCCGACTCGGCATTCAACGCCGACGCCATCCCGGCGAACTCCGGCCACCGATCGGTGACGTCATGGCCCGCAGTGCTCTGCAGGCGCACCCGACCGTCGGCGATGTGGACAATCGTGCGGTAGCCGTCCCACTTGATCTCGAACGCCCAGTCGTCGCCGTCGGGTATCGCGCTCGTCGAACCCATGGTCGCCTTCATCGGCGCAACCGGGAACCCGAGTGTCATCGAGTTGCCGATCAGCGCTCGGGCACCCGGCTCGACAACACACCGCCGGCCTCCAGCCGATCGAGGTGCTCGTCGTCGTAGCCGAGCAGATCGGCGAGGATCGTTCGGTTGTCCTCGCCCCGGTACTTCGGCACACCGGACACGCCGACATCGGGCGACGAACCGAATCGCCAGGGCACGTTCGGGACGCGGATCGCACCGCCGCCCCGGTCGTCGACGTCGGCGACGGCATGGCGTTCGTCGGCCCACTCGGTGTCGGTCAGTTCGCCGGGCTGACGTACTCGGCCGACGGCCAGTTGGTGCTTGGAGAATTGTTCCTCGAACGCCGCCGCGTCGGGTACCGAACTGGCGAACTCGCGGATGATGGCAGACAGCGCGTCGAAATTGGTGAGCCTGGATGCGACGTCGACGAAACGTGGATCTTCCGCCAGGTCTCGACGATCCATCGCGGCGATGAAGTAGTCGAACGTGCCTCGCTCGGCTGGGTGGCCGCTGACCACGAGCGATTCGCCGTTGGCGACGGTGAGCACGAGGTAGTCGCCGGGCCGGAAGCTGCGGATCCACTGCGGGTCGTCGTGGCCGTCCCACAGTGCATCGTGGAGATGCTCGTTGACGTAGAGCATCGTCTCGGCCATCGACACGTCGATCCACTGGCCCTCGCCGGTGTGCTCGCGCTGGTACAGCGCCGCCAGGATCGCCGAAGCGGTCTCGACGGCGGTGTAGACGTCGGCGTGGCTGTGCGGATCCTTGGCCAGCTCGCCTCCGCGGGCATTGCCCTGTGATGCGACGATCCCCGCCTCCGCTTCGACGACGGGGGCATACGCACGCCGTGTGACCCACGGTCCGGTCTGGCCGTACCCCGAAATCGACGCGTAGATCAGCCGCGGGTTGCGAGCGAGCGCGGTCTCGGCGTCGAGCCCGAGTCGGGCCATCACGCCTGGTCGGTAGTTCTCGACGAGGACGTCGGCGTGCTCGATCAACCCGAGCACAATGTCGGTCCCCTCTGGCGTCGCCAGGTCGATCGAGAGATTCTGTTTGCCGACGTTCTGCTGGACGAAGTAGCTCGACAGTCCGTTGCGGCGTGGGGTCGCGAACCGAGTGAGATCGCCTGCAGGCGGCTCGATCTTGATCACGTCGGCACCCATGTCAGCGAGCATCCGGGTGCAGTGCGGCCCCGACAGCACCCGGCTGAGATCGAGCACTCGAACACCGGACAGCGGTCGAGCAGCTGGAGTCGGCACCGGGTCAGAGGTCTGTGTCACGCCGTCCATCTTGGTCGACGGTCCTCCCCGACCCCGCCCCGGTCGGACCCGAGGTCGTGGCGGGTGCTGCGCCACACTGGGCCGATGACGAACGACACGGCGTCCGCATCGCTCGCAGGGCACACCGCATTGATCACCGGTGGGGGATCGGGGATCGGGTTGGCGTGCGCGAAAGCGCTGGTGGTCGACGGTGCTTCGGTGGTGCTCGCTGCTCGCAACGCCGAGCGCCTGGCCGCCTCGGCCGATGCCCTCCGAGCCGAGTTCACAGGGGCTCGGGTGGCCACGGTTGAATGCGACGTCGCCGACGAGCCGAGCGTCGAGGCGGCGTGCGCCGAAGCGGCGGCGTTCGGGCAACTGCGCATCGTCGTTGCGAACGCCGGTACCGGATCTGCTGGTCCGTTTCACCTCACCACGCTCGACGACTGGAACTCGGTGCTCGCCACCAACCTCACCGGTGCGTTCCTCACGATGAAACACACGGTGCCCTATCTCGCAGCGAATGGCGGCGGGTCGATCGTGGCGATGTCCTCGATCGCTGCGGTGTCGACGCACCGGTACATGACGCCGTACAACGTGTCGAAAGCCGGCCTCGAGATGCTCGTCCAGCAGGTCGCCGACGAGCTGGGTTCGTCCGGGATCCGCGCCAACGCTGTGCGCCCGAGTCTGGTGCCGACGGACATCTCCGCTGGGCTCACGACCAGCCCGGAGATCGTCGACGACTATCTCGAACAGATGCCGCTGCATCGGCTCGGCACCACCGATGACATCGCGTCGCTCGTCCGGTTCCTCGCCGGGCCGGAGAGTTCGTGGATCACCGGCATGTGTATCAGCGCCGACGGCGGTCATCACCTGCGGCGCGGACCCAACCTTCACGGCGTGATGGAGATGGTCTTCGGCGATCAGCTCGCCCCGCCCGGCCCACCCTCCGACTGATCAACGCCCCCCGAGCCCGGGTCTCCGGGAACCACCAAGGTTCCGCGAGACCCGGGCTCGGGGGGCGTTGGGCGGGCGTCACAGTGGAACGGCCGCACCCACCGATAGTGTCGTGGGTTGGCACTGGTCGAGATACGGCTGGTGAGCGCATTCGGATTCTTTGTTGCTCCGGTCTTGCGCTGTTGAGCTACATACGAGGAGTCCCCCCAATGACGATCATCGACGACGCGCCACGCGCCACGTCCCACGACGCTGCTGATGCAGCCGTTGCCTTCCGCGATCTCGGTTTGCCCGAGGCCATCGTGCACCGCCTCGAGAGTCAGGGCAAGCACAACGCATTCCCCATCCAGGCTGCGGTCATCCCCGACGCACTGGCCGGACGC
Organism: Ilumatobacteraceae bacterium; assembly: GCA_963793335.1. Classification (GTDB taxonomy): domain Bacteria; phylum Actinomycetota; class Acidimicrobiia; order Acidimicrobiales; family Ilumatobacteraceae; genus Sva-07. Next base: position 106,603 of record CAWBZS010000027.1, on the reverse strand, counting down.
GACGTCGCCGGCCGCGCCCCAACGGGCTCCGGCAAGACCCTTGGATTTGGGCTTCCGCTCGTGGCCGGTCTCACCGACGCCCGCCCGAAGCGCCCCGTTGCGCTCGTGCTCGCCCCCACCCGCGAGCTCGCCGAGCAGATCATGGCTGAGCTCACCCCGTTCGCGAAGGCCGCCGGCCACGATGCCGCGTCGATCTACGGCGGCGTCGGCTACGGTGGCCAACGCAAGGCACTCGACCGTGGCGTCGAACTCGTGGTCGCCTGTCCTGGCCGCCTCGAGGACCTGATGCAGATGCGAGCGATCAATCTGCGTGACGTCACCACCGTGGTGATCGACGAGGCCGATCAGATGGCCGACATGGGCTTCCTGCCCGCGGTCCGTCGCATCGTCGAGCAGACCGCGAACGATCGCCAGGTGCTGCTGTTCTCCGCCACGCTCGACGGCCCGGTCGCCAAGTTGGTCGCCGACTTCCAGCACGACCCGGTGCGCCACGAGGTCGGTCCGAAGGGCCCCGACGTGCACGCCGCCAAGCACCACTTCTGGGTGGTCGACCGTGAAGCTCGTGTTGCCACCACGGCCGAGGTCATCGAGCGTCTCGGGTCGACGATCGTGTTCACCCGCACGCGCCACGGTGCCGACCGCCTCGCCAAGCAGCTCGGCCGCAACGGTGTCAAGGCCGAACCGATCCACGGCGGCCGCAGCCAGGGCCAGCGCGATCGCGCCCTCGCAGCATTCAAGAAGGGTCACGCATCAGCGTTGATCGCGACCGACGTCGCCGCTCGCGGCATCCACGTCAACGGTGTCAACGCCGTCGTCCACTACGACCCGCCCGCCGAGGACTCGACCTACCTGCACCGCTCGGGCCGTACCGCTCGCGCCGGCGCCACCGGCACCGTGGTGTCGTTGCTCGATCAGAGCCAGAAGAAGGACGCCCTCAAGCTGCAGCGCGGCATTGGCATCAGCGAGCCCGTCACCAAGGCAGCGGTGCACGAGCTCGTGATCCACGCGGCCCCGGAGACCACCCAGACAGCGCGCACCGAGCGCGTCGACAGCGAGCATCGCATCACACGCATCGCTCGCACCGACGCTCCCATCGAGTCGTCCGCGCCCGCGAAGCGTGATGCGAGCCGTCCGACTCCCACCGGTGACGCAGGCGACGCCGACGGATCGGTGAAGTTCTTCAACTCGGGTCGCGGGTACGGATTCATCACCCCCGACGACGGCGGCAAGGACCTGTTCGTGCACTTCTCGGCCATTCTGAACGACGGCTTCAAGACGCTCGACAACGGTGCGCGGGTCGCGTACGACGTCCGCGAAGGTCGCAACGGTCAAGAGGCGTTCGACGTCCGCGTCGTACCGTTCAACTGACGCGTCGACGACCGCGCCGGCGGGCGAAAACTAGAGTCGAGCTGTGTACGCCAACCGCGACCTCGTCGAGAAGCGAATCCAGCGCGAGCTCTGGGAACGGGTGCTGCCGCTGGTGCACCCGTCGCGTCGACCGTTGAGGATCGACGCCGGTCCCGACGTCGATCACCTCGAGCCGTTCGAAGCGGGGTCGTCGTGGGGTGCGCCGTGGGCGACCACGTGGTTTCGACTCACGGGTGACATCCCGGCCGAGTGGTCGGGCCGTCGTGTCGAGGCGGTGATCGATCTCGGATTCCACCAGCGAGCCGCCGGGTTCCAGTGCGAGGGCCTCGTCGTCGACCTCCACTCCGACGGCTCCTTCCGCCCGCTGCAGGGTATCCACCCCCGCCGTACCAACTATGCGGTCGAGGCGGTCGAAGGGGCGGTGACCCTGCACGTCGAAGCGGCATCGAACCCGATGTTTCCGCAATTCACGCCGTCGCCGCTGGGTTCGCTCGACACCGCTGGAGACCGACTTCTCTACCGCGTTCGGCAGGCGTCCCTTGTCGTGGTCGATTCCGATGCCGAAGCGCTTGCGTACGACATCGAGGTGCTCGACGGGGTGATGCGTTCGCTTGCGGTCGACGACCCCCGCCGGGCCCGGTTGTTGCGCACGTTGGCGGACACGCTCGATCGGATCCCCGACGTGGCTGCTGCCCGTCGAGTCATCGCACCAGCGATGGCCGAGGACTTCGGTGATGCGGTGCGTCATCGGAGCGTCGCCGTCGGGCACGCGCACATCGACACGGCGTGGCTGTGGCCGATTCGGGAGACCAAGCGAAAGTGCGTTCGGACGTTCTCGTCGGCGGTGGCGTTGATGGACGACTACCCCGAGTACGTCTTCGCCGCGTCGTCGGCGCAGCACTACACCTGGATCGAGGAACGTCACCCCGAGCTGTTCGACAAGATCGTCGAGCGCGTCGATCGCGGGCAGTGGGTGCCGGTCGGCGGCATGTGGGTCGAGTCGGACATGAATCTGCCGTCGGGAGAGAGCCTGGTCCGCCAGATCGTGTTCGGCCAGCGCTACTTCGAAGAGCGCTTCGGTCGCCGTTGCACCGAGGTCTGGATCCCCGACGTGTTCGGCTACCCGGCGAGCCTCCCACAGGTGTTCGCCGCTGGGGGGATGGACCGGTTCGTCACCCAGAAACTGAGCTGGAACAAGCAGAACACGTTTCCGCACAGCACGTTCTGGTGGGAAGGACTCGACGGGTCGCGAGTGCTCACCCACTTCCCGCCCGTCGACACGTACAACGCCGAGATCACGCCGGCCGAGTTCAGCTTCTCGATCACCAACTTCAAGGACCACGCGTGGAGCGGCGACTCACTGATGCCGTTCGGCCACGGTGACGGTGGCGGCGGCCCGACCAGGGAGATGCTGGAGCGCGCACGCCGGCTCCGTCACATCGATGCGCGTGCGACGCTCGAGGTCGGCACCCCCGACGCGATGTTCGGGCGCATCGAGCGCGACATCGACGCTGGCGCGCCGGCTCCGGTCTGGCGTGGCGAGCTCTACTTCGAGACCCATCGCGGCACCTTGACCAGCCAGATCGCCACGAAGCTCGGCAATCGCCGGTGCGAGCGGCTGCTGGTGGAGGCCGAACTGTGGTCCGCCACCCTGGGTCGACCAGCCGAGGTGGACGATCTCTGGCGACAGGTGCTCACACAGCAGTTCCACGACATCCTTCCCGGCTCATCGATCGCCTGGGCCCACGACGATGCTGAAGCGGTGTTCGCCGACGTCGCCTCGAAGCTGCAGGAGCGCATCGCCTTCCTGCTCGGCGACATCGTCGGTGCGGGAACGTGGCTGGCCAACCCGGGCGACGTTGCGATCGACGAGGTGGTCGTCGCGAAGCTTGCCGACGTGGACTCTGCCGATGCATCGACCGTCGAACTCACCCAACAGTTGTCGAATGGCGAGACCGCGATGCGCGTGAGCGTGCCGGCGTTGGGGGTGGCCCCCTTCGCTCCCGGGTCGGTCGACGACCGGGTGGTGTTGTCGGACTCGTCGATGACGAACGGGCACCTCGCCGTCCGGTGGGATCAGTTCGGCAACATCATCTCGATCATCGACCTCGCCAGAGCGCGGCGAGATCGTTCCCGTCGGCGAGCTGGCCGCTGTGCTCGAACTCGCGGTCGACCAGCCGGTGGAGTACGACGCCTGGGATCTCGAATCGTGGACTCGTGCCGGCGGCGTGCCGCTTGCCGGGCCCGGCGCGGGTGCGGGGTCTGCCGACGGCGTGGATGTCACGATCGTGGACGATGGCCCCCTCGTCGGCCGCGTCCGGGTCGCTCGCACGTTCGGCCCGTCACGGTCGGTGATCACCTACGAGCTGCGCGCCGACAGCCGGCAACTGCTCGTGCACGTCGAGCTGGATTGGCACCATGACGAGCACCTGCTGTCGATGGCGTTCCCGCTCGACGTTCGTAGCGACGTCGCGATGTGCGACATCCAGTTCGGTGTGGTCGCCCGGCCCACGCATCCGTCGAGCCCGTGGGATGCGGCGAAGTTCGAGGTGTGCGCCCATCGCTTCGTCGACATCGCCGAGCCCGACTTCGGTGTGGCGATTCTGAACGACGGACGCTTCGGCCACGGTGTCTTCGACGGCGCGGTCCGCGTGAGCCTGGCGAAAGCGGCTCGGTATCCCGACCCGAACGCCGACCGTGGCCACCACGAGGTGACGCTCGCGATCCGGCCGCACGGGGCCGGCCTCGCGGAGGTGCGCGAGAGCGCTGTGCGCCTCAACACGCCGCTTCGGGTCCTTGCGGGGTCAGGATCGACCGTGCCGCTCGCGCCGCCCGTGACGATCGCAGACATCGACGGCGGACCAGCGGCAGGAGTCGAGGTCGATGCCGTCAAGCTCGCCGACGACGGATCCGGTGACCTGATCGTCCGCCTGCACGAGGCGGTCGGCAACCGGACGCGCGTCTCGGTGTCGGCTGTTGGGCGCGTCACCGACGCGTGGTTGTGCAACCTGCTCGAGGACGCGCAGACGGGTGAGGAGGTCGGTGACGGTGTCGTCGTGCTCACACTGCGCCCCTTCGAGATCGTGACCCTTCGGATGCGGCGCAGCACCAGCGACGACGGCCGAACCCGCTGACCACCCCGCTCACCGACCCACCCCTCCGTAGCGATGAGTTTCCGCGCGACCCGTTCGCGCGAAGACTCATCGCGTGTGGGGGGTGCGCCACGTGTGGGTTGGGGAGCGTCAGGCAGGGGCCAGGTGGCGGAGGGCGGCGGACGCATACAACGACGTGCCGGTGGTCATCGCCGCTTCGTCGAACATCACCCGGTTCGAGTGATTCGGCGCGGCCGTCGCAGGGTTCTCGCCGGCGGGCGTGCCGCCGAGGAACATCATCGCTCCGGGCAACTGCTGCAGCACGTAGCTGAAATCCTCGGCACCCATCACCGGATGCGGGAGCGCGACGACGTTGCGAGCTCCGGCGACGTCGCTGGCGAGGTCGAGCGCCCACGCTGCGAAGCGGTCGTCGTTGCTCGTGACCGGATAACCCAGGATCACCTCGACATCGCAGCCGCAGCCGTGTGCGGCGGCGATGCCTTCGGCGACCCGACGGATCCCGTCGTGCACCTTCGCCCGGGTTCGTTCGCTCGTGGCCCGGATCGTGCCCTCGATCTCGGCGACCTCGGGAATCACGTTGTTGGTGGTCCCGGCACTGATCCGACCGACGGTCACCACCGACGGGTCGAACACGTCGATCGAGCGGGTGATCATCGTTTGCAGGGCCTGCACGATCTCGCACGCAACGGGAATCGGGTCGAGCGCACGGTGCGGCTCGCTGGCGTGGCCACCCCGACCGACGATCCGGATCATCATCGTGTCGGCCGAGGCCATGATCGGGCCGCTCCTGCTGCTCACCCATCCGCTGGGCAATGCGGAAGTGATGTGCAACGCGAACGCAGCGTCGACCGGTGAGGTCGACCCGTCCGAGAGGACCGGCACGTCGAGCAGCCCTTCATCGAGCATGAACTGGGCGCCGTGGTGGCCCTCCTCGCCGGGCTGGAACATGAACATCACCCGGCCGGCGATGTCGTCGCGCCGTTCGCTCAGCAGGTGCGCGGCGCTCGACAGCATCGCCGTGTGGGTGTCATGCCCGCAGGCGTGCATGCACCCGTCGACGTGCGACGCGAAGTCGAGGCCGGTGTCTTCGGGCATCGCCAAGGCGTCCATGTCGCCGCGCAACAGCATGGTCGGCCCCGGCTTCGACCCCTCGAGCAGCGCGACGATGCCGCTGGTGGTCTCGTGCGTGGTGATCGACAGCGGAAGTCCCTCCAGCGACTCCAGCACACGGTCTCGCGTGATCGGGAGATCGTTGCCGAGCTCGGGCCACTCGTGCAGCGAGCGTCGAAGTGCGATCGTGTCGTCCAACAGGTCGCGTGCGTGGTCCGTGACCGACTGGATCATCGGGTCGGTGTCGCCGGACTCGGAGGGGCGGTGGTCGTTCATCGGACCACTGTACGCATTCCGCTCAGGCGCTCGCGCCGCCCACTGAGGTAGTCGAGCGGCGGACGAATCGCCGCCGCCGACATGCCCACTGGGCGGACCGATTGGAGCGACAGATGTCGATGTACGGAGCAAACCCCGAACAACTCACCAACCTGGGAAGCACCCTCAACCGTCAGATCGACGCGATCACATCGCTGATGAGCACCGTCGACGGTGTGCTCAACGGAACCACCTGGCAGGGGCCTGCTCGCGAGCGGTTCGTGGAGGATTGGAACGGAAGTTTCAAGCAGGCGCTCAACAAGTTGAACGAGGCGTTCGGCATGGCGGGTCGCGACTGCATCGCGCGTTCGGACGAACTCCGGCGCGTGATGGGCAGCGGCTTCTGACCGATGCGGCCACCGATGCGGGGCGCGTCTCGGTGCATGCCCGCGGGCGTCAGAGCCGTCGCGAGGTTCTACGCTTGCGGCAGTGGCACACATCGAGTTCACCATCGAGCCGTTCGTGGAGGGGCGCCCTGGGCCGCACGTAACCGCGGCAATCGATGCGGTTCGTGACCACGGTCTCGACGTGGAGATCGGCCCGTTCGGATCGTCGTGCTCGGTGGACGCCGAACGCGTTGGACGTGTGGCGGCGGCCGTTGCCGACGCCGCGCTCGCCAACGGCGCGACGCATGTGCATCTTCACATCGAACGAGAACCACCGACCGGACGACCGGCGTTCGATGTGCCGCGGCAGGGTGAGCCATGACCAGCGCGGGCACAGGACCCGGAGCGCCATCGCCGAGCGCGGGCCTGGGAGCAGCGGTCGGTCGTCCGACGGTGCACCCGCTGATCCGTGCGGTCAAGCCGGTGGTCGACTCGCTCGGAGCTTCATTCGTGTCGGTCGACGACATGGAGGCCAGCGACGTCGCGTTGGTGTGGGATGGCCGCACGGTGGGTGCGGTGCGGATGCCGCCGTTGCACGGTGCGCTCGATCGGCTGATCGATGCGGTGGAGGCAGAACTCGGTGACCGGCTGCCGCGGTTGTCCCGCGAGGACAAGCAACAGGCGGTCCGACTCCTCGACGAGCGAGGTGCCTTCACCTTGCGTCGAGCTGTCGAAGACGTCGCTGACGCGTTGGGCGTGAGCCGCATCACCGTCTACAACTATCTCAACGCGATCCACCGCTGATGCGACGCATCGATCAGTTCGACGTGGTCGCGTTCGACGCGGACGACACGCTGTGGCGGAGCGAGGAGTCGTTCCGCGATGCCGAGCAACGCTTCATCGAGTTGGTGTCGCCACACGTGCCGCACGGTGTCGATGTCGAGGCCGCACTGCATGCGGTCGAGCGCGCCGACATCTCGGTGACGGGCTATGGCGTGAAGGCGTTCACCCTGTCGATGGTGCGTGCGGCGATCACGGTCACCGACGGCCGGATTCCGAGCCCCGTCGTCGGTGAACTCGCTGATCTCGGTCGTTCGATGCTGCTCGACGACGTCCATCTGCTGCCGGACGTGCCCGAGGTGCTCGCCGTGGTGTCGCCGGCGGTGCGGACGGTGCTCGTGACCAAGGGCGACCTCGTGCACCAGACCCGCAAGGTGACCACGTCGGGAATCGAACACCACTTCGCCGACATCGACATCGTGCTGGAGAAGGATCCGGACACATACGCGAAGATCGTGCACCGCCTCGGCGTGGAGCCTGGTCGGTTCCTGATGATCGGCAACTCGGTTCGCAGTGACGTACTCCCCGTGCTCGCCATCGGCGGCCACGCCATCCATGTGCCGTACCACATCACGTGGGAGCACGAACGCGTCGACGACCATGGCGAGGACGTGGTGGAACTCGCATCGATCGCAGAAGTGCCCGCGTGGCTCGGCCTGGCCGAGTTGTAGGCCCGATCAGCGGCTGCGGTGAGTTCTGTGGGTCGGGGGTGCGTTCACCTCTCACCGCACTGTGGTTGATGGCGGCTGCGGTGAGTTCTGTGGGTTGGGGGTGCGTTCACCTCTCACCGCTGGTTGTTACAGCCGCAGCAGCTGGACCTGGTCGACGCGGTGGTCGCCGGTCTTGTGCACGATCAGCGATGCCCGCTCGCGAGTCGGCTCGATGTTCTCTCGAAGGTTCAGTCCATTGATCTCGCCCCAGATCCGTCGCGCGGTGTCGGCGGCCTCGTCGTCGCTGAGGCCTGCGTAGAACGTGAAGAACGAGTCGGGGTTCTGGAAGACCGACGCTCGAAGGGCGAGGAAGCGCTCGACGTACCACTGCTCGATGTCGGCTTCCGCAGCGTCGACGTAGATCGAGAAGTCGAAGTAGTCACTGACGAACTCGGGCGCGTCACTGTTGGTCTGCAACACGTTGAGTCCCTCGATGATCACGATGTCCGGCGACCTGACCACGACGCGTTCGTCGGCCACGATGTCGTACACGACGTGGCTGTACACCGGGGCCTCCACCACCGTGTGGCCGCTCTTGATCGCGCGGAGCACTTGCAGCAGTGCCTTGGTGTCGTACGACTCGGGGAAGCCCTTGCGGTTCATCAGCCCCCGCTCCTCGAGCACCCGGTTGGGGTACAGGAAGCCGTCGGTGGTGATCAGGTCGACCTTCGGGTGATCGGGCCACTGTTCGAGCAGTGCCTGCAGGATGCGCGCGAAGGTGCTCTTGCCCACCGCCACGCTGCCTGCGATGCCGATCACGTACGGCACCTTCGGCGAGATCGTGCCGAGGAATGTGGCCGACACCTTGTGGAGGTCCTGGGTGGCGCTGACGTAGAGGTTGAGCAGACGACTGAGCGGCAGATACACGCTGGCGACCTCGTCGAGATCGATGCGTTCGTTGATGCCGCGCAGCCGGTCGAGCTCCGGCTCGGCCAACGTGAGCGGTGTGGCTGCCCGCAGATCCGACCACGCCGCACGGTCGAAGTGGAGGTATCGGCCGGCGCCGCTGGTGGCAGCAGCTGCGATCTGGCTCGAGCCGTCGATGCCGGTGTCGGTCACCTGCCCGACTGTAGGTCGTGTCGCCTGTGACGCCCCAGAGCCAGCGTTGCTCGAGGGCCCACAGCGCTCGTGGTGCCCCTGGGTAGCCTGCGTCTGTGGTCGGCACGCGCAAACAGCTCGGCGCCTGGTACACCCCGGCCGAGCTGGTCGACACCGTCGTCGACGGTGCGATCACCCACGATTTCGTCCGCTCACGTGGTGGCCGTCCGATTCGCATCCTCGACCCTGCGTGCGGAGATGGACGCTTTCTGGTGGCCGCCGCTGAGCGCGTGCACGCTGCCGGCGGCATCGTCGAGTGTGTCGGTAGCGACCTCGACAGCGCAGCGATCGACCTGGCGCGTGTGGCACTGCCCGACGCGGAATTGCACCACGCGGACGCGCTGGTTCGAGCATGGGGGAGGACCCCGTTCGACCTGGTCATCGGCAATCCTCCGTTCCTCTCGCAGTTGTCCGACGCCACCACCCGAGGCGGGTCGAGCGGCCGCGGAGGTGGACCATACGCAGACGTCGCCGCCGAGTTCCTGGCACTCGCCGGGGAACTGGTCGACCCCGTCGGAGGTCGGGTTGCGCTGGTGCTGCCGCAATCGATGCTGGCATCTCGCGACGCAACTCCCATTCGTGCAGCGATCGCAGCGCGTGCCCACATGGTGTGGTCGTGGTGGTCGGACCAGCGGACCTTCGACGCGCAGGTCTACGTGTGCGCCGTGGTGTTCCAGTTCGGTCGAGCCGACGACGAGCAGCGGCAATCGAACTGGTCGCACGTGATCACCGCCCGCCACGGCGTGCCCGACCTCCCGACCGGGGCGGCGACGCCGGCGGTCGACGGAGTCCTCGGCGATCGCGCCACGGGCAATGCCAACTTCCGAGACGAGTACTACGGGATGATCCCTGGCGTCGGCGACCATCCCATGGGGCCTCGCCTCGTCACGTCGGGCTTGATCGATCCCGGTCGATCGTGGTGGGGGGAGCGGACGATCACGTTCGCCAAACAGCCCTACGAGCGCCCGACGGTGGCGCTCGATCGACTCGACGACCGCATGCAGCGCTGGGCTCGACGACGCCTGGTGCCGAAGGTGTTGGTGGCGAATCAGACGACGATCGTCGAGGCGGTCTGTGATCCCCACGGCGACTGGCTCCCGGCGGTTCCGGTCCTCGGGATCTACCCGCTTGGCGCGCACTGGGACGACGCCGACTCCGACCAGCCGACCGCTGCGCTCGCCGCGGCAGCCTGGGAGATCGCGGCCGTGCTCACCTCGCCGTACGCGTCTGCGTGGCTGTGGCATCGCGGCGCGGGCACCGGGCTGTCCGCCAACAGCGTTCGCCTGTCGCCGGTGGTGCTCGCCGACCTGCCGTGGCCAGCGGGTGATCTGAGCGAGGCCGTCGCCTCGTTGCGTGCGGGAGAGGTGCGCGCGTGCGCACGAGCCGTCGACGCTGCGTACGGAGTCGATCGGACGGCCGACGATGCACTGTTCGGCTGGTGGTCGGGCCTACTGGAGCGGATCGAGTCGCGGCAGCCGCGGGGCTCGTGATCGCCGGTGGTGGCGCCAACCGGGTGCGCCCGCAACCATCCACAGCAGCGCCAGGCCGACCAGCTCGGTGAGGTGGATCAGCTCGGCGAGCGGCGTCCGCGTGCCCGTGGCGATGTCGGCCACGATGCTGACGGTGGTGGTGGCGACCAACGCGGCGGTGAAGGGCAACAACCCGAATGCGCGATGCGGCTTCCACGCGGCGTAGGCGAAGCCGATGGCCAGCGCAGCGCCGAACGCTCCGAGGTGGCGAGCGAGATGAGTGCTCGTGCCGGCGGCCTCGCCGAACAGCAGCGCCGGAAGGCTCTGCACGAGCATCACCAGCGCCACCCATGCCAACGCCGGTCGGAGCCAGCCGCTCCGGCCCAGACGAGCCGGTCGAACTCGCGACGTGACCAGTTCGACGAAGTTCGGCACCGCTTCGGCCGGGCGTACTCGGACGAGACGATCGAGACGGTGCATCTCCGCGGCGAACGTCGTGCATGATTCGCAGACGGCGAGATGGGCCTCTGCTGCCTCGATGTCGTCGTGCGCGGCTTCGCCGTCGGCGCGAGCGGACACGATCTCGCAGATCGCGTCGCACTCGTGGCGGTCGATGGCATCCCCGTTTTCCTGCATGGGTGTCCACGTCGTTCCCGGGGGCGTGGAAGTTCCCGAGCAGCGTTGAAAACAAAGGACAATCGTCACTGCGTGGTCCGAGTTCGGAGCTGCGACACTTGGAATGTGGACCACTTGACGAACCTGCTCGTGGCAGCACGCGACGGCGATCGCGTCGCGCTCGAACGGTTCGTGGCGGAGACGCAGGCCGATGTCTGGCGCCTGTGTCGGTACCTCGGCGACACCCAGTACGCCGACGACCTGACCCAGGAGACCTACGAGCGTGCGATCGGTTCGATCCATCGCTTCCGCGCTGACGGCGCCGCCCGCGGGTGGCTGCTCACCATCGCCCGGCGGACCTGTGCCGACCACACCCGGCGCGCCGGCCGGCGTCGCCGGCTCGACCATGCGGTGATGCACAATGCCACCGCCGGGTCGGTCGACGCGATGGCGAGCCCCGACATCGCCGGTCGAGTCGAGCTCGATGATGTCGTGGCCCACCTCGACCCCGATCGACGTGCAGCCTTCGTGCTCACCCAGGTGCTGGGATTGCGCTACGACGAAGCCGCCGAGGTGCTCGACTGCCCAATCGGCACGGTGCGTTCACGCGTCGCCCGCGCCCGCCACGACTTGGTGGCGATGATGCGCGAATCTGACGGAGGCGCCGAGCGCGCAACCGGTTGACCAACCCAAGGAGACAAGGACGTGACTGAACGATCGACGCAACGCAGATGGTCCGCTGGTCGTCTCGCTGTTGCCTCGGCACTCACCGCCACGATGGCGTTCGGCGCCGTGGCATGTGGCGACGACGGCGGCAGCGGCGACGAGTCGAGCGCGGCCCCGGCCGATCCTGCAGTGCAACGCGGGGAGCAGATCTCGCGGTCGCAGGGGTGTGCCGGGTGCCACGGTCAGGACTTCGGTGGTGGCGCCGGTCCGTCCTGGATCGGCCTCGCCGGTTCGGAGGTGTTGCTCGCCGACGGGAGCACCGTGCTCGCCGACGACGCCTACCTCACCCGCTCCATCGCCGACCCCAACGCGGAGATCACCGCCGACGCCTCGTTGCAGATGCCGGCCAATCAGCTGAGTGACGCCGAGATCGCCGACGTGGTGGCGTTCATCAACACGCTGTCGGGTGGTGACACCACCGATGGTTGACCTGCGCCGTCTCCTTGCCGGGGCATTCGCGGTCGCGCTGGTCGTGTCGGGATGCGCAAGCAGCGACGAAGGTTCGACACCGGAGGCCGACGCGCCGGTCGTCGAGACACCGGCGAGCACCGACCTCGCCGATCGCGAACTCGCGGGCATCGTGCGGACGCCGGCACCCTCGGTCGATGCCACCGCCCTCCCGTCGCTGACCAACCCAGGCGATGACGCCGTCTTCCGTGCCGAGCCCGGAGGCTTCCGGGCGGTCTACTTCGGGTTCACCAACTGCCCCGACGTCTGCCCGACCACGATGGCCGACTGGGCGGTCGCGCTCCGGCGTCTCCCGCCAGAACTCGCCGACTCGGTCGACACCCTGATGGTCACCGTCGACCCCGAACGCGACAACGCAGTGCTGCCCGGCTACGTCACGAGCTTCGTGGCCGACGCCGAGGCGGCCGGCACCACCGACGCCGACCTGCTCGCCGCCGCTGCCGAGCCGTTCGGTGCGAGCTACGACGTGGTCACGACCGACGACGGTGACATCGAGGTGTCCCACAGCGGATTCCTGTATCTGGTCGACGACGAAGGTCGCTTGCAGGTCACGTGGCCGTTCGGGCTGTCGTCCAGCGACATGGCCACCGACGTCGCCCAACTCTTCGCCGAGCGGGGTCTGGCATGAGGCTGCGGGCATCGATCATCGCCGGGTTGCTCGCCATGGCGGTCGCCGCCGGTTGCGGCGGGAGCGACACCAGCCAGCCCGGCACCGAATCGGTCGTCGACGCGGAGAACGCCACGCTCGAGTACGTGATTCCGGAAGGTGCGGGCGAAGCGCTCGACGCCGGGACCCCGCTCGAGATCCTCCCGGCGGAGTTGCAGGTGAACGTCGGCGACACGATCCGCATCGAGAACCAGGACGATCGCGGGCACACGGTCGGGCCGTTCTTCGTGGGTGCCAACGAGACGCTCACCCAGCGATTCGCCACGCCCGGCGAATTCGAAGGGGTCTGCACGGTGCACCCGAGCGGCCAACTCGTCCTCGTCGTCAATGCGTGACGGCCGGCCGATGAAGTCCCGATCGTCGCTGCCACCCCGTCGGCTGATCGCGGCGGCGATCGTCGGGTTGCTGGGTGCACTCGCATCGTTCAGTCCGGCTGCCGCCGACCCCGCTGGTCCCACCGACTACCTGTCGGAGGTTCGTTCGATCGAACCTGCCACGCCGTCGATCGATGTCGGCATCATCGGCGGCGATTCGTTCTTCGAGATGCAGGTCGAGCCCGGTGTCGAGGCCATGGTGGTCGGCTACCAGGGCGAGGACTACCTGTGGTTCAGGTCCGACGGCACCGTGCTCGAGAACCGCAACTCCCCGGCCGTCTATCTCAACGCGCAGCGCTACGGCATCGAAACGGTGCCGCCGACGGCCAACGCCGAGGCCGAACCCCGGTGGGAGGAGGTGGGCACCGGCGGGTACTGGGCGTGGCACGATCATCGTGCGCACTGGATGCAGAGCGCCCGTCCGTTCGGGCTCGGCCCGGGTGATCAGATCCTCGAAGCAGTGATCCCGATCACGGTCGACGGCAGCGTCGTCGAGGTCACGGTGGTCAGCACCTGGCAGCCAGCTCCATCTCCGATCCCGATGTGGCTCGGATTCGTTGCCGGTCTGGCGGTGGCTGTGGCGGCCTGGTTCCTCCGTGCGACGCGTGTCGCGCCGATCGTGGCAACGTTCCCGCTCGTGGCGCTCGCATTCGGGGTCGGGCTTGCGCAGTACACATCGTTGCCTGCAGCGACCGACCCGCGACTGATCTGGGTGGTGCTTCCCGGGATCGCCGTCGTGTCCGCCGGAGCGGGACTGCTGCTGGCCTGGCGAGATCAGCGATTCGCAGCGGATGCCGCGATGCTCTTCGTCGGTGTCGAACTGGCCGTGTGGGGCTTCACCAAGCGCGACGGGTTGTCGGCCGCGATCATTCCCACCGACGCCCCGCTGTGGCTCGATCGGTTCACCACGGCTGCGACGCTGGTCGGTGGCGCAGCGATCGCTGCGGTTGCGCTGTGGTGGTTGTTCGCGGTGAGCAGTGCTGCGACCGAGGGCTCGGTCAGCGATTCCACGGAGCCGCCGGGCTCGCCGCTCCCGGCCCGCCCGTGAGCACCTCGTAGCCGTCGTCGGTCACGAGGATCGTGTGCTCGAACTGGGCGGTGCGCTTGCCGTCGGCGGTCACGGCGGTCCAGTCGTCGTCCCAGATCTTGTAGTTGACCGTTCCGAGCGTGATCATCGGCTCGATCGTGAACGTCATGCCGGGTCGCATGATCGTGCTGGCGCGTGAGTCGTAGTAGTGGAGGACCTGGATGTCGGTGTGGAATTGCTCACCGATGCCGTGTCCGACGAACGCCCGCACGACCCCGTACTTGTGGGCCTTGGCATGGTCCTCGATCGCTCGTCCGATGTCGCTGATCGGGCGGCCGGGCTTGACGGCCTCGATGCCGTACCAGGTGCACTCCTCGGTGACCTGCACCAACCGGCGGCTCTCGGGGTCGACTTCGCCGACGAAGAACGTGGCGTTGGTGTCACCGTGGACGCCGCCGATCCAGCCGGTGACATCGATGTTGCAGATGTCGCCCTCCTGCAGTGCCCGCGAGTCGGGGATGCCGTGGCAGATCACTTCGTTGACGGAGGTGCAGCACGCCTTCGGGTAGCCGTGGTAGTTGATCGTGGACGGATACGCGCCCCGCTCGATGAACATGTCGTGCACGGCGATGTCGATCTCTTCGGTGGTCACCCCGGGAGCGACCATGTCGCCGGCCAGCCTCAGGACCTCGGCGGCGACCCTGCCGGAGTGGCGCATCGCCTCGATGATCTCGGGACTCTTGACGCGCGGTTCGTCCCAGGCGACCACGTCGCCGGTGTCGGCGTACGACGGTCGGCTGATCGAGTCGGGCACGCTGCGCATCGGCGTGACCTCGCCGGGCAGCACGCGGCCCTCCGACTTCTTGTGGCAGCGCTTGTACTTTCGTCCGCTGCCACACCAGCACGATTCGTTCGCCTGGGGCAAGATGGCGGGGGCGGTCGCCGTGAAAGACATGAATTTCAGGATAGGGGCGGATGCTCGTCCGTGCGTCCTCGTGCAGGCGCGCCTAGCCTGTCGCTCGTGTCCCAGGAAGAGGTGCTGGCCCCCAATGGTTCGTCGCCGTTGTTGACCATTCCGTCGATGGACGCCGATCGCGAACTGATCGAGCAGGCGATGCTCGACTCGGTGGTCACCCCGGACGCCTACCTCAACCAGCTCGCCTCGCACCTGATCGTCGCCGGTGGCAAGCGACTGCGTCCGGTGCTCGCCGTGGCGGGCGCCCAGATCTTCGGCGATTCGGCATCCCACGACGTCGTGCGCGGCGGGGTGGCGTGCGAGCTGGTGCACCTCGGATCGCTGTACCACGACGACGTGATGGACGAAGCCGACACCCGCCGTGGCGTCGAGACGGTCAACGCCAAGTGGGGCAATCTGCAAGCCATCCTGGCGGGTGACTTCCTGTTGTCTCGAGCGTCGGAGATCGCCGCGTCGCTCGGCACCGAGGTGGCCGGGCTGTTGGCACGCACGATCGGTTGGCTGTGCGAGGGGCAGATCGAGGAGCTCCGCCACACGTACGATCTCGCTCGCACCGAGGAGAGCTATCTCCGGTCGATCCACGGCAAGACGGCGTCGCTGTACGGCACCGCGGCGCGCATCGGCGGCATCGTCGCAGGGCATCCCCGCCCGGTGATCGAGGCACTCACCGAGTACGGCAACGCCTACGGCACGGTGTTCCAGATCGTCGACGACATCTTGGACATCACCGCAACCGACGAACAGCTCGGCAAACCCGCCGGCCACGACATGGTCGAAGGTGTCTACACGCTGCCGGTGTTACGGACGCTCGCCCTCGACAGCCCGGCGGCGGTCGAGCTCGGCGATCTCCTCGGTTCGCCACTCGACGCTGCCGCGCAGGACAAGGCGCTGGCGATCGTGCGGTCGAACGACGGACTGCGTTCAGCCGCGGATGCCGCACGCGCGTACGTCGATCGGGCCGAACAGCTCTGCGACGACTTTCCCGATTCGGACGCCACCGCCGCGCTGCGCGCCGCCCCTCGCGCGCTGCTCGCCTCGGTCCCCGTCACCGCCTGACCCGGCGACCGCCGCGCCGGGGCGATGTGACATGTGAGTTCCGCCGCTGCGATGTTCGTGATCGGCGGGTGCGATCGGGCAGTGTGTGGGAATGCATGTCGTGATCGTCGGGGCCGGTGAGGTCGGGTGGTACCTGGCGCAACGGCTGGGTGCGGAAGGAAACGACGTCGTCGTCATCGAACAGAACGAGCAGATCGCCGCGGCGATCGGCGCGGAACTCGACGTGCAGGTGGTGGTCGGCAGCGCCACCGTCCCGTCGGTGCTGCGATCGGCGGGCATCGAGCGTGCCGACCTGCTCGCCGGGGTCACGCAGAACGACGAGGTGAACCTCCTGGCTTCGTTGCTCGCCAAGGAGTTCGGTGTCGAACAGACCGTGGTTCGGATCCAGACCGAAGAGCTCCGCGGGCCACTGGGGGAGTCGCTGCTCGCGACGATGCGCGCCGATGTGGTCATCGACCCCGATGCCGACACCGCCGACGAGATCATGGAGCTGGCCCACGTGGGTGGCGCAGATGAGGTGTACCCGATGTCCGGAGGTGAGCTGTTGGTGCTCGGCGCAGTTGTCGCTGAGCGCTCTCCGTTCGTCGGCCACGACCTCGCCGAGATCGGTCGCTCGTTCGAACCGGACTGGAAGTTCCTGTTCGGCGCGCTGACCCGTGGAGGCGAGACGGTGATCCCGCGGGGCGACCAGGTCGTCGAGGCCGGCGACCACGTCCGGGTCCTCACCACCCGCAGCGCACGCCGCGAGATCATGGAGTTACTCGGTGCCGCCACCCGCCGTGCGCACCGGGTGATGGTGCTCGGTGGTGGAGCCATCGGCACGAGGGTGGCCGAGCAACTGCAGCGCGAAGGCGCCAGTGTGGTGCTGGTCGAACACGATCCGCATCGGGCCAAGGCGCTCAGCGAGCGGTTGCCTCGGGTGACGATCGTCCAGGGCGACATCGCCGACACCGAACTGTTGCTGGAGGAGTCGGTTGCTCGAATGGACCTGGTGATCGCCGCCACCGGCGACGACGCGTCCAACGTGCTCGCGTGCGCCTACGCCGCGGCCGAGGGCGATGCGTTCACGGTGGCGGTGCTCCACCGTCTCGCACTGCTGCCGCTGGTGCGCCAGTTCGGGATCGACGCAGCGCTCAGTCCGCGCACCGCATCTGCCAACGCGGTGCTCCGCCACATCCGCGGCGGCACGGCGTCGGTCGCGACGTTCCTCGAGAGTGATGTCGAGGTGAACGAGTTCGAGATCGAGGCGGGCAGCGAGGCGGCCGGCGTCTTGGTGGCCGAGCTGGACCTTCCACCGTCGGTGCTGCTCGGCGCAGTCACCCGGGCCGACGGCACGTCCCAGATCGTGCGCGGCCACACCCGACTCGCTGCAGAGGACAAGGTGGTGGTGTTCTCACGGCCGGACTCGCTCGGGGCCACTCGCCGGGCGTTCTCCGCATGACGTTCGCCACCCGCTCCACGGGGCGCGTGTCGTGGTTCGGCGGTCGAGGCGAACGACTGCTGTCGCCGGGCCGGTACTCGTCACTGGTCGTCAACGTCGTCGGGCTCACCATCGCCGTGGTCGGCGTCGGCATCGCGGTGTCCGGGCTGGTCGACGCCATCGACGGTGGCCCCGATGTGGCCGTCCTGTTGCTCTCGGGAACCGTGGTCTGGGCGGTCGGGTCGGTGATGTGGCGTGTGACGATCGTGCCGAAACAGATCCGTACCCTCGACGTCTTCACCACGGTCACGCTCGCCTGGCTCGCGATGGCTGCGGCCGGATCGATCCCGTACGTGCTCGCCGGACAGTTCGCGCAGTTCGACGACGCGCTGTTCGAGTCGATTTCGGGCTTCACCACCACTGGCGCCACCGTGATCGCCGACATCGAAGGCACCTCGAAGGGGTTGTTGTTCTGGCGTTCCACGACGCAGTGGATGGGCGGCATGGGGGTGATCGTCCTCGTCGTGGCGGTCCTGCCAACGGTCGGTTCCGGCGGCATGAGCCTGCTCGCCGCCGAAGCACCCGGACCGACGGGTGAACGCCTCACTCCACGGGTTCGCGAAACGGCCCGGCGTCTGTGGGCGGTGTACGTCGGGTTCACCATCGTGCTCGCCGTGCTCTACGCCGCTGCTGGCATGAGCCTCTACGACGCCGTGTCGCACAGCTTCACCACGGTGTCGACAGGCGGATTCTCGCCGTACCAGAACTCGATCGGGGCCTTCGACTCGGCCCTCATCGAGTGGATCTGCATCATCGCCATGCTGCTTGCCGGCGGCAGCTTCACGCTCTACTACCGGGCGCTCAAGCGCGATCCGAAACCGCTGCTGCGGTCGTCGGAGTTCCGGGTGTATCTGATCGTGGTGGCCGCAATCGCCATGTGGAGCTTCGTGGCGTCCGGCTTCGACGGCGGTCAGGCATCGGGGTTCCGCGACGCGCTCTTCACCACGGTGTCGACGATCACCACGACGGGCTACGTCACGACCGAGTACGGGCTGTGGAGCCAGACCACGCAGCTGATCCTCCTGCTCGTGATGCCGATCGGAGCGATGGCCGGGTCGACCGCCGGCGGCGTGAAGCTCGTGCGCGTCATGGCGATTGCCAGCTTCGCCCACCGTGAAGCCCTCCGGCACCTGCATCCGAAACTCGTTCGTCCCGTGCGTGTCGGCAGCGGCGTGCTTCCCGACGATGTCGCACGGCGCGTACTCGGCTTCATGGTGTTGGCACTCGCGGTGTTCGGCGGTGGTGCGGTGCTGATCTCGATGACCGGTCCGGACATGATCACGTCGTTCTCGTCGTCGGCGACAGCATTCGGCAACGTCGGCCCCGGGCTCGGTGCGCTCGACCATGCGAACGACTTCTTGTCGATCCCTCGGGCCGGTCGGTGGGTGGCGATGGTGCAGATGTTGCTCGGTCGCCTCGAGATCTACCCGGTGATCCTGGCGTTGTCGGTGATCACGCTGCGCATCCCTCGTGTTCGCCGTCCGCGCGGCCAGACGGGGTGACCGCCCCGCCGCTGGGTCACCAGCGTGGAGCGAACTTGGCGACCGTATTGGCAATCGCATACGCGCGCTCGGCCCCACCGGGCGAACCATCGCGAAGCTCGTTGGTGGCGATGCGCAGTGCAGCGCCGGCAACCCGGTCGCTCCCGAGACCCAGTCGGAGCGCGGGTCGCAGGATCGACGGGCGTCCAGCCAGGCGTGCGGTGAGGCGGCCCACCTGGTGATACTGCCCGAGCGCGTCGGCGATCAGGGTCGGATATCGCTGCAGCGTGGTGGAGTTCCCCGATGTCAGCGCGTCGTGCAACACCTCGGCGGCCAGCCGCCCGCTCATCAATGCGGCATCGACGCCGTCGCCGTTGAACGGACTGGCCATCCCGGCTGCATCGCCGGCCACCAGGAACGTGGGCCCCATCTTGGGACCGACCGAGCCGGCGAGCGGCACCCTGAACCGGGTCGGTGCTTTCAGCGGCTTCGTCGGATCGAGCTGCCACCGATCGGAGATGCGTTCGGCGAATGAGTCGAGCAGCTTCAGCGCGTTGACACCGCGGGCATCCCGGTAGGTGGACAGCAGCGCGACACCGGCATTGACCGTGCCGTCGCCGATCGGGATCACCCAGCCGTACCCGGCGACCGGGGTGCCCGACGCATCGGGGAGACCGAGATCGGACTCGATCCAGGACTCGGACGCTCGCGGGCTCTCGAAGTAGGTGCGTGTGGTGATGCCGTAGGGCCATCCACGGTGACGGGTGGTGCCGAGCCCGCGCCCGAACGTGCTGTTGGCCCCGTCGGCGACCACGACGAAGCGTGCCCGAACCTGCTCGTGGCGGGGAGCGTCCGGCGCCAGCGAGTCGTCGACGAGGAGCGCCGCACCCCGGACGAAGCCACGCTCGACGGTGGGAACGGTCGCTTCGTGGCCCATCAGCATCACGGCGCCGGCCTCGGCGGCGCGCGCACGCAGGTGGGCGTCGAGCACCGATCGGCGCAGCGCGCGTGCGTGGTCGGGCAGACCGTCGCGGTGCGGCCACGGTGCACTGACCTGACGTTCACCGTGCTGGAGGCGGACACCAGCGAGGAGGTGGCCGCCGAGTTGGGGCACGTCGACGTCGAGCAACGACAACTCGTGGAGTGCTCGGGGCGTCAGCGCGTCGCCGCAGGCCTTGTGTCGGGCCACGGGTCGCTTCTCGACCACGGTGACGTGGTGGCCGGCGCGAGCCAACCACGTCGCGACCGACGCTCCAGCAGGACCACCGCCGACAACGAGGACGTCGGTGTCCAGAGGGTGCCTCCCGTCAGCCGGCCGGTGGAGAACCGGGAATGGCCTCGGGGCCCACCGGCATGATTTCGGCCTCGCCCATCACGGGCGCCTCGGGAGAGGTGTAGTCGTACACGCCGCCCTCGAGCTCGGTGAACACGGGGGCCTCCTCCGAGCACCAGGTCTCGTACTCCTCGGCCCATTCCTCCGAGGTCGGGTCGGCACCGCCGAGCGTGTACCGCTCGTGGCAGACGACCGCAACGATCTCGTACTGGGTGAGCTGGCTGGCGAACGCCGGCATCACACCGAGGTTGCCAGTGACGTGTGGCCCGCCCTCGCGGTCGGGGTTGCCGTAGATGTCGACGCCGGCGGCGTTGTATCCCTCGGTGCCGTAGTGGACATAGCGAACCTGGTCTTCGATGTTGGGGAACGTCTCCAGGACGCTGCCGCCGGTGAAGGCGTAGCCGACCCCGCCGCCGCCGCCGGCGCCGTGGCAGCTCGCGCAGCTGTTGTAGATCTCGGCACCCACACCGAGCGGACCCTCGACCACGACCGGTGGTTCGGTGACGGCGCGGACGTACATGAACCCCCACAGCGGGAAGAGGCTGAGGGTGGCCATTGCCCAGATCGGAATCTTGCGGCGCTGCTTGGCGGCCTGCACGTACACGGGGTCGGGCTTGGGCGGCGGCGCAGCGGCGGGCTGCGGGGCGGCGGTGCGTGCCGCCGGTGCTGTCGCGGCCGGCGCAGCTGCGGGAGTGGTGGCCGGCGTCGTGGTGGCCGGTGTCGTGGCGGCGGGAGTGTCGCCAGCGGCAGCGTCGTCGCCGCCCTGGCCGACCGCGGAGCGTCGTTCGCGCGATCGCTTGAGGAGATGTTCGGGGATCTCGGTCACGTCGTCAGAGGATAGATGGCCGTGAGCGCGTTGCGGGAATCGTCGCCGAGGTGATCGGCGCCACACGCGTGCACTTACGCACAACCTGGCGCGCCCGTCACACTTGCGTGCCAGACTTCGCAGATCCCGAACCGGCGACTACAGTTCGTGGGCAATCGAACCTCGGACACCCAAGACACCTCGGACACCGCACTGTCCGGCACAGCACTCGTACGTCCACCACGACAGGAACAACCAACGGCATGATCGCAATCGCTCCGCTCGAATGGCCCGGCATGAACCAGGCGTTCCTGGTGGCATTGGGCGCGACCTTGGTGCTGTCGCTCGCCATCATTCCGTTCGGCAAGCGTCGCCCGGTCGGCGCGCCGTTCTCCTGGGGCGAAGCGATGATCGGTGCCACCTACCTCTTCGGCGTGCTGTTCCTCGCCTTCGGCATCCTGCCGCACCAGTTCATCGACCATGCCGACAAGGACCTCGGGTGGTCGCGGGACAAGCTGCTGTTCGGCCCGGGCGGCATCTTGAAGCCGGAGTCGGCCGGCGGCTGGAACCCGATCACGCTGCAATATCAGGCGGTGCGCGACATCGTCGTCGTGTTGTTGCACGTGGTGTTGATCGGCATGTACATCTACCTCGCCGTGTGGTGGCAGAAGCGCGGCGACGTCAAGCCGAAGGAACTGCCCACCTCCACCTACGGTCGCCCGCTGGTGAGGAAGGCCTGACATGGCGAAGACCGACGCAAACCCGCCGATGATGCCGTACACCGACGAGTACACGTTGGTGGAGGTCGATGCCGATTACTTGTCCAAGGCGGTCAAGCCCAAGCAGTTCATCCACATCGACCAGAGCGAGTGCATCGCCTGCGAAGGCTGCGTCGACATCTGTCCGTGGAAATGCATCCACATGGTGTCGGTCGACGCGGTGGTCGAAGCCGAGGGCACCGAACAACCGGGCACCGACCCGTCCGACGCATTCATGTTCACCATCGACGACGACATCTGCACGCGTTGTGCACTCTGCGTCGACCGTTGCCCGACCGGCGTCATCATCCTCGGCAAGGCAGGCACCGCAACCGCTGCCGGCAACTCCCACGTCCGCACCAACAACCATGGCTACGGCTATGGCATGAGGCTCTGAGAGATCACGATCACCATGGCAAAGATCATCGACGACAAACCCCGCCCCACGATCAAGGACCGTGTGAACACCACGGTCGATTCCGTGCAGGGCAGCCAAGCCTGGAGTTCGATCTTCCGGCCCGGCTCGATCTTCCGCAAGGGCTACACCGACAGCCCGCGCAACCGCAGCTACGTCATCATGAACTCGGTGCTGTACCACTTGCACCCGGTGAAGGTGAAGCGTCACGCCGTCAAGGTGAGCTACACGCTCTGCCTCGGCGGCCTGAGCTTCTTCCTCTTCATCCTGCTCACGGTGACGGGCATCTTCTTGATGTTCTTCTACCGCCCGGAGACCACCGCAGCCTGGAACGACATCCAGAACCTCCAGACCTCGGTCACATTCGGTCTGTTGGTCAGAAACATGCATCGATGGGGCGCGCACCTGATGGTGCTCGCCGTGTTCCTGCACATGGCGCGGGTGTTCTACCACGGCGCCTACAAGCCCCCGCGAGAGTTCAACTGGGTGATCGGCGTGATCCTGCTGACGCTCACCCTGCTGCTGTCGTTCACCGGCTACCTCCTGCCCTGGGACCAGTTGGCGCTCTGGGCGGTGGCCGTCGGTACGAACATGATGGGCTACACCCCCGTGTTCGGCGAGGAGGTCAGATTCGTCTTGTTGGGCGGTGCCGAAATCGGTTCCGAAACGCTCCTTCGATGGTATGTCCTGCACGTGTTGTTCCTGCCGTTCGTGATCGTGATCTTCATGGCGATCCACTTCTGGCGGGTACGCAAAGATGGCGGAATTTCGGGTCCGTTGTGATTCGCCCTGTTGACTGGAACATGAGGTAACCCCATGACCGAGATCCCAGAGCACCTCCTCAAGCGAGCGGCAGCGGCACGCGAGAAATCTGCGCCCGCCGAACCAGCAACGCCGGAGCCGGCGGCCGAGGCAACACCCGCTGACTCGCGCATCCCCGAGCACCTCCTGGCTCGCAGCAAGGCAGCCAAGTCGGCCAAGGCCGGCGGGACCGCTGAGGCTGCGCCGTCAGGCGGCGGCGTCGCCGTTGCCGAGAAGATCGGTGCCGTCGTTGCAGCTCCTGCAGGCGGCGGCGGTGTGCCGGTCGGCGCAGGCCCCGGTGGGCACACGCAGCGTCTGCTGACCGTGGTCAAGTCCGGCACGATCCAGGACGTCAAGGCCACACCGGTCGACAAGGTCCACACCTGGCCGCACCTACTCGCTGCCGAGTTCGTGGCCGCCTTGGCGATGACGGCCTTCACGTTCATCTTCTCGGTGTTCGTGCATGCGCCGCTGCTGCAGTTGGCCAACACCAACCAGACACCGAACCCGTCGAAGGCGCCGTGGTACTTCCTCGGCCTGCAGGAACTGTTGACCTACTTCCACCCGATGGTCGCCGGGGTGACCCTGCCCGGCATCGGGTTGGTGGCACTCGTTCTCGCGCCGTTCCTCGACCGCAACCCATCCAACAAGCCCGAGGATCGCAAGTTCATGACCGGTCTGATGACCGTGTTCCTCATGTTCTGGGCGGTTCTCGTCCTCATCGGTTCGTTCTTCCGAGGTCCAGGCTTCAACTTCGTCCTTCCGTGGGTCGAAGGCCTGTTCTTCGAACTCTGAGATTGCGAAAGGAAAGCCCCCAATCATGAGTACTGCAGCAATCATCGCCATTGCCATCGGAGTGGTCGTCGTTCTCGGCGCCATCTCGTTCTTCACCCTCGCTCGCCGCAGCGACGTACGCGGTGCCGGCGCCCTGTCGGGCGAAACCGTGCACCGTGACAAGTCGGCGCGCAAGAGCGCCGAGCCGGAGGCCACGCAGACCACGGCAGCCGACGCGGAAGCCGCAGGTGCGGCCGCTCGCACCGGCAGCACCGAAGTCGCCGTGCGAGCGGAGACCGAGGTCGTCACGTGGACGCCGCCCGACCCCGAGGTCATCGGTGTGTCACGCCGCCAGTTCTTCAACCGTGCAACGGTGTCGTTGATGAGCGTCAGCCTCGCCGGTTTCGCTGCGGCCTCGTTCGTCGCATTCCTCTGGCCGAGCGGTACCGGCGGCTTCGGTGGGGCGGTCACCGTCGGCAAGATCGGCAACGTCGAAGACGGCATCAAGCTCGGCAACGGGTTCTTCTACGCCGCCGAAGCACGGTCGTGGATCACGGCCTACCCGTCGGAGGCGATCCCGCTCGCAGAGACGGTCTACCCCGAGTCGGTCCTGTCGTTGATGCGTGAAGGCATCGTCGTGCTCAGCCAGAAGTGCCCGCACCTCGGCTGTCGCGTGCCCGAGTGCCCGACCAGCCAGTGGTTCGAGTGCCAGTGTCACGGCTCGCAGTACAACCGTGCAGGTGAGAAGAAGGGTGGACCCGCCCCGCGTGGCATGGATCACCATCCGGCCACGATCGCCGCGAATGGCGACGTCACCATCGACACCGGTACCACCGTTCCAGGCGCCCCGATCGGCACGAACACGACTGGTCAGGAGGCCGAGGGGCCCCACTGCACCAGTGACGGGTCGCACTGATGGCGCCGATCCTGGCGCTCACGACCACCACGATTGGTCTCATCGGCCTTGCGATCATCGTTGCGGGCTGGATCATCTACGGGATCTTCAACGTGGTTGGCGGTCGCCGCGAAGTCGGTTCCGAGATCGAACTCGCCCCCAACCGCAAGGAGTTCTACGACGACGAGACCCTGGAGGGTCCGCGCCTCGAACGGGTCCAGTTGTGGGGCGTCATCATGCTCGCCATCATCGTCGTGGCACTGCCGCTGTACTGGGTGTTCGAGCCGAGTCGCCAGGCGGGTGCGCAGGAGGGTTGGGACAACCGCTTCGCCAGTTGGGGCTCGCAACTCTTCGCATCGACCGCTGACGGCGGCTTCAACTGCGCCGGTTGTCATGGCGGCATGGCCGGCGTCGGCGGCGAGGCGCCCTTCACAGTGACCGACCCGATCACCCAGGAGGTGCAGGCGGTCAACTGGAAGGCACCTGCGGTCAACACGGTCTTCTACAAGTTCGACGAGAGCGAGATTCGCTTCATCCTCAACTACGGCCGGCCGTTCTCTCCGATGTCGCCGTGGGGCCTCGTCGGCGGTGGCCCGATGAACACCCAGCAGATCGACAACCTGATCGCCTACATGAAGAGCATCCAGATTCCCCGCGAGAACTGTCTCGAGGGCGAAGACCCGCTCACGTGCGATTCGGGCAACCTGCCCGCCGAGCGGCAGGCCGAGATCTCGGCCGCAGCACAGCGTGCCGTCGACGACGGCGAGGCCGAAACGATCGGCGAGGCGCTGTTCAATCTCGAGCTGTCGAGCGGTGCTTACAGCTGCGCTCGCTGCCACACCCTCGGTTGGAGTTACAACCAGCCGGGTGTTTCCGGCCAGGGCGCCTTCGGTTGGAACCTGACCGGTGGCTCGGTGAACGCTCACTTCATCGACGATGAGCAGCTCGTGGCGTTCTTGAAGTCGGGTTCGGAGAACGGACGGATCTACGGTATCAACGGCCAGGGAAGCGGCCGGATGCCAGGATTCGGATCTCTGCTCACCGACGAGCAGATTCGCGAAATCGTCGAGTACGTACGGAGCTTGTGACATGTCGCTGTTGGCAATCGGCTGGGAGCCTGAGCTCCGCGGACTCCTCACCGTCATCATCGGTGTCGTGATCCTCTGCGGCAGCGTGTACATGATCATGGCGACGAACATGGGGTCGCGGCTCGCCTTCCTGGTGAGCCTGACGGCCATCGCCGGATGGATGATGCTCATGGGCGCCGTGTGGATGGTCTATGGCATTGGTTTGCGCGGCCCGGATCCTTCCTGGCAGGCAGTTCCGGGAGCCGGCGTGCTGCAGGACGTCAACGCACTCGGATCAGCTGGTGTCCTCAATCCAAACGCCGTCGTCCCTGAGGATGCCACCCCCGTCGAGTCGGCCGACATCGTCCGCGACACGTTCTTCGAGCAGGGGTGGATCGTCCTCGACCCCGCCTCGCCGGCATTCGGCCAGGCGCAGGCTGCAGCGACCGAACTCCTCGTGGAAGAGGGCGCCTTCGCAGCCGGACAGTTCGAGATCGTCGAAGTGTTCGACACCGGCGGCGAGCGGTACCCGAAGATCAACGATTCGTTGGATTTCCTTGCCTTTTGGCACACCCCCCACTACGTGGTCGCCGAAGCAGCGCCGCTCGTGCCCGTACGAACCGAGCCCGGTCGTGCTCCGGCCTCACCCGAGATCGACGAGGACCGCCAGCGCGAGTACGTCTACATGATCCGCGACCTCGGTGCTCGCCGTCAGCCGGCGGCGGTGCTCATGATCGGTTCCGGCGCGATCTTCTTCGCGCTGTGCTATCTGCTGCATCGCCGTGACCGGGTGCTCAGGGAGAACCTGGCGCAGCCGCTGCCGCCTGTCACGGTCGAGGCCTCCACGGACGCCTCAGCGGCGCCCGCCGACGCCGAGCAGGAGAAGGTCGGAGCCGGCGTCTGACCATGGGGCAGTACCTCCCCATCGTCGTGTTGTTCGCCCTCGCCGTGGTGTTCGGCGTGCTGAGCTTCGCGGCGTCGCGCCTGTTGGCCCCTCGTCGGCCGTCGATCGCGAAAGAGGCACCATACGAATGTGGCATCGTTCCCAGCCGGGAACCGCCTGAGCGTTTCCCGGTGAACTTCTACATCGTCGCGATGCTGTTCATCATGTTCGACATCGAGATCATCTTCATCTACCCGTACGCGGTGTCGCATTCGACGCTGGGCGCCTACGGATTCTGGGCGATCTTCGCCTTCTCGCTCGTCTTCTTCGCCACCTTCGTCTACGAGGTCGCCCGCGGCGGCCTCGACTGGGGTCCGATCCACCGTTACCGCAGCCTCGCCGCCGATGCTGCGATGGTGTCACCCGAACGCACGGCTACGTCCACGGTGCGCCGCGTTGGCACCGAGGGTCGTCTGCCGAGTGGCGACGGCGTCGCTGCGTAACGAGACGCAAAGGAGTCATCACCATGGGCATCGTCAACGATGTGCTCGACGACGGTCTCGGCGGGCTGTCGCACAATGTCATCACCGGAAAGCTCGAAGACCTCGTCAACTGGTCGCGCTCGCGTTCGTCGTGGCCGGCCTCGTTCGGGTTGGCCTGCTGCGCGATCGAGATGATGGCGACCGGGGGAGCGCACTACGACATCTCCCGATTCGGCATGGAGGTCTTCCGTGCGTCGCCTCGCCAGGCCGACATCATGATCGTCGCCGGCAGGGTGAGTCAGAAGATGGCGCCGGTGCTGCGTCAGGTGTACGACCAGATGATGGAGCCCAAGTGGGTGATCTCGATGGGAGTGTGCGCCTCGTCGGGCGGCATGTTCAACAACTACGCCATCGTGCAGGGCGTCGATCAGATCGTGCCGATCGACGTGTACGCCCCCGGCTGCCCGCCGACCCCGGAGACGCTGATCCACGCCATCGAGACCCTGCACGGGCTGATCGAGACCAACCAGATCATGAAGCGACGCGAGGCGATGGGCGGCGGTGCGAACGTGCACGTCGAGTACATCGAACCCGGCGCGGCAGCAACGCCGGTGCTGCTCGGGGCCAAACAGTGAGCGCGGACGACATCCGCTTCGTCGCTCGCGAGGCATACCTCGACACGGTGAAGGCGTTGGCCGACGAGGGCTACACGATGTGCATCGACCTCACCTGCGTCGACTACCTCGAGCGCCCGGGTCGATCGTTGCCGGCCGAGGCCGGTGACATCGTTGCCGAACGATTCGAGGTGGTGGTCAACCTGCTCGACATGACCAATCGCCGACGGCTGCGCCTGCGGGTGCAGGTCCCTGTCGACGAGCCCACGCTGCCGACACTGTTCGACGTGCATCCCGGCTCCGAAGCGATGGAGCGGGAAGTGTTCGACATGTTCGGCGTCGAATTCGACGACCATCCCGATCTCACCCGCATCCTGATGCCCGAGGACTGGGTGGGTCATCCGCTGCGCAAGGACTACGAGATCGGTCGGATCCCGGTGCAGTTCAAGGGGGCGAACGCCTGATGTCCGAGACCACGATTCCCGAACCCGGCACCGACTTCTACCAACGATCGGTCGCCGGAACCGACGAGGGCGAACAGCAGCTCCAGCCGCGAAGCGAACTCACCGCCAAGGAGCTGATGCGCGAAGTCGGAGCCGTGCTTCGGATGTCCGAAGCCGACGCCGCGATGCTCGGCGACCTGCCCGACGACCCCGACGACGATCAGACGATGATCATCAACATGGGTCCACAGCACCCGTCGACGCACGGCGTGTTGCGGCTCATGCTGGAGTTGCAGGGTGAGACCGTGCTGCGGTGCAAGCCCATCATCGGCTACCTGCACACCGGCATGGAGAAGACCGGCGAGCAGCTCACCTACACCCAGGGCGGCACCAACGTCACGCGGATGGACTACCTGAGCCCGATCGCCAACGAGCTCGCCTTCGCGATGGCCACCGAGAAGCTGCTCGGCATCGACGAGGACATCCCCGAGCGGGCGGTGTGGATTCGGATGTTGATGGCCGAGATGAGTCGGATGGCCAGCCATCTGTTGTTCATGGCCACCAACGGCATGGACCTTGGCGCAGTGTCGATGATGATCTACGGCTGGCGCGAACGCGAGGAGGTGTTGCGGTTCTTCCAAGAGGTCACCGGCCTGCGGATGAACCACAACTACATCCGCCCAGGTGGCGTTGCTGCCGACCTGCCCGCCGGCTGGCGCGACGGCGTGCTCGAGATCCTCGACATGCTGCCCCCTCGCCTCGACGAGTACGACACGCTGATGACCGGCCAGCCGATCTGGCGTGAACGTCTGCAGGGCGTCGGCGTGATCACCCCGCAGGAGGCCGTCGCCCTGGGTGCGACGGGTCCGATCCTGCGCTCGACCGGTGTCGAATGGGACCTCCGGCGCGATCAGCCCTACATGCACTACGACCAGATGGACTTCGACGTGGTCGTGGGGTCGTACGGAGACGCATTCGACCGCTACGCGATCCGCCTCGCCGAGATTCGCGAATCGATGAAGATCGTTCGCCAGATTCTCGAGGCGATGCCGAGCGGCGACTACCGCATCCAGGACAAGAAGGTCACCCCGCCGCCGCGAGCGCGCATCGACGAATCGATGGAAGCACTGATCCATCACTTCAAGATCTTCACCGAAGGATTCAAGGTGCCCGAGGGCGAGGCGTATGTCGGTCTCGAAGGTCCTCGGGGCGAAATCGGCTGCTACATCGTCAGCGACGGTTCGTCGAACCCGTACCGACTGCACATGCGCGAGCCGAGTTTTGTCAACATCCAGTGTCTCCCGCACATGATGCGTGGTGGATTGGTTGCGGATGCGGTCGCTGTGATCAGTAGCGTCGACCCGGTGCTTGGAGGAGTTGACCGGTGAGCCGCCTCAGTGACCACAACGTGGTGGTGGCCAAGGAGATCGTTGCCCGCTACCCGAAGAAGAAGTCGGCGCTGATTCCGCTCGTCCACCTGAGCCAGCAGCAGAACGGCTACGTGACCGAGGAAGCCATGCGCCATGTGGCCGAACTGCTCGACGTCACGCCGGCCGAGGTGTACGGCACCGCCTCGTTCTACGAGATGTTCCGCTTCGAGCCGACCGGCAAGTACCTGATCAACGTGTGCGGCACGCTGTCGTGCGCCCTGATGGGCGGTGAGCGATCTGATGCACCATGCCGAGCACACGCTCGGTATCCGTGCCGGATCGACCACCAGCGACGGGCTGATCACCTTGCAGCACGCCGAGTGTCAGGCGGCCTGCACCGAGGCGCCGACGTTGCAGGTCAACTACCGTCACCGCTACCGGGTCACACCGGAGGCCTTCGACGAACTGGTCGACGACCTTCGTTCCGGCAAGCTCGACGCCGAGGTGCCACCGCACGGCACCCTCGGTCGCAATCGCCAGCAGATTCCAGCAGATCGAGCGGTCGGTGCACGCCATCCCGACGACGTCTCCGACGGCCCAGCATGGATCCCGGTGAGCCCAGCATGAACGTGAGTCCCGCATGAGCACTGTCAACCCGAACGGCGCCACCGGAGAATCCACTGATCGTGTGGTCAGTCCGTACCCATGGGCCCCCGGCTTCTACCCCGGGGACCGCCCGGCGGTCGTGACGTCGCGATTCCAGTACGAAGACAGCCACACCATCGATCGGTATCTCGCCACCGGCGGGTACGAGGGCCTGCGCGCCGCGCTCGCCAAGACCCCTGCCGAGATGGCCGACGAGGTCAAGAGCTCCACGTTGCTCGGACGGGGCGGCGCCGGGTTCCCGGCCGGCGTCAAGTGGGGCTTCACTCCCCAGGGCGTGTGGCCGCGCTATCTCGTGGTCAACGGCGACGAGTCCGAACCGGGCACCTACAAGGATCGGCTCCTGATGGAGTGCGATCCGCACCAGCTGATCGAGGGGTGCCTCATCGCCTCGTACGCCGCGGGGCTCTCGCAGTGCTTCCTCTACATCCGTGGGGAGATGCCCCTCGCCCACGAGCGCGTGGCGACGGCACTCAACGAGGCCTATGCCGCTGGGTACATCGGCACCAACATCCTCGGCACCGACTTCAGCATCGACATCGTGCTGCACTACGGCGCAGGCGCATACGTGGTCGGCGAGGAGACCGCGCTGATCGAGTCGCTCGAAGGCGAACGTGGCATGCCGCGCCTCAAGCCGCCGTACTTTCCAGCCGCCGTCGGCCTCTACGGTCAGCCCACGATCGTCAACAACGTCGAGACGCTGGCCAATCTGCCCTTCATCGCCAAGGAGGGCTCGGCCGCGTACACCGCGATCGGGACGTCGTCGTCGCCCGGAACTCGCATGATCGCGGTGTCCGGCCACGTCAGGCGGCCCGGCGTGTACGAGATCGTCAACGGGGTCACCACGTTCCGCGACCTGCTCTACGGCGACGAGTTCGCGCAGGGTATTCGCGATGGCAATGACCTCAAGGCGTTCGTGCCCGGGGGCGGCTCAGCGCCGTGGTTCCTGCCCGACCAACTCGACATCCCGTTCGAGGGCCCACAAGCAGGCGCCGCCGGCTCGATGCTCGGTTCGGGCGCCGTGATGGTGATGGATTCCACCACCGACATCCCCGCCGCTGCCCTCACGCTCGTGCGCTTCTATGCCCACGAGTCGTGCGGCAAATGTGTGCCATGCCGGGAGGGCGGAACCTGGCTCTACCGTCTGGTGCAACGCATCGTCGACGGCAACGGCACCGATGCCGACCTCGAGACGATCATGCAGGTGGGCGAGTCGATCTGTCCGGGCGACATGCCGCACGCCTCCAGCGAGCGTCTCGGCCTCGATGCGGTGCCGTTCCCGTACAAGATGACCACGATCTGTTTCGTGGGGCCGTCTGCCTACGTGCCGATCCACTCGGCGCTCACGCTGTTTCCCGAGGAATTCGCAGCGTTGGTCACCAAGCGCGCCGAACGGCGGCACATTCCCGTGATGGCAGGGGTCGGCGAATGAGCGACACACCAACCCCTGACGCCGACGTCGTCACCGAGGAGGTCGTCGACGAAGTCGACGAGGCCCACGACGACATCGCCGACTCCGATCCCGAACCCGAGCCCGATCCCAACGCAGTGACGCTGTCGATCAACGGACGCGACGTCCCGGCGCGCAAGGGCGACATGGTCATCGCGGCGGCCCTGCAGGCCGACGAGTACGTGCCCCACTTCTGCTACCACCCGCGGATGTCGCCGGTGGGCATGTGCCGGCAGTGCATGGTCGAAGTCGAAGGCCCACGCGGCCCGATGATGGTCGTGTCCTGCATGACGCCTGTCGCCGACGGGCAAGTCGTGCGAACCGACACGCCCCAGGTGAAGCGGGCACAGGAGGGCATGCTCGAGTTGCTGCTCGCCAACCACCCGCTCGACTGTCCGGTGTGCGACAAGGGCGGTGAGTGCCCGCTGCAGGACCAGGCGTTCAGCCATGGCCCGGGTGAGTCGCGCTACGTCGAACAGAAACGCCACTACGAAAAGCCGATCCCGATCAGCGACCTCGTCTACCTCGATCGCGAACGATGCATCCTGTGCGATCGCTGCACCAGGTTCGCCGACGAGGTGGCCGGCGACAAACTGATTCACTTCATCAGCCGTGGCAACGACACCCAGGTGATGACGTTCCCTGACGAGCCCTTCGTGTCGTACTTCTCGGGCAACACCGTGCAGATCTGTCCGGTCGGAGCGCTCACCGCGAAGCCCTACCGATTCAAGGCCCGTCCGTGGGACCTCGCGCAACGCGAGTCGACCTGCACGACGTGTTCGGTCGGCTGTCGCACCGTGATCCAATCGAGCCGCGACGAGTTGTTGCGCTACCAGGGCGTCGACTCCGACCCGGTCAACTGGGGATGGCTGTGCGACCGCGGTCGGTTCAACTTCGAAGCTGTCAACTCCGACCACCGTCTGGAGGGACCGTTGGTGAAGACCGACAACGGGCTCGTCTCGGCTGGATGGAGCGCAGCGCTGCGTGCCGCAGCCGAGCTGGTCACCAACGCGCTGCAGGCCGGCGGTCCCGACAGCATCGGGCTGCTCGGCGGCGCACGAGGCTCCAACGAGGATGCGTTCGCCTGGGCGCAACTCGCCGACGCCATCGGCATCACCCATCGCGATGCACAGGTCGGCGACGGCCTGCCGGCAGAGATTCTCGGCCTCGAACGGGCCACCATCGACGACCTGGCCGAAGCGGCCACCGTCGTGTTGCTCGGGCCCGACCTCAAAGAAGAGCTGCCGGTGCTGTATCTGCGCCTCCGCGACGCCGCGGAGAAGCGCCAGACGAAGATCATCGAGTTCGCCACCACCGAGACCGGCCTGTCGCCGTACGCATGGATGTCGCTGCGCCACGAGCCGGGAGCCCAGCAGGCTGCGGTGGCCTCGGCACTCGCCGACGCAGCGATCGCCGAGCAACTCGCCAGCGGCGATGTGGTCGTGGTCGCAGGTCGTCCCAACCTCGCCGAATCGGCCGACGCCACGATTGCGGCGCTGGCCACCGTGCTCGACGGCTGCCCCGATGCCAAGGTGCTCCCGGCGCTGCGCCGCGGCAATGTGGTCGGAGCACTCAGCGTCGGCCTCGCCCCGCCCGACGCCGAACACGACGGTCTCGCGACGCTGCGCGCCGCTGCCGACGGCAAGCTCGAACTCCTGGTGCTGCTCGGCGCCGATCCGCTCAGCGACTGCCCCGACGCCGACCTGGCTCGCCGCGCGATCGCCGGGGCGCGTCGGGTGTTGTCGATCGACACCTTCCCCAGCGAGTCCACCCAGCATGCCGACGTGGTCCTCGCTGCCGCGGCCTACGGCGAGAAGGCCGGCACCACGACGAACCTCGAGGGTCGGGTCAGCACGCTGGGTCAACAGATCACCGCCCACGGCACGAGCCGACCCGACTGGATGATCGCCGTCGAACTCGGCCTGATGATCGGCGACCGCTCGTTCGGGAGCGACCACCCGCTACGCGGCGTGTCGACCGTCGACGACGTCACCGCGCTCGTTGCGTCGAGTGTGGCCGGGTTCGCCGGGGTCACCGTGGAGGCCCTGCGCGACCAGCCGAACGGGGTACTCACGACACCCGGAATCGACGACCCTGCCCGAGACGTCTTTCGCCGCGCCGAGTCGAAACAGCTATGACTATCGGTTGGTGGTGAATCGCAAGTTGTACGACAGGGCAGTGGGCACACAGATGTCGCGGTCGCTGGTGAACCTCGCACCGGGGTCGGCGCTGCACGTCCACCCGCTCGACCTCGACAACCTCGGCGTCGCCGACGGCGACGATGTCAAGATCATCAGTGCCAAAGCTGCGAGCGTGCTGGCGATCACCGCCAACGCCAAGGTGCCTCGTGGCGTGGTCTGGTCGCCGTTCAATCAAGGCAGCGGCACGATCGAGGACGTGATCGACGCTGCGATGCCGACCACCGACGTCAGAATCGAACGCATCTGATGTTCGCGCTCGACCCATTGCTCGACGGCGGCCTGCTGTGGACCCCGCTGATCATCGTCATCATCAAGGTGGCAGTGATCTTCGTCCTCGGCCTCGTCTCGACGATGTTGATGATCTGGTACGAACGCAAGGTCGTGTCCGGCATGCACAACCGTGTCGGCCCGAACAAGGCTGGCCCGTTCGGCATCCTGCAGAGCCTGGCCGACGGCATCAAGGCGTTCTTCAAGGAAGATCTGCTGCCGACGCGCGCCGACCGCATCGTGTTCCGGCTGGCCCCGTTCCTGTCGTTCGTTCCCGGCTTCCTGATCTGGTCCGTGATCCCGCTCGGCGGCGACTTCTCCGACGGCAACGACGGCACGATCGAGATCTTCGGTGAGACCACCCGGGCGCAACTCGCTGATCCACCGATCGGCATCCTGCTCGTGCTCGCACTGTCATCGATCGCGGTCTACGGCATCATGCTCGCCGGCTGGTCGAGTGGATCGAAGTACCCGCTGCTCGGATCGGTGCGCGCGACCGCGCAGATGATCTCGTACGAAGCGGCGCTCGGGCTCAGCCTCGCCGCAGTGCTGATCTCGTCGGGCACGCTCTCCACCGCCGGCATCGTGGCGGGGCAGAACAGCTTCCTCGACTGGAACGTGGTGAGCACCGGCATCGTGCCATTCATCATCTTCCTGATCGCCACCACCGCCGAACTCAACCGACCGCCGTTCGACCTCGTCGAGGCGGAACAGGAACTCGTCGGCGGCTTCAACACCGAGTACTCCGGCATTCGGTTCGCACTCTTCTTCCTCGCCGAGTTCATGGGCGTGGTGACGATGAGCGCGGTGATGGTCACCCTGTTCTTCGGCGGCCCGCAGGCTCTGTTCGACATTCCGCTGATTCCCGGCGGGATCGAGGGCACCCTCTGGTTCTTCGTCAAGCTGATGGGTTTCCTGTACCTGTACGTGTGGCTGCGTGCCACGCTGCCGCGGTTGCGCTACGACCAATTGATGGATCTTGGCTGGAAGGTGCTGATTCCGATCGCGCTCGGCTGGTTCCTGCTGCTCGCCGCACTGCGCGAGTTCTCACCCGACGGCGACGCCGTCGACAGCGTCCGCGTGGTGCTGATTTCGTTCGCGATCGCCGTAGTCGCAGCACTGCTGTTCGGTGCCGCACTCAAGGTCAGCGCCCGCAATCGCGTCGCTGCGAACGACGCCAACCCGACGCCGTCGCCAGAAGCGCCGGTTCGCGGCACCAACACTCGAGACACTCAGAAGGGGGCCTCCGTCTGATGGGATACCTCGAAGGATTCGGCGTCACCATCCGTCAGCATCGGCTGTTCGGAGGCAAGCGCGTCACCACCGAGTACTCCGGCGGCCGCCGCGCCAAGAAGCGCAGCGAGTCCGCTCGCGACGTCCAACACGACGAGAAGCTGGCACGCCCCGAGCGCCTGCACGGCCGTCACGTGCTCAACCGGTACGAGGACGGCATGGAGAAGTGCATCGGCTGCGAACTGTGCGCCGGCGTCTGTCCGGCCGACTGCATCCACGTCCGCGGCGCCGACAACGACCCCGAGAATCCGACCTCGCCCGGTGAGCGGTTCGGCTGGATCTACGAGATCAACTACCTCCGGTGCATTCACTGCGACCTGTGTGTCGAGGCATGCCCGACGGAGGCGATCACCGAGACGAAGCTGTTCGAATTCTCGTTCACCAATCGTCAGGACGCGGTGTACACCAAGGACGAACTGCTGGTCGACGACGATGGAAAGCCCCAGCAGCTCGCCTGGGAAGACTGGCGCGACGGCGACGATCTGCTCACCAGCGGATGGATGCGCGCCACGTCACCGTCGGGTGACGCCACCTTCGAAGGCCAGGTCGGCTGGAGCGGCGAGCTGGGCTACGGCGTCCGCACCCCGGAGCCCGCTCAGGCCGAACGGGACACGTCCGAGCGGGACAAGACGGTGCGGAGAATCGAGCGGTGAGCGACACCACCTTCCTCGAGTACGTGGTGTTCTTCTCCGCCGCGGCGATGATTCTCGGCGGCGCCATCGGCGTGATCACCCTGAAGAACACGGTGCATGCCGCCCTCGGGCTGGTGCTCACGCTGTTCGGCGTGGCCGTGCAGTTCGTGGCGATGGAGGCGAACTTCCTCGCAGCGGTGCAGGTGATCGTCTACGCCGGTGCGATCGTGGTGCTGTTCCTGTTCGTGATCATGCTGCTCGGCGTCGATCGCGCCAGTGACCTGTCGATCGAACCCATCGCCGTCCAGCGCCCGCTCGCAGCCGTGATGGCCGTCGGCCTCGTCGGGTTGCTCGGTGCCGCCATCGTTCGTGCCAACGACGCCGCGGTGATCAACCCCGGCACGGGTATCGACACTGCGACGGAGACCGGCAACAACGACGCCAACATCCAACAGTTGGCCGCCAATCTCTACGGCGACCACGTCTTCGCATTCCAGCTCACGTCGGTGCTGTTGATCGTGGCCGTGGCCGGAACCGTGGTGCTCACCCGCAAATGGCCGCGCGCCACCGCTGACGGTGTCGGCGCCGAGACCGAGAGCAGCGACGCATGATCGCCGCCGTCGGAACCACGTCGTACCTGTTGCTCGCTGCCGCGCTGTTCACCATCGGCGCGTTCGGACTACTGGTTCGTCGCAACCCGCTGGTGATGTTCATGTGCATCGAGTTGATGCTCAATGCCGCCAACCTCACCTTCGTTGCGTTGGCGGTGCAACTGAGCGACATCAACGGCCAGACCGCAGTGTTCTTCGTGATGGTCGTCGCCGCCGCGGAGGTCGTGGTGGGCCTCGGCATTCTCGTTTCCATCTTGCGCCGCCGCCCCGGCGCCACCGCCGACGATCTCGCGGAACTGAAGGGCTGACGTCGCCATGGCTGATCTCGTGTGGTTGATCCCTGCCTTCCCACTGGCCGGATTCTTCCTGATCCTGTTGTTCGGGCGCCGTCTCGGCGACCCCAGGTCCGGTTACCTGGCGACCGCGATGGTGTTTGCCTCGTTCGCGGTCGCCGCGGCCATCTACTTCGATCTGCTCAGCCAGCCCGAGGAGGAGCGCCAAACGGTCGTCACGCTGTTCTCGTGGGTGCCGGTCGGCACCCTGCAGATCGACATGGCGTTCCTCGCCGATCCGCTGTCGATCGCGATGTGTCTCTTCGTCACGTTCATCGCGGGCTGGATCCACATGTTCGCCGTCGGCTACATGCACGGCGATCCCAAGTTCTCCAAGTTCTTCCTCTACCTCAACCTGTTCGTCTTCTCGATGACGATCCTGGTGCTTGGCGAGAACCTGCTGGTGACGTTCCTCGGTTGGGAGGGTGTCGGCACCTGTTCGTACCTGTTGATCGCGTTCTGGCACACCCGCGAGTCGGCCGCCACCGCCGGCAAGAAGGCCTTCGTCACCAACCGTGTCGGTGACTGGGGCGTCATGCTGGCGATGTTCCTGGCGTTCTCGGCGGTGGGGTCGATCTCCTACAGCGTGATCAACGAGAGCGCCGAGACCGGCGAACTCGCAGCGACCACGGCATCGGCGATCGCGATGCTGCTCCTGCTCGGTGCGGCCGGCAAGAGCGCACAGCTGCCGCTCTACATCTGGCTGCCCGATGCCATGGAGGGCCCGACCCCCGTGTCGGCCTTGATCCATGCCGCCACGATGGTGACCGGCGGTGTGTTCCTGCTGACGCGCATCAACCCGGTGATCGCGGCGTCGTACGACTGGGTGCCGACGACGATCGCGTGGGTCGGTGCGATCACCGCGCTGTTCGCTGCAACGATCGCGCTCGCACAGAACGACATCAAGAAGGTGCTCGCGTACTCGACGGTGTCGCAGATCGGCTACATGATGCTCGCGGTCGGCACCGGCGGTTACGTCGCGGCCATCTTCCACATGGTGACCCATGCAGGCTTCAAGGCCCTGCTGTTCCTCGGTGCCGGTTCGGTGATCCACGGCATGCACGAGGAACAGGACATGCGCTACATGGGGGCGCTGCGCAAGTTCATGCCGATCACCGCGGCGACCTTCATCGTCGGATGGCTCGCCATTGCCGGTGTGCCCCCGTTCTCCGGCTTCTGGTCGAAGGACGAGATCCTGCTCTTCACCCTCGCCGAGAGCCCGGTGCTGTATGCGGTCGGGATCCTCACGGCGATCCTCACGGCGTTCTACATGACACGCCAGGTCATCATGGTGTTCTTCGGTGAGGCGCGCTGGACGAGCCTCGCCAACGCCGAGGAGGCACCCGAGGTTGCCGAAGGCGAGCCACCCGTCGAGACCCACAACGCACACGGCGAGTTCAAGCCGCACGAGTCGCCACCGATCATGTGGATCCCGCTGGTGGCGCTCTCCGGTGTCGCCGCCCTCGGTGGGTTGATCAACGTGCCCAGGTTGTTTGGCATCCCGGGCGGCGTCTCCTACAAGCTCGAGGACTGGTTGCATCCGGTGATCGAGTTCGGCGAAGCCGACATCACCGGGAGCTGGGCGTACGACAACAAGTACATCCTCGTCGCGATCGCCGTCGCCGCTGCGTTGATCGGCATCGCGCTCGCCTGGCTGGTGTACGAGCGCAAGCGGATCAAGCCGTGGGAGCCGTCGCTGTTCGCGAATGCTTGGTACTACGACGCTGCGGTGTCCTGGTTCATGGGCAAGCCGGGCCGTGAGGGCTTCCAGGCGGTGACCGACTTCGACGCCAAGGTCATCGACGGCGCCGTCAACGGTGTCGGTGTGGCCGTCAAGGAGACCGCCACCGAGGTGCGCAAGGGCCAGACCGGCTACGTGCGCCAGTACGCGGGAATCATCGGCATCGGCGTCGTGCTGCTGCTCGGGTGGTTCGTGGTGATTCGAGGGATCCTGTGATGTTGGCCGCCGAAACCGGAAGTGTCGGGTTCCCGATCCTCACCGCGTTGATTCTGGTTCCGATCGTCGGCGCCGCGCTCGTGGCGCTGCTGCCGAGGTCGCGCCCGGAACTCCCCAAGGTCGTCGCCCTGATGTCGACGGTGGGCACGCTGGCGATGACGATCTGGTTGATGGCATCGTTCGAAACGGGCGACGCCGGGTTCCAGTTCGTGTCGAAGCACACCTGGATCGAGCCGTGGGGCATCTCGTGGCATCTCGGGGTCGACGGCATCTCGCTGTTCCTCGTGGTGCTGACCGGGCTGTTGTTCCCGCTCGCCATCTTCGGGATCGACGCCAAGCACGACGAGAAGCCGTACCTCGCCTGGCTGTTGTTGCTGCAGGCCGGCGTGATGGGCAGCTTCCTCAGCCTCGACCTGTTCGTCTTCTTCATCTTCTTCGAGATCGTCCTCGTGCCGATGTACTTCCTCATCGCCGGGTGGGGCTACGAGAACCGGGTGTACGCCGCCACCAAGTTCTTCCTGTTCACGATGCTCGGCTCTGCGTTCATGCTGGTGGGGCTGATCGCCACGGTGGCGATCGCGAGCAGAGATCTCGGCTACACCACGTTCGACCTCGTCGAGATCGCCGAGGGCGCCGACTTCGCGGCGTCGACCGGACGATGGCTGTTCTTCGCCTTTGCGATCGCGTTCGCTGTGAAGGTGCCGCTCGTGCCGGTGCACACGTGGCTGCCCGACGCGCACACCCAGGCGCCCACCGCCGGCTCGGTGGTGCTCGCCGGTGTGATGCTGAAGCTGGGCACGTACGGCCTGCTGCGCTTCGGCGTCTACCTGTTCCCCGAGGCCTCGTTCTGGAGTCGGCCGCTCTGGCTCACGCTGGCGGTGATCGGCATCATCTATGGCGCCATCGCCGCCACGATGCAGACCGACCTCAAGCGGCTCGTCGCCTATTCGTCGGTGGCCCACATGGGCTTCATCGTGCTCGGTACCTTCGCGTTCACCACGCAGTCGATGTCCGGTGGCGTCATCCAGATGATCAACCACGGTGTGTCGACCGGCGCGCTGTTCCTGTTCGTCGGCATGATCTACGAGCGTCGCCACACCCGCTCGATCGCCGAACTCAACGGCCTGCAGAAGGTGGCGCCGATCTTCGCTGCCGGGTTCATGGTCGTGATGCTCTCGTCGATCGGGGTGCCGGGACTCAACGGCTTCGTCGGCGAATTCCTGATCCTCACCGGTTCGTTCCTCACCGCCCGCTGGTGGACCGTCGTGGCAACGGTCGGCGTGATCCTCGCTGCGCTGTACCTCCTCTGGGCGTACCAGCGGGTGTTCCATGGCGAGCCGGACGAGGACAACAAGCACTTCCCCGAGCTCAAGGTCAAAGAAGGCCTCGTCCTCCTGCCGTTCCTCTTCCTCATCGTGTTCATGGGCGTGTACCCGAAGCCGGTACTCGAACGCATCGAGCCGAGCATCGACGCCCTGATCACCAGAGTCGAGGCCAACACCGACTACGTCGAACCGGAGCCCACCATCCAGATCGGTGAGCATTCGGGCGACGAGTCCGACCATGGCGACGACGACGAGCAAGCACCTGCCGACGAGGAAGGAGACGAGTGATGTTGCAACAACTCGAACCCTTCGTGGGACCTGATGTCAACTGGTTCGCACTGTCCCCGATGCTCACGCTGCTCGGCGGCACGCTGGGCCTGATGCTGGTGGGGGCCCTCACTCCGCAGTGGCCCAAGGGCCTCTACGCGCTGGTGACCGCAACGATCGCCGGTGCGGCCGGCACGTTGGCGATGGTGCAGTGGGACGACATCACCGACGACGGTCCGCGCACCCTGGTTGCGGGCGTCATTGCCTACGACACGTTGTCGATGTTCCTCACGATCACGATCTGCGTGGGCGTGATCCTCGTGTCGATGATCACCGACGAGTATCTCCGCGGGACCCCGAACGACGGCCCCGAGATCTACGCCCTCTACCTCGTCGCGGCCATCGGCGGTGTCGTGATGGCCTCGGCCAACGACTTCATCGTGTTGTTCCTCGGCCTCGAGACGTTGTCGCTCGCGCTGTACGTGCTCGCCTCCAGCAACCGTCGCAGCAGTGAGAGCGCCGAGTCGGGTCTCAAGTACTTCGTGCTCGGCGGGTTCGCCTCGGCGTTCTTCCTCTACGGCATCGCCCTCGTCTACGGGGCCACCGGCTCGACGAACATCACCGAGATGGTGGCGGCGTTGCAGACCAACGTCGACCCCTTCGGCAACGAGGCACTGGCACTCGCCGGTATCGCACTGCTGATCGTCGGTCTCGGTTTCAAGGTCGCCGCCGTGCCGTTCCACGTGTGGGCCCCGGACGTGTACCAGGGCGCGCCGTCGCCGGTGACGGCCTTCATGGCGTCGGTCGGCAAGGCGGCGGCGTTCGCGGCGATGCTGCGGGTGCTGGTGATCGCGCTGCCGTTCTACCGCGACGACTGGCGCCCGATCATCTGGGTGCTCGCACTCGTGACGCTGGTGGTCGGTTCGTTCCTCGCCATCGTGCAGAACAACGTCAAGCGGATGCTGGCGTACTCGTCGATCAGCCACGCCGGCTTCATCCTGGTGGGTGTCGAGGCGGCTGCCCATGGTGCCGGCGACGCCGATGCTGGGCCGGGCATGCCCGCGGTGGTGCTGTATCTGGTGCTCTACTCCGTGCTCGTGATCGGCTCGTTCGCCGTGGTCACGGTGGTCTCACGTGGATCCGGTGGCGACACCAGCATCGACTCGTTCAAGGGGCTGGCGCGCCGTCGCCCGGTACTGGCGTTGGCGTTCACCGTGTTCCTGCTCGCGCAGGCCGGTGTGCCGTTCACCACCGGCTTCATTGCGAAGTTCGCCGTGATCCAAGCGGCGGTCGACGTCGAGAGCTACGCCATCGCGATCATCGCGATGGTCACCGCAGTGGTCGCAGCGTTCCTCTATCTGCGCATCATGATCGCGATGTGGACCGCCGACCCGGCGGACGACGTCGCCACCTTGCCCATCCCGTTCTCCACCGGCGTGGCCATCTCGGTCGCTGCGGCCTTCAC
Organism: Ilumatobacteraceae bacterium; assembly: GCA_963793335.1. Lineage (GTDB taxonomy): Bacteria > Actinomycetota > Acidimicrobiia > Acidimicrobiales > Ilumatobacteraceae > Sva-07. The sequence goes on along the minus strand of CAWBZS010000027.1, from coordinate 64,281 downwards.
CATCGTCGTCGGCATCGTGCCCGGCTGGTTGATCGACGCCGCCGACACCGTCACCCAGTACGCCCGCTGACGCGACGAGGCCTGCCGCTCACCGCCGTCGGCGCTCACTCGCTGATCGCGAGCAGCGCGGTGTTCACGATCGATCCGATGTCGATACCGGTGATCTCGTAGAGGTCGTCGATCGTGCCCGACTCGCCGAAGCGGTCGACGCCGAGCGTGTACTGGCGGGTGCCGATCGCCGAGCCGATCCACGCCAGGCTGTGGCTGGCCGCATCGTGCACGCTCACGATCGGACGGTCGCGTTCGGGCTCCGGGATCAAACGGTCGAGCACGCACGCGGCGCGCTGCGCCGTCGCTGCCTGGGACGCGGCCCGCACCGTTCGCTGCCAGTCGCGGTAGACCAGGTCGGCGCCGGTGAGCTGCACCACGCTCGCCTGCACCCCTTCGTCGTCGAGGACCTGCGCTGCGGCCAGCACCTCGGGCGCCATCACACCGGTGGTCACCAGGGTCACCCCAGGGCGATCGTCGGGCGATGCGTCGACCAATCGGTAGCCGCCGGCGATCACCTGCCGGCGCAGCTCGTCGGCGCCGATCCGCTCCAGCGCCGATGCAAACGGGGCGTGATCGACCGGTCGGGTCGACAATCGGAGGTAGGTACTCGTGCCGTCTGCGTGCGACAGCCGATCGAGTGCGTCACAGAGCAACCAGTCGACCTCGGTCGCGAAGGTCGGCTCGACCGCGGTGAGGTTCGGGAGTTCGGCGCCGACGGAGGCGGTGATCGTCGACTGATGGGCACCACCCTCTGGAGCCAACGTGACCCCGGCCGGTGTGCCTGCGACCACGAATCTCGAATCGTTGTAGATGCCGTAGATGAACGCATCGAGGCCGCGGAGCACGAACGGGTCGTACACGGTCCCTACCGGCAAGAGGTGCTGCCCGTGGTGGTCGTGGCTCAGGCCGAGTTGGCCGAGCAGCATGAACAGGTTCATCTCGCTGATGCCCAACTCGATGTGTTGGCCGCTCGGCGACGGCGCCCACTTGAGCAGTCGTTCGGCGCCTCCGTGGTCGTCGCGTTCGACGGGGGAGTAGACGCCGCGCTTGTTGATGAACCCGCCGAGGTTGGTGGAGATCGAGACGTCCGGGGCGGTGGTCACGATGCGCTCGCCGACTCCGTCGACGTCGGCGAGGCTGGCCAGCACACGGCCGAAGGCCTCCTGCGTCGATGGCGAACCGTTGGTGACGACCGACCTGGATGCCATCGGGATCGGCAGCGTCGGGCGAAGTGGTGTCGGCCGGTTGTTGATCGCACCTCCGACGGAGTCGCACAGTGCGCCCTCGGGTGTCGCCGCGGCGAACCGGTCCCACTCGTTCGTCGTGTCGAGCCCGATCGACGAGCGGAACTCGTCGATCTGCTCCGGGCTCAGCAGCGCGGCATGATTCATCGGGTCACCCGCGATCGGGAGTCCATGGCCCTTGATCGTGTAGGCGAACACCACCGACGGACGGTCGGTCGCCTCGTCACACGCCTGGTACGTGTCGACCAGGAGGCCGAGATCGTGGCCGCCGAGATCGGTGACCAGCTGCTGGAGAGCGAGATCGTCGAGGCCGTCCGCGAGGTCCTGCACCTCTCGGTCGGCGCCGACGAGGAACTTGGCGCGCGCCGCTGCGGGCACCAGGTTGAACAGCTGCTGGTACGCCTCGTTCGACATCGAGTCGATGTGGTCACGGAGCGCCTCGCCGCCCGGAGCGGCGAACGCAGCGGCGAGTCGCCGCCCGAACTTCGCTTCGGCCACGTGCCAGCCGGCGTTCTCGAAGAACCGCTTCCAGCGGATCGCTGCGATGTCGGGAATCACCCGATCGAGGCTCTGCCGGTTGAGGTCGACCACCATGGTGAAGTTGCCGAGTCCCTGGGTGGCGGGATCGGCGATCGCCTCCCAGATGTTGCCCTCGTCGAGTTCGGCGTCGCCGACGAGTGCGATGAAACGAGCGGGTGGCTGTTCGCCGAAGCGGTCGTCGAGGTAGCGGCGTGTGAGCGCGGAGAACAGCGGGGCGACGGCGCCGAGGCCGACGGAACCGGTCGAGAAGTCGGCAACATCGGGGTCCTTCGTGCGCGAGGGGTAGGCCTGGAGCCCGCCGCGCTGGCGAAGTGTGGTGAGGTACGACGCGTCGAGTTCGCCGGTGAGGTACTTGATCGCGTGGTACACCGGCGACGCATGCGGTTTCACGGCCACCTTGTCGTCGCCGTTGAGGTGGGCGAACCACAGGGCGGTCATGATCGACACCATCGAGGCGCTCGAGGCTTGGTGTCCCCCCACCTTCACGTCGGCACCGGTGGCGGTTGGGCGGCGATTGGCATGATCGATGATCCGCGTCGCCAGCCACAGCACGCGCTGCTCGATGTTGCGCAGTACCTCCAGGTCGGGTTGCATCGCCTGCAGTGTTGCCGACGACGACCCGTTCGTCGAGGTCCAAACCACGTTTGTGTTGCAGTTCGGGTGGACCGGCCCACCGAACCTGCAACACAAACGGAACTGGACGGCGGCCGGGTTTGCGGTTGTCGGCCGATGGCGGCAGGCTGATCGCCTCGTGAAGTGGCCGACGTGGAGTCAGGCGGCGGTTGCCGCGGTGATCGCTGGTGTCGTCGCGCTGGTGCTCCGACGGGCTCGACCCACACGCCTTGGCGACATCGCCGGCCCTGCCGCACTCGAATTCGCGATCGTGGCGTCGCTGTATTCGTTCTGGCGCATGGCGAAGAACCTGCCGCTCACCCAGGCCGAGGGAGCGATCGAACGCGCCTACGACATCGTGGCCGTGCAGGAGTTCCTGCGGCTCCCCAGCGAGCTCACGTTGCAGCGCTTCGTGCTCGACCACGACTGGCTGGCGTGGTTCTCGGCGTACTACTACGCGGCGGCGCATGTGCCGGGGATCCTGATCTTCTTGGTGTGGCTCTACGCCCGCCACCGCGACGTGTATCCGCACTGGCGCAATGCGCTGGCGATCCTCACCGCGTTCTGTCTCTTCATCCGGTTCGTCAAAGTCGCGCCACCACGGTTTCTCACCGATCTCGGCTACGTCGACGTGTCGGTGATCTACGGGATCGACGTGTACGGCGAGGCCGGCACCGGGGTGTCGTCGCAGTTCGCTGCCATGCCGTCGCTCCACGTCGCCTGGGCCGCGGTGATCGCCTTCGGTGCGCTGGCGGCGAGCACCAGCCCCTGGCGTTGGCTCGGCATGGTGCATCTCGTGCTGACGATGCTCGTGATCGCCGCCACCGGCCACCACTGGTGGCTCGACGGAATCGTGGCGCTCGTGCTGCTCTGGGTCTCGTTGCAGCTCGACACGCTCGGACGACGGGTGGTGCGCAGCGTGCTCGCCGCCGTCGCGACCGACGCCGCACCGTCGGAGCCGCCGGTGATCGATTTGCAACCGGCACTCGCAGAGCGAGATGCGACGTGACCGCGCACGCCGACGTGATCGCCGACCTCGACCGGCTCGGGCTGGTCTACGAGGTGATGGACTGCGACCCGGACCTCGCCGACACCGCACAGTTCTGCGAGGCGTACGGGGTGGCGATGGAGGAGTCGGCGAACGCCATCGTCGTTGCGTCGAAGAAGCCGGCAGGCGAGCACGTGGTCTGTGTCGCCTTGGCGCACACGCGACTGGACGTCAATGGGGCGGTCCGGCGCAAGCTCGGCGTCCGCAAGCTGAGCTTCGCTCCGGCGGAGGTCACACGGGAACTCACCGGCCAGGAGATCGGCGGAGTCACGATCTTCGGGCTGCCCGACGGGCTCCGGGTGTGGCTCGATGCGCGTGTCCTGCAGTGCGATCGCATCGTCGTGGGTGCGGGTTCACGGTCGGCGAAGATCCGGCTCGATCCCCGCCAACTCGTCGGGCACGACCGCTACGACTTCGTCGACGATCTCGCCACTGTTGCGTCCGAGTCCTGACCGGTGATGCTGCGTCAGCGCGACTCGGTGGCATTCGCGGTGGACGCGCAGACGGTCGACTTCACGCCCGGAGATCGGCTGCTCGCCGACTCGCTGCGTCGACGCGGTGTCGAGGTGCGACCGCTGGTGTGGGGGGCGGCGGGGTCGGCTCCAGCTCCGTGCGAGGTGGTGGTGATCCGATCGACCTGGGACTATGTGGAGCGACCCGGTGCTTTTCGTTCGTGGCTCGACGATCTCGACGCAACCGGAGCGATCGTCGTCAATCGCACCGCCCTGCTGAGGTGGAACATGCACAAGGGCTATCTGCGCGAACTTGCCGACCGGGGTGTGGCTGTCGTGCCGACCGCGTTGCTGCTGGCCGGGGATGACGTGATACTGCCCGAGTTGATGGCGGTGCGCGGATGGGAGCGCGCTGTGGTCAAGCCGGCGATCGGCGCATCGGCCCGTCAGACCATTCGGGTCGATCGAGACGCACGGGCCGAGCGCTCCGAGGCCGAGGCATCGTTTCGACGACTGGTTGCCGTGGAGGACGTGCTCGTGCAGCCTTTTCTGCCGTCGATCGAGTCCGATGGGGAGCTCTCGGTGGTCGCCATCGGCGGTGACCTGACCCACGTCGTTCTGAAGCGTGCAACGGCAGGGGAGTGGCGTGTCCAGAGCGAGTACGGCGGCTCGGCCACCCAGGTGTCAGTCACTCCTGCGATCGAGGCGGCCGCGGGCGCGGTACTGCAGGCGCTCGACGAGGTCCCGACCTACGCCCGAATCGACCTCGTGACTGTCGACGGCGAGTTCCACCTGATGGAGCTCGAGCTGATCGAGCCCGAGCTGTTCTTCGAGTTGGCACCCGACGCCGCCGATCGACTCGCAACGCTGCTCGCCGCTCAGCTCATCTCGGGCTGACCGAGCCGACATCTCGGGCCGACCGAGCCGAACGGTCCCGGTCTCGGTCTCGGTCTCGGTCTCGGTCCCGGTCTCGGTGTCGGTCCCGGTCTCGGTGAGACAGAGTGTTCGCAGCTGGGGTCTCCAGACACGATCGTGGCCAGGCCGGGGGCGCCCAGGGACGCATGACCTCGCATCGCGACCTCGCCGTTCGTGTCGTTGGCCCGACCGGGTGGGTCAGGCGGCGGGACTTCGCCGGCTGGGTGGGCCGGTGCAGTGGGTGCTGCCGTCGGGGAGTCGGAGTGTGAGTTCGCGATTCGGGCCGAGTTCGATGTGCCAGTTGTCGTTGTGGATCTTGCTGTGGTGCACCGAGCACACGGGAAGGAGGTTGTCGAGGTCGGTTCGACCTTGGTTGCGCCACCAGATGATGTGGTGCAGCTTGCAGCGGTCGTAGGCAACGCTGCAGCCGGGGATGGCGCAGTCCCGGTACAGCCCGCGCAGTGCCCGGCGCTGGGCCCGGTTGGCCAGCCGGGTCGTGCGACCCAGGTTCAGTTCGCCGGGGGCGTGTAACACGACACCGTTGCGCACCACGACTGCGTGGATCTTGGCATCGCCGGCCAACCTGGCAAGCACACGGCCAGGGATCTCGACGGGGATGGAGAACTCGCCCACTGGACCCTCGGGTCCCTCGGCGTCGGCGTCGACGACCACGACGAATTCGGGGCGTGCGTCTTTCGGTCGCGCCGTCGTGTGGGCGCAGTCGCCGGTCGAGTCATCGCCGGGTTCGTCGCCGATCGCGTGATCGGTGAGGAGTCGGGCAACTGCGTGGGCAGCGAGGTAGCGCTGCTTCTCGATCGGGTCGCCGGGGCACTCCTCGGGCACGGCCTCGCCGAACATTGTCTGCACCGTTGCGTCGATTCGTGCCGCAATCCTGACACCGGTGACGGGGTCGAACCTGGCGGACAGGTTCCACATGCCCTCGACATCGACCCAGGTCCGGGCGCGGACGTTGCGGCGTTGCCGGGCGAGCCGGTCCATTCCGTCGTCGTCCTGCAACCGCTTGGTCTCGAGGTCCAGCCGTCGGGCGAACTCGTCGACGGTTCCCGCCCTGGCAACGCCGACCAGATCGTTCGCTCGTGCGATCAGCTCGGCTTGTTTGGTCGACGGCACCTGCTTCGATGCACGCGTGACCACGTCGATGTGGTCGGCGGTGATCGCACCGTGGCGCAGGGAATCGGCCAGCTTGGGGGTCTTCGTCAGCGTGGTGGATCGTTCGGTCACGTTCGCTGCGGCATGCAACGACTGCTTCGATGCCTTCGCCACCCGCTGCTCCGGGAACGAATCGACACCGTCGAGCTGGGCGATCAACCCAGCGAGCTGGGCGTCGCACCATGCGTGCAGCTCGCGCACCGCAACCAAGCCGGACTCGATCAGATCAGCATTGGCTGCCGGGTGCGCCCGCACCGAAGCGATTGCCTCGACCCGCTCGACGACCGCTGCGATCTCCATGCCTCCAACAGTAGAGAGGGGGTGTCACAGAGTTGTCTCACCGATCATGGACACAAAGGGGCACGTGCTGGACGGTGAACTCGCCGAGATGAGGGTTGGGACCGGTCAGTCGTTCACGCTGCGGGGCGGAACCAGACGACGACCGCCTGCGCGACGCGTTCGTCGAGCGTGTCGCCGTCGAGCGAGTTGACGACCTTCGGAAATCGAGCGGCGTAGGACCGCAGCAGGGGAGTGACCGCCTCGGGGTCCTCGCCTCCGAGGAGTGCGTGTGCGGTCATCGGCACCCAAGTTCCGGCGAGCAGCACCTGGGCCTGGCCCATCGTGGTGAAGTTCCGCCACCAGGTCTTGGTCTCGGCATCGCCGACCAGCACGACGATGCCATGGTGGGTGTCGGCGTACTGCACGGGCAGGGTGTACTCGGTGCTCGTCCGATCGCCCTGGTAGCGGATCAACGCCAATCTGGTGGACATCAGGCGGTGCAGCGGCGACGCCAGGACAAACTCGACGACGGAGTTCGCACGTGATGTCATCACCTCGAACCTACGCGGTTCGCGCGGTCGAGGGAACGTCCCCGTCGACTGGCAACACGATCGTCATCGTCCTCGTTGCGCGGCATCGGCCTCTGGTGGAAGATGGGGTGATGGCACGAGCGATCCAGATCACCGTCGACGCTGCCGGTCCGCGCAAGCTGGCCGAGTTCTGGTGTGAGGTGCTCGGTTACGTCGAGCAGCCACCGCCACCAGGTTTCGACACCTGGGAGGCAGCGCTCACCGCGTTCGGCATCGATCAGTCGGACCCCGATCGAGCGTTCGCGATCGTCGACCCGGATGCGATCGGGCCGCGGGTGTTCTTCCTGAAGGTGCCGGAGGCCAAGACGGCGAAGAACCGGATGCACCTCGACGTCCACGTCGACCCGACCGAGCTCCATGCCCGGGCCGCCGAGCTGGTGGAGCTCGGAGCGACCCTCGTCGGCGAGTTCGACGAACCAGAGGGCCACTGGATCACGCTGCTCGACCCAGAGGGCAACGAATTCTGCCTCCACTGACCCACCTCGGGTGGCACACTGGCGGGGTGGGGGAGCAGCACGCCGGGGCCGAGTGGAATGCCAACGCGCCCGCGTGGATCGAGATGAGCCGGGCCGGCGCAGACCGCTACCGTGACCTGGTCAACACCCCTGGGTTCCTGGAGGTGCTGCCGCCCATCGACGGGTTGCAGGTGCTCGACATCGGGTGCGGCGAGGGGAACAACACTCGCTTGCTGCACCAACGCGGCGCCCGCGTGACCGCACTCGACGTCTCCGCCGTGTTCCTTCGGGCGGCTCGCGACGCCGATCCGTCGATCGATTACGTGCTCGCCGACGGCACCTTCACGCCCTTCGCGAACGACACCTTCGATGCCGCGACGGCGTTCATGAGCGTCATGGACATGCCCGACCCGGCCGCTGCGCTCGCCGAGGTCGCCCGGGTGGTGCGCCCAGGTGGATGGTTGCAGTTCTCGATCACACACCCGGCCAACGCACTGCCTCGGCGGCAGTGGATCGACGATGAAGCCGGCGCGCGCTCGATGCTGGCGATCGGCGGCTACTTCGACGAGGGGCAGATGGTCGACCGGTGGAGCTTCGGATCCGCCCCGGAGGAGATGCGCGAGCGGCACGAACCGTTCACGATCACGTGGAGCCGACGAACGGTGTCGAGCTGGATCAACCTGGTGATCGCCTCCGGGTTCACAATCGAGCACGTCGCCGAACCGTTCGCCGATGAAGCGACCGCTGCCGCCCACCCGGAAGTCGCCGATACTCGCATCGTGCCCTTCTGTCTGATCATCCGCGCCCGCAGGTGAGGCGGTCGGCGAACGCAGTCAGGTGATGAACGGGCAGTGGCGGCAGCCGCTGTCGCAGCACTCGCCGCGTTGTGCGAGGAACGCCGCAGTGAACACGCTGAGCCCGCTCGTCGGTTCGACGTACGTTGGACGTCGTGCTTCGATGGCCTCGGTGTGGCGCCGCAGGATCTCGGCGCGCTGCGGATGGGTCGCTGCCAGTCGGCGCGGGTGCGGCTTCCCCTGCCAGTCGTCACGCAACGTCGGCGAGTCGGTCGGCACGCCGCCAGTCTGGCCCCGTTCTCGGCTCCGCACCCCGTTTGCGTTGCAGTTTCGGTGATCCGGTCCACCGAAATCGTTACGCAAACGTCGGGGTGGGTGTCACACGTTGCTGGCGCGGCCTTCCCAGTACGGCTTGCGCAGGTCGCGCTTGAGGATCTTGCCCGAGCCGGTCTTCGGGAGTTCGTCGATCCACGAGATCGATCGCGGGATCTTGTAGCTCGCCAGGTGCTCGCGTGCGTGAGCCTTCACGCCGTCGTCGTCGAGATCGGATCCGGGTCGTTTCACCACGACGGCGTGGACGAGTTCGCCCCAGTCGTCGCTCGGGATGCCGAACACCGCCGCTTCGTAGATGTCGGGGTGCGACTCGAGCGCCGCTTCGATCTCGGCCGGGTAGATGTTCATCCCACCCGAGATGATCATGTCCTTCTTGCGGTCGCAGATGTAGAGGAAGCCCTCGTCGTCGCGGTAGGCGATGTCGCCGACGGTCTGGAAGCCGTCACGATGGTCTTCTTCGAACTTGTCGCGCTGTTTGTAGTAGTCGGCGAACACCGCCGTCGAGCGGACGAACACCTCGCCGGTGGCGTCGGGTCCGGTGCCCTCGACGATGCTGCCCAACTCGTCGTACAGCCGGATTTCGACCATCGGGGCTTCCTTGCCGCACGAGCCGGGCTTGCGCATCTGGTCCTCGGGCCGCAGCACTGTGTTGACACCGAGCTCGGTCGAGCCGTAGATCTCGAACAGCGATTCGGGTGGGAAGTCCGCGACGTACTGCTGCTTGAGGGCGAAGCTCCACGGGGCCGCGTTGGCGATCATCACTCGCATCGACGAACGGTCGTAGCGGGCCTTCACCTCGTCCGGCAGGTTGCAGATCATGCGGATCGGCGTCGGTGCCGAGAACGTCGACGTCGGCCGATGGAGTTGCAGGATGCGCAACCAGTCGACCGGGTCGAACTTGCGTTGCAGCACGACGGTCTGCCCCATCGCGATCGCGCTCGCCGCGAACCCGCCGGGGCCCGAGTGATACAGCGGCCCGGTGGTGAGATAGATGTCGTCGGGTCGGTAGCCGATGAGCTGCATCAGCGCGGCGCCGGCTCGCGGATCGGCGGCGGTGCGGCGGTACGCGCCCTTCGGTTTGCCGGTCGTGCCAGAGGTGTAGGTCATCGTCGCGCCACCCGCGTCGATGTCAGGGCGTTCGAACGTGGTCGTCGATGCCTCGGTGATCAGTGGGTCGACCGCGGTGGTTCCCTCCGGTGCAGTTCCGTCGAAGACCAGCACGTTCGTGACCTTCGGGATCTCGCTGCGGATCCGGCGCACGAGGTCGGCGAACTCAGCGTCGATGTACAACGTCGACGCGTCGCAGTGGTCGATCACGTAGGCGGCCTCCTCGTCGGAGAGCCGGTAGTTCAATGGAACGGCAGTCGAGCCGATCTTGCGGGACGCGCTGGTCAGCTCCAAGATGCCGGTCGAATTCTGCCCGCACCACACGACCTTGTGGTCGGGTCCGACCCCGAGGCGGTCGAGCACGTGCGCGAGTTGATTCGCTCGGTCCTCGAACTCGGCGTAGGTGCAGGTGCGTACATCGTCGGTTCCGGTCACCCCCGTCCGGTCGTCGATGATCGCTGGCTTGTCCGGTTGTGCGGCAGCGAGTGCCGTGAGTAGATCCCCCATGGGGAAGTCGTAGCACGGGGTCGGGTCGGCGGAACGAGGCGGCCGGACGAGACGGCCGGACGACATCAGGGACATCGCGGGTCAGACCCGTGTTGTCCCTGCTCGGACAACTGGGTCAGACCTGTGTTGTCCTGCTCGACCCTGGGTCAGGCGAGGCGGACGAGTCGGCCGGGGGTGGCGCCGGTGAACTCGTCGTGATCGCGGGTGATCTGGCCAGCGACGATCGTGTAGTCGTAGCCCTCGGCGTCCTGGAGGAAGCGCGTGCCGCCAGCCGGGAGGTCGGCGACCATGCGCGGCGCCCGGAGCGTCAGGTGTGCATGGTCGATCACGTTGATGTCCGCACGCAGGCCGACCTCGAGCCGGCCACGATCCTCGAAGCCGAAGAGCGCCGCGGTCTCCGCCGTCATCTTGCGGATCACCTCGGGCAGCGCGAGCTGAGCGCCGTTGCGGTCGCGGCACCAGTGGGTGAGCATCCACGTCGGCGTCGAGGCATCGCAGATCAGGTTGCAGTGGGCACCACCGTCGGCGAGGCCGATCACCGCATGGTCACTCGACAGCATCTCGTAGAGCGCGTCGCCGTCGCCGTCGGTGTAGCCGAGCAGCGTGTTGAGCACGATCGCACGACCGTCGCGTTCGAGCAGGGCGTCGTAGTACACCTCGACCGCATCGCGATCGGTCGCCGCCGCCATCCCGGCGATCGAGTCGGCATCGGTCGGTTCGTAGTTCACCGGGTCGCCGAGGGGGTACGTTCGCTCGAAGTTCTCCATCGCCTTGGCGAGCAGCGGTTGCTCGGAGCGCAGCACCTCGATCATCGTCTTGTACTCGTCGACGAGCGTCTCCCGGAGCTCGGGTTCACGCATTGCTTCGACCCGCTCGGCCAACGTGACCTCCATCAGCGGGGCGTAGCTCGGACACACCATGAACGGATGACGTGCGGTCAGCCCGAGCAGCACACCGAACGGCCGACCCGCGACCTGCGCGGTGACCGAGTGACCCTGATCGCGGACCCGGCCGACCAGTTCGAGGTGTTTGCGGTAGTCGTCGGGGGCGACGTCGGTCTGCAGCATCAGGAACGTGACCGGCACGCCGGCCTCCTCGGCGAGGCGACACATCCAGTCGACCTCGAGGTCGGGCGAGATGTGGTCCTCGGTCGGGATCACGCCCGACGGAGCGACTTCGAACAGACCCTTGCCGGCCGCCTTGACCGCACGGCCGATCGCGAACAGTTCCTCCTCCGGCGCGTAGGTGCCCGGCACCGGCTCGCCCGAAAGTGACCGGTGGCCGAGGGTGCGGCTCGTCGAGAAGCCACGGGCGCCGGCCGTGATCGCGTCGGCGACGATCTCGGCCATTGCGTCGATCTCCTCGGCGGTGGCCGGCTCGTTGTTCGCCCCTCGGTCGCCCATCACGTACGCACGCACCGGGCCATGGGCGATCATTGCGCCGATGTCGGCGGCGTACTGGCCTGCGTCGAGCGCGTCGAGGTACTCGCCGAAGCTCTCCCACCCCCACGACATGCCCTCGGTCAGCGCAGCGCCCGGGATGTCCTCGACACCCTCCATCAGCTCGATCAGGAACTGTTCCTTGCCGGGCCGGACCGGTGCGAAGCCGACGCCGCAGTTGCCGAAGACGACCGTCGTCACCCCGTGCGGGGTGGACGGCGCGAGCTCGGCGTCCCACGTCGCCTGGCCGTCGTAGTGGGTGTGGATGTCGACGAAGCCCGGGGTGACGATCCGACCGGTGGCGTCGATTTCACGGGTTGCTCCACCGAGGTCGGAGCCGATCGCGGCGATGCGATCGCCGGTGATCGCGACGTCGGCAACGAACGGCTCTCCGCCGGTGCCGTCGACGATCGTGCCGTTGCGGATGACGAGGTCGTACATGCGATCACGCTAGGCGCCGCGGTTCCACCCATCAGGACTGGACGGATCGGAGGGATCGGATCGGCGTGCGGTTGTTCGATCGGGTCAGCCAGGCTCCGGTCGCAGCGCGGTGACCTCGATCTCGATGCGCATGCGCGGATCGGCCAGCCCGACCACGGTCATCGTTGCTGCCGGGGCTGCCTCACCGAAGTAGGCGCGCAGCGACGGCCAGCAGGCTTCGAAGTCGGCGGCGTCGGGGAGCATGTAGCGCACCCGCACGACGTCGTCGGCGCATGATCCGGCTCGAGCGAGCGCATCGTCGATGTTGCGCAGCGTCTGGTCGACCTGCTCGACGATGTCGTCGGAGATCGTCATGTCGGTGTAGTCGAAACCGGTCGTGCCGGCGACGAAGACCCAGCGTCCGTCGACGACGGCACGGGAGTACCCGACCAGTCGCTCGAAGTCGCTGCCCTGGGAGATGCGCTCACGGCTCATCGCCACAGCCTGGCAGTCAGCGCGTCGGCCAGGTGTCAACCGTTTCGTAGACGGCGCCGGTGTCATGCAGCGTGCTCGCCACCAGCGCGACCTCGTCGACGTCGAAGGTGGCGTCGAATCGGCGGCCTGCGCTCCGTCGGGGCCTGGCGTTGCGGCCGAGTCGGGCAACTGTCACGTGGCCCTGGAACCGGGGGCGCTCACGCTCGGTCCCGAGCCCCCGCACCGCCCGCTGAACCACGGCGGCCAAATCATCGACACCTGCCACGGGCGTGACCAATGATCGCTCACCGAGCAGATCGAATGCCGGCCCCAGCACCGCCGTCGCGGCCGGAAGGAGCACGTCGTCGAGTCGGTCCGAGACCTCGTCGATGTCTGCGTCGCCGAGGAACCGCAGCGTGATGTGCAGGTTCTCCTGGGGCACCCACTTGACGCCTTGATCCTTCGGGCGCTCGATGTCGGCCAGTTGCTCCAACACCGTCTCGGGTGGCCAGATGGCAACGAACAGCCGGGTCATGGGATTCAGTGTGGCGTTCGGCGACCTCGACGCCACGCCGAGAAGCTCTGCACGGGACCCGCGTTGGGGCGGACGAGCCAGGGCCACGGGTGCAGTTCGGCGATGCCGATCGCGGACCGTAGTCGGCGGGCCTTCGGAACCGGCGTGAACGTCGTGGCCAGTGCACGACCGTCGAGCACGACCTCGGGATCGCCCAGATGGATCTCGACGTCGCGCGTCGTCGCCAGTTCCGCGAGGCGCTCGGCGAGGAACACCAGCCGCTTCGACGCCAGCCGGAGGCCCTGCAGCAGCGGTTCGTCGAATACGAACACGACCGGCAATGACGGATGGGCAGCGAGCGCTGGGTCGCCGTCACCGAGACTCTCGGCGGTCAGCCACACCGCATCGACAAGCCCGCGGTACTCGACCTCGACGGGGCCGGCGGTGCGCTCAGGATCGGGATCGCGGCCGAGCCTGTCGTCGGCATCGACGGCGGTGAGCTCGCGATCGGCCGGCCAGCCCTCGATGGGACAGTCGCTTCGATGGGCGCACCCGAGACACAGCTCGGGCGCCCGCTTCTCGACCTGCCACCGGCTGAACCCGTACGGCTTGCCCGTGCCGGCGCCGATCGTCCACTGCCAGCCCAAGCGGTTGGCGGCCCGAGACCCGTCGAGCAGCTGAGCGAAGAACCGGTCCTCGCCGCCTCGCCAGTCGAGGCCGTGGCGGACGGTCCACTGCGACGCCAACCACATCCGGGTCTGGTTGACGAGCCAACCGTCGGTCTCGAGTTCGGTGAGCGTTGTGTCGATGCACGCCATCGAGCGATCCCACCCATCGTCGGGCGACGGCGCCAGCTGGTCGACGGCGGGCTCGAAGCGCAGGCTGCGCTGTGTGCGCTCGCCGATTCGGGCGTACACGTGGCGGGCGTACTCCTGCCACAACAGCTCATCGCGGAACTTCTGGCGATCCTTGCTCGGCGCGCTCGCCATTGCGGCGGACACCTGCGGCAACGACAGGAACCCGTGGCGGATGTACGGCGACAGTCCTGACGCGCCGCGTTGCGACGCGGGGAGTACCTCGTTGCGTCGGCGCGCGTAGCCCGAGATGTCGAGCGCGGTCAGGGCGGCATCGGCCGCGGCCTGCGTCCCGTCGAACCGGCCCGAGCGTTGGACCTCCGAGTCGCACGACAGGTCGAGCAGGTGGTGGCCGACCCAGCCATCGACGTCGTCTGGGGTGGGGTTCGTCAGCAGCGTCATCGTGCATCGAACCTACGCCCGGCGCCGCTCAGATCATCCACGCGATGAGTCTTCGCGCGACCTGTCCGCGCGAAGACTCATCGCGGGGGTGGGGTGGGGGTGAGCGATGAGTTTCGGCGCGACCCGTCCGCGCGAAGACTCATCGCGTGGGTGGGGAGAACCCCACCATCGATTCACCGGGGAGCTCCATGGCAACGGCAACCGTGTCGGGCGCACGATCGAGTGCATGGAATCGACGCTGACCGCTCCGCCACCTTCGATCGCTCGGCCGGTGGCGCCACCACTCGTCGTCGGAACCGACCTCACCCGCCGGTGGGGCAAGGGGGCGACGGCGCAACTCGGCATCGACCGCGTTGATCTCTCGATCAGAAGGGGCGAACTCGTCGCCATCGTCGGACCGTCCGGGTCGGGGAAGTCGACGCTCGGCGCGATCCTTGCCGGGATCGACCGTCCGACCGCCGGCTCGCTCGTCGTCGACGGCGTTCGCATCGACCAGCTGTCCGACGACCGGCTTGCTCGATGGCGGGGCAAGCACGTCGGGATCGTGTTTCAGAACTTTCACCTGTTGCCCACGCTCGACGCTCGCGAGAACGTGGAGCTCGCGGTCAAGCTCGCCGACCCGGCGACATCGCGGCGGGATCGGCGCCGGCGTGCAACCGAAACGCTCGGGGCGGTCGGGTTGGCTCCCAAGGCAACGCGGTTGCCCACCCAGTTGAGCGGCGGGGAGCAGCAGCGTGTCGCCGTCGCCCGCGCCCTCGTCAATCAGCCACGCTTCGTGGTCGCCGATGAGCCGACCGGAAGCCTGGACCAGGAGTCGGGTGCGCTCGTCTTCGATCTGCTCGCGGACCTGAGTCGGCAGGGGACGACCGTCGTGGTCGTGACCCACGACGAGCACCTTGCCGAGCGAGCCGACCGGATCGTGACGATGCTCGACGGCCGCACGACGGAGGTCGGGTGATGCGTCAGGCGTTCCGAGAGTTCCGGCGGGCACCGGCCCGCATTGCGACGAGTGTGCTGGCGCTCGCTCTCGCGCTCGGTGCGATGGGTGTGTTTGCGATCCCGTCGGTGGCATCGAACTCGCTGCGCGACTCGGTCGACCGTGACCGTATGGCCAACATCGTGCTCCCGACGACGGACGCTTCCGGGGTCGACATGGCGGAACTGGCCGAGTCGATCGACGGGGTCGACGATGCTCGCGCTGAGGTTCGTGTGTCGGTCGGTGTCGGCGGCCCTGATCCAGGTGACGTGGTGATCGATGTGATTGGCCGAGATCTCCTCGACACCAGCGTCGATGCGATCAACGTGTCGGCGGGTCGTCTCCCGTCGGCCGCCGGTCAGGTACTGGTGACCGATGGCGTCGCGAATCTCGGCGACGTCGTCAGTGTCACCGCCCCCGATGGCGAGCAGTACGAACTCTTGGTTGTCGGTGTCGGGTTCACCAGCTGGTGGGCGGGCGAGTCGGTGGCATTCTCGACGCTGGCGACGGCCTCCGAGATCGGTGGCGAAGCAGCCAACCGTCTCGCGGTCCGAGCCGCCGACGACTCGGCCGGAGCGCTTCGCTCCACTGCCGACGAGCTCCGAGGTCGGCTTGCCGATCTGGGCATTTCGACCACGTCACTTCCCATCACGGTCGTTGACGGCACCCATCCGATCGAGGCCGACATCGAGCAGGTGAGCACGATGATCGGGTTCCTGGGCATCGTCGCCGGGCTCGTGGCGCTCGTCCTGCTCGGCTCGACGACCACCACCCTGATCGTCGAGCGCACCCGAGAGGCGGCGGTCATGCGGGCGCTCGGCGCCCGCGGCCGCCCGCTGCGTCGTCGGCTCAGGCGTCTCGCCGTTGCGATCGCAGCGGCAGCCGTCGTCGTCGGATTGCCGCTCGGGATCATTGTCTCGAACGTGATCGCCCGCATGGTGATGCAGGAGTTCCTCGACATCACCCCGGGCATCGCCGTCTCCGTCCCGGTCCTCGCGATCAGCGCGGTGTTCGCCCTCGGTGGCGCGGCGCTGGTCGCCTCCGGCGCGGCCCGGCGTGTCACACGGATCCCCTTGGCGACCGCGCTCGCGCGACCGCGACGGGTCTCCGTTCGGGCAGCGTTGGTTCGAGCGGCTCGTTGTCCGCGCCAGGGTCGGAGGCCTGCTCGATCGAACCGCCTTCCGCTCCGTCGTCCACCGTCGCTCGCGTGCGGTCGCCGTCGTCGCTCAAGTCACCGCCGCGGTCGCTGCGTTGTTGATCATCGCGTCGATGGCGACGACGATCACGGCGTTCAACGAGTCGGAGTACGAGCCGTGGGAGTGGAACAGCCGGACCGCGCTCGTCGGCAGTGGCCTCGACATCGACGGTGCCTCGGTCGCTCGGGCCATCGCCGAGCATCCGACCGCAGAGCCGGGTGTCGAGACGGTCGGTGAGATCGATGGGTGGGAGGTCGACGTGTACGGAATCGAGCCTGGTACAGCGGTCTTCGACCGTCGTGTCGACCGGGGCACCTGGCTGTCCACCGAGTCCGCCGACGGGGTCGTGGTCACGACCGGCTTCGCCGAGCGGGTGGGCATCGCTGTCGGCGACGACATCGAGGTCGAACTCGCCACCGGCACGGAGTCGTATCGCGTGGTCGGACTCCACCCGCTGAAGAACCGTGCCGTCTTCGTCGGCGTCGACGCCCTCTCAGCCGATCTGGGCAACTCGGGTGCAGCGAATGCCATCTACTCGGACTCGGGTACAGCACCGGTCGGTCTCACCGGTCTGACTTCGACCACGCTGATCGATGATCTCTCGTCCGACGACAGCGGGCGCTCCGCGATCCTCCTCATCTTCGGTGCGATCGGGCTCGTCGTCGTGACGGTCGCCGGGCTCGCCATCGCCTCGGGCCTGATGGTCAACGTGTACGAGCGTCGCCGCGAGTTCGCAACGATGCAGGCCATCGGTGGCCGCTTTCGGCAGGTGACGCGGGTGGTCGTCCTGGAGGTGCTGCCCCTGGCCGCTCTCGGGATCCTCGCCGGCACAGTGCTCGGCTATCTCGGCGCCCAGGCGATCACCGAATCGTTCGAGCGCGCCGACGCCGTCGCCATCGGGTTCGTGTTCGCCGGTGGGGCCATCCTGCCGGCGGCGCTCATCGTGTTGTTCGGATGTGCCGCGATCTGCGCCGTCACGATGCAACGAATCGGACGGCGATCGGTCGCCGACACGCTGAGGAGCGCGACGTGAACAACGGAGCGGAGGCAGACGTCGTCGCAGTGAGCGACACTGGTGGGGTGAACACGACATCTCCGTCGCCGACTCCGTGGCGTAGGGCGATCGAGCGCTGGTACCGGCCGATCGTCATCGCCGACACCTGGGTCGCGCTTGGGTACCTCGCGGTTGGCGCGCTCTGGGCGGTGGTGATGTTCATCGTCGGTGTCGCCGTCATCTCGGTCACGTTCGGGCTGGTCTTCGTGGTCGTGGGGCTCGTGCTCATCCTTCCGGCGTTTGCGCTGATCGAGGCGATGACCGACGTCGAGCGACGGCGGGCATCGTGGATGGGCGAGCCGATCGATCGCCGCTCGCAGCCGTCCACGGTGCCCGTCTCCCCTGGGCGGTCGTGGTTCCGGCGCGTGAGCGCCGCCCTGGCAGATCCCGAGCGCTGGCGTCAGGTTGCGTTCGTGTGTGCCCAGCTCATCGCGGCGCCGCTCCTGTTCGCCGTCGCCGTCGCTCCCTGGATTGCGCTGCTGACGCTCTTCTTCGCCACGGTGTTCGACCTTGCATCGTTGGACTTGTTCGCCGTGATCATCGGCGTGGCCGTCGCCGGCGTTGCGCCGCGCATCACGACCGCTGTCGCCGGATTCCAGCGCGCCTTCGTCGCCTGGTTCCTCGGACCCGATCCGACGTCGGAACTCCAGGAGCGCGTCGACGAACTGTCGGATCAACGAGCGCTGATTCTCGAGGCGGTCGGTGCCGAACGGCGTCGAATCGAGCGCGATCTGCACGATGGGGTCCAGCAACAGCTCGTGGCGCTCGGCATCGACATCGGCCGCGCCCGTCAGCGCGTCGACGACGATCCCGACGCCGCACGTGTGCTGCTCGACGACGCGCTCACGAAGGTTCGCAGCGCTGTGGGCGAACTCCGTGTCATCGGCCGGGGCCTACATCCGGCCGTCCTCGATGACCGTGGCCTCGACGCAGCCCTCTCGTCGATCGTTGCGTCGGCGTCGATCCCGATCAGTGTCGACGTCACGCTTGCGGGCGACGTCGCCGATGACGTCGCCGCCACCGCCTACTACGTCGTCAACGAAGCGGTCGCCAACATCCAGAAGCACGCCAGGGCCCGTACTGCGTCGGTCGTGGTCGACGGCGCCGACGGCGGGCATGTGGCGATCACCGTGCGCGACGACGGGCGGGGCGGCGCCGACCCCGGCCACGGGACCGGCCTCGCCGGGATCCGCGCTCGTGTCGAGGGGCTCGACGGCGAGCTGCGGATCGAGTCGCCGCGTGGCGGGCCGACCACACTGGTCGCCGTGCTTCCTGCTCGTGTCGCCTCGCCCCTTCCACCGCCGGTGCCGAGCCCGTGACTGCCACCGCGTCCGACGGGGTGCTCCGCGCCGTCGTTGCCGACGACTCGGTGCTGCTGCGCGATGGCCTGGTCCGGCTACTGCAGGACGCTCGGATCGAGGTGGTCGCTGCCGTCGGTGATGCCGACGCGCTCCTTGCAGCCGTCGCCGACATGCTCCCCGACGTTGTGCTCGTCGACGTCCGCATGCCCCCGACGTACACCGACGAGGGCATCCGTGCGGCGCTTGAGGTCCGTCGTGTCCATCCGGGCGTTGCGGTGCTCGTGCTGTCGCAGTACGTCGAGGAGCGATACGCCGCCGACCTGCTCGGCGGGGACACGGCCGGCGTCGGCTACCTGCTGAAAGACCGCGTGATCGACGTTGCTGACTTCGTCGCGGCAGTGCGTCGCGTCGCGGCGGGCGGGAGCGCCGTCGATGCCGAGGTCGTGCGTCAGTTGATCGGACGTACCGGACGGAGTGCAGAGCTCGACCGCCTCACGCCTCGCGAATCCGAAGTGTTGGGGCTGATGGCCGAGGGGCTCTCGAACAGCGGTATCGCCGAACGGCTGGTCGTGTCGCTCGGTGCGGTCGAGAAGCACATCTCCAATGTGTTCACCAAACTGGACCTCGACGTCGAGCAGACCGCTCACCGCCGGGTGTTGGCGGTGCTCTCCTACCTCGCCGCCCGCCCCTGACCCCGCTCGCATTCCCCCGATGGGCCCGACCGTCCCATGGGCCGGTCCACCCACCGCATGGTGGTCGCCAGATCGAGGCGATGAGTTTCCGCGTGACCTGTCCGCGCGAAGACTCATCGCTCGGGGTGGGGTGACGGCAAGCGATGAGTTTCCACGCGACCTGTCCGCGCGAAGACTCATCGCGTGGGGTGGGGCCTGCTGGGTCAGGCGGACGCCATGGCGGCGTCGCGGCGTTCGGCGAAGCGCTTGGCGACCTTCTCGCTCGTCGCGAGGCGCTTCATCAGCTTCTCCTGGGCAGCGGCGCCCTCGCCCGAGAGGCCACCGATCTTGTCGGCGTGCCATTGGCGCATCACGACCGGGACGAGAATCTGCTCGTGGTGGATCTGGAGGTCGTAGATGCCGGCGCGAGCGATCAGTGCCGCATGGCGGTCGAAGTCGGGGATGCCGGTACCGGGCATCGCGAAGCTCCTGACCTGCTTCTCCATGGCGATCATCATCGTGTTCGGATCGGCCTCGATCGCCGCCGCGGCGAGGTCACGATAGAAGAGTTGGTGGAGGTTCTCGTCGCTCCCGACCCGCTTCATCACCTCGTAGCCGACCGGGTCGCCGAGCAGCGCTCCGGTGTTGCGGTGCGAGATACGCGTGGCCAGTTCCTGCAGTGCCAGGTAGATGAACCCCTCGTGCAGCTCGGGCTCGGGGGTCTGACCGCCCGACACCTGTGCCATCCGAGAGCGTTCGAGTTCGACCGGATCGATGGCGCGCGTGGTCATCAGGTAGCCGTAGATCGCCATCGAGTGGCGACCTTCCTCGGCTGTCCATCGACGGACCCAGGTGCCCCATGCGCCGTCCTTGCCGAACATGCCTTCGACCGTGCGGAAGTAGTACGGCAGGTTGTCCTCGGTGAGCAGATTGACGAGGAGTGCACTGCGAACTTCGGGGCCCAGTTCATGGCCGGCGAGGTCGGCATCCTCGGGACTCCACTGATGTCCGGGCTCATGATCGCGGCCGCGGCTGTACGGCACGTAGTCGTGGGGGAACCACTCCTTCGACGTTGTCAGGTGCCGCTCGAGGAGCGCCTCGGCGACCGGTGTGAGCTCGTGGAGGATCTCGGACTCGTTCACCCCCTCGACCCTACCGACCAGTAGGTAGTCACGCCAGTCGCGGCGTCGAGTTGCTTGCCGGGTTGCTCAGCGCGGTGCTCACCAGTCGCTGGCACGGATCTCGTAGCCGCGCGACCGCGCGGCGTCGAGCAAGCTGAGGCCCTGGGTGCGACTGCGCACCTCGAACGTGGCGTGAATACCGGTCTCTCGAACGTGGAGGTCGAGGCCCTCGCGGACGTGCTGCACCTCGATCAGGTCGGCACCGCCGTCGGCGAACACTGCCAGCAGCGTCGCCAGGCCACCGGGGCGGTCGTCGATGCGGGCGACGATCGACAGCCGTCGACCGGCCGAGTTCTCGTTGCGTCGAATCAGACTCGGGACCACCCCCAGATCGACGTTGCCGCCCGACAGCACGACACAGGTCGAACCGTGTGGGCTCGGCGCGACCGCTCTCGCCAGCAGTGCCGACACGCCAACAGCGCCCGCGCCTTCCACGTAGAGCTTGGCTCGGTCCATCAGCAGCACCATGGCGTCGGCGATGGCGTCCTCGTCGACGACCACCACCTCGTCGACCCAGCGTTCGACCAGCGCGCCGGTGACCTCACCCGGGTACTTGACGGCGATGCCGTCGGCGAGCGTGAGGACCGGCCCGTCGGCGGGGACCCCTCCGGCGTACGGGGCGCACACGGACGCCTGGACACCGATCACCCGCACGTCGGGGCGGAGCGACTTGACGGCGATCGCCACACCGCTGATCAGGCCGCCGCCGCCGAGCGGGACGATCACCGTGGCGAGATCGTCGAGGTCCTCCACGAGCTCGAGCCCGAGGGTGCCCTGCCCGGCGACGATCGCCGGATCATCGAAGGGGGCGCAGAACGACATGCCCGTCGCATCAGCCCGACGCTTCGAGGCCGCCACGGCCTCGGCCAACGCGGCGCCCTCTTCCACGACGGTCGCGCCGAATGCGCGGCAGGCCTCGATCTTGGTGATCGGGGCGCCGACGGGCACGACGATCTCGCAGGGGACACCGAAGTGCTGCGCAGCGAACGCCAGCGCCTGCGCGTGGTTGCCGGCACTGCCGGTGGTGACGCCGCGCGTTGCTGCGTCACCGAGCGAGGCCACCTTGCTGATCGCACCGCGGATCTTGAACGCGCCGGTGCGCTGCAGGTTCTCGGCCTTGAGGACCACGTTGCCCCCGATGTCACCCGACAGCGTGAACGAACTCACCACCGGCGTGTGCTTGACGACGTCGCCGATCACGTCGCGGGCACGACGGATGTCGTCGAGGTCGACTGCGTCGTGCACAGACGAACGGTACCTCTGCGCCGGCGGGGCGTGTGTCACTCGGGCTCGGGCAGCGGGTGCTCCGGAAGTTTGCGGACGCGAGCGCGTCGCCGGCGGCGCGCCGGGATCATGTCGCGCATCTCCTCGAGGTTGCCGAAGCAGAGCAGACGGTCGTTGGCTTCGAGCTTGCGTGCGTCGCGTGGGTTGGGGATCACGTCGGTGTCGCGATGCAGTGTGAGCACGGTGATGTCGCGGTCGCGGAGGCCGGACTCGCCGATCGTCTTGCCGACGAAGTCGCCGGCTTCGCGCACGAGCAACTCGGCGACGCCGTAGCCGGTGCTCACCGTGAGGCGCTGTCGCACATCGAGTTCGGGGAAGGCGACCTGGTTGCCGACGTGGTCGATGATCGCTCCGGCCACGTCGAGCCCAGTGGCGGTCTCGATGCCTTCGAGCCCGGGCGACGAGTTCACCTCCATCACCATCGGGCCGTCGTTGCCTTCGAGCATGTCGACCCCGGCGACTCGCAAGCCCATGATCTGCGCAGAACGCACTGCAGTGCGCTCGTACTCGGGATCGAGGGACACACGCTCGACCGACCCGCCGCGGTGGACGTTCGAGCGGAACTCGTCGCCCTGCGCGGTGCGCCGCATCGCCGCCACCACGCGATCGCCGACCACGAGTGCGCGGATGTCGCGACCCTTGCTCTCGGCGATGAACTCCTGGATCAGCACGTTCTGCTTGGTGTTGTGCAGCGTTTCGATGATCGCCTCGGCGACCTTGCGGTCGGGGGCCAGGATCACGCCGATCCCCTGGGTGCCCTCCAAGAGCTTGATCACGACCGGTGCGCCGCCGACGCGGTCGATCGCCGGCAGGACGTCTTGGCGATTGCGCACGAATGCGGTCCTGGGCATGCCGATGTCGTGTCGTGAGAGGATCTGGATGGCGCGGAGTTTGTCGCGAGAGTTGGTGATCCCGTTGGCGGTGTTCGGCGTGAACACGTCCATCTGTTCGAACTGACGCACGACCGCCGAGCCGAAGTACGTGATCGACGCGCCGATGCGCGGGACGATCGCGTCGTAGTCGGACAGCGGCTTGCCGCGGAACTGGAGGTCGGGCTCTTCGCGCGAGAGATCGATGGCGAAGCGCAGGGTGTCGAGCACCTTGCAGTCGTGGCCGCGGTCGATCGCGGCCAGCTTCAGGCGTTGGGTGCTGTAGGCGCGAGGAGCCCGGGACAGGATCGCAAGTTTCATGAGGACTTCCTTGCCGATGGCTTTTGGACCGACGCCTGCTTGGCGGAGGGCTTGCTGGTGGGTTTGCCGGCAGCTCGCTTCGCAGGGGCCTTGGCCGCTGACGTGTTGTCGCGATTGCGGCGACGGATGGTCTTGTCTGGACGACCGCCGCGGTACGACACGGCCGGGTCGACCACGAATCGACGGCGCAGTGCCTCGCGTCCGACCAGCATGCGAAAGCCCATCTCGTCACGTCGGGTGAGCGTGATCTCGGCGACGACGGGACGACCGGCGATCACCAGTGTCGTGTGGACCACCGGTCGGTGCTCGATGGCGCCCGACGAGCTCTTGACGTCTCGGGTGGCGATCACGGCGGCCTCGGCCACGGTTGCATCGCTGGTCGATCGTTGGAAGGGGTGGATCTCGAATCGCACCCACGGTTCGCCGCTGCGGTCGAACCATTCCAGGCCGAATGCGTGCAGTGACGACGTGCGAGCACCGGTGTCGATCTTGGCCTTGAGATGGGGAACGTCCCAGTCGGGGAACGCCACCCATTCACGCCAACCGAGCACGGTGGTGTCGGTTCGTCTGGTGGGTGGCACGCGCGCACGCTATCGCTCCCGGGGGTGCACTGGTGACGACGTCGTCCACCTCCGTCGTGTCGGCGTGAGCGATGTCACGTGACACTGATGTGCTCACTGACGTCCCATGTCGGTTCCTGGGTGCCAGGATGCACGCCGTAACACAACCGTAATGTTCGACACCTTGTCGAACTGCACCATCGAAGGGTCGTCATCTCCGTGTTCACCTGGTTCACCTCCATCTCCGAAGCCTTCCTGATGTTGCCGATCGCCATCGGTCTGTCGTGGGCGGCGCGCACGGCCATTCGCACGATGACTCGACGTGCCGTGCGGCGCGCTCAGCGCTCGGAAGGCAGCTGGCGGGTGCGGCTCGATCGGCTCGGTGACGATGGGCAGGCCGACGTTCGCAAACGGCAACGCGCCGACGCGGTGGCACGGTTGCTCGGGCGCCTGGTGACCGTGGTGATCTTCATGTTCGCGATCTTCGCTGCGCTCGAGATCGTCGGGGTGAACTTGGCGTTCGCCATCTCCAGCGCCGGGTTCGTCGGTCTGGCATTGGCGCTCAGCGCGCAGGACTTCGTGAAGGACTTCCTGGGTGGCACCCGAGCGTTGCTCGAGGACCGGTACGGCGTCGGCGACGAGGTGATCCTGCGGGTGTCGGGCACCGAGGTGATCGGCACCGTCGATCTGATCGGCTCGGCGTCGGTGCGGCTGCGCACCCGCGACGGTGCCACGTGGCACGCGGGTCATCACTCGATCGACGCAGTGACCAACCTGTCGCAGCTGCCGGCGGTGAGCGACATCGAGGTGCCGGTCGACGACTGGGCTCGCGCCGGAGAACAGGGGGCGCTCGACCGGCTGGCCGAGGCCTCGAACGACGTCGGACTGACCGGCGTGGTGTTCCTGCGCGACATCGAGACCCACGAACCCGACGAACGCCACGACGATGCGGCGCCGGGTCCGTGCCCGATCGACACCGTGACGGTGCGGGTCAAGACCAATCGGCCCCTCAGTGCCCCCGAGACCGAGCTCGTTCGCAGCCGATTGCTCGACCGCTGACAGCGCGCGTCCGGCGCAGCGAGAAGCGGTTCGTCAGCGGCCGAACACGGTGGTGATCACGCGGCCGCTGCGTTGACCGGCGCTCGGCGCGAGGTCGGACACCACGAACGACCGCTGCAGCCACCGGTCGGCGCCGTCGAAGCGGGCGGCGAATGGCGAGCGGCCATGGACCGACACGTTGTTGTCGACCACGAGCAGGTCGCCGGGTTCGAGCACGACCGAGGTCTTGATCGACTCGATCAGGTCGCGGAGTCGCACGAGGACGTCGTCGGCCTCTCGGTCGGTGCCGACGGTGAGGTCCGCGTCGAAGATGAACGTGGGCTCCGTTCGCGTGCCGGTGATCAGCGGTCGCGCCGGGCCGAGCTCGTTGGTGCGCTCGCCGAGAAAGCTCGCATCGACGGCGGTGCGGAAACGGGGCTGGAACATGGTCTCGACGACGTCGTCGGGGAGGCGGTCCATCAGCTCGTGCACCGACGCCAGAGTGGTGTGGGCGGCTGGGTCGCCGCGCAGGCACAGCAACAGCAGGTACCGAGGTCGGAACGGGTGGAAGGCGGTCTCGGTGTGGAACATCAGATTCGACCGGGATGAGGTGGACGTCTGGCGATCGGCGTCGGACGCGGTCGGCACGATGTTCTGCACGATGCGTCCGCCGTGCTCGGGGACGTACCCGACGGGCTGCCCGAGACGGCGGGCCACCGTGAGCAAGGTCAGTTCGGTCGACAGGTCCTTGGCCACCGGGGTCTCGGGTGTCGCCGGCGTCGGTGGCAGGACGCCGATCGGCGCATTGCGGATCAGCAGTGCGCCCGATCGGTGCGACTCGGAGGCGAAGTGCACCAGGGCGTCGTCGACCTCGATGGGAAGGCGCCGGGCGCCGAGCGCTGCCTCGACGACCAAGGGTTCGTCGAGGGTTGCACCCGGTCGGGCCTCGACGGTCCAGCCGGCTGCGTCGACGGTGACGGGATCGCAATGGGCGCTGGTTGCACTGGTGGTCATCGTCGCCTCCTCGATTGGACGGTGCTGAACGAGATGTTTCACTGTAGCGCAGAAATGAAACGCAGTCGATCAACAAGGTGTCGCAGTTCGGCAGCGGTGTCGCAGTTCGGCAGCGGTGTCGCAGTTCGGAAAGCGAGGTGTTCCGCGCCTCGATCTGCGATGGGTCGACGGG
The DNA here is from genome assembly GCA_963793335.1 of Ilumatobacteraceae bacterium. Taxonomy (GTDB): domain Bacteria; phylum Actinomycetota; class Acidimicrobiia; order Acidimicrobiales; family Ilumatobacteraceae; genus Sva-07. The sequence continues at coordinate 38,444 of CAWBZS010000027.1, read as the reverse complement.
CGCTGGCAAGCTACGGTCGGACGGGATGGAGGTCGAGCAACGGTTGCGCGAACGAGCCGACAACCTGACGCCAGCCGAACGCCGGATCGGCGCCGCGCTGCTCGCCGACCCACAGATCGTTGCGTTCGGACCGGTTGCCGACCTCGCCCGAGCGTCTGGCGCCGGCACCGCGACCGTGGTGCGGTTCGCCGTCAAGCTCGGCTACGAGGGATGGTCCGAGCTGCAGGCGTCGATTCGCCGCGATCTTGCCGGGCGGCTTCGTCCCGCCGCTGAACGAATCCGCGACGAGCCGCCCACCGACCGCGATGCGTTGCTCCGAGGCCATCTCGATGCCGAGCTGTCGAACGTGCGCACCACCCTCGAGGGCGTCGATGTCGCCGCGCTCGACGCTGCGGTGGCACTCGTGTCTGCTGTTGATCGCCCGGTCCTGGTGCTGTCGGGCGTGGCGTCGCGTGGCGTTGCGACGCAGTTCGTCGGCGATCTCGAGCAGCTCCGTCCGACGTGTCGTCTGCTCGATGGAAACCCAGTCGACATCGTGCGCACGCTTGCGCTCGCGGGCGCCGACGCCACCGTCGTCGCGCTCGACCTGCGCCGCTACGAACGCTGGCTGCTCGATGCGATCTCGGTGGCGCGCGCCAACGGGTCCGCAGTGATCGCGATCACCGACAGCGTGCTGTCACCGCTCGCCGCAGTGGCAGATCAGACCTTCGTGGTCGCAGCGGCGTCAGCCGGACCGTTCGACAGCCATGTCGGGACGCTGGCATTGCTGGATCTCCTCGTCGCCGATGTCGCAACAGCGTTGCGATCCAGCGCGACCACTCGACTCGATCGCCTCGAGTCGGCGTGGCAACAAGCCGACGCGCTGACCGACGACTGACAGCTCCGCCCGGGCCCGCCCGGGCAGTAGCGTCGCCGGAGATGAGCACGATGACGGTTGCTGCACTGCAGATGGCGATGACCGACGACCTCGACGACAACGTCGCGGTGGCGGAGCGGTTGGTACGCGACGCCGCAGCGCAGAGCGCGCAGATCGTCCTGATCCCCGAGCTCTTCGAGGGCCCGTACTTCTGCAAGGACCAACTGCCCGAGCACCTCGCTCGGGCGAAGGAACTCCAAGGGCACCCGACGGTCGAGCACTTCCGTGGGGTGGCCGCCGAGCTCGATGTCGTGCTGCCGCTGTCGATCTACGAGCGGGCGGGCCAAGCGCTCTTCAACACCGTCGTCATCGTCGATGCGGACGGCACGAACCTCGGGCACTACCGCAAGAGCCACATCCCCGACGGCCCCGGCTACACCGAGAAGTACTACTTCAGCCCGGGCGACACCGGGTTCCGGGTGTGGAACACGAAACACGCCACGATCGGTGTCGGGATCTGCTGGGATCAGTGGTTCCCCGAGAGTGCCCGATCGATGGCACTGCTCGGCGCCGAGCTGCTGATGTATCCCACGGCCATCGGCAGCGAGCCGCCCGACCCGGCGTGGGACTCGAGCGGACACTGGCAGCGGGTGATGCAAGGTCACGCCGGCGCCAACCTGATGCCCCTCGTGGCCGCGAACCGCGTGGGGCACGAGGTCGGCCAGACCTGCGAGATCACCTTCTACGGCTCGTCGTTCATCGCCGACAACACCGGCGCCAAGGTCGCCGAGGCAGGACGCGACGGCGAGGCGGTGCTGGTGGCGACGTTCGATCGTGACGCACTGCGCACGCAGCGGTCGGCGTGGGGGCTGTTTCGCGATCGGCGCCCCGAGCTGTACGGCGCGATCGCCACGCTCGACGGCGAGCAGGGGATCGGTTCCCGATGATCCGGCTGCCGGCGGAGTGGGAGGCGCACGAGGGCACCGCGATGTGCTGGCCGGTGCGGCGCGAGATGTGGGGCGACCTGTATGCCGACGCGGAGGCGGCGCACGCCGAAGTTGCGAACGCGATCGCTCGCTTCGAGCCCGTGACGATGCTCGCGGCGCCCCGAACGGCAGAGCGCGCGGCAGCTCGGTGCGGACCGGGCGTCGACGTGGTGGAGATGCCGATCGACGATTCGTGGTTTCGCGACACCGGTCCGATCTACGTGTTCGACGACGCGGGCGATCGCCTCGCCACCGACTGGCGATTCAACTCGTGGGGCGGCAAGTTCCTGCCGTACGACGACGATGCCGCTGCCGCGCGTCGATTCGCCGAGCTCCGAGATGACCCGCTGCGCTCGATCGACATGGTGTTCGAGGGTGGCTCGATCACCGGTGACGGTGACGCCACGCTGGTCACCACGACCCAGTGTCTGATGCATCCGAATCGGAACCCGACGATGACGCAGGCGGAGATCGAATCGGTCCTGCGATCCGAACTCGGGACGGAGCGGACGATCTGGCTGCCGCACGGATTGGCCCTCGACGACGACACCGACGGCCACGTCGACAACATCGCGGCGTTCGCGGCGCCCGGACGATTGGTGCTGCAGGGCTGCGACGACCCCGACGAGGCCGACTGGATGCGCCTCGACATCGATCGACGCGTGGCCCAGGGAGCGCTCGATGCCCGAGGTCGCGCCCTCGAGGTGGTGACGGTCCCGGTGTTGCCGTTCGCCGAGGTCGATCGCGGCGACGGTCCCGAGCGGGCGGTCGTGCCGTACCTCAACTACTACCTCGGCAACGGCTTCGTGCTGGTCCCGGTCTGCGGTCACGCCGCAGACGCCGACATGGTGGCGCTGATCGCCGAGCAGTATCCCGGCCGCGAAGCGATCGCCCTCGACGTGGGGGCGATCCTCGCCGGTGGCGGCGGTGGCATCCACTGCATCACCCAACAACTCCCCGCCTGACCCCAGCCCCACTCCGACGATCCCACCCGCCCACCCCACCCACCCCGCCCTCGAAATTGCCCTCGATCATGACGATGAGCGTCACGATCGAGGGCAATTTCGGAGTGGGGATGGGAGTGGGGATGGGGGTGTGGGGGTGTGGCGGGTGGTGTCGGGGGTGTGGCGGGTGGTTCGGGGGTGTGGGAGGCTTGACGGATCGAGTCGGCGCGGGTGGATCAGTGGTTGTGGTCGGTGCGGATGACCAAGACGCGCAGCGATGCGGCGGCGGCGTGCCGAGGCGGGCACGTGAAGGTCAATGCCAAGACCGCCAAACCGGCAACTGCAGTGAAGGTCGGCGATCGTGTGGAGGCGTACCTCCACGGCCGGGAGCGGATGCTCGAGGTGTCGACGCTGATCGTCAAGCGGGTCGGAGCGGCGGTCGCGGTCGACTGCTACGTCGACCACAGCCCGCCACCACCGGAGCGCGAGGTGGACGTGCCGGTGTTCCAGCGCGACCGGGGTTCGGGGCGTCCCACCAAGCGCGACAAGCGCCAACTCGACCGTCTCCGCGGCCGTTCACGCTGACCGTCCGGCGACGTCGAAACGAACTGGATTGCGGCGATGGTTCTGCCGCAGTGACGTGGGTATCGTTCGCGCCGCGTGACGTCGACATCACCCCGCTCGGATTCCGACGAGCACATCCACCCCACCGTGCGCGGTGGCCTCGCGCTCTGGGCGTTGTTCCTCGGTTTCGGCATGCTGATGGTCGGCAACGGTCTGAACGCAGCGGTGTTGGGTGTTCGCACCGTCGACGAAGCGTTCGGTGTCCGGACGACCGGCGTGGTGATGGCGTGCTACTTCGCCGGCTTCCTCCTCGGACCTCCCGCCGTGTTGCGAATGCTGTCCGCGGTTGGCCACATTCGCGTGTTCGCCAGCTTGGCCTCGATCGCGTCGTGCGCGGTGCTCGTCCACTTCGTGTGGGTGTCGCCGGTGAGCTGGGGCGCAATGCGTGTGGTGTTCGGCTTCTGCATGGCCGGGTTGTTCGTGGTCGTCGAGTCGTGGCTGAACGATGCGTCCACCCCGAGCAGCCGAGGACGCACGCTGGCGGTGTACGGCATCGTGTCGATGGGCGGGATGGCGATGGGGCAACTCCTGATCGCCACCGGCGAAACCGATGGTCCCACGCTGTTCGTGGTGGCGTCGATCCTGGTGTCGATGTCGTTCGTGCCGATGGCGCTCGCCGCCACCACCGATGCGCCGCCGGTGCGTCAGGCGGAGCGGCTGAGCGTGAGGAGCCTGCTCAAGACTGCTCCCACCGGAGTGATCGGCATGTTGTTCACCGGGGCATCTCACGGTGTGGTCATCGGGCTGTCTGCGGTGTACGCCGCAGGTGCCGGGTTCGGGGCGACTCGCACTGCGGTGTTCGTGGCTGCGCCGGCGACTGGGGCGCTCCTGTTCAACTGGCCGATCGGGTGGGCATCGGATCGTCTGCCCCGCCGAGGCGTGATCTTCGTGGTCGCCATCGGTGCGGCTTCCACCGCGGCGCTGCTCGCGCTGGCTCCGGCGATGAGCTTGATCGTGTTGCCGCTGATGTTGCTGCTCGGCGGGTTCACGTTTCCCCTCTACTCGCTGCTGCTGACGTACACGCTCGACTGGGCGCGGCCGGGCACGGCGGTGGGGGCGAGCGGCACGCTGTTGCGCACCAACGGTGCTGGAGCAGTGGTCGGCCCGATCGTTGCGGGTGCACTGATGGCGGCGTTCGGCGAGGCGTTGATCTTCTGGACCCTGGTGGCGACCCACAGCGTGATCGCCCTGTACGTGGCCTACCGACTGGTGGTGGCAGAGGGGCTTCCGATGGAACGCCAGGGTGCGTTCGTGCCGTTGCCCGCGAGGGCCACCGACATGGCGGTTCGTCTGACGTCGCGACCCTTGCGAACGGCGCAGGTCAACGTGAGCGTGTCGGACCTTCACGACGCGGTCGAGGCCGATCCGGACAGCTTCAGCTCGGGTGGGTCACGGTGACCGTCACGTCGACGTGATCCCCCGGCCAGGTCACGAGGAGTTCGTGGCCGGCAGCTGTCTCGGAGGCGACCATCTCGAGTGGAGGCGTTGAGAACTCGACAGCGATCGGGCCGAGTGCGGCTCCCGCCGTGCCAGCGTCCGCAACCAGGTTGCTCACGATGCGGAGACCCACCGTCGGCTGGCCCGCGTGCCGAGCAGCAGCGGTGACGACGAACTCGAGGTCGCCGGAGCGTTGCACGTCGACCCATGCGGTGTCGGGCGGCAGCATGAGACCGACGGCGATCGCCGACGGTTCGGTGCCTGCGCCGCGGTCGAGAACATGGGCGGTGAACGGCACGTACTGGTCGAGCGAGACGTCGTGGCGGCGGCCCCGGTCCCAGCCCACCGCGAGGCCAGGTCGCAGCAGGCTGTCGGCCACCGAGGTGCGGAAGCGCTGCACATGATGGCGCTCCACCTCGACCGGATGGGCCTGGACGTGTGGGCGAAGTGCGGACGCGACGTGGTCGAGCAGTGCGAGGAAGTACAGGTCGTGGACGTGCACGGTGTCGGCACCGATCGGCGCGGGCAGGACCAGGTCGGCTGGCTCGCCGAGCAGCGAGAGCAGCAGTCCCGACAGCGAGACGTATCGCCTGGGGTCGACGCCGTAGGCGCGGAGGTACGGCCCGCAGGTGGCGCCCACGGCGGGGTGGTAGAGCGTGGAGATGCGGCGGCCGATCGCCGGCAGCATCGTGGACGCGGCGTCGGCGAATCCATCGTTCGGTGGATGCATCGCCCACAGGCCGAGTGCGAACAGGTCGATGCCGTCGTAGGTGGGGGAGTTGTACTCGTCGATGTCGCCGTAGCGAAGGAGTCGCTCCATCGCAGTCGATGCGCGCTCCAGCGCCTTGCCCCGCAGTTCGAGGTCGCCGGTTGCGGCGGCGACGTGCCCCTGGAGCCAGGCATGCATCAGGTTCGGATTGGTGTACCAGCGCGGGATGCGGCCATCGGGTTCTCCGGCGACACAACGTTGGAGCGCGGCCGCGATCTCGTCGAGCACGTCGTCGGGCAGTGCATCGCGGTGTTCGATCACACACAACGCAAGGATGCAGCCGAGGAACTGGCGCCAGTTCGGGTCGTAGTGCACCCACTCGATCGCGTCAGCCGGCGGCTCCGGCTGCTCGGCCGTCACCGGGAACGTCCCGCTCCACGGGTGGTCCGACAGCGGGTACTGCAGCGCGAGCACACTGCGCAGCGCCGTCACCGCCCGCTCGACGTGGCCGTCACCCAGGTCGAGGAACGCTCCGCTTGCGGTCTCGCGCACCGAGTGCAACCCGAGCGACGAGATGTCGATCTCGGGGGCGGCGCCCGGAGCGAAGCGATCCATCCCTCGGTCGGGGTCCCAGAGATCTTCATGCAGCGCTCGCAGCGCGTCGAGCGGCGTCGGGTTCATGTCAGCTCAGGCCGACGATGTTGCCGTCGGCATCGATGTCGATGCGCTGCAGCGCCGGTGCCGCGCCGAGGCCGGGCATCGTGCTCATCGCACCGCAGATCGGGTAGACGAACCCGGCACCGACCGACGCCCGCACCTCTCTCACCGGCAGGGTCCACCCGGTCGGTGCGCCCTTCAACGCCGGGTCGGACGAGATCGACAGGTGCGTCTTGGCGATGCACACCGGCAACTCGCCGAACCCGTTGCGTTCGTAGTTGTCGATCTGGCGGTTGGCCAGCGGTGTGTAGTCGACCCCGTCGGCGCCGTAGACCTTGGTGGCAACGGTGTGGATCTTGTCGCGCAGCGACATCTCGTCGGGGTACAGCACGGCGAACTCGCTCGGTTCCTCGGCGGCCTCTGCGACGACGGCTGCGAGCGCCTTGGCTCCGGCGCCGCCGTCGGTGAAGTGGGTCGACACCGCCGATCGGGCGCCGAACTCGGCGGCGATCTCCTCGATGGCGGCGATGTCGGCGGGGTGGTCGTCGGGGAACACGTTGATCGCCACCACCGGCGTGCAGCCGTGAATGCGCATGTTCTCCAGTTGCTTGCGCAGGTTGGCGCCACCCTCGTGGACCTCGTCGGGGTTCTCGGCCAGCAGCGCCTCGGGCAACGGTCGCCCGGCGACGATCGTGTGCTTGCCGCTGTGGGCCTTCAGTCCGCGCACGGTGGCCACCAGCACGGCGGCGTCTGGGGCGAGGCCCGACATCCGGCACTTGATGTTGAAGAACCGCTCGGCGCCCATGTCGGCGCCGAAGCCCGCCTCGGTGATCAGGTAGTCGCCCATGTGGATCCCGATCCGGTCGGCCACGATCGACGAGTTGCCCGTCGCAATGTTGCCGAAGGGGCCGGCGTGCACGAGCACGGGGGTGTTCTCCAGCGTTTGCATCAGATTGGGTTTGATCGCCTCGCGCATGATCACCGCCATGGCGCCGGCCACCTCGACGTCGTCCGCGGTCACCGGCGCGCCGTTCTTCGTGTAGCCGACGACCATCCGCCCGAGGCGCGCCCGCAGGTCCTGGAGGTCGCCGGCGAGCGCCAGCGTCGCCATCACCTCCGATGCGGCGGTGATGTCGAATCCCGTCTCGCGCGGCACACCGTCGAGTCGGGTGCCGAGACCGGTGATCACGTTGCGCAGCGAGCGGTCGTTGATGTCGATCGAGCGCCGCCACGTGATCTGGTGCGGATCGAGCCCGCTCGGGTTGCCGTGGAACACGTGGGCGTCGACCGCGGCTGCGCACATGTTGGTGGCGGCGGTGACGGCGTGCACGTCGCCGGTGAGGTGCAGGTTGAGCATCTCCATCGGCACCACCTGGCTGTACCCACCGCCGGCGGCACCGCCCTTGATGCCGAACGTCGGCCCCATCGACGGCTGACGGATCGCCAGCGTGGCGCGCTTGTCGATGTGGCTGAACCCCTGGCTCAGCCCCACCGCGACGGTGGTCTTGCCCTCACCCAGCGGGGTCGGGGTGATCGCCGACACCACCACGTACTTGGCCTTCGGCCGGTCGGCCATCGCCTCGATCGCCGCGAGGTCGATCTTGGCGGCGCCGGTGCCGTACGGCTCGAGGAGGTCGAGCGGGATGCCGGCGTCGGACGCAACATCCATGAGTGGCTGCAACGTCGCCCGTCTGGCGATGTCCAGGTCGGTCGGAAAGCTCATCGTGTGTCCCTGCCCTGCCCGGTTGCGCCCATCGGACAACTGTCGCACACCGACGCTGCTCACTCCGCCCCGCTGGTGTGTGTACAAAGATGGAAGCGATGACCAACGGCGGTGCTCCCGAGGAGACCGACAATCCGCCGGTGGAGCGCGCATCGAGGGCGGTCCGGCTCCGTCAGGTGTTGATCGGCAGGGGAGCGGTGGTGCCGCTGGCGACCGCCCACGGCCTCGCCGCCGCAGGCGATGCATTCGTGTCGGTGAGCCTGGCGGGCTCGCTGTTCTTCAACGTCAGCCCGAACGCCTCGCGCCAGCAGGTGTTGCTGTACCTGCTGATCACGATGGCGCCGCTCGCGGTGCTCTCGCCCTTGGTCGGCCCGGCCATCGACCGCTTCCGACGGTCCCAGCGATTCGTCGCCTCGGGCTTCTTCGTCGCTCGCGGGGTGTTCTGTCTCGTCCTCGCGCTCACGCTGTTGCAGCTCGCGTTCTATCCGGTGGTGCTGCTGCTGCTGATCACCAGCAAAGCGTCCGGCGTGGTGAAGCAGACGTTGGTCCAGACGCTCGTCGACGATCCTGAGGAGCTCGTGGCCACCAATGCGCGGCTCGCCCGGTTTGCGAGTGTCACCGCGTCGATCGCCGTCGTGGCGGCCACCGGTGTCTTCGCCGCGCTCGGTCCGGAGTGGTCGCTGCGCGGTGCGGCGGTCATGTTCGCACTGGCCGGCGTCGCCGTGGTCCGCGCTCGGCCCAGGTCGAAACCGGCGTCGGTGCCCGACGACGTCGAGTACGCCGAAACCCATCTCCCGACGGTGGTGGTGTCGTCGATCGGCATGCTCGCAATCCGTGCGGCGGTCGGCTTCTTCATCTTCACCCTCGCCTTCACGTTGCGCCGGTCGAGCGAACCGGCGATCGTCTACGGCCTCGGCGCCGCTGCGTACGGTGCCGGCGCGTTCCTGGGACACACCGCTGCGACCGTGCTGCGGCGTTGGTTCCGCGAAGAGCAGCTGATCGGGCTGTCGCTGGCATTGCCCGCAGTGTTCAGCGCCATCGGCATGCTCGGCGCATCGGTGCCGCTGCTGATCGTGATCTCGGGCCTCGTCGGACTGTCGACCACCCTCGGGCGAAACGCCTTCGACGGGCTGCTGCAGCGGCGCGCTCCCGAGGCACTCCTGGGGCGCGCCGGAGCGCGATACGAAACGAGATTCCAGCTCGCCTGGGTGTTCGGCGGCGTGCTTGCCACGCCGATCTCGCTGCCGGCCGAAGTGAGCATGACCGTGCTGACCGCGATCTACGTGCCTGCGCTGGTGGTGTTCGTTCGAGGAGTTCGCGAGGCTCATCGGTTCGAGGGCCCACCCGAGGATCATCTCGGTGGCGCCCACGCCCGACTCGCCATGGCCCACCAGGCGTTGGAGGCGGGTTCGATCAGAGTCGCCATCGTCGACGCGTTCGCTGCGGTGGATCTCGCGCAGAGCGTCGCCGGTCCGGCAGCGGGCGTGGTCGATGATCGACGCCACCTCGACCTGCTCCGAACGGCCGCGATCGACCTGGGTCACGATGTGACCGACGCCGACGCCGAACGGGCGCTCGAGCTCGCCACCGCCATCATCGAGGTGATGGGGCGCGGGGCCTTCTCGATCGACGACGACCCCATCCACGACGATTCCATCGACGATGGGACGGACCTCAGGGCTGCGTCACCGACGTCACCGATGCCCTCGGACTGACCGGACTGGTGTCGGATGGGCCGGGCGTCGCCGTGACCTCCACGACGAACGACTCGGCGTCGTCGACCGACAAGTAGCGCATCACGCCGATGTCGATCGACGGTGCGGCGTCGGGCATCGGGCCGACGAGCAACATCACACCGTCGTCGCGAACCGGTTCGCCGTCGACGTCGGGATCGAACGTGTCGGCGGGATCATCCGCGAATCGGACCGTGGCCCAGTCGGTGGTGGCGGCGGCGACATCGGCTTGCACCCCGACATCGATGGTGGAACCGTCATCGGCCACCATGAACACCACCGGCAGCACCGTCTCGCCGTCGTCGTCGAGTACCGGCTCCTGTTCGCCCACCTGCCATTCGACGATCGCCGTGTACGCATCGGCCGGCTTCACGTTGGGGTCGTCGGCCGAGCTGTCGTTGTCGCAGGACACCGTGACGAACGCAAGCAGTGCAGCCGCTGCACACCGTGCGGTGGCTCCTGCAACCCGGCCCGCACGATTGCCTCCCACAGCGCAACGTTACGCCACAGCGAGCCCATCCCGATCCGGTGCAAGATAAATCACGCAAGCACGTTGCGGGTCAGGCAATGCGTGGTATAGTTAGCAGCACAACGGCAGGCCAGGCGCTCCCGCAAGGAGAGCGATCCGGGCCGCCAAGCACCACCGACAAGCACCACCGACACCGAGGAGCACGACATGTTCGAAGACATCACCACCCAGATCACCGATCAGACCAACAAGGTCGCCGATCAGGTCTCCAGCCAGGCCAACAAGGTCACCGATCAGGCCAGCAAGGTCACCGATCAGGTGACCAAGCAGGCCAACAAGGTCACCGATCAGGTCTCCAGCCAGGCCAACAAAGTCACCGATCAGGCCAACAAGGTCAGCGATCAGGTGACCAAGCAGGCCAACAAGGTCGCCGACACGGTCACCGATTCGGTCACCGACGTCCTCAACGACAACCGGGACCGCTTCACCACGGTGAGCGACCAGGTCCTCGACGCGGTGCTCGACGCCAACCGTCGCATCGTCGACATGGCCGTGAGCACTGCCGACCGAGTCGGCGAGCAGATTCGTGGCCAGGTCAGCGTCGAGCTGCCGTTCGCCGATCGCGTCCCGACCCCGGCCGTCGCCGGCGAGCGCTACCTCGACTTCGTCGAGCGCGCCGTGTCGCTGAACCGCGACATGAACCAGCGTGTGGCCGAGATGATCAGCGCCGACAACGCCAAGAAGACCACGGCCACGAAGGCTCCGGCCAAGAAGGCCACGAAGTCCACCGCCAAGAAGGCGAAGGCCACGAAGACCACGGCCAAGAAGACCACGGCGCGGAAGGCTCCGGCCGCCAAGCGCACCGCCAAGAAGACGGTTGCCAAGAAGGCCACCGCCTCGGCGTGACCCTGTCGACCGCGGCGCCGCCTGACCTCCCCCCGGGTTCAGGCGGCGCCGTCGTCGTAGGCTGACCAACCATGACGAAATCGGCCAAGGACACGTCGGGCAGCGATGCAGCGGGCGACGACCTGGCCTCGCGAGGCGTCACCGCCCTCGGCGAGTTCATCAAGAGCCAACGCCGCATTGCTGATCTGTCGCAGCGCGAACTCGCCAGGCTCGCGGACCTCTCCGACGCGTACCTGAGCCAACTCGAGCGTGGCCTCCACGAGCCGTCCGTCCGGGTGCTCAATGGACTGTCGCAGGCACTGAACGTGCCGGCCGACAAGCTCCTTGCCTACCTCGGTCGACACGACGACCCGGTCGACGAGCGTGCCACCGAATCGGTGATCGCCACCGATGACCGGCTCTCCGACACTCAGAAGCAATCGCTCCTCGACCTCTATCGAGCCTTCATCGCCGCCAACGACGCCGTGTCATCGTCCCCGCGCCGGTGACCAGACGTTTGCGCTGCATTTTCGGTGACCCAGGCCACCCGAATCCGCACACAAACGGGACTGGTGCTCAGTCGACGAGTCGCCGAACGGCTTCGACGGCCACCGCCACCGTGGTCGACTCGATCCGGGCCGCGGTTTCCTCGCTCGGCGTCTCGGTCTGTGTGCGGTTGACCAGCACCCCCGCCACGCACCCGGCGTGGAGCCCCGACGACGCGCACATCGTGAACAGGGTTGCGGCTTCCATCTCGTAGTTGAGCACGCCCATCGACTGCCAGTCCTCGAGGCTTCCCCTGAAGCGTCGGGTCACCCGTCCGGAGAACGTGTCGTAGCGCTCCTGGCCCGGATAGAAGGTGTCGCTCGACGCCGTGACGCCGACGTGCGGTTCGACCCCGACCGCCCGCGCCGCCTCGACCAGCGCTGTCGTCACACCGAAGTCGGCGACCGCCGGGAACTCCATTGGTGCGAAGTGCAAGCTTGCCCCATCGAGGCGGACGGCCCCGGTGGTCACGATCACGTCGCCCTGCTGCAACTGCGGTTGGATTCCGCCGGTGGTGCCGACGCGGAGGAATGTGCGAACACCGAGTTGCGCCATCTCCTCGACCGCAATGGACACCGAGGGTCCGCCGATGCCGGTCGAGCACACGACGACCGGCGTCTCGCCGAGCCAGCCGAGGTACGACGTGAACTCGCGGTGCGCTGCGAGGAACTCGTGGCGATCCATCGTTGCAGCGATGCGCTCGACGCGAGCTGGGTCGCCCGGCACGATCGCAACGGTGGCGCCTTGCAGCATGTCGGCGGTCAGACCCAGGTGGAACACAGCGCTCATGGATCCGACCGTACTGGCCACGAAGCACAGGCTTCAGAGCCGTTGGTCCCCGTAGCCTCATCCGGCGATGTCGACAGCCGTGACCGCCACGAATGCGAATGCAGCGCTGGGGCGCTCCGACGCTGCGGTCGTCTCCTACCTCGCGTACCTCGGCATCCTGCTGGCGATCGGCGTCGACATCTCGTTGCCGGCCTTCGACGACATCGACGTCGCCTTCGGACTCTCCGATCGCAACATCAGCGTCGGTGTGATCGGCACCGTCTATCTGCTCGGGATGGCGCTCGGTCAACTGGTGTACGGCATCGCGTCCGATCGATTCGGCCGCCGGCCGACGATGCTGTTCGGCATCGGGCTGTACACGCTCGGCGTGTTCACCGCCCTGTTCGCCCCGAATCTCGAGGTGCTGCTCGCCGGCAGGCTGCTCTGGGGTCTCGGCGCCGCGGCGCCGTTCGTGCTCCGCCAGGCGATCGCCCGAGACCTCTACGACGGCGACCGGATGGCGCGGATCATCACGGTCGTGACCGCGGTGTTCCTGCTCGGCCCGATCTTCATGCCGATCGTCGGTGCGGCGATCCTGCTCGTGGCTCCGTGGCAGGGGGTGTTCGCCGCATCGCTCGTTGCGTCCGCAGCAGCGTTCGTGTGGGCCCTGCGGTTCGGCGAGACCCTCGAGCCGACCAGGCGGCGCACGCTGCAGTTCCGCCCGCTGGCGGTGGCGTTGCGTCTGGTGGTCAGTACGCGCGTCACCGCGGGCCACATCGGTGCGCAGATGTTCGTGAGCGCGGCGTTCTTCGTGTGGCTCGGGAGCGCACAGCCGATCATCGACGACATCTACGACCGTGGATCGCAGTTCTCGCTCTGGTTCGCGGCCTCGGGAATTGTGATGGCCATGTCGTTGCTCGCCAACGGTCGGATGATCGACCGATTCGGGTCGCGGCAGGTTGCACTGGTCGTGGCGGTTGCGTTCGTGGTCGTCGGCATCGTGGGCGTGGTGCTCACACTCGGTGCCGGTGGGGTGCCATCGATCTGGATCTTCTTCGCGTGGGCCGCGACCGCCAATGCCCTCGGAACCTTGCTGACCCCGCTGTGTTCGGCGCTTGCGCTGCAGCCGATGGGTGCGCTGGCGGGAACGGCATCGGCGGTCCTCGGGCTGGTGTCGCTCGGTGGGGGAGCGCTCTTGGCCGCAGTGATCGATGCCCGCATCGACGCCACGGTGACACCGATGGTGGTCGGCTCGCTGGTGTTCGGCACGCTCAGCCTGATGTGCCTGCTCGTGGCAGGCTCGCCCAAGCCCGCCCCCTGACGCTTGCCAACATGCAGATGTCCTTATACAGTTTGCTCGGTGTTCTCCGAGTACCTCACGTCCGAGCAGACACTCGACGCGCTCCGCGCCGTCGGTGAGGAGACCCGGCTCCGTATCGTCGCCGTGCTGTGCCGCGGCGAGCTGACCGTCACCGACCTCACGGAGATCCTCGGCCAATCACAGCCCCGCGTCTCACGACACCTCAAGTTGCTCGTCGATGCGGGGCTCGTGGTGAAGCACCGTGAGGGCACATGGGCGTTCTTCCGCCTCAGCGAGTCGCCAGCGCACCGTTCGCTCATCGTCGCTGCGTTGTCCTCGATCGACCCGGTCGACTCGATGCTTGCGGCCGATCGGGAGCGTCTCGATGTCGTGCGAACTCGGCGGGCCGCCGCGGCGAGCGACTACTTCGAGCAGATCGCATCGATCTGGGACGAGGAGCGTTCGCTGCATGCTGCCGCCGACACGGTCGAGGCTGCCATTCTCCGGGTGCTCGGTGACGAACCGATCGACCGCATGCTCGACGTCGGCACGGGCACCGGGCGGATGCTGCAGCTGTTCGCCACCCGAGCTGGCCGGTCGATCGGGCTCGACAGCAGCCACTCGATGCTGTCGGTCGCGCGCGCCAACCTCGAGCGTTCCGACGCGACCAACTGGGAGCTCCGCCAGGGCGACGTCCACAGCCCGCCGCTCGACGCAGCGAGCTTCGACCTGGTGATGATCCACCAGGTGCTCCACTACCTGGACGACCCTGCCAGAGCGCTGTCCGAAGCGGCCAAACTCGTCGCCCCTGGAGGCCGGCTCGTGGTGGTCGACTTTGCTCCGCACAGCCACGACTTCCTCCGTGCCGCCGCACATCGTCGACTCGGTTTCGGCCACGACCAGCTCGCCGACTGGTTCGACCAGGTCGGCTTCGATTGTCCTGAGATCACCGACGTCGACCCGCCGGCAGGCGACGACGGACTCACCGTCACCATCTGGCTCGCGGTCGACCGTCGCACTGCTGTCACCGCCCCCAGCTCGCACCTCACCCAGAAGATCGCCTGAGAGACACCCCATGACCAGCCGTCACCATCCGTTCCACGACCACCCGATCGCCCAACTGGCTCGCGAGCGCATCGTCGTGCTCGACGGAGCGATGGGCACCGAGATCCAGTCGCTCAAGCTCTCCGACGATGCGTTCCGGGGCGACCGATTCTGCGACCACGGCTGCGATCTCGCCGGGAACAACGAGCTGCTCACCATCACCCAGCCCGACGCGATGCGCGACATTCATCTGCGCTACTTCCTCGCCGGCGCCGACATCGCCGAGACCAACACGTTCTCGGCGAATCGCGTCTCCCAGGGCGACTACGACACCGTTGCGCAGGTCGTCGAGCTCAACGAAGTCGCTGCCCGGCTGGCACGAGAAGCCGCTGAGGAGGCCGAGGGCATCGACGGCCGCAGGCGCTTCGTCGCCGGTGCGGTCGGCCCGACCAACATGACGTTGTCGCTGTCGCCGAAGGTCGAGGACCCCGGCTACCGGGCGATCACGTTCGGGGCGCTTGCCGACGCTTACCAGGAGCAGATCGAAGCGCTCCTGCGAGGTGGCGTCGACGCGATCCTGATCGAGACGATCTTCGACACGCTCAACGCCAAGGCGGCGATCGTCGCCAGCCGAAGGGCGATGAACGCCCACGCCACCCAGCTGCCGTTGATGATCTCCGGCACGATCACCGACCGCTCCGGCCGCACCCTGTCGGGGCAGACGCCCGCCGCGTTCTGGCAGTCGATCCGTCACGCCCAACCGCTCACCGTTGGCCTGAACTGTGCCCTCGGCGCACACGACATGCGCCCGCACCTGCTCGAGCTGGCGACCGTTGCGGACACGCTCGTGTGTGCGTATCCGAACGCCGGCCTGCCCAACGAGCTCGGCGGGTACGACGAGACGCCGGCCGAGACCGCCGCGTTCGTCGGTGAGTTCGCGGAGGCCGGCCTCGTCAACGTCGTCGGTGGCTGCTGCGGCACGACACCGGCGCACATCGAGGCGATGGCAACCGCCGTCGTCGGCACCGCACCGCGGGTGGTGCCGGAGCGCACCCCCCGCCTGGAACTCTCGGGGCTGGAGCCGTTTGCCCTGACCGACGACATTCCGTTCGTCAACGTCGGCGAACGCACCAACATCACCGGCTCGGCGAAGTTCCGACGTCTGATCAAGGACAACGAGTACGGCGAGGCGCTCGCCGTCGCGCTCCAGCAGGTCGAGAACGGCGCGCAGATCATCGACGTCAACATGGACGACGGCCTGATCGATGGCGTCGAGGCGATGACCACATTCCTGAACCTGATCGCCTCCGAGCCCGACATCGCCCGAGTGCCGATCATGATCGACTCATCGAAGTTCGAGGTGATCGAGGCCGGCCTGCAGTGTGTGCAGGGCAAGCCGATCGTCAACTCGATCTCGATGAAGGAAGGTGAGGAGCAGTTCCTCGAGCAGGCGCGCACCTGCCTCGACTACGGCGCCGCGGTGATCGTGATGGCGTTCGACGAGGTCGGTCAGGCCGACACCGTCGACCGCAAGGTCGACATCGCCCGCCGGGCGTACCACCTGTTGATCGACGAGGTCGGGTTCCCGCCCGAGGACATCATCATCGACCCCAACATCTTCGCGGTGGCCACTGGCATCGAGGAGCACAACCGCTACGGCCTCGACTTCCTCGAAGCCACGCAGCAGATCACCGACGAACTGCCCCATGTCAACATCTCCGGTGGCGTCTCCAACCTGTCGTTCTCGTTCCGCGGCAACGAGCCGGTGCGCGAAGCGATGCACTCGGTGTTCCTCCTCAAGGCGGTCGAGGCCGGCATGCGCATGGGCATCGTCAACGCCGGCCAGCTCGCGGTGTACGACCAGATCGACCCCGAGCTGCGCGACCTCTGCGAGGACGTTGTGCTCGCTCGCCGAGCCGACGCCACCGAGCGGCTGCTCGACGCTGCAGCCCGGTTCGCCGGCGACGGCTCCGACGTGGTCGATCCTGCGGTCGCGGAGTGGCGATCGTGGGACGTCGCTCGCCGCATCGACCACGCGCTCGTCAACGGCATCACCGTGTTCATCGAGGACGACGTCGAGGAGGCACGGGCGGCGACCGCACGCGCGGTCGATGTGATCGAGGGTCCGCTGATGAGCGGCATGAACACCGTCGGCGATCTCTTCGGCGCCGGCAAGATGTTCCTGCCGCAGGTCGTCAAGTCGGCGCGCGTGATGAAGCAGGCCGTTGCCTACCTCACCCCGTTCATCGAAGCCGAGGGCGAAGACGGCGCGGCCTCGAAGGCGGGCCGGGTGCTGCTCGCCACGGTCAAGGGCGACGTCCACGACATCGGCAAGAACATCGTCGGCGTCGTGCTCGGCTGCTCCAACTACGAGGTGATCGACCTCGGCGTGATGGTGCCGGCCCAGACGATCCTCGACACCGCCAAGGAGCGCGACGTCGACGTCATCGGCCTGTCCGGCCTGATCACGCCGTCGCTCGACGAGATGGTCCGAGTGGCCAGCGAGATGGAACGGATCGGCTTCCAGGTGCCGTTGCTGATCGGCGGCGCCACGACCAGTCGCCTCCACACCAGCCTCAAGATCGACCCGGCCTACCACGGCCCGGTCGTGCACGTCGGCGACGCCAGCCGGGCGTCGGGTGTGATCTCGTCGCTGATGTCGAACACCCAGCGCGGGGGCTTCCTCGAGGAACTCGCAACCGACTACGACCGGGTGCGCGAGTCGCACGCCCGTGCCACCGTCGAACGCGATCGCGTCACGATCGATGTCGCTCGTGGCAATCGGCTCGCTGCGACGTTCGACGACACCACGATCACGGCGCCGACGTTCACCGGGACCCGTGTGTTCGCCGAGTACGACGTGGCCGAACTCGTGCCGTACATCGACTGGACCCCGTTCTTCCGAACGTGGGGAATCAGATCCAAGTTCCCCGAGGTGCTCACCGATCCCGAGTTCGCCGACGCAGCCCAGCCGCTCTACGACGATGCGCTTGCCATGCTGGCGAAGATCGTCGACGAGCAGTGGTTCCGTCCCAAGGCCGTCGTCGGGTTCTGGCCCGCTCACGCCGACGGCGACGACGTCGTGATCTACACCGACGAGGCTCGTTCCGTCGTGCGTTCGCGTTTCCACGGCATCCGTCAGCAGGCCACCAAGACCGACGGGCGACCCAACCTCAGCCTGTCGGACTTCATCGCCCCGATCGAGTCCGGCGTCGCCGACTGGGTCGGCGGGTTCGTGGTGACCGCCGGTCCCGAGGAGATCGCGATCGCCGAACGGTTCGAAGCCGACAACGACGACTACTCCTCGATTCTGCTCAAGGCGATCGCCGACCGGATCGCCGAGGCGTTCGCCGAGCGGATGCACGAGCGGGTTCGCACCGAGCTGTGGGGATACGCCGCCGACGAGGCATTCACGCCGGAGGAACTGCTCAAGGAGCGCTTCCAGGGCATCCGCCCGGCGCCCGGCTACCCGAGCCAGCCCGACCACACCGAGAAGCAGGCGCTGTTCGATCTCCTCGACGCGCCCAACGCCATCGGCGTCGAGCTGACCGAGTCGTTCGCGATGTGGCCCGGGTCATCGGTGTCCGGCATGTACTTCGCGCATCCGGATGCGAAGTACTTCGGTGTCGGCAAGATCAAGCGCGACCAACTCGCCTCGTACGCTGAGCGCAAGGGTTGGACGATCGACGAGGCCGAACAGCACCTCGCCCCCATCCTCGATTCCTGACGCGTCCCCGATCAGGGTGTGGTGCGGTGTGGTGTTGCGGTGAGAGGTGAGTGCCGGCGCTGCACGTGGGTCTCACCGGTGTGGTGTTGCGGTGAGAGGTGAGTGCCGGCGCTGCACGTAGGTCTCACCGGTGTGGTGTTGCGGTGAGAGGTGAGCGGCGGCGTTGCACGTAGGTCTCACCGGTGCGGTGCGGTGTGGCGTTGCGGCCTGCCTGGGCCGAACGCGAAGAGGGCGGCGAGGGCGACCGCCAACGCAGCACCGACCTCGAGCGTCACGAACGTCGAGGTCGCCCCGAAGAGTGCTGCAGCCCCGAGCGGACCCACCGTTTGGCCGAGCCTCGCGGCGCCGACGTAGACCGCCACGATCGCACCGCGATGCTCCGGCGGCGACACCTCCACGGCCTGATCCTGCAGCAGTGGAAGCATCGCGCCTTCGCCCAGGCCGTAGATCACGCAGCCGATCACGACCAACGCCACCGCCTCGGTCGCCCCGATCAGCGCGAACCCGGCAGCGAATGCGAGTGAACACACGATCAGCAGCGTCCGAGCCGACATCCACGAACGCACCCGCTGGAGGTTGAACGCCACCAGCGTGGACGGCAGGGCAGGAATCGCGAGGAACAGCCCCCGCACCGCGGAACCGTATCCGAACTCGTTCTCGAGGTGGATCGGCAGCGTCGCCAGGAACACACCGAAGATCATCACGAATGACACGGTGCCGCCGACCAGGATCACGATCACGGCCGGGCGGCGCACGACCTCGCCGATGCCGCCGAGCTGGTCGCGCAGCGACACCGTGGAGTCGGGCCGATCGGGCGGCAGCATCCGCCACGCGACCACGGCCGTGATCGCCGCGAGGCTGTACGGGGCGAGCGCCAATCGCCAGCTGCCGACCTCGGCGAGCAGACCGCCCACCGGTGGCATGATCGCGAGGCACACGGTGAGAAAGGCCGCGTTCCGGCCGATCAGGCGCGTGCGGTCCACGGGTCCCCAGTGATCGCCGATCAGCACCACGGCGAGGTTGATCAATCCGGCCGCGCCGACGCCCATGCCGAGGCGTGCCGCAATCAGGAACTCGAACGACGGGGCGAGCGCCGCTGCGGTGCCGAACAGGCCGAACGTCGCGAGGCATGGCACGAGCACCCGCCGGCGCCCGAGGCGATCCGCGAGCACGCCGATGACCGGTGCCATGAAGATGCCGGGAAACGAGGTCGCCGCGATCAGGAGCCCGGCGCCCGAGTCGGCGACGCCGAAGTCGTCGAGGATGTCCGGGATCACTGGCGCGAGCAGCGTGTTGCCCATGATGCTCGTGCCTGTGATCGCCAGGATCAGCATGAACAGCGATCGCTGGTTGGTCATCGCTGCCGACCGTATCCCGCTTCCGTCGTCTCGGATCGAGCCGCAGTTGCCGCGGACGCCGCACCGCCCGTCGATCGCCGCTCCGACCCCATCGCATGTTCTACGATTTCCGCCGGTGTGACGACCCCGTCACCGACGCTGGACGAGAACAAGAACGAGGACACTCGAGATGAACGACAACATTCGTATTCCGATCGCCGAGGCACTGGGGACCGCAGTCCTGGTGATCGGTGGACCCGGAACGGCGATCTTCGCCACCGGCCTGTTCAACGAGGGTCTCAACGTCGGCGCGCTCGGGGTGTCGCTCGCGTTCGGCCTCAGCCTGCTCTGCATGGCCTACCTGATCGGCCGGATCTCCGGCTGCCACATCAACCCGGCGGTCACGATCGGCATGATCATGGCCAAGAAGCTCGACGCCGCCAAGTCGGCTCCGTACTTCATCGGTCAGTTCGTCGGCGGCATCGTCGGGGCGGGCATCATCGCGCTGACCCTCAGCGGCACGGACGGGTTCCTGTCGAGGGCGCAGGACGCGGGGTTCGCATCGAACGGCTACGGCGAACACTCGCCGGGCGGGTTCGATCTGCTGTCGGTCGCGATCATCGAGATCGTTGTGACGGCGATCTTCGTCTTGATCGTGTTGGGCACGACGACGACCAAGGGCGTTCCGACCGGGTTCGGTCCGATCGCTGCTGGTCTCGGCCTCACCCTGGTGCACCTGATCTCGATCCCGGTGTCGAACACGTCGGTCAACCCGGCGCGCTCGCTGGCGACGGCGGTGTTCCAGGGCGACTGGGCGCTCGGGCAGGTGTGGGCGTTCATCCTGTTCCCCGCAATCGGCGCCGTGCTCGCTGGCGCGTTGTGGATGGTGATCGGTGAACCCGAAGCCACCGAGGGCGAACTTCTCTGACGTCGGACGGCGGCCCAGCGGAAACACAAGTCACCACGTCACATTTGGGTGGGATTTCCCGGCCCCTGATAACTTCTCGACCCGATGTCGGTGTTCCTGCGCGATTACTTGACCGTGGTCTGGTTCGGCCTCACTGCTGTAGCGGTGGCCGCACTTCTCCTTGGCCTGGCTGCCCTCGTGAGGCCCTCGCGGCCCAACTACGACAAGGGCATTGCCTACGAGTCGGGCGTCGACCCGGTCGGCGCAGGCTGGTCACAGAGCCAGATCCGGTACTACGTGTTCGCGTTGCTGTTCGTGATCTTCGACGTGGAAGCAGTGTTCCTGTTCCCGTGGGCGGCCAACATCGAGCGGTACGGGACCTTCGGACTGGTCGCCATGTTGATCTTCATCGTGCTCCTGCTCGATGGTCTTGTCTACGCCTGGAAACGAGGACTGTTGCGATGGGTCTAGTCGACCGGGGCCGCATGCCGGCCCCTCTCACCAAGTTGTTCAACATGAGCCGCTCGTACTCGCTGTGGGTGTACCAGTGGGGTCTGGCGTGCTGTGCGATCGAGATGGGCGCCGCGTTCGGCTCGCCTCGCTACGACGTGATGCGCCTCGGCGTCATCCCGCTCCCCGCCAGTCCGCGCCAGGCCGACTTCGTGTGCATCTCGGGCACCGTCACCGACAAGATGGCGCCCGCCATCAAGCGTCTCTGGGAGCAGATGCCCGAGCCGAAGTACGCGATCTCGATGGGTTCGTGCGCCAACTGTGGCGGCCCGTACTGGGACAGCTACTCGGTCACCAAGGGCGTCGACCAGATCATCCCGATCGACGTGTACGTGCCCGGTTGCCCGCCGCGGCCCGAGGCGTTGCTCGAAGGTGTCGTGCTGCTCCAGCAGCGCATCAAGAACGAAGACATGGCCGCCAAGTGGCGCGGCGTCGAGGGGATCACCTCGCAGCAGGCCACCCGCGAGCGCGAACGCATCGCCGCAGCGCCCGTGGTCGACGCACCGAAGGCACCCGATCGCGAGCCGATCGTGGTGGGCGGTGGCCCCATTGAGTGACACCACCGAAACGAGCGACGAACCCCAAGCACTGCCCGGCGACGGCCTGCGAGAGGGGATCATCGACGACCTGCGCCAGCGAATCGGCGAGGCGTTGCTCGACACACACATCTCACCGAACGACGACCTCTGGGTGCGCGTGCACACCGACGCGTGGCGTCAGACCGGCGAGGCGCTCAAGGCTGCCGGGTTCACGTTCTTCTGCTTCGTCTCGGGACTCGACTGGATGCCGTCGCCGTACGGCACCGGTGAAGAAGACCCCACCGCCGAGGCGAAGGAGCCCGACACCGAGATCCGTCAGGGCGTCACCGGTGGCGACACCCGATTCCAGGTGTTCGCACGACTGGTCGACCTCGACCGCCACGTCGGCATCACGATCAAGGCAGACGTCCCCGACGAGCCGTTCGCCGTCGATTCCTGGGCTGCGGTGTTCGCCGGCGCGAACTGGCACGAACGCGAAACCCATGAGATGTTCGGCATCGGCTTCAACGGCCACCCCGATTTGCGCAACATGTACCTGCCCACCGACTTCGAGGGCTACCCGCTGCGCAAGGACTTCCCGCTGCTCGCCCGCATGATCAAGCCCTGGCCGGGGATCGTCGACGTCGAGCCGATGCCTGTGCAGGACGACGAGCCCGCCGACGCGCCGGCTTCAGAAGGAGACGCAACCTCATGAGCATGCTCTCCGACCGCCAGCAACTGAGCTACATCGCCAGCCAGGCTGCTGATGCCCGACTCAACGTCGAGCTCGAAACCGAGGGGATGACCCTCAACATCGGCCCGCAGCACCCGGCCACCCACGGCACGCTGCGCATCATCGCCCGCCTCGACGGCGAGCAGGTCATCTGGGCGGAACCGTCTGCGGGCTACATGCACCGCGGGTACGAAAAGCTCACCGAGGTCCGCACGTTCCCGCAGGTGACCACGCTCGTCAACCGCATCGACTGGCTCGGCAGTTTCGCCAACGAGGTGCCGTTCATCCTCGCCGCCGAGAAGTTGATGGAGGTCGAGGCGCCACCGCGTGCGCAGGTGATCCGCACGATCCTGTTCGAGCTGTCGCGCATCGCCAACGTGTCGCTGTTCCTCGGCGATCTCGGGGTGCAGATGGGCGCGATCACCCCGGTGTTCATCGCCTTCCGCGACCGTGAGTACGTCCTCAACCTCATCGAAGGTGCCACCGGTGGCCGCTTCCACCCCAACTTCGACCGCATCGGCGGCCTGAAGGACGATCTGCCGAAGGGCTGGATCGAGGAGACCCGCCAGGTGATGGTGAAGCTCCAGAAGTTCTGCGACATCATCGAGGACCTGCTCTTCGGCAACGAGATCTTCCAGAGCCGGATGCGCGGCATCGGGATCATTCCCGCCGACGTTGCCAAGGACTACGGGCTGTCGGGAGCGAACCTGCGAGCCAGCGGGGTCGACTACGACCTGCGTCGTGACCAGGAACTTCCGATGGCGTGGGACAAGGCCGACTGGAAGGTGTGGACGCACCCGGACGGTGACAGCTGGGCTCGGTGCTGGGTGCGCCTCCAGGAGACCCGCGAGTCGTGCAAGATCGTGGAGCAGTTGCTCGACCAGATTCCGGCCGGTCCGATCATGACCAAGGTGCCGCGCATCATCAAGGTGCCCGAGGGTGAAGCCTGGGTGTCGACCGAGAACCCGCTCGGAGAGATGGGGTACTACGTCGCATCGAAGGGCGGCCTGGGGCCGTTCCGCGTCAAGATCCGTTCGGCGAGCTTCAACAACATCTCGATCGTGCCGTGGGCGCTCAAGGGTGTCTACGTGCCCGACATCATCACGATTCTCGCCAGCTTGTACTTCATCCTCGGAGACATCGATCGATGATCCAGTTGGCCATCGAGATCCCGTACTGGGGCCAATCGGTACTGCGCGTCCTCGGTGGACTGGTCGCGGTCCTGCTGCCCGCCGGCGCGATCGTCTATCTGTTCCTGTTCAAGATGATGTCGTTCATGCAGAGCCGCCTCGGCCCGATGGAAGCCGGCCCGTACGGTTCGCTGCAGCTCGTTGCCGAGGTCGGCAAGTGGATGCAGAAGGAAGACCTGGCGCCCGACGCCGCCGACAAGAGCATCTTCAAGATCGCTCCGATCGTGGTGCTGCTGTCGACCTTCCTCCTGGTCGTGGTCATCCCGTTCGGCCCCGACGCGCTGTTCACCAACTTCGAAGTCGG
This sequence comes from Ilumatobacteraceae bacterium, assembly GCA_963793335.1. GTDB lineage: Bacteria > Actinomycetota > Acidimicrobiia > Acidimicrobiales > Ilumatobacteraceae > Sva-07. Next base: position 14,537 of record CAWBZS010000027.1, on the reverse strand, counting down.
CATCTTCTACGCCCTCGCCGTGGCCTCGGTGAGCGTGCTCGGCATTCTGATCGCCGGCTGGGCGAGTGCCAACAAGTATTCGCTCCTCGGTGGCCTGCGAGCCGCCGGACAGCTGATCGCCTACGAACTCCCGATGGTGCTCGCCACGATCGGCGTGGTCATTCAGGCCGGCTCGATGAACCTCCAAGACATCGTGGTCGCCCAGAACACGGGCGAGATCTTCGGTTGGGGCGGCATCGGCAACCCCTACGTGATCACCCAGTTCATCGGGTTCTTGATCTTCATGATCGCCGTGCAGGCCGAACTCACCCAGGCCCCGTTCGACATGCCGATCGCCGAGTCGGAGCTCGTGTCGGGCTACATGACCGAGTACTCGGGCTTCCGGTTCCTGATCTTCTTCATCGCCGAGTTCGCCACCGCTGGCGTGTTCGCGTTGATCGCCTCGGTGCTGTTCCTCGGTGGGTGGGGCATTCCCTTCGACTGGTTCGGCTGGACCACCGTCGACAGTGTCGACAACTGGATGAACATCGGCGGCCCGCTGATCATGTTCACCAAGATGCTGCTGCTCACCTTCATCATCATGTGGGTGCGCTTCAGCTCCCCTCGCTTCCGCGAGGATCAACTGCAGACCTTTGCCTGGAAGGTCCTCATTCCGCTCGCCCTCGCCAACACGGCGATCACCGCGATCCTGAAAGTGGTGTTCTGATGCCCGACAAGCCCAAGGTGCCTGGCATGTTCAAAGGTCTCGGCGTCACGTTCGGGATCCTCAAGGACACGATCGTCGACGGCGCCAACACGGTGCAGTATCCGCATGAGAAGGAAGCTCCGCCGGTTCGCGCCCGTGGTGTGATCGCGCTCCACGAGGGCAACTGCACCGCCTGCATGCTGTGTGCACGCTCGTGCCCCGACTGGTGCATCTACATCGAGGGCCACAAGCAGCTCGCCCCGCCGCGACGCGCCGGCGGCAAGCCGCGCCAGGTCAACCATCTCGACCGGTTCGACATCGACTACGCGCTCTGCATGTACTGCGGAATCTGTGTCGAGGTGTGTCCGTTCGACGCGCTGTTCTGGAGCCCGGAGTACGAGTACTCCGAGCCGAAGATCGCCGATCTCCTGCACGACAAGGACAAGCTCGGCGAGTGGATGGAGACCGTGCCCGAGGCCCCGGCGCTCGAAGCAGGAGCACAGAAGAAGTGAATCGATCACGCCTGGACGGTGCGCAGTGAGCGCCGTCATCCTCGCCGCCGACAGCGTGAACGTCGCGCAGAACGTCGCGTTCGGCATCATCGCCGCCGTCATGATCTTCGCCGCGCTCAACGTCGTCACCACCAAGAACGTCGTGCACGCTGCGCTCTGGCTCGTCGTGGTGCTGTCCGGTGTGGCCGCGCAGTACATCCTCGCCGCCGCCGAGTTCGTCGCGGTGTCGCAGGTGCTCGTGTACATCGGCGCAGTGATGGTGCTGTTCCTGTTCGGCATCATGCTCACCCGGGCGCAGATCGGCAAGGAACAGGGGTTGAACAACAAAGGCTGGGCGCTCGGCATCCCGGTCGGGCTCGTGCTGTTCGGGCTGCTCGCCTGGGTGATCATCGACGCATTCGGTGACGACACCCTGCCCGATCGCGGGCCAACGCCGACCGTCGCCCTCAGCGACCAGTTCCTCGACATCTACCTCGTGCCCTTCCTCGCGATCTCCTTCGTGCTGCTCGCTGCTGCGGTCGGCGCCATCGTTCTGGCTCGCAAGGACTGACTCATGCTCGCTGTCAACTTCCTCCTGCTCGCTGCCGCGCTGTTCAGCATCGGTGTGTACGGCGTCATCGCCCGCCGCAACGCGGTGATGGTGCTGATGTCGATCGAACTGATCCTCAACGCGGTCAGCATCAACCTGGTGGCCTTCGCCCTGATGACCGGGGCGGTCGACGGCCAGGTGTTTGCGCTCTATGTGATCGCGATCGCCGCCGCCGAGGTCGGCGTCGGACTGGCGATGGTGCTGATGATCTACCGCAACCGCAAGTCGATCGCCCTCGACGAACTCTCGGAAATGAAGGGCTGACATGCTGGCCGCAGAAGCACTGGAACTCAGCTCGGGTTGGTTCCTCGAGAACGCATGGCTCACCGGCCTGATCCCGGTGATCGCGTTCGCCCTCATCTTGTTCTTCGGCAAGAAACTGCCGATGAAGGGCGCAGAGATCGCCATCGCATCGATGACCGCCACGCTGGTGGTGGCCGTCGGCGCCGCCCTGCAATGGGTCCAGCGCACCGATTCCGCCGACAGCCATGGTGAAGAAGCGGTCGGCCTCATCCAGGCATTCGGTCGCCAACTCCCGAGCGCCGCCGAAGGCGCCGAGGCCAAGCCGTTCATCGAGCCGGTCACCACCACCTGGGTGTGGTGGCAGAACTCCGGCCTCGAGTTCGGCATCGGCTCGAGCGTCGACGGACTCGCCGTGCTGATCCTGGCCCTCGTGGCCTTCATTTCGCTGCTGGTGATGATCTTCAGCGTCGACTACGTCCGAGGCGATCGTCGCTACACCCACTTCTTCGCTGCGATCACGTTGTTCGCCGGCGGCATGTTGATCATGGTGATGGCCGAGAACATGGTCCAGCTCATCTTGGGCTGGGAGATGATGGGTCTCACCTCGTTCATGTTGATCGGCCACTGGTGGGAGGAAGAGGCCAACAGCCGTGCCGCGTTGAAGGCGTTCTTCACCGTGCGTGTCGGCGACGTCGGTCTGCTCGTCGGTACTGCGATCATCTTCTTCGGTGCCAATCAGTGGGCGGTCGACAACCTCGACTCGAACGGCTTCAACATCCAGGCCATCCAGGCGTGGGCGCTGTCGGGGGAGGCGAACACGCAGTTCCTGCTGTGGGGTGCGGTGGCGCTCTTCATCGCCGCGATCGGCAAGTCGGGTCAGTTCCCGTTGCACACCTGGCTGCCCGACGCGATGGCCGGCCCGACACCGGTGTCGTCGCTGCTGCACAGTTCCACCATGGTGGTGGCCGGGGTGTTCCTCGTCGCCCAGATCTACCCCGTGTTCTGGGAGGGCTTCAACATCGGCAGCGGCGGGCTGTCGTTCATCGCCATCATCGGCGCGATCACCATCGTGATCGCTGCGCTGCTTGCGTTCGTGCAGGACGACATCAAGAAGGTGCTCGCGTACTCGACGGTGAGCCAGTTGGGCTACATGATGCTCGGCCTCGGCACGGGTGCGTGGCTGCCCGCCGTGTTCCACATCGTCACCCATGCCTTCTTCAAATGCTGCCTCTTCCTGTGTGCCGGCTCGGTGAGCCACTCGGGCTCGCACCACTCCTTCGACATGAAGAAGGACATGGGCGGGCTCCGCAAGAAGATGCCGGTCACGTTCGCGGCGTGGTGTGTGTCGACCCTCGCACTCACCGGTGTGTTCCCGTTCGCCGGCTTCTGGTCGAAGGACGAGATCATCGACAACGTCGGCGCCAACGGCTACACGTTCCTGATGTGGGTCGGCTTGTTCGGCGCTGCGCTCACCGCGATGTACATGACCCGTGCCACGTACCTCACCTTCTTTGGTGAGCCCCGCGGTGCGGCCGCCGGCCACGGTCATGACGACATCCACGGCGAAGAGCACGAGATGGAGCAGATCTCGGTCGGGGCTCCTGAGCCCGAGCCACGTTCGCTCGGTGCCGCTGCGAACGCTCACGGTGACGATCATCACGACGACCACGCCGGGCCTCACGAGAGCGGCAAGCTGATCCTCGCACCGATCGTCATCCTCGCGGTCTTCGCGGTCTTCGGAGGGTTCCTCAACCCCACACCGCTTGCCTCGAGATTCGGCGAGGGTGTCGAGTTGCTGAAGACCTACGTCGAGCCGCGAGCGACACCGGTGGTCACCGAAGAGTTCCTGGCTTCCGGTCCTGGAGACTCGATCGTGCTCGTCGACGGCGTCGCGTACAACTCGGTCACCCCCGGCGCCGAAGGTGGCGAGGAAGGCGGCCACAGCAAGTCGGGTTGCGGTTTCGACGCTCCCGAAGCCGGCACGGTCTGCTTCTTCCCCGGCGTCAGCCATGCCGAGCCCAAGTTCTGGAAGATCATGCTCTCGCTCGGGATCGTTGCGCTCGGCTACGCCCTGGCGATCGGGTTCTGTGTGCTGTTCTACGGCAGGCGCGACAAGCGTTTCGTCGGTCTCACCGAGCGCAGCACGGCGCTGCGCGGTGGGTTCTTGTTCCTGAAGAACAAGTACTACCTCGACCGTCTCTACGAGAACGTGATCGTCCACGCCGTCGCCCACCCGATCGCCCAGGCCGCCTACTGGGTGAACCAGAAGGTGATCGACGCCACCGTCAACGAAGTCGGCGTCGGCACCCGCAAGACCGGCGTATGGGTCTACGACAACATCGACCAGAAGTTGGTCGACGGCGCCGTCAACGGATCCGGCTGGGCGGCCTCCGAGGCCGGCCATGCCATGCAATCCACTCAGTCCGGCAAGATCGGCCAGTATGGCGCGCTGCTCTTCGGCGCCGCCACCGTCGGCGCCATCGTCCTCGTCCTCGTCACTGTGAGCTGAAAGCAACTCTGAACCCATGGAAACTCTCACCGATCAGAACTGGCTCCTGAGCGTCGGCACCTTCCTGCCGCTCATCGGCGTGCTCGTGATGATGTTCATCCCGCGCAGCGAAGAGGCCACCCACAAGCTCATCGGCATCGTCACCGCAGGCGCCACGCTGGCCGTCGGCGTCGCGACGCTGTTCGCGTTCGACTACGGCGAGTCGCAGAAGCTGCAGTTCTTCGTCGACGCCGAGTGGATCCCGGTGATCAACTCGAACTACACCGTCGGCCTCGACGGCATCAGCCTGCCGCTGTACATCCTGTCGATGGTCGTCACGTTCCTGGTGATGATCTACACCTGGGACAACATGCCCGACGCGGGCAATCCCAAGGCGTTCTACATGCTGATGCTGGTGCTGCAGGTCGGCATGGCGGGCACGTTCATCGCCCAGGACCTGATCCTGTTCTTCGTGTTCTTCGAAGTGGTCCTGTTGCCGATGTACTTCATGATCGGTGTGTGGGGTGGCGAGCAGCGCAAGTACGCCTCGCTCAAGTTCTTCCTCTACACCATGTTCGGATCGGCATTCATGCTGGTCGCGTTCCTCGCGCTGTTCTTCCAGACCGGTGGTGACAGCTTCGGGTTCGCCCACCTGGTCGAGATGGGGGCCGGCATCGACCGGGACGTCCAGATCTGGATCTTCGCGGGCATGTTCCTCGGCTTTGCCGTCAAGGTGCCGATGTTCCCCTTCCACACCTGGCTCCCCGATGCGCACACCCAGGCCCCCACGCAGGGATCGGTGATCCTGGCCGCAATTCTGCTCAAGCTCGGCACGTACGGGTTCGTGCGCATCGCCATCCCGATGCTGCCGGAGGGGGCGCTCGCGTGGGCGCCGGCGATCGGCATCCTGGCCGTCATCGGCATCATCTACGGCTCGCTCGGCTGCCTGGCGCAGACCGACATGAAGCGCCTGATCGCGTTCTCCTCGGTCGCCCACATGGGCTTCGTGATGCTCGGCATCTCGACGCTCACCGAGTTCGGCATCAATGCTGCGCTGTTCGGCATGGTCGCCCACGGGTTGATCACCGGCATGCTCTTCTTCGTTGCGGGCTCGGTCAAACACCGCTACCACACGCTCGAGATCAGCCGCCTGTCCGGCCTGCTGATCCAGGCCCCGCGCCTCGGTTGGATCATGGGCTTCGCTGCGATGGCCTCGCTCGGCCTGCCCGGCCTCGCCGGGTTCTGGGGCGAGTTCCCGGCGATTCTCGCGGCCTACAGCCCCGGCTTCGGCCTGAGCACCACCCTGTTCCGCACGCTGATGGTGATCTCGGCGGTCGGTACGGTGCTCGCTGCGGCCTACTTGCTCTGGCTCTACCAGCGGACCGCATTCGGTGAACCGTCCGAGGAGTTCTCCGGCCACGGAGACACCCACGCCGGCGGTGGTGTGGCGCACTCGCTGAGCTCGGCGGCCAACGACTCCCAGACTCATGCGGACGATCATGACGAGATCACCGACGTCACCCCGATCGAGTGGATCGCCTGGACGCCGTTCCTGATCGCGATCGTCGTGCTCGGCGTGTACCCGCAGCTGCTGTTCAAGGTGATCGACCCGGCGGTCACCGAGATGGTGAACCGCCTCGGAGAGACGCTGCCCTGATGCTCGCCACGCTCCTTGCTCAAGCCGGCGACTGGGTGTCGCCGACGATCGACTGGCATGCCGTCGCGCCCTTGGTCGTGTTGGCCATTGGGATCAACGTGATCCTCGCGCTCGACCTGCAGCTCCCGGAGTCGAAGAAGTGGATGATCTCCACGATCACCGGCTTCGTGCTGCTCGGTGCCTTCGTGCCGGTGGTGACGCTCGCCGTGATCGGCGACGACACCCGTTCGATGTTCGGCGGCCGCTTCGTCGTCGACGACTACTCGCTCGTGCTCACTGGGCTGTTCCTGCTCGCGGCATACGTCGTGGTCCTGATGAGTCAGACCGAACTCGAGGAGGGCGGCTACTACCAGGGCGAGTTCTACGTGCTGATGCTCTGCAGCGTGCTCGGCATGGTCATGATGGCCTCGTCTCGCGATCTCGTGAGCATCTTCGTGGCGCTCGAGTTGCTCTCGATTCCCGGCTACATGATGGCCGCATGGAACAAGCGCAACCCCCGGGGCAACGAGGCGGGCGTCAAGTACTACCTGATGGGCGTCTTCGCATCCGCGGTGCTGCTCTACGGCATGAGCTTCCTCTTCGGCGTCACCGGCTCGACGCTGCTCACCGACATCGGTGCGTCGTTGGCCGACGGTGATCTGCTCGGGCTCGAAGTCGTGGCGGTCGTGTTCGTCATCTGTGGGTTCGCGTTCAAGGTGTCGGCTGTTCCCTTCCACCAGTGGGCTCCCGACACCTACGAGGGCGCCCCGACCCCCGTCACGGCGTTCTTCTCGGTGGCAGCCAAGTCCGCCGGTTTCGTGGCCTTGATGACGCTGATCTTCGTCGCCTTCCCCGGGGCGGACGAGGTGTACGAGCCGCTGATCTGGGTGATGGCTGCACTGACGATGACCATCGGCAACGTGCTCGCGTTGCGTCAGACCAACATCATCCGCATGCTGGCCTACTCGTCGATCAGCCAGGGCGGCTTCATCCTGATGCCGCTGGCGTTCGCCGGTGATCCCGGCGTCGGCGCCTCGGCAATGAACGCCGTGATGGTCTACCTGGTCGTCTACGCCTTCATGAACCTCGGCGCCTTCGCGGTCGTGATCGCGGTCTCGCGCAAGACCAACAGCGGTGAGATCTCGTCGTTCGGTGGTCTGTTCGGCTACGCCCCTGGCCTCGCCGTGGCGATGACGATCTTCTTCGCGTCGTTGGCGGGCATTCCGCCGCTCGGTGGATGGTTCGCCAAGTTCAACGCCTTCAAAGCGGTGCTCGACGCCGGGACCACCCCGGCGTACGTCCTCGCCGGTATCGCTGCGGTCAACACCGTGATCGCGGCGGCGTACTACATGCGGGTCCTTCGGGTCGTGTGGATGGACGACGCTCCCGACGGCGACGTCGCCCCCGTCAAACCACCGGCGCCGGTGGTGGCCGCACTGGCGATCACCGTGGTGGGCACGATCGTCGTCGGTGTCCTGCCGAACATCGTCGCCCGAGTCGGCGCAGTGGACGCGCTGACCGGCGCGTTCACCGGCTGACCACCCCGAACCCTCGCTTCTCGTGAACCCGTGCCGGAATAGTTCCCGCACGAGTTCACGAGAACGACGAAAGGCAGCATGACGGACGAGATTCGTGGCCTCATTCGGGCGTCGGGGCCGATGCCGTTCGAGCGGTTCATGGAGCTTGCGCTGTACGGCGGCGAGGGGTTCTACACGAGAGCCGACGGGGGATCGGCCGGGCGTCGAGGCGACTTCATCACCTCACCGGAGATCGGACCGCTGTTCGGTGCGGTGGTTGCCCGCTACCTCGACGCCGAGTGGGCACGCATCGGTCGACCCGATGTGTTCACGGTGGTCGACGCAGGTGCGGGGCCCGGCACACTTGCTCGTTCCGTGCTCGCGGCCCGGCCCGACTGCTGCGACAGCCTGCGCTACGTCGCAGTCGAGATCTCCGCGTCGCAACGAGCGCGGCATCCCGATGGCATCGCGTCGGTGGAGGAGGTTCCGTCCGAACCGTTCGACGGTGTCCTGATCGCCAACGAGCTGCTCGACAACCTGCCGTTTCGGCTTGCGGTGTTCGACGACGGATGGCGTGAGGCGTACGTCGACGTCGGGGCGGATGGCCGCTTCGTCGAGGTGCTGTCGACCCCGATCGACCCGGTGCCCGACTTCCTGCCACCGACCGCGCCGTTCGGTGCGCGGGCGCCGTTGATCGATCGAGCGGGGGCGTTCGTCGAGCAGGCCCGGCGCGTCGTCCGGGCAGGCTCGGTGGTCGCCATCGATTACGCCACACCGATCACCGCCATGCTCGCCGGGCGGCCCTATCGCGACTGGTTGCGCACCTATCGCGGCAACGAGCGCGGCGAGCACTACCTGGCAATGCCCGGCATGCAGGACATCACCATCGACGTGCCGATCGACCAATTGCCCCAACCCGACAGCGTTCGTACCCAAGCGCAGTTCCTGCAGCTGTGGGGTGTCGACGACCTGGTCGCCGAGGGCAAGCGGGTCTGGGAGGAGCAGGCGGCACGCCCAGGCCTCGAAGCGATGAAGATGCGTAGCCGTATCAGTGAAGCCGAAGCGCTGCTTGACCCCGATGGCCTCGGGGCCTTCCTCGTCGCCGAGTGGCGTTGCTGACGTCGTGACGCTGCCGGACGCGTCGAACTGGATCTGACCTGTCGGTTCGGTTGCCCGCTCGCTCGGATGCCCGAGCCTGGCGATAGTCGTGGAGTCAGGCGGCGGGACTTCGGTCGGACCGGTGCGGTGGACCGGTCGTGTGGATGCTGCCGTCGGGAAGTCGGAGGGTGAGTTCTCGGTTGGGTCCGAGCTCGATCACCCAGTCGTCGTTGTGGATCTTGCGGTGATGCAGTGAGCAGACCGGTAGCAAGTTGTCGAGGTCGGTGCTGCCACCGTGTCGCCACCAGATGACGTGGTGGAGTTTGCAGTGGTCGTAGCCGACGGAGCAGCCTGGAAGGGCGCAGCCTCGGTAGAGGCCTCGCAACGCCCGCCGCTGGGCGCGGTTCGCAAGCCGGCACGAGCGCCCGAGATTCAACTCGCCTGGTGCGTGCAGCACGACACCGTTGCGGACGACCACGGCGTGGACGCTGGCGTCACTGGCAAGGTCTGCAAGCACTCGGGCGGGGACCTCGACCGGGATCGAGAACTCGCCGACCGGACCACGGTGGCCTGCTGCGTCGGCGTCGATGACCACGACGAATTCTGGGCGGCCGGGCTGCGGACGCGACGCCGTCGTGCGACGGTGCGCACCGGTGTCGACGGTTGCGACGTCATCTGACCCGGTGCGCTTGCCGTCGAGGGACGTCGCGTTGTCGCTGTCGTCGGTGTTCGTGGTGAGGGCCCCGTCGAGCAGGAGTCGGGCGACGGCGTGGGCTGCGAGGTAGCGCTGTTTCTCGATCGGGTCGTCGGGGCAATCGTCGGGGACGGATTGGCCGAACAACGTATGCAGCGTCGTGTCGATGCGCGCGGCGATCTTGACCCCGGTGACGGGATCGAACTTGGCCGACAGGTTCCACATGCCCTCGAGGTCCACCCACGACCTGGATCGAGCGTTGCGTCGTTGCCGGGTCAGGCGGTCCATGCCGTCGTCCTCCTGCAGCTGCTTCGTTTCAAGGTCCAACCGGCGGGCGAACTCGTCGACGGTTGCGGCCTTCGCGACCGCAGCCAACGCGTCAGCACGCTCGATCAACTCACCCCGTCGGGCTGCGTCGACCTTCCTCGATGCACGTGTGACCGCATCGATGTGATCGCTGGTGATCGCACCATCATCCAACGCGTCAGCCAGCGTCGGTGTCTTGGCCAACGTCGAGGATCGCTCGGTCGACTTCGCTGCCTGGCCCAGCGAGATCTTCGACGCCTTCGCGACCCGTTGCTCGGGGAACGAATCGACACCTCGCAACGCTTCGACCAGAGCAGCGTGTTGGGCGTGGCACCAGGCCTGCACCTCACGCACCGCCACCAGGCCCGACTCGATCACATCAGCATCCGCCGACCGGCTCGAACGCACCGAAGCAATCGCCTCGACCCGCTCGACCACTGCTGCGATCTCCATGCATCCAACCATAGAGAGGGGGTGTCACAGAGTTCCGGGGGTGCAGCCGCACTTCGCGGAGCGATCGTCGACCCCGGCCGGATCCTGCCGATGGGACTGATTGCGCTCGATGCACTCGGTGTCGTGGTCGACGACGACGGCCAGTAGGGGGAACTCACGCCGCACGTGCCGATGGTGTCTGCAATCATCGCCGAATGGGCGACCTCGCGAACGACACCACCGTCGAGCAGACCGGACCGTCCACGTTCAGGTGCGGCCTCTCGCCCGACTGGGAGATCTGGGGTCCGAACGGTGGCTACCTGGCCGCGGTGGCGATGCGCGCCGCTGGGGTCTCCAGCGGACGCGCTCGGCCAGCATCGATCAACGCGCACTTCGTCGGCGCCGGGCGCAGCGAACCGGTCGCCATCGACGTCGAAGTGAATCGACACACCAAGGTGGCCTCCTCGGTGACCGTGCGGATCTCCCAGGAGGGGCGACCATTGCTCGTCGCCAACGTCTGGGGCGTCGACGCCGATCTCGATGGATTGGAGCACCACACCACGCTCGGGCCTCAGGATGTCCCCGACCCCGACGACCTCCAGAGCACTCAGGAACTGCTCGGCGTGCAGGACGGGCCGCCCCGACACCCGTTCTGGGAGAACATCGAGCAACGTCCCACCGACTGGATCGACGACTGGGAGAACAGGGAGGCATCCGAACCGTCGACGCGTGCGTGGGTGAAGTTCGTTCCGACCGCCACATTCACCGATCCCTGGGTCGACGCGTGCCGATCGCTGATCCTGATCGACCTCGACTCGTGGCCGTCCGCCTGCCGAGCTCACCTGGGCGACCTCGACCACTTCGCTCCGACGATCGAGGTGACCGCCCGCTTCATCGGGTCGACCGCCGACGAACCGTGGCTCCTGAGCGAAGCCGCCGCTCCAGTTGCCACGGGCGGCCTCGTCGGTGCCACCGGCCAGATCTGGACACGCGACCGGCAGCTCGTCGCGCTCGGCGGCAGTACCTTGCTGTGCCGCCCGGCGGCGCGCCGTCCCGACCGATGAGTTTCCGCGCGAACCGTGCCGCGCGGAAACTCATCGCTCTGGAGTGGAGTGGTCTTCGGGGGAGCGGTGCGGCAATGCCAGTGCTGCGGTCAGGCCGGGACGATGCGGAAGGCGAACTCGTCCGGATCGTCGCGGTCGATCGCCACTTCGACCCGATCGCCGACGCGTGGCACTGCAATGCGTGAGACCAGCATCGTGCGCTCCACCCGGAACGGTTCGCCCTCATCCGGTTGCACGTCGATGGCGAGCCGGACGCGGAAGCTCCGGTTGACCTCCACCCCGGTGTCATGCACCTGGGCGATCACTCCCGGGAACCGTTGCCCTCGGTAGACCAACGCAGACAGGGTCGACGCCGAGCCGAGGAACCCGATGTCCGACGCCTGATCCAAGAGATCGTTGGCGATCTTGCCCGCTTCCATGTGCCAGTCGCGCGTTGCGCGCTTGTCGAGGTCTTTGCGAGACCGTTCGCCATGGATCACCGAGCGCAGCACCGCAACGAGCGCCTGTCCTTGCGGGATTGCTGCCGCTGCTCGTTGCGCATCGACACCGTCGACCCTGCTCGCGCCCTCGAACGTTTCGAGGTGGCCCGCCATGTCCTTGGCGACGGTGTTCTGCGACCGCTGCCGCATCCCGGAGATGTCCCGACCGCAACCGCAGAAGCACCCCATGCACACCACCTTATGCCGCGCTGTCGAGGCCGAAAATGTACACGGAGGCCATCGGCGAGATCACGGGTGCCAACGCGCCGCGTGCGTGACCTACCATTCGCGGCATGGCTGCAGACGGCAACGGAGAGCATCACGACACCATCGACGCACTGAGTGCGGAGAATCGCACGTTTCCGCCATCGGAGGAGTTCAAGGCGAACTCGCTCGTCACCGGCACGTTCCTGTACGACGAGGCCGCCGAGGACGACGAGGCGTTCTGGGCACGGCAGGCGTCCAGCCTCGTCGACTGGGCCGAGCCGTGGGACACCGTCCTCGAGTGGGACCTCCCCGACGCCACATGGTTCGTTGGCGGCAAGCTGAACGTCGCCTACAACTGTCTCGACCGTCATGTCCTCGCCGGCAACGGTGACAAGGTGGCGATCCACTGGGAGGGCGAGCCCGGCGACACCCGCACGATCACCTACCAGCAGTTGCTCGACGAGGTCAGCCAGTTCGCCAACGTGCTGAAGGGCCTCGGCGTGGAACGTGGCGACCGCATCAACATCTACCTCCCGATGGTGCCCGAAGCGGCGGTGGCGATGCTTGCGTGCGCCCGGATCGGCGCTGCCCACAGCGTGGTGTTCGGTGGCTTCTCGTCGCAGTCGCTCGCCGATCGAATCAACGACGCCGAGGCGAAGGTGCTGATCACCGCCGACGGTGGCTACCGGCGCGGCGAGGTGTTCCCGCTGAAGCCAGCCGCCGACGAGGCGTGCGCCGACACCCCGTCGATCGAACACGTCGTGGTGGTCAAGCGCGGCGGCAACGACGTCGACATGGTCGACGGGCGAGACCACTGGTACCACGAGCTGATGGACGGTGTCTCCACCGACTGCCCGGCCGAGCCGATGGACTCCGAGCAGTTGCTGTTCCTGCTCTACACCTCTGGCACGACCGGCACGCCCAAGGGCATCATGCACACCTCGGGCGGCTACCTCACCCACGTCACGTACACCCACAAGTACGTCTTCGATCTCCACGCCGACACCGACGTGTTCTGGTGCACCGCCGACGTCGGCTGGATCACCGGCCACAGCTACATCGTCTACGGCCCGCTGTCCAATGGTGCCACCCAGGTGATGTACGAAGGCGTGCCGAACCATCCCGGCAACGACCGGTTCTGGGAGATCATCGAGAAGTACGGCGTCACGATCTTCTACACCGCACCCACGGCCATTCGGACGTTCATGAAGTGGGGCGCAGGCGAGCCGGCCAAGCACGATCTGTCGTCGCTGCGCGTGCTCGGCTCGGTCGGTGAGCCGATCAATCCCGAGGCGTGGATGTGGTACCAGCAACACATCGGTGGTGGCCGCTGCCCGATCGTCGACACCTGGTGGCAGACCGAGACCGGCGGCATCATGATCAGCCCGCTCCCGGGCGCCACCACCACGAAGCCCGGATCCGCGACGTTCCCGCTGCCGGGCGTCTCCGCCGAGGTGATCGACGACGAGGGTCACCGTGTCGACGTCGGAGGCGGCTACCTCACGCTGACACGACCGTGGCCCGGCATGCTCCGCGGCATCTGGGGCAATGCCGAGCGGTTCCGCGAGACCTACTGGTCACGCTTCGAGGGGCGGTACTTCGCCGGTGACGGCGCCAAGCTCGACGACGACGGCTACCTCTGGTTGCTCGGCCGTGTCGACGACGTGATGAACATCTCCGGTCACCGCATCTCGACCACCGAGGTCGAGTCGGCCCTGGTGGCGCACCCCGCTGTCGCCGAAGCAGCGGTCGTCGGGGCCACCGATCCGACCACCGGGCAGGCGATCATCGCCTACGTCATCCTGCGTGGGGGAGAGGACGTCGACGCCGAGGTGCTCCGCGCCCATGTCGCCTCCGAGATCGGGGCGATCGCCAAGCCGAAGCAGATCTACATCACACCCGACCTGCCCAAGACCCGCTCGGGCAAGATCATGCGGCGGCTGTTGCGCGACGTGGCCGAGGGGCGCAACATCGGTGACACCACCACGCTCGCCGACTCGTCGATCGTCGACGAACTGCAGGCCAAGGCCGCCGCGTCGGCAGACGACTGAATTCGCAGACCCGACAGACCGAGCGGCGTCAGTCGCGGAAGTTCTGGAACTGCAGCGGGATGCCGATGTCTTCGGCCTTGAGCATTGCGATCACGTCCTGCAAGGCGTCACGCTTCTTCGCCGACACCCGGATCGATTCGCCCTGTGTCTGGCTGGAGGTGCCCTTGGGCGCATTGGCCTTGATCAGCTTGTTGATCTCCTTGGCCTTGTCGGAGGAGATCCCCACCTTGATCGTGACCACCTGACGCACCGTGTCCTGGGTGGCATCTTGGACGTCGCCGTAGTCGACACCGCGCAGTGACACGCCCCGCTTGACCAGCTTCTCCTCGAGCACGGTGCGGAGCGCGTCGAGGCGATCGCGGCTCACGGTGGCGAGGGTGATCACCATCTCGTTCTGCTCGATGGAGGAATTGGTGTTCTTGAAGTCGAAGCGGTTGGCGATCTCGCGTTGGGCCTGGTCGACGGCATTGCGGACCTCTTGGGCATCGACTTCGGACACGACATCGAACGTTGGCATGGCGCCCAGGGTAGCGAGC
>CAWBZS010000026.1:0-29619 GCA_963793335.1 Ilumatobacteraceae bacterium | reverse complement strand
GCTGAGATCCTGAACGACGCCACCCGGCGCCTACCCGGCATCGCCGCAGGTGAACCGAAAACGAGCAACGGACCCCGATCGCTCGGGGCCCGTCACCGTTGCTCCGGGAGCAGGGCTCGAACCTGCGACAAGCTGATTAACAGTCAGCTGCTCTGCCAGCTGAGCTATCCCGGACTGCGAAACGAGAGGCTATCGCCTCGATGACGGCCATCACACGTCGGGACGTGAACGCACAGGAGGCGAGACCGTAGCCCATGTCTCCATGATGACGATGGGGTGTCGCCGAGTTGGGCGGCGACATCGGCGTCGGCTACTCGACCTCGAGAAACTCGCGCAGACGCTGCGAGCGTTGCGGATGCCGCAACTTCGCAAGTGTTTTCGCTTCGATCTGGCGAATCCGCTCCCGGGTCACGCCGAACTCCTGGCCGACCTCCTCGAGCGTCTTCGCACGCCCCCCGTCGAGGCCGAACCGGAGCCGGACGATCTCCTGTTCTCGGTCGGACAACTCGCCGAGCACCTCGACGACGGCGTCGTGCAGCATCATGCGCGTCGCCGCGTCGGCTGGGCTGTCGACCGATTCGTCCTCGATGAAATCGCCGAGGTTGGATTCGTCCTCCTCTCCGACCGGTGAATCGAGCGACAGCGGATCTTGCGAGATCCGCAACAACTCGCGCACCCGGTCGGGCGTCAGCTGCACTTGTGCGGCGAGTTCCTCCACCGTTGGCTCCCGCTCGAGTTCTTGGTGCATTTGGCGTTTGGTCCGCGTGACCCGGTTCATGTGTTCGACCATGTGAACCGGAATGCGGATCGTGCGCGCCTGGTCGGCGATCGCACGCGTGATCGCCTGGCGAATCCACCACGTTGCGTACGTCGAGAACTTGAAGCCCTTGGTGTAGTCGAACTTCTCGACCGCACGCATCAGACCGAGGTTGCCCTCCTGCACGAGGTCGAGCAGTTGCATCCCCCGCCCCGAGTACCGCTTGGCGATACTCACCACCAGCCGCAAGTTGGCCTGGGTCAGCTCGCTCTTGGCTCGCTCTCCGCGACTGACCGCGCGCAGCAGCGCTCGCTCGTCGGCGGGCGACGCCGGTGCTCCCCCTGCCGAGGCGTCGGCAATCTCGTCGATCCGCTCGGCGGCGAGCTTGCCCTCTTCGATCAGCTGAGCGAGGCGCCGCTCGTGTTCCACCGTGAGCAGATCGACCTGACCGATCTCGCGCAGGTACATGCGCACGGCGTCGGAGGTGCTGTTGTCGCCCTTCGGCCCGGTGGGCCTCGTTCTGCGGCTACGCCCGCGCCGAAGGAGACGCTCGTCGTCATCGACTGCGTCCGGCGGCGTGTCGGTGCGCAATCCGGCAACACTGCGTTGCGCCCCCGTCGGAGGTGTGTCGTCGTGAACGTGCTCGACATTGTCGTCGATCGAGATCCCGTGTAGGTGGATCGCAGCCTGCACCTCGGTGAGGACATCACCGGTCAGTTCGACGTGACGCAACACGTGTGCCACGTCTTCTGCGTGCACCGTCCCGAGGGTACGCGCCTGCTCGATCAGGCTGGCCCACTCCCCCTCGTCGATGCCACCGAACGGCACCGTCGGCCCGGAAGTGGAGGGCTCGGCCGACGCCGCATCCGACGACTGGGCGCCGCGGGCTGCCGGTGTGCCGGTGGCCGAATCAGCCCCCACCGTTGCGCTCCCCTGATCGTCGATTGAGCCAACCTAGCAATGAGTCCGCCGCGGCCGAGGCACGCGCCGAATCCGGATGATTGAGCGCGTCGACATCGAGCCTGGCGATTCGATCCTCCTCGATCGCCGACGACTCGGTCAGGCGGCTGCGCAGCTTGAGTTCGCGCCTCGCTGCTGCGTTGATCAGCGTCCGAGCTTCGACGTCCGGTTGCAGGTTCAGATCGGCAACCGCAGCGCGCTCGAGCACCTCTCGAGCGTCAGGGGCGGCAACCTCGAGCGCCTTGCCGAGGTCGCCACCCGTCTCGGCCAACGCGAGGAACGCCATGCGATTCGCATCGTCGTCGAACAGCTGCTCGATCAGCCACGGCGCGATCTCGTCCCAGTCCTGCACGAGCAACACGAGCGCAGCGAACTCGGCGTTCTCCATCGACCCCTGTGCACGTCGTGCAACGACCTCGACGACCGGGCGGCGGACGCCTCGCTCAGCGATCTTCACGAGATCCGCCACCGGCAGACCGGTCGTGGTCGCCACCTCACCGGCGTACAGCTTGCGGACGTTCGCGTTGGGGTGCTCGTTGACCACCGCCATCGCCTCCTCGGCGAGGCGGGCGCGATGCTCTGGGGAGTCGGTGCGGCGAGAGCCGAGGGTTCGCTGCACGCGGAAACCCAGGAACGGCATGGCGGTCTCGACGGCTTGGCGCAACGCGTCAGGATCGTTCTGCGCCAGGTCGCCGGGGTCCTTGCCCGATGGGAGTCGGGCGACCGACACCTCGACGGCGTGCGCTTGTTCCCACTCGTAGAACCGGGCCGCGGCACCCTGGCCGGCCGCATCGGCGTCGAATGCCAGCATCACCTTGCTGGCGTACCGCTTGAGGAGGCGCACGTGCTCCTCGGTGAGTGCCGTGCCGCAGGTGGCCACTGCACGCGGAATCCCTGCTCGATGAAAGCCGATCACGTCGGTGTACCCCTCGCACACCACCACCTGATCGTGTTTGGCGATGTCGGCCTTGGCCCAGTTGAGCCCGTAGAGCGTCTTCGACTTGGTGTAGATCGGGGTCTCGGAGCTGTTCTTGTACTTGGCCGGGTCGTCCGAGCCGGGCAGGATTCGTCCACCGAACGCCAGCGCCTCACCGGACTCGGAGAAGATTGGAAACATGATGCGTCCACGAAACGAGTCCTGCATCTTGTTGCGGCGATTGCGAAACGAGAGGCCCACGGTTTGCATCACGTCGGGGGCCGCACCGAGCCCACGCGACAGCTGATCCCAATCGTCGGGGGCCCAGCCCAACTTGAACTGACGTGCGATGTCACCGGCGAGTCCGCGTTGACGGAGATAATCGCGCGCAGGGCGTGCGTCAGGGTCGTTCAGGAGCCGCTGGTGGTACCAGTCGACGGCCGCGTTCATCGTTTCGACGAGCTGTTTGCGTCGGGCGCGCTCCTGCGACTGGCCAGTGGTGGTGTAGTTGAGTTGGATCCCCGCTTTGGCGGCGAGGTGCTCGACCGCACCGGGGAAGTCGAGGTGCTCGATCTCCTGCACGAAGGTGAACACGTCGCCACCCTTGTCGCACCCGAAGCACTTGTAGCGCCCCGTCTCCTCGCGGACGTTGAACGATCCGCTCTTCTCTGCGTGGAACGGACACAGGCCAACCCAGTTCCGTCCGACCCGCTTCAGTGCGACGTACTGCTGCACGGTGTCGACGATCGACACCGTCGACCGCAGCCGTTCGATGTCTTCGTCGACGATCCCCATGGTTGCCTCATCGTAGACGCCGGACGGTCATCCCGTGCCCGGCGAATCCGCCCCGCAAGGTTCCCCCAGCCCCGGGCTGGGGGAACCTTGCGGGGTCAAGAATCGGCGGCGATGATGGCCTGCGCGGCCGAGAGCCGTGCGATCGGCACGCGGAACGGCGAACACGACACGTAGTCGAGCCCGGCGTTGTAGAACAGGTCGATCGACGCGGGATCGCCGCCGTGCTCGCCGCAGACACCCAGCTTGAGATCAGGCTTGGTGCTCCGGCCACGCTGGGCGCCGATGCGAACGAGATCGCCCACGCCGGTCTGGTCGATCGTGTCGAACGGGTTGGCCTTCAACAGCCCCTGCTCGAGGTACTGCGGCATCATCCGGCTCTCGACATCGTCACGACTGAAGCCGAACGTCAGCTGCGTGAGGTCGTTGGTGCCGAAGCTGAAGAAGTCGGACACCTCGGCGATCTCATCGGCCCGCAGGGCAGCGCGCGGCGTCTCGATCATGGTCCCGATCGTGATGATCGGCTTCTTCTTCATGCCGGCCAGCGCGGCGTCGACCTCGGCCTGCACCCAGCTGCGAGCGAGCGCCATCTCTTCGCGCGTCACCGTGAGCGGGATCATGATCTCGACGATCGGCTTCTTGCCCATCTCGCGCAACTTGGCAGCAGCCGAGAGCAGCGCCCGTGCCTGCATGGCGTAGAGCCCAGGCTTCAGGACACCAAGACGCACACCGCGAGTACCGATCATCGGGTTGTGCTCGGCCCAGTGTTCGGCAGCGGCGAGCAGTTCCTGCTCCTTCTTCGACAGGCCCTTCTTCGACTTGGCCTCCTTGATGCGCAGTTCCTCGACCGAGGGCAGGAACTCGTGCAGCGGCGGGTCGAGCAGCCGGATCGTCACCGGCAACCCGTCCATTGCGTCGAGGATCTCCATGAAGTCGGCTTCCTGCACGGCGCGCAGTTTCTCGAGCGCCTTCTCCTCCTGGGCCGGCGTCGAGGCCAGGATCATCTCGCGGACGACCGGCAGCCGGTCGGGCGCCAGGAACATGTGCTCGGTGCGGCACAGTCCGATGCCCTCAGCACCCAGTTCGCGTGCGTTGGCTGCGTCTTCGCCGGTGTCGGCGTTGGCGCGCACGCCGAGCTTGCCCTTGCGGACCACGTCGGCCCACTTGAGAATCGTCTGGAACTCTGCGGGCGGCTCGGCGGCTTTGAGCTCGAGTGCTCCGAGCACGACCATGCCGGACGTGCCGTCGATCGAGATCGTGTCGCCCTTCGCAACAACGACATCGCCGACGCTGAACTGGTCGCCCTTGATCCGGACGTCTTCGGCGCCGACGATGGCCGGCGTGCCCCAGCCACGTGCGACGACAGCCGCATGGCTCACGAGCCCACCGCGGGCGGTGAGGATGCCCTTGGAGGCCATCATGCCGTGGATGTCGTCAGGGCTCGTCTCGTTGCGCACGAGGATGACGTCCTCACCGCGCTCCTGAGCTGCAGCGGCCTCATCGGCGGTGAAATAGACAGCGCCGACAGCGGCACCGGGCGACGCACCGAGGCCCTTGGCCAGGATCGTGCCCGCCGTGGCGAACTGCGGGTGCAGCACGGCATCGAGATGATCGGCCGACACCCGGGTGAGGGCCTCCTCGCGGGAGATCTTCCAGCGATTGGAGCCGCTCCCCGTGCCCTTGGTCATGTCGACGGCCATCTTCAGCGCCGCCGCACCGGTGCGCTTGCCGACGCGGGTCTGCAGCATCCAGAGCTTGCCCTGCTCGATGGTGAACTCGGTGTCGCACATGTCGGTGTAGTGCCGTTCGAGCCGCTTGAAGATGCCGAGCAGGTCGGCGTGAATCACCGGGAAGTGCTTCTTCATGTGGTCGAGGTCTTCGGTGTTGCGGATGCCCGCCACCACGTCCTCACCCTGCGCGTTGACCAGGAAGTCGCCGTACGGCTTGTTCTCGCCGGTCGCCGCATTGCGGGTGAAGCCGACGCCGGTGCCCGAGTTGTCGTCGCGGTTGCCGAACACCATCGTCTGGACGTTCACGGCGGTGCCGAGCTCGTGGTCGATCTTCTCGCGCACCCGGTACGCGATCGCACGGGCGCCATTCCAGCTCCTGAACACGGCTTCGACAGCGCCGTCGAGCTGATCTCGCGGCTTCTGCGGGAACGGCGAGCCGGTCGCCCGCTTCACGATGTCCTTGTAGTCCTCGCACAGCTCCTTGAGCGCTTCGGCGGGGATCAGGTTGTCGAGCGTCGTGCCCGCCCTCTGCTTGGCGGCGTCGAGCGCCTCCTCGAACGGCTCACCGTCGACGCCGAGCACGATGCGGCCGTACATGGCGATGAAGCGCCGATAGGAGTCGTATGCGAAGCGCTCGTCGTTGGTCGAGTGGGCGAGGCCCTCCACGCTCTGGTCGTTGAGGCCGAGGTTGAGGACGGTGTCCATCATGCCGGGCATCGAGAATTTGGCGCCGGACCGGACGCTGACGAGCAGCGGGTCGAACGGATCGCCGAGCTTGCGACCCATTGCCTTCTCGAGCTTGAACACGTGCTTCGCGATCTCTTCGTCGAGACCCTCGGGCCACCCCTCGTGCATGTAGTCACGGCAGGCGTTGGTGGAGATGGTGAAGCCCGGGGGAACCGGCAGCTTCAACACACTCGTCATCTCGGCGAGGTTGGCTCCCTTGCCTCCCAACAAGTCCTTGTACTCCATGGGAGGGCGGCGATGCTTGTGGTCGAAGGCGTAGACGTATGGCACGTCGTGGAAGTGTAGATGCCGAATCGCATCTCGTGTGGAAAGTCCCGCAAAGTGCGCCGATGCGTCCACCTCGCGAGCGCTCGGCACCCGGTCCAGCCCCTAGCCTGCTGGGGAGATGTTCCGCCTGATGGGATTCCCGGTGCACGTGCGACCGGGCTTCGTGATGTTCATGCTGCTCATCGTCGTGCTCTACGGCGACACCTTCGGGCTCTGGCTTGCCGGGTCGCTGGCCGCATTCACGCTGCTCCACGAGCTCGGCCACGCCGTCGCGGCCCGACGGACCGGCGCCGAGGCCGAGATTTCACTCAATTTCCTGGCCGGCTATGCGTCGTACTCGCCGACACGGCAGTTGACACGCGCCGAGCAGATCGGCATCTCCTTCGCCGGCCCCGGAATCCAGATCGCGGTCAGCGTGGCCATCCTGCTCGCCCTCGGTGCGAGCCCGCTGGAACAGCCGTCGTACCAGAACGATCCGGCGCTGCTCGCCATCTGGTGGTCGGGGCCGATCATCGGCTTGTTCAACCTGGTGCCGATCCTGCCGCTCGACGGCGGACACATCCTCACCAACGCCCTCGACCGGCTGCTGCCCGGCCGCTCCGAGCGGGCGATGGTGTGGTTCTCGTTGGCCGTCACCGTCAGCGCCACCGTGGTGGCGCTCTCCAACGACCGATACCGCGGCTTCATCCTGGTGATGGGATTCCTGCTCGTCACACAACTTCAGCTCCTCGGATCATCCAAGGAGGCCACGTCGCCCTGGCACGATGCACACCGCGCGTTGGAGGCCGGCAAGCCCGCAAAGGCCCGCCGCACGCTGGTCGCAGCGCTGAGCCATCACCGACCCGACCGGCCGCCACCGGCGGTGACACTCGCGCCAGCGGACGCAGCGGCGCTGATCGAGCTGCTCCCCGAACCGTTGCCGAGTGGCGACCCGTGGAACGAGTACATCCTCGCCAACCAGTTGATGCGCCTCGGTCGCTTCGAGGACGCGGCGCACTACGCAGCGGGGAGCTACGAGCGGCTGCCCCACACCCTTGCTGCTGCGACCGTCGCACGGGCGGCCGGCGCACTCGGCGACGCCGACACCGCCATCGGCTGGCTTCGAACCGCATCGGAGGCAGGGACGTCGCCGGCGGGGCTTGCGTCGATCATCGATTCGTCGCCGGAGCTGATCGGCATCCGCCACCGCCCGGAGGTGGTCGCGATCCGTCGCGACATCGCCGCCGACCACGCCGTCTGACGCCTCGACGTCCGCTGGGCGGAGCACCCTGCCCGGGACTCGGCGTGGGGCGGCTCGATGGGCGTCAGGTGGCGAGTGCGTGTGCGGGTGCGTTACCGATGTCGTAGCCGCGTTTGACGACGGCGATGGCGAGGCCACCCGTCGGAGACACGCTCGTCAGCGAACCGATCGCCGTACCGTCATCAGCGCTCACGATGTCGCCGACCGCAGCGTCTGCCCCGACCTCGACCACCCGCAGCCTCCTGGGCGCATCCGCGCCGCGGCTGTCCATGCGTTCGACGAGTTCTTGACCTGGGTAACACCCCTTGGTGAAGGACACTGCCTCAGCGACCACCCCCGTGACCGCAGGGATCGTCTCCCCGGCCACGATCTCACTGCCCATCCGCGGCCAGCCCGCGGCGACACGAGCCGCTTCGTGTTCGTCGGACGGCGCCGGCGACGACGCAGCCTCGACCGAGATGTCGGCCTGCACCCGAATCTTGAATCGGCTCAATCGGGCGGCGAGGGCGTCACCGAATCCGACGTCGGTGTCGAACTCGAACCGCTCCTCGGTCACGCGGGTCACCCGGGCGAGCGAGTCGACCTTGCCCGAAGGGTCGAGCACGAGGGTCCACGTCGACGCACCGACCGCCAGTGGGCGGAGGTCCTGCGAGATCTGCGATTGCAGGTACGACGACGCATCGGGACCTTCCACGGTCACGTGGTCGCGGGCGGCAGGGTCGAGGAACGGCGTCGGAAGCGTCACGTCCACAGTCTGGCGTGGCACACTGCGATCGTCATGACCAACGACGACACTTCCCGCCAGCGCAGCGTGCGAGATCTTGCCGAGCGCGCCGTCGACAGCCTGCTCCTGCTCGTTCGTCGCGGCACCCGGCTTGCGGTCGGCACGATCTTCGTGGTCACCGCCGTGTGCCTCGGCGGCCTCGCACTCGGCATCGCCGCGCTCTCCGACGGCATCGAGATCGTGTGGATCCTCTTCGGCGGGTTCGCTGCCTTCGTGGCGATCGGCTCGGTCGTGCTCGCCATGTTCCGGCTCTGGGCGATCCTGCGACTGAGCGGCGCATTGGTCAGCGAGGTCGAACAACTGATCAACGCGGATGCACGCTCGGAGCGCGTCGTGATCGAGACGGTCGAGGCAACGGACGACGTCCAGGATCAGAGCGCGGTGGTGATGTCGCGCCAGTTCTTCTCGATGAGCGACACGGTCGGCACCGCCGGCCAGTTCACCGCGCTCGGCATCGCACTGAAGTCGGTGACCACCTTTCCGTTGCTGATGCTGCTTGCCACGGTGATCACCATCGGGTTTGCTGGGCTCAGCCTGCTGTTCCTCCTCGCGCTGGCGCTCTGAGCATCGCGATCCGGTCTCAGAACGACCCGGGCGGTCAGGCCGTCGTTCCCGCGGAACGCCGCGCCGCGGTCATCCGGCGAGCTGCCGGAATGGCGGCCAGCAGCGCCGCAGCCTTGTTGCGACACTCGAGGTCCTCGTCCTCGGGCACCGAGTCGGCCACGATGCCGGCACCGGCCTGCAGGCTGGCCGTTGCACCATCGCCGGTGACGAACATCGTCCTGATCGCGATCGCCGTGTCGAGGTTGCCCGACCAGTCGATGTAGCCGACGACGCCTGCGTACGGGCCGCGCTTGACCGGTTCGAGATCGTCGATGATCTCCATCGCGCGCACCTTCGGCGCGCCGGAGACGGTGCCGGCCGGCAGCGTTGCACGCAACACATCGATCGGCCCGAGGCCCTCACGCAGCTGCCCCGACACCTGCGACGTCATGTGCATGACATGGCTGTACCGCTCGAGGGTCATCAGCTCGTCGACCTCGACCGATCCGAACTCGGCGACCCGTCCCACGTCGTTGCGGGCGAGGTCGACCAGCATCACGTGTTCGGCGCGCTCCTTCGGATGCTCGATCAACTCGGCGGCCATTCGACGGTCGTCGTCGTCGGTGCGGCCACGACGCCGCGTGCCGGCGATCGGGCGCGACACCACCGTCCGACCGAGCAGTTGCACCATCGGCTCGGGTGACGACCCGACGATCGTCAGCTCCGGGTGACGCACGAAGTACATGTACGGCGACGGGTTCACCTGTCGGAGCACCCGGTAGACGTCGAACGGATCAGCGCCGAGGTCGAGGTCGTAGCGCTGCGCGAGCACCACCTGGAAGATGTCACCGGCCACGACGTGTTCCTTCGCGACCTCGACGGCTCGTTGGTACATGCCGTTCGGCATCGACGAGTGCAACTCCGGCAATTCGTCAGCCGGCGAGGGCGGCGCCACCGGTGTGTACGGCAACGGGCGAGCGAGGTCGTCGACGGCGAGCCGCACCCGCTCGACCGCGGCGTCGTACGCGGCGTCGAGTTCGTCAGCCGACAGACCGAGGGTCGGGACGCTTTCGATGAGATACACGCGCTGACGCCAGTGGTCGAATGCTGCGAGCGAACCGATCACGGACATCACCGCATCGGGATAGCTGCGATCGTCGTCGGGGGTGCCGGGGAGGTGCTCGACCTCGCGGATCACGTCGTAGCCGAGAAAGCCCATGATCCCGCCGTGGAGCGGCGGCAGGTCGTCGAACGTCGGACTCGTGTACTGCCCCAACAACGCTTCGAGCGCAGCGAGCATCCCCTCCTCGGTCGGAATACCGTCCGGAAGTGCACCGTCGAGCTCGACGACCCCGTCGCGCAACACCAACATCGCCGACGGATTCCGACCGACGAACGAAAACCGCGCCCAACGCTCGGCGCCTTCGACCGATTCGAGCAAGAATCCGGGGCCGTCGCCGACGAGCTTCACGTACGCCGCCACCGGCGTCTCGAGGTCGGCGAGCAGCTCCGTCCACACCGGCACCACGGTGTGCTCGGCGGCGTGGGCGTGGAACTCCCGCCGACTCGGACGGAACGTCAACTCGGTCATCCGAACGACCGGTAGAAACAGCTGCGCGCACCGGTGTGGCAGGCGCCAGCACCTTCCTGCTCGACCTTGAACAGCAGCGCATCGGCGTCGCAGTCGTAGAACGCCTCGCGGACGAACTGGCGGTCGCCGCTGGTGTCACCCTTGCGCCACAGCTCTTGGCGGCTGCGCGACCAGTAGACCATCCGACCCTCTGCGAGCGTCATCTCGAGCGACTCGGCATTCATCCATGCAAGCATCAGCACCTCGCCCGTGCCGACGTCCTGCGCAATCGCCGCAACGAGTCCGTGGTCGTCGTACTTGACGGCAGCGAGTTGCTGGTCGGTTGCGTCGATCGAGGTCGCTTCGGGCATCGGATCAGCCTACGCAGCAGGCGTGGGATACTCAGAAGATGTTGCCATCCCCACTGATGCCACCGTCGCGCTGGGCAACTGCCGGCGAGGCGCTCGCCGGTCTCGAGTTGTTGCGCCTCACCGCCAAGACGCCCAGCCTTCGCGCGGCGCCGTCCGGTGACGACGGTCCGGTGGTTCTCACCCCTGGATTGGGGGCCACGGACCGCTCACTGCTCCCGCTGCGACGGTTCCTGCGCGACAAGCAGCATCACGCCCGATCGGCCGGGTTCGGGAGAATCCACACCGACGTGGCGCAGCTCGCCGACCGGCTCGTCGACCGCACGGCGGCGCTTGCTGCCGAGCGCGGTCGCAAGGTGGCGCTCGTCGGCTGGAGCATGGGCGGTGTGCTGTCACGTGAGACCGCGCGCCGACGGCCCGACCTGGTCGCCCAGGTGATCACGTTCGGGACGCCGTTGCTCGGTGGACGATCGTTCTCCCCCATTGAGGTTCCCATCACCGCCATGTGGAGTCGTCGAGACGGGGTGGTGTCGCCGCTGGCCTGTGTCGACGACTTCTCGCCCAACGTCGAGAACGTGGAGGTGTCGAGCACTCACCTGGGCATGGGCCTCGATCCGGACGTGTGGTTGGAGATCGCCCGACGACTCGCCCCACCGCTGTGACCCAAGACACCTGAGGACCCGAGACACGTCGAAATCCGGTGAACAGCTGCGAAAGCGCGACCACTGGACCACCGCCTCTTTGTAGAGTGCGGCCCGTGCGGAGGAGTCGAACAGCCTGGATCGTGGGGGCCTGCCTGCTCGCGTCTGCCTGCAGCCAGGTGTCGTCGGCTGATCCGTCTGGTGTGGCGGCGGTGCCGGTCGACGACTCGGCTCCGTCCACCTCCGCCGACGATGACGCTCCCGGCACGTCGGACTCGACCACCACCACCGACTCCTCGACCACCTCGTCGACCACCTCCACCACGACCACCACCACGCTGCCGCCACTCGACGTCTACGACATCGACTGCGTCGTGCAGGTCGAGTCCGGCGATTCGCTCGGGCTCATTGCGGAATCGCGCGAGGACGAGATCGTCACCGTTGCGTCGATCAAGGCCGAGAACGGACTCACCAGCGACCTCATCGTGCCCGCTCAGGTCCTCGACGTGTGTATCGACAACGGCCTGAACGACATCTCCGGCGAGCAACGCCTCGAACGAAACGCTGCGATTCTCGCCACGGAAACGCAAGGGGCGGTCAGGATCCAGCAGGCCAGGCTCAACGAGCTGCTCGTGCCGTACGGCTTCCCCGAGATGCCGATCGACGGCATCTCCGGCCCCGTCACCCGGCGGGCGCTCTGTGCCACCAGGTTGGCGCTCGGATTGCCGGTCAATCGCTCCGACATGGCCCCCGGCAGCCCCGAAGAGCAGATGCTGCTCGCCACCACACAACTCCCCGTACCGCCGAACACCGGCACCGACGGGCGTTGGATCCTGATCGATCTCACCTGCCAGGTGATGTTCACCGGAGAAACCCCTGGCGTCCTCGTCAACGTCTTCCCCACCTCGACCGGGGAAGCCGAGTTCGAGACCAGATTGCAGGAGCGCACCCGGGCGTTCCGCTACGATCCCGCGCTCCAGAACGATGGATGGCACGAGTCGTCGCTGTACCCGGTAGAGGTCGACAACCCGCTGAACGGGAACATGTATCGCCCCCTGTACTTCGACGGCGGACAAGCGATCCACGGGGCCAACAACGTGCCAACCAGCCCGCAGAGCAAGGGGTGCGCACGGTTGAGCCCGAGCAACATGGATCGATTGGTGGCGTGGCTCGGACTCGCCGGCATCGACGGGCCGACCAACTCCCGCGACCGAATCGGCGTCACGGTGACGGTCCGCGGCGACTACAACTTCGGCTGACCGGCTGATCGACCCGATCGCAGGTCGTCGATCAGTCGACGACCTCGGAGACCTGGATGGCCGACTCGACGTTGGTGAAGTTCGGAACGTCGGCGAGCGCGTCGCCCGCATCGGCCATGCCGGCGCCCATTGCGTCCATCGAGTCGAAGAAGAGGTGGCCGACTGCCATGTACGGACCGTCGACACCGCTGTCGATCTCGGTCCTCGCGGGCTTCATCGTGCGGTTCACGATGTCCATGTGGGTGCTCTTGTAGTAGTCCATGTCGAAGGTCGAGCCTTCGGACTTCGGGTACATGACGCTGACTTTGATCATGACTGCACCGTAACCATCGGGGCACCGCTCGGCTCCGACCGGGCCGACGGCGATGGACGCCGGTTGACCGCGCTCGCTAGAGGTACAGCCCGGTGGAGGCCTCGTTGCGCTCCGCCGCAACGGCGTGCAGCTCCCGCTCGCGCAGCATCACGTAGTCCTCCCCCTGCACCTCGACTTCGTAGCGATCTTCCGGGCTGAAGAGCACCTTGTCGCCGATCTCGCACGATCGAACGTTCTGACCCTGTGCGACCACGGTCGCCCAGATCAGCCGCTTCGACACCTGTGCCGTTGCCGGAATCACGATGCCGCCCGAGGACTTGCGTTCGCCCGCCTTGTCGGAGATGCGCACGAGCACTCGGTCGTTCAGCATCTTGATCGGGAGTTTGTCATCGGCGACCGACATCGGGTGGAGGGTACCGTCGGTTGACATGAGCGAACCCGCGCCGGCAACCGACCAGCTGTTGCACTTCGAGGCCAGCGACGGCACCAGGTTGGTCGGCGATCTGGCACTGCCGGCGGCGCCGCACGCCGCGGTCGTACTGTGCCACCCACATCCCCAGTACGGCGGAAACCGACACAACCCCGTGGTCGCAGCACTCCACACCACGCTCCCCCGCTCCGGGGTCGCCTCGTTTCGATTCGACTTTCGCGCCGACTTCGACGGTGGCGTCGGCGAACGCCTCGACGCACACGCAGCGATCGAACTCGTCGCCGAGCGCGTCGCGCACCTACCGGTTGCCGTGGTCGGCTACTCGTTCGGGGCGTGGATTGCACTCGCCGTCGCAAACGATCCCGTTGTGGCAGGGGCGGCCCCAACCGCCATCGCAGCCGTCGTCGCCGTGGCCCCGCCGCTCGCCGCCATGGAGCAGCTTCGGCCACCGCAGCAACCGACGCTGGTACTCACACCCGGCCACGACCAGTTCAGCGACCCGGCACACAACGAGCCAGTGGTGCGGGAGTGGCGAGCCAACGGGGCATCGACGGTCGAGCACTCGGTGGTCCCGATGGCCGATCACTTCCTCACCGGCTCGACGGCGGCGGTGGCCCAGCAGGCAGACGCCTGGTTGTCAGAGCAGTTCGCCGCGCCCCGGCGTTGATCCTCAGTCGGCGACGGCGGCTTCCATCTCTGCTTTGACCTCGTCGGTGAGGAGCGGGATCACGTCGAGCGCACCGAAGTTCTGCTCGACCTGGCTGACCTTCGACGCTCCGGTGATCACGGTCGACACGTGGGGGTGCTTCGTGCACCAGGCGAGCGCCAACTGGGCCATCGTGCAGTCGAGGCGTTCTGCGATCGGACGGAGCTTCTCGACGCGGGCGATCGCCTCGGCGTCGCTCAGCCGACCGGCGAGCCAGCCGTACCCGTCGAGTGCCGCACGCGAGTCCTCGGGGATGCCGTCGCTGTACTTGCCGGTGAGCAGCCCCGACGCGAGGGGGCTCCAGATCGTGTTGCCGTAGTTGAACTCGGCGTTGATGCGGGCGTACTCATCTTCGACTTTGCGTCGTTCGAGCAGGTTGTACTGGCTCTGCTCGGTGACCGGCCGGTGCAGGTGGTGGCGATCGGCGATGTCGATGGCGGCCCGGATCTCGTCGGCCGACCACTCACTCGTGCCCCAATACAGCGCCTTTCCTGCGGTGATGATGTCGTTCATTGCCCACACCGTCTCTTCGATCGGTGTGTTCGGATCGGAACGGTGGCAGTACAACACGTCGACGAAGTCCAAGCCGAACCGCTCGAGCGAGCCGTCGATCGCGTGCATCAGATACTTGCGGTTGAGCGTGTTGTTCATGTTCGGGGTGCCCCGGTGCAGCCCCCAGAAGACCTTGGTGGTCACCACGTACGACCAACGCGGCCAGTCGAGTTCGCGCAGCACCTGCCCCATGATCGTCTCGCTCTTGCCGCCGGCATAGGCCTCGGCGTTGTCAAAGAAGTTGCAGCCTGCCTCACCGGCTGCCGCCATGCAGTCGAGGGCCAAGCTGTTGTCGAGTTGGGTGTCGAAGGTCACCCAACTTCCGAACGAGAGCACGCTCACCTTGAGCCCGGTGTTGCCGAGGCGCCGGTATTCCATGTTGGGGTTCACTGCGGGGGTAGCCATGTCGGCGACCCTACCCACCTCAGACGGGGCTGACCCCTGCGGAGCGATCACGGACGATCTGCTGTTCCATCAGGTCGAGCACCGGCCCTCGGATCGCGCGAATCGTTCGCGCATAGGCGGACGGGTCCAGCGTCGCGACAAGTTCAGCAGCGACGGCGGTCGCCCGCTCGAGCACCTCGCCCTCAGGCACGACCTCGTCGACGAAACCAACGTCGACGGCATCACGCGGGGTCGTGAGACGAGCGTTGGCGAGCGCCCGCTGCACGTGCCGCTTGCTCAGCCGCTCCTGGGCAATCGTCAGCGCCCAGTCGGGCAGCACCATCTTGATCGCCACCTCGTTCAGCCCGACCTTCGCCTGGACGTCGCCCGCAACTCGGACATCGCAGCCGAGCAGCAGCAGGGCACCCGCTGCCAGGGCGTGACCCGTACTGGCAGCGACCACCGGCACCGGCGAACCGTACAGGCGCTGCACCAAGGCTCCCCCATCGGCGACGAGCGTGATGATCGCCGACATGTCGTCGCCGAGCATCACCCCGAGGTCGAAGCCCGCTGAGAACTTGCCCGGTCGACCGTGCAGCACCATCGCCCGGATCTCGTCGTCGCCCTCGGCCTCGTCGAGCGCGGCGCCGATCGCGGCGATCATGTCGAACGACAGCGCGTTCGCCTTGCCATCGTCGAGATGCACGATCAGCACCCCGTCGCGTCGTTCGGTCGTGACTGCTGGAGAACTCATGGAGCTGAACCTACGCGATCGTGGTTCCTCCAGCCCGGGTCTCGGGGAACAGGGTTGCACCGAACCCGCAGTTCTCGTGAACTCGTGTCGGAATAGTTCCGACACGAGTTCACGAGAAGCGCTCGCCGTCGGGGAGCCGGCGTCGAGTCAGGTGACGGGGCGCACGTCAACGCCCGCAGCAGCCATCTCGGCCTTGGCGTCGGCAACGGTGTGCTCACGAAAGTGGAAGATCGATGCGGCGAGCACCGCATCGGCGCGGCCGACGACCACCCCGTCGACGAGATGCGCGATCGAGCCGACGCCGCCGCTGGCGATCACCGGCACCGTCACCGCATCGACGATCGCCTGCGTGAGGTCGAGGTCGAACCCTTCTCTCGTGCCGTCACGATCCATCGAGGTGAGCAGGATCTCGCCGGCACCGCGGCGCACGGCCTCCTCGGCCCAGCCGACCGCGTCGATCCCGGTCGGGGTGCGACCACCATGGAGGTAGACCTCCCAGCCGTTCGCCGACGGGTGCGTGTCGTCGTCGCTGCGGCGTTTCGCGTCGATGGCACACACCACGCATTGGGCACCGAACTCGGTGGCGATCTCGGTGATCAGCTCAGGCCGCTCGACCGCAGCGGTGTTGACGCTCACCTTGTCGGCGCCGGCGCGCAACATCCGACGGGCGTCCTCGAGCGTGCGGATGCCACCACCGACGGTGAACGGGATGTACACCTCGTCGGCCACGCGCCGCACCATGTCGACGGTGGTGTCACGGTTGTCACTCGATGCCGTGATGTCGAGGAACACCAACTCGTCGGCGCCTTCGAGGTCGTAGCGGGCAGCGAGTTCCACCGGGTCGCCGGCGTCTCGAAGGTCGACGAAGTTGGTGCCCTTCACGACCCGACCATCGGTGACGTCCAGGCAGGGAATCACCCGAGCGACCTTCATCGTGTCTCCATTCCACCGTCGCGCACCGTCGCCAGGGCGTCGAGTGCCTCGGCCACGCTGAATCGGCCCTCGTAGATCGCTTTGCCTGCAATGATCCCCCCGAGATTTTCGATCCGGGTGAGCGCCACCACGTCGGCGAGCCCGGACACACCGCCGCTGGCGATCACGGGAGCGTCGGCCAGCGCGGCCGACGTGGTGAGGCCCTCGATGTCCGGGCCGACCAGCATGCCATCACGTCCGATGTCGGTCACGACGAACACGTCGGCGCTCGGAAAGAGCGCATACGCGTTGTCGAGACGGAGTCCGCTTCCCTCGGTCCATCCGTGGACAGCGACTTCGCCGTCGCGGTGATCGAGGCCGACGGCCACCCGAACGATCTCCGACGCGTCAGCGACGAGCGCCGGCTCGCGCACCGCAGCCGATCCCATCACCACGCGACCAACGCCGATGTCGGCCAGTTCTTGCGCGTCGGCCAGCGAGCGAACGCCACCGCCGGTCTGCACTGCAGCCTCGCCTTGCAGCGCGCGCACGATGGCAGCCACCACCGGGCGATTGATCGGATCACCGGAGCGCGCCGCATCGAGGTCGACGACGTGCACCCAGGTCGCTCCCTCGCCGACGAACCCGCGGGCGACCGCGATCGGATCGTCGCCGTACACGGTCTCGTCTGCGTAGTCACCCTGCCGCAGCCGCACCACGCGCCCGCCGAGCAGGTCGATGGCCGGGTACAGGTCGATCATGTCGTCACCGCCGTCGAGCGAGTCCCCGAGGGACGGTCGTCCACTGCAGCATCTCCGCCACAGATCTCGACGAAATTCCCGAGAAGCGCAAGCCCTGGCCGTGACGACTTCTCGGGGTGGAACTGCGCTGCGAACACGTTGTCGCGCCGGAACGCCGCGTTGAGGGTGGCCCCGTACTCGACCGTGGCGGCAACGACGCCAGGATCGTCGGGGACACCGTGCAACGAGTGCACGAAGTAGACGTACGGCTCGGCACCGAGATGTTGGAGCATCGGTTCGTCACCGTGCACGATGTCGAGTCGATTCCACTGCATCTGCGGGATCTTGGGTCCCTTCGGGATCCAACGGACCGTGCCGGCGATCACGTCGAGACCGGATGCTCGATCGTTCTCCTCGGACCTCGTGAACAGCATCTGCATGCCCACGCAGATGCCGAGGAACGGTCGTCCCGACTCGGCCGCTTCGTGCGCGGGTGTCTCCAGCCCCGCCGAGCGAAGCGCGTCCATGCACGCCCCGAATGCACCGACCCCCGGCAACACCACGCCATCGGCCGCTGCGATCAGGCCAGGGTCGGCGGTGAGCCTGGCATCGGCTCCAACGTGTTCCAGGGCCTTCTGCGCCGAATGCAGATTGCCGATGCCGTAGTCGAGCACGGCGATGAGCGGTCGTGTCACAGCACACCTTTCGTCGACGGCACACCACCGGTGTCGACGATGCGCACCGCATCGCGAAGCGTGCGCGCCAGCCCCTTGAACGTGGCCTCGATGATGTGGTGCACGTTGCGGCCGCGCACCAGCTCGACGTGCAGGGTGATGTCGGCAGCGGTCGCGAACGAGGCAACGGCGTGTTCCGCGAGCTGCGGATCGAACGCCGGGGTACCGAGCGGCAGCGCCTCGGGCATCGGTACGTGCCACTCGACCCATGGGCGACCGGAGAGGTCGAGCGCCACGTCGATCAATGCTTCGTCGAGCGGATACCGACCGCTGGCGAAACGCCGCACACCGGCCTTGTCACCCAGTGCCTCACCGAACGCCTCACCGACCGCGATGGCGACGTCTTCGACCGTGTGATGAGTGTCGATGTGCAGGTCACCGTCGGCGTGCACCCGGAGATCGAACCCGCCATGGCGACCGAGTTGGTCGAGCATGTGGTCGTAGAACGGAACCCCGGTCGAGATGTCGGTGATCCCGGTGCCGTCGAGATCGATGTCGACCTCGATCGTGGTCTCCTTGGTGCTGCGGCGTCGCTGTGCGGTTCGGGTCATGTGGTCACTCCGATGCGTTCGGTGCCAGCACGTCGGCCAGCGCGTTGAGGAATGCGGTGTTCTCGTCAGGTGTGCCCACGGTGACGCGCAGACAGTCATCGAGTCGTGGCCAGCTCGAGCAGTCGCGGATCAGCACACTGCGATCGACCAGGCCCTGCCAGACGCCTCGGCCGTCGAGTGCCCGGCCTGGGCCTCGACGCACGCGGAACAGCACGAAGTTCGCACCGCTCGGGAACACGTCGACGTCGAGTCGTTGCAGCGCCTCTTCGATGCGTGTGCGCTCCGCAACGAGTTGATCGACACGATCGTTCATCTCGTCCGAGAACCGCAGTGCCAAGCGGCCAGCGATCTGCTTGATGGCGTCGAGGTGATACGGCAGCACCACCTTGTCGAGTTCGGCAACCAACCAGGACGGCCCGACCAGATAGCCGAGCCGGGCACCCGCCATCGACCAGGTCTTCGAGAAGGTCCGTGTGACGACGAGCGGGCGCTGTTCGTCGATCAGGTCGAGCGCGGTCCAGTCGGAGAACTGGGCGTAGGCCTCGTCGACCACGACCACACCGGGGGCGATGTCGAGCAGCTGGCGTACCCGTTCGATCGGCTCGACCAATCCGGTCGGGTTGTTCGGCGAGGTGAGAAAGATGACATGCGGCTGGTACTCGGCGACCACCCGCTCGACCTCTGCCGGATCGAGCGTGAAGTCGGCCGCACGGCTGCCTTCGACGACGGTTGCGCCGGTGACGCGAGCGATCTGGCCGTGCATCTGGTACGTGGGCTCGAACGTGGCAACGGTGCGCCCCGGGCCCGCGTAGGCGAGCAGCACCGTCTGCAGCACCTCGTTGGAGCCATTGGCGGCGAACACCTGCGAGGAGTCGACCCCGTGGATGTCGGCGATCGCCGTGCGGAGCTCGGTCGCCGACCGATCGGGGTACCGGTGCCAGTCGATCCGGGACACCTCGGAGGCCACGGCGTCGCGGAACGCTGCGGGAGGCGGTGTTGGCGACTCGTTGGTGTTGAGACGTATCTGCACGTCGACCTGCGCCGAGTGGTATCCCTCGAGGGCACGCAAGTCGTCGCGGACGGAAATCACCCGGCGCAGTGTAGAGGGAGCCCGTCACGGGCTCCCGGTAGGGTTTCGTCACATGACCGGATCCACCGAGTCGACCGCAGCGGAGCTCAGCGCAATCGCCGACAATGTCGCCCAGTACCGCACCCGTGTCGGCGGCCTCGCCGAGCCATGGGTCGGTTCCGATCGCGACGACGTGGTCAGCGCGATCCACGAAGCCGAGCGCCAGCTCCGCATCGCCGAACGTTCCCTCGTTCGCGCCATCCGCGCCTGCGACTGAAGCCAAGACGCAGCAACGACCTCTCCGGAGAGAGGCCGTTGCCGGCGCGAGGTCAGGAGGCGGGTCCCGACCGTCGCTGCATGCCAGGTGGCGGAACCTGGCAGAGCCCGATGGTACACCCGACCGATACCCTCGGCGCATGCGGTGCCTGGAGATCAAGCGGCAGATGGACAGCAACGACATCGCGAAGGTCACCGAGCTGCTGGATGCAGCCGCCCGAGCCGACGGACGCCGACCGCTCTCCGACCATCTCTACATCGACATGGTCAACGGTGGCCTCGACGGTTTCGCCGGGTTTCTGGCGTCCGAGCCGGGCCACGATCACCCAGTGGCCTACGCCCAGATCTCGCGCGGCAACGATGCCTACGCGTTCGAGCTCGTCGTGCACCCACATCACCGGTACGAGAT
Organism: Ilumatobacteraceae bacterium; assembly: GCA_963793335.1. Classification (GTDB taxonomy): domain Bacteria; phylum Actinomycetota; class Acidimicrobiia; order Acidimicrobiales; family Ilumatobacteraceae; genus Sva-07. The sequence continues at coordinate 9,215 of CAWBZS010000026.1, read as the reverse complement.
GGCCACGATCGGGCCCGAACTGATCGAAGCCGCCCTCGACGTGGTGGCCGCCGACGGTGGCGCGCACGTCAACTGGTGGGTGTTCGAGCCGACGATGGCGCACGAAGCACTCGCCGAAGCTGCGGCGATGCAGCCCGGACGCACGCTGTACCAGATGCGACGGGACCTCCCGACGGACATTCCGGTCACCATAGAAACTCGGGCATTCGTGCCCGGCGCCGACGACCGCGGGTGGCTGGAGGTCAACAACCGCGCCTTTGCCGACCACGGCGAACAGGGCGGCTGGACGATCGACACGTTCTGCCAACGCCAGAAGGAGGCGTGGTTCGATCCCACGGGGTTCCGAGTCCTCGACATCGACGGACGGATGGCCGGATTCTGCTGGACGAAGGTGCACCCGGCGAGCGCCACCGATCCTGCACTCGGCGAGATCTACGTGATCGCCGTCGATCCCGACTTCCACGGGCAGGGTCTCGGCGCACAACTGACGCTGGCCGGCCTGGATCATCTGGCACGAACCGGCATCACCACGGGGATGCTGTACGTCGACGCCGACAACACCACGGCCGTCAAGCTCTACGAACGTCTGGGGTTTCGTATCCACTCGACCAACGGGGCGTTCGTCACCGAGGTCCCGTCGAACACCGGCGTCTGATGATGACGGCCACCACAGCCTCTCCCGTCGAGACCAGCGACGAACTGCCTCGCTGGAATGTCAGCGACGTGTTCGAGTCGATCGACTCCCGATCGTTCACCGCAGCACTCGAGGCCGCTCGCACCGACGCCGACCGCCTCATTGCGCTCTTCGACGAACTGGGCGTCCGGGCCATCGAGCGTCGTTCGGTCACCGATGCCGACGCCACCAGTGCCGATCGGGCGATCGCCGGATGGAACCGTGTCGCCGAGGCCGCCAACCTGCTCCGCGTCTACGTGTACGCAACCGTCTCCACGGACTCGCGCGACCAGCAGGCCCAGGCGGTCTTCAGCGAGACTCGGAAACTCGACGCCACACTGCGTCCGCTGGTCGCGCGGCTCGCCGACTGGGTCGGCGCACTCGGCGTCGACGAGTTGGCTGCGGTCAGTGCGCAGGTGCACGAGCACCTCGGACCGCTGCGCCGGCTTGCCGCTCGCTCCGAGCACCAGATGACCGAGGCCGAGGAGCACCTCGCTGCCGAGCTGTCGCTGACCGGCGCGTCGGCGTGGGGGCGGCTCCACGCCGACGTCACCTCCCAGCTCACCACTGAGGTTGCCCTCCCCCATGGCGCCAAGGTGCTCCCGATGCCCGCCGTCCGCGGTCTCGCCACCGACCCCGATCCAGCCGTCCGCCGCGCGGCGTACGACGCCGAACTGTCCGCCTGGCCAACGATCGAGGTGCCGATCGCCGCTGCGATGAATGCGATCAAGGGCGAGGCGATCACGTTGCATCGACGACGGAACTGGTCGTCGCCGGTCGACGCGTCCCTCTACGCCAACAGCGTCGGGCGAGCGACCTTCGACGCCATGCAGTCGGCGATCGTGAGCGCGCTCCCCGACCTGCGGCGGTGGATGCGAACGAAGGCTGCGCTCCACGGCCACGACCCCCGTCGTGGCGTGCCCTGGTGGGACCTCGTGGCGCCGCTGCCGTCTGCATCTGCTTCGGTGTCGTGGGACGAGGGTCTCGATGTGGTCCGGTCGGCGTTTGGCGGCTTCAGCGAGACGCTCGGCGGATTGGTCGATCGCGCACTCGACGAACAGTGGATCGATGCTGCGCCGCGCGACGGCAAGTCCGGCGGTGCCTTCTGCGCTCCGTTCGTCGACGACCGGTCGCTGGTGCTGCTCAACTGGGCCGGGTCGGCTGGCTCCGCGCAGACCACCGCGCACGAACTCGGTCACGCCTATCACAACGTCACGTTGGCGGGCCGCACGGCATTGCAGCGTCAGTTGCCCATGGCGTTGGCGGAGACGGCGAGCATCTTCTGTGAAACGCTGGTGGTCGAGGCAGGGCTTGCGCGCCTCTCGGGCACCGAGCGGCTTGCGCAACTCGACGTCGACCTCACCGGCACCAACCAGATCATCGTCGACATCCACTCGCGCTTTCTGTTCGAACGCGACGTGTTCGAACGACGACAGCGCCGCACGCTGAGCGCGGCGGAACTGTGCGAGATGATGACGTCTGCGCAGGCCGAAGCGTACGGCGACGGGCTCGACCAGTCGACGGCGCATCCCTACATGTGGCTGCTCAAGCCGCACTACTACGGGTCGCACTTGTACAACTGGCCCTACACCTACGGGCTGCTGTTCGGCCTCGGGTTGTTCGCTCGCTACCAGGACGACCCCGAACACTTCCGTGCCCGATACGACGAGCTGCTGTCGCGTGCCGGGATGGACACCGCCGAGGAACTGGGCGCCGCGTTCGGGCTCGACGTCACCGACGAGGCCTTCTGGAACTCCAGCCTCGATGTGATCCGCGGCCGGATCTCCGAATACCGATCGCTCGCCGACGAGATGACAGGTTGAACAGGATCGACATGGCCGCTCCAGCCTCCACGACGCGCTATCAACTCGACCGGGACGAACTGACCGTGCTGCTCGATGGTGAGCCCCGCTACCGCCTCGACCAGCTCTGGGACGGCCTCTACACCCAGCTCGCCGACCCCGCCGACATCACCAACCTGCCCAAGGCGCTGCGCGCCCGGCTCGATCACGACCTCCCCACTGCGCTGCGGCTGGTCACCGAGTCGGTCAGCGACGACGGCGACACCGTGAAGTTCTTGTGGGAACTCGACGGCGGCAGCCGCGTCGAAACCGTGCTGATGCTGTATCCGGACCGAGCCACCGTGTGCGTGAGCAGCCAGGCCGGATGCGCAATGGGATGCGGGTTCTGTGCCACCGGGCAGGCCGGCTTCACACGCCATCTCACGGTTGGTGAGATCGTCGAACAGGTGGTGCGCGCATCGCAACGTGCGCGCAGCGCCGAACGTCGGGTGAGCAACATCGTGTTCATGGGCATGGGTGAGCCGATGGCGAACCTCGATGCCGTGTGGGCGTCCACCGAACGGTTCCATGCGGATCTCGGCCTGTCGGCTCGACACATCACCGTCTCGACCGTTGGGATCATCCCGGGGATCAGGTCGCTGGCACAGCGCCCACTCCCGGTGAACCTCGCCGTGTCGCTCCATGCCGCCAACGACGCGCTGCGCAACGAACTCGTCCCGATCAACAAGCGATATCCGATCGCCGATCTGATGGACGCGTGCGAGGACTACCTCGACGTGAAGGGACGCCGGATCAGCTTCGAGTGGGCGATGATCGCCGGCACCAACGACCGAGACAGCGACGCTCGCGAACTGGCTGCGCTGTGCCGCCGCCTGAGCCCCCACGCCCACGTGAACCTGATCCCGCTCAACCCCACCCCTGGCTACCCGACCGTGGGAACCTCGCTGCAACGAGTGCACGAGTTCCGCGACCTGCTCGACTCACTGGGAGCGAACGCCACCGTGCGACGCAATCGCGGCACCGACATCGACGCCGCGTGCGGTCAGCTCGCCGCGGGTGCTCCGGTCACCGTCACCCTCGACCGCCGTCGCTGAGATCTGGTCAGGTCTCGAGGTACTTGGGATTGGCGACCGCCAACTTGTCGGCGACGGCGTCGGCCAGGAGCGACCTGAGCTCGTCGGCCCGATCGTCGAGTCGGCGATCCCGAATCGCCACTGCCAACTCGGCATCGTCGGCAACGCCGAGACGCTGCAACCGCTGTGTGTGCGCCAACTCCTGTGCTGCACCGAGGGCGATCTCTCGTTCGACCATGCCGAGCACGTTCGACGCCACCCGCGCATGGAACCGCAAGCGGCCATCGGTGGCCGCGATCACCTCCCGGTCGATCCACTCACGAACCGCCTCGAGCAGCTCGGCCGCGGTGGGTGCGTCGTGCGGTACAGCCATGTCACCACCGCCCGTCGAGGAGTACGAGCAGGTCGTACTCGTTTTCGCACACCCGACGGCCGATCGCCGCCAGTTCGTGGCTCCGGGCGGCGCCGTTGAGGTGCACGCTTGCCTGCAGAATGCACATGATCGCCCATTTCCAGGTGCCGAGCACCTCCCACCAGTGCACCACGACCGGGTCGACCGGCGCACCGCCAGCGGCCTCGTACGCGCCGAACAGATCGTCGTAGTCGCCCAGCCCGGCGACGGGCGCCGTGCCACCGAACCGCCAGGCCTTGACGCACAGCCAGCCGAGATCTTCCATCGGGTCGCCGAGGTGGGCCAGTTCCCAGTCGATCACGGCACGCAGGCCGTCGCTCCCGACGATGATGTTGCCGAGGCGGAAGTCTCCGTGGACGAGGCACATTCGCTGCGAGGTCGGTCGGGTGTCGACCAACCAGTTGCGAACGAGTTCGAGCACCGGATGTGGTTGTCCGAGCGAGTCGAGGACGTCGGTGTAGTACGCGAGCTGATCGGTGTGTTCCAGACCATCGACGTGGCTCGCGTCGAGCGTATGGATGCGGGCCAGCGCGTCGCCGCAGTCCGCCGTGAGTCGGGTTCGTGCGACCGCGTACTCGTCGTCGCGTTGGATCTTGCGAGCAATGGTCTCACCGTCGATCGCCTCGAGCACCATGAAGGCCATGCCGTCGTCGCGACGTCGGGCCGCGATCAGCTCGGGCACCGGGACACCACCGCGCCGGGCCGCGCTCACCACCCCGGCCTCGACCAGCATGTTGCGTTGATCTCCGGCGCGTTGGCGCTGGAGGATCAGCGCTCGACCGTCGGCGCTGAACCGCCAGGTCTCGCGCGACGCTCCCCCCGACAGCCGGTGCAGGTCGTGGATCGCTGCACCGTCGAGCAACTGCGACAGCATCGTCGACAATTCGGTTCCCACTGCGGACGTCTCCATCGGATGCCAGGCTCGCAGATCGGCGACGATCGACTCGCACCAGGAGCAGCGGTGTCAGCAGCCTGCTGCACGCACCGACGGCGTCGGATTGACGGCGAGACCGCGACCGGGGTGAATCTCGAAATGCAGGTGCGGTGTGCCTCGGGCGTTGCCGGTGTCGCCGTTGTAGCCGATCACGTCGCCCTGCATCACACGTCCTCCCTGTCCTTCGAACGACGAGAGATGGGCGTAGTAGTAGCGGTTGCCGTTGTCGCCGATCAGCGACGCTGCGTTGCCGCCCAAGCGGTTCTGGCTGAAGCTGACGGTACCCGAGACCACGGCATAGATCGGAACGCCCATCGGGGCGAGCATGTCGACGCCCTCGTGGCTCCGTCCACCCGACCGAGGTGCACCCCAGGTGTCGCCGTAGGCCGACCCCGGCATCGGGCAGACCATGACGTCGACGTAGCCGGTGCTGCCCGCGGCGCCTGTGCCGGCCGTGCTGAGCGGGATCGCCGGCGTGCTTCCGGCCCCGCCGGTGCCGGTGCGTCCACCGCTGGAACCGCCGGATGCGCCGGTCGATCGTTGCTGGGCGGCGGTCGTCGGAGCAGACGGTTCACCGACCTCGCCGATGGTGGCGTCGTCGGCGACCGTTCCGTCGACCGCTGCTGCTGCCGCTGCAACCCCGGGGTTGGGTTGAGCGCGAGCTGCTGCTTCGGCGTTCTGACGCTGAACCTCCTGGAGGAACGCCTCGTCAGCTGCTCGCTGCTCGGCCAGTGCCGCTTGCACCGCCTCGTCGGTGAGGCGCTGTTCTTCGATCTGTCGCAGCAACTCGACCTCTGCCTCGGCGTCGGCCTGCAACTGCTCGAAACTGGCCTGCTGTGCTTCGATGTCGGAGCGTTGGCGTTCGAGATCGTCGCGCGTCGCAGCGAGGTCACGCTGGACTGCGTCGAACTCGTCGAGTGCGGCGATGCCGACGTTCGCCACGACGTCGGTCAGCACGTCGGCCTGCACCTGGTCGTTCGGCGCCTGCAGACCGGTGAGCAGCGGGATGCCCTGCGCTCCGCTGCTCGCGAATCGGGCAACGGCGAGCGATTCGACGTCTCGGCGCAGCTTCTCGACGCGTTGCTCGAGTCGCCGGACGTCGCGCTCGATCGCTGCCGTGTCGTCCTCGAGGACCTCGAGGTCGGACTGCGCAGCGAAGAGTGCGTCCGCAGCAGCGTTCGCGCGGTCTCGGGCCGCCTGGATCTCACGGGCCGCCCGCTGAGCGGGGTCCTCGACTTCCTGTGCGACTGCGACGGCAGCAGTGGGCAACGGCGTGATTGCCGCCCCCATCGCGACGAGCGCACCGACGGCGAGCGAGCGGCGAACCCAGCGAGATCGACGAGGTCGGAAGCGTCCCGCAGTCGAGTGCTTCGCTGCGACACGCCACGCTGATCCGTGGACGGTCGGCGCGTTGGTCATACCCCTCTCACGGTAGCGGTTGACCGAGCTTCCGGTTCGTCACCCGGGTGGTCGTTCGGCGCCCAACACCTCGTGCAGCGCCTGGGCGCCGCGTTCGACATGGTCGTCGAGCACGCGCTGCAGCACGGCGCCGGTCCAGAGATTCCCACCGTAGGTGAGCGTCATCGTCAGCTCGACCGCTGTGGCCGACACCGGGCGCAGTGCGGCGCGGAGCACCCACGGCGAGTGTTGACGGCCATCGACCTCGGCACGCTCGAACACCACCTCGTACGGGGGCCGGTGCGTCGTTCTCACCATGCGCAGACGCTTCGACCGGGCGAACGGGCCCACCTGGGCCTGGAGCTCCACGTTCCAGGCAGGCAGCTCGACCGACGACGATGCGTGGTGTGGATCGACGGCGACGTCGTGCACGAGGTCCATCCACTGGGGATACGCGCTCAGGTCGTCGATCAGCGCGAAGGCACGATCCGGGGAGCCGGGCAGCACACGGCGGTGTTCGATTTCCATGTCGACCTCAGCGCCGCGCCGGCGTGTTCATCGATCGTGGCGGTCAGCGGTGCGGAACGCACGAGACAGCAGCGGGCTCTGGGCTGCCAGCAACCCACCGAGGTCATCGGCTTCGTCGAACGACGGGGTCCACGGTTCGTCCGTCTGAACATCGCGCGACGACGCCCCCGGGTCGTCGTCGCTTCCGTGTCGATCGTGATCGTCAGCTGGCTCGGGCCCCTCTGCCGACGCTGCGATGTCAGCGCCGGCGAAGGTCAATTGCTCGCCGAGCCGAGGGCGTCGCGGCACTCGGGTGGGAGCACGGCGCAGCGTCGGCTCTCGATCGGGCGGCCGGAACAGATGCAGGTCGGGATCTCGAAGATCGTCGAGTGTCCACCCCCGCGGCACCACCATCGTGTCGGCGTGCCGACGGCACAGCGCGCCCTGTGACCGGTCCGAACCCGTTGCCAGGTTGTCGAGCCAGAAGACGAGGTCCTCGGCACGCATGCCGTAGGCGACGGATGCGATGTCCGAGCATCCTGGGCGCCCACAGAGACGTTGCATTCCTGCGGACCTTACTCCTGCTGCCACCCCCGGCGCTGCTCCGACCCCGAGGTGCGAGATCCCCCACGGACTCCGAGCCATCGGCAATGATGTGCCAACACGTGCACGTTCGACTCGTCACTCGAGCTCGACCCGTCAATCTCCACCAAGCAATCCCAACGACACAACGAGGTCACCATGAACGCCAGACTGATCCGTATCGGGCTCTCGCTCGCCGGAAACGCCATCGGGCTGCTGATCGCGGCGACCCTGCTCGACCAGATGACGATCGATGGGGTCGCCTTCGTACTCGCCGTCGTGATCTTCACCGTGCTCGCCGCGATCATCGATCCGATCATCGACAGGATCGCCGAACGAAATCTGCCGGCGCTGCGCGGCGGGAGCGCCCTCCTGACCACGTTTCTTGCTCTCGTGGTCACGGCGGCGATCTCGAGCGGGCTCTCGATCTCCGGTGCGAACACGTGGATCATCGCAACCGTGCTCGTGTGGGCGCTGACCGTGATCGCCGGCTTGATCCTGGCGAAGTTCCTGATCAAGGAACCCCGGTCGACCTGACTGTGAGCATGTGACGTCACGCGCTGGCAGCGTGCCGGCGCAAGCTGCTCGGCGCATCGCGCAGCTCTTCCAGGCAGCTCCGCCGATCGACGCCGACGCAGCCCGGGCGTATGGGCGGATCTGCGCAGCAGTGACAGCTGCCGGTCGCGACGCGCGAGGCGCACGTGCGGTCGACTTGATGATCGCGGCAGTCGCCTGCTCCGTCGAGCTTCCGCTCGACATGCGAAATCCCAGCGATTTCGCGACGCTGGACGGCCCGGTCGACATCGTCGCCATCTGATTCCCGCTCGAGATCACCCACACGATCGGGCTGGTCGATCTGCACGTGATCGGCACGTGCGCGCTCGGCCGTCCGCCCGTGAATGTGCAAGCGACCCAGCGGACCGCCTCGCGCCAGTCAACGGCTCCTCGATGGTCGGGACACCGCCCGTCGTGCATGATCAGACCTTCTGCACTAGCTCGGCGTGAACTGAAGAGAGAAGATCGCGGTGCAATCGAAATTCTCTCACATATCGCGCCGACCTTGTTGGGCTCGGGCTCGGAGAGGCCACGGCGGTCGTGTGCGACCAACGAACGGAGCGAGTCATGGTGACCTCGATGAAGGTTTTTGCCGGGTGCATGCCAGCACTTGTGTTGACCGTCGGAATGGTGGGCTGCTCGGGCGACACGCAGGCCGACCCCTCAGTTCCACCCGACGATGCAATCGTTGTGGTTGGAACGGGCCTCTGCGAAATGACACCCGTGAGCGACGAGATGGTTGACGGCGTCAACGTGATCGTCGAACGCTTCGTGTGCAAGCCCGAGATGTCAGATCCTCGGGTGAGCGGCACCGAGGATCTGCTGATCGAAACGCGACTCGCCGATCCAACGGTTGGAGGAACGTGGACCGCACGACAAGCCACGTTGACGAACGATCAGGGCACGTGGAGTGGAACGTCCCAAGGGCTCGTCGACCTCGAGGGTGTCCTGCCGTTCGCAGAGGGGCTCGTCCCCTACAACTACGGCGAGGCTCACTACGTGGGCGAGGGCGCCTACGACGGCCTTGAGTACCACTACTTCATCTCCGGATCGAACGGAGAAGCCGGCGTCACCGGCTGGATCACGTCGTCGGATTAACCCCGACGACGACGTGATGTCTGGTGTCGACTCGTGCCGCAACATCCGTTGCACGGCGTGCGTCAGGATTGATGGCGAGAACTCCTGTGCATCTGGTTGTGCACCTGGCGGCTCTTCGCAACCGGCCCGGTCGAACGACATGGCCTCTGACCACGTCGTACAGGGTGGGCGATGGGAGTCT
>CAWBZS010000025.1:0-10576 GCA_963793335.1 Ilumatobacteraceae bacterium | reverse complement strand
CATTCACCGGGTCAGCCGGTTCGAGCGGATCGACCCGGCAAGCGGGATCGCCGCACCCTGATCGCAGCCTGGACCACGACGCACTCAGCGACCGACGCACTCAGCTGAGGCCTTCGCCGTGGCGGTGAGCAGCCCTGCATCATGACGACCAGGGCTACTCCCAACACTCGAGGTCAGGGACAGCTGACCATCACGGTGAATCCGTCGCTGTCATCCGGGAACCCTTGGGTACCAGCGCTGTCGTAGGTCCTCACCCACAGCGAGGTCTCGTCCGCGTTGCTCGTTCTGGCTTCGATGCCGATCTCCCCGGCGAGCACCGCACCCCCCGCGTTGTCGTTAGTGTCGCCGTCCAACCACACCCGACGATCGAGGAATCGAAGATGACCTCGGTGGCGCTACCGGCGTTTCTCACGCTCGTGACACCCGAACCGGACAGCAGCGTTGCAGAGGCCGCGTCGGCATCGACCTTGGCCCACCGCAGATTGCCGGGTCCGGCGGGACCCTCAGGACCGACGGCACCAGCGGGACCCTCAGGACCAGCCGGACCAGCCGGACCAGCCGGCGGCGGCTCGGCAGGCCCGCAGGTCGCAGAGAGCGCGGTGAACGACGCATCGTGGACGCCGACGCAGGCGAGCCCTCCATCGCCGGCGACGAGGACCGGCCCGCTGAGGGTGGTGTCGGCCACCTTGACTGGCAAGGTGCCTTGTTGCTGGATGCTGGCCACTCCTCCGCTGACGACCGAATCCCGAATCGTCGGCGACGGAGTCCCGAGCACAACGATTCCGACGGTTCCAGTGGCGGTGACGTTGTCCATGGTCATGGGCGCACTGAGGGAGTAGATCCCGTTGACCAACCTTGCCCCGGAGGCGGTTGCCGTGACGTGGTCGAGTCTGGCGCCAGACTGGACCACCACAACCCCGGCTGCGGAAAACTGGGTGCCGTCGCCCTGAGCAATGACGGTGACGTGGCTGAGCGAGAACGAGCCGCTCGAGTTAGCGCTGGCAATTCCCACGACTTGAGGGTTTTCATCGATCACCGCCGTCGGACCGGTGTTCTTGACGGTGAGGTGACGGATCTCTGCGGTGATGTTGTCCACCCCGGGTTCCCCTGCCAGCAACGTGGCGGCGCCTGTTGATCCTTGGCCGTTCACGCCGCACTCACAGGTGATGGTGGTGACGTCCTGGCCGGAGCCTTCGACGTCGACGTAGTTCTTCAGGACGACCTGAGCCGTCTCGGTGTAGATGCCGGGGGCGATCTTGATCACGTACGGGTTCGTCTCACTCGAATCGGTGATCGAAGCCAGCGCTGCCGACAGCGACGTGAAGTCGCCGCCGGACGTGGCGACCCACACCACGTTCGCCAGGTCGTAGCCGGGGCCGGCTGCGCCAGGCGTGCCGGCGTCACCGGGATCACCCTTGGGACCCTGGATGCCGGGCGCGCCAGCAGCACCAGGAGCACCGGGATCACCCTTGGGACCCTGGATGCCGGGCGCGCCAGCAGCGCCAGCGTCACCCATCGGGCCCTGGGCACCGGGAGCGCCGGCAGGCCCCTGCGGTCCGGCCGTGCCAGACCCGGATCCAGCGGCAGTCATGTACCCAACCACGTCGATGAGCACCTCGGTGGTCGGTCCAGCGACCCCGTAGGCGTCATAGGTGATGTCGATCTTGCCGGCGTTCGCCCCGGCGGTCGGCAAACCGACCTGCACCGAGTTCGGCACCACGGCACCAGCATCGAAGTTCAACGACGACGTCGCCGGTGCACCAGTGGCATCACCTGGGCGCACCGCCAAGAAGCCAGCAGCGGACGGCCCTGCGACCGTCACGTTCAGCAACACACCCGTCGCGCCCTCAGGAACCGACCCACCCGTCACCTGCAGCTTCTGCGACACCGCCGACACGAACGGTCCGGGCAGGCCGACGTCGGTTCTGGTGTCGAGGATGCGCACCGGGTCGACCGTGACGATCGATGACGGGGCACTCGAGGCGGCGTTGGCAACGAAGATGCCACCCCCACCCAGACAGACGGCAACGGCGGCCCCGATGGCCGCCCAACGCGACCTCCACAAACCGCCACGCTCGGCCTTCGCCCGCCGTTGCCTGTTGACCATAAGTTGCCCCTTGTCTGGTGATCGGTTCGAAACCCGGGCGCCGGCCCGGAGCCCTCACCCAACCAGACGCCGATGAGTTGGCGATGAGTCCGCTCTGAGTGAGCGGTCAGCCGTCGGCGTGGCTGTCCGACGTCCAGAACGCCAACGCCCGGCCAGCAGATGAAGGCGCCGCGGCATCGTCGTCGGGCAGGACACGGGTCCAGAGATCCTGGAGGATGCCGAACCAGCTCACGTCGTCGACCGTGCCCCGCTGGGTTGCGAGGTGCTCAGCGATCACGCCGAGCAGCAGCACGTCTCGAACCACCACCGTCGACAGGAGCTCCTCCGACAGACGCGGCTCACCTCGGAGTCCGGCAAGTACCCCGAACGTCGACTGGATCTCATCGGCTCGGCCCCACACCGCGGCAGGTCGCAGCGCACGGACACAGGCGACGAGTTGCGACGTCGCAGCAGACGCATCATCGACACTCGCCACGATGAGCGATCGGAACAGGTCGACGATGTAATGCCATTCGTCGGTGTCGGAGCGACTCGTCCAGTTGTGGACAGCGATGCGGGCCTCGTCGCTTCGTTTGGCCATCAAGAGCGACAACCCGAGCCCGGCGTCGGCCACCAGCAGGAGTCGGCCGGGTCGCACCGCCAACTCGCGGGCTGTGGCGAAGAGCTCGGCTGCGGTCTCGTACCGACGGAGATTGAACTCGAGATGCGCCGGATAGAGGGCGCACAGCGCGAGGTTGACCTGTGGTGACGCGGACTGTTCAGCGACCGATCTCGCCAGATCGTTGAACTCCTCGGAACTCATCGGTGCCGGCGACAAGACGCTCCACATCCCCATGAACGACGCCACGGCGGGAATCCAGTCGAAGGGTCGCCCGCTCGCCAGCACGATCGATTGCATCGCCAGTCCGGTCAGGTCGTCGAGCTGGCCGAGGGCGTGCGAGGCCGACAGCAACATCGCAGCGGCGGCGCTCCTGGCCTCCGTCGAGCAGTCGGCGTCGTCGGCCAGCGGTCGAAGCCAGCGAAGCACTTCCTGCGCGAACCCGTGGTTGATCCACATGCCGGACGACCTGACGGCGAGCCATGCCAGCTCTTCCTTGCTGCCGGTTTCGTCCAAGCGCCGAAGGGCAACCGTGAGGTTGTGGCGCTCGGCAAGCAAGTCGCTGCTCGCGTCGGCCCACACGTGAGTGTCGGCGATCGACCATCGTTCGGAGACCTCGGTCAGCCACCGAACCAACCGGTCTTCGAACACCCCAACGGCACTTCGGTCAGCGAGACGCTCGCGTGCGAAGCGGTGAATGGGTTCGGGCATCGAGTACCGGACGTCGGTTGGTGCACCGACCTGGATCACGAAGCCATGGTCGACGAGCGCGGCGAGATCGGCGCCGATCGGATGCCCTTCCGAGCACACCGACGTGGCGGCCTCGAGCGTGCAGCCGCCGCGGAAGGTGGCGAGGCGCGCGAGGAGTGCCTGCTGTGTGGGTGCGAGCCGGTCCCACGACCAGTTCAGTAGCGCGCCGAAGGTGTCCCCGGCTCCCGCCTCCGCATCCTCCTCGAACCGCTGGCGACGCATCGGCCACATGGACGAGTCGGCTGAGCAGCGACTCGATCGAGCACTCGGCGAGTTGCGCGGCGGCGAGTTCGATGGCGAGCGGGTGCCCGCCCAGCAGATCGGCGATCTCGTTGATGTCGGCGAGGTCGTCACTGTTCGGTCTCCGGTCGAGGTGGGGCGACGCACGGTCGAGAAACAGTGCCGATGCGGGCGTCGACTCCGGGCGGTCGCTCGACGAGGGCAACAAGCCCAGGTTGAAGGCGTACTCACCGACCGGCGTGGAGTGGCAGGCGAGTCGTCGTGAGAACGCCGATCTCGGGAGCCGCTCGGACGATGGCGTCGACGAGCTCGCTGAGACGCTGTCGACGAGATGCTCGCAGTTGTCGAGCAGCAGCACGAACGACTGCCCTCGCACAGTGTGCGCCAACGACGTTGCATCGACCTGCGCCGACGACGACGGGACCCCGAGTGTGGTGGCAACGACCGACGCGACGAGCGCACTGTCGGTGACGTCCTGGAGACCGACCCGATGGACCTCGACGCCGGACTGTTCGAGCAAGTGCGCGACACCCAGTGCCAGCCGGTCTTGCCGAGGCCCCCCAGACCAAGGATCGAAGACGACGCGGTGTTGCTGGAGGGCGATCTCGACGGCGGCGAGCTGGTCGGCGCGACCGATCAAGCGATTTTGTGCAGCCGTGATCCCGTCGTTCGGCCGGTCGGGTTGGCTCGACGGCAACTCGTCTGCCCGGTTGGTGCTGACGAGTTGCCGCTCGATCATCGTGATCTGGTCGCCGACTTCCAGGCCGACGCCGGAGAGCGCTCGTCGTGCTCGCCGGCCGGCCCGGAGCGCCTCGGTGGTTCGCCCGGAACGTTGGAGGGCGACCATGAGCGCCGCCCACAGCCCCTCGTTCAACGGTCGGCGGGCGAGCGCCGACTCGAGCACCGCAACGAGTTCGTCGTGGCGGCCGCGCCGCAGGCGGACGTCGCTGTAGGCGTTGAACACCGCAAGGCGGAAGCCGTCGTGGACCGTGAGATACCGGTTTGCATCCACCGTGTCGACGAGGTGCGGGTTGTGGTCGTCGCCAGCGAGTTCGAGTGCGGCGGTCAGCGTTGCGTCGGACCGCGCGGTCGGCCCCATCCGCCTGCCGGTAGCCGCTCAGCGCGTGCTGGACGATGTCGACGTCGAGTTCTCCGTCGAGGACGTTCACCCGGTAGCCGTTCGGCACCGTGTCGATTCGGTCTCGTTCGCTCCCGAGCGCTGACCGCAGGTCGGCGACGAACCGGGCCACCGAGTTGGCCGCTGACTTGGGTTGAGCGTCGGCCCAGATGAAATCGGCGAGCTCGGTCGTGCGCACCGTCTGATTCGCATCGAGGAGGAGGCGCAGCATCACCAGCCGTGGACGGGGGCGCAGCTCCACCGGAGTGCCGCCGATGGCCACGGTGTCAGGTCGCAGGAGCCTCCAGTTCGATCGTTCGCGAATGCTCCCCAATCGACATCGGACCCGACACTAGGCGTCGTCGAGGCATTCCCGGCCGTCGCGCGACGAGGAGTCGGACTTCGGCATCAACCGCGTGCAGCTGGTTCGAGCGGATCGACCCGGGTCGCTGCTCCAGGACGCCGCCCACCCCAGCATCATCGTGCCGGGCGCCCTGATCCTGGTGGGCGAGCACGGCGACCCCGATGATCCGGTCGCCGTGTGCCGCATCGTCGAACTCGAGGAGGTGAACAGCCACATGGTTGTTCGGTTCGAGAATCTCCCCGGAACACCGGCACAGCGTCGGCGGACGACCGAAGTCAGTGCCGACGCCAACATCCGGTTCCTCATCGAGCTACCTCACCGCTGCTGACGGTGAGTACCAACCACACGAGAGATCCAGCCGATGGAGCGCCGCCGTGACAACGTGGTGATCATCCCCCTGGACTACGCCCTGGTGATTCCAAGTTTCACGCTCGAAGCTGTGAAAGTGGCACCGGGAATCCAAGTCCAATGAACTCTCTGCGCCACTCACCACTCGGCGCTGTCGTTCCGACTCCCTCCTGCGTCAGCGTCACCAACCGAGGAGTCACCATGAAGACCCACGACCCCACGCCGCCACCGCAGCACGCCGCCGCCCCACGTCCTGATCTCGACGCCGACGCTGTTCACGACGACGGCTCGATGAGCGATCTCGATGTGGTCGTGGTCGGCGGCGGGATCAGTGGGCGGCCGTGGCCGATGGGCTCACCCGTGCCGGCCTGAACGTCAAGGTGTTCGAGGCCAGATCGTGTGTCGGTGGCCGCATGAGTTCGCTGTCCGGTTCCCGGCGGGCACGTGGACCTGGGTGCGACATGGTTCTGGCCTGGCGAGTTGCGCATCGCGGCCCTGGTCGATCGTCTTGGTCTTCCGACGCATCAACAGTGGAGTGAGGGCGACGCCCTCGTCTCGGCGCACGGTCAGACACGACGCGTGCCATGGCAAGCGCCGCCGGCGTGGCGCTTCAGCCAGGGAGCGAGCGCCGTGCCCGAGGCGCTCGCCCGCCAACTCCCATCCGGCACCGTCGAGGAGGGCTGCGGCGTGAAACGAATCGAACCCACCGACGATGGAGTGCTCGTGCACGTCGGCGACCAGCGTCTGGCCGCACGATGCGCTGTCGTGGCGCTCCCGCCATCGCTCGCCATCGCCACGGGCTTGGTTCCGAGCGTCACTCGAACCGGACCTCGCCGCAGTGGCATCCGCCATCCCCGTCTGGATGGGCCGACACCGTCAAAGCGGTCGCGTTGAAACGACCTGTTCTGGCGGTCCGCCGGCTTGTCGGGTCAGGCGAGCTGTGCCGACGGGCCACTGCACGAGGTGCACGACATGAGCGGACCCGATGGGCATCCCGTGATGCTGTTTGGGTTCGGCCAATCCGGGCCCGGACGCGAACATCACCACGAGCGACGTGTCCGAGAGCAACTCGCAGGCCTGTTCGGTCCACAAGCGCTCGCCCGACCGACGTGATGATCTGCGATTCGCGGTTCGGCCAGCGCACCACGCCCCCGGATTCCCGACCCGGCCAGCGCTACGACCTGTACGGTTCGCCATTGCTGCAGCACCCCACCTGGAGCGGCCGCCTGCACTGGTCCTCGACCGAAACCGCCCACCAAGCAGCGGGTCACATCGAAGGAGCGTTGGCAGCTGCCGAACGAACCGTCGAATCGATCACCGCGAGCAACCGAATCGAGCCCACCCGATGACCGCCAACCCATCGACCTCCAACTCAGCACTGTCACTCGATGACCTCGTCGACGAACTCGACCTCGCGCGGCGATACACCGCCGAACTCGTCGCCGGGCTCACGCCGGAGCAGATCGTGTGGCGACCGCACGACAACAGCAGTGCCATCGGCTGGCATCTCGGCCACCAGGCCGCCGTCTGCCACTACATGGTCCGCAATCTCACCGCAGCCGAACCCCCAATCGATCGACACTTCGATGCACTGTTCGATTCGGCCACCCCCGAGCCCGACCGCAGTCCGCTGCCTCCGGTGACAGCGATCGTCGAGTACCGAGACGCTGTGGCGGCGAGCGCCAGCACAACGCTCGCTCGAATCGCACAACGACGTGTCGGTGCCCCCGACCAACTCACTGTGGTGGCCATCGGCCTCGTGTGCTCGCTGATCAACCACGAGTACCAACACAGCGCCTGGATCGGCGAGGTCCGCGACACGATGATCGACACGCCACGGCCGGCACCGGCATCGAGCCACCTCGCGTCGATCGACGGGTACTGGATGATCCAGCCCGGCTGAAACCGTCACAACACCACCACGACTGGCATACTTGTGGCACCTGACACGGTGCGCGGATCCAGCACCCCCTCCACCGTCGACAGCGATCTGCTGGACCGCGCTCGGCGGGCCCGCTCCGCCAGCAACGATGCGGAGCTCATCGACGAGGCGCTGTCGGCGCTGCTCGCCCGCGACCGGGCAGCGGAGATCGACACGGCATACGCCACCGCCTACGTCGACCATCCACTCGACGAGCCCGACGAGTGGGGCGACCTGGCGTCGTTCCGTCAGGCCGCCGGCCGGTGACCGATCTTCCTCGTCGCGGCGAACTCTGGTGGTGCGAGCCACCCGAGATCGGTCGCCGACCGGTCGTCGTCCTGACTCGTGACGCGGCCATCCCGAGGCTGCGTCGAACCCTCGTCGCACCGTGCACCACAACCATTCGCAACTTGGCGAGCGAGGTGGTGCTCGAACCCGACAACGACCCCGTGCCGCGGCGCTCCGCCGTCAACCTCGACTCGGTCGAGTCGGTCTCGGTCGGCATGCTCGTCGAGCGTCTCGGTCGACTCAGCGACGCACGCATGCGCGAGATCTGCGCCGCACTCGAGGTCGCCATCGACTGCCGGTTTCCGACGCCCAGCGAAGGCATCCTCGCCACCCAGACAGTGCAGACTGTCGCGATGCCTGAAGTCGTCGTGATCGGTGCGGGAATGGCCGGGGCTGCGACGACGTGGGCACTGGCTCGCAGGGGCAGGTCGGTGTTGCTCGTCGACCGCTTCGCTCGAGGACACGATCGCGGCTCGTCGCACGGCGCGGAGCGGATCTTCCGATTCGGCTACACCGATCCGGCGTACGTGACCCTGGCGCAGGAATCGTTGGCCGGCTGGCACCTGCTGCAGGCCGGTGCCGGGCACCACTGTTGGATGCGACGGGGGTCGTCGATCACGGCGACGACGCCGAACTCGCCGCGGTGGAATCGGCGTGTGCTGCGGAGGGCGTGCGCGCCGAGATGCTGACGGCGCCCGAGGCAGCGGCGCGATGGCCAGGGCTGCGATTCGACGGGCCGGTGCTCCATCAACCCGACGGGGGGCGGGTCCTCGCAGATCGCACGCTCGAGGCCTGCTGGGATCAGGCGGCCGCCGCCGGCGCCGAGATTCGCTTCGAGGCGCCAGTGCGCTCGGTCCGACGGGCAGGCTCCGGCGTCGAGGTGACGATCGGCGACGACGTCGTGACGGCCCGTGTCGCCGTGGTCGCCGCCGCCGGCTGGTCGAGCACGCTGCTGGAGCCGGACGTCGCCGCCCGATTGGTGCCGCCCATCACGGTGACTGCGGAGACCGTGGCGTTCTTCCGGCCGACGAGCGGGCCGTGGCCGAGCTTCATCCAGCGCGGTGACCCCTTGGCGTACGGGCTCGGCACTCCCGACGGGCTCGTCAAGGCCGGCCTGCACGGCGCCGGCCCCGTGATCGACCCGGACGATCGCCCCGCCCAGATTCCGGACGCCGTGGAGGCGCTCGAGGCGTACGCCCGCGACTGGCTGCCCGGCGTCGAGCCCACGGCAGTGCGCAGCACCGTCTGTCTGTACGCGTCGAGCGCCACCGACGACTTCGTGCTCGATCGCGACGGGCCCATCGTGGTCGGCGTCGGCTTCGGCGGGCACGGCTTCAAGTTCACGCCGGCGATCGGAGAACGTCTCGCCGATCTCACCGACGAAGCGCTCGGCCTGCACCCGGCCGGCACGAGGCCCTTCGCCGCCTCCCGCCTCGCTGGGATCACCGGTCAACCGCACTCCTGGCGGTGAACTCGGCCCGCCACGAGCGTCCTCGCCGGTTCCGTTCTCCAGCCACTCGATCAGTTGCGGGTCACCTGCAGCCGACGACGCCACACACTTCGCCGTCGTGCTCCGCCGGCCGGCGCTCCAACCCTGTGACACCCGCGTGCGCACACTCGCACGACCGACTCCCTCCTCGCACACCGTCACATCACGATCCGAGGACTCACCATGCGCCGCCATCACCGACCGATCCCCTTCCCCGGGCCGATCCCGCCCGGGATGATGCGCATCAGCGCCGACATCCCCATCGAGCAGTGGGAGGAACTCCAGGAGGCGAGTCGACGCCGAGGCGTCCACGTCGATCGCCTCATCCTCGCCGCACCCGACTTCGCGGCCACGGCATGAGCGCATCCACCCAACGCCACCGATCGGACAGCCGCGGCCGTGCATCCCGTTCTGCATGACGTCTTGCTATGCTGATCTGGTGCCGCAGCTGGTGACCCGCATCGACGACGAGACCGCCGCAGCCATCGACGCGCTCGTCGACGCCGGCGACTTCGCATCTCGCTCCGATGTCGTGCGCGCCGGTGTGCTCCGGCTGATCGAGGAGCGACGACGACAAGCGATCGGCGACCAGATCATCGCCGGCTACCAGCGGACCCCCGAGACCGCCGAGGAACTCGCCGCCGCCGAGGCCAACGCCCGAGCGATGATCGCCGACGAGCCGTGGTGACCACTCGGCCCCGTCAGGGTGACATCTGGTGGGCCGAAGCCGAGGACAAGCGTCGGCCGGTGCTGATCGTCAGTCGCGACGTCGCCGCCGCACACCTCAACCGGGTCGTCGTCGCTCCGGTCACCCGCACCGTTCGGTCGATCCCCACCGAGATCGCGCTCGGCACGGAAGAAGGTCTCGACGTCGAGTGCGCCGCATCGTTCGACAATCTCGGCCCCCAGCCCGTCTCGATGCTCACACGACGCATCGGACGTCTGCACGATGCGCGCAGCCGGATCTGCAACGCACTCGCCGCACTCGCTGACTGCTGAACACGTTCGGCACAGTTGTACGTGGCCGCAACGTCCTGACCGTCCAGGGAGATGTATGACGATATATCCTGTCTGTATGACGATGCTCAGTTTCCGGGTCGACGACGAGGATGCAGCAGCGATCCAACGGTGGGCGGACGAACTCGGCGTCGACCGATCGGCACTCCTGCGAGACGCCGTGCGCCGGCACCTGAACCGACTGGCGTCCGAACACGACGCCGACCGGTGGGAGGCACTGCCGCTCACCGAGGGCGAGTCGGCCCTGGCGACGATCGCCGACTGGGGTCCCGCCGAGGACTGGGAGGACTGGGCCGATGCAACGCGGTGAGATCTGGTTCGCCGCCACGCCCGGCGG
>CAWBZS010000024.1:0-16354 GCA_963793335.1 Ilumatobacteraceae bacterium | reverse complement strand
CAGGTCTCACGACCGGCACTCAGGAACCACCCAATCGCGCGCAGTTCGGCCGGTGGTCGATCGTTGCCCGGTGCGCAGACTGAACTCCCACAGTTCCGAAGCGACGTGAGGTGACAGGCGGGTCGCCGTGCACGGCGTCGGTCTTGCGAGTGGCCTCGGGACGGTCGGTCAGGGCGCCTGTGGGTCCTGAATCGAATCGGATGATCCGGCCCAAGTCGTACATGTCCGGGAACCACGTTGGTGCCGCGAAGAGCAAGCGTTCCGTTCGCCGCCGACTCCCTCGGGATCTACCCCGATATCGCGCCGGAGAGCACGCCGAACCGAGCCAGAACCTAGGGTGACGTTGTGAGCCACGACCGCATCGAAGTCCGCAGAACGATCGCCGCCGATCCCACCGCAGTGTGGTCCGCAGTGACCGACATCACCCGCATGGGTGAATGGTCACCCGAGTGCCACACGGCCCGGTGGGTCGACGGCGCGAGCGGACCGGCGACCGGTGCCTGGTTCGAGGGCGAGAACCGCAACGGCGACTTCGAGTGGACCACCCGCTCCGTCGTCGTCGAGTGCGAACACAACCGGCGCTTCGTTTTCGAGGGTGACTCCGACGGATTCCGCTTCTCCCGCTGGGGCTACGAGATCCAGCCCACCGATGACGGCTGTGTTGTGACCGAGTTCAATCTGAGCTTCATCCCCGACGAGTTTCAGCCCATGTCCAAAGAGATCTCCGGGGTCGACGATCGTGAGACCCACAACAAGGCCGGCATGGCGGCCACGCTGCAACGACTCGCCGCCGCACTCGAGGCCTGAGCCTCGAAGCACCGTCGCTGTCTGGGCACTACGTGTCAACGCCGCCTCAGCTGCGCTCGACACCGGCTCGATACCGATTCTTCGAGTCTTCCGCGAGCCACACCAACGAGCGCTCGGACCCTCGTCTGGCGAAGTCGAACATGTCGAGCCAGGGTGGATCGACCCCGAGAACCTCGACGCACTCATCGACGCTGCTCTCATTGCCATCAACCCGCCACCCGAACCTCGGTGACTGCATCGAGTGAGTTCGGCTCTTTCAGCGGGCAGCGCCGCAACGCTTCGACATTCACGGCGCGACAAGATCGCGCTGCAGTGCCGGCGCACTGTTGCGGCCGGATCGGTCCGACAGCCAGCACACAACGCGATCGCCGACCGCATTCGAGTGCACCGTCCTCGACGCCCGTCGACGTGCTCGGTCATCGGGTGATGTGGCGCAACGATGCCATTGACCAAGCGGGGCTCGAGCTACCCGACGGTGGCACGTACACCACCGACGAGACCGGCGACGTCACCGGAGTCAGCTGCGCCCAAGCCGATCGTGTTCATGCGATGGCCCTGTCGCCGCCGCCCTGACCAGGTGTTACGGTCTGTAGGGCCGTGCCAGGGGGTGGCGCGGCCACGACTGAACAGGGGTATCGACCATGTCGAAGTATCTGGTGAAGGGCAACTACGTCGGTGATGGCGTCAAGGGGCTCATGGAGGAAGGCGGTTCTCGGCGACGAGCCGCTGCGACGGCGGCCATCGAATCCGTTGGCGGATCTGTCGAGAGCTTCTATTACGCATTCGGCGACACGGATGTGTACGGCATCTGCGACTTTCCCGACGAGGCGAGCGCTACGTCGTTTTCGTTGATGGTCAACGCGTCGGGAGCAGTGCAGATCTCGCTGACGCCGCTGCTGACGGCGGAGGATCTCGATGCTGCAGCGGCGGTGACTCCCACGTTCCGTCCGCCGGGCGGCTGACCGGAACGCCACAACGGCGTCGAGGTCGTTGCCACGATGCCGCGAGTTCACCTGCCGGCGACCTCTCACATCGGCGCAAGGTCGGCACCTTCCGATCGGGAACAGCGCGTTGGTACCCAGCTCACAACCGCGGCCGAGACCGGCGCCATTTTGCACTCGGCCTCCGGCGAACTGTGGCAGCCGGATCGGTCCGAGACACAACACACAGCCCGGTCACCGATTTCTTTCGACTGCTGCGACCCCCAAGCGCCTACTGGGCGTGGACTAGCGCAATATCGCCACTTGGGACTGAGCGCCGTCGCGCCGACGCGGATGTCGCTTCGTGTGTGTTGATCAGGCCGTGTGGTCGTGCTCGGGTAGCGCGCCGGCCTCCACGAGCGCCCGCCGAACTTCCGCGACGTCGCCCAGAAAGTGAAAAGCCGACATTCCAAACTCTCTGGCGGCATCGACGTTCTGTTCACTGTCATCGATGAAGTAACAGTCTTCGACTGCGACCCCGAGGCGTTCGGCGATCAACTCGAACGCAGCGCGACCAGGCTTGGAGACGCCGTCCCGACCGGCAAGAACCGTGGCGGTCACCATCCCGGAGTCCACGAGGTCCGGCGAAGTGTGGCGCGGGTCCGTCGACGTGCGACCCCACGCATGTCCTCCAACGCACCAGTGACCAGGCCGCCCGAGCGCCTGGGCATTCGGCTCGGAGGACGGGCAGAGAAGTCGGGGCGCATCGGCGCCGCCGTGGTACGCCAGCAAGAATTTGGGCATCTACGCCTCCTCACGTCGTCGCCCCGATTGCTCGCGAGAGTACAACTGGGCACACGGTAGGTACCAGGGGATTGCCCCAGACACTGCGTCCGGCCCAGGCCAACCTCCAGCTCGGCGGTGGATTCACCCGAACCATCGAGACGTGCGGATGACGGCCCCACCTGAGACACTTGGCGAACAAGTCCGAGCCGGGTCGAATGCGACAGGCCACGTCCGGTAGGTCTGCGCAGACGAACTCGGTGCGGTCAGCCATTCGGCGGTCTTCGATGTGAGCCGCTACCGGGTGCAGTGAGCTGTCCTTCGCCTCTTGCGATGCCGCGTGCTGCCAGCGGACGATGAGGGTGGAGGTGAGTTGTTGTGCTGCAGCGCGGATCCCCGTAGTGGCGGCGTTGTTGCTGGCCGCTGGTTGTGGAGGTGACGGCGGCACTTCGTCGTCTGTCGCCGACCCGACCCCTGCGCCCTCGACGTCCACCACGACCGAACCGGTTGCCACAGAGACGACCTTGACGCCCACGGTCGCAACAACGGTTGAGCCAAGCGAGCGGGAGATGAGAGTGCTTCGTCCTGGTGGTCTGGGTCCGGTCGACTTCGGTGTCCCGGCCGAGGAGGCGCTTGTTGACCTCACTTCACTGCTCGGGATCCCTGATCGTGTGGAGCCGATCGGGCCGCACGGTGACGGCTGTGTGGAAGGGGCGGGCTGGCTCGATTGTGTTCGAGGACTGCGGATCATCGACAGCGGACAGCTCGCCATCTGGGCCAGCTACGGCCTCGAAGTCGCTCTGGTCGACACCAGACGCGATGTCTGGCCGCAGGAGCAGACATCGCTGCAGTTCGGGGACTGGCACGCCACCGTCGCACCGGGCGACACCCGCCTCGCAACCGAAGACGGGTTGTCTCCGGGCATGACGGTCGGTGAACTCCGAACTGCCGTGCCGTCGGTCGAGTTCACTTACAACGAAGGGCTCCTCGACAGCTACCACGTCGGACTCGTCGCGACTGGGGGGTACTGGGGTCGACTCGACTGGGAACCCACGACGCCCGACATCGATGGGATCGACATCGCAGCCGTGCAGATCGCCCTCAACAATCACGGCGCCGACCTGGTCGTGGACGGTGAATGGGGGCCAGGAACCCAGTCAGCCTGGGCAGACTTCCTCACCGAGCACAGCATCGACCCATTCACTTCGCAGCTCTGGCTGACACCCGAGATCGGTGAGGCCCTCGGCCTCCCACCCGACGCGACAGCCATTGCCACGATCGAACCTCGACCACCGATCGGGCACCTCGAGTCGCCATCCTCCACACTCACCCTTCGCGCTGACGGTCTCGGTCCCGTCGACTTCGGGACCGAGATGGACGCCGCGCTCGACGGCGCTTGTCGATGTACTCGGCGCGCCCGACAGCGACGTGGTGTCGAACGAACCGGAGTGCACGCTTGCGATCGAGCAAACCCGGACGGTCTCCTGGACTTCGGCAGGCCTGCATGTGGCCTTGACGGACTGGCCTGGCAGCTTTGACTCGCCACCCACACCGCTACATCTCGCCTCGTGGTCCCTATGGTCCATCGCAGCACCAGAGGTGGCACTCATCACGGCCGACGGAATCGGGATCGGTTCGACCGCCCGGCAGGTTCGCTCGCTTCCCAGCTCCTCGCCGATGATCCCCGATGTCACCCAGTGGGGCTTCCAGATCGCCGAGCCGAACGGATCGGTCTCGGGGGACATCGGTTGGTCAGTCAATCTGCCCTACTACTTCTTCGACAAGCAGTTCGCGACAGAACTCCAACAAGCACTCAACCGCAATGGCGCGACCCTGGCCGTCGACGGCATCGTGGGCCCACGGACCATCCAGGCACTCACCGACTTCGCCGAACAACAAGGCATCGACGGGTTCAGCATCGAACCCGCATGGGACAGCATCCGGCTCACGACCGAGGTGCTCGAAGCCTTCTGGCGCCTCGAACTCCCACCTGACGACGCAACCGTCGCATCGATGTGGGCGGGCGATCCATCCAGCTGCGACTGACCCCGACGGGCACCAGCGAAGCGGCGTCCGATACCGATCTCGGCGCCAGCATCGTGGTCCGTTCAGAGGGACTCGACCTCTGAACGGACCGATGATCTGACTTCAGACCATGCGCTGGGCGTACATCTGCGTCGCCCCTGGTATGAAGAACTCGCCGCCGCTGTTGACCTCGTTCATGTACTTCTCCGACGACATCGTCGCTGCGATGGCCGCCTCGATACTCGCTGAGTCCTCGTGCCGGACAAGCCAGCTCATCTCGCCCATCGGCCCAGCGACCGTCGATGTCACCACGACGTTCAATCCGGTCACCTCCGAGTACACGCCGGCGATGTGTGCCGCCCAGGCGCCCGCACCGACCCATTGGCCCGGCGCTGCAGTTGCACGTACAGCGCCGACGTAGGAGCCGACCGGTGCGCTGTCGGTGACCTCGCCGTGCACGAGTGCGAGCAGACGGTCGGGTTCGGCCTCGGCGACGTACTCCGCTCCCTTGGCCGTCAGCGCTGTGAGATCGGCGTCCGCGGCCATCGCGGCGTTCATCTGATCGACCTGGCCGAGTGCCTCGACGGGTGTCGACCATACAATCGTGCCGACTGGCGCACCGTAGGCACCCCTCCAGAGTGAGACCTCGGACACGGAGTGTTTGTTCACACCGGCAGTGACTTCGGCGGCCCAAGCGGCGGCAACCGCACCCCCCGTAACGCGCAGCATTCGCTGGAAGAGCAGCATGATGAATCCCCATTTCGTTGGTTGTGGCCACTGCCCCCGCAGTGGCCTTGCTTCAAACTTCCAGGCCCGAGCTCGGTCCGCAACGGTCAAACGTCACACTCGGTGTCCATAGTGCGCCGATGCCGGCCCAACGTGAATGGTGTCGGGGAGCGTTCTACGGTGCCGTGGCAGGCTCGAGATCCGAGCGGTATCGAATACAGCAGGCCGAGTCCGGTCGCGACGACGATCAGGGCCGGCGACGCAGCTCCTTGCGCAGGATCTTGCCGGCGGCACTTTTCGGAATGGCGTCGACCACTTCGAGATGCTTGATCTGCTTGTAGCTGACGAGGTGTTCGGCGACCAACTCCTGCAGTTCCTCGATCGTCACGCTCTCTCCTGGCATGGCTTCGACGAAGGCTTTGGGAACCTCGCCTGCCTCGTCGTCGGGCACACCGATCACGGCCACGTCGGCGACCTTGGGGTGTGTGATGAGCAAGGCTTCGAGCTCGGCCGGCGCCACCTGGAACCCCTTGAACTTGATGAGCTCCTTCATTCGGTCGACGATCGTCATGTGGCCGTGCTCGTCGATGATCGCGATGTCACCCGTGTGGAGCCAGCCGTCCTCGTCGATGGTTGCAGCGGTCGCATCGGCGTTGTTGAGATAGCCGACCATCACCTGCGGGCCCTTGACCCACAGCTCGCCACGCTCACCGACACCACGGTCCTCACCCGTGTCGGGGTCGACGATGCGACTCTCCGTGTTCGACACCGTCACGCCGCTCGTGCCCGGCCGGTAGTCGCCTTCCGCAGTGCAGTGGCTGACGGGGCTGAGCTCGGTCATCCCGAAGCCCTGCACGACTTCGCAACCGAGCCGCTCCCCCGCCTTCGCAGCCAGCTCGGCTCCGAGCGGGGCGGCACCGGAGAAGATCTGACGAATGGACGACGTGTCGAACTCGTCGACGATCGGCGCATTGGCAAGGCCAAGAATGATCGGCGGCACAGCGAAGAATCGGGTGATCTTCAGCTCCTGAACGGCGGTGAGCGCCTCGACCATGTCGAAGCGGGGCATCGACACCGCGGTGACCCCGTTGGCGAGGAGCCCGTTCATCAAGACCTGCATGCCGTAGATGTGAAAGAACGGCAGCGCCGCGAGCCCGACCTCGTCGTCGCCGTACTTGAGCGTGTGACGGCACTGCTCGATGTTCGCCACCAGGTTGCGGTGCGTGAGCATCACACCCTTGGGAAGCCCCGTGGTGCCGGATGAGTACGGCAGCACCACCGTGTGCGTGGCCGGGTCAACCGCCACTTGCTCGATCGGGGCGCCGAACAACTCTTCCATCGCCGTCGTGCCGCGAGCGGGATCACCCATCACGATCACCTCGGTGACGTCGGTGTCCTCGATCGCTGCGAGTGCCGTCTCGGCGAACGTGCCGACCGTGAACAGCATCGTTGCTCCCGCGTCCTGCAGCTGATGACGCACTTCCTCGGCTCCGTAGGTCGGATTGATGGTGGTGACCGCTCCACCGGCAACCGCGACCCCGTGGAAGACCACGGCGTACTCAGGCACATTCGGCGCCATCAGCCCGACGACCGTGCCCGGAACGACGCCACGAGCCGCGAGCCCGCCGGCGAGCGAGTGGATTGCAGCGCTCAGTTCGGCGTAGGTGTACGAGCTCGTCCCGGCGGCGTCGCGGATGGCAACTCGGTCCGCGAGCTGGTCGGCCAGACGCAGCACGTGGGCGGTGATCGTGACATCGGGAATCTCGACGTCGGGCAGTGGGCTGGGATGGATGATCATGATCACGGTCCTTCGAGTCGGGTGCGCAGCGACAGTAGCGGCACCGTTGGGGGTCGCACCGCCTCGGCCGATCGGATGCCAACCGGACGTGACCGGGGGTATTCGACACCGGTCGGGGCCGTACGCCAGATGTCTCAGTACACGTTCGAACGGTGCTCATGTGTGGGTCCCGAGTTGACGGACCCGCGCTACGTCGCCGGAAGTCGAGTGCGCGACGGCACGTTCGAGGTGAAGCCGAGTCCGAACACCGCATTGAATGGACGAAGGCCCCTTCGCCGTTCGACACTCCGCTCGTACCGTTGAACCCGAGAACGGAGACGGCAATGCCCTACCGCACGACACCTATCGCACTGTCTCTGATCACTGCGTTGATGATGAGTGCATGCAACGGTGGCGACGACGCGGCCACAACGGCCGGCAGCGACGAATCGGCGACCACGTTCGACGACGTCACGACCACAGAGGTCGTGGCGACGACCGAGCCTGCACCCACGACCGGTGACATCACGACGACAGAGCCATCGCCGACAACCACCAGCACTGCGACCACCACGACAGTTCTGGCTCGCCCGGATGTGCTCTCGCTCGAGCTCGTCAGCTGCGAGCGATTCGGCATCCAAACACTGGTCGACCCGGTGATCGCGCGCCAGTACCTCGCTGACGGCCAGGAGCCGCTGATCGTGCAGGACCGCGTCCGTTCACCCTGCAAGCATTGAATTGCGAAGACCTCCTCACCGACGGCCTGTCGCACGGTCCAGGCCGCTTCACCACCGCCTGGATGGCCATCGTCGGGTCGGACGAACCGCTGACACTTCCCCCCGAGTCGGACCTGGCTGCGGTGCCGACGGACAGCTATTACCCACCACTGTTCCACACCGACAACGAGAGCTTCCACGCCGCGACAGCGGCGTTCGGGATCCCGATGACCCTCGCCGAATCGATGATGTTCGACCCGACGGAGGAAGGGATACAGACCGGGGCAGCCGTCGACAACCAGTTCGTCCCACCGCTCACTTACCAATGGACCGTCGACAACATCAACCGCACCGAGGTGAGCGTGGGAACCGGCCGCCACACCCTGCTCGGCCTCGATGACGAAGGGGCACAGCTCACCTACTACGGCGAATTCGTGCACGACCCGGGCTGGATGGGCAACGTCGGAACCCTCCAGCTCGGACCCGGTTCGGCCTTCGAGGATCTACTCGGTTCTGCGTTCACCGGTCCGGTGAACGGAGACGACATCACCGTCACAATGACGGTCTTCCGGCCCGGCAACTGAGACGTCAGCAAAGCGCGTACCGACACTCGGCGCCAGCGAGCGGTTCCGAGACGGCCACGGCCGTGGGGATCAGCGCGGCTAGGAGCGTTCCACGATCGGGCGGATCGCGTCTGCAACGAGTTCGTCGAACGCCACCGGTTGTTCGAGGTTGACGTAGTGCCCGCACTCAGGAACGAGATGAAGTGCCCGCTTCGGTCCGGTTGCGATCTGCCGAAGTTGGGACGGTGTTGGCGCAACATCGCGATCGCCGCTGATGCCAATCAATGGTCGATCCCACCCCGCCGCAAATGCCGAGAGATCGCGTCGATCGTGGAACGCCCGTACGCCGTTGACGACCGAGCTGACGTCCTGCTCCATAGCCCAGGATCGGGCGGAGTCCTTGATCGACGACGATGTCGACGCCGAAAACAAGGGAAGCCAGTACTTGCGCCAAGCAGCCGCCATCCCCTGCGTTTCCAGTACTTGGATCGCCTCGTCTCGCAGCGTCGGGTCGGAATTGACCCCGGCCTTGGCCCCCACCAGGACGATGCCGGCCACCTGCTCGGGCGCTGCGAGAGCGACCTCGAGTGCACACGATCCACCGATGGAACAGCCCACGACTCTCCCCCAGATGATGCGCCGACCGAGTCGCGAAGGCAGGTCGGCCCTTCTACGGTGCCACCACTGCCGAACGCCGCGTAGAACCCCAGACGATCTCCGATGGTGGCGAGGAGTTCATCGATCGGAACCCGCACCTGCTCGGTGGTGTCGCGGTCGCGAACCGTGACGGCGTGATCGTCGAGCGAATCGAAGTCGACGGTCACCGCAAGCGGTGTGCCGATCTCGTCCTGGCGTCGGTAGCGCTTGCCGATGTTCTGGGTTTCGTCGTAGTCGACCATGTAGCGATCGGCCAGCAGCTTGCGCACGTCGTGAGCCAACGGCGTGAGGGTGTCCTTCTTCGACAGTGGCAGGACAGCAACCTTGTACGGTGCCAGACGGGGATGCAGGCGCAGCACGGTGCGTACTTCGCCGTTGACCTCGTCCTCGTCATACGCGGCGAGCAGGAATGCCGCCATCGTCCGCGTGGCGCCCGCCGCGGGCTCGATCACGTAGGGCACGTAGCGCTCGTTGGTCTGCGGGTCGAAGTAGTCGAGCCGCTCACCGGAGTGCTCGGCGTGCTGCTTGAGGTCGTAATCGGAACGCTGGGCGATGCCCTCCAGCTCGTCGAAGCCCCACGGGAAGGTGAACTCGACGTCGGAGGTGCCGCTCGAATAGTGCGACAACTCGTCGTCGTCATGAGCCCGAAGACGAAGCATCTCCGGCGGAATCCCGTGCTCGACGTACCAGTCGAGACGTGCCTGGCACCAGTACTCGTACCACTGGGCCGACTCCTCGGGCGGTACGAAGAACTCGAGTTCCATCTGCTCGAACTCTCGGGTGCGGAAGATCCAGTTCTGTGGGGTGATCTCGTTGCGGAAGCTCTTGCCCACCTGGGCGATCCCGAACGGCGGCTTCTTGCGGGAGGTCTGCAGGACCTGGCCGAAGTTGGTGAACATCCCCTGGGCGGTCTCGGGACGCAGATAGGCATCGGCGCCTGTGCCCTCGACCGGGCCGGCCTGGGTCTTGAACATCAAGTTGAATTCGCGGGCCTCGGTGAAGCTGTGCTTCGAGTCGCAGTTCGGACACACATCGGGATCATCGAGCTTGTCGAGGCGAAAGCGCTGCTTGCACTCGGTGCAGTCGACGAGCGGGTCGCTGAAGTTCGCCAGGTGGCCGGATGCCTGCCACACCTGCGGCGGGCTGAGGATTGCCGCGTCGATCAGCACGACGTCGTCGCGCTGCTGCACCATCGAGCGCACCCACGCCTCCTTGACGTTGCGCAACAGCAACGACCCGAGCGGCCCGTAGTCGTAGGTCGAGCGGAAGCCGCCGTAGATCTCAGCCGACTGGTAGACGAAGCCACGGCGTTTGCAGAGGCTGACGATCTGTTCGAGGTCGGTGGCAGGCATAGGCGCCGAGGCTACCCACGCACCCCACCCCGTTTGCGTTGCAGTTTCGGTGGACCGCTCCACCCGAAGTGCAACGCAAACGTGGATTGGCGTCCCGGTTGCGTCGCTAGTGGGTTTCGAACATGGCGACCGTCTTGAGACGTCGTTCGATGTGGAACTCGAGAGCACGCGTCGCCAGCGACGAGACCTCGTGGGTCAGCGGCGACTCGTCACGGGCGAGCGCCTGGACCAGTTGTCCGCCGAGCACCTCGCGCAGAATCGTCAACGCCCCCTGACTGATCCCCTGACCGGAGCGGCACGAGCGACAGAGCACTCCCCCTTCGTTCAGATCGAACGCAACGAACTGCACGCCGGGCTCGGTCTCGCCACATCGAACGCATCGGTCGAGCTCGGGGCGCATGCCTTCGTTCGCCAAGAGCTTCCAGTAGAACGCTGCCACATTGAGTGGCGAGGGTGACGTGGCGATCGTTCGAAGCACGCCGACCAGCATCCGATACAGCTGTGGGTTGGGCTCACGTTCCAGCGACAACTGATCGACGGCCTCGACCGCCGCGAGCCCTTGCGAGGCACGATCGAGCGACGACAGCATGGGTGACAGCGGCTCGACCGCTTCGGCCTGGCTGACGATGTCGAGTTCGCGCCCCCGGTAGAGCAGCAACCGAACGTGGCTCATCGGCTCGAGGCGAGCACCGAACTTCGACTTCGTCTTGCGGACACCCTTGGCAACAGCACGCACCTTGCCGTTCTCGGCGGTGTGGAACACCACGATGCGATCCGACTCGCGCAGCTTGTAGGTCCGCAGCACGACCCCGGTGTCTCGATACAGCTCGCTCACGACGGTGCGCTACGTGGCCACAACGACAGCGCCACGTCAGACGTCTTCATCGAGGCCACCGAAGCGACGCTGACGGCGAGCGAAGTCGGCGATGGCTTCCAGTAGGTGATCGGCAGACAGCTCGTGCCAGGCCATCGGATGGAAGACGAGCTCACCGTAGGCCAGCTCCCACACCAGCGATGGAGGCAGCCGAGTCGACTCGCCGAGCACGACGATCAGGTCGGGCTCGCAGTCTGCCGGCGTGTACAGCGCCTCGGCCACGGTCGCCTCGTTGACGGGTTCATCGCCGTGCAAGCGCTGCATTGCCTCGGCGAAGCGCTTCCGACCGTCACCGCACGGATCGACGATCACATGACACGACCCGACTTCGCGCTGCCACCACTGCAGATCGACCGGGTCGGTGCCCGGCTCGAACGCCCGCAACGTGAGAAACGACGCTCCCGCCTGATCGGCAATCGCACCGAGTCGCTCGACTCGGTCGTCCCACCGGTCGTCGCCGAGTTCGTCCCAGTCGCGCAGCGTGCCACCGACCACCATGATGTGACGGAGCAGCTGGCGTGTGGGGTCGCCCGAACGACCAGTGCTCGTCGACACCGCAGCGCCCACCGCCGACGAACTGGTTCTCGTGCTCGTGATCGAAGCTCCCACGTCACCATTGTTCCACGCCGCGCCCGGTCGAGACTGGCTGGCTAACGTGGACGTTCGTGCCAGCCGATCCCCCACCGCCTCGCGCCGAGCCAACGGCACCCCTCCATGTGGCCTGCATCATGGACGGAAACGGACGCTGGGCAGGACGCCGAGGGCTCCCCCGCACCGAGGGCCACACCGAAGGCGAAGAGAACCTCGCCCGGCTCGTACGTGTGGCGGTGCAGCGCAACATCGGGTGGCTGACCGTGTTCGGCTTCTCCACGGAGAACTGGCAGCGCCCGCGCCCCGAGGTTCGCCACATCCTCGGGCTGCACGAGAAGCTCTTCGGCCGAGTCGCTGAACTCAACGAGCTGAACGTGCGTGTCCAGTGGATCGGCCGCCCGTTCGACTCGCCGATGGCGCGCACGCCTCGCTATGTGCAGCGTGCGATCCGCAAGGCGATCGCCGACACCGCCGACAACACGGGCATGGTGTTGACGATCGCGTTCGACTATGGCGGTCGGTCCGAACTCGTCGCCGCGGTCGAGGCCGCTCGGCAGACCGCCGACGGGGTCACCGTCGAGACGATCGGGGAGCATCTCTACCTCCCGGAACTCCCGCCGGTGGACGTGTTGGTGCGCACGAGCGGCGAACTCCGGGTCTCCAACTTCCTGCTGTGGCAGGCGGCCGGAGCCGCCATCTATTTCACCGAGGCGCCCTGGCCCGACTTCGACGAGCGCGAGCTCGACGCCGCGTTGGCGCTCGCTCGATGACCGAGGCACTCGCCAGGGTCACCGCTGCGCTCGCCAACGCCGAGGAACGTGTCGGCCAGCAGCAGATGGCTGCGCTGGTCGCCGACGCAATCGCGTCGAAACGTCACCTCGTCGTTCAGGCGGGCACCGGCACCGGCAAGACGCTGGCGTACCTCGTCCCGGCGATCCAAGCCGACGCCCGAGTGGTCGTTGCGACCGCCACCAAGGCGCTCCAGGACCAGTTGGCCACGAAGGATCTTCCGTTCCTGGCCGAACACATCGGACGCGACTTCGACTGGGCGATCCTGAAGGGGCGCTCGAACTACGTCTGTCTCCAGCGACTGCGCGAGATGAGCGCCGACGACCAGGGCCAGCTCGAACTCGAGTCAATGGCCCTGACCACCAAAGTCGAGATCAAGCGGCTGGCGGAGTGGTCGGGGACGACCTCGACGGGTGACATGGCCGAACTCGACTGGACCCCGTCGGACAATGCGTGGCGCGCTGTCAGCGTCGGCAGCGACGAGTGTCCCGGCGCCGATCGCTGCCCGTTGGGCGACCCATGCTTCGCCGAGCAGGCACGACGCCGGGCCGCCGCCGCCGATGTGATCGTGGTCAACACCCACCTCTACGGACTCAACGTTGCCAGCGGCGGCGCGATCTTGCCGGAGCACGACGTTGTCGTCTTCGACGAGGCGCACGTGCTCGAGGACATCATGAGCGACACGGTCGGGGTCGAGATCGCCCCCGGCCGGTTCACCGCACTGTCGGGAATCGTGCGACGGATTCTCGACGATCCGAAGCTGATCGGCTCGATTGCAGAAATCGCCGAAGGACTCCGCGACGCCCTGAGCCCTCACGTCGGCGATCGACTGTCGACCCCGCTGCCGGACTCTGTGCAAGAGGTACTGACCGATGCCCGGCTCCGGCTGGGTCGGGCGAACGAGGTGCTGGTCGCAATCGACACCAAGAACGAAGACGCCAAGCAACGACGCCTCCGAGCCCAGACGATGACCGGCCGCGCCATCGAGCAGCTCGACATCGCGATCGAAGGACGCGACGGCTACGTGGCGTTCGTGTCGGGATCTCGCGACGCCCCACGCCTGGAGGTCGCCCCGCTCGACGTCGGCCCTGCGATGGTCGAGGGGGTCTGGTCACAGCGAACCGCCGTGCTCACCAGCGCGACCATCCCCTCGTCGTTGGCTTCTCGGGTCGGCATCGCCGATGATCAGGTCGAAGTTGCCGACGTCGGCAGCCCCTTCGATTACGAGCACCACTCGATGCTCTACTGCGCCATGCACCTCCCGAATCCGAACTCCGAAGGATTCCGAGCGGCCGTCCACGACGAACTCGAGGCCCTGATCACCGCAGCCGGCGGACGAACGTTGGCGCTCTTCACCAGTTGGCGATCGATGGACGAGGCCGCCGAGGCGCTCCGCGACCGCATCGACCTTCCGATCCTGACCCAGCGTGACCTTCCCAAGCCCGCACTGATCAAGGCCTTCGCCGACAACGACGAGACATGCCTGTTTGCAACCGCCGGGCTGTTCCAAGGCGTCGATGTGCCCGGCCAGACGCTGTCACTCGTCGTGATCGACCGGATCCCGTTCCCCCGCCCTGACGATCCGCTGCTCAGCGCCCGCCGCGAACAGCTCGGCCCCACCGCCTTCTCCGAGATCGACATCCCGCGGGCATCGATGATGCTCGCGCAGGCCTGCGGGCGTCTGATCCGCTCGGCGACCGACCGCGGCGTGGTGGCGGTGATGGATCCGCGGCTGGGCACGGCCCGCTACCGCTGGGACATCATCAGGGCGCTGCCACCGATGCAACGCACCAAGGTTCGCGCCGACGTCGAGGCCTTCCTCCGCGGGATCACCACAGAGGTCTGACCCCTGTGATGATCAGGTGATCGAGGCGGCGAAGATGCCGTCGATGGTTGCGCCGAGTGTTGCGTCGAACGCGTCGTCGCTCTGACCGGCGCTGAGCCCCTCGGTGAGCGCCCGACTGAAACTCGCGATCATGCCGTGCTGACGCGACAACCGCTCGTTTGCCTCGTCGCGCGGATAGCCGCCCGACAGCGCCACGACCCGCAACACCTTCGGATGGGCGATCAGTGGCGTGTAGAAGTCGTCGACCGAAGGAATCGTCAGCTTCAGCATCACCGGCTGATCATCGGTGAGCGCATCGAGCTGCGTGGCGATCCGGTCGCGAAGGAGCGACTCAGCGGCTTCCTTCTCCGGGCTGTGAATGTCGACCTCGGGCTCGATGATCGGAACGAGACCCGCCGCGAGGATCTCCTTGGCGACCTCGAACTGCTGGTCGACAATCGCCTCAACCCCGGACTGGTTGGCCAGCTTGACGACCGAACGCATCTTGGTGCCGAACACGCCGAGACCGACGGCGCGCTCGCACAACTCGGCGAGCCCCGGGATCGGCTTCATCAACTGCACGCCATCGGCCTCGTCCGCGAGGCCCTTGTCGACCTTGAGGAACGGCACGACATGCTTGTCGGCCCAGAGGAACTCTGCCGACCCTTTCCCGCCGATCTGGCGGTCCATGGTCTGCTCGAACAGGATCGCACCGAGCACCTTGTCGCCTCTGAACGCAGGCGAGGTGACGATGCGAGTGCGCATCGCATGCATCAGGTCGAACATCTCGTCGTCGTTCGACCACGCGTCGTCGCTGATGCCGTAGAGCCCGAGAGCTTTGGGGGTACTCCCACCGCTCTGATCGAGCGCTGCGATGAAACCCTGGCCGGTACGAACCTTGTTGAGCATGTCGTCATTCACATCACTGACTGTAGTCAGCGCAACGTTGCAGCGTCCCCGGACATGACGCACTGGTGACCAAGTACCCGACGATCGCTACCGTCGTCCTCCATGACCGCCTCCGACGACAACCCCCGTGTGGTCGACTGTGTCGTGGTGGATGGGATCGCCACCATCACGCTCGACTCCCAGCACAACCGCAACGCATTGTCTCGCCAGCTGCTCGCCGACCTCCACCGCGCTCTCGACGAAGCCGAGACAGTTGACGCACGCGCCATCGTGCTGACACATCGAGGCCCGGCGTTCTGCGCTGGCGCCGACCTCAAGGACGCGCTGCTGCGGGAAGTGCGCCTGCCGACTCCTCGCCGTTCGTCGGCGCGCTGGAACGACTGATGGACGCCGCGCGCCCCACCATTGCCGCCGTCAACGGTGCAGTACGGGCGGGCGGCATCGGACTGATGGCCTCGTGCGATCTGGTCGTGGTCGACGACTCGACCACCTTCGCACTCACCGAGGTGCGAATCGGGGTCGCCCCGGCGATCATCGCCGTCCCCATCTTGCGTCGCGTGGCCCCGAGTCGGATCGCCGCAGCGATGCTCACGGGAGAGTCGTTCGATGCCGAGTCAGCACGCCAGATGGGCCTCGTCACCCACGTCAGCGGCGATGTCATCTCCACGGTCGACGACCTGTGCGAGGGCATCCTCCGAGGGGCTCCGGCCGCCGTCGCTGCGACCAAACGCGTCCTGCACTCCGTGGCTGGTACCGAGCGGGACGCTGCGTTCGCCGCGATGGCCACGCTCTCCAACGAGATGTTCAACCGCCCCGATGCCGCCGAGGGAATGGCGGCGTTCGCCGAGAAGCCGCCACCGTCCTGGTCGCCGGCGGCCCGATGAGCGCGCCCAAGCGAAGGGTCACGATCCCCGTCGACAACCGAATGAGGATCGCGGCGAGCGAATGGGCCGGCGACGGCCCGCCCGTCGTGCTCGCCCATGGCGGCGGTCAGACTCGCCACTCGTGGGGAGGCACCGCAGCGGTGTTGGCGTCCCATG
>CAWBZS010000023.1:0-5853 GCA_963793335.1 Ilumatobacteraceae bacterium | reverse complement strand
GCGCCGGACACCAGGTCGAAGGCGGGGGTCACCTCGGACGCAAGAGACGCTGCGTTGCCGTCGAAACCGATCGATTCGGCAACCCGTGTGGGAACCTCGCCGGTACCCACGAACAACGTGACTTGGTTCGGCGACACCGCCGACACCCCGCTGGTCGTTGCGGAATCGTCGTTGAGCAAGAAGTGTGCGTGGCACGGAACGTTCGCACCTGTTCCTCGACCCGCTCGGGCTCGGGGAGAGCGCCGACCACTGCGCCGATGAGTGCGAACACGAGGATCACCCACCACCGCCGCCTGATCGCACCAAGTGCGGAGTTGTTGTTCATACGGTCGTAGACGGTAGCGGGTCGCGAGCCGCTGGCGTCAGCATCGGCCCGGCCGCGCCGTGCCTGGTCGGTGTGCTGGTCGGTGGCCCCACGCCGCGGGTCGAACACTTCGTCTGAGACACCCCATCTGCGGGTTCCCACGAGGCGCCGGTGAGGACGGTCCGCTGCTCGAACCGACGGAGAAGTGACATTGCGGTTGCACACAACCACCGTCGGGGGTACGGTGGCCGGGCGGTCCGTCCGCGACGACCTCGATGCGAGGCAAACTGAAGTGGGTAGCAGGTGGAACGATGACCGAGATCACAGACACATCCGAACGCTCCGCTCTTGATCGGCGTTCTGCCATCAAGAAGGTGGCCGTCGGGGGAGCGATCGCCTGGACGGCGCCAGCGGTTCTGTCCAGCCGTGTTTCCGCCCAGGAGGTCACCTGTACCCCAAAGTGTCGGCCCGTGGGCGGGGTTGTGATCACCGCCGACGTCCGCATCGCAGAATGCGGCCCCAGGCCTCCAGCTCCAGGCAACCAGCCCGTCAATGGCCAACTCGTGAGCGTCACCGCCGCAGGTGACTCGTGTGGCTGCGGCGGAACGCCGACGGTCGTAGTCGTCTCACCAGCAATCGGCGACACGTTCGAGATCCGACCCAATCCGGGCAACGAGTCTGCCTTCTTCACCGTCGCAGTCCAACTCACCTGCCTCGATCGGCAGGATCGGCCGGTCACCGTCAATTGTGACATCGACTTCGAAGAGTGGAGACCCCGGGAACTGCCAAGCACGAGGCGGAGACCTCGAGACGTACTTCGGCGCTGCGGTCTGCGGCCCTCCCGACTGCACGGCCGACGAATAGGCCGGTCGCTGGGCGACTCTGAAGCAGACCGGCGGCCTCGACCGCGTGGGCCGAATGGCCATGATGATCACATCGACATCGGTAGCTCCGCGATGGGTCAGAACGAACTGCTTGGGCTCGCTGCTGTGGGTGGCGCAGCGCTTGCGTAGGGAAATCGGCAAAGCTGGCGTGTGATGCTCGACGACGACGTGACGGTTGTGCGGCGACCAGACGTGCTCTGGCGATCGATACCCGGCTATCTGATTGTGGCGACCCTCGACGACGTCGTGCACGAGGCCGCTGGCCCCGCACCCGAGATCTGGCAGGCGATCGAACGACCGACCGCGATCGGAGAGCTCGTCTCTTTGCTGGCACAGGAGTACGCCGTGGCGCCTGGGCAGATCAGCAGCGACGTCGTTGAGTTTCTCAGCGAGCTCGTGGCGGCCGGTGCAGTTGAGGCTCTTGGGCCGCGCCCGGCCTGACCGGGGGACGGGGCGTGGCTGACCCACGCCCTGTCCATCCTGCGCTGCGGTCGGCGGCCCGTCGGGGCTTGCCCGGATCGGGCTCGGCAGCCGCTACCAGTTCGCGCTCGGCATCGATTCCGGAGGATGACGCCCGGGAGGTGCTGGCACGGGCCGACTTCGACCGAACGGTCGGCTTCGTCGCAACGGCGCTGCTCGACGGCACCATCGAGGCGAGCAACGAGACGCTCGATGCTGCCTTGGATCACTGGCACCGTGCATTGCGGGGCGTGGTGCTCATCGAAGCGTTTGCGGTTCGAACCGCGGCAGTGCTCGACGACGCCGGTGTACGGTGGCGGCTCACCAAAGGGGCAGCGCTGGCGCATCTCGACTACCGCCATCAGATTGCCGAGCGCACGTTCGGCGACGTCGACCTCATGATCCACCCCGCCGATTGGTCGGCGGCGCTCGATGCGCTCCTTGCCGCCGGCCTCCGCCGGCCTGCTCCCGAGCTGCGGCCGGGCTACGACCGACGGTTCGGGAAGGGTGCCACCCTGATCGATGAACGTGAATGGGAGATCGACCTGCACCTACGGTTCACCATCGGACGGTTTGGCGTGCGGGCCCGAATGGAGGAACTGTTCGAGCGGGGCGACCAGATCGAACTCGCCGGCCGGGCGATCCCGGTTCTTGCCGGGCCCGACCGACTGTTGCACGCATGCCATCACCTGGTTCTCGGCGGGTTCTCCGGACTCCGCGTGGCGAGAGACGTTGCGCAACTCGTGCTGGTGTCCGAGGTCGATTGGGAGGCCGCGGTTGCCAGCGCCGAGCACTGGCGGGTCGATGCGGTAGTGGCCAGCGGCATTGTCCAGGCATGGGAGCGCCTCGAGTTGGACCTCGAGCATCCTGCTCACGACTGGGCAGTGGGCCACGAGATCTCGGCTCGAGATGCGCGTGCGATCGCCGTCTTCACGGAAGAACGCTCGTTCCGGAGCCAGGCGCTCACAGCGGTGCCAGCGCTCGCGTGGCACCGAGTTCCCGGCTACCTCTGGGCGCTTGGTGTCCCTGATCGAGCGGCGCGACGGGAGCGAGGACGAACCGTGGTCGGACAGCTCCGTCGCTTCGCCCGTCGCTGAGCTCGCCTGCGGGGCCTCGCTACGACAGGGCCCGGTCGAGCGCCGTTGCCAGGTCGGTTTCGTCCCAGATGAGCTGGTCGGTGAGCTGGTCGATGAAGTCTGCCCACGGGAGACGGGGACCGTCGCCGAGCGACCAGAGTCGGCGCCGGGCGTCGTCGAGCGAGTGGAGGTGTCGCTGCTGAACCACCACACCGGAGAGCGGGTGCTGCTCGGCCTGGTCGCCGAGCATCAGGAGACCAGTCGCTGGGTCGAGCAGTGGTCGATACGTCGGAATCTCCACAATGCCGAGACGCTGCAGCGGGCGCTCGTCGACATCGACCGACAGTGGGACGTCGAGGAGCACGACGCGGTCGCCTCTCGTGAAGGCGCGAGCCTCGACTGCCACCAGACCATCCGGCCGGTGGCGTCCGATCTCGGCGAGGAACGTGGCAATGGTCTCGATTGCAGCGTCGGGGTCGTCGAACCGGTGCCGGACCGGGGCGCCATGGTGGACCACGCCGACGGTGCGACGCCGGATGCCGACCTTGGCGATCCGCACCCCGAACGCGGCCGGGACATCACTCGGTGTCGCTGCTCGACCACTGCGCGCACCGTGCTCGGAGGGCCGCAGCAGTGGAGTCGCTGTCGTACTCGACGGCGAGGAGGTGGCCACCCGATTCGAAATTGATCGTGCCCGCCCACACGGGGCGGTTTGCTCCACTGCCTCAAGGGTCCGGTGGACGCGGCACAACCGCGACCTCATCCACGTGTGCCGCCCTCTCGGCCAGGTCGTCGGTGTGGGCAGTCTGGTGCTGGTGGTCGTGGTGCTGGTGGTCGTGGTGCTGGTGGTCATCCGCTGCTGCCTGCGAAGCATCGCCAGCGAGTCCTGCGTTGTCGTCGAGCAGGCCGAGTCGGAGGAACTCGGCGAGTGCGTCGTCGACGTCGGGCCGGATCGCATCCTGCGGCGTCTCGAAGATCTCGCTCAGCTCGGTCGCGATCTGATCCGCTGTCAGTTTCCCGTCGACGAACAGCCACACCGCCGAGGCCGAGGGGTTGAAGTGATGCACCCGTTGGTGCCGCCCGTCCCACAACACCACCTCGGGAGCGAGGAATGCCGTCTCGACAGCCGGGTGGGGACGCGGGGGCTCCTGGGTGGTGACGGTGCTCATGTCGGCTCCGCGGTGGCGGGCACAACCACGTCGGGCCGGTTGGAGCGGTCGAGCAACGCAGCCAACGTCGTCTCGGCCCTGTCGAGGTCGTCGACACTCAGCGCGTACGCCGGAACCCGAGTGACGATGTCGGCGAGGGTATGGAACACCTCGGCGCCGTCTCGAGCCAGGCTCGGGAGTTGCGCGGCAACGGTCGTGAGTGCCTCGGCGGGGGAGAGCGGGGTCAACTCGCCGTCGGCTCCGTCGGAGTACGTGGGACACACGAGTGCCACGAGCGGCGCGGCGGCGCCGAGCGAACCCAGCTGGGTGGCCGGTACCAACACCTCTTCCTCGTCGCCGGGGACGTCGACGAGCGCATCGATCGGCCCTCCACGACGCACTCCGACCGGCCGCCAGAACGGTCGAACGATCGTGGTTCCCGGTTCGCTGATGTCGAGCAGCCCGACCTCGTCGGTGAGGAACCCCCATCCGCGGTGTGTCAGCCACGCTGCCAGGGTGCTCTTGCCGGCGTGCGACGGGCCGCACAGCACCACAGCTTTTCCGTCGCGCACGAGCGCCGCAGCATGAATCGGGATCGTCGGCGCCGTTGCCCCTTCGAGCACGAGGCGGGTGACTTCCCACAACACGTAGGGGACGATGTAGTCGCCCGTCAACGTGGTCTCGCACGGTTCGCCGTCGCGGTAAAACGCCCAGGGGTGGCTCAGCCAGGCTGGACCGTTGCGTTCGACGAGCAGCACGGTTGGTTCGGGGTCGGCGTCGTGGGCCTCAGGGTGACGGAGATCGTGGAGGCAGGCGTCGACCGTGTCCAACAGTTCGGGGTCGGGCGACTCGATCACGAAGGTGTGCCGGTCGGCGAGGAAGGGACCGATTCGACGACGGTCGGTGGGCTCGGACCTGGGCGCGTCCAACAGGGCGGCATCGCCCGTCGGGACTCCGTGGTCGACTTCGGTGCGCATGTGGCGAAGGCTAGTGGCGCCGCCGACCGTCACGTCCGCTTTCTCAGGCGGTGCCGATGATCGCCACGGCTGCGACCGCCAAGAGGCCGACGTTTCGCGCAGTAGCGACGGCCGAGGGGTTTGTTGGACCGCGACCCAAACAGGCGCACGGAGGACGGGAGCCGTCGAGCAGCGCTGCACGATGACCACCGTGAATGCGGCCAGCGTGAGCGCGGCGGCGATCTCGGCCCAGGGGCTGAGCAGGCCCGAGATCAGCACGGCGCCGAGCACGATCTCGTACCACGGCACCACCAGCGCCAATGGCCGTCCGACACCCATGTCGGCGGCCTGCTTCGGCCAAGCCGGGCCATCTCGGAGCTTGTAGACCCCGGACACGACGAACATCACGCCGAGCCCGACTGCAGCGATGGTTCCGATCAGCTCCATCTCAACGCCTCCCGTCGTGTCGGTGCAGCATTCACAGGATCTCGCCGGTGAAGTCGTTGCCCCGCATGATGTTCTTGGAGTCGAACACCAGCGACGAGTTGGCGGCGATCACGTCGGGGTCGAACTCGGCGTGATCGACGAGCACGACCACCACATCGGCGGCGCTCAGCGACTCCGGCGTGAAGTCGACCAGTGGGAACCGGCCGCCTGGCGTTGATGTCGGGGATGTGCGGGGCGCAGAACTCCACCACGGCACCGCTCGCAGCCAGATGATCGGCGACCGCGGCGCTTGGACTCTCGCGCCAGTCGCTGGTGCCGGCCTTGTAGGCCAGCCCGAGCAGCAGCACCTCGCTGCCGTTGAGGCTCTTGCGCTGTTCGTTGAGGAGCGAGGTGATTCGCTGGTGCACGTAGTCGGGCATGTGCTCGTTGATGTCGTTGGCCAGCTCGACGAAGCGGAACGTCCGACCAAGGTGCTGCTTCACTCGCCATGCCAGATAGCTCAGGTCGGTGATCGGCGGACGATGGCCCTGACCCCTGGTCCGGGGGTGAAGCGCATGTACCCGAATGGCTTGGTCGACG
>CAWBZS010000022.1:0-123733 GCA_963793335.1 Ilumatobacteraceae bacterium | reverse complement strand
TGGAGCTGGGGGGAATCGAACCCCCGTCCATCAGCCGGTGAACGAACTTGCTACGACCATTCCCGGCATTGTCACTGACGCTGTGACACCGACGGGTCGGCTGTCCGCTCGAGGCGGACCACGCTCGGTCTTTCCCGAATGTCAGCGGTCTTTCTCGCCGTCAGCAGTCTTTCCTGCTGTCATCCCTCACTTCTGTTGCCGGGCTGTGATGGAGTGGCCCCGTGCGACATTTCTGCTCACGATGACTCTTCACTCATCTGATCGAAATCAGGCGGCGAGAGCGAACTGCTCATCGGCAATTCTTGTGGTTTCCCCGTTTAGCGAGTCTGAGAAACTCGGGTCGCAAACTCGAACAGCGTTACTGACGTCGAAACCAGTCAGCCCCGTGTTTGATATGTGCAGCACGCGAGCGGGTCGCGGCTGATCCCTCCATTGTACTGCCGCGACAGGACGCAACGACGCGAAGGATCTCGTGAGCTGCAGGAGGGCGCTGCGAGCATCTGGCTCAGGACCCGAACCGCCCTACGTCAAGTCGCTCTCGGCCGATGCGCGACACTGGCACGATGAGCTCGCCGCGGAGCGCGATGTGACAGGTCCCGGTGCGAGCGCGCCGTCGACCGCGTCGAACGCGCTGCCAACGGGGACCGTGACGTTCGTGTTCACCGACATCGAAGGCTC
Source organism: Ilumatobacteraceae bacterium (assembly GCA_963793335.1). Classification (GTDB taxonomy): domain Bacteria; phylum Actinomycetota; class Acidimicrobiia; order Acidimicrobiales; family Ilumatobacteraceae; genus Sva-07. The sequence continues at coordinate 123,055 of CAWBZS010000022.1, read as the reverse complement.
CACTCGGGTTCTCAAGCGGCGACCCGACGACGCCGCGGATCTCTTCGAGCGTCACAGCGACATCGTTCGAGCGGCGATGGATGCGTTCGGCGGGCACGTCCTCGGCACCGAAGGTGACGCATTCGTGGTCGCGTTCGATCATGTCGACCAGGCGGTCGCGGCCAGTGCCCGGGTCCAGCGCGAGCTGCATGCCGAGGAGTGGCCGCCGGACGGCGAGATCCGCGTGCGCATCGGTGTGCACGCCGGCGTTGCGAAGCCTCGGAACGACAACTACGTGGCGCTCGCCGTGCATCAGGCGGCGCGTGTCGTCAATGCCGCTCACGGCGGTCAGATCGTGGCGACCCGATCGACGCTCGACCGACGGCGCGCCCCAGCCCCGGTGAGCGACGTGCCGCTCGGTCGGTACCGCGTGCGCGACTTCGACGAGCCGGTCGAATTGATTCGACTCGATGCGATCGGCGCTGCCGTCAACGACCGTCCGATGCGCGTCACACCGGCCGATGGCCACAACCTCGTGCGTCAGTCCACGTCGTTCGTCGGCCGTCGGGACGTACTCGACCGTGTCACCGAGATGCTGAGTCAGGGTTTCATCGCGAGTGTGGTGGGCCCGGGGGGCATCGGCAAGACCCGGCTGGCGGTGGAGATCGGTTTCGAGAGCGTCAGTGAGTGGCCCGACGGTGTGTGGTTCGTGGAGCTCGCCGATGCGACGAGCGCCGGGTTGGTGGCGCCGAGAATCGCCGACGCCGTTGGCCTCAGCCCGAGTACCGACTCCGACACACGGCTCGACCTGGAGCGGTGGGCGAGGGAGCAGCGCTGCTTGCTCGTGGTCGACAATGCGGAGAGCTGCCTCGACGCGTGCGCCGACGTGTTGCCGCGGCTGGCCGGTGCCGGTGCGGCGATCCTGGTCACCAGTCGTGAGCCACTGAACGTGCCCGCCGAGGTCGTGTGGAGGCTCGATGCGCTCGATGTCGCGCCCGCGGACGCACCCCCGGACGAGATCGCATCGTCAGCGGGCGTGGCGTTGTTTGTGGACCGTGCGTCGGCGGTTCGGCCTGACCTCGACATGACGCGGTACCTGGCGGACATCGCCGGGATCTGCCGTCGCCTCGATGGACTTCCGTTGGCGATCGAGATCGCTGCGGCGCGCGTTGCGGTGCTGACCGTTCCCGAGATCCTCGCGGGCCTCGACGACCGTTTTGCGCTCGTGCGGACCAAGGAGCGGCGTCTCCCCGAACGCCAACGAACGCTGCTCGGGCTGCTCCAAGGAAGCTACGACCTGCTCGAGGAAGCCGAACGCGCAACGCTTCGTCGCCTTGGAGTCTTCGCTGGCTCATTCACCTTGCGTGCCGCTGCGGTCGTCGTCGCTGGAGACATCGAGCGCTCCTCGGATGCCCTTGAACCGGGCGACGTTGCGCCGGAGCCATACGAAGTTGACGACTCCTCGTTGGTGCTCGCGGACGATGTCGCCGAGTTGGTGTGGTCGCTCGTCGACAAGTCGCTGGTGGTGATCGACCAGTCGGTCGACGGAACCCGCTACCGGCTTCTCGAGTCGGTACGAGTCTTTGCGTTCGGCCTGCTCGTCGAGTCGGGTGAAGCGGATCGTGCGGTGCTGTGCGCCGCTCGAGACCTGATCGCACGTGTCGGGCCGTGGCGGCCCCCGGATCGTCGGTGGCTGGGGGAGGTCGATGTGGAGCTCGCCAATCTGCGAGGCCTGATTGGTGGACTGGTCGACACCGACCAGCAGCTGGCCCAGACGATTGCCTGCACGATCGCCGCGCACCACGATGCGACACAGCAGTTCGTTGCCGGCACGACCGAGCTCACCGATCTGTCCGACCGTCTGATCGAACGCACGCCGGCGCGCCCCGCGATGCTCGCCGCGCTCGCAGACCTTCACCTGCGGCGCGGGAGCCATGAGGAGGCAGACCGCCTGCTCGGCGCTGCCATGGAGGTTCGCGACAACGTCGGAACTCCAACCTGGTCGGGTGTGGCGATCGAGCGCACCAGGGGAGAGGTGCTGCTTCGCCGGGGTGATCACGCTGCTGCTGCGCTCCTCGCGTGGAGGCGCTGGAGCGTGACCTCAGTGTGAGCGATGGTGCTCGCATGTGGAATCTGCTCGGCATTGCGCAGTTCACCGCAGGTGAACTCGGCGAGAGCGAGGCGGCATTCAGACGGGAACTCCAGGCGTACACGGAACTCGAGCTGGAGCCCAAGGTCGCATCCGCCAACGGCAACGTGGCCGAGCTGGCATTGCGGCAGGGCGACACCTCCGGTGCCGCGCGGTATCAGCTGGCGTCGCTCGATGCGGCCCTGGTGATCGGCCAGCCGGTGATGCTCGCGTTTTCGGCGGTGGTCGCCGCCCGACTCGCGAGCCTGCTCGACCAGTGGGCAATGGCCGTGCGTCTGCAGTCCGCCGCCGTCGCAGGGTTGGATGCAGCGGGCCACCGCCTCTACGACACCGATGCCGAGGAGCTCGACCGGGTACGCGCCGACGCCGCTGCCTACCTCGAGCCCAGCGAGTTGGCCGCCGAGGTGGCTGCGGGCGCCGCCCTCGACCCGGTGGAGACCGCCGCGCTGACGTGCCGGATCCTCGAGCAGGTGATCGCTCAGGGTGATGCCGCGCCCGAAGGATCGAACCATTCAGCACCGCCATTCGAGGCATCCGAACCAGAGCCAGGACCGACCGAACAACCACAGGAGTAGCCATGCCCGACGTTCGACCAGACCGACCACCACCGCCACGACCCGGATGGTCGAATCGGGTGACCTATGGGCGCCGCGGTGGAGGTCACGCCGAGCGACCGCACCAAATCGTCTGCCTCGACGACGACGCCCGAGACGCGGCCCTGGCGCTGTTTCCGGAGGCCGAAGCCAGCCTCGAGACGATCGAGGTCGAAGGTTCTCTTCAGCTGCACCGGATCTTCATCGACGGCGACGTCGACGAGGCAGTGGCTGAACTCCGCTACCGGGGTGCCCGCGTCGAACCCAACTACGTGATGTTCGCCACACCCGTGTACGCGAATCCGGTGTACGCCAATCCGGTGTATGCGAATCCGGTGTATGCGAACCCGGTCTATGCGAACCCCGTGTACGCGAATCCGGTCTATGCGAACCCGGTGTACGCCAGCCCGGTGTATGCGAACCCGGTGTATGCCAGCTCGACGCTCGACAACTCCTACGTCTGCTCCGGAGATCGTTCGAGCACGGCGCGGCCAGCGGCCGAACCGAAGCACACACCTCACCCCTATGAGCGGTCCTCGTCCAAGAAGCCGAAGGTCGTCATTCTGGACACGGGCATCGCCGACAAGCGAACGTGCCCGCCGATGCTGCGTGCGCTGTCGAAGCAGTACTCGGGCCAGCAGGAGCAGCCCGACGGGCAGGATCCCGAGAATCCAGCCGACGGGTTCCTCGATCCGGCCAGCGGACACGGCACCTTCATTGCCGGTTTGGTGCATCTCCTCGCTCCGGGCCGGCGAATCATGCCGGTACGCGTGGTCAAGTCGTTCGGCGACGTCGACGTGTGGACGGTGATCAAGGCGATCGAGAAGCTCCGCCGGGGGAAGCACCTCGACGATCGGACGATCGTCAACATGTCATTCGGGGGCTACGCCGACGACGACATGGAGGCCCTGTCGGCAGCGGTTCGCCGTGTGCGCAGCACCGGTGCGGTGGTGGTGGCTTCGGCTGGCAACGATGCGACGGACCGGCCGATGTTCCCGGCCTGTCTTCCCGACGTGGTCGCCGTGGCATCGATCGACCCGTATGGCCCGGCGCCGTACAGCAACCACGGGCCATGGGTCGATGCGTGCGCCCCAGGCTCCGATCTGGTCAGTGCGTTCTTCGAGTTCAAGGGGAAGATGGAGGTGTTCCCACGTCCGGGCAGTGTCGACCCAGACAACTTCAAGCACTGGGCCCGTTGGACCGGCACCAGCTTCGCCGCGCCCGTCGTGGCCGCTGCCCTGCTGCGGCAGATGAAGATGCTCGACCAACCCGCGGGGGACGCAGTCGTCCAGCTGATCAACGCGGAGGGGTTGTTCCGGCTGCCGGGCTACGGAACCGTGGTCAATCACACCCCGCTCGACCCGGGCTGTCTCGCCGGGTGACCAAGATCCTCAGGATGCGTGGCCCATCCGCTCGCGTTTGGTGTCGAGGTAGACGGCGTTGTGCCCGGTCGGGGCGATCACGATCGGTGAGCGACCGAGGACGTCGATTGCCATTGCTCGTCAGCGCCTCGATCTTGTCCGGGTTGTTGGTGAGCAATCGGATCGAGTCGGCACCCAGAGCGCGCAGGATGTCGGCGGCGTCGGCGTAGTCGCGCCCGTCGACGGGATGGCCGAGCGCGAGGTTGGCGTCGACGGTGTCGTAGCCGCGTTCCTGGAGTGCGTAGGCGCGGATCTTCTCGCCGAGACCGATGCCACGCCCCTCCTGCCCGCGCAGGTAGATCAGGGCACCGTGGCCCTCGGCTGCGATCAGCTCCAGCGCGAGGTCGCGTTGGGCACCGCAGTCGCAGCGTGCCGATGCGAACACGTCGCCGGTGAGGCACTCGGAATGCACGCGAACGAGCGGCTCGTGGTCGAGGGCTCCCATCACGAGTACGAGGTGCTCGATGCCGTCGGGTCGTCGGTAGGCATGACAGACGAAGTCACCCCATCGCGTGGGCACGGTGGCACTCGCAATGTGCGTGATCACGCGCGGGACCTGATCTCGCTCGGCCCCAGCGTGGTCGAACACGTGGCGCACCAGAACCCTTGCTCGAACTCTTCACCGCAGTCGGCATGGACGAGTACCGCGGTCGCGTCCGCCCTCGCCGAACCATCGATCTCCCCATCGGATCAGTGCCACGAGTGCGGGGGAGAGCTCGAGCCCGGCGGGGGTGAGCACGTAGTCGTCGCGGGAGGGTGGTCCTGATAGCGCCGCCGCTCGAGGATGCCGGCATCGACCAGCCGCCTCAGCCGCCCCGCGAGTACGGGGCGCGACACGCCGAGGTCGTCGTGGAGTGCGTCGAAGCGTCGGATCCCGCGAAACACGTTGCGCACGATCAGCATCGACCACCGGTCGCCGACCACTGACGCGACCGTCTCGATTCCTGCGCCGTGATCAGGCGGTTTCGCTGGCGGTTGCTCCGGCACAGCGAGACCATAGCAGTGAGTTCGCATTCGACACTCACTCGCGGGTACCGTGCAGCGATGCCCGAACCGACCGATGCCGAACTGCTCGCCACGCCGCTCGCCGAGTTGATGGATGCGGCCGCTCACGTTCGAGATCGCCGCACGGGCACCCGCATCACCTACTCGCCCAAGGTGTTCATCCCGCTCACGTTTCTGTGCAACGACACGTGCGACTACTGCACGTTTGCGCAGCCTCCTGCGCGCGTGGACGAGCCGTACTTGCCGCCCGACAACGTGCGTGCGATCGCACGCGCCGGTGCCCGGGCCGGGTGCCACGAGGCGCTGTTCACCCTCGGCGAACGCCCCGAGCTTCGCTACGAGGTGGCACGCACCTGGTTGGCAGAGCACGGGTACGAGAGCACGGTCGACTACCTCGCTGCGATGTGCAAGATGGTGGTGGAGGAGACCGGGCTGCTGCCCCACGCCAACGGTGGTGCGCTGTCGGCCGCGGAACTCGCCCAGCTTCGTCCCGTGTCGGTGAGTCAGGGGATGATGATCGAGTCGGTCCGCGATGACCTGGCATGTCACCGCAACGCTCCCGACAAGGACCCCGCTCGCCGTCTCGCCACGCTGGAGGCCGCCGGCGAACTCCAGATCCCGTTCACCACCGGACTCCTGGTGGGAATCGGCGACGAACGGCAGGACCGCCTCGACGGGCTCAGGGCCATCGCAGCCAGTCACGGACGTCACGGCCACGTGCAGGAGGTGATCATCCAGAACTTCCTGCCGAAGCTGCTCACCGGCATGCGCAATGCCGCGGCGTGCCCGCCCGACGAGTTCCTGTGGACGATCGCTGCGGCGCGGCTCGTCCTGCCGCCCTCGATTCATCTCCAGGCCCCGCCGAACCTCTCCGACGACTTCGGCGTGCTCCTCGACGCCGGCATCGATGACTGGGGCGGCGTGTCACCGGTGACCGCCGACCACGTGAACCCCGAACGGCCCTGGCCCGATCTCGACCGTCTCCGAGACGTCACCGAGGCTCGCGGGTTCACGCTCGCGCCACGCCTCACCGCCTATCCGGAGTTCCTCGACGACTCGCTCGCCGGTCCCGAGCACTGGGTCGACCCCGCCCTGCGTTTCGCCGTACTCGATCGCAGCGACGGCGAGGCGTTGGGTCGTGACGACCCGGGCAGCCAGTTCCCCGAGCAGGTGCAGGGAACCAGGGAAACCGCTGACGGGGCCGACGTGGTGCTCGTCGGCGATCGGTCGACCCAGTGGTACTCGGGCTGGAACGCAGACCCGCCGACGCTGTTGCCGGGACCGAGCACGCCGATCCGCGGTGCGGTGGCCGAGGTGCTGTCCGGGTTCGAGGCCGGATCGGATCTCGGCGTCGACGAGCTGGTGACACTGTTCGAGGCTCGCGGTCGTGAAGTGGCTGCGGTGGCCGAGGTCGCCGACCGGCTGCGCGCCGACACCGTCGGCGACGAAGTCACCTGGGTCCACAACCGCAACATCAACTACACCAATGTGTGCACGTTCAAGTGCAAGTTCTGCGGGTTTGCCAAGGGCAAGATCTCGCTCAACGTGCGCGGCACGCCGTACCTCCTGACGATCGAGGACATCCAGCAGCGGGTCCGCGAGGCGTGGGAACTGGGTGCCACCGAGGTCACCCTGCAGGGCGGGATCCACCCCAGCTTCGACGGCGACTACTACGTCGATGTGTGCCACGCCGTCAAGGACGCCGTCCCGGAGATGCATGTGCATGCGTTCACCGCGCTCGAGGTCCACGAGGGTGCACGACGTCTCGGCGAGCCGCTCGAGCGCTACCTCCGCCGACTCCAGGAGGCGGGACTGCGATCGCTGCCCGGCACGGCTGCAGAGATCCTCGACGAGGGGCCGCGCTCGATCCTGTGCCCCGACAAGGTGACCACCGACGAGTGGTTGGAGGTGCACGAGACGGCGCACCGCGTCGGGCTGCGGTCGAACGTGACGATCATGGCCGGTTCGATCGAGCGCCCGATCCACTGGGCGCGCCACATCGAACGCACCCGGGAAGTACAGCGACGCACCGGTGGCTTCACCGAGTTCGTCCCGCTGCCGTTCGTGCACATGGCGTCACCGATCTACCTGCAACGCGACGGCGCGCCGCGGTCCGACGTTCCGCGAGACGCTCCTGCTCCACGCCGTCGGCCGGCTCGCCTACCGTGGGTTGATCGACAACGTCCAGGCGTCGTGGGTCAAGATCGGTGTGCCCGGTGTGCGCCAGCTGCTCCAGGCGGGCGTCAACGACCTCGGCGGCACGCTGATGGACGAGAACATCAGCCGAGCCGCTGGCGCGATCCACGGCCAGAAGATGACCGAGGACGGCGTTCGGTTCGCTGGTGTCGCCGCTCGGGCGTTCGCTGGCTCAACGCACCACGCTGTACGACCGCACCCCCGATGTGCTCGTCTGACCACGTCGATCCGGCCGCCTGTCGCCCACATCGTTCGTCTCGGGCCCCGATGCTCCTCCCAACCTGTACCCGACTCGATCTGTGCCCCTCTGGTCCCGGATTGTGGGACGTCACCGGCGCAGATCGGGTGGTGGGACGTCACCGGCGAGCGCGGATTCAGCGGCGGGCGTCGCCGTACTTGTTGGCGCGGTTGAACTCGGTCTGGATCTCCCGGTCGGCGTCGCGCTCGGCCATGTGCTGGCGCTTGTCGCCCTTGGTTCGGCCCTTGGCGAGCCCGAGTTCGAGCTTGGCGCGGCCGCCTTTCCAGTACAGGCGCAGCGGCACGACCGTGAGGCTGCCCTGGGCGACGCGCTGGTCGATCTTGTCGATCTCGGCGCGGTTGAGCAGCAGCTTGCGCTGCCGGTCGGGATCGTGGGCGCCGAAGCCGATCGCATTCGTGTACGGCGGGATGTGGATGCCATCGATCCACATCTCGCCTCGCTGCACGCGGGCGTAGCCCTCGGAGATCTGGGCGTTGCCCTCACGCAGACTCTTCACCTCGCTGCCGGTGAGGATCATGCCGGCTTCCCAGGTGTCGAGGATGTCGTAGTCGCGGTAGGCGCGCTTGTACGACGCGATCAGCTGCGTGCCGTCGCTGCCACCGGCTTTCGCCTTCTTGGTCTTCTTGCCCTTTGCCATGTGTGCTCAGCCTCTCGAAGCAGATCCAACCCTACCGAGCGCCCAGCACACGACGCCGTGGCCGTTCGACCTACCGTCGGCACCGTGAAGATCACCAACGGCTCGATCGAACTCCACGTTGCTGAGGACGGCGACCCGTCGGCGCCGCCGATCCTGCTGCTGCACGGCATCACCGCATCGACGCGATCGTGGGACTGGATCGTGCCGATGCTCAGCGGACGATTCCGAGTGCTTCGCCTCGATTTCCGCGGCCACGGTGATTCCGATCGTGCCGAGGGTCACTACGACCTCGAGGGCTACACGAGCGATGCCGTGGCTGCGATCGAACAGGCCGCGGGGCGACCGTGCGTGGTGGTCGGCCATTCGCTCGGCGGAGCGACCGCGGCGGCGTTGGCGCAACATCACGCGCCGCTCGTGGTGGCCGCGGTGATGGAAGACCCACCGCTCGGCGTCGCGGGGCCCGCAGCGCCGCGCAACGCGAGCTCCGCGCCGCTGCTGGAGGGCAACTCGTTGCTCGAATCGTTCCAGGTCATCCGCAATTCGGCGCCGCGATTGCAGGCCGCCGGCCTCTCGGTCGAGACGCTGGCGGGCGTCCTCGCTGCGGCTCCGACCGCGGCAGGCCCTCCCTTTGCGGAGGTGCTGCATTTCGATGCGGTCACGTCGATGGCCGCGTCGCTGCTGAGCGTCGATGCCAGTGTGCTCGACCCGGTGCTGACGGGCTCGATCGGGTCGTTTCTCGACATCGACGCCCCGTTTCAGGTGCCGTCGCTGATCGTGTGCGCCGATCCGGCCAGCGTCGACGCGGTGGCCGACCCGGCACGCGCCGAACAGTTCGCTGCGATCTCGCCGATGACCGAGTTCGTGGTGCTCGACGGCGCCGGCCACCTCATGCACGACGAACTGACCTCACGCGACCGCTTCCTGGCCGCCACGCTCGACTTCCTCGATCGTGTCGTCGGAGACTGAGCGGCCTGGACGGCGCCCTATCCTCGGCCTGGTGATCGAGATCTCCCGCGAGGCATATGCACAGATGGTAGGCGCAGCGCTCGACGCCTATCCGCTCGAGGCGTGTGGGCTGATCGCCGGTCCGACGGCGCCGGACGGGGGAGCGGGCGATCGTGCTCCGGTCTTCTTTTCGTGTCGCAACGTCGCCGAGTCGGCCCGGGTGTACACGATCGACCCGAAGGACCACCTGCGCGCCGAGCGTGCCGCCGACGACCTCGACTACGAGATCAACGGGGTGGTGCACAGCCACACCCACTCCGAGCCGTATCCGAGCCCGACCGACGTGGCTGCAGCCCCGGACCCGTCGTGGCACTACGTGATCATCAGTCTCAAGCGTGACGCGCCCGAAGCGCGCAGCTACCGCATCGTCGACGACCAGATCATCGAAGAACGCATCGTCATCGTCTGACATCACCCGTGGGTGTCTGTGCGGATCTGGTTGCGCGGACCGCAACTGGATCCGTACAGACGGGCCAACTCGCCGGATCGAACGTCCGACGATACGATTCCCGACTGAAACCATCGGTTTAGTCGGAATGCTTCTGGGAACGATGGCGTTGGAGCTTGATGTGACGAACACACTGAACCCGAATCCGACGATGACGGCGCATCTGCCGGGGCTCGTCAACGAGAGCGTGCTCGACATGATCGGCAATACCCCGATGGTCGACGTCTCGGTGCTGTCGCCGAACCCGAACGTGCGCATCCTCGGCAAGATGGAGATGCAGAACCCCTTCGGCTCGGTGAAGGACCGCATCGCGAAGTCGATGATCGAAGCCGCCGAGAAGGACGGGCGCCTGCTGCCCGGTCAGACGATTCTCGAGCCGTCGTCGGGGAACACCGGCATCGCGTTGGCCGCGATCGCCGGGATCAAGGGCTACCCGATCAAGATCATGATGCCCACCAGCGTGTCGATCGAGCGCCGACAGATGCTCGAGGTGTTCGGTGCCGAGGTGATCCTCACCCCCGGCGAAGAGGGCTCCAACGGTGCAGTTGCCCGTGCGATCGACCTCGCAGCCGAGCATCCTGATTGGTACTTTCCGTACCAGTACGCCAACGATGCCAATCCGCGTGCGCACTACGAGGGCACCGGCCCGGAGATCCTGCGCGATGTGCCCGAGATGACACATTTCGTGGCCGGCCTCGGCACCAGCGGCACCTTGATGGGCGCAGGTCGCTACTTCAAGGAGCAGAACCCCGACATCCAGATCGTGGCGGTGGAACCCCCGCTCGGCGAACGCGTCGAGGGGCTTCGCAACATCGGCGAGGGCTACATCCCGCCGGTGTTCGAGAACTGGAACGGCTTCGACATCCTCGACCGCAAGCGTGTGGTGCGTCCCCGAGAGTCGATCGAGTGGACGCGTCGCCTCGTTCAGGAGTGCGGCGTGTTCTCCGGCATCTCCGCCGGCGCCGCCCTTGCGGGTGCGGCCAAGGTGGCCACGCAGATCGATGAGGGCACGATCGTGTTCATCGTGTGCGACGGCGGCTGGAAGTACCTGTCGACCGGTGCGTACACCGACGATCTCGACGACGCCGAAGCCAAGGCCGAGACGATCATCTACTTCTAGCGTCGTCGCTGATCACCACTCGGTCACACGCATCACGTCGTCGCGCCATTGAGTGCTGCCCGACCTGCCGCTCGGGTCACGCTCGTCCGGGTTCGTGTCCTTTTCCTCTTGCCAACTGTGCGGTCGGCGCGACGATGTAGGTGGTTTGATGCGCCGGCCATGGGCTGGGTCGAGTGATCCGGCACCCTGCGGAAGGGAACGGCATGAGGAAGCAACTGGCGTTGATCGCACTCGCAGTTGCTGTTGCGGGAGCTGGATGCGGATCGGGACCGGGATCGGGCGGCGTGGTACGTCCGGGCCGGTCGTCAGCCGACGGCGAGTGGGCAGCAGAGGTCATGCCGTGGATCGGGCAATTCCACCTCGAGGTCCGACGGCTCGGCGGCCTCGGTGCGGTCCCGTTCCTGGCGGAGGAGGTGGTGGTCGACGTTCGGAGCGTCGTCGGGTTCCCCGCGCTGCTGGAGGGGGTCGACGCTGCGGTCGCCTACTTCGATTCGGTGACCGCCGGCCTCCACCCGGTGTCGGAGCGGCTGAGCTTCTCGGACTCGCCCTTCGTCGACCTGCGCGGACTCGTGCTGCCCGTCGAGTACGACCAGGCAGCGGCGCCGGGAACGTCGCCGCCGTTGCCGGCCCCCTGGGTGCTGTTCGTCGACGTCGAGCCGACCGGCATCGTGTGGTACCAGATGCTGCCGGCGACCGAGTGGTGGTTGGCCGTCGACCGGGCGGGCCGGGCCGAGACGGCTGCCGCCGCGCACGCCGTCACTCAGTCGTGGGTGGATGCCTGGTCGAATCACGATGCCACTGAACTCCGGTCCATCTACACCGCTGACGCGATCCTCGAAGATGAGATTGCCGGGATCGCGGTGAGCGGCCAAGAAGCCATCATCGACCAGTGGGAGCTCCTCCCTGCCACTGCGTGGAGCATCGGCTCCCGCAACGATTCGGCTGCGGTGTACCTCTCGTCACCGCCGTACGGCACCCCTGGTCCGGACGTTGCTCAGCTCGCGGTCCTCGCGCAGCTCGAGGGGTCGGCAGCCGACGACGATTGCCCCGGTGAGATCGCCGTCTGGTGGGAGTTCGACGCCGATGGACGAGTTGCTCACGAGCGACGATTCCGGTCGGTTGCCGACACCCGACGTTGCGGGTCTCCCGAGGAGTTGCCAACCGGTTGGTGGTCGGATCAGCGACCGCCCGGTCCGGAGGTCACCGCTGCTCAGGAGGATCTGGAGGGCGTGACGCAGCAGATCATCGAGGGTGGAACGACCGTCGACATCCACAACGGAACACCACCGCTGGCCGAGCTCGTCACCTGGGGTCTGGCCCGATTCGATCTCGCAGGACTGCCATTGCCGGAGGTGCAGGCCGTGACCTTCACGGACTACACGGACTACTGCTCCGAAGTGCAGGGCCGCACGATTCGACGCCCGGACGCGGATCCGCTGACGGGCGACCGCGTCGACGGAGGCTGGGAGATCATCCTCTGCATGGGCGATGACGATCTCTACGCCGATGATCAATGGACGGACCCATCATCTGCCGCTCGATTCGTCGCACTCCACGAGCTCGCTCACGTGTGGATCGAACAGCACGTCGACGACAGACAACGGGAGCACCTGCTCGAGTGGTTGGATCTCCCGACGTGGGACGACCGCACATTCGAGTGGGACCAGCGGGGCACCGAATGGGCCGCGGACTTGATCGCCTGGGGCCTCATGGACAGGCCATGGCGGCTCTTCGAACTCGACGATCCACCGCTCGAAGTGAAACTCGACGGATTCCAGCTCCTGACGGGGCATCGTCCCCTCCATCCGAAGCCGTGACGCACGTCTGGCCGACGGTCAGAGCCCTTCGGCGCGCGCGGCGATGTTGAAGATCGCGTCGGCCATCTGCGGCCAGTAGCGCTTGGGCATGTCGTGGCCCATCAGACCGAACACCATCAGCTCGGCGCCGGGCACTGCTTTGGCGGTTGCCTCGCCGCCGGACAGGGTGACGAGCGGGTCCTGGCGGCCGTGGATCACCAGCGTGGGAACGTCGAGCTGCTCGAGCGCCTCGGTGCGATCGCCGCTGGCAGCGATGGCGGAGATGTGGAACATCGCCCCTGCCGGGTGGAAACAGCGGTCGTACACCTCGGTGGCGATCTTCCGGGATTCGACCTCGTCGAAGAGCTCACCTGCGATCAGACGTGACGTGTTGACGTTCTGATCGATCGCCGCCGCGCGACCTTCGGGGGCCGGGGTGAGCAGGGCCATCATCGCCTCGGGGTCGGGTTGGCCGACCTCGGTGTGGCCGGTGGTGGACATGATGCTGGTGAGCGACAGCACCCGCTCCGGGTGTTCGATCGCCATGGTCTGGACGATCATCCCGCCCATCGAGGCGCCGACGATGTGCGCAGCGGGAATCTCGAGTGCGTCGAGGAGCCCCACGGCGTCAGCGGCCAGCAGCGACAGCGTGTACGGGGCCTCGATCGGCTGACCTGCGGCGAACGATGCGTACATCGCCATCACGTCGGGCGGTGGTCCATCGGTCTTCGTCGACAAGCCGACGTCGCGGTTGTCGAATCGGATCACACGGAAGCCCCGCTCCAGCAGCTCGGAGATGAAACCGGGTGACCACAGCGTCATCTGCGCTCCGAGGCCCATCACCAGCAGGATCGTCGGGGCGTCGTCGTCGCCGAAGCTCTCGTAGCAGATCTCGATGTCGTTGGCAGCAATCGTGGGCATCTCGCGATCATGGCAGGTGTGCAACATCGAGTCGGTGTCCACGCACGCGGGTGCCGGTCTGCGACACTTGCTGCATGAGCGACCCCAACACCCCGGGAGCCGTCCCGCCGCCTCCGAACCCCCCATCGAGCGGATCTCCGACACCACCGATGGGCACGCCGATGCCGACCGAGGCATTCCCCGCTGGTGAGCCGACCACGCAGATGCCGGCCACCGGCGTGGATCAGGGTGCGGGCGTGCCGCCGACGCAGCCGCCAGGCGTGGGCTTCGGCGATCCCGTCGACCCCTATGGCGAACCCGAACCGGAGGAGGAGGAGGCCCCGTGGTACAAGAAGCCGCTCCCGATCGCTCTCGTCTTCTTGGTGTTGCTCGGACTCGGTGCCCTGCTTGCGCTCTTCCTCGTGGGTGGTGACGACGACGCTGCCGCCGACAACTCCAGTTTGTTGATCCTCGAGGTCGCCGACCAGAACGGCGAGCCGCTCGAGGCCGACTTTGCCGCCAGTGTGGTTGGACCCGTCGGCAATGAGACGGCCTATTCATGGGTCCGACCGGCCGGCGCGGTGCCCGGCGAGCTGGCGGGAGCCAGTGCAGATTCGCAGGGTCGGGTCGTGTACGAGTGGGAGATCGACACCGACACGATCGCCCCGGATGACTGGGCCGCCACCGTGTCGCTGCTGCAGCCGTTGCCGGAGGGTGCGAGTCCGGCGTCCGGCCTCGTCGAGTGCGTGCTCGAACGAGACGGTGATCCGGACACCGTCGTCACGATGAGTGTTGACGTGATCGACGACGGGTCGGGCGGCGGCCAGGCCGCCTCCTTCCTCTTCCCGAACTACCAGTTCTCGGTCGACGACACCGTGACGTGTGACGTCGTCACCGAACTGCCGCTCGGGGCGGACACGAGCGTCCCCGGGACGACCGTCGCTCCGAGCACGTCGGTGGGGGACACCACCACCACGTCGCCCGCCACCACGACCACCGCCCCGGCGGCGACCACCACCACGACCACCACGACCACGACGACACCGCCCGCCACCACGGTGCCCGAGGAGACCGCATGGGACGTGATCCTCGGAGACCCGGACCTCACTGCGCTGGCTGCGCTCATCCAACTCGCCGGCCTCGACGACGACCTCGACGATCCGAATGCAACACTCACGGTGCTCGCACCCACCAATCAGGCGGTGGCTGATGCGGTGAGTGCTCCGGGTGCCCCGGATTTCGGCGATCCCGACGTGGTCGAAGCCGTGCTGCTCACTCATGTGAACGACACCGAGGCGTTCTCGTCGGCGGAGCTGCTGGCCCTCAATCCACCTGAGTTCACCGTGGTGAACCCGGGCCCGCATGCGATCGATGCCGGCGCAACACCACCGACCGTCGGTGGGGCGGAGTTGGGCCCGATCGATCTCAACGCATCCAACGGCGTGGTCCACGTGATCGACCAAGTGCTGCTGCCGGTGACGTTGCCATAGGCGGCGGCCCCGTTGCGGCGTTGGCGCTGGCGTAGGCTCCCTGGCCGTGGATCGGCCGATTGGGATGTTCGACTCGGGGTTCGGCGGGTTGACCGTGGCGCGTGCCACGATCGACCTGCTCCCGGCTGAGGATCTCGTGTACATCGGCGACACCGGTCGCTATCCCTACGGCTCCAAACCGCTCGACGAGGTGCGCGGTTATGCGCATGAGCTGGCGTGGAGCCTGGTCGACGACTACGGCGCCAAGGCGATCGTCGTCGCATGCAACACCGCAACCGCTGCCGGGCTCGACGATCTGCGCGCTGAGCTGCCGGTGCCGATCATCGACGTGGTCACCCCTGGTGCACGGGCGCTGGTGTCCACCACGGTCAGCGGCCACGTCGGCGTGATCGGCACGGTGGGCACGATGGCGTCCGGCGCCTACGTGCAGGCAGTGGCGGCAACCGGTGCGCCGGTCTCGCTCACCAGCGCCGCCTGCCCGGGCTTCGTGGAGTTCGTCGAGCGCGGTCAAACCACCGGCGACGAGGTGACCGTGCTCGCCGAACGGCTGTTGGCGCCGATTCGTGACGCCGGTGTCGACGCGCTGCTGCTCGGGTGCACGCACTATCCGTTCCTCGCGCGCACGATCAGTGAGGTGATGGGCACGTCGGTCACCCTGGTCAGCTCGGCGGACGAGACCGCGTTCGCCGTGATGCGTCAGCTCGGTGACCTCGGGCTGCTCCGCGACGCCGACCGGGTCGGGCACCGACGGTTCGTGTCGAGCGGCGATGTGGAGCTGTTCCGCGACTTGGGTCGCGAGTTGCTCGGGCCGGAACTCGACCACACCGAAGCCTGGAAACCGTCGCATTCGTAGCCAGCTGTGGCACCCTGGTGATCGTTCAGCGATCGCATCGAGCGTCGCCCCTTGCAACCCGAACCCATCGACTGGAGACCCCCATGGCTCGTCCCGACGGCCGCAACGACGACGAACTTCGCCCTGTCACCTTCGAGCGTGACTTCACCGAGATGGCCGACGGCTCGTGCCTCGTCTCGTTCGGCAAGACGCGGGTGCTGTGCACCGCATCGATCGACGAGAACGTTCCACGCTGGATGCGCGGCTCGGGCAAAGGATGGGTGACCGCGGAGTACTCGATGCTGCCCGGTGCCTCGCCGGAGCGAATCGGACGTGAAGCGGCCCGGGGCAAGCAGAGCGGACGCACCGTGGAGATCCAGCGGCTGATCGGTCGATCGTTGCGGGCTGCGTGCGACATGAAGGCGCTGGGCGAACGTCAGGTATTGGTCGACTGCGACGTGCTGCAGGCCGATGGCGGTACGCGCACAGCCAGCATCTGCGGCGGCTTCGTTGCGCTGCACGACGCGCTCGAGCGTGTGGTGCAGCGCGGCGATCTGCCCGCCAACCCGCTGCACTCGTTCTGCACGGCGATCAGCGTCGGCATCGTCAACGGCACCCCGGTGCTCGACCTGCCCTACGTGGAGGACAGCACCGCCGACGTCGACATGAACGTGGTGATGCTGCGCCCCACCGCTGGTGGCGACTCGCAGTTCGTCGAGGTGCAGGGCACCGCCGAGGGGATGACCTTCAGCCGGCCCGAGCTCGACTCGTTGTTGATGCTCGCCGAGGGTGGCCTCGACACCATCGCGGACCTCCAGGCAGACCTCCTCGCAACGCCTCCGTCGGCGCGGTCCAGTCGCTGAGCCGGCCTGATGCTGCAACTCGTCTGCGCGTCGGCGAACCCCGACAAGGTCGCCGAGATCCAGCGACTCCTCGCCGGTGTGGTGGAGCTGCTGCCACGGCCGGCTGACGTGCCCGATGTGGTCGAGGACGCCGGTTCGCTGCTGGGCAACGCGCGGTTGAAGGCCGCAGCGTTGTGTGCGGCGACCGGTGCGCCGGCGGTGGCCGACGACACCGGGCTCGAGGTCGTGGCACTCGACGGCGCCCCGGGCGTCGACGCCGCGTACTACGCAGGCCCCGACGCCACGTACGCCGACAACCGGGCCAAGCTGCTGGCCGAACTCGAGGGCGTGGCCGATCGGACTGCGGCCTTCAAGACCGTGGCGATCGTGGTGTGGCCCGACGGCAGCGAGGTCGCGGTCGAGGGCGTGTGTCCCGGTGTGATCACCACCGTCGAGCGTGGCGAGGTCGGCTTCGGCTACGACAGCGTGTTCCAGCCCGACGAGGCAGGTGGGGCGACGTTCGCCGAGATGGGCGTGGAGGCGAAGAACGCGATCTCGCATCGCGGTCGGGCGTTCCGGGCGTTGCTCGCCGAACTCTCCGAGCGCTGACCGGCGTCGGCGAGCGTCGCGCTCGTCGTGCCAGCGGATAGGTTCGCGGTGTCGTGGCGGCCGACGTAGCCCAATTGGCAGAGGCACGGCGTTTAGGTCGCCGTCAGTGAGAGTTCGAGTCTCTCCGTCGGCACGGCACACAGCGAACGACCCACCCGGCGAACCGGGTGGGTCGTTGAAGAAGCTCAGTGAAGAATCGCTCGGTCGAGCGATGGTGAGGTCAACTGGTGGTCGATGCCGTCGCACGGCGACGGGTCGAGACGACGGCGATGCCGCCGCCGACGAGCAGTGCCGAGCCGAGGCCGAGCATCGACGACACGCCGGACGAACCGGTGTCGGCAACCTGGCCGGGAGGCGGCGTCGGATGGCCGTCGATGTAGAAGTCGGTGCACTTGTCTTCGATGCCGTCGTGGTTGGTGTCGGTGCGGCCCTCGGATTCGGCACATTCGAGCGCTTGATCAGCGGGAATTGGCTCGATCGGCTCGGGGTCGGAGCTCTGGGCGTTCACCGGAGCATGGCTGAAGCCAACGAATGCCGTGGCGACGATTGCGAGTGCGAGCTTCTTCATGTGGTCCTCCTGGAAGACGTGCCATTCGGCATTGCCGGAGACGTTAGCACCTTCGGCAGGTTCTGGGAAGAGAATTTCGGAATTCCGTGCCGTGTCAGACCGTAGCCGATCCAGGGTCGGCTGGACACCCCGAGCGGTGCGAGCCTGCGCTCCGTCACCGGTCGGCCTGGGGCGGGGCTCGACGGGTAAGGTCGCACCGTGTCGACCCCGTTGCCCCGCCGAGTGTTGCTCATCGGTGCCGGGGGCCATGCCCGAGTCTGTGTCGAAGCCCTGCTCGACATGGGCGATGCGGAGGTCGTGGGAGCCGTGAGCCGAGACGGCGTCGGGGCGCCCGGGCTCGAGGTTCCCAAGATCTGGCCTGACGACCAGATCGAGGACGCCGCCGCCAGCAGCGGCGCCACCACGTTCTGTGTGTGCATCGGCGACAACACGGCCCGCCGCCGATTCGGTCGGTTGCTCGTCGACCAGGGGTACACGCTGACGCCGGCGATCAGCGCGTCGGCGGTCGTGTCGCGAACCGCAGCCCTCGGCGCCGGCGTGCAGCTGATCGCCGGGGCGGTGATCAACGCAGCGACCACGCTCGGCGAGGGTGTGATCGTCAACACCAACGCCTCGGTCGATCACGACTGCATCATCGGCGACTACGTGCACGTGGCGCCGGGCGCCGTGCTCGGTGGCGGTGTCACCGTCGGCGACGGCGCGTTGATCGGGCTCGGCGCACGGGTGCTGCCTGGCGTGACCATCGGGTCGGGAGCGGTCGTGGGTGGCGGTGCGGTGGTGACATCCGACGTCGCAGCCGACAGCACCGTGGTGGGCGTGCCCGCCCGCCCGATCGAACGTGGAGCCGGGCGATGACGCCTGCGGACCGCGTGCGCCGGGTGGTCGACGTCGTCGCGGCGTCCTGCGGCCTCGTGCTCACGTCGCCGCTGCTGGTCGGGGCGGCGGTGGCGACTCGCCTGTCGGGAGGGCGAGGCGTGATCTACCGCCAGCGCCGGCTCGGTCTGGCGGGTCGGCCGTTCGAGCTGCTCAAGTTCCGGTCGATGCGACCCCCGGCGCCGGGCCGTGAGGGACCGGAGTTCGACGCCGAACGGATGACCCGGGTGGGGCAGTGGTTGCGGGCGACGAGCGTCGACGAACTGCCGTCGTTGTTGAACCTGCTTCGAGGCGAGATCACGCTCGTCGGCCCTCGTCCGCTGCCGGTGCACTACTGGGATCGTTTCGTCGGCGACGAGTACGAGCGATTCGAGGTGCGCCCGGGGATCACCGGCCTGGCACAGGTGAGCGGGCGCAACACGCTCGATTGGCCCGAGCGTCTGGCGCTCGACGTCGACTACGTCCGCAGCCGCACGCTCAGCGGTGACGCGAAGATCCTGGCGGCGACGGTTCCTGCGGTGCTCGGGCGGGCCGGGGTGGAACACGCCGACGGTGTGACGATGCACGCGCTGCCCGCCGATCGGGCGTCGGCTCAGCCGACGACCTGAGCCTCGGCATTCCGCGAGTGCGAGGCTCAACGTGCGCCGGGGTCAGCGACGGAGCGTCTCGTAGGCGGCGATCGTGCGGTCGATCACGCGTTGCTGGTCGAATTCAGCGGCGGCGCGCCGGCGGGCGGCTGCCCCCATCGACGCTCGCAGCGACGGGTCGCCCACGAGTCGTTCGACCGCAGCGGCGATCGCAGCGGCGTCGCGGACCGGGACGAGCAGACCGGTCGTGCCGTCGTCGATCACCTGGCGATTGCCCCGGATGTCGGTGGCCACGGTCGGCAGGCCCATCGCCGCAGCCTCCATGGCACTGCGAGGAAAGCCTTCGCGCCAGCTGGCGGTCACGAACAGATCGGCTGCGGCGTAGCAGTCGGTCATGTCGTCGCGCGACCCGGTGAACACCACGCCGTCGGCCTCGGCCCGGTCGAAGACCTCGGTGCCGATGGCGTCGCTCTTGTCGGAGTCGGTGGGGCCGATCACCACGAACCGCGCCGGGCTGCCCTGGCGACGCGAGCGAATGCGCCGCCTCGAGGAGTTCGACGATGCCCTTCTCGCGCACCAACCGGCCGACGACGGCACACACGACCTCGTCGTCGGCGATGCCCCACTCGGCCCGCAGCCGCGATCCTGGCGGCGGAGCCGACGGCTGTCGGGGTCGAAGCGTGCGAGGTCGACGCCGTTGCCGAGCAACCGAACCCGGCGGGACGGAATCCGGAGCGTGTCGACGAGGGTGTCGACGTCCTCGGGGTTCTGGACCAGCTCGACGTCGCCGAACGCGGCAGCGATGCGCTCGGCTGCGTAGACGGGGAGTCGGCGTTGCCAGCGGTCGGTCGGCTGGGCCCACAGACCGTGCTGGGTGTTGACCACGAGCGGCGTTCTCGTCAGCCGGGCGGCGATGCGACCGAGGATGCCGGGCTTGGGGTTGTGGGTGTGCACGATGTCGGGGCGCAGCGAGCGCAGCAACCGGACGAGTTGGCCGAACGCCCGCAGGTCGTCGAGCGGGTTGTTCGACCGGGTGAACGACGCCACGTCGACGTGGTCGATGCCCATGGCGGCGAGGTGGGGGACATGGGGTCCGGCAGCCGACATGCCGATCACCTCGTAGCCGGCCGTCTCGAAGGCGACCAGCTGCGGCCCGAGCAACCAGTCGAGGCTCATGTCGGTGGTGGTGATGTGCACCACCCGCGGCCGATCGCGTGACACCCGGCGCCGGAGGAGGCTCACTGTGCGGCGCCGCGGTAGCGGGCCCGTGCGACGAGGGATCGCAGTTCGCCTTCGAGTCGGAGGCCGCCGTCGGCCTTGCGGACGAACGTGTCGTGGTCGTCGCTGCGCTGCACCGGCGTGCGCCACAACCGGTGCACATCGGTACGCCCGACGCGGTTGACCCGGCTGTTCGCCAGCGCCGCGGACCCGAATCGACGCCGGACGGCGACTTCGGCGCTCGGCGACCCGGCGACGGCCTTCGGGTAGGCGAAGTGCACGGCCGGTGCACCGATACGGTCGCCGATCAGGTCGATCGAGCGGTCGAGGTCGGCGTCGACCATCGCCGGATCGAGCCGGTCCATCAGCCAGTGCGAGTGGGTGTGCGAGCCGATCGTGATCGATCCGTCGGTGGCCACGTCGCGCAACGCCGCCCACGAGGTCGGTGCCGCGCCCCACGGGAACGGTTCGGCGTCTTCCACGAACTGGGTGGCCACGTACAGCGTGGCGGGCAGGCCGTGGCGCACGAGTGCCGGCACGGCCTGTTCGGTGAAGTCGTCGGTGCCGTCGTCGAAGGTGATCACCACGGGTCGTCGGTCGTCACTGGCGTCGCCGGCAGCGACGGCGGTCGAGCGGTCGCTGCCGGCGGTGGACCGACGTTGTCGCTCGGCGGTCAGTTCGGCCACCGCCTGGTCGAGCGAGATCACCCGATGGTGTTCGGCGAGGTGTTCGAGTTGCTGCTCGAACTGGTCCACGGGGAGGTCGACGTCGCTGTCGCTTCCCCCGCCGATGCGGTGGTAGATCAAGATGGTGACGCCCGCCGGTGGGACGACGACGCGGTCAGCGGCCGCCGCGGTTCGTTTGACGATCGACTTGAGCCCAGGCATGTGTCGTTCAATCCTCGCAGGTGTCAGGTGAGCAGCGCAGCCAGCCGGTTGGTGAGGTCGTCGATCTGAGCGAACGATGCTGCCCAGACCGACGGCGCCTTGCCGGTCGGGTCGTCGATCTCGCCGACGTGAGCATCGAGGTAGTCGAGCCCGCGTGGGCGGCCGTCGTTGATCTCGGCGAGCCAGTCGGTGAGTGGGCGCGTCCCGATGGGGCCGACGCCGTCACCGAGCGTCACCAGTTCGGTCAGGGTGAACGTGCGAGCGAACGCATCAGGCCAGCGCCCGGCGATCGAGATCACGTGGGCCTGTTCGGCGGCGAAGACGATGTCGGCGGCGGCGATGCTCGAATCGGAGATCGCCGTGCTCTGATGGCGTGCCACGTCGATGTTGCGTGCGGCCAGCAGCCGCACCGCGGTGTCGGTGGGTGGCTCGCCGCCCCGAGTGGTGCCGGCCGACATCGTGGTTGCAGCCACTCCCTTCGCCGTTGCGTGCTCCTGGAACAGTGCGGCCATCATCACCGACCGTGTGCGGTTGTGTGTGCACACCGCGAGTGCGACCAGGCTCGATACCACCCCGCGAGTGTGGCCGTGTGATGGGCTCGCCACCAACATCGTTGGTGGCACACTGTGTTGGTGACCGACACCACCTCGAGGACGCCGCTGCTCTCGACGCACCATGCGATCGGTGCGGCGGTCGGCCTCGTGGTGATCATCACCACCTACGGCGCCTCGGGCTATGGCGAGGGTGACCGGTGGTGGGCGGCGTTGCTGACCTTGGTGCTCGCGATCGGCGGGTTCGACGTGTTCGCGACGCTCCGCCGATTGCTGCCGTTCCCGGGCGTGGTGCCGGCGACGCTGTTGCTGGTGTTGGCGATCATGTATCTCTGCGTGCCCGAGACGGACCACTTCGAGATTGCTGCGTTGCTGCCACTGCTGGTGGCCGGGATCGAGCTGATCGGTCGCCGCCAAGTCGGCCTCGAGTGGTATGCGGTGGCCGGCGCCGGAGTGCTCTGGGCCGGGATGCTCGGCGCCGCCGGGCGTCAGAGCGCGCTCGTTGGAGCGCTGTTCGCATGGTGGCCGCTGGTGCTCGTCGTGCTCGTCGGTGTGGTCGGCATCGTCGGGCCGATCCGGACGCCGCTGGCCGCGGGTGCGGTGATCGCGATCGGTGCGGTCGGAGCGGCCGCGGTGGCGCGTACGGGCGGCATCGCAGAATCAGGTGCGGTCGCGGCTGGAGCAGCGGCGACGGAGCGGCGGTCGTGTCGTTCGCGATCGCTGTCGTCGCGGTGAAGGTGTTGGACGCCGCCGGTGGCGAGCCCGATTCCGGCAACAACGAGCGTCAGCGCCACGCCCTGACGCCGTCGGCGCTCAACACGCTTCGGCGTTCGAGCACGCCGTCGTAGGCGAAGATCTGGCTGCCGCCGCTGGTGCGGGCATCGACCACCAGCGTGTCGGGGTTGGGGAGCGGCTGCGGGCGGTAGACGAGTTCGTAGTCGCCGGCGCCGAGGTCGCCCGCCAGCTCCAGTTCGACCACCACGGTCTCGCCGGGCGGGATGACGATCAGTGAGCTGTGCACGTTGTAGCCGAGTTCGGGGAACGTGTACGGGGCGACCGGCTCGCCGTCGACGGTCGCCGCGGCGACGCCGAGGCGTGTCGAGATGTCGAGCACCGTCCGGTTGGAGCCGACCGGGAGGTCGACGCCGTTGCCGATGACGTAGTCGTCGTAGCCCGCTGGTGGGCGCGGTGTTGGTGAGGCTCACCGTGATCGTCGCTTCGGCGAAGCCGGTGCCCTCGTTGACGACAGGGCCGGTAGTCGATGGTGCGTTCCAGGAAGCTGTCGATCTTGTTGGCGCTGCGGTTGATGTTGACCACGGCGATGCCGTCGGTGCCGGGGGTGCGGATCACCGGGAGTGAGGCGTCCATGCCGACGAGTTCCATCAGTTCCTGCTCGGCGGGCCGTGCCGCCCAGCCGGAGATGTGGCCGTTGAGGACGGCGGGGGCGAGTGTCGAGCGCCATCTGTTGCGGTGGGGGAAGGGTGGAGTTGAGCACGTTGTCGACGGTGGCGTCGGTGACGGCGGTCAGCAGGTCTTCGCGCTCGTTCTCGGCGAACTCGTACTGGTCGACGGTGAGGAACTGCTGGGCGTTGCTGCGCGTTGATGGTCTGGCCGATGTCGGTGAGTTCGACCGGGCCGGTGATGTCCAGCAGACCGGCGATGCCGGCGGGGTCGATCACGAACACGCCGTCGACTGGTCGGCCGGTCGACGCCTCGTACATCTGGGCCATGACGCTGCCGACGCTCGGCATGTCGGCGGGGATGGTGACGTTGCTCCAGTACTTCACGGAGGTGCCCCCGTTGTACCCGGCGCCGTAGGCCGAGTAGCGGTCGAGGTACTCGTCGGTTGCCTGGAGGTCGAAGTCGTAGAGGTCGGGGGTCTGGAGGTCGGCGGTGCGGCCTTCGGCCGGTGACTTCGATCTGGCCGTCGTCGATGGTGATCTCGGTCCAGTTGCCCATCAGTCCCGACGTGCCCCGCGCCTCGGCGTTGTTGACGAAGGCGAGCAGGTAGGTGCGTGGTTCGTCGGCTCCGAGCAGGTCGGGCCCCACACGGGCGGCAGCGGCAGTTGCCTCAGCCTGGTGTGCGGCTTGGTCGGCGCGGCGGATGCCGGTGTCGAGGCGTGACTTGATCGGTGGCACGAGCCAGCCCGAATCGGCCTCGACCAGCGTGTCGCTGAGGTCGCGGACGGTTTCTTCCAGATCGGTGAGTGGGGGTTCGAGCACGGCGAGCGAGTCGATGTCGACGCCGCCGTTGACCACCTGGAGTTGGTCGAGGTCGACGAACTGCAGCGTGTTGGCCGCCGACGCGGCCGCGTCGGCAGCGTCGGCGAGCACGTCGGCGCCGGCATTGCGGTTCTGGGCGAGCGCCGGCACGAATCGGGCGAGTTGGGTCAACGGGCTGTTGAGCGCCTCTCCTGCGTCGTCGAGGTCGGCGGACGCTTGCTTGCAGCGCGACCTGGGCGTCGGCGATCTCGCCATCCTGCAGGAACTCGAGCCCGTCGAGCAGCCCGACGTAGCCGCTGCGGGCGGTGCTCTGGGCCTGCACTGCGGCCACTCCGAGCCCTGCGACCGCGATCACAGCCAACGCGCCGACACCGACGAGCGCCCCACCGAATGCGCTTGCGGACGTACTTCCGGCGCCGGACATAGCCCGAGACACCGATCGTGCCCATTGCGGCGGCGGCGAGCAGCCCGGAGAAGAAGAAGAACTCGTTCCATTCGAGGCGCAGCACGACCTGGACGACGACGGCGGCGATCACCGACCGGACGATGGGCTGATTGGCGCGGTTCCAACCGATCCAGGCACTGCCGGTGAACGCGATGGTGGCGAGCACGAGCCACACGAACGGTCCGCGGTGCGCGCCGATCACGGCGATGCCGGCGCCGCCCATCAACGCCCACCAGGGCGCGGACGCGCCGAGCCAGGTGATCAGGGCGGCGAACGCTCCGACCACGACGATGTCGGGCAGGGTGGCCCCGGTTGGCGACGCATTCGGAGAAGGCCGCGAGGATCCCCGACGCTGCGGCCACGGCGGTGATGGCGATGTTGTCGTTGTAGCTGATGGCGTTGCGCCGGTTCTTCGACATGGGGCGCCCAGTATCGCCCGCCGTGGGTGCTGATCGGCGGCAACGGGCGCGGGTGGCGCCGGTAGCCTCCGTGCCCATGCGGGTCCTGTGGGTGGTGAAGGGCCTCGGGCCCGGTGGAGCCGAGCGTCTGCTCGTTGCCGCGGCCGGTGCGCACGACCAGCAGCGCTTCGACATCGAGTGCGCCTACGTGTTGCCGTGGAAGGACCACCTCGTCGGCGAGCTCGAGTCCGCAGGCGTGCGCACGCACTGCCTGAGCACGCAAGCGCACCGATCGCCGCTGGCCGTTGCGTCTGGCGAAGCTCGTTCGCTCCGGCGACTACGACGTCGTGCACGTGCACTCGCCCGCTGCCGGCCGCGGTGGCGCGGCTCGCCACCCGGTTCATGCGGGCCGACGCCCGCCCGGAGCTGGTGAGCACCGAGCACAACCGCTGGGAGACGCACCGCCTGCCGACCCGGCTCGTCAACCGCATCACCAGCCGGTGGGACGACGCGTCGTTCGCCGTCACCGACGAGGTCCGCGAGCTCGATGCGTGGCCCGGTGGGCGAGCGGGCGGTCACCCTTCGCCACGGCATCGACATCGAGCGGGTGGCCGCCGAGCGGGCGCATCGGGCCGAGGTGCGCGCCGAGTTCGGCATCGGCGACGACGAGTTCGTGGTGGTCACCGCAGCGAACTTCCGGCCCCAGAAGGACTACCCGAACCTGCTCGGAGCGGCCCGGCTGCTGGCCGACCGGAACGTCGGCGGTGCGCATCGTGGCGATCGGTCAGGGCCCGCAGGACGCCGAGATCAGGGCGCTGCACGCGTCGCTTGGCCTCGGCGACCGGGTGATCCTCACCGGTTTCCGCAACGACGCCACACGGGTGATGGCGGCGTGCGACGCGTTCACGCTGGCGTCGAAGTGGGAGGGCCTGCCGGTGGCGGTGATGGAGGCGCTGGCGATCGGGCTGCCGATCGTGGCCACCGACGTCGGCGGCATGGCCGAGGAACTCCACGACGGCGTCGATGCGCTGCTGGTGCCGCCGGGCGATTCGGCGTCGTTGGCCGACGCGATCGAACGCCTGGCCACCGATCCCGAGCTGTGCGAGCGGCTCGGCGACGCCGCGGCGCGCTCGGGCGCCGGAGTTCGCGGTCGAGCGAACGGTCGCCGAGATCGAGGCGACCTACGAGCGATGTCGCACGCACCACACTCGGCTGTCGACGTGGCCCGCGTCGACGAACACCTGGCCACGTCGCCGAGCCGCGACTGCGCCGTCGCTCGACATCCGTCCCGCCGAGGCCGACGATCGCGACGCGATCATCACGCTGCTGCAGCGTTCGCTGGGCAGCGACGGCGACCCCCGGTATCCCGAGTTGTTCGCGTGGAAGCACGACACCAACCGGTTCGGCCCGTCGCCGATGTGGGTGGCCACCGACGGTGACCGGATCGTGGCGTTCCGGGCGTTGATGCGCTGGGAGTTCGTGCGCGGCGGCGAGGTGCTGCGGGCGGTGCGTGCGGTCGACACCGCCACCGACCCCGACTACCAGGGCCGTGGCCTGTTCCGAGCGTTGACGATGCACGGCTTGACGTCGGTGGAGGCCGAGGGGGTCGACTTCGTGTTCAACACCCCCAACGACCAGAGCCGGCCCGGCTACCTGAAGATGGGCTGGCGGGAGGTCGGCCGCCTTCCGGCGGCGGTTCGCCCCACGGGGCCGTCGGGGGCGCTGGATGCTGCACGGTCGCGGGTGCCCGCCGATCGTTGGTCGAGCGAACTCGATGTCGGTGTGCCGGTGCTCGACTGGCTGGCCGGCGCCGGCCCGGCCGGGCGAGGCGCCGCGCCCGCGGACGTGCGCGAGATCCGCACCAACGTCGACGACGAGTTCCTCGCCTGGCGATTCGGCACGCCGCTGCTCGGCTACCGGGTGGTCGACGACGGCGACAGTGCCGTGATCGTGCGGGCCCGCATGCGCGGCAAGGCCAAGGAGTTGGCCGTGGTCGCCGAGTTCGGCGAGCCAACCGCAACGCAACGCCTCGCTGCTCGGGCGGCGAGGCGACGCCGGCTGCAGCTATGCGATCCGGATCGGCTCAGCCGAACCCGCGAGCCGGCTACGTCGGCCTGCCCGGCGGCGGCCCGATGCTCACCTGGCGAGCCGTCAACGACCACGGGTTCCCCCCGCTCGCCAACTGGGCGCTCAGCCTCGGCGACATCGAACTGTTCTGACGCCGCATCAGGCTCGGGTCAGGTCCACCGGGCGAGTTCTCGGTACAAGTCGAGGAAGCCATGTACCGACCGTTCGATGGTGAACCGCTCGTCGAAGATTTCTCGGCTGCGGCGTCCCATGGCGTTGATCCGCGAGTGGTCGTCCAACAGCTCTCGAACCGCGTCAGCGAGCGCCGATGCGTCGCGCGATGGAACCAGGAGGGCGTTGGTGCCGATGTCGACGACTTCTCGTACCGGCTCGATGTCCGACGCGACGATCGGCAGTCCCGATGCCATCGCTTCGATCACGGCACCCGGCATGCCCTCGAAGAGTGAGGGGAACACGAACGGGTCGCTGGCAGCGAGTATCTCGGCGACGTCGGAGCGGTGCCCGAGGAGTCGCACACGCTCAGCGGTCTCGGGCATCGTGGCGAGGATCCGTCGGAGCTCGTCGCTCTCGTTGCCGGTCCTGCCCGCCACCAGCAGCACGAGGTTCGGTCGGTCTGCGAGTTGGTGCATCGCGTCGAGCAGGTAGCGATGCCCCTTCTGGTACTCCTGTCGGCCCACTGCCACGAGCACCTCGGCATCGGTTGCCAGCCCAGTTGCTGACGGGCACGCCGCCCGCCGGGCCGGCGTTGTCAGCTGGCAGCGTTTCGGGTCGGCGACCGCGTTCGATCACGATCACCTTGTCCTCGGGGAGCCGCAATGCGGCGACGGCGTCGTCCTTCACCGCTCGGGACACGGCGTGGAAGCGATCGGTGCGGAATCGCCCCGAGAACGGTGTCGAGCGCCTGAACGGCGCGGACCTTGCGGCGATCGAGCCGTGGGTCGTCGAGGCGGGCAGCGCTGTAGGTGGTGTTCACCAGGCTGACCACCAGGCGGGTGCCCGTGCCGATCGTGGCCAGACGACCATAGAGATTCGCCTCGAACAGCATCGTGTGGACGATGTCCGGCCCTTGTGTCGCGAATCAGGCGCCGAAGTGCTCGGAGGGTTCGGAGCCAGCCGATCGAGCCGATCGTGTGGATCTCGAAGCCCTGCGAGCGCAACAGTGGCTCGACGCCTTCGTCCCCCCGGCTGCGAAGCGTGATGATGCCGGGTGTCGATGCCTTCGATCGCGAAGCCCGGGCAGCAGGTCGGCGAGCGAACGCTCCGTGCCGCCTTCACCGAGCGCATTCACGACGTAGGTGACCTTCACGAGTTCACCGACAGCGGCGGAGCCGTCGGAGTCGGGCTTTCAGTTCAGACTGCGCTTTCGTGACGGTTGAAGACCGTGCCGCTTTGCGTCGAGCAACGTGACATCACCAGCCGCCGAGAGCGTGTGGATGCCCGTGCGAATAGGGCCACGCCGGGTCCGGTTCCACGACCCGCACAACCGGTCTCGGCGAATGCCTTTCCGGTGTGAGCTCGTCGATGCTGGCAGATGCTCACCGCCCCACCGTAGGTCCGAGAGCAGTCCTGAGCGGGCCGGTACAGCACACCCGTCGTGGTGAAACGGGGTGCCCCCTGGACGTGCCGATCGGACGTCGGTCTTCACCGGGTTGCAGGCATGGGGCGTCCAGTCACCGAACAAATCGTCTGCCCACCAGACATGGAGTTCGGTCAAGCGACTGAGGTCCCGGCTTGGTGAAGAACAGCCACCAGCACCCGTCGTGTTCGAACGAGCGTCGGATCGAGTGTCTCGGCGTCGATGTCGAGATGTCCGGCCGCATCGATTCCACCCCCGTCGTCGATCGTCGAGTAGTGAGACGCCTTGCTGTCCAGCGATCTGGGCTGCCACG
The DNA here is from genome assembly GCA_963793335.1 of Ilumatobacteraceae bacterium. Classification (GTDB taxonomy): domain Bacteria; phylum Actinomycetota; class Acidimicrobiia; order Acidimicrobiales; family Ilumatobacteraceae; genus Sva-07. The sequence continues at coordinate 94,047 of CAWBZS010000022.1, read as the reverse complement.
TAGGCCGTCTCTCCGTGATCGGAACGTGTAGGGGTACGAGATGTGGCTGGCGGTACCGATATCGACTGGCTGTGCGGCTCATGTCATCGAGGCTTAAGTCGGGCGATGGTGCCGATTCGGCGCTCGTAGTCGTAGTCCTCCGCGAGCGAGATCGAGTGCGCTGCCGCCGGGGAGCAGCGAACGGGTCGGCCAGGTAATGGTCGCGGCCCCCGTTCGTCGACGAACCACTCCACCTCAGGAACGAACCCGGGCTCGAGAAACCGGGCGATCGGTGCACGGACCAGCCCTATGTTCCATTGATCGCAGGTCGCCACGTTCGGTGATCTGGCGGCGAGACGAACGCTGACCGAGGTCGTCGCAGCGAACTTCACGACCGTCTCGGTCTCGTGGGCTTGAGGTAGATCGGTGCATCGGTCGAACTCGGTGGAGCGGCTGAGGTAGCTCGGCGTCGCCTCGGAGCAGGTCCCGACACACCTGCGCCGGAAAGTCCGTACCGCCGAAGTGCACCTGATCGGTATTGGCCACGTAGGAGTGGCGGGTCGTTCGGAACCACCCCTTGCGAAGCACGATCCCACCGTCGAGTCTGTCGGTGAGGCGCTGCAGGATCACGCCGCTCGCCGGGGCGTCGTCGGCCACTTCCCAGAACGCCGGCGGGCTGCCCCGATAGACCTGCTCGTCGCCGTGATGGAACGACCAGACCCCGTGGCGGGCAGCAGTCAGGATCTCGCCACGGATGATCGCCGTATGCGAATCGAAGGATGAAGTCCAGTTCGTGCGCCCGGATCTGCTCGAGGTCGCTCTCAGCTGAAGTACTCGCTGAACTTTCCTCGCAGCTGTGGTGCTGAGTTGATCACCGGGATGCCTTCGAAGAGGCCGCCACAGTCGACGCGAGTAAGTGATCGGGACCGCCGTGCGACGTAGCCGTTGTTGAATGACGTCCCACAGAGCGGTGTCGCTGCCTGCAACCCGACGAAGCCGATCGACCTTTCCTCCAACGCATGCTGGTCCGCGTGTCTGCGATCAACAGCGTCAGTGACACCCCGTCGAGGGTCAGCAGCCGCCGGATCGTGTCCGCCTGCCACTGGGCGAGTCGTGTCCCGCGACACATGATGCCGAATCGGAGACGTCCTCGATCATTGCTGGAGGTCACACCGCTTGTTCCTTCGTGGTCGCCGGCTGCGTACCCGACAGACACACCGGTCGCGTCGGGCGCGCCACCATACATAGCCCTTACGCGAATTCACGGTGTTGCCGGGCATGGCACCTCCCCACAGCTCGAGTGGTCGATGAGATCGCCAGGCGAATCCGCAACGGTCAGCTGTTTGGTGTCGGGCAACGTTCAACGCTGATCGACTGCATCGCAGGTCCGAGCCGTTTACGTGCGCCAACGGCCGACGTCGCGGCCGGTGATGCGCTCGACGACATCGATGTCGTGGGCATGACGCTCGACCGACCGGGCTCGGGTGCTCGGTGACACGCGGATTTCGACGACCCCGGGGTCAGCGAACCGACGACCGAGGGCCCGGACCCCAGACGGAACCCACGTGCGCGGGAGGTCATCGGTCATCCGGCGCAGGAGCCGATGGTGGGGGCGAGGAACGGCCTTCACCTTCGACTGGTTGTAGCGGGCCTGGAACTCCAACGGGTGGGCTCCCAGCCCGAGGAATTTGCACAGCGAGGCCACCATGGCTTCGGGTTGTTCCTCCAGATCTCGTGGAAAAGCACCTTCACCTGTGAGAACGCATCGACGTAGGCCTCGATCCCGTCGCCGTACGCGGCCAATCCTCAGTAGAAGAACCCTGGGCCCCACCGGGCAGCTCCTCGTTCGGGTTCGCTCTCGAGAGCGACCTCTATCGATTCCGCGCTCCCAACCCCTGGACCGCATGTGTCGGTAGGCGGAGACAGCCAGATCCACGGGGTGTCGCAGGATGATCACAATGGGAACGTCACCGAGCAGCGCCTGGATCCGGGGAATGGCGGCTTAGGACTTGAGCGGATAGGCGGTCAGGTCGTGCAGTAGCGGTCGCGCCAGACGATGAGTTTCATCGTGATCAAAATGGTGGTGGCCAAGCAGAGGGCGGCGTGTCGGTGGTGGGTTCGGCGGTCGGTGTTGCGGCGGAGTTGGCCGAAGTTCGACAACCATGAGTTGGTGGCTTCGACGATCCATCGCAGCCCGAGCCGCATGGGCATTGGCCGATCGGCGTCGCCGGGTTGGCGGCGGCGTTGGATGACGAGGTCGTCGAGGCCAGCAGCGTTCAGTTGGCGTCGGATCTTGGGGTAGTCGTAGCCGCGGTCGAGGTGCATCGTGTCGACATCGTCGAGCAGGCCGTGTGCTGCGATTGCGTCGAGTGTGGGCTCGAGGAGTTTGACGTCATTTCGGTTCGCGCCGTCGATCGCCCAGCCGATCGGCACGCCGTGCAGGTCGACGCCGACGGACCACTTCCAGCCGAGTTTGGCCCGATCGGTCGGGTTGCGGCCGGTGCCTTCGCCGCCGTAGGGCGCTTTGTGCAGACGACCCGTCGATGGAGACTTCCGGTGAGGTCGAGGCCGATGATCTTGTCGAACGCGGCGAGGGCTTCGGTGTGGATCTGGTCGAACACGCCAGCGGTGATCCACTCGTCGCGACGAGTCCGCAGGGTGGTGTCGGAGACCTTGAAGTCAAGGATCGATTCGATGTCGACCCACGATGCTCCGGTGACGAGTCGGATCAGGATCCCACGGAAGCAGAGCCGGTCTGAGATGCGCGGACGGTGACAGCCGAGCGGATGATCGGGCGGGTCTGGGAGCAAGGGTTTGATGGTTTGCCAGACGGCATCCTGGACATCGCGTTCGAGAGCGCGGATGATGTGCGGTGACCTCCCCGGTCGTCGTTGTTGGGTCGCACTCGATATGAAAATCGAGCCAACCTCCCGACCGGTGGATGGTCACCTTTCGCTACCTACCCGCGAGTCCTTAATGGTAGAGGAGGTAGGTCACGCTGGCCTCGCCCCTTCGGGTCCGATCGCCTGCGGAGGAGAACAAGCCCCGAATACGTGTCGAGTTCGGTCACGAGGTCTCGCATAAGCTTTGCCGTCGTGGAGTGTGCAACGATCGGTCAACTCATCCAGCGGCGCGCTGACGAAGACTCCGAAGTGCCAGCACTTCTCGACCCGGCGGGATCGATCACCACTCGGGCCGACCTCCTCGGAACGGTCGCCTCCTGGGCAACTCGCATGGCGCAGTTGGGTCTGTCCGGCGGTGACCGGATCGCGGTGGCGCTCCCGAACGGCGTCGCGATGGCGACCACCTTCGTCGGCGTTGCGGCCAGTGCGGTCTGCGCTCCGCTGAATCCCAAGTACACCGAGGCGGAAGCCGACTTCTACCTGACCGACCTGGACGCCGGGCTCGTGGTGGTGGAGGGGGACACGGCGCCGGGTGTCCGGGCTGCCGCTGAGCGTCTCGGGATCCCGATCTTGGATCTCCAGGTCGAGCCGCTTGTTTCGGAAACAACGGCGGCGCCCATGGGCGAGCGTGACGGGGACGACATCGCCCTGATCCTGCACACCAGCGGCACGACGAGTCGTCCGAAACAGGTGCCGTTGACGCATTCGAACCTGTTGGCCAGCGCCCGGAGCATCCAGTCGACGCTGCGGCTCGATGCCTCCGATCGCTGCGCGAACGTGATGCCGCTGTTCCACATCCACGGCCTCGTCGCCTGCCTGCTGGCATCGCTCCATGCCGGCGCGTCCGTGGTCTGTACCGCTGGTTTCGATCCCCGGTCGTTCTTCGACGTCGTCACGCGGTTGGGCTGCAACTGGTACTCCGCCGTGCCGACCATCCACCAGGCGGTGCTCGGTGCGGCCGGTGCCGATCCGGACGGGGCGTCGCGATCTGACCTGCGGTTCATCCGCTCGTCGTCGTCATCACTGCCGCCCTCGGTCATGAACCGCCTGGAGCAGCAGTTCGGCGTGCCCGTCATCGAGGCGTACGGCATGACCGAGGCGGCCCACCAGATGGCATCCAACCAGCTCCCTCCCGGCGACCGTCGCCCGGGGTCCGTCGGGATCGCGGCAGGCCCCGAGGTCTCGGTGGTCGACGGTGACGGAAACCACCTCGAGTCGGGCATGGTCGGCGAGCTCGTCATCCGTGGTGACAGCGTGATGGGCGGATACCTGTCGCCGTTGGAAGCGAACGAGGATGCGTTCTTCGGCGACTGGTTCCGCACCGGCGACCAGGGCACGATCGACACCGACGGTGTCGTCACACTGACGGGGCGGCTGAAGGAGTTGATCAACCGTGCCGGCGAGAAGATCGCTCCGCGGGAGATCGACGAAGCGCTGCTCGCCGATCCTGACGTGGCCGAGGCGTTGGCCTTCGCACTGCCGCATCCCACGCTCGGCGAGGACGTCGCCGCCGTCGTGGTCCCGGTCGATCCGGATGGCTTCGACGAGGCGGCGGTGCTCGATCGGCTGCGTTCACGTCTGTCGGATCACAAGATCCCCCGTCGGCTCGTCGTGGTCGAGGAACTCCCGAAGGGAGCCACCGGCAAGCCCGCTCGAATCGGGCTCGCCGAGAAGCTCGGACTGGGAATGGCGGCTGCGCCTTCCAGCGCAGTGGCCGCACCGATCTCCGACCCGCTGGTGGCCGCGACCGCTGCCGTGTTGGAGTCCGTCCTCGGGCTCGCGGCTGTGGGTCCCGACGACGACTTCGTGGCAATCGGGGGCGACAGCCTGTCGGCGCTGGCGGCAGCCATCGCCATCGAGGAGACATTCGGCGTGTCGATCCCTGCCGGGATGCTGCTCGGCCGAGCCTCGTCGCCGGCATCGCTGGCCGACGCGATCCGTGCAGAGCGCAGCCTCGGGGCCCTGGAACCACTCACGCCAGGGTCGCTGTCGAGCGCCGCGAAGCGCCTCTGGACGATGCAGCAGATCGAGCCCACCTCGTCGGCCTACAACGTGGGCCTGGCGATCAGGCTGCGCGGCGTTCCCGGCGGCCGCAGCGCGATCGAGGACGCCATCGAGCGCCTCGTCGAGCGCCACCCGGCGCTGCGGACGCACATCGCCATCGAGGACGGGGAGGTTCGAGCAACAGTTGGCGCCGCCACCCACAGCATCGCCCGACGCGACGTTGCGGAGGACCAGGTGGCCGCCTTCGTGACGGAGATCATGGACCAGCCCATCGACCTCGGGCTCACGTCGCTGAACGTCGCCATCGGTCAGGTCACCGACACCGACACCGACGACGTCGTCGTCGTGTTGGCCGTCCACCACGCGCTCGTCGACGGGCCGTCTCGGCAGGTTCTGCGACGCGACCTCGTCCAACTGTTGGAGGGTCGCGAACTCCCGCCGGTCGACGAGGAGCTTCCACGACCGGTCCGGCGGCGAGCTGCCAGCACCGAGTTCTGGAGAACCGAACTCGGCGATCTCGGGCCGTCTCCCGAGCTTCCCGCCCCCGAGCAGCCGGTGGTTCCGGGGGTGGAGCGGTCGGTGGCGAGCGTGCCGGGCCCCGTGCTCGACGACCTCCGCGAACTCGCCCGTCAGCCGCGGTGTGACCCTGTTCTCGCTTCTCCTGGCCGCGCATGCCGAGACGCTGCGCCGCATCGGTGCTCAGGACGACGTGGTGATCGCCGTGCCGGTGACCAACCGACGTCCCAACGACGACACCACGGTCGGGATGTACATCGAGACCGTGCCCGTGCGGGTCCGTCTCGGCGGTGTCGACTCCGTCGAGGGGCTGCTCGGTGAGTCGCACCGTGCCGTGGCGGACGCGCTCGCCCACGGCGACGTCCCCTTCGACGAACTCGTGGAGATCGCATCCCTGCACCGGTCGACGAGCACCCGTCCGCTGGCCGGCACGATGTGTCAGCTCCGACCACCGCTACTCGATGACAGTGACGCACCCGACTTCGCCGTGGAGGACATCGATGCGCGACCGTCCGCCGCACGCTTCGACATCGCGGTCGACTTCATCGACTGCGACGATCACCTCGAGATCGTGGTCGAGCACGATCGGATGGCCATCGACGATGTCCAGGGACGTCAGTACGCGGCGCGTGTTGCACGAGTGCTCGACGGCGTCGCCATCGCCTCGGACCTCGCTGCGATCGACGTCCGCTCGGAGCACGAGCAGGCGCACCTTGCCCAAGTCGGGCACGACGCGAATGACGGCGAACCCGACGACGTCGACCTGGTTGCAGCGCTCGACGGTCTGGCTACCGAAGACCCGCTTGCGGTCGCAATCGTCGAGAACGATCGCACGGTCAGCCGCGCCGAGCTGGTCGCCCGGTCGCGCGCGTTCGCTGCGGCATTCGACGCGCACGGAGCATGCGAGTCCCGGCCTGCGGGTATCGCCCTCCCGCGAGGCGTCGATGCGATCGCAGCCATGATCGGGGCGTGGCGCGTCGGGGCGCCCTACGTCACCTTCGACCATTCGGGTCCGAGCGAACGTGACCGGGCGGTGGCCGAACGCTGTGATCTTGCGGTGGTCGTGTCGGAGCGCGATGGCTGGAACACTCCCGTGATCGATCCGTCGGCGGTCGGCGCCGACGCCGCCGACTGGCAGGTCGATCGGACGCCATCGATCGCCTGGATCCTGAGTACCAGCGGCTCGAGTGGCGAGCCCAAGCTGGTCCCGGGTTCGATGGTGGGACTGGTGAACCGGCTGCGTTGGGGGCGACGGTTCATGCCCGTCACCGGCCCGGCAGCGCACCGAGCCCCGCTCGTCTTCGCCGATCATGCAGCGGAGATCTTCGAACCGCTCCTCGCCGGACAGCCCCTCGTGATCATCGACGACGAGACCGTTCGCGATCCGCGCCGGTTCGCCACCGTGATCGAGCAGGCCGGCGTCACGCGCCTCCTCGTCGTCCCCACCCTCATGCGCATGCTGTCGGTGGGTCTTCGAAGCGGTGAGCAGCTCACTTCGCTCCAGACCGTGGTCACCAGCGGCGAGCCGCTCCCGAGCGACGTGGCCGAGGAGTGGCTGAAGCTGGTTCCCGGTGCTCGCCTCATCAACATCTACGGTTCGACCGAGGTCAGTGCCGACGCCACCGCCGGCGAGGTCGTCGCAGGAGAGTCGGTCACGGTGGGATCGCCGATCGACGGTGTCCGGGTGGAGGTGGTGTCGTCGTCGGGTCCGCCGAGCCCTCCGGGCTGTGTCGGGGAGATCTGGGTCGCTGGCGTCGGGGTGATGAGCGGGTATCTCGATCGGGACACGCACGATCGGCTCGTCGAACGCGATCTCGATGGACAGATCAGGACCTGGTACCGCACGGGTGATCGCGGTCGATTCGACGCCGACGGTCGCCTGACGGTGCTCGGGCGCGCCGACAGGCAGCTCAAGGTGCGCGGGGTTCGCATCGATCCGATGGAGATCGAGGTGGCGCTTCGATCACTACCCGATGTCACCGACGCTGCAGTCCATGTCGCCGACGACGTTCTCTGTGCTGCGGTGGTCGGGCCGAGCGTGTCCGACTTCGATCCCTCGTCGCTCAGGGTCGCTCTGGCCGGGGCGCTGCCGCCGACGCACATCCCGACGTACCTGCGGGTGCTCGACGATCTTCCGCGGACGTCGACGGGCAAGCTCGATCGCGCCGCATTGTCGTCGTTGGGCGATGCCCCGATGGCACCGGCTCGGCCTCCCACCACTCCCACCGAGCGCTGGCTGGAGGAACGATGGAGGGCGCTGGTTCCCGGCGTGCACGCACTCTCCGTCGACGACGACTTCTTCTCGATCGGTGGCCAGTCGTTGAGCGCCGTCGAGCTGTTCGTGCAGATCGAGGACGAGTTCCGGCTCGACCTTCCCGCCAGCACCGTCTTCGACGCCCCGACCATCGAGTCGCTGGCCCGGACGATCGATGCAGGCGTCGGCGATACCGAATGGGCAAACGCCTCAGACGGTGGTCGAGCTCTCAGCCGGACTCGCGGGTTCGCCGACGGTCGTGTGGTGCACACCCGGGCCGGCTGTCATCCTGCACAGGCTCAGAAGTCACCTCGGGCCCGAAACGAGGCTGGTGGGGCTGGAGACACCGGGGCTCGGTCGAGGTGAACGCACGCCGAGGCGCATGGAATCAATCGCTGCGATCCACAGCGGAAGCGGTGAGGTCGCTCTCGATCGACGGCCGAATCGTCGTCGGCGGCAACTCCTTCGGTGGGCTCGTCGCCCTCGAACTGGTGCGACAGCTGCGGCAGAGCGGCTCGAACCCAACACTTCTGGTAATCGTGGACTCTTGGCCACCGGGAGCACGCCCTGCACCGCCGACTCCTCGTGCCCGATGGAAGCGTCCGCTGGCGAAGGGTCGTCGCCACACGAATCGCGGGCGTGGAGGTTCGCAAGGAGCCCGGCCCATCCTTGGTCAAGGATCTCGCGATACTGGCGCTCGACCCGAATGAAGACTGCAAAGAAGGCGGCGGCCACCAAGTACACCGCGACCGACCCGCTGGACACACCTGCGCTTCTGTTCACCTCGGCGCAGCGCCGTCGAATCAGTGGACACTCCGACCTCGGGTGGAGCACGATTCTGCGGGGACCATTGGATGTTGTCGAACTCGACGGGGGGCATGTCGACATACTTCTTGGTGCTCGCGGCGAGATCATCGGAACCGTGCTTGCTGACCGCCTGCGAGAACTGGGTCCGGGCCAACGCTGACCGTTTGCTGTCGGCGACCAGCCGGAGCGCGCCACCCTCGACATGGTTGTGGGCGCGATCGCCCTGGGCGGGAGCCACGCCGCCCCGGTGAGTGAGTACGCTTACGCCATGCTTCGCGTCTCAGCGAGTGACGACCGAGATTGGGTGGCGCTCGATGCACTGCCGGTCGTCGGGTTCCACATGACGGGGGATCGAACGCCGCTGGTACTCATCCGCACGTGGACGAACGAACTCTCCGGGCACCGCCGCTTGGCGGAGGCCCTCGGCACCGAGCAGCCACTGGTGAGTCTCGGAATCGAGATGACGGCAGACGATTTCCCGCGATCGGTTGCGGCCTGGGCGGACCGTGTCGTGGACAGCGCTCAGCTCCACGTCGACGCCGAGCGTGTCTTGATCGGCGGGTTCTCGTTCGGAGGCGTCGTGGCACTCGAAGTCGCTGACCGACTGCAGCGTTCGGGCAATCGGGTCGGGCAGGTGGTGCTGCTCGACGCGTCCATACCCCGCCCGAAGGAGCGGGCGCGTCCGGGACTGATTCTTGCGGCAGCTCGGCGAGTTGTTGCGACAGCCGAGGAGTACCGCGACCCGGCGGATCAGGCACGCGAACTCGGACGCGCCGCGATGCGAGCACCCAAGGTTGTTCTGACTCGGGCGCGGCGATCCCTCAGGCGCCGGAGGGAGCAGCGCCTCGGCGGTGGCGTGAAGGAACCGAACATGCCCTTCCGTCAACGGGCGATCTGGATCAGCTACCTCACACACGAACCGGTTCGACTCGATCTTCCCGCGGCGATCCTCACCACACAGGAGTCGGTCCAGCGGGCTCACAACGACAGTTGCCTTGGTTGGAGCAAGATGCTTGCCGGGCCGATTCGGACGTATCCGCTTCCGGGTGGGCACTTCTCGGTGCTGAAGGCCGAAGTGGTCGGCGAATGCGCCGCCGCAGTGGCCAGCGCCATCGACATGCAGCCGGACGTGAACCGCTTGGTCTCCTGATGCGTCAGCGATCGGAACGGGGTCAACCCGATGGTCGCACGTCGTCGTCTCTCATCGTCGCCTCGATCGCCGCAGCGTTCCTGTTCGGATCCTGCTCCGTCGGCTCGTCGTCCGGCGGCAATGCATTCGATGCCGAAATCGCTGTGGCCGTCGCGCCGACGGCCACGGTGCCCGCTCCCGACACGCGGTTCCGCCGACGGTCACGGTGCCCGCGCCCGAGTCGGAGGTTGCGACGACGGTGTCAGTGCCCGATCCCGATGCGGTGACGACTTCCGTTGCCCGCCGGCTGCCCCAGGCCTGCACCGGCGACCGAGCCGTCGATCGTCGCTGACCGATCGGTGCCGGAGATCTCGGACTGAGCGTGCCGATCACCGAATTGGAGTGTCGAGGGCAGTTCGTCACGATCGTCGGCAACTCGCGTCGACCCGGCACGATATCGATATGCCGTGTCAGACCTGCTGGCGGCGCATCCGGGCAGCAACTACGCCCGAACCGAGTACGCGTGTTCGTCGCTGCTGCCCAGCACGCCGAACGGCAATGCCGTCTATGTCGTGTTCCATGGCCCGTTCAACACGGTGCTGCAAGCATGTTCAGCACGGGCAAGGGTCTCCGGCGACGCATACGTCAAGGTGCTGTACGACACCTCGCCCGAGGACAGTCGGGTCGATTGTTGATGGCGATCGATCCGACGAAGCGCATGTGCTTCGGATCCGGTTGCCGGTGTGCGGTCTCGGCGTGTCAGGCGCAAGCCGTCCCGCGTCAGGCCCGGCGCTAGCGTGTCGAGCGTGACGAGCCGGAGTGACGAAGCGGATGGCCGTCTGGGCCACTGGTCACATGTCTGGCGAATCCTGCGGCCTCACCCTGGACGCGTGGCGCTGCTGTCGGCGGCGTCGTTTCTCGGAGGTGTGATCGAAGCGACCTTCCTCGTGGTCGTCACCCGCACAGGGCTTGCCATCGCAGATGGCGACGATTCGTTCGGCGTGATCGCCGACCGCTCGATGTCCCTCACCCAGGCACTGGTGTTGGCCATCGCCCTGGTCGCCGTCAGGTTCGCGCTGCTCTGGCTGTCGATGCGAATCCGGGTCTCGCTCAACGCACGGGTCACCGTCAAGGCTCGTAGCGACCTCGCGGATGCGTTTCTCCGTGCGTCGTGGGCAACGCAGCAGGACGAACCGGAAGGGCGCTTCCATGAGTTGATCGTCGGGTTCGCGAACAACGCAAAGGTGGCCGCATCGTCCTTCACCGTGGTGATCATCAGTGGGTGCAGTCTCGCCGCACTGATGATCGGCTCGTTGCTGATCAACCCGGAGGCGACACTGGTGGTGATCGCCATTGTTTCGTTGCTCGCTCTGGTGTTGGCGCCGCTTCGGAAACTCATCCGGAAGCGGTCGAGGGTGGCGAAGACCGCCCAGATGAACTTCGCATCGTCGGTCACGGAACTCGGCGCGTTGGGCATGGAGATGCAGGCGTACGGGGTCCGTGACCAGTTCGCCCGCCGGGTGGGCAGACTCGTTGCCGCTCACGCCAACGCGCGTGCGAAGACCGAAGTCGCGCAGGGCATGCTGACGCCGCTGTACACCTCGATGGCCTACGTCGCGCTGATTGCCGCGCTTGGCGTTTGCGTCCTCGCTCGGTCCGGGCTCGGTCGACGGTGCGGCGGCCGTCATGCTGGTGATGCTGAGGTCGCTCGGATACGGCCAGTCGCTTCAAACGGCGGCGGTCGCACTCGTGAACGCAGCACCCTTTCTCGACGAGATCGAGGACACCATCGCCGACTTCCGCGCACACGCTGCCGAGGTCGGTGGCGTGGCGATCGACGCGGTCGGCCCCATCTGCGCCGACTCGGTGTCGTACGAGTACCACGCTGGGGTCCCGGTCCTGAAGGACGTCTCGTTCTCGATCCAACCGGGAGAGGTGATCGGAATCGTGGGGCCTTCGGGCGGCGGCAAGTCGACGTTGATTCAGTTGCTGCTCGGCCTCCGAAACCCTTCCTCGGGAACGGTGACTGTCGGTGGGGTCGATTTGCGGGACATCGATCGTCGGTCGTGGGCCCGACTGAGCGCATTCGTCGCACAGGACGCGAACTTGCTGCCCGGAACCATCGAGGAGAACATCACGTTCCTCCGGCCAGCACATCGATTCACCGTCCGTGCGAGACGCGGCTCGGCGAGCCAACGTCGAACGCGACGTGGAAGCCATGCCTGACGGGTTCGCGACGATCGTCGGCCCGAGAGGGGGTCGCCTGTCGGGCGGTCAACGCCAACGCGTCTCGATTGCGAGAGCGCTCGTCGGCCAGCCGAGCCTCCTCATCATGGACGAACCCACCTCGGCGCTCGACGTGAGTTCCGAACAACTCATCCGCGAGACCGTCGCTGCGCTGAAGGGTGATGTCACGGTGGTGATCATCGCCCATCGCCTGTCGACACTCGACACGTGCGATCGAATCATGGTCATCGAAGACGGCGAACTGAAGGCGATGGCGTCACCCGCCGATCTCGCCCTCGAGAACGAGTTCTTCCGGCGATCGCTCGAGTTGTCCGGGCTGAGGCCGTAGCGATCTGTTGGCTCCGCCGGCTCGTATGATCCGCTCGATGCACGCACAGCCGCTCGACGGACTTCCGGCGGCAGTGAGCCACCTTCAGGGTGCTCTATGTGATCGACAGTCTGAGCGACGGCGGCGCCGAACAATCGTTGGTACACATGGCGTCGGCGTTCGGCGAACAGGGCATCGAATTGCATGTCGCCTTTCTGAAGTCCCGCTGGAATCTCGCCGACGCATTGGCCGCGTCCGGTGCCACGTTGCACCCGGTAGAACTCGACCGGGGACGAACTCGCCAATGGTGGGGGCTCGTGCAACTGATGCGTCGGCTCGATCCCGACGTGGTTCATACCACGCTTGTGGGAGGCCGACATCCTCGGTCGTCTCGCCGCTACGGCCACCCGGCGTCCGGTCGTCGGAACGTTCGCCAACAGCAGCTATGGCGCAGCGCAACTCGACGATCCTGCCGTGAGCCGAGCGAAGCTGCGAGGGGCGCAGTTCATCGACTTCTTGACGGAACGCCTGGTCGTTCGGTTTCACGCTGTGTCGCAGCAGGTCGCAGCCGACATGTCGGCATGCGGATGCGTCTTCCCCGAGAGCGCATTTCGGTGATCCCGCGTGCCCGCCGGCGTGATGTTCTCGGTGAGCCCTCCGATTCGCGGCGCGACGAAGTGCGGGCCTCGCTCGGGATCGGCCCCGAGCAGACTGTCGTTCTCGCGGTCGGACGCCAGGAGTATCAGAAGGGCCTCGATGTACTCGTCGACGCAGCCTCAATCCTCGTCGAGTCCGGGCGAGATCTCACCGTGCTGGTCGCCGGTCGACCAGGGCGGGCGAGTGAGCATCTGGCCGGCCAGGTTGCCGGTCACGGCCTCGGCGATGTCGTCCGGTTTCTTGGTTCCCGGACCGACGTCCCTGATCTGATCGTCGCCGCGGATCTGGTCGCTGTGCCGACGCGAGTCGAAGGGCTCCCCGGGGCGGTCCTCGAGGCGATGGCGCTCGAATGCCCGGTGGTGGCAACGGACCTTCCGGTCGTCATCGAGGCGATCGGTGAACATGCAGCGGCGCTCGTGGCCATGGATGATCCGCGTGCGTTCGCAGCAGCGATCGAGCAGGCACTCGATTCCGATCACTCGAGTCGCACGGCGGCCGCTCGGTTGGCGATTCGACCGGTTGTTCACTCCTGCCGCCGTTGCCCGGAGCTTCGCAGCGTTGTACCAGGAGGCATTGTCGACCTCGAGATGGACTCGCAGGTCGGTGACCTGACGAGTCATCGTCGTCGCTCGCATTGCTGGTCGGATCCAAGGCCGGAATCTCCGGACCAGCCCAACCACTATGGCGCCGTCGATGCGATCCGTCCGGCCCTCACCGCGGGCGTTTGCCGAGCGGGACTTGCCGATCTCTCGATGAAGGGATAGACCGGGCGAATGTCGGTCCAAGACCTCGCAGCGGTTGGTGGTAGCACCGGCGTTTTCCAGCCCACTCCATGTGGGAGCACCGAACGTCGGAGACCGCGATTCGCTCATGGAGCGAATTGGGGCGATGCTCGACCGGAACTGGCTGACGAACGACGGACCGCTGGTGAAGGAGTTCGAGGAACGGATCTGCTCGATCACGGGTGCAGCACACGCTGTCGCTGTCGCCAACGGAACACTCGGTCTGCAACTCATGGCAGCAGCCGCAGAGCTCCGCGGTGAGATCGTTGTTCCCTCCTATACGTTCATCGCCACTGCGCATGCACTCCGGTTTCAGGGGCTGCGTCCGGTCTTCTGTGATGTCGACAGGCAGACGCACACCATCGATCCAGCCGCTGCAGCATCGGCGATCACCGAGCACACGTCAGCAATCTTCGGCGTGCATCTCTGGGGCAATGCGTGCGATGTGGAAGCCCTCGATGCACTGGCCGCGATCGCACGGAATCGACGTGTTCTACGACGCAGCACACGCATTCGGTTGTGGCCGCTCGGACATGATGGTCGGCCGCTTCGGGCGTGCGGAGGTGTTCAGCTTCCATGCCACGAAGTTCATCAACAGCTTCGAGGGCGGAGCGGTGACCACCGACGATGAGGATCTGGCGGATCGACTTCGATTGCTTCGCAACTTCGGCTTCGCCGGCTACGACAGCGTCGAGTACCTCGGGACCAACGCCAAGATGACGGAGGTGTGCGCGGCGATGGGCCTCACGTCGCTCGACAACATGGACACGGTCATCGAGCGCAACCGTGCGAACCTCGACGCGTACCGTCAGGCACTCTGCGACATCCCCGGTGTCCATCTCGTCGAACCACTCGATCAGGTGGCGCACAACTTCCAGTACGTCGTGATCGAAATCGATTCCCGGAGTGCCGGGATCGACAGAGATCACGTCGTTGCAGCGTTGTGGGCCGAGAACGTGCGGGCTCGCAAGTACTTCACGCCCGGCTGCCATCGAAGCGAGCCGTACGCCTCGGAGAGTTCGCCGACGCAGTCGCTCGCCGTGACCGAGGAACTGAGCGAGCGGGTTGTCGTGCTGCCGACCGGGCTCTCGGTCACCCCTGACATGGCGTCGACCGTCGGCCATCTCGTGCGTGCGATCATCGATCAGGCCGACGCGGTGCGTTCGGCGCTGGCAGCGAAGTGAGCCGGTCTGCGGCGAGATCGAGGGCTGGAGGATGGTCCGAGCGCATACTGGGGAGGTGACCAGGGTGGTACGCAAGCTCCGAAGGGCGTGGCGTCGTGCTCTCGGTCGATCCCCGTGGCGGGTGAACGCTCGACCCGACTACTTGATCATCGGTGCGCAGAAGGCCGGAACGAGTTCGCTGTATGCGTGGCTCACTTCACACCGCGATGTGCTTCCAGCAGCCCGGAAGGAGGTCCGATATTTCAGTCGGTCGCCGGAAACGACACCCATCGCCGAGTACTGGGCGTATTTCCCGCTCCGAGCACGGATCTGGCTACTCCAGCAGTCTCGAGGACGGCCGGTCGTGACCGGCGAAGCGACGCCGAGTTATCTCTTCGACCCCCGCGTCCCGGAAATGGTCAAGCGGCATCTGCCGGACGTGAAGATCATTGTCATCCTGCGAGAACCCATCGATCGTGCGATCTCGCACTACTGGATGCGATTCAACGGGGGCAAGGAGCCCCTTTCGCTGGAAGAGGCGGTCAGGAGTGAAGTTGCCCTTCTGGACGAAGCGTGCCTGGGTGCTGCAGGGGGACCGAACAACAGGCGCGCGAGCCGCAGTTACGTCGCCCGCGGTCAGTACGCCGATCAACTCGAGCGGTGGTTCGAGCACTTCCCCCGAGACCAGTTCCACATCGTCGACTTCGCTCAACTGGTCGACGACCCCGCAGCGGTGGTCGCCTCCACATTGGAGTTCTTGGGGGTCGAGGTCGACCCCTCGAGGTCGCGGGGCTTCGAGGCCAGAATGGTCGGGCGCAAGCAAGAGGCGGACCCCGCCACCATCCGCCTTCTCGAGGAATATTTCGAGTCATCGAATCAACGACTGCAACGGATGGTCGGGCTGAGCTTCTCACCGAGGGTCACAGCTGGAGATGGCGACCGGTAGACGGGAGTCCTCAATCCGTCGGGCTATCCCGGTCGTTGCAGGTCACGATCGTCTCGGCGGCACGCCGCACCGCTCCGAGGTAGTGAATGTAGGTGAGGTGGTCGCAGAACCCCATCTTCACCCCGATCCGATCCATACGCTTCCACAGGTTCCAGTCGCTGGGTTCGCGCATCTTCCAACTCGTCGATGAGTGACGCATGAACCGGAGGCCCGACGTGTACATCACCGACCCGTGTGCGAACGACCCGCGGGCGATCGGATCCGTCGCCGATTTCTTCCCAGTCGCCAGCTGCGTTTCGTTCCGTCAGCGCACGGCTGAAGACCATCTCCAATCGGTGTTGCCGAGCGTGGCGAAGCAGCACTTCGACATGGTCGGTGGTCAGTTCGTCGTCGTCATCGCACGGCGCGATCCAGGCGCCCATTGCCAACGCGAGTCCTGCGTTCATCGGATGGCTCCCTGCAACCATGCGGCGGTGTTGCACATGCTCGGGGTAGATCCCCCGAGCGCCGAGGTTGACGAAGCGGATCCTCGGGTCGCCCACCGAGCGAACGGCCCGCTCGGTCGCCGCATCACATGCATCACCCACCACGAGTATCTCGAGTCGGTCGTACGTTTGGGCGACGGCTGTTGCGAGTGCTCGTTCGGCAACCAGGTCACCTCGATTGAAGGTCGCGATTCGAATCGTGACGAGTGGCTCCGCCTCGCCCTCATCGGTCCAGCACACGTTCGCGTCCGCTGCGTGCGATCTCGAGGAGTCGGGCGTCCTCGTTGGTTTCGAGACGATCTCGAACCTGTTCGCCGAGCGAAATCGAGGCACGCTCGAGCCGGCCTCGGATACGAACTGGACGAAGCCGCTCACTCCAGCGATCCGGATCACGCATGATACGGCAGGTCCTGATCGATGAGCCGACTTGTCTGTTCGATGTCGTCTTCGAACAACGAGAAGAGACGTCGACGCTCGCCCGGCCCCAACGGGTCGTACGATCGGCGGTTCGATGCTGCCAGGTCCAGTGGGCGGTCGCCGGCCCCGAGGCCCAGGAATGATGTGATGCGACGCATCTCTTCCTGCCGGTTCGAGAGCATCGCCTCGAGGGTGACGACGTGCAGCGCATCCCTCGGGAACTCCGCCAACCACCGGCTGATCTGCGGGGCGTATCGGCCCCGTTCGACATAGGACCGGAACCCGCGCTCGATGCCCCAGCGTTCTCGATCTCCGTGCTCCAACTCGGCGATGTCGCCGTCGATCGCTTCCTGGAACGATCGAGATTCAACGCCGAGGGCAACGTTCATCTGATACTGCGACAGCGCCCGATCAACCGGGTGACGGAGCAGCACGATCAGTTTGCACGCGGGTACGAGACTCGCCGCACGCGAGGAACGCGCGGATCGACGAGGTACTCGGGCGTGGCCTCTCCGGTGAGGAGGCGGTTTGGTCCGGCTCGCATGGCCCATCGTGTCGGGAAGTTCCACCGGTACCAGTTGGTGCCGCGATCCCAGTACCGATCGAAGTAGCGCACCTCTTTCTTCCGCGCTGGCAAGACTGCTGGATGCTCGGCCAATGAGTCGTACACCGAGGTGGTACCGGCCTTCTGCGCGCCGAGGATCAGGAAATCCGGAAGTACGCGGACAGCTCCCGAGACCCGCCACTGGACGCTCGCTACCGCTCGTCGAGCCGGGTGGTGCCGCGACGCTGCGCCCGCAGCAGGCTGATCGGGCGACACCTGTCGCGATACTCCTGCACGGCAGACGTGGACGTTTGGCGCCGATCCATGCGGCGACGCTACCGCTCTTCGAGGAGGGATCAGAGCACTCCGAGCGAGGTGCAGAAGGAGCGATATCGTCGTCGTGTGGCAGCTCTCGTGGATCGATCGCCGATCGACGATGTTCGGGCTGCCCTCGACCCCGTCCCCGAGCTGGTGCTGGTCGACTGCTTCGGCACGTTGCTGCACCGGCGCGCACCGACACGACGGATCCGACAGCTCGTCAGTATCGCTCTGGTCGACGAGTTCGACATCCCGATCGTCCCCGAACGTCTCGACGACACACGTCGCGAGATCGAGCGTGAGTGGACTCGTCGCAGCTCCGCAGCAGGGCGAGCACGCGATCATCGCCTCGATGATCTCGCGGCGGAGATGCATCGTCGCCTGCGCCTCGAGGTGGATCACGATGCATTCGTGCAGCGGTTCTGTGAGATCGAAGTCGAGATGGAGGCACGCCTGACGAGACCCAACACTGATCTCATCGACGTGATCGCTGCCGCTGTCCCGCCCGATCGGGTATGCGTGTTGAGCGACACCAACCTCACGGAATCGCTGATGAGGAGCTTGCTCGAAACGCGTGGTGCAATTCGGCCCGGCTGGCGGGTGGTGACGTCGGGCGACAGCGGTGATACCAAACGATCA
The DNA here is from genome assembly GCA_963793335.1 of Ilumatobacteraceae bacterium. GTDB lineage: Bacteria > Actinomycetota > Acidimicrobiia > Acidimicrobiales > Ilumatobacteraceae > Sva-07. The sequence continues at coordinate 75,950 of CAWBZS010000022.1, read as the reverse complement.
GGCGAGCTGTATCGGCGGATTACGGCGGATCGAGAGAATGGGGAGCGTTGGGTGATGATCGGTGACCATCCCGATGCGGACGGGCGACAGGCGCAAGCGGCCGGAATCGAGGCGGTGCTGGTCACACCCGGACGATGGGATGACGTGCGCGAGGTGCCACAGCGTGTGCTGCGCCGCCATGTTTCGGAGCAGGTCGCCCGAATTCTGGAACCGGTCGGTGGCGGTGACGTGTTTCCCGAGTACGCACTGACGATGTACCTGTTCTCGGTGCGACTCGACCGTATCCTTGCGGGCGCTCGGGAGTCGCCACGCGGTGTTCCTCGCTCGTGAGGGCGCGTTCCTGCAGACGCTGTTCGACACATTGCAGACGCACTGCTCGACTCCGACACGCCTGGCGCTCACCAGTGCGTACCTCCCCACCTCGCGCAAGTCGACATTCGTGCCGGCGCTGCGCGAACCCGCCGTCGAGCTCGCCGAGTTCCTCAGCACACGCCCGTCGATCAGCGTGCGCCAACTCCTGGACATGATGTCACTCGACGATGTGCCAGCTTTCCCTGAGGGTGACGACCGACCCGCCGCAACGATGCTGGATGAGTTGCTCGCTCGTGCAGTCGATGGTCGAGCAGCTTGCGCTGCGGCGACGAGAACAGGGGGCGATCCTGGCCGACTTGGTGGAGCTGGCCTCGCCGGGTTCAGGGCCGACCGATCTGATCGATGTCGGCTGGCAGGGCACCGTACGCACCCACTTGGCCCGGGCGATGCCTGCGCGATTGTTTCGGGCGCACCTGCTCGGGCTCGTCGCCCGATCGGACCTGCCGGCAACCGAGGGCGTGCTGTTCTCCAATCGCCCCGAGCGGACCCCCGGGTACCAGGTGTTCAGCCACTTCAAGGAGCTCCACGAGCTGCTCTTGGCCGGGGGTCACGGCAGCGTCGCCAGCTACGCACGAGCCGCCGACGGGTCTCCGTTGCCGATTCTCGACGACGACGTCGACGAACTCGCCGTCTTCGATGCACACGTTCGCCCGTTCCAAGAACGTTGCCTGATGCGATTCACCGCGTTGATCGACGTCCTCGCCACCGAACCTCCGGCGTCGTCTTGGCTCGACGAGCTCACGATTCGCCACCACGCGCGCATGATGTACCGACCGAGCAACGCCGAACTCGACTTCGTCACGCAGCTTCGTCAGCGCGACAACTTCGGAGCTCCGGTGATGCGGTCACCGCTCGACACGGCTCCGAGCAACGACGTCGGTGGTGGGCTACGGCGTCACGTGAGCGGCGGGGGCTGGCCACCGTTGCGCATGAAGGCCGCTGGAGCGAACTGGCAGCGTGCGCCATACGCGTGGTACAAGCACTATCAACGAATGACTGGACGTCTCACGTGAATCAAGCGGATGAATCGAGCGGCCTCGGCGACACACCACGCTTTTCGATCGTGCTCAACACCTACAACCGGGCCGAGTTGCTGCCTCGTGCCATCGAGTCGCTGTTGGCCCAGTCGTACCAGGACATGGAACTCGTGGTGGTCGACGATGGGTCGACCGACGACACACAGGCCGTCGTTGGGGCGTTCACAGATCCTCGCGTCCGCTCTGTCCGCCGGGAGAACGGGGGTCTCGCAGCCGCGCGGAACACCGGACTCGCGTCGGCGAGCGGAGAGTTCGTTGCGTTCATGGACGACGATGATGTGGTCGTCGACTCGTGGCTGGATGCGTTCGCCGGAGTGATCGGCGACGGTGTCGGCGCCGTCTCGTGCGGGACCGCGATCACGTCGCCCGACGGGTGCGTAACCACTCGGCTGCCGAAGCCGATGGGCCCGGCGTTCGACAACCAGACCGGGCTCTATCTCCCGGGTACCTTCGTCGTTCGCCGCACGGTCCTCGAGGCGATCGGTGGGTACGTCGAGGAGCTTCGATGCAGCGAACAGACGGAGCTGGCGCTGCGTGCGATTCCCGAATGCTTACGTCGGGGGCTGTCGGTCGAGAGCATCGACCAATCGCTGGTTGTCACGAACCGGGAAACCGACACGAAGCGTCCGCTCCGACGGGCGGACTTCCTCCACGACGGATCGCTGCTCGTCCTCGATCGGCACCGCGAGCGGATGAAGCGCGATCCCGCGTTGTACGCCAACTTTGCAGCGATCGCCGCCGTGCAGGGAGCACGCATGGGCCGCTTCGGCGAGGCTCGGATGATGCTGCTCGATGCGATCAAGACCTGTCCACGGGAGTGGCGCCACTACGTTCGCATGGTCATCGCACTGGTCCCGCCGCTCGGGCGAAGGGTCTGGGGGACGTGGTCGCTGCCACGCCAGGCGTCGACATCGCCACGCCAGGAGCGCCTCTGGAGAAGCGGGGTACGGCGGATTCCCGGGTCGGCAGCGGTGCGAAGACGCCTGCGCCGCCCAGCACCATGGCCGCCCAAACGCAACCCCGTGGAACCACCTGCCGCGCCCGCAGACTGGACGACGGGAGCGCCTGACTTCGTCGGGGTCGGTGCTCAACGAGCCGGTACCTCGTGGTGGTATCAGCTGATTTCGCAGCATCCCGACGTGCATGTGAACCCGTCGGTGCCCAAGGAGATCCACTTCTTCGACCGCTTCGAGGAACGTCCGTGGGCACGCGAGTCGGTGGCGGAGGACTACGCGGCGCTGTTTCCGAGGCCCCGCAACAAGATCGTGGGGGAGTGGACGCCGGAGTACATGGTGTGGCCATGGTGCGCACCGATGCTCGCGGAGGCGGGTGTGCCGAAACTGATCGTGATCCTCCGCGATCCTGTCGAGCGGTTCTGGGCCGGGTGGTCGTTCTCGGTCAGGCGGGGCGCACCCGCCGTGTCGACGATCGCCGGTGACGCGTTCCACCGCGGGCTCTACGCTCGCCAGATGGCGTGGATTCTCGAGCACTACCACCGCGATCAGGTCCTCGTCCTGCAATACGAGCAATGCGTCGCTGATCCCCTTGCTGAGCTCGAGCGGACCTTCGACTTTCTGGGGATCGATCCATCGTTCGTCCCTGACGGCGTGCGCTCGCCGTCGAAGCAGATTCACGAGAAACAGCCGATGCCTCCCGAACTCCGTCAGACCCTTCATCGTGCGTATCGTGCGGACATCGACGCGCTTCTTGCCGACTTCCCGGAGATCGACCGGACGTTGTGGTCCCCTTCCACCGATGAGGCTGCTTCGTGAGTGATGTCCCAAGCTCTGACGATCGGGCTCCTCTCAAGGTCGCCTTGGTGGTCGGCCTCAGCCACAGTGGCACGACGATGCTCGACCTCACGCTCGGATCGCATCCTGAAGTCGTGGGTGTCGGTGAGATCTACAACTTCGGTCGACGATGGCGCAGCGAGGTGCAGGCAGGTCTACGGATGCCTTGTGTGTGCGGGGCCGACGTCAGCGAGTGCGAACTCTGGGGTGCGGTCGTGGCAGGGGCGACAGACTGCACGTCGTCGGAGGAATCGATTCGGCACACCTACGCTGAGTTGGCGCATCGATTCGGCGAGCTGTGGCCGAATGGCGTGCTGCTCGACTCATCGAAGAAGTTGGAGTCGATCGACCTGATTCGTGAGCTCCCGGATGTCGACCTGCGTGTGCTGTTGGTGGTCCGCGACGTGCGCGGCTGGGTCGCATCTGCTCGAGATCGGCACCGAAAGCGGTACCGGAAACGCATGGGCGCTGTTGAGCTGGGCGTTCGAACGCGGCTGAGATCGGCGATGGGAATGGCTCGTACGAAGGTTCCGACCGGGCTTGCGAAGGATTGGTACAAGTCCAATCTCGCGTACTTGGAGAGGCTCGAGGAACGCAACGTCCCCTACCACATCGTGTCCTACGAACGGTTGTGTCTTCGAGACGGACGACACGCTCACGGAGATCGCCGAGTTCTTGGACATCGAGCCGCTCACGTCGCTTTCACCGGCAGATTCCGGGAGCCACATCGTCAACGGCAACGGCGTCCGGCTCGACCCGAAACGCCGAGGTCGACTGTCGTACGACACCCGGTGGATGCGTCGGCTCGACGCCCAGATCCCGTACCTCCTGCTGCCCCGGGTGCGAAGGCTCAACAATCGCCTCGTCTGGGAAGCCGCCGGTTCCGGGCCCGGCCGGCCCGGTAGTGTTCGAATCCGCATGCCAGCCGATGTGCGGGTGCCGGCGGAGTAGCTGCTCGCGGTGCCGGTTCCGGTCGATCACGTCCCGGGCGGTCTCTGTTGAGCTTGGATCGCCGCTCCCGCCGCCGTTCGCGATACTGTTGTACCACCCGGGCTAGCTTCGCCCTATGGTGTTCCTTGCCGGTCCCCGTCCAAGGACGTGTGATCCTCGATGACCAGCCCTGCGGTTCTCTACATCGCTGGTTGGGGCCGCTCAGGAAGCACACTGCTCGAGGAGTTGCTCGCTGGCAGCACCGGGGCCTTTGCGGCGGGTGAAGCCGAGCGCTTCTGGGACGCAAGTTTCGAACGCCGTACGTGCCAGTGCGGAAATCCTGTCCGAGCCTGCATCTTCTGGTCGGACGTCCTTGCCAGGGTCGCTCTGAGGTCTGACCGAGCGGAAGTGCGAAAGGCGCGTTCTCGAATTCTTCGGTACCGACACGTTCCTCGAGCACTTCTCGGCGTGCGACCCGTTTCCGGCGATGCCTGGAGCGTCGCAGTTGCGGGGCAACGGGCGCTGTACGAGTCGGTCCTTGCGGTTGCGGGCACCACCGCAATGATCGACAGCTCGAAGAGTCCCGTGCTGCCGTTCTTCGGCCGGCGCTTGGAGCCAAGACTCGACATGGGTGTCATCCATCTGGTCCGGCATCCGGCGGCGGTCGCCTACAGCTGGCGGCGGCCGAAGCCGGGTCTTCTGCACTCCTATGGAACGGTCGGTTCCGCTGCCAACTGGAGCCTTCGGAATCTGGTTGCCGGGTTAGCGCACGGGTCTGCGTTCGTGCGCCTTCGATACGAAGATCTTGCTGACGACCCAGAGCACACGGTCGCAGTTTGCGCCGAGAAGCTCGGCATCTCGAGCTGCCATGGAGGCGGGGGTGTGGAGACGGGCCACGCCGTTGCGGGCAACCCCTCTCGCATGTCGAGATCAACCATCGTGAAAGACGAGAGGTGGCGCACTGGCATGTCGTCGTGGGATTTCGCCCGGATCGCGTTCGTGACGTGGCCGCTCGCTCTTCGCTACGGGTACTTGCCGTGGCGGTAGGCAGGTTCTCGTCGCGCTGCTCGGACAGAGCGCTCGTGGGATCGAATGCGCGGGCTGAGAAGGTGAAGCCGGGTGCTCGCTGAGCGCGGATCTGATTGCGCAGTTGGCGGTGGCATATCCTTGCCGGGGAGAGCCTGGCGAAGCGGTGCTCCCGTCGGTTGTCCACCAACCGTGTTCGTCCGCTGGGCGTTGTCCTCGTGTGCGACGACGGATGCCCGAATCGAGGTTGAGGCGTGCGGATCTATTGGTACTGGCCGCATCCGCACGCGGGACCGAGCCGCCTTGCGCTCGCCACTCTTCGGCCAGGTGACGAATTGGTCGTGCAGGCGATTCCGACGCTGCATGGCCGCTCGTTTCAGAGTATCGACGAGTACGAGGTCGTGCGCGACCTGCCCGACCCGACCGAAGGCCGCGACGGCCGTTTGTCGTTTGTGCGCCCGGCAGCAATCGCGATCCAACGCTCACGAGCCCGACGCCGCATCCTTCGACGCGAGTTCGATGTCGCGCACCTCCAGTTGCTCACCTATCAGACCGACTGGGCAGATCTTCGGGGAGCCGCATCGAGGGCATCTGTGGTGTCGGTCGTGCATGACGTGCGTCCCCACCGCCATGTGCTTCCCGCTCGGCTCGAGGACCTGCTCTTGCGGCGTCTGTATCGCGCTGATCGGGCAGGCCATATCGTCGTGTACCACGAGGTCCTTCGACAGCAGCTCGTTGAGGAATTCGATGTGGAACCTGATCGGGTGAGTGTGGTGCCGCTGCCGTTTCACTCCGTCGATCTGCGAGAGTCCACGATTTCGCGGACGGTTCCGCCTTTCGCTCTGGTGCACGGGTCGTTGCGGACCAACAAGGGATTGGACGTCCTCATCGATGCGCTGGGGCTGCTCGGGCCGAAGTCGCGCGTCCGGGTGGTCGTCGCGGGCGCAGGGCCAGCGGAGGTCGAGCAACGCTTGCGGTCGGCGGCGGCGGTGACGCCGGGGCTCGAACTCGAACTCGGTTGGACAAGCGCAGCTCGCCTGCACGAGCTGCATTGTCAGGCCAGCATGATCGTTTTGCCGTACACCGAGTTCCACTCGATGAGCGCTGTCCTCGTTCGAGCGTATGCGTACCGTCTCCCGGTCGTGGTCACCGATGTGGGTGCCTTGGGCCCAACCGTACGTGCCGACGCAACGGGCTGGGTGATCCCGCCGCGAGACCCGGTTGCGCTCGCCGACACGCTCGAGACCGCATTCGGAGCCATCGATCGCAACGAGGCTGCGGTTGCGCTCGATGCGGCGGCGTCGCGCCATCATGTCGGCCGTGTCGGACCGATGCTCAGGGAGGTCTACGACCGCTGCGTGTGAGGGCGAGTATCAGTACCGCCTCCATCCGGGAGGACCTGCGCTGCGCTACTGGCCTGCGTGCAAGCGCCTGAGGGCGTCGTCTTGCTTGTGGCGCTCCAGATCCTTCGCACGGATCAGCGCCTCGTAGCGAATGCGGTCAGTTCGTCGCGGTGGCGTCGTCGTGTAGCCGAATTCGTGTCGGTAGGCCCGGTGCAATCGCTCGACTCTCGCGTAGTTCTTCGCCGACACCAGGTCAGACAGGTCTCGACGCACCCGATCGGTCTCGTTCACCGTCGGCACCTCTGGGAGCCGGCCGGCACCGATTCGCTCGCTCAGCTGTGCGACGTCTTCCTGCAGTCGTTCGTACCTGATCACGACGTCGCATTCGCGAAGCGAGAGTACATAGACCGGCGCATGCACACGCCGCACCCACCGATCGATGTAATCGTCGAGGGTCCGTTCGCCCTCGGATGCCCAACGTGCGCGGGCTGCGGTATTGGCTCGCGGCCACCCGGCACTCTTGCCTCTGATCGGGGCGCGCTCGAGTTTGTGGAACGACGAGACGAACTGGTCGAGCGAGTCCCGCACCGACGCCACGACGAGGTATCCGTCGATCTCGCTGCCGAGCACTCGTTTCGCCTGGGACAGTGTCGAGTGCTTCCGCAGCACCGAAACGGCGTCGAGATGCTCGGTCATCCATTCGCCGACCGCCGTGCACCCGGTCTGAGGGACCTGGACGAAGACCAGCCGGTGTCGGTGGCTGACCAACATATTCTGCCAACCCTAGCGGGCGGCTCGCTGTCGACGTGAATGCCAATCCACTTCCGAATTGGTGTAGCGGCGTGCGTCGAGGTGGGGATCGTGGACGTTGTCCGAGGACTTCAGGGCGCCTGCCACGAATACCCGAAAGCGGACAGTTCCCGCCAGCACACTGTCTCGATCCTGCGTCGAGCGATTGGTGACATCACCTCCGAATAGTGCCGCTCGTCGGCCCTGACACCGCCTTTCGCCCGTTTGTCGGGCAACGAGAGATCGATACCCAGATGGGCACCGACGCATGCGACATCATGAGCCAGTTCTTCGTAGCGCATCACGTAATCGACCAGGACGTTGTCGTGGTCTGAGTACAACGGCCAATCGGTCAGGCGATCGGTAGACCCCATCAAGTACTTGGTCAAGTCGGGTCGAGAGTCCTTGTGACGCGTCGCCCACCAATAGCGGCTGATCGCCTTGTCGAACGGATTTCGCTCGATCGTGAACTTGAAGTACGAGTCGAACACTTGGCGCCCGACCGCCTTCCTGATCTGCGATGCGGGCATGTGATCGAAGTGCCGAGGCTTCTGTCTGTGACGGACTGCGCTGGCCAGACCCCGAGGCGAGTTTGCGGCAAGTGGCAATTCGTCGTTCTGGGCACCGGGGAAGCCCAGGTCCGCTCGTTGCTGCTCATCCTCCGCTGGTTTGAAACGGGTGATCACGTCATCGGGTCCGCAATGCTGGCTCAGAGCGATCTCCAACGATGTGCCGGCGGTCTTGTAAGCGTCCCGCGACGTGGTGGGCTTTGAGGTAGTCGACGAGGGTCCACCACCAGGTGGGGTCATCGGCGTGATTCTCGGTGTGTTCCTGCAAGAGCACACATGAGGAGAACCGAACCGATGACCCTGTCACAGTCTGCCGTGTCCGATCTGTTGGACGCATTCCGCGCCGGTGACGGCGTGAACTTGATCCGCGACGCCGTGCAGTTGGTGTTGCAAGAGATGATCGAGACCGAAGCCGTCGAGCACATCGGCGCTGGCCGCTACGAACGTTCCGAGGACCGCATCACCGAACGCAACGGTCACCGCCCACGCCTGCTGGCGACCCAGGCCGGCGATGTCGAGTTGCGCATCCCCAAGCTCCGCAAAGGCAGCTTCATGCCCTCGATCCTCGAGCCGCGCCGCCGCATCGACCAGGCCCTCTACGCGGTGGTGATGGAGGCCTACGTCGCCGGCGTCTCGACCCGTTCGGTCGATGATCTGGTCGCGGCGTTGGGGGTCGACTCAGGCATCTCCAAGTCGGAGGTGTCGCGGATCTGTGCCGGCCTCGATGAGATCGTCGGCGCGTTCCGCACCCGAGCGTTGGATCACGTCGAGTTCCCCTACGTGTATCTCGACGCCACCTATCTCCATGTCCGCAACGCCGGCGTCGCAGGTCACCTCGATGGCCGTCGTCGTCGCCACCGGCATCACCGCCGACGGCGTCCCGCGAGATCCTGGGCTGCGACATCGGCGACTCCGAAGAAGAAGTGTTCTGGCGCCAGTTCCTGCGCTCGTTCAAGTCGCGTGGGCTCGGCGGGGTGCAGCTGGTGATCTCCGATCAACACTCCGGCCTCGTCGCCGCCCTGCGCCGCTCGTTCCAAGGAGCTCAGCATCAACGCTGCCGTGTGCACTTCGCCCGCAACCTGCTCGCCCTGGTCCCACGGTCGCACACCGACATGGTCGCCGCAGTGTTCCGCACGATCTTCGCCCAACCCGACGCCGACGCCGTCACCGCGACCTGGGACGAAGTCCGCGACCAGCTCGCCACCAGGTTCCCCAAGATCGGCCCGCTCATGGACGGCGCCAAGACCGAAGTGCTCGCGTTCACTGGCTTCCCGCGGGCGCACTGGCAGAAGATCTGGTCCACGAACCCGCTCGAGCGGATCAACAAAGAGATCAAACGTCGGTCCCGTGTCGTGGGGATCTTCCCCAACGAAGCCGCCGTCATCCGACTCGTCGGCGCCGTGCTCGCCGACATGCACGACGAATGGCAAGCCGGCGACCGCCGCTACCTCTCCGAAGGCTCTATGGCGCGGCTCTACCCCGAGCGCGATACTGACCTCATCGCCGAACTCAACAGCGGCGACTGACACCGAGGATCAACCTCGAAACCCCACCACTCCGCGGGGCGCTGCCGAGATCACTGCGCAAGGCCGCAACCAGATCGTCGTAATCGCTCAGCTCTCTCCACCCCGGTGTGAGGATCAACAGTGGCGACTCGTCCGGTCCTTCGTGCACATCCTTGAGGACCACCCGAGGTTCGGCAGCGTGTTCATCTTCACTCACCGACCGGGACGATAGTGCTCCGAGGTGCCGGAGGCCCAGCCTGGAGTCCCGACCGCCACTCGCTGAACATCGCTGCTCGCGGCAGTAGCCGAACCGAGGAACGCGAGGGGGCTTGTCATGTCTGGCGCCGGTTGCGTTGGCAGTGGTTGGTGAGAGAACGAAAGAACGCTCTACGTTGGTGGGAGTGGGCATCGTGCAACGGAACCGCCCGAAGGTGTTCTGCGTCGGCTTCAACAAGACCGGTACCACATCGCTCGCGACCGTGTTGGCCGACCTCGGCTACGAACTCGGTGATCAGCGACGAGGGGAAGCGTTGTTGGGTGCGTGGCACCGACGTGACTTCGAGCCGATCGTTCGTTTCTGCAAGTCAGCGCAGGCATTCCAGGACGTGCCGTTCTCGTTGCCGCACACGTACGCGGTGCTCGATCAAGCCTTTCCCGGCTCCAAGTTCATCCTGACCGAACGAGACAGCCCCGACCAGTGGTTCGAATCACTCGTCGGTTTTCATTCCCGGCTCTGGGCGGACGGGTCGAGCGTGCCCACCGCTGAACAACTCAAGAGTGCGCGCTACAGATATCGAGGGTTCGCCTACGACTATCAGCGGTTCGTGTACGACGTGTCTGACGACGATCTGTACAACCATGAGGCGCTCACCGGGGCCTACGTCCGTCACAACCAGAATGTGCGGGACTATTTCCGGAGCCGTCCAGAACGCCTCGTGGTGATCAACGTGTCGAAGCAGCCAGACTTTCGCCGGCTGTGTGCGTTTCTGGGGACGACGAGCACCCAGCAGGACTTCCCCTGGGTGAACCGCACCGAATGAGTGACCCGGCAGGCGACGTCGGACGCTATGCCCCGCCCGACTCGCGAGATGACGGAGTCGTACAGCTCGAGGTAGCTGTCGGCGACGACGGAAATCGCGTACCGCGACCTCGAACCGCTCGCTCGCCGCCCGGCCGAGTTCGGTTCGCAGTGCCTCGTCGGTGAGCAGTGTGACCACGTGCGCAGCGAGCTGGGTTTCGTCGTGTGGATCTGCCAGCAGGCCGTGCACGCCGTCGGTGATGGCGTCTGCGACACCACCCACTCGTGTCGCCACACTCGGCACACCGAGCCCGGCGGCCTCGAGCACCACGCCCGGGAGTCCCTCCGTGTCACTCGTGAGGAGCAACAGGTCCGCGGCACCGATGTACGATCCGACGTCGCCCGACGAGCCCACGATCGAGACCCGGTCGGCGATCGACAACTCGCCGATCAGCGACTCGAACCTGTTCCGCTCGGGGCCGTCACCGACGACGATCAGCGCGGCGTCGGGAACCGCTCGAACGACATCCGCGAACACCCGCGCGAGTCGGTCAGGTCGCTTCTCCGGCAGTCAGACTCCCGACGAACACGATCGTCGGATCAGCGGGCCCCAGAGCCAAACGCTGACGTGTCTCGTCGCGTGAGATCGTCGGCGCAATGCGGGCCAGGTCGATCCCTCGGGGGATCTGCTCGACGATGGTGTCATCCAACGAGTACAGCGCGCGAAGCCCGTCGAGCGTCGTGCTGCTGACGGCCGCGATGCCATCGACCGCCGGAATCAATACCGAGCGGAAGAACGCACGTCGGAATCGTCCTGTGACCCAGACGAGCGGGTCTCCGATGCTTCGGTAGACGAACCCGAATCGCTGCGCCGAACGTGACTCGTCGGAGCGCGGCACCGTACTTGAGGGTGCGAGCGCCGTTGGCCTGCACGATGTCCGGCTGGAAGTCGCTCGACCACCTGGCGAAGCTTCCACAGCACCGTGGGATTCACGCCAGGGAATCGCTCGAACAGATTCCGCCGGTCTGGCGCCGATCATGACGTCGTGGTCGCGGCCTGCCAGCGGGTCGCGCACCAGCTGCCGGGTAGAGGTACACCGTGAGCACGTCGTGGTCGCGCCGCAGCAGTTCGGTGGTGAGGTCGTACGCGAACATCTCGGCGCCCCGACGTTGCGGCTGTTGAACGAGTTGAAGGATTCTCACGACGGACGACGCTGCCGCCAAGCGTCCGAGGTCGGCACTACTCGAACGCTGTCTGGCCCGGTCGCCGCTCGGTCCAGCAACGCCGCGACCTGACGGCGCACGCCCGTGCGCGAGGTCCACCTTCGGCTTCCAGCCCAGTACGGCCCCGGCTGCTGAGATGTCGGCGCCGGTGCGGAAGACATCGCCTCGGGCCGTCTCGCTGAAACTGCATGTTCGGGTGCGCTGCCCACCGACTCGGTCACGGCAGCAACGACGTCGTGCATCGTCGCGGCTGAACCGCCACCGATGTTGAACACCCGGCCCACGGCGTCAGGTGTCGTCGCAGCGGCGAGATTGGCCTCGACGACGTCGCCGACGTAGGTGAAATCGCGGATCTGGGAGCCGTCGCCGAACATCACGAACTCTGATCCGGTGAGTGCCGACTCGATCAGTCGATGGGTCGCCATGTCCGGCCGTTGTCGAGGGCCGTACACCGTGAAGTAGCGCAGCGAGACTGTCGGCACACCGAAGTTGCGGTGGTACAGCGAGCAGAGATGTTCCGCAGCGAGTTTGGTGACACCGTAGGGACTCGACGGGGCGGGGAGATCGCGTTCGTTGGTCGGGTAGCGGTCAGCGGCCCCGTACACCGACGAACTCGATGCGAACACGAAGCGATCGCAGCGGGTGGCGTGTGGCGGCTTCGAGGAGTCGTTGCGTCGCGAGCATGTTGAGTCGGGCGTAGGTCTCGAACCCGTCGGCCCACGACAGCCGAACGCCGGGTTGGCCCGCCTGATGGAACACGACATCGATGCCATCGAGGAGTCGGTCGAGGTCGGTGGTCAGGAGGTCGTCTTCGACGAGCGTGAAACGTTCGTGTTCGCTCGCTGACGCAAGGTTCGAGCGTTTGACCTCGTGGTCGTAGTAGTCGCAGAAGTCATCGACCCCGATCGACGTCGTGGCCGTCGTGGAGCAGCCGATCGGACAGGTTGCTGCCGATGAAGCCCGCCGCACCGGTGACGAGGGCCCTCACTGCGACACCGTGGCAGTCTCCCGACTCGCCATGGCAAGGATCGTGGTCTCTGCTCGCATCCGAGTGGGGAGCGTCGGGTGGGGGTGGGGTGGGTGATCCGTGAGCAAGGGCGTGGCGCCTGACTGTTGGTCGGGTGAAATCCCGAACGGCGAGAATACCAGGCCGACGATGTCACTCCGGTACTGCTGGGTCTACGACGACCAGAGGTCGTCGTCGGACCGGGCACGCTCCCGACGAGCATCGCGAACCGAATCCGGCGACATGACGATGGTCGCAGCATCGGCGGGCATCGACGTCGATCGGCGATCGCTGGATGTCGCCGATGTGATCGTGCGGCCGGTCGTCGTCGGCTGCGGGCCTGTCGCTCAGGTTCGGTCGGACGCGTGGTGGGAGGCAGACCAAGAGGAGCAGAAACGGCATGATCAGCGACTTCTGGCGGGTCAGGATCCCGAAGTTCGCGAGACCCGTGTAGGCGAGTCCTGTCAGAAACAGCGTCGTGACGGCGAACGTGACGTACGGAACAGAAATCGCGAGCCGGGGCAGATTGAGCAGCCGTCTCCACGACAGCACGTACATGCCGAGCAATACCGTGACCTCGGCCGCCGCAAGTAGTTGGGCGAGGCCACTGGCCTCGAAGGGCAGCGGCCGCATGAGGGTTCTCACCGATGCGTACGGCCAGGTTGCCGGGTTGTTGACCGAAGGCGGAGTGAAGCTCGAGTCGGCCTGGGCGGTTCGTCTGGTGGTCTCCTCGAGGATCGAGGTGAGGTTGTCGGTGGTGCTGGCCTCGTCGTCGCCGGTGGGGGCCAGGAACTGCACGGTGGCGGTGGCCAGCACCGCGAGGGCGACTGCGGCGACGCTGATCACGGCAACGATGCCGATGCGGTTGACTCGCCGCTCACCAGTGCCACTGCGCTGCGCAACGAGTGCGACGATGAGGGCGGGTAAGTGCAGCAGCGACCCAGATGCCGGCGATGTGTGGCCGAATCAGTGCTGCGAACCCGAGCCCGGCGAACGTGATCAGCAGCGACGACCCCCACCGCCCGTAGGTGAGCAGGGCGGCGATCCCATACGTGGCGAGCCCGAGCCCGAGCATCATCGCGGCCTCTTTGCCGATGGAGGATGGCCAATACACGATGGTGGGGAACAGCACACACAACCATGCGTACCGCTTGGCGGCGAGGCCGGGGACGGCGATTGCGGCGGCCTTCACCGTGAAGGCGACACCGATGTAGGCGAGCAGTGAGAAGGTGACGAACCCGGCGATCTGGCTCGGACCGGTGAGTGTGTAGACGAACGCCGTGAAGTTCTCGAGGAAGCGGGTGCTCTGGCCCTGCGGGAGTGCGGTGACGATGCTGGCCTCGCCCGACCACACCCTTGTGGCGACGTCGGCGCCGTAGTCGTGATAGCGGCCGGCATCGACTCCCCCGTAGGCCTCGAAACCGACCCAGTGGCGCACAAGCGAGCCGCCGAGCTTGAACAACAGCCCCCACGCCATCGGCGTGGCCAATGGCGCGAGCTCGCCCTGGAACATGCGGCGCACGAGCACGATCCCGAGCACACCGTAGATCGGGACGACGACGACCGCGCCCCAGACGTCGTAGGACGTGTTGCTCATCGCCCAGCCGAGCAACACGAGGTAGGACAGGCCGCAGGCGATCACCCCCGCCTCGGCAACTCGGAGGTTCATTCGAGTGGCTTCACGTCCGGCGTGCGGGCTTCGACCGTCTCGTCGACGTCGAAGAGACCATCGATGTCGAAGAGATCGTCAGCGCCCACGAGGTCGTCCGTCCGCGGCCACGTGGTCTGCACCGGGGGATTGGCCCAGATGAACACCTTCGGTCTCGCTGCATGCGGCGCGCTTCTGCTCGCCTTCGAGCGGGAGTGTTGCCCGTCGCGGTGGCCGCCCCGTTTGCGTCGAGTGCTTTCGTCCGGCGTCGCCAGCGCGTCGTCTTGCTCGACGTTTCCGGGCGCTTGCGGTCGGTGTATTCGTAGTAGTCGGCCTTCTCCATCTTGATACCGCTGAGCACGAGGATCATCGGAGCCGTGGCGAGGTCACGGAGGATGGCCATCGTGCGCTGCGCTGCGGCGATCTGGGTGCCGCCCACTCGTGCGATCACGGCGATCACGTCTGCGTACGGAACCAGGTCGAGGGCCTCGGCCGTGGCGCCCACCGGGGACGTGTCGATCACGACGGAGTCGGCAATCGCCTTCAGTTCGGGGAGCTTGTCGAGCGTGGCCCGCAGCATCTCCCCCGGCGAGCCCTCCATGCTCGTCAGGTCGAAGAGCAGCAAGTTCTCGTGATCGGTCTTGTTCAGCAGCGACGCGGGCATCGAGACGATCGAGATCGTCGAGCGTGAACGGCAGTGGAACCGTCGCGCCGGGGCCGAGAACCGAGGCGAGGCGGGGGCGACGGAAGTCGGTGTTCACCAAGATGGTGCGCGTGCCGTTCTCGGCCATCGCTGCGGCCAGGTTGGCTGCCAACGAGGTCTTTCCGTCGCCGGGCCCTGGCGACACGACCAGCGTGGTTTGAGCGCTGCCGGCGGGATCGGGGATCCCTCCTACGAAACTCACCACGTTGCGCACGGTTCGGTACGAATCCGACAGTGGGTCGTGGCGACCCGTGGTGACCACGATCTGGTCGCGGTCGTTGTCGCGAACCTTGGGGATCGTGACCCGGGCCCGCATGTCCATCACGGTCTCGGCTTGCTCACGCGTCCGCAAACGGCGGTCGAGTTGGCCGAGCAGCAGCGCGACTCCCGCACCGAGCGCGGCGCCGACCAGTGCGCCGAGGATCGCTCGACTCGATCGTGAGGTCGGTGCGCCGATGCCGCGATCGGTGACGTCGACCGCCTGGGCACGCTGCAGCGTGGTGAATCCCAACACCGGCGGAAAGGCCCCGAGCTCTTCGGACTGTTCGAACGCGACGCTGTACTGTCGCGAGATGGCGTTCTGCTGCGCGGACAGCGTGGGGCTCTCGGGATCGGCGGCGAGTTCAGCCGTCACCGAGTTGAGTTCGGCCTCCAACTCGGACAGCCGCTCGAGTGCTGCCGCGAGCCGATCCTGGTAGATCACGTCCTGGCGTTCGGCCAGGTACGACGTCAATTCGTCGGCGAAGGTGTCGGCGATCAGTTCGGCGCGCTGCGGGCTCTCCTGGGTCGAGGCGATGGTGAGGGCGCCGGACACCAAGTCGAAGGCGGGGGTCACCTCGGACGCAAGAGACGCTGCGTTGCCGTCGAAACCGATCGCTTCGGCGACCCGAGTGGGCACCTCACCGGTGCTCACGAACAACGTGACTTGGTTCGGCGACACCGCCGACACGCCGCTGGTCGTTGCGGAATCGTCGTTGAGCAGCAACGTGTGCGTGGCACGGAACGTTCGCACCTGTTCCTCGACCCGCTCGGGCTCGGGGAGCGCGCCGATCACTGCGCCGACGAGCGCGAACACGACGATGACCCACCACCGCCGCCTGATCGCACCGAGTGCGGAGTTGTTGTTCATACGGTCCCAGACGGTAGCGGGCCATGAGTGGTGCGGGTGATCATGCTGACTCGCACCGTGGTGATCTTGAAGTCTGCCGCGTGGGAGGAATCCGGTGACAACTTCGAGTGCCGGGCAGCCGATGATCCTCTGAAGTCACGCTGGTTCCCGGTGCCGCTCTGGAGTCGGCATCGAACGCTGGACGCTCCCTGGTGGGCCGTCGAGAAGTTCGAGTCAGACCTGGCACGGTCACCGACCACAGGAGACCGTCGCCTTCGCCGGTGCCGCTCTAGTACCGGGATCACGTCGAGTAACTTGATGAACTCAGCGAGGGTGTCGTCAGTGTGCTCGGGGATCGGCCCACGGCGTGTCCGTGCTGGAACAGATCGATGGAGCCGTTCGCAGGCAGTCGAGGCTGGATCGCTGGTTGGTGGTGAGCATCGTCGGCAGCATCAGTGCCGTTCGGTATATCGCTGGATCTGCGGTTTCTGACCGACGGCGAAAGGCGGCTGCGTCGACGAGCGGGTTGCCGTCGAGAGCGACTGGTCGACGATCTTGACGACGAGTTGCGGGTGAGGGGAATCCTGACTCGTCGATTCCGCGCGGCTTTAGCCCGGATACCTGCCGATCTCGACACCGTCTGGCGCGATACATCCGTGGCGTTCGGCCATCGACCGTGTGCGATCGTGCAGTGCGATCTTGGGTGTCGTCTCGAGGGTGTCGATCACGAGTCTGCTTGACGACGTCATCGCCAATCGTGCGAGCGGCTCCAGGTCAGAGCGGCATCAACCGGTGGTCCTAGTGGCCTGGCCCTGGCGTTCCCTAGGTGCTGGAGGATACACCGGGGTGAAAGTCAACACGCAC
This sequence comes from Ilumatobacteraceae bacterium, assembly GCA_963793335.1. GTDB lineage: Bacteria > Actinomycetota > Acidimicrobiia > Acidimicrobiales > Ilumatobacteraceae > Sva-07. The sequence goes on along the minus strand of CAWBZS010000022.1, from coordinate 59,018 downwards.
GCGAGATCTCCCGGTTTGGAGCGCTCCCGGCGAAACAAGCTTTCAGCGAAGGCATACGTTCGCCAGGAATCGCGGCTGCCAGGCAACGCTACCGGTGTTTCGCGAACCACAGCCACATCGTGCTCGCTCTGGCTGTGGTTCGGCTAGTTGATGTCAGTGTGCACATCGGCAGCCTGGAAGCAGATCGCATGACGACCGTACGCAGGAACTGTTGCGTCCACTGATATGATTGCCTTCCAGGGAGCCGCAGTGCCGTCCAGATGCTTGGTTTCGGCCCGAGCGCCGGACAGTGACGACGCCCTGGCCCCCGCAAGTGCTATCCAGACGTGGTGACATCTCGCTCCAGTGCGGGTGATCGTGACCGTGGCATCCAGGGAATGCTCCCGTCTCCGAGATAGTCTGGCCTGTTCCAGAGCTACGAGCGCATCGTGGGGCACTCGCGACGTGCGCTCGACGGTCGCTGCCCCGGGTCCGCTTGAGGCCCCCGACGTACCGTCGCGTCGTCGTCGCAACAGCGAACGATCCTTGCTGCACCCGGCGTTCGTCCGACATCGCATGGTTGGATACGGTCGGTGCCGCGACGTGGGGCTCGCGAGGCGCCGCACTTCGCAGTGAGCCGTCATAGAGTGTCCACGGCCTTTACCGAGCTTGAATCTGTCGCTGGAGCGGTCCGCATTGCCCACCTGCGCCTTCTGATGCGAGCACGGTCGATGCCGATGACTGCGGTCGCCTGACTCGGTCGTAGGTAGCGACGATGGGATCGTGCTCCTTCGATCGCGTGATCTCGGGGCTTGCTCGAGTTGTCGACCAGCGGGTCTTCGGCGCCGCTGATTGCGCGGCTCGGAATTCGGCGTCTACCATCTTCGGCGACCTGTCGGCCACGCTTCAGCTTGCACCCGGGTTGGCATCGTCGGGTTCGAGGTGCTGCATCGTTCGGCTTCTCGAGTTCGGCCCACTTCTCCGGCACCGGGGATCGTACCCGCGGCGAGTTCGGGCGAGAGATGAGACTGCTCGAGTTGCGCGTGCTGCGCGGTCGGCCCAGACTGGCGCCGTGGAGGCGCTGCTGGACCCATGCTCGACGATGACGTGATGGTTGTCCGGTCGTCCGGACGTGCTGTGGCGCTCGCGCCGGGATATCTGGTGGTGGCCACGCTCGACGACGAGGTGCACGAGGCCACTGGCCCGGCACCGGACATCTGGCAGGCGATCGAACGACCGATCACGATCGGTGCAGCTGGTCGCTTCGCTCGCGAGGCGCTACGCCGTGGCGCCCGGGCAGATCAGCGGCGACGTCGTCGCGTTCCTCGACGAGCTGGTGGCGGCTCGGACTGGTGACGATCGATGCGTGACCTGCGGCGGACCATGGCGGTGCCGTGGCTGACCCACGACCGGTCCATCCGGCCCTGCGGGTCGGCGGCCCGGCGGGGCTGCCCGGCTCGATGGCAGGCAGACGCTCGGCGCTCGGCATCTCGATCTCCGACGAAGACGCAGCGGGTGTTGGCACGCGCCCGCTTCGACCGCACGATCGGCTTCCTGGCAGCGGCGCTGCTCGACGGCACCGTCGAGGCGAGCGACGACACCCTCGATGCCGCCACGAGCGACTGGCATCGCTCGTTGCGGGGGGTGGTGCTCGTCGAGGCGTTCGCGGTTCGAACCGCGGCAGTGCTCGACGACGCCGGTGTACGGTGGCGGCTCACCAAGGGTGCAGCGCTCGCGCATCTCGACTACCGCGATCAACTTGCCGAGCGCACGTTCGGTGACGTCGACCTCATGATCCATCCCGACGATTGGTCGGCGGCGCTCGACGCGCTCGGCGCCGCAGGCCTGCGCCGGCCTGCTCCGGAGCTGCGGCCGGGCTACGACCGGCGATTCGGGAAGGGCGCCACCCTGGTCGACGAACGCGAATGGGAGATCGACCTGCACCTGCGGTTCGCGATCGGACGGATTCGGCGTGCGGGCCCGAATGGAGGAACTGTTCGAGCGGGGCGACCAGATCGAACTCGCCGGCCGGGCGATCCCGGTGCTTGCCGGACCCGACCGGCTGCTGCACGCATGCCACCACCTCATGCTCGGCGGGTTCTCGGGCCTGCGCGTGGCGCGCGACGTCGCCCAGCTCGTGCTGGTGTCCGAGGTCGACTGGGAGGCAACGGTTGCCACCGCCGAGCGCTGGCGGGTCGATGCGGTGGTCGCCAGCGGGATCGTCCAAGCATGGGAACGCCTCGAGTTGGAGGTCGACCATCCGGCTCATCGCTGGGCGGTGGGCCACCAGATCTCGCGCTGGAGACGCGCGTGCGATCGCCGTCTTCACGGAAGAACGCTCGTTCCGGAGTCAGGCGCTCACCGCGGTGCCGGCGCTCGCGTGGCACCGTGTTCCCGGCTACCTCTGGGCGCTCGGCGTCCCGACCGAGCGTCGCGACGGGCAGCGAGGACGAACCGTGGTCGGCCAGCTCCGTCGCGTTCGCCCGTCGCTGAGCCGGCTGCGGACGCGCTCGCTACGACAGGGCCCGATCGAGCGCCGTTGCCAGGTCGGGTTCGTCCCAGATGATCCGGTCGCCGAGCTGATCGATGAAGTCCGCCCACGGCAGACGGGGACCGTCGCCGAGCGACCAGAGGTCGGCGCCGGGCGTCGTCGAGCGATGTGGAGGTGCCGCTGCTGAACCACCACACCGGCGAGCGGGTGCGGCTCGCCTGGTCGCCGAGCATCAGGAGCGCCAGTCGCTGGGTCGAGCAGTGGTCGATACGTCGGAATCTCCGACAATGCCGAGACGACTGCAGCGGGCGCTCGTCGACATCGACCGACAGTGGGACGTCGAGCAGCACGACGCGGTCGCCTCGCGTGAAGGCGCGGGCCTCGACCGCGACCAGACCATCCGGTCGGTGGCGTCCGATCTCGGCGAGGAACGTGGCAATGGCCTCGATTGCAGCGTCGGGGTCGTCGAACCGGTGCCGGACCGGGGCGCCATGGTGGACCACGCCGACCTGTGCGACGCCGGATGCCGACCTTGGCGACCCGCACCCCGAACGCGGCCGGGACATCACTGGTGTCGCTGCTCGACCACTGCGCGCACCGGCTCGGAGGGCCGCAGCAGTGGAGTCGCTGTCGTACTCGACGGCGAGGAGGTGGCCACCCGATTCGAAGTTGATCGTGCCCGCCCACACGGGGCGGTTTGCTCCACTGCCTCAAGGGTCCGGTGGCCGCGCCAGAACCACGACCCATCCACGTGTGTCGCCTCTCGGCCGGTCGTCGGTGTGGGCAGTGTGGTCGTCGTGCTGGTGGTCGTGGTGCTGGTGGTCATCGGCTGCTGTCGGCGAAGCATCGCCAGCGAGTCCTGCGTTGTCGTCGAGCAGGCCGAGTCGGAGGAACTCGGCGAGTGCGTCGTCGACGTCGGGTCGGATCACTTCGCTGCGGCGTCTCGAAGATCTCGCTCAGCTCGGTCGCGATCTGATCGGCGGTCAGTTCCCCGTCGACGCACAACCACACCGCCGACGCCGAGGGGTTGAAGTGATGCACCCGTTGGTGGCGACCGTCCCACAACACCACCTCGGGAGCGAGGAATGCGGTCTCGACGGCCGGGTGGGGACGCGGCGGCTCGTGCGGTGGTGACGGTGCTCATGTCGGCTCCTCGGTGGCGGGCACGACCACGTCGGGCCGGTTGAACCCGTCGATCAGCGCGGCCAAGCGTCGCCTCGGCGGTGTCGAGGTCGTCGACACTCAGTGCGTACGACGGGACCCGGGTGACGATGTCGGCGAGGGCATGGAACACCGCGGCGCCGTCGCGAGCCAGGCTCGGGAGTTGCGCGGCAACGGTCGTGAGTGCCTCGGCGGGGGAGAGCGGGGTCAACTCGCCGTCGGCCCCTTCGGAGTACGTGGGGCACACGAGTGCCACGAGCGGCGCGGCTGCGCCGAGCGAACCCAGCTGGGTCGCCGGCACCAACACCTCTGCCTCGTCGCCGGGGACGTCGACGAGCGCATCGATCGGCCCTCCTCGACGCACTCCGACCGGCCGCCAGAACGGTCGAACGATCGTGGTTCGCCGGTTCGCTGATGTCGAGCAGCCCGACCTCGTCGGTGAGGAACCCCCATCCGCGGTGGGTCAGCCAGGCTGCCAGGGTGCTCTTGCCGGCGTGCGACGGGCCGCACAGCACCACAGCTTTTCCGTCGCGCACGAGCGCCGCAGCATGAATCGGGATCGTCGGCGCCGTCGCCCCTTCGAGCACGAGGCGGGTGACTTCCCACAACACGTAGGGGACGATGTAGTCGCCCGTCAACGTGGTCTCGCACGGTTCGCCGTCGCGGTACAACGCCCAGGGGTGGCTCAGCCAGGCTGGACCGTTGCGTTCGACGAGCAGCACGGTTGGTTCGGGGTCGGCGTCGTGGGCCTCAGGGTGACGGAGATCGTGGAGGCAGGCGTCGACCGTGTCCAACAGTTCGGGGTCGGGCGACTCGATCACGAAGGTGTGCCGGTCGGCGAGGAAGGGACCGATTCGACGACGGTCGGTGGGCTCGGACCTGGGCGCGTCCAACAGGGCGGCATCGCCCGTCGGGACTCCGTGGTCGACTTCGGTGCGCATGTGGCGAAGGCTAGTGGCGCCGCCGACCGTCACGTCCGCTTTCTCAGGCGGTGCCGATGATCGCCACGGCTGCGACCGCCAAGAGGCCGACGTTTCGCGCAACGTGGCGACGGCCGAGGGGTTTGTTGGACCGAGACCCGAAACAGGCGCACGGAGGACGGGAGCCGTCGAGCAGGCGCTGCACGATGACCACCGTGAATGCGGCCAGCGTGAGCGCGGCGGCGATCTCGGCCCAGGGGCTGAGCAGGCCCGAGATCAGCACGGCGCCGAGCACGATCTCGTACCACGGCACCACCAGCGCCAATGGCCGTCCGACACCCATGTCGGCGGCCTGCTTCGGCCAGGCCGGGCCATCTCGGAGCTTGTAGACGCCGGACACGACGAACATCACCCCGAGCCCGACTGCAGCGATCGTGCCGATCAACTCCATCTCAACGCCTCCCGTCGCATCGGTGCAGTATTCACAGGATCTCGCCGGTGAAGTCGGTGCCGCGCATGATGTTCTTCGCGTCGAACACCAGCGACGAGTTGGCGGCGATCACCTCGGGGTCGAACTCGGCGTGATCGACGAGCACGACCACCACATCGGCGGCGCCCAGCGACTCCGGCGTGAAGTCGACCAGTGGGAACCGGGCGGCCTGCGCGTTGACGTCGGGGATGTGCGGGTCGCAGAACTCCACCACGGCACCGCTCGCAGCCAGATGATCGGCGACCGCGACGCTCGGGCTCTCGCGCCAGTCGCTGGTGCCGGCCTTGTAGGCCAGCCCGAGCAGCAGCACCTTGCTGCCGTTGAGGCTCTTGCGCTGTTCGTTGAGGAGCGAGGTGATGCGCTGGTGCACGTAGTCGGGCATGTGCTCGTTGATGTCGTTGGCCAACTCGACGAAGCGGAACGTCCGACCAAGGTGCTGCTTCACTCGCCATGCCAGATAGCTCGGGTCGATCGGCAAGCAGTGGCCACCGACGCCTGGGCCGGGGGTGAAGCGCATGTACCCGAATGGCTTGGTCGACGCGGCGTCGATCGCCCGCCATACGTCGACACCGAGGTCGCGGGCGAACATGGCCAGTTCGTTCACCAACGCGATGTTCACGTGCCGGAACGTGTTCTCGAGCAGCTTCACGAGCTCGGCTTCGGCGGGCGAACCGACCGGCACGGTCTGATCGACGAGCGCGGCGAAGAACGTGTCGACCACGGCGAGCGACGCCTCGTCGACACCGCTGGTGACCTTCGGGGTGTTGACGAACGTGTGGGTCAGGTTGCCCGGGTCGATGCGCTCGGGGGAGTAGCCGAGGCGGTACTCGCCGGCGGCAAGACCTGAGGCCTCTTCGAGGATCGGGCCGAGCAGTTCGGTCGTGGTTCCCGGGTAGGTCGTGCTCTCCAACACCACGCAGGCCCCCGGGCGCAGGTGCTTGCCGAGGGTGGCGCCGGCCTGCTCGATGAACGACAGATCCGGCGAACCGTCGCTCAGCGGGGTCGGCACGCTGATCACCGCCACGTCGAAACCGGCGAGATCGTCGGTGTCGTCGGTGGCTCGGTAGCCACGATCGAGTGCAGCAGCGAGTTCGTCGTCGCTGACGTCGCCGACGAAGCTGGTGCCGGCCTGCAGCGCCTTGACCCGCTCGGGCGACACCTCGAATCCGACCACGTCGGCGAAGCCCACCGCCGACGCCCGCATCGCCACCGGGAGGCCCACATAGCCCTGGCCGACCACCACGATCTTCGCCGTGCGGTCGTGGAGACGTTGCAGTGTTTGATCCATGTCGCTGGCGCTCGCCCTCTGGTCGGTGTACGTGCCGGTGGTCGCCGAGAGCCTACGGGAAACGGCCGATCGTGCGACCGGAACCGGAGCACGCCGAGGCGGTCACGGCGCTGCGTGCTGCGCTGGGGCAACCGTCACCATCAGGCCTTGGTGATCGCTGCCGGTCACGTCGACGTCGACCACGTCGGTGGACACCAGGCCTCCGCCGGTGAGTGCATGATCGAGCCGGACGAATGGCGGCACCAGCCAGTCGATCGGCCATGACGTCGACATCCCGCGCCCGGCGGCGATGTGCGCGTCGACGAGGCCGCTGTCGAGCAGCTGCCGGAAGTCGGGATGCCAGTAGGTGGCGTTCAGGTCGCCGATCACGAGCAGCGGAGCCGTCGCCGTGTCGGCGGCCTCCGCCACCATCGCCAGCTCGTGTTGCCACGAATCGAACTGGGCGATTGGCGTGGGCATGTGGACGGCGACGAGATCGACGTCACCATCGGGCCCGCGCACCGTGACCCCGACGCCGCCATTGTGCGTGTCGAGACCGCGCTGGTCGATGATCGGCACCCGGCTCCACACGACCAAGCGCGTCGGCCCGGAGCCATGGACCTCGGAACGGTTCGGGTAGGAATCCGCCAGGGTGCTGGCCTCCAGCGTCGCCTGATGCTCCGTGGTGAACTCGCTGAGGACGAGCACGTCGGCATCGAGTCCTGCGAGGTCGTCGGCAGCGATGGCGACCTCGGTGTTCTGGTACCAGAGGTTCGCGGACGCAACACGCAGGCCGACCGCGTCGGCGAGCGGTTCGGCCTGGGGATTCGGGGCCACCGCTGGTACCGCCAGCACCGCGATCCCGAATCCGACGGCGGTGCCCACCGTGGCGAGCATCAGGTGGTGTCGGGCGAGGGCCACCACGATGATCGGCACGAGGACCAGCACCCAGTACGGGGTCAACGACTGCGCGACGGCAACCACTCGCGAGCCCGTCACGTCGATCGCCTGGGTGATTGTGAGCACCCCGAGGACGCCGACGATCAGCCACGCAGCGACGACGACAGCGCGGGTCGCGTGCCGGGTCAGTCGACCGGAACCCATGCAAGCGCGAGATGCGTGACACTGACGTCGGTGCGTTCGAGCCCGACGGTCATCGGCTCGATCGCTTCCGCCGCGCTGTCCCATCGTTCGGTGATCTCGGAGACGTCGTCTTCGAGTTCGATCTCCAGTTCGTCCACCTGGGCGAGGAGACGCTCGACCTTGTTCTCGGCGGCGTCGACCCGGCGCGCGGAGGCGCTGGAACTTCCGCGCCGACGGGCCGCGGTGCCCGCATCGCCCAGCAGGTCTCCCGCCATCTTCGTCTTCGACTTGCTGCCGCCGAGCAAGCCGCCGAGGAGCGAACCAGCGGTGGACAGGAACTCGGAGCGCTGCTTGCCCTTGGCCTCCTCAGCGAGCACGTCGGCTCGATCCTCGGCGGCCTCGATCTGATCGCGCAGCTTGGTGGCCTTGGTCTCGTACTTGTCTCGCAGCTTGGCGATGTCGGCGTCGGCCAGGTCGTCGGCGGCACGCTCGCAACGGGTGGCGAACTCCTCCTCGCTCTCACCCGGTCGGCTGTACAGCTTCAGCTCGGCGTTGGCCTGGATCTCGAGCGTGAGTTCGCGGGTGAGGTGATCGCGTAGATCCTTCTCGATCGTGTTGAAGAAGGTCTTGGTGTGGATCCGAGCGTCGGGCAGCCGGTAGGTGACACCGTCGGGAGCGTCGGCGCGCAGGTCGCGATCGTCGTAGTCGACCTGCACGAGCGTGGCGACGTCGGTCGGATCCGCGAGGGGGAACAGCACCGCCTCGTACTCCTCGTCGTGGACGAGGTCGGCCTTGGTCTCGTCGTAGCGGATCGCCACGCGGGCGACCACGGCCGCTTCGAGCACGGTGCCGCGCGAGTCGCCGCCCACGTCGCCGAGCCACGGTGCCGCGACGTCGACGAAGCGCACTGCGATGCCGTCGGCCACCTCGGGTGCCACCGCGGTCTGATCGCTCGGGATCGCGGGGGCGGGCGGGGCCGCGGCTGCGGCTGGAGCTGCCGGTGCCGGTGCTGGTGCGGCGTTGGCTGCTGCCGGCGCGGCTGCCGCCGGTGGTGCCGTGGTGGCGGATTCCGGCACCGACGCGCCGCGCGGACGCGTCGCTGGTCGCACCCACCGCTGACACGTCTGCGAGCGCGTCTCCCGCAGCAGGCGTGACCTGGGCGATCTGGTCGCGGGTCATCGGGCCGCGGAGATACGACATCGCCCAGCGAGTGGTGAACACCTCGGGGGTGTCCTTGCCGGCACGGCGCAGCACGAACTCGCGCTTGGCGAGCCCGGAGATCGTGGCGTCGATCGCGGCGACGTCGACCGATCCCGCGGCGCTCGACATCCCGTCGAGCAGGCGGGCCTTGTCGCGGTCGGTCTGCAGGCGTCCGATCATCCAGGTGCCGGCGTTCGACATCGCCTTGTAGTCGAGATCGACCGGGTTCTGCGTCGACAGGATCACGCCGACGCCGAACGCACGGGCCTGCTTCATCAGCGTCATGATCGGCTTCTTCGTGGGCGGCGTCGCCGTCGGTGGGAGGTAGCCCGCCACCTCGTCCATGTAGAGCATCGCCCGCAGGTCGGTGGTGCCGCTCTGGCGTCGCATCCACGTGACCAGCTTCGACAGGATCAGCGACGTGACGAACTGGCGCTCCTCGTCGGACAGGTGTGCCGTGGAGACGATGGCGCAGCGCCCCTTGCCGCTGGCGTCGCGAAGCATCGTGTCGATGTCGAGCGGTGGCCCGAGCGACCACGACGCGAACGAGGGCGATGCCAACAGACCGTTCAGCTTCATCGCCAGCTTCATCCGATCGTCGGCGGGGAAGAACTGGTCGAGTTCGAACACGCCGAGCTTGCGGATCGGCGGCGACGGGATCATCCCCACCAGGGTCATCAGATCGAGTGCACGCCCCTCCTGCCACGAGTGGTTGATCAGGTTCGACAGCAGGATGTGCTCGCGGCTCGACAGCGGATCGGCGTTGATGCCCACGAGGGCCAGCAGGCCGGTGACGTAGCCCTCGATCTCGTCGGCGACCGACTCGGCGTCGGTCATGTCGGCGGGTACCTGCAGCGAGCCGACGATGTTGAGCGCCGTGCCAGCGCCCGAGCCCGGTGTGTAGATCGTGAAGTCGGTGTTGGCGCGCAGTGTGCCGATGTCGGCGCCGCTCAAGCCCCAGCCGGCGAGCCCGTTGCGCCACAGTTCGGCCTGGCTCGCGGCGAACTCGTCGGGGGTCTGCCCGGCGTTGTTGGCCTGAGCTTCGTCGATCCACGGTCGGAAGTCGTCTGGCGCCAGGTCGGGGAAGGTGAGGCACAGGTTGGTGAGGTCGCCCTTCGGGTCGATCGCCAGCACCGGCAGACCGGCGCGCAGGGCCTCCTCGATCAGGATCACGCCGAGGCCGGTCTTGCCCGAACCGGTCATCCCGACGATCACGCCGTGCGTGGTCAGCTTCTCGGTCTCCACGCTGAGGTTGCCGTCGGCGCCGGTGCTGATTCGTTCGTGTGAGGAGGGGTCGACGGTGCCGCCGAGGAAGAGGTCTGCCACGCCGCCGACAGTAGCGGCGGGTCGCGCCGCCTGCGTGTTGCGGTGAGAGGTGAGCGGACCTCCGACCCGCAACTCTCACCGGTGGGCGTTGGTTGGGGGTTGTGGTGAGAGGTGAGCGGACCCCTGACCCGTGACTCTCACCGGTGGGCGTTGGCTGCGTGTTGCGGTGAGAGGTGAGCGGACCACCGACCCGCAACTCTCACCGGTGGCCGGTGGCGGGTGCCCGTGTGTTGCGGTTCGAGGTGAGCGGACCCCGTCGATGGTCAGGTTGCTGAGCCCTCGGGCCGTCTGGCAGGCCGATCTGCGCAAGTTCAGGGTTGAGGCGAGGCGGTACTGTCGGGCTGCATGGGGTTCACAGGGTTTCCGGCCGAGGGCATCGAGTTCTACGAGCAACTCGACGCCGACAACAGCAGGCCGTTCTGGCAGGCCAACAAGCATCGCTACGACGAGTACGTGAAGCAGCCGATGCTCGACCTCACCGAGGCGCTCGACGACTTCGGCCCGTTCCACATGTTCCGTCCCTACAACGACGTGCGCTTCTCGAAGAACAAGCCGCCGTACAAGACCGCACAGGGGGCCTACGGCGAGTCCGAGGGCGGCACCGGCCACTACGTGCAGTTCTCGGCGGCGGGTGTGATGGTCGGCGCCGGCTATTACGCAATGGCGAAGGATCAGTTGGTGCGCTTTCGGGAGGCGATCGACGGTGATGCGACCGGAACCGAGCTCGCCGCGCTGGTGGCCGATGCCGAGAAGCGCAAGTACACGATCGGCGCGATCGACACGCTGAAGACTGCGCCCCGCGGGTACCCGAAGGACCACCCTCGCATCGAACTGCTCCGGCGCAAGGGTCTGATCGCCACCAAGGAGTTCGGTGCACCGAAGTGGATCCACACCAAGGGTGCCGCCAAGCGCATTCGCGACACGTGGACCGGGGCCGCCGACCTGTGTGATTGGCTCGACGCCCACGTGGGCCCCAGCACCCTCCCTCCCGACGACCGCCCCTTCTGACACGCCCGCCGGTCCCACCACCCCCGTCCCCCCGTCCCCGGCCCCGGCCCACCCATCGGTTGCGGTGAGAGGTGAGCGGACCCCCTGCACGGCACTCTCACCGCAGCGGGTAGCGCCTCGGTTGCGATGAGAGTTGTGTGCGGCGTCGGCGCTCACCTCTCACCGCAACCGATGGGTGGAACCGGACCGAGCAGCGATGGCGGAGCGCGCACATCCGCTCTGTGCTTGACAGAATGTCAACGTGACCGTGCTCGACCACTCCGAAGCAACTGCGACCCCCACGTCGGAGGTGACCCGCCAGGCGATGGAGGATCAGTTCGGCCTCGCCGACCGGATCGTCGACGAGGCGGCGCTCGCGAACAGCGTGCAGCGCTTCCGCGAGCAGGGGATCGTGCTGCCCACCTTCGCCCAGCTCGAAGACCCGTCGAGCTTCGACCATCAGGAGCGAGTCGGTGACGCCGATCCGCAGGGCCCGGATGCCCGCAACCTGTGGCGGGTGCATTGGTACAACGACCTCGCCGGCAACCGGGTCGACGTCCCCGACCACGTCGTGCTGCCGAGCAGCCTCACCGGCGTGGAGAGCCCGATCATCGTCGTGTTCGGCGACCGGTTCCCGATGATCACCGCCCACAAGGTGCTCGCCGCGTACGCGTGTCTCGCACCCCGGGTGGTCACGGGTCAGTTCGATCCCACCACGCAGCGGGCGATCTGGCCGTCGACGGGGAACTACGCCCGTGGCGGCATCGCCATCAGCCGGATCATGGCCAGCCGCGGTGTGGCGATCCTGCCGGAGGGCATGAGCCAGGAACGGTTCGACTGGCTCGACGAGTGGTGCGCCAATCCCGTCGACGACGTGATCCGAACGCACGGTACGGAGTCGAACGTGAAGGAGATCTACGACGCCTGCAACGAACTGCGGCTCGATCCCACCAACTTCGTGCTCAACCAGTTCTCCGAATTCGGCAACCACCTGGCGCACCACCGCGTCACCGGCACCGCGTTCAGTCACGTGTTCGAAACGGTGCGCGACCGGTATCGATCGGAGGGGCGCGAGCTCAACCTCGCAGCGTTCACCTCGGCCACCGGATCGGCGGGCACGATCGCAGCCGGCGATCGGTTGAAGGACGACTACGGCACCAAGATCGTTGCGGTCGAGGCGCTCGAATGCCCCACGATGCTCGAGAACGGCTTCGGGGAGCACAACATCCAGGGCATCGGCGACAAGCACATCCCACTGATCCACAACGTCGCCAACGCCGATGTCGTGGCCGCGATCTCCGATCGGGCGACCGACGAACTCGACGTGCTGTTCAACACCGACGACGGCCGCCGGTACCTGGCGCAGTCGAAGGGGGTGTCGGCCGACGTGATCGACTCACTCGAACACTTCGGGTTCTCCGCGATCTGCAACGTGCTGGCCGCGATCAAGACCGCCAAGCTCCTCGACCTCGGCCCCGACGATGCGATCATCACCGTGGCCACCGACGGTGCGGCGTTGTACCCGAGCGAGCGGGCCAAGACCCTGAGCGCCCGCTACGGCAACGAGTTCACCACCACCGACGCTGCCGAGGTGTTCGGCGAGCACCTCGGATCGGTCGGCGTCGACAACATGATCGACTGCACCGAAGCCGATCGCCGCCGCATCTTCAACCTCGGCTACTACACCTGGGTGGAGCAGCAGGGCACTCCGTTCGAACTGTTCGAAGCCCGACGTGATCAAGAATTCTGGCGAGGCCTGCGGCGCTACGTCGGGGTGTGGGACGAGATGATCGACGAGTTCAACGCCCGCGTGGCGGGGTGACCGTGGCGGAGCGTTCGATGCGTGTCGTGGGCTGGCACTGCCCGGTGTGCGACGCCTCGGTCGACATCGCCGCGACGTTCCCGTGGCGGTGCCCCAACTCGACCGTGCACGATCGGCGTCACGTGCTGCAGATGGTGCACGGTGACGACATGGTGAGCGGCGTCGGAACGCTCGGTGTGGGGACAGCCGGATTCGAGCCGGGTGCGCATCTCGGGGGGACAGATCGATCTGAGCCTCCGCACGCCAACTCGTTCATCCGCCACGACGCCGATCTTGCGTGGGCGGCACACGCCGCAGCGCACGGCATCGGCCGGACCGCCCGCCGCCGCTTGGTGGAGGAACTCGACGACGCCGTCGAGTCGGTGGCTGGCACGGGTTTCGTCGCAACACCGTTCGGTCGCTCCGACACGCTGTCGGATGCGCTCGGATTCGCCGACGGCGGCGGTGTCTGGGTGAAGGACGAGACCGGGGGAGTGGGCGGCAGCCAGAAGGCCCGTCACCTGTTCACGATCCTGCTCCACCTGCGCGTCGCCGAGATGCTCGGTCAGCTCACCGAGCGACGCCCGTTGGCGATCGCGTCGTGCGGCAACGCGGCACTCGCTGCCGCGACGCTGGCTCACGCCGTTCGCTGGCCGATCGACGTCTATGTGCCGACCTGGATGAGTGACGGCTTCGGCAACGAACTTGACCGCTTGGACGCACGGGTGCATCGGTGCGACGCGACGGCCGAGCGACCCTCCCGGCGACCCCGCGATGTTCCGCTTTCGAGACGCCGTGGAGCGCGGGGCAATTCCATTCACCGTGCAGGGCCCGGAGAACGCGTTGGCGCTCGATGGTGGACGCACACTCGGTTGGGAGATCGTGGAGCAGGCCGAAGGGCAGCGCGTCGGAGAATTGGACCGAATGTTCGTGCAGGTGGGCGGCGGCGCGTTCGCGGCATGTGTGGGTGCCACCCGACCCGCTCGGCGCTTCACGGCGGTGCAGGTCGAAGGCTGTGCACCGCTCGCTCGGGCATGGGCTCGTGCCGGTTCCGACGTCGACGGCGGCTCGCAGATCGTCGCACCCGGCTGGGCTGCGCTGATGACGCCGTGGCACGACCCGCATTCGCTCGCCGACGGGATCCTCGACGACGAGACCTACGACTGGCTCGGCGTGGTCGATGCCATCGGCGCATCGGGCGACGCACCGATCGTGGCGGCCGAGGCCGACGTCGTGGCCGCTCACGCGCTGGCGCAGTCGGCGGGTTTTGACGTGAGCCCCACTGGCAGCGCCGGACTCGCCGGACTGCTGGCGGTGATCGACGCCGTGCAACCGACCGAGCGGGTGGCCGTGGTGATGAGTGGCGTCGCTCGCTGACCCGGTGAGCGATACCCTGAGGACTACGTACACAGTCCTGACTTCCAGCCGGAACCGAGCGATGGTTCTCGGGGCAGTTGCCGTCGTCGCCGTCGGCTCCTTCGGCGTGCACGGATCGAGGACCGGCGCACAGTCTGCGGTCGACCCGATCGTCCTCGAGATCGTGTCGCTCGATCCGGTCGGCACGATTCAGGAGATCCCTGGCACCGCCGGTGCGGCGATGTCGAACGACGGTGGCGTCCTCGCGTACGAGACCATGATCGCCTCGTCTGACACAGCCGACGCGACCGATCTGGCCGACGCGAACGGCTCGGCGGACGCGACTGGCGCGGCGGACGCGAACGACTCGGTCGATGTGCTGTCGACAACTCGCCGCGTCTGGATTCGCGACCGCGTGAGCGCCACGAGTCGACCCGTCGCCGAGCAGGGCAGCGTGGCGCCGGGCATCAGCGGCGATGGCTGCCTGGTCGCCTACTCGGTGGTCGGCCGTGACGACGCCGATGTGAGCTTGACCGCCGTCGATCGTTGTGCAGCGCCCGCAACGCTGCCTCTGCCACTCGGCGAACAGATCGATCGAGTTCAACTGGGCAGCGGTGACGGCTCCGTCGTTGTCGAGAGCGCCGACGCGCCACCCACCGATCTCGACGAGGCACCGCCGATCCCGCGTGTCGCTGCACCTGTGCTGTCGTTCGACGGCAGCACGATCGTCTGGTCGACCGGCCAAGAAATCCGCCGGTACGAGCGTGCGACGCCAGACGAGCCCTTCGGGCGCACCCATACTTTTGATGCTGGCGCCGCCGCGTCCGTCGATGCCGTGACCGGCGCTGAGATCGACGTGTCTGCCGACGGCGGCGCCGTCGTGTTCCTGGCTGGTCCTGGCGCGACCCCGTTCGCTCCGCGCCCTGCGAGCGCCTACCTGTGGACGCTGTCCGCGTCGTCGTCCGAGCCCGAGCTGCTGTCAGCCGCATCGACCGGCGAGGGGCCGATGGTGAACTCCGCTGCTCCCACGATTTCGGCCGATGGTCTCTTCGTCGCATTCGAGTCCACCGGCAGCAGCCCCGCCGTCGTCGGTGACGCCCCTAACGCCACACCAACATCGGACGCCACACCAACATCGGAGGTCACACCGACCTCGGAGGTCACACCGACCTCGGAGGTCACCGACCTCTGACGTCCCACCAACCGTGGTCGCCCCGCACGTTGTCGGCGTGGACAGGATCGAGGGAACCTCCCGAATCTTGATCAACGACGCCGCTCGTCCGGAGCTGTCGGCTGACGGAAACCACCTCGTCTACCAGCGCGGCGATTCCGTTCGGATGCTGTCTTCGAGGGTCGATTCGGTCGTCGACGCCGAACTCGCCGAACTCGCAACCGCCCGCCCGACGAGCCCGATTTCGATCTCGCAACACGGACGCTGGCTTGCGTTCGCAAGCGCAGCTGACCTGTCGCAGGAACCGGCGGCTGACGGCGACGCTCCGGGGGTCTCCGCGCTCTGGGCTGCCGACCGAATGTCCTCACTCACCGAATTGGTCGACACCGCAGGCGGTCCAGTGATCATGCCCCGGTTCGCCGAGCCAACACCGTCGATCCCGCCGACCACGGTCGCGCCACCGTCGACGGTGCCGATTGTCACGAACCCGCCCACGCCGATCACGCCTCGGTTCCCCTCGTCGACGCGTCGACCCGGTTCGTCCAGTTCCTCGTCGACGGGGTCGTCGTCTGAAACCACGACCGCAGAGGCCGATCCGGTCAGCTTCGAGCCGACAACCATCGCGTCGATCCGACGTCAGCCCGTCACGTTGGTCAATACGACGACCGAGACGCTCGAGGTGAGCGCCCTCTCAGTGACACCGCCGGGAGTGTTCTCGGTCGTGTCCGACGACTGCACCGGCGCCCGGCTTGCTCCCGGAGCAACCTGTGATGTCGAGGTGCAGTTCGCTCCTGTCGACATTGGGCAGTTCTCCGCCGCGGTGGTGTTCGAGTTCGACGACGATGCCGACGTCATCGCGTCGGTCGACGGCGAGGGAGTACCCGAACCAACGCTCGACATCGTCCCAATAGTCGCCGGCGCCGGTCAGACCGTCACGGTCTTCGGTGCGGGGTTCCCGGCCGGCTCCACCGTCGAACTCGCACAGCCGGGAGCGGCGTCCCCACAGCCGATCGGCGTCGACGACGACGGCACCTTCGCTCATGTCGTTGTCGTTCTGCCGAACACGCCAATCGGGCCGATGACGCTCAACGTGGGTGCCGAGTCCGATGCGTTCGGCGATGTCGTCGGCGAGCTCTTGGTGTCGAGTCGTGGCGCTGCGTCGGGTGGCGCCGCCGTGCAGCGCAGCTCGGTCGCACGCTGACGTTCAGCAGCGCGGCTCGGTCGCACGCTGACGCTGATATGAGTTCCTGAGGGGTTGCGCTTCGGGACCAGAGGTGCCAGAAGGGAGCCCTTGTCAGTTGAGGGCTCGGCGTTGCAGCGCCGGTTCCTCCCAGCACCTCTGGAGATGGTCATGCTCGCACTTGTTGAGCAGTTGTCGTCGCCGCGGCTGGTGTGCGGCTTGAAGACTTGGTTGCGGTTCCGATCGATGTCGGCAAACACACGGCAATGGCCAAAGTCGTCGACTTCACCGGTGCCGAGTTGGTGAAGCCGTTCGAGTTTCCGCTCGATCGATCCGGTGTGGATGCGTTGGTCGGTCGGGTCCGGTCCTCGGTGCCTGCCTCGACGTCGCTTGTTCGTGTCGGGCTTGAAGCTGCCGGCACTATCACCTGCCGCTGGCGGTGGTGTGCTTCCTGCTGGGTGGGAACTGCGCATGTTGAACCCGGGTCATGTCGCAGCGCAGCGCAAGGTGAACGGTTCTCGAGGCGTGAAGACCGACAAGGTCGATCTGGTCGCTATCGCGGACATGTTGCTGGCCGGGAAGGGCACGATCGCCCCGGCGTTCGCGGATCCGATCATGACGCTGACTGGCTGGGTCAACCATCGTCGGCGCCGGTCGCTTGTGCAGCGTCGCACGATCCAACAGCTCACGACTCACGTTGATCGATGCTTCCCTGGCCTCGGGCGAGCGATGGGTCGGTTGCGCTGTCCAAGCTGGTCCGGCTGATCATCACCGAGATGCCGGACCCCGCACGCGTCGCTCGACTTGGCTCGGCACGCCTGCGACGTTATGCAGCCAACCGGGGCGTGCGCATGACCACCCCGCTCGCGAACAAGATCGTCGACGCCGCCCGGCTCGCTCTGCCCGTTCCGGGTGCTGAGGTGTCTCGCCGCCTGCTGGCTGCGGACTTGGAACTCCTCGATGACATCGAGGATCAGATCACCGAAGCCGATGCTCACATCGCGGCACTCCTGCCCGCTACGCCGTTCGGGGTGCTGACCACCACGCCCGGATGGGGCCCGGTCCGTGTCGGCCACTACGGCGCCGCTGTCGGCGACCCACAACGTTGGCCCAGCCACCGCCAGCTCTACCGAGCCTCCGGACTCACCCCACGCATCTACGAATCAGCCGGCCACCGACGTGACGGCCGAATCAGCCGAGAAGGCTCAGTCCCCCTACGAGTTGCCCTGTCGCAGTCGGTCTCGTCGACAAATCCCACGAGCGACACACCGATGGGGCAGCTGCTCTGACCGGTACCGGGTGTGCGGCACTCCACCTCGAACACGATCTCGTCGCCGTCAAAGACGTACGGAGCGACGAAATGAAGATCGAAGTCCCGGAAGTTGGCGAGCTCAGATTGCAGCAGCACCTCATCATCGCGACGCAGTGAGATCGTGCCGACTGCGCCGGTCGGATTCTGGAACACCACGTCCGTGATCGACACCACCGTGCCCGGATCGACGGTTGCGCTCGCCTCTTCGACATTGCCGCCCGCCGGATCGACGTCGAGGCGGATGTCCAGCGGGGAGCCAAGCGGGAGTTCCTTTGCCTCTGCAGCGGCCGCCTCGAGTTCGTCGATGCGCTCGCGCAGTGCCGCCCGATCGAGTTCGATGGCGTCGGTGGCAGCTTCGTCGGCGGTGTCCTGCACCCACGGACGAAGCAGTGTGAACCAGGCGATCGTGCCCACGAGCAGTGCAATGAGGGCGCCGGCGGCGGCGGGCCCGAGCCAGTTCGGCACCCGCGGACGCTGTTGGTAGGTGCCTGCCAGCTGGTCAATGCGCCCATCGGTCGAGGCGGTGTGCAGCACGAAGCCATGGTCGAGCGTGGGTCCGCCCCAATGCCTGTGAGTCGGCGTCACAGTGAACACGTGCTCGGTAGTGGCCCCCGACAGCGCGATGAGGGTTGCCTCGTTGGGTTCGATGCTGATGTCGCTGTCGGGGTGTTCGGCTGCCACGGCAAGCTGAATCGGGACGTTGCCTCTGTTTGCCAGTCGAACCACATGGCGGCGCCCCGATGACCCTCGAGACAAGGTGGGTGTCAACGCAAGGGCATAGTCGCTGTGCGTTGCCACCACCACCGTTGCCGTGGCGACGCAGACGGTGACGTCGGTCGCGCTCTCGTCAGCGAATGTCGTCACTCGCTCGTAATCGTCGGTGGCCGCGAGCCCGGTCGGCGCGGCTGGCAGGTTGGGTGATGGTTCCAGTGACGCAACGGTCACCCCGACGCTGATCGAGTAGGTGTCGGCAGTGATCGATGACGGCACGAGGACGGTCACGGGGATGTCGATGATCTGATTGGTCGCGATGAGCGACGCTGTGGTGCCGAGCAGCGCGTGGTCGCGGAGGTTTCCAAACGTCGAGAGTGTCACCTCACGGATGACGGGGTCGTCGCTGTACAGGCGCAGCACCAGCGTGGCCTCTTCGTTTGGCAGAATCTCGATCAGCTCATCGACGAACGTTGCGGTCACAGCCATGCGCCGTACGGTACTGGGCGCTGCAGCGTTGCACGTCGCCCTACGCCGATCACCGGTAGCGTGTGGTCCATGTCGGAACTCACCGCCCCGCTCGCTCTGGAGGGTGGCTTCGATCCACGCTCCGCCGTGTTCGACCGCCTCCTCAAGAACCGCGTCGTGATGCTCGGATCGGACGTCAACGACGACATCGCCAACCAGATCTGCGCCCAGCTGCTCTATCTCGAGGGTGAAGATCCCGGCCAGGACATCTGGCTCTACATCAACAGCCCCGGTGGCTCGGTCACCGCCGGCATGGCGATCTACGACACCATGCAGTTCGTCGGTTGCGACGTCGCCACCGTGTGTCTCGGGCTCGCTGCGTCGATGGGGCAGTTCCTGCTCACCGCCGGCGCCGAGGGCAAGCGCTACACACTGCCCAACGCCCGCATCATGATGCACCAGCCGCTTGCGGGTCTGCGTGGTCAGGCGTCCGACATCGCGATCCAGGCCGAGCAACTGCGCTACACCAAGCTGCGCATGGCCACGCTCATCGCCGAGCACTCCGGTCAGACCCTCGAGCAGATCCAGGCCGACTCGGAGCGCGACCGTTGGTTCACCGCCGAGGAGGGTCGTGACTACGGCCTCGTCGACAAGGTCATCCTGCGCCGCGGCGAAATCGCATCCTGACCGGCGCTGATCTCACGGCGTTCGATCTCACGGCGTCGTGGTCGACGGAACGGTGCTGTCGGCAGGCCCCGGCGGCACGATGGTGAACACCGGCCCGATTTCGACCGCACAATTGTTCGACAACCACTGCTGGACCGCTGACGCAGCCTCTTCCGAGGCGTAGATGCTGGCAAGCGCTGCCTGCTCCGAGTCCTCGTCGCCGATCACCACCGTGCTCGCCGTTTCGTAGGCGGTCACGATCTGATTCCACTCGTCCTCGATGGCGAGGGGCGCCAGCGAGGCGATGTCGCGGTAGAGGCCGAGCAACGAGTCGATGTCACCCTGGTCGGTGATCTCAGGGTTGGTGAGTTCCTCGCGGTTGACCAGGATCTCGCCGCAGAACCGTTCGGCGCTCGGCGCTTCGCCGCCACATGCGACGAGCGCAGCCGTCAGCAGCGAGACGAGGAGAGCAGCACGGCCGGCGATCACAGCGCTGCATTGTCGCACGACGAATCGCCGATCGGCAGGCACCGTGTGGAACTCCTGGCCGATTGCGTCGTCGGCCGGTTCAGCGGTGGGACGGGATCGGATTGTGACACCCCGTCGCTAGCATTGGGTGAACGGGTCGAGCGTGTTGTTCGGCCGGGTCGTGGGGCCCATTGCGTCCCTCCTCGATGTCCAGCGCGGTTCGCCGCCGATCGAAGGAGGTGTACGAGATGTTCGCATCCGTGCCGTCTGCCGTGCTCTACGGTGCTGAAGGGCACCTCATTCACGTCGAAGTCCAGGTGGCCTCCGGCCTTCCCGCTTTCAGCCTCGTCGGCCTGCCCGACCTCTCGATCCGTGAGTCGCGCGACCGGGCGCGCGCTGCCATCGAGAGCAGTGGCTACTGCTGGCCCAAGCACAAGATCACCGCAAACCTCGCTCCGTCGGGTGATCGAAAGGGTGGATCGGGGCTCGACCTCGCCATCGCCGTGGGCGTGCTCACTGCAAGTGGGGTGATCCCGGCTGAGTCGATCGAGCACCTGGCCTTCATCGGCGAACTCGGCCTCGACGGTTCGCTGCGGCCGGTCACCGGGGTGGCGCCAATGGTCGGAGCGCTCGGCGACCGAGATGTCGTGGTTCCGATCGCCAGCGCAGTCGAAGCACAGGTCGTGGCATTGGGACGTGTGCGGCTGGTGGCGAACCTCCGTGAAGTGGTCGAGGCGCTGTTGGTCGAAGCGCCGTGGCCCGATCACGAACGCGACGTCGACGAGTGCGTCGATCATCTGATGGCGCACTCGCCGCCGGACCTCGCTGATGTGCAAGGTCAGCCGGTCGCACGGCACGCCCTCGAGATCGCAGCTGCTGGTGGGCATCACACGCTGTTCATCGGGCCGCCCGGTGCCGGCAAGACGATGCTGGCCGCACGGCTTCCGGGGCTGCTTCCGGCGCTCGATCGCGACCGGGCACTCGAGGTCACGATGGTGCACTCGGCAGCGGGGATCCCGCTGCCACCCGGCGGCCTGGTGCGCAGGCCGCCGTTCCGGTCGCCGCACCACACGTCGTCCCAGGTAGCGCTCGTCGGTGGCGGATCCCGCACGATCCGACCGGGCGAGGTGTCGATTGCGCACTGCGGCGTGTTGTTCATGGACGAACTCGCCGAGTTCGCTCCATCGGTGCTCGACGGGTTGCGCCAGCCGCTCGAGTCGAGGGTCGCCCACGTTGATCGCAGTGAGGTCAACGCCGTCCTCCCTGCCGACTTCCTGCTGGTGGCGGCGATGAACCCGTGTCCGTGCGGTGGGGGAGCGCCGGGCGCCTGCGTCTGCGGTGATGCCGTCCTGCATCGGTATGCCCGCCGGGTGTCGGGTCCGCTGCTCGATCGATTCGATCTCCGAGTACCGGTGCACCGTCCGGCCATCGACGATCTCCTCGTCAACCAACCGGGGGAGTCATCGGCGCAGGTGGCCGAGCGCGTTCGTGCTGCTCGGGCGCTCGCGCTCGAACGTCAGGGCTGTCTGAACGGGGCACTGCCGGTCGGACGACTCGACGAGTTCGCGGCGCTCGATGCTGCCGGACAGGCGCTGCTGCGCAACGAACTCGAACACGACCGTCTCAGCGGGCGCGGCTACCACCGCGTGCGTCGGGTTGCTCGCACGGTCGCCGACCTTCGCGGCCACGCCGACCGAGTCGTGGGCGACTCCGAAGTGGCGCTGGCGTTGAGGTTCAGAGCGAGCATCGCTCGCTCGTCGTCGAACGGCCGTGCAGCATGACCGCCGACGCCGCGTTCGTGGCATCACTCGCCGGGTTCGAGCGGATGACCACCAAGCGACTGTCGGCACTGCTCGCCGGCCGCACACCCGAGGAGGCGTTTGCCATCGCCTCCGGCGACCGGCAGCCGCCCGAACCATTCGCCACGCTGCTGCGACGAGAACCCGACCTCGCGGCCACGTGGCGTCGCGCTGCCGGCAGTCGCCCTCCTGATCGGATCGGACAGGAGTGCGTCACTGCAGGGGTCGCCGTCGTGGTTGCCGGCGACCCTGCGTATCCCCCGGCGCTGCTCGACGACCCACGGCGTCCTGCGGCGCTCTTCGTGCGCGGCGACCTGGGCGCACTCGGCGGTCGCCGCGTCGGCATCGTCGGCACCCGCAACGCCACACAGCGAGGCCGTGAGACAGCGGCGAAGTTCGGCTACGAGTTGGCCGCTGAAGGTGTTGCGGTGGTGTCGGGGTTGGCCAAGGGAATCGATGGTGCGGCGCACCGCGGAGCGTTGGCCTCCGAGCACGGACAGCCGGTTGCGGTGGTCGGAAGCGGGCCCGATCGGCCGTACCCGGCGGCACACACATCGCTGTGGGAATCGGTGGTCGAGCGTGGTGTGCTCATCTCCGAGTGGCCGCCGGGCACCAGGCCCGATGCGTTCCGGTTTCCCCTCCGCAACCGGATTCTCGCCGCACTCGTCGAGGTGCTGGTGGTCGTCGAGAGCCGAGAGCGCGGCGGCAGCCTCATCACGGCTCGCGAGGCCGCCGAACGCGGCGTCTCGGTCTTCGCTGTGCCCGGATCGATCGACAGTCGTGCAGCGCTGGGAACGAACAAATTGCTGTGTGATGGGGCGGCGCCGGTCACCGAGACCGCTGATGTCCTGATGGCGCTCGGGCTCGATCAACGGCGTGCCGGACGTCGACGCCATGACCCACGAGCGCTGCCCGGTGGTGCCGATCGCCCGATGATCGATGCCTGTCGACGCGAACCGTGCACCTTGGAGATGCTGGCGATCCGCTGTGGAGGTTCGCTGGTCGACACTGCGCTCGCCGTTGCAAGGCTCGAGCACGCCGGGTGGCTCCGCGAGACCGCTGGCTGGTTCGAGGCGATCGACGACTGGGCCGACCTCGCATGATCGCCCGTCTGGGGGTCGCTCTACCATACGATGACGATGGTGAGCGCCTGGCGAATCGACGAGTTTGCCGACTCGCTCACCTCGCTGTCCGACAACACGATCGCCGCGTACACCTCCGACCTTCGGTCGTTCGCCGACTGGTGCGCTCGCAGCGAGGTGCACGAGCCGAGCCGAGTACGACGAGCCACCATTCGCCGCTACCTGGCGTTCTTGACCACCCGCCAGTTCGCTGCGACGGACCATTGCGCGCAAGGTCGCAGCGGTTCGTCGCTACTTCCGGTGGCTGGTGGCCGATGGTGGGGCAACGGTCGATCCCACCAGTGGCGTCTCGGTTCCGGCAGGCGGGGGCCGGCTGCCCCGCGTGCTCGACCAGCGCGAGTTGGCGGGACTCCTCGACGCGCCGAGCGACGAGTCCGAACCCGACTGGCGTCGACGACGAGACGACGCTGTGCTCGAGCTGCTCTACGGCTCGGGCTTGCGGGTCGGCGAATTGTGTGGCCTGCAGGTCGGATCGGTGTCGTTGACCAGCGGTGCAGCGCACGTGTGGGGCAAGGGCTCCAAGGAGCGGCGCGTGCCGATCAGCGAACCGGCCGCAGCGGCGATTCGCCGGTGGCTGGCGGTTCGCCACGACGTGCTTCCTCCCGAAGCGGGCGACGTCATGTTCGGCAACGAGCGCGGCCGAGCCCTCACGCCGCGCGACGTGCGCCGCATCATCGACCGTCGCTCGGTCAGCCCCACGCACCCGCACGCACTGCGGCACAGCTTCGCGACGCACCTGCTCGACGGTGGCGCCGACCTCCGTTCGGTGCAGGAATTGCTCGGCCACACCGACGTGTCCACCACGCAGCGCTACACCCACGTCAGTCGCGAACGGCTGTCGTCTGCCTATCGCGACGCCCACCCGAGAGCATGAATCTCATGCCCGAGGACGCCGACCTCCAGCGGCAGTGGACGCGGTGGCTGAACCGTCGCAACCCGGCCGCCCGCGATCACCTGATCGTGCACTACTCGCCACTGGTGAAGTTCGTCGCTGGTCGTGTCGGGTCGGGGCTGCCGTCGAGCGTCGACCGCGGCGATCTCGTCGGGTCGGGGGTGATCGGTCTGATCGACGCGATGGAACGCTACGACCCGGGTCACGGCGTGAAGTTCGAGACGTTCGCGGTGCCCCGGATCCGCGGCGCCATCTACGACGGCCTGCGAAAGCTCGACTGGGCGCCGCGTGCGGTTCGGAGCCAAGCGCGATCAGTGTCGACCGCGATCTCCGAGCTCGAGCATGAAGCTGGTCGAGCGCCCACCGACGACGAGCTCGCTGCCCATCTCGGCATCTCGGCAGCTGAACTCACCACCTGGCTGTCGGCCATTGCGACCAGCACGGTCGGTCCCCTCGATCGAGCGATCGAGGCGGGCGGTGAGCCGGCGGCGCTCGACGGTCCTGGCTCGGAGTCGCCGTCGGCGGTGGTGGAAGATCACGAACTCAGCCAGATCATGCGCGCCGAGATCAGGAAGCTGCCCGAGCGCGAAAAGCTCGTGTTGTCGCTCTACTACGACGAGGGCCTGACCCTTGCCGAGATCGGACAGGTCCTCGGAGTCTCCGAGAGCCGGGTGTCCCAGATCCACACCAAATCGGTGTTGCACCTCCGCTCGCGCCTCACGGCAGCCGGCGTCAGCTGAGCCCGAGCGCCGCGGCGCCGGGCACGTCGAACAGGAGCACCCCCATGGATCGTTCACGTCCCATCGTTCGGTCGAGTTCGCCCCTCCGCCTCGTCCCGATCGCGATCGTCGCCGCAAGTGTGGCGCTGGTCTCGATGTGGGGCGTCGCTGGTGCTCCGCGGGCCGGCGCCGCCCCCACGTGCTGGTGGCCGCCGGTCGACGGCACGGTCGTCGACCCGTTTCGAGCGCCCGACTGTCGCTGGTGCGCGGGCAATCGAGGGCTCGAGTATCGAGTCGGGCGATCGGCGGAGGTCAGCGCGGCAGCGAGCGGCCGAGTGGAGTTTGCGGGTGCGGTCGTCGACGTGCGCTACGTCGTCGTACGGCTGGCGAACGGTTGGCGCCACACGTACGGACAGCTCGGCTCGACGTCGCTCTCGGTGGGCGACGTCGTGTTGGCAGGGATGCAGGTGGGGCGAGTGTCGGAGCGCTTCTTCTTCAGTGTCCGCGTCGGCGACGACTACGTCGATCCGGCGCCGTTCATCGGCGAGCTGCGCACAAGACCGCGCCTGATCCCGACCGACCGAACCCCCGCCCGGCATGCGCCCGTGGCTCGCCCGCGTTGCGCGGGACCGGCGCCCACCACCAGAGCCGCGCCGCAGCTCGCACCCGAACACCGCATGGGTTGGATCGCACCCGTCGGCCCGACCTGACGAACGCTCGGCTCCCCCGAGTACGGTGCGCGCAATGGCTTCGGCAACCGAGCACGACCCTTTGGCGCTGGGGGCGATCGACGGTGTGGCGGTGGAGCAATGGTGGAACGATTTCGTCGCCGCTCGCATCGCTGCCGACCAGCGGGTGCCCCAGGCGGCGCCGGCGTTTCAGTTCGGCGACACCGCGGAGATGGCAGACAGGTTGCTGGCGCTGGTGGTCGACGGACCCAAACGCGCCACCGCCAGCTGCCGGCTCGACTACGCCGCCGACGGCAGCGACCTTCCTGAGGTCGGCGAGGCTGCCGTGGTGTGCGACGGTCGTGGCCGACCCGCCGCGTTGGTCGAGACCACCGAGGTCCGCATCGGGCGGCTGGGCTCGGTCGATGAAGCGTTCGCCTGGGACGAGGGCGAGGGAGATCGCACCCTGGCCGACTGGTTGCGTATGCACCGGAACTTCTTCGAACGGAGCCTGGGGCCCGTGTGGGAGCGATGGGGCGACGATCTCCCCGTGGTGTTCGAGCGGTTCGCGCTCGTTCCGTTCCAGCAGCGCTCGATGTAGCAGGACCCCCGAACGTCCCGATAGCGTCCCCTGAGTTGATTCGCCTGAATTGACCGCTGTTCGCAGCGACGTCTCACTTTCCCGCAGGTCACATGCGGTCGCTCCATCGGGGCGCCGACCGGCGGGATCAACCGCAACAAGGAGAACCATCATGGCTGTCATCAGCATGCGGCAGATGCTCGAAGCCGGCGCCCACTTCGGGCACCAGACCCGCCGTTGGAACCCGAAGATGAAGCGCTTCATCTTCGGAGAGCGCAACGGCATCTACATCATCGACCTCGAGCAGACGCTCGGTCGGGTGGAGAACGCCTACGGCTACGTTCGCGACCTCGTCGCCGGTGGCGGCACGATTCTCTTCGTCGGCACGAAGAAGCAGGCGCAGGACCCCGTCAAGAGCTACGCCGACAAGTGCGGCATGCCCTACGTCAACGAGCGCTGGCTCGGCGGCATGCTCACCAACTTCGAGACGATCTCCAAGCGCGTCAACAAGATGCTCGAATACGAGCGCATGCAGGCCTCGGGCGAGTTCGACGCCATGATCAAGAAGGAAGCACTGCTGCTCGATCGTGAGCTCACCAAGCTGCAGCGCAACCTCGGCGGTCTCCGGGGGATGAAGAAGACCCCCGACGCGATCTTCGTGCTCGACACGAAGAAGGAGCACATCGCCGTCACCGAAGCCAACAAGCTCGGTATCCCGGTCGTGGCAGTCGTCGACACCAACGTCGACCCCGAAGTGGTCCAGTATCCGATCCCCGGCAACGACGATGCCATCCGTTCGAACAGCTTGTTCGCTCGCGTGATCGCCGACGCCGTCGAGGAGGGCCGGTTCATCGCCAACAAGCGCAACCCCGCCCCGGCGCCTCCCGTCGAGCGCAGCCCCGAGGAAGTCGCAGCGTTCGCCGCCGAGCAGGCTGCTGCCCGCGACGCCGCCGCACAGGCGCAGGCAGATCGTGACGCTCGACTGTCCGCCGCCAAGCAGGCGCCCGTCGTCGAGGAAGCAGCCGCTGACGCCGCTGCGGTCGCCGCCGACGCCGGCGCTCCCGCCGAAACCGTTGCCGCGGTTGCCGAGCAGACTGCGACCGAGGTTGCAGAGCAGGTCGCTGACAGCAGCACCGACGAAACCCCCCAGACCAACACGGAGAGCTGAAGCAATGTCATTCACCGCACAAGACGTCAAGGCCCTGCGCGAATCGTCCGGCGCCGGGATGATGGACTGCAAGAAGGCGCTGCAAGAAAACGACGGCGACCTCGAAGCTGCCAAGACCTGGCTGCGTGAGAAGGGCCTTGCCGCCAGCGCGAAGCGAGAGGACCGTGAGGCGTCGCAGGGCGTCGTCAGCCTCTATCTCGACGGCAACGTCGGCGCGATCGTCGAGCTCAAGAGCGAGACCGACTTCGTTGCCGGCTCCGACCAGTTCAAGACCGAAGCGGACATCTTGGCGGCGCTCGTCGCCGAGAACGGCGTCGACGCTGTCGCCGAGCGTGCGACCGAGCTCGAGGAGCTCAAGGTCACGTTGAAGGAGAACATCGGCCTCGGCGACGTCAAGCGCATCGAGGCGGCTGACGGTAACGAGATCGGCAGCTACCAGCACATTCAGGGTGGCCGCGGGGTGAACGGTGTGCTCGTCGAGATCGCCGGCGGAACGCCCGAGCTCGCGCACGACATCGCAGTGCACATCGCATTCGCCCGTCCGAAGTACCTGAGCCGTGACGATGTCCCCGAAGACGTCGTCGCCGCCGAGCGGGCCACGCTCGAGACGATCAGTCGCAACGAGGGCAAGCCCGAAGCTGCACTGCCCAAGATCATCGAGGGGCGCATCAACGGGTTCTTCAAGGACGTGGCACTGCTCGATCAGCCGTACGCCAAGGACGACAAGCAGTCGGTGAGCCAGTTCCTCGGTGGAGCCACCATCGTCAGCTTTGCCCAAGTCGAAATCGGCTGACAGCCCCCGCCCGCAACCGCAAATTGCCCCGGATCGTGACGCCTGCCGTCACGATCCGGGGCAATTTCGGTGTTGGGGAGGCATTTCGCGGGATTTGGTGTGGCGCGGTACTCTCGTCTCCCGATGAGCGACGAGCCGATCCATCCCCGTGGCGGGCCGCGACCGAGTTGGAAGCGCATCGTCTTCAAGCCATCGGGAGAAGCGCTGGCTGGGGAGTCCGGTAAGGGCCTCGACGGAGCGACGCTCGAAGCCACTGCCCGCGACATCGTCGACCTGCGCCAGAACCTTGGCGTCGACGTTGCCGTCGTCGTGGGCGGCGGCAACTTCTGGCGAGGACGCACCGGTTCGCTGAGCGGAATGGATGCCACGCAGTCCGATCACATCGGCATGCTCGGCACCGTGATGAACGCACTGGCACTGCAAGATGCCCTCGAGCGTCTCGGGCAGGACACCCGGGTGCAGTCAGCGATCGAGATGCCCCGAATTGCCGAGGCCTACATCCGACGTCGTGCGGTTCGCCACCTCGAGAAGGGGCGTGTCGTGATCTTCGCGGCCGGCACGGGCAACCCCTTCTTCACCACGGACACCGCGGCGGCACTGCGGGCGGCCGAGATCGAGGCCGACGTCGTGATCAAGGGCACCCACTCTGGTGTCGACGGCGTGTACTCGGCGGACCCTCGCCACGACGAGAACGCGATCAAGTACGACGAAGTCGGGTACCTCGAAGTGATGACCAAGAACCTCAAGGTGATGGACGCGACCGCGATCGCGTTCTGCCGCGACAACGGGATTCCGATCGTGGTGTTCGACATGTCGAAGCCCGGTTCGCTCCGCAGCATCGTCCAGGGCGGCCGTGAAGGCACGCTCGTTCACGAGGTCTGACCAGCGGATTCCCCGACCTCGGCCACCACTCGGTTCGCGATGGTGGTCTTGTGGTCAGGGTCGCTCTGGGTACGCTGGCTGACGTGATCGACGAGACCCTGTTGGAAGCCATGGAGAAGATGGACAAAGCGGTGGAACACACCCAGTCGCAGTTCTCCACTGTGCGCACCGGGCGTGCGACGCCGTCACTGGTCGAACGGATCACGGTCGAGTACTACGGCGCCCAGGTGCCGTTGCAGCAACTGGCATCGATCTCGGTGCCAGAGGCCCGCCAACTTCTGATCAAGCCCCACGACCGCAGCACACTGGAGGCCATCGAGAAGTCGATTCGCGACAGCGACCTCGGCGTGGCTCCCAACAACGACGGCATCGCGATCCGTCTGTCGCTGCCGCAGCTCACCGAGGAACGGCGTCGGGAGTACGTGAAGGTGGTCAAGCACATGGCCGAAGACGGCCGGATCGCCATCCGTGGAGCCCGCCGCGACGCTCGAAAGGCGATGGAGAACGCCGAGAAAGCCGGCGAGATCTCCGCCGACGAACTCGAGCGAGCGGAGAAGGAGCTCGAGAAGGTCACCCACGAGCACGTCGAGCATGTCGACGCCGCCGTCGGGCGCAAAGAGCAAGAACTGCTCGAGGTATGAGGTCCGTGGACATCGCTCGGTGTGCGAGCGACGAAGCAAGTCAGGTCATGTCGATCAGCGGGGGAAGGACACAACGATGAGCGATTGGAACGATGACGAGAGTGGGGCACGTCGAAAGCCCGGTCCGTTCGAGAGCAAGATGGACGACTTCGACGACGAGGAGTTCGGAGGTCCGCTGTTCGGTTCCACCACCGAGCAGCCGGTCGTCTCGTTCGACGACGAACCCGCTGGCGAACGATTGAGTTTCGGTTCGGGTGACCAGACCGGAGCACTGCCGCATTGGACCGACCCACCGACCGGCGAGATCCCGAGAATCGCAGCGGCAGAACAGCCACCCGACCCCGCCGACGACGTCGACGTGTGGTCGTCGTTCGCGAGCACCAACACGCCGGAGACAGCCCCATCGGAGGCTCCCAAGGATCCCACCGGCGAACTCACCTGGGACGACGACGAGCCCGCCGAGGTTGCTGCGCCGCCCGACGAGCCCGCACGCCACTCCGGTGCCGTGCCCGTGACCGAGTCGGCCGATGCCGCCCGGCGCGAACCTGCTCGCATCACCATCGGCACCGACCCGTCGGGCATGCCGCGTCGACCGGATCCACGTCGGCGCGACTCGGTGCCGCAACGTCCGCCGAGTGCCGGCGCGAAACCTCCGGCGTCCGGCGACCGCAACCTGCCGGTCGCCGTCGCCTCGGGCCTCGCCCTCGCCGCAGTGTTCCTCGGGCTGACGATGTGGAGCGCGGCGGGTGCCATGGCCTTCGTCACGGTCGCTCTGGCCCTCGCCTCGGTCGAGTACTTCGCTCGCGTCACCGACAAGGGCTACCGCCCGGTGATGGCGGTCGGCGTGCTCGCCTGCGTGTCAGCACCATTGGCGGCCTACTGGGTCGGCGACGGCGCACTGCCGCTGGTGATCGCGTTCGCGTTTTTCGCCGCGGCGATCAGCTTCATCGCTGCCGATTCGGTCGAATCTGGCCCCATGCCGAACATGGCGATCACGATGCTCGGCGTCGTCTGGATCGGATTGCTCGGCTCCTATGCGGCCCTCATCCTCGCTCAGTCGAACTTCGGCAACGGCACGCCGTGGGGCACCGACACGTTGGTGCTCGTGGCGCTCGGTGTCGTTGCCAACGACGTCGGCGCCTACTTCGTCGGGTCGTCGTTCGGTCGCACACCGCTGCGCCCGTGGATCAGCCCCAGCAAATCGCTCGAAGGCTTGCTCGGGGGCACCATCCTGACGTTGATCGTCTTCCTGATCGTCGGATTCCAGAGCCTGAGCGACACGTGGTCGAGCACCAGCCATCTGCTGATGCTCGGCATCGTGATCTCCGCGATGGCGCCGCTCGGCGACCTCACCGAGAGCATGTTCAAGCGCAACCTCGACGTGAAGGACTTCGGTGCGTTCATCCGCGGTCACGGCGGCGTGCTCGACCGCTTCGACGGATTCCTGTTCACCCTGCCGGCGGTCTACTACCTGATGCTGGTGGTCGAGCCGTGGCTGGCGCTCTGACGAACGATCGCCATCGGTGGCATCGTCGGGTGTGTCGAGCCCGGTGACCACGATCCGAGTAGCGATCGCCGGCTCGACCGGCTCGATCGGCACGCAGACGCTCGACGTCATCGCTGCCGAGAACGCACGCATCCCCGGCTCGTACGAGGTCGTGTCGCTCGCCGTTGGACGTGCTGCTTCGGCGGTGATCGAACAGGCACGTCGCTGGGCTCCGAGCCTGGTGGCCGTCGCCGACGCAGACGCCCGCGTCGAGGTGGCCGCGGCGCTCCCTGGCACCGAGGTGGTCGCCGAACTGGCAGCGGTGGTCGACGGTGCGGACGTCGTCGTCAACGGCGTGGTCGGCTTTGCCGGGCTGGACGTCACCATCGAGACGTTGCGCGCCGGCAAGCGGTTGGCATTGGCGAACAAGGAGAGCCTGATCGCGGCCGGGCCGGTCGTGCAACCGCTGCGGGCCACGCCAGGAGCCGAGCTCGTCCCGGTCGACAGCGAGCACTGCGCATTGCACCAGTGTTTGCGATCGTCGATCGCAGCCGACCGAGAAGTGCAGCGACTGCTTCTGACGGCGAGCGGTGGCCCGTTTCGTGGCCGAACCGCCGAACAGTTGGCGGAGGTCACCGTCGACGCTGCCTTGGCGCATCCGACCTGGAGCATGGGTCCGAAAATCACCGTGGACTCGAGCACGCTGATGAACAAGGGCCTCGAGGTGATCGAAGCCCACGAGCTGTACGGCACGCCCTACGACGACATCGACGTGGTGGTGCACCCGCAATCGGTGGTGCACTCGATGGTGGAGTTCACCGACGGATCCACCATCGCCCAGCTCAGCCTGCCCGACATGCGACTCCCCATCGGCTACGCCATTGGCTACCCGGATCGCATCCGCAGTCCGTTCGGCCGCATCGACTGGTCGCAGTTGGAGCGTCTCGACTTCGAACCGCCGGACCGAGCGACATTCCGATGCCTCGATCTGGCCTACGACGCGGGGCGGGTCGGCGGGACCGCACCGGCCTGGCTCAGCGCCGCCAACGAGATCGCTGTCGAAGCGTTCCTCGAAGGCGACCTTGCATGGAATGCCATCCCTGACGTCGGTGTTGGTGTACTTGCGATGCATGATGGTGCAACCCCCCACACCGTCGACGACGTGATCGACGCCGATGCCCAGGCTCGGCGGATCGCCCGTCAACTCCTGTCGAAGAGATCGTGATGACCGACCAACTCACCAATTCCGACCAACACGACACTGAGCGCCCGTCCCTGCCGCCACCCGGCCGGAGCGAGCGTATGAAGAGCGAGATCATGGCGGGGGGTGCGGTCAGCGAGCACGGCGACGACGAGATCGCGGGTGGCTGGAAGGGCATCGGCTCGATGGCGGTGATCGCGGCGCTGTTCGTGTGGCTCGGTTTCGTCAACATCTGGATCTTCGTGTTCGTCGTGGGCCTGGTCATCTCGATCTTCCTCCACGAACTGGGCCACTACCTCACCGCCAAGTGGACGGGCATGAAGGTCACTCAGTTCTTCTTGTTCTTCGGGCCGAGGTTGTGGAGCTTCCGTCGGGGCGAGACCGAGTACGGCGTGCGAGCACTGCCGCTGGGAGCGTTCGTTCGCATCGTCGGGATGAACCGCATGGACGACGTCGAGCCAGAGGACGAGGGTCGCACGTACCGTCAGGCAAGCTTCCCCAGGCGTCTCCTGGTGATCTCTGCCGGGTCGATCATGCACATTCTCATCGCGATCGTGCTGCTGTTCGGTGTGTACTCCACACAGGGTGAGATCACCTCGGAGAGCGAGCCCCGTGTGATCGTCGCCAGTGCGTCAGAGTCACTGCCCGCGTGGGCGGCGGGGATTCGCAGCGGTGACGAGATCGTGTCGGTATCCGGGCAGCCGGTCGCTTCGCCGACGGAACTCGGCGAAGCGATTCGCCAATTCGAACCGGCCGACACCGTCGACCTCGTCGTCATCCGCGACGGTGACACGTTGACAATTCCTGTGGGCCTCGGGGCGAACACCACGGTGCCCCAGGACAATCCGCTGTTCGGGTCGGCCCTGCTTGGTGTCACCTCGTCGAGCCCGCCGCTGTACGAGGATCACGGCATCGTCGGCTCCGCCACGAACGCGGTTGCCGACATCTTCCCCGTGTCATGGGAGTCGACCAAGGGCATCGTCAAGGTGCTCAACCCGGTCAACCTGTTCACCCAGGTGACCGACACCGAGAACGCCGACCCGACGGGGAGGCCGACCACCATCTACGGCATCGCCACGGTGTCCGACGACGTCGGTGACGTCGGTGGGCTTGCAGGCGTGTTGTACCTGCTCGCAGTGCTCAACGTGTTCGTCGGGGTGTTCAACATGGCGCCGCTGCTGCCGCTCGACGGAGGGCACGCAGCCATCGCCGTCTACGAGCGCATCCAGGAGAAGCGACGGCACATGACCAGCCGGTACTTCGCCGACGTCGAGCGGCTGATGCCGTTCGCCATGGGTGTGATCCTGGTGTTGTCGATGCTGATGTTCGCCGGGCTGTATCTCGACATCACCGACCCGATCGGCGGATAGGACCCCACCATGGACGTCTCCAGTTCTCTCGTCCCTCGCAAACCCACGCGCAAGATCTCCGTCGGCAACGTCGAGGTGGGTGGCGATGCCCCGATCACGATCCAGTCGATGACGATCACCAAGACCGCCGACGTCGAGGGCACCCTGCAGCAGATCTATGCGCTCGCTGCCGCTGGCGCCGACATCGTTCGGTGCACCTGCAACGAGACTGAAGCCGCCGAGGGGCTTGCGCAGATCGTGCCGCGGTCGCCGGTGCCGATCATCGCCGACATTCACCACCAGTACAAGATGGCGTTGGCGGCGATGGAGGCCGGCGTGCATGGCCTTCGTCTCAATCCCGGCAACATCCGCAAGCCCGAACACATCAAGGCCGTTGCGTCCGAAGCCCGAGATCGGGGCATCCCGATTCGCATCGGCGTCAACGCGGGCTCGCTCGATCCGAAGCTCTACGAGAAGTACGGCACGGCAACCCCCGAAGCCATGGTCGAGTCCGCTCTGCAGGAGATCGCCTACTTCGACGAGGTCGGATTCGAGGCGATCAAGATCTCGGTGAAGGCGTCGAGTGTGCCGCTGATGGTCGAGGCGTACCGCCAGCTGTCCGAGGTCACCGACCACCCGCTGCATCTCGGTGTCACCGAGGCCGGTCCGCCGCCGGCTGGTCTGGTGAAGGCGACCGCCGGCATCGCCACGCTGCTGATGGAGGGCATCGGCGACACGATCCGCTATTCGCTCACCGCCGACCCGGTCGAGGAGGCCCGTGCCGGGCGACAGCTGCTCGAGGCGCTGGGGCTGCGAGAACGCAAGAACGTCGACCTGATCGCATGCCCGTCGTGCGGGCGCGCCGAGGTCGATGTGATCGCAGTGGCCAACGAGGCGATGGAAGCGTTCGCCGAGAAGGAACTTCCGTTGCAGATCGCCGTGATGGGTTGCGTGGTCAACGGGCCCGGCGAGGCGCGTGACGCCGACCTCGGCATCGCTGCCGGCAACAAGCGTGGGCACCTGTTCGTGAAGGGCCAGAACGTTGCCGTGGTGCCCGAAGACGAGATGGTCGGCCAGTTGGTCGAGTGGGCCGAGTTCATCAACGAACACGGGGTCGATGCGGCGCTCGAACGAGTCGACCTGGTCAAGGCTGCTCGTGAGGCGGAGAAGGATCGCGCCAAGCTGCTCAGCGAGCAGGGCGATGACGCCAACCAGTCCGGCGAGAAGATCGTCGAAATCCGCAAGACCACTCGCACCTGACCAATCGAGGTTCCCCCAGCCCGGGTCTCCGGGAACCACCAACGCCCCCGGAGACCCGGGCTCGGGGAACCGTCAAGAGGTGACGACGACGAAGGTGGTGGTCGACGGGAAGATCGTGGCACCCGGCGGGAGATACTGCGTAGCGCCGTCGAGGTCGATCGCCAGTTGGTGGCCGTCCGATGTGTGTGCCGATCCGACGTCGACGCGAATGAGTGTGCATCCGGCCTCGGGCAGCGGATATCGGCCCCGTCGTTGCGCATCGGCCATCACCGGGTGGACGAGCGGCGTGGGGTCGAGGATGCGCAGCAACTCGTCGACGTCGACCGGCTTGGTGGTGATGCCACCGCGCACCACGTTGTCGCTGGCGCCCATCAGTTCGATGCCGGCCCCCGACAGGTAGGCGTGCAGGTTCCCGGCGGTGAGGTGCAGTGCCTCGCCCGGTCGCAGCGTCACGCGGTTCAGGAGCAGTGTGACGACGCTGCTGGGATCGTCCGGATACCGCTTGCTCAACGAGGTCACCAGACGAGCCTCGGCTCGATCGCTCCGAGCGCACGCGACCACGGTGGGGAGCGGGTTGATCCGCCCGCGGTACAGGCCCTCGATGGTGGCGGCGACGCCGTCGTTGCGCAGCGAGGTCGCAAGCGCGTCCGCACCCAACGCGCCGAGCAGCGTCAGGGTGGCGGAGATCGGACGGATGCCACACAGGGCATCGAACGGCGTCAGCGCACAGAGCAACTCTGGCTTGGCTCGGTCGTCGACGTAGGCGCCACGTGCGAATCCGTCGCGTGCCTGCGCTGCGTTGGGGTGCAACTGCAGCGACAACGGTTCGACCGCCG
The DNA here is from genome assembly GCA_963793335.1 of Ilumatobacteraceae bacterium. Lineage (GTDB taxonomy): Bacteria > Actinomycetota > Acidimicrobiia > Acidimicrobiales > Ilumatobacteraceae > Sva-07. The sequence goes on along the minus strand of CAWBZS010000022.1, from coordinate 23,565 downwards.
CAAGCACCTTCAGCAGGTAGGGAAGCTCACCGGTGACGTCGCTGAGCAGCGATCCGTCCGACAGCGTCGCGGGTCCGCCGGGGTGGGTGCCGAGCCACAGTTCGGCCCAGGGCCGACCGTCGGCGGTGACACCCAGGAGCTCAGGGATGAACGTCGAGTCGCCCCAGGCGTAGTGCTGGATCACGCCGGTGATCGGCAGGGGATGCGCGCTCACCTCGGGATCTCAGACGCCGAGTTCGGCCGCGCGTTGGACAACGCCAGGACGCTCGGCGCCGATCGTGGTCGAGTCGCCATGTCCGGTGTGCACCACCGTGTGGTCGGGCAGCGCGAGCAGTGTGTCGCGGATCGAACGCACGATGGTGGGTTCGTCGCTGTACGAACGCCCGGTGGCCCCCGGTCCGCCGCAGAACAGCGTGTCGCCGGTGAGGACGGTCCCAGCATCGACGTCGTAGAAACTGCAGCAGCCGGGGGAGTGGCCGGGGGTGTGGAGCACCCCGATCTCGTGGCCGCCGACCGTCAGGACTTCGCCCGGGGTCAACGCACGATCGGGCGACGCTTGCGGCCACACCACGTCCCACAGCATGCGGTCGGCGTCGTGCAGGACGATCGGAGCATCGACGGCATCGCGCAACGGCACCGCAGCGTTGATGTGGTCGTTGTGCCCATGCGTGAGCACGATGGCAGCCACCCGGCGACCGTTGATCGCGTCGACGATCGGCTGGTGATCGTGCGCGGCGTCGAACACGATCACCTCTCGATCGTCACCGACGATCCAGATGTTGTTCGTGACTTCCCACTCGCCGCCGTCGAGGGCGAAGATGCCGTCCGTGGTGACCAGTTCGATACCCATCCTCGAGCGCGCCGCCGTCGGTGACGAGGAGAGCTCCACGACGCTGCGCAGCACCTCGCCGCGCTCCATCTTGTGGAATGCCTCCTCGACCTCGTCGAGGTCGATGGTCTCGGTGACGAAGCCATCGAGATCGAGGCGTCCCTGGAGGTAGAGGTCGATGAGCATTGGGAAGTCACGCGACGGCAGACAGTCGCCGTACCACGACGACTTCAGCGAGCCGCCCCGGCCGAACACGTCGATGAACGGCAGTTCGAGCGTCATCTCCGGGTTGGGGACGCCCACGAGCACCACGGTGCCAGCGAGGTCGCGGGCCTCGAACGCCTGCTTGTACACCGCTGGGTGGCCGATCGCCTCGATGCAGACGTCGGCTCCGAATCCGCCGGTGGCGGAGCGGATGAACTCGACCGGGTCGGTGGTGGCGGAGTTGCACACGTGGGTGGCGCCGAACCCTTTGGCCCACTCGAGCTTGCGGTCGTCGATGTCGACGCCGATGATCGTCGATGCGCCAGCGAGGCGGGCGCCGGCGATCGCCGCGTCGCCGACCCCACCGCATCCGAACACGGCAACCGACTGGCCCCGAGTGACGTCCGCGGTGTTGAGCACGGCACCGATGCCGGCCATCACGCCGCAGCCGAGCAGGCCTGCAGCAGCCGGAGAGGCGGCTGGGTCGACCTTGGTGCACTGGCCGGCGGCCACCAGAGTCTTGTCGCAGAACGCCCCGATGCCGAGCGCCGGCGACAGCTCGGTACCGTCGGTGAGCGTCATCTTCTGGGTGGCGTTGTGCGTGTCGAAGCAGTACTGGGGCTGACCACGACGGCACGCCCGGCAGTCGCCGCACACCGCACGCCAGTTGAGGATCACGTAGTCGCCCGGGGCGACGTCGGTGACGCCTGCGCCAACCGACTCGACCACCCCGGCAGCCTCATGACCGAGCAGGAACGGGAAGTCGTCGTTGATGCCGCCCTCCCGATAGTGGAGGTCGGTGTGGCACACGCCGCACGCCTGGATCACCACCACCGCCTCACCCGGGCCTGGGTCGGGGATGACGATGGTCTCCATTGTGACGGGCTCGCCTTTGGCGCGAGCGATGATGCCGCGAACTTGCTGACTCATGGTCGCGAACGTAGCGCCGTTGCCCGGTGTGTCGGGCACCATGGTGAACAAGTCATGATCGGCCGATGGAACCATCGAGTGTGTGCGAGCGTCAGAACACCATGAGCGCGCGTGCCGTCAGCGTGGTGTTGTTCGTCAGCCTCGTGGTTGCTGCGTGTGGTGGCGCGTCGGAATCGTCGCCGTCCGACGATTCGCTGCCGCCGGTGGCCAGCGGATTCGACCATCCGTTGGGTGCGGACGACGTCGTGATCGAGTACCTGGAGGTGGGCGGCTTCACGACGCGCGAGTTCGCCTTCCAGCAGACGCCGAACGTGCTCGTGTCCGGCGATGGACGCGTGTTCGGCCCCGGTGCTCAGATCGAGATCTTCCCGGGCCCGCTGCTTCCGGCCGTGCAGGTGCAGTCGATCACCGAGTCGGGGATCCAGACGATCCTCGCCGCCGCCGACGATGCGGGGCTCCTCACCGACGTCGAGTACGAACAGCCAACCAACAGTGCTGATGCGCCGACTGCCCAGGTCACGATCAACGTCAATGGCGAGACGTTCGTGCACCAGGCGTCGGCCCTGGGCCTGGCGTTTCCGGGTGGCGGCGGCGAGGAGAGCAGCCCCGAGCGGCAGGCGCTCGCTGGGTTCATCGCGGACCTCAGCGACCTGCCGGCGCTGGTGGGTGCCGGCGAGCTCGGCGAGCAGCGCCTCTTCGAGCCGGCCTCGTATGGCATCGATGCTCTGGTGATCGACGACCTCGCTGCGTACGGCACCGATGGGATCGAGCCAACGGTCGTCGACTGGCCCGCCGCCTCGGCGGTTCGACTGGCCGAGGTGTCGCCCTGCACGGTGGTGCCCGCCGACGAGGTCGGTGCCGCGCTGGCGCAAGCGAACCAGCTGACGTTCTTCACCGACGACGAGGTCACCTACCAGGTCTTCGCCAAGCCGATCCTGCCCGGCACGCCCTGCTGACCAACGTCACGTTTGGCGTCACGTTTGGTGTCAGACACCAAACGTGACGTTCAGAAGAGGCGGAGGTCGTCGGGCTTCATGCCGCGCAGGGTGTCGTAGTCGACCTCGACCCAGCGGAAGCCCCGAGCTTCGGCCAACACCTTCGCCTGTGGCTTGACCACCTGCGCCACGAACACGCCACGAATCTCACCGAGCGACGAATCGAGCTTCAATCGTTCGATGTAGCGGGTGAGCTGCTCGACGCCATCGATGTCGCCGCGACGTTTCACTTCGACCGCGACGACGGTGTCGGCCTCGTCACGGCACACCAGATCGATCGGTCCGATCGCAGTTGGATATTCGCGCCGAACCAGGGTGAGGCCGTCCTCGATCGCCTGTGGGCTCGCCGCCAGCAGCTCCTGGAGGTGAGCTTCGACACCGTCTTTCTGCAGGCCGGGATCTTCGCCGAGCGCTGCTGCGACGTCGCTGATCACCTCGTGCAAGGTGATCGTGAGCGTCTCGGCTTTCGGGTTGGTGACCACCCAGTGGTCGCCATTGTCGACGAGCGTATTGGGGGCGTTCATCCAGTTGAGTGGTTTGTAGGCGCCGCCGTCGGCGTGGATGGCCACGCAGCCGTCGGCCTTGACCATGATCAGCCGATTGGCTTCGGGGAGATGGGCGTCGAGCCGACCTGAGTAGTCGACGGAACAGCGGGCGATCACCAAGCGCACGGGCGGCGACGCTACTGCCTGAGCTTCGGTCGTTCCGTTTCGACGTGATCGCGCATGCGTCGCTGGATCAACTCTCGCCGCTCCTGCAGCTCACGATAGGTGAGGCTGTGGACGCTCGAGTCGAGCCCGATGCTCGCCCGCACACCGTCGAAATCGAACTCGACCGCATTGGGGTCGACACCGAGTTCGCGCCCCAGCCGCTCACCGTGCTTCTGTGCGAACAGCATCGAGATGTTGGCCACCTCAGCGAGCAGATCCAGCTCCGGTGCGAGTCGGGCGATCGCCCCGTCGAGGAACACCATGTTCTTCACGTAGAGCATCAGTTCCTTCGGCAGCTTTGCCCCGTAGCCGAGCAGCGCCTTGACGACTCGTTGCACCTCCTGCACCATCTCCTCACCGCTGAGCTGGGTGGGGTCGATCACCTCGTCGTCGAGGCGAAGATCGCGAATCACCGCCTCGAGGTCGGTGTCCATCGGGAGTGCGCCGAGGTCGCGGAGCGCCGCCATCTGCGTGCGGGTGTCGTTGGTGGTGGCGCCGAGCATGAGGCGGAGGAACGCATTGCGGCGAGCGCCACTCAGGCGACCCACGATGCCGTGGTCGAGCAGCGCCGTGCGACCGTCGGCCATCACGAACAGGTTGCCGCCGTGGAGGTCGCCGTGGAAGATCCCTTCGACGATGGCGCCCTCCATGAACGCGATCATCGCCGTGCGCACGACGTCCTCGGTGTCGATGCCGGCCCCTTGCATGCCGACGACGTCGTCGAAGTTGAAGCCGTACACCCGCTCCATCACGAGCACGCGGCGTGTGACGAGATCCGGGTGCGGGCGAGGCACGATGTAGCGGTCCTGGCCGAGGTCGTGCAGCATCGCCGACACGTCGAGCATGTTCGCTGCTTCCATGCGGAAGTCGAGTTCCTCGACGATCGTCTCGGCGAACAACTCGACCAGCGCGGGCGGGTTCGCTAGCGCAGCCACTGGGATGCGCCCGACCAGGAACGGTGCCAGCCACGCCATGACCTTGAGGTCCTTGCGCACGATCGACGCCACCGTGGACCGTTGGACCTTGACCACGACCTGTTCACCGGTGAGCAGCGTGGCGGCGTGCACCTGAGCGATCGACGCGGCCGCGAGCGGCGATTCCTCGAAGTGGCTGAACACATCTTCCAGGCGGGCGCCGAGATCCTGCTCGACCGTGAGGCGGACGATCTCGAACGGCTCGGGCTTCACCTGGTCGCGACACTTCTTGAACTCGGACACGAGTTCGGACGGGAACAGGCCGTCGCCCGCCGAGATGATCTGACCCAGCTTGATGTAGGTGGGTCCAAGAGCTTCGGCCGCCAGGCGCAGCCGGTGGGAGATGTCCATGCGGCTCGCTTCGGCGTCGGCGAACTTGCCGCGCTGCTTCTTGAGCATCCACGGAGCGATCGCCCGACTGAGGTGACCGACCACAGTGATCACGCGGGAGCCCGGCGGGAGCTTGCGCTCACCCACCAACTCTGGCACCTCTGCCTGTGCCTGGCGACGCAGGGTCGGTGGCAGCGAGATCCAACGGATGTGATCGCGATCGAGCGTCCACGGGCCGTCGTCGGTGAACGACCCCCAGTCGTGCTCCGACGGGGCGGGGTCGGGTTCGGAGTGCAGATCCGAGTCGGGGGCAGTCTCGGCGGGGTTCGAACTCACCTCGACATGATGCCGGATTCCTGTGGATTCGTCGCCGCGAGGCAACATCTGTTCATGAGCGAACGACCATTCCGAGTACTCGGCCTGCAACAGATTGCCATCGGCGGCCTCGACAAGGGTGCACTCACCGGGTTGTGGACCGGTCTGCTGGGCGTCGAGAAGGTGGGCGACTACGTCAGCGAGTCCGAGAACGTCGACGAGGACATTCTTCGCCTCGGCGATGGCCCGCATGCAGTGGAGATCGACCTGATGCAACCGCTCGACCCGGAACGATCACCCAAGGTCCACGTGCCGACGCTGAACCACATCGGGGTGTGGATCGACGATCTGGCCGCGTGCGTGGAATCGTTGACCGAGCAGGGGGTGCGCTTCACGCCGGGCGGTATCCGCAAGGGAGCGGCGGGGCACGACGTGTGCTTCATCCATCCGAAGGGCAACGACGACGCCCCACGCAGCGGCGAGGGCGTACTGATCGAACTCGTGCAGGCGCCGGCAGATGTGATCGCAGCGCTCGGGTGAGACATCCAAGCGGTGGGGGGCCGCTCGGTGGAGGGCCGCTCGCCGGCGTGCGTGTGGTCGAGTTGGGTGTGTGGGTCGCCGGTCCTGCCGCTGGAGGGATCATGGCCGACTGGGGCGCCGACGTGGTCAAGGTCGAGGCCGGCTCGGGTGACCCGCAGCGAGCGGTGTTCGGGTCGGTCGGCCTCGACGGGACGATGCCGGTGCCGCCGTTCGAAGTCGACAACCGCGGCAAGCGGTCGGTGGTGCTCGACCTGCGAGAACCCGACGATCGGGCGGCGTTCGAGCGGCTGCTGGCGGACGCCGACGTCTTCGTCACCAACATGCGCCCCGGTGCGCTGGAGCGACTCGACCTCGGTCCAGATCGAGTGTGCGAACGGCATCCGAGCCTGGTGTACGGCGCGATCACCGGGTACGGGCTCGACGGCGCCGACCGCGATCGTGCCGGCTACGACATTGGTGCGTTCTGGGCCCGGTCGGGCCTGGCGCACACGATGGTCCCGCCGGGGGAGATGCCGCCCGGGTTGCGGTCGGGAATGGGTGATCACCAGACCGGGATGACGCTGACCGCCGGCGTGATGGCCAAGCTGTTCGAGCGCGAACGCACCGGGCGCGGCGGTCTCGTCAGCACGAGCCTGTTGCGCACGGGGATGTATTCGATTGCGTGGGACTATGGGATCCAGCTCCGCTTCGACCGTCGGGAGTCGACCAAGTCGCGCGAGGTCAATCGGGCGCCGCTGATCAACAGCTACCGGTCGGGCGACGGCCGCGTCTTCTGGCTGATCTGCCTCGAAGCCGATCGGCACTGGCCGAAGGTGCTCGCTGCGCTCGATCGGCCCGACCTCGGCGACGACACTCGCTTCACCGACGCGACACTTCGGATGAAGAACGCAGCGGCGCTCATCGAGGCGTTCGACGAGACGTTCGCCACTCGACCGCTGTCGGAGTGGGCGGAACGCTTCGACGAGCACGATGTGTGGTGGGCGCCGGTGCAGTCGATCGTCGATGTGATCGCGGATCCGCAGGCGCAGCCGGGCTTCGTCGACATGTCGCCGCGTGAGGGTGACGAGCCCTTCCGGGCGGTTGCCACCCCGGTCGATTTCGACGGGTACTCGATGCGCCCAGGACCCGTCCCGCTGCTGGGCGAGCACACCGCCGAGGTGCTCGACGAGCTGATCCACCCGGACTGACGGTCACGCGGACGACGCAGCCGCTGGGTTCGAGCTTTGCGGTGAGAGTTGTGTGCACCGTCGCCGTTCACCTCTCACCGTTGGGGTGGGTTCGAGTCTTGCGGTGAGAGTTGTGTGCACCGTCGCCGTTCACCTCTCACCGTTGGGGTGGGTGGGGTGGGTGGGGTGCGGGCTGCAGTGATGAACTCAGAAGTTGGGGCGACGCTTCTCGGTGAGGGCGGCGACACCTTCGCGATACTCCGCAGTGCCCATCGCCTCGTCGAGGAGGCGCAACGACTCGGCGATTGACGCAGCGGGCTCGTGGCGCAGCAGATCGCTGACGATCTGGCGCTTGGCAGTGGTCACCGCCCTCGGTCCCGTGCTGGTGGCCAACAGCCGACCGTACGTCTGGGCGGCAGCGAGCGCGGCGGCGCCATCGGGCTCGACGCCGTTCCAGAGCCCCCACTCGGCGGTGTCGGCACCGGTGACCACACGACTGGACAGCAGGAGGTCGGTGGCGCGTGTGGCCCCAACGAGGCGCGGCAGGATCCAGCTCATCGCATACTCCGCTGGCAGCCCCAGCTTCGCGGCAGCGGTGGTGAGCTTCGCGTCGGCCGCAACGAATCGGAGGTCGCACCAGAGCACCAGCGCAAGGCCCACGCCCGCGCACGCGCCGTTGACAGCAGCGATGATCGGGAGGCGGTAGCCGAGCTGCCACACGAAGTCGGCGTCCAGCCGGGAGTCGACGTCGGCCCCACTGCCCGGCCGCGCCGGCTCGTCCGGGAGGCCGCCGTCGTACCCGCCGCGCTCAGCGTGACCGCTGAGGGCCTGCGCGTCGCCGCCGACGCAGAAGGCCGGGGGAGTCCCGGTGACCACGACCGCACGGATGTCGGTGCGGTGTTCGAGGTCGGCCATCACCTGGCGGTACTCGGTGTGCATGGTGCCGGTCCAGGCGTTGTGGCGGTGCGGCCGGTGCAGCCAGACGGTGGCGATCCGGTCCTCGATCTCCCAGCGGAGGGCGCTCAGCTCGCCACTGATCGCCAGGGGCGCGGCCGAATCGGAGTTCACCCCCACATCGCCTTCAGCACCGCGTCGGCCAACTCGGGCCGGCACACGATGAAGTCCGGGAGCCACGGATCGCGGTCGTTGTAGACGATCGGGGAGCCGTCGAGGCGGCTCACGTGGAAACCGGAGGCGAGCGCAACCCCCGCCGGGGCGGCTGAGTCCCACTGGTACATCCCGCCGTCGTGGACGTAGATGTCGGTTTCGCCCATCACGACCGACATGGCCTTGGCCCCTGCCGAACCGATCCGCACGGCGTCGCACTCGAGTCCCTCGGCGACCAGGACAGCCGCGTACGGAGCGCGCGATCGAGAGGTGACCAGGATCGGACGCTCGCGATCGAACGGCGGCATCGGGGTCGGGTCGTCGGTGGTGAACGTGCGGTCGAGCGCAGGCAAGCTCACCGCTGCTGCTCCGAATCGCTCGCCCGTCCAGAGCGCCACGTGCACAGCCCAATCGATGCGGCCCTGCTCGCTGTACTCGCGTGTGCCATCGAGCGGGTCGACGATCCAGACGCGATCGGCGTCGAAACGGCGTGGATCCTCACGGCCCTCTTCCGACAGCACGGCGTCGTCCGGACGGTGCTCGGCGAACTCGGCCGCGAGGAACCGCTGGGCAACGGCGTCACCCGCATCCTTGACGTCCCAGGTGGAGGCACCCTGCGCGAACAGTTTCTCTCGGAGCTCCAGCAGCAGATGACCGGTTTGCGTTGCCAGTCTCGTCGCGAGCTGGCCATCGGTTTCCGCTGCGGACATCGAGTCAGTCTGCCAGGCAATCACGCCAGGGGTCAGACCCCACACGTGATCGATCACGCCTGGGGTCTGACCCCTGGCGTGCGTGTTGTCTCGTTCAGGCGAGCTTCTTGTACTTGATGCGGTGAGGCTGGTCGGCGCTGGCGCCGAGTTCCTTCTTGCGGCGTTCTTCGTACTCGGAGAAGTTGCCTTCGAACCAGCGCACCTGACTGTCGCCTTCGAACGCCAGCACGTGGGTGGCGATGCGGTCGAGGAACCAGCGATCGTGCGAGATGATCACCGCGCACCCCGGGAACGATTCGAGGCCCGCTTCGAGCGCGCGCAGCGTGTCCATGTCGAGGTCGTTGGTGGGCTCGTCGAGCAGGAGGACGTTGCCGCCGGACTTGAGCAGCTTGGCCAGGTGGACCCGGTTGCGCTCGCCACCGGACAGATCCCCCACGCGCTTGCCGTGGTCGGTCCCCTTGAAGTTGAAGCTCGACACGTAGGCCCGGCCATGGATCTCGCGGCCGCCCACCTCGAGCACCTCGGCGCCGTCGGTGATCTCCTCGTAGACGGTTGCGTCTGGATTGAGGTCGTCGCGGTCCTGGTCGACGTACGACAGGTCGACGGTCTCGCCGATCTTGATCGAGCCCGAATCGGGCTCCTCGCGCCCGGCGAGCATCTTGAACAGCGTCGATTTGCCGGCGCCGTTCGGGCCGATGATGCCGACGATGCCAGCTGGCGGCAGGGTGAACGACAGATCTTCGATGAGCAGGCGATCACCGAAGCCTTTGGAGAGGTGCTCGACCTCGATCACCTGGTCGCCGAGGCGACGTCCCGACGGGATGGTGATCTCCAGTGCCGACTGCCCGGGCGCCTGCGCCTTGTTCTCGTTGTAGAGCTTCTCGTAGGCGGCGAGGCGGGCCTTGCCCTTGGCCTGGCGCGCCTTCTGGCCCATGCGGACCCATTCGAGCTCGCGAGCGAGGGTGCGCTTGCGGGCCTCGTTGCTTCGCTCCTCGCGTTCGAGGCGGTCCTGCTTCTGCTCGAGCCAGCTCGAGTAGTTGCCCTCGAACGGGATGCCCTTGCCGGCATGGAGCTCCAGAATCCACTTGGCGACATTGTCGAGGAAGTACCGGTCGTGGGTGATCGCCACGACGGTGCCCGTGTAGTCGGCCAAGAAGCGCTCGAGCCAGTCGACGGACTCGGCGTCGAGGTGGTTGGTCGGCTCGTCGAGCAGCAGCAGGTCGGGCCGCGACAGCAGCAGGCGACACAGCGCCACACGACGACGCTCGCCGCCGGAGAGCACGGTGACATCGGCGTCGTCGGGCGGGCAGCGCAACGCGTCCATGGCGATTTCGACGTTGCGGTCGAGGCTCCATGCGTCGGTGGCGGCGATCTTGTCTTCGAGGAGGGCTTGCTCCTTGCCGATCTTGTCGTAGTCGGCGTCGGGGTCGGCCCACTTGGCCATCACCTCGTTGTAGCGGTCGATGATGCCCTGCACCTCGGCCACGCCGTCCATCACGTTGCCGCGAACGTCCTTGTGGGGGTCGAGCTGGGGTTCCTGCGCCAGGTACCCCACGCTGAATCCCGAGGTGAGTCGAGCCTCACCCGAGTAGCCGTCGTCGAGTCCGGCCATGATCTTCAACAGCGACGACTTGCCGGCGCCGTTCGAGCCGAGCACACCGATTTTGGCGCCCGGGTAGAACGACAGCGAGATGTTCTCGAGCACCGTCTTGTCGGGCGGGTAGTGCCGGGCGAGCTTGTAGGCCTGATAGATGAATTCGTGCGCCATGATCCACCGAGGCTACTGGGAGGCTTCCGGACGGTTGCTCAGTGGCGTTTGACCCCGCCGTACTTCATCCTCGTGTCGCTCATCGCAGCGGCCCGCGCGTCGTCGTTGTTGATGTCGCCATCGACCAACTCGCCGACGAACAGTGTGTGCGTGCCGAGGTCGAGGGTGTGACGCACCTTGCAGTCGAACCATGCAATTGCGTCGGTGAAGATCGGCGCACCGGTGGTGGCAGCACGGACGGTGAAGCCATTGAGGTCGTCGCCGTTGTCGATGGCCGGCTTGGAGAACTTCACGAACGGACGGGTGTGTTCGCTGTCCCAGAGGTTCACGCTGAACACGCCGCTGGCGGAGATCAGGCGGTGGGTGACCGCGGAATTGTCGACGCCGATCCCGACCAACACCGGCTCCATCGAGAGTTGGGTGAGCCAACTGGTGGTCATGGCGTTGCGCTCGCCGTCGTGAGCCGATCCGACGAGCGCGAGTGCGTTGGGGATCTTCCAGGTGATGCGGTTGATCAATTCGTCGTTCAGAGCCATGCCGTCAGGGTAGGAGGGAGAGATAGCTTCGGCCCATGGCTGCGACCATGCTCCCCGTTCCGGTGATCGATGCCCTCCAAGCGTGGCTCGGCGCTCACGACGAGGCGGCGCCCGACACGATCGAGGGGCTGTACGTGGTGGGGTCGGTGGCGCTCGGGGACTGGACCCCGCACAGCGACGTCGACGTGGTTGCGGTGGTGTCCGACCCGTCCGACCCCGATCTGTTCGAGGATCTGGCCGCTGCGAACGAACTGGTCAGCGCTCGCACCGCCATCGCTGTGGACGGACCCTACGTCGGCTGGGGCGACCTCGTCGTGCCGGCCATGTCGCTGCATCGGCCGTGGGTGCTCGATGGCGAGTACCACGTCGACGGCGAGTCGTTCGAGACCAACCCGGTCACGTGGTACACGCTGGCCTCGTACGGCGTGGCGATCCGTGGAGACGCCCCCGAGACGATCGGGGTGTTCGTCGATGAGACGGAGCGTCGGCTGTTCGTTCGAGAGAACCTGCACACCTACTGGCGCGGTGTCGGTGAGCGTCTCGAAGCCGCAGTCACTGCCAGCGATGAGGCCGAGTACGGCAGCGAGGTGCTCGAGTGGGTCGCGCTTGGTGTTGCACGGATGCTCTACACGCTGCAGACCGGCGATGTGGCGTCGAAGTCGGCGGCGGGGTCGTGGGCGGCCGCCCGGTTCGTCGAGTTCGCTCCCATGCTCGACGCCGCCGTGGCGCAACGGGCTGAACCGGGCGTGTGTACGAGGGCGCAGTTGCTCGATGCCGCCCGGTTCGTCGACCATGCCGTCGAGCTGACGGTGTGAGGCTGCTCCGACCAAGGGAACACCCGCCGGAGATGAGTTGACGTCAGTGTTGGACAGCGACGACGTGGAACGCCTCGCGCGGATGATCCACGAGCGGTATCGCACGAGCTGGGACGCGCTGCACCGGGAGGACGGTGACGAACCGACGACGTCGCCGCTGGTGGGGCTGGAGTGGGCGGAGTTGAGCGACGAGGCTCGCGAGGACAACCGTCGTCAGGCTCGCAGCATCGAGCAGAAGCTGCTCGATGCGGGTTTGGAGCTGTGCGCCCCCGACGACCCGGCTGCTGGACGGCTCCGGCTGGTCGGGCAGCCCCCGGTCGGGGAGCGTCTGGTCTGGACCCACGGCGCTGCGGAGGTGGTGCTCACCGTCGAGGATCTCGCGCGCGTCGAGCACGATCGATGGATGCAGCGCAAGCTCGAGTCCGGTTGGGTCTTCGGCGAACCACGCAACGACGACCTGAAGCACCACCCGCTCATCAGGCCATGGGACGGCGAGGGCGAGATCGACGGGCTCACCGAGGCACAGAAGGAACTCGATCGGGAACCAGTGCGCTCCATACCTGGCTACCTGGACGCCGTTCGTCTCGGGGCCAAGCTCAGGGTCCCCGACTGAGTCCTCCGGGATGCCAACCCGACGGAGCCAACTCGAAGTGAGCGAAGTCGAATGCTGGAGCGACGGTGCAGCCGACCAGCGTCCACTCGCCGAGCGTCTCGGCGGCCTGCCACCACGCCATTGGAACGATTGCTTGGGGCCGTTCGCCGGCGATGAGGTCGGCGCCCAGCAGGCGCTCCTCGATGGTGGTGCCGTCCTCCGAGAGCTGGAGGCGGATCGGGGCGCCCGCATAGTGATGCCAGATCTCCGCCGCGTGCAGCACGCGATGCCAATGCGACCCCTCGCCTCGAGCGAGCAGGAAGTAGATCGCTGTCGAGTGCGCCGTCCCGTCGGGCGCATCGTCGAGGAACGTCTGCCGGAACCAACCACCCTCCGGATGCGGCTCGAGTCCGAGGCGGTCGACGATGTCGCGAGCGGTCGGAGGGAGGCGGTCGTCGGTCGGCGGTGTGGGTGGATGCATCCTGGTCGCTCCTGTCGGGGTGGTCCCTCGATGATCGCAGTCCGGCGAGCCGGCTCGACGATCGATCGCCACGTCGTCAGCCGGCGTGACCGTCGAGCGCGGTCGGTCACGCGGCGTTTCGGATGCCGGAGCCGACCTGCCAGTGGCGAGCGATGGTGCGATGCCACTTGTTGGCGCCAAGCTCGGGGTGGATCGCGCCGAGCCCGGTTCCGAACTTGCTGATCTTGGTCGGTCGGACGTGATGTCTCCAGAGCCACTGATCTGCAGCACTCGGGGCACGGGCCGACTTCGTTTCGACGACGATCCCGCCGAGGCTCGCCGCGGCCCCGGCTTCGTCGGTGCAGCGCAACCCTCGGTCGAAGGTCAACCGGGTTCGGCTGGCGGGGTCGATGAGCGTGCTGCGCATGTACTGCGTGGTGAGCACCGGCACGAGCGCGGAGGCGAGGTCGTGTCCGCCGGTGGTCTCCTCGATGAAGTCGTGGCCGTCGGCGGTGATCGACTGGTGGTCGGCGCGGCAGTAGGCGATCCTCGACTTCACGTTGGAACCGCGACGGCCTTTGGCCTTGACCTCGAGGAAACACGGGCCCGTCTCGCCGTAGGTCCGGCTGCGAACCTTGTACCGCTGACGTCGACCCTGCACGGCCGCCCGGTAGAGGGCGAAGTCGTCGGTGTCGAAGTAGGTCGAGCGGTAGTCGCACGAGTGCTCACCGTCGATCTCGAGGACACGCACGGTCGGGGCCAACGAATCGAGCAGTTCCCACAGGGTGGTGTCGTCGACGAGGTACTTGCGATCGACGCGGGTCTGGAGTGCGGCGACGCCGTTGGCGCCGGCGAGGTTGATCGGCTCGAATGTGGCGAGTGCCTCGTCGACGGGGCTCATCGCGGGCCCTGCGACAGGTCGCTGAACTCGGGGTGGCCGGTCGGGAGGTCACCCCCACCTGGGTGTTGCGGCAGTTTGAAGCACACGTCGACCACCGTGGTGTCGTGGACGAGGTCGAGCTTCTTGATGCGCAGCCGGGTGACCTCGGCGCCGAGCAGCGTTTCGAGGTGAGCGATGGCGACCCGTTCATCCGGGTATGCCGCGTCGAGCGTGACCGTCTGGGTCCGATGCCCGGTGAAGAGCCGAGGATGATCGCCGATGAAGAGCGTGACGACGATCGCAGCCATCAGTGCGGGCGTGACCCATGCCGGTGAGACGCCGATGCCGCCGAGCAACCCGATCGCCAATGCGGCGAAGTAGTAGGCGATGTCCTCCTGGGCGAGTTCCGACGAGCGGAGTCGGATGATCGAGAGCACACCGAAGATCCCGAGGCCGAGGCCGGCACTGACCTCCGCGGTGGAGAGGGCGGTGGCCACGGCCAACACCCCGACATTGAGACCGAGGATTGCCACGACCATGTCGCGACGTCGATATCGAGGGAAGTAGAGGCCGAACACCAAGACGGTGATGGCGAGGAGGTCGGCGGTGACGAGTGCTGCTGGTGACATGTCGCCATCTCAACAACCGAGTCTGTGAGCTTCGTGTGAACGGTCTTCGGATGTCGTGTGTCGACGATTCACAGAAGACTCACAAACGGTTCGCACACGGGCCCCAGGATCGATTGTTTGTGTAGTGGTCATCACCCATCCGCCATCGCTCGACAGGAGCACACGATGACCAAGATCCCGGACACCCAAGCAAACTCGACGCAGCCCCGTTCGGGGCGGCGCGCCTCGCGTCGGTTCCACTCGACGCTCGCGATGTCCACCGCTGGCCTGCTGTTGTTCACCGGATGCGCGGCCAGCTCCGAGGCGGCATCGTCGGAGCCGACGGCCACCGAATCCGGGACCGCCGCGTCGGACGGGGGAGCGGCGACCGCCGATCTCGACCTGTTCGACAGCAGTGTGGTGCACACGATCAGCGTCGACTTCGACCAGGACGCCTACGACGCGATGATCGACACCTTCACCACGACGGGCGACAAGGAGTGGATCTCTGCCACCGTCACGATCGATGGCGTGGTGTACGAAGACGTCGGGCTGCGGCTGAAAGGCAACTCGTCGCTGTTCGGCCTGACGGCGGCCACGTCCGGAAACCCAGAGGACCTGCCGTGGTTGATCCGCCTCAACAAGTTCGTCGACGGCGAAGACCATCAGGGCTACGAGGACATCGTGATCCGTTCGAACTCGACCGAGACAGCGATGAACGAAGCCGTCGCACAGGAACTGCTCGCACTCACCGGGCTCGCCTCGCAGGATGCGATCGCCACCGCATTCACGGTGAACGGCGGTGAGACCGAACTACGTCTGGCGGTCGAGAACCCCGACGAGGAGTGGTACGAGGACCACTTCAGCGACGAGGACGGCCTGCTGTACAAGGCGGACAGCGAAGGCGACTACAGCTACCGCGGCGACGACACCGAGGCCTACACCGACGTGTTCGACCAGGAGGTCGGCGACGACGACATGGCACCACTGACCGACTTCCTCGACTTCATCAACAACGCCGACGACGCCACGTTCGCCGATGAGCTCGGCGATCGACTCGACGTCGAAGCCTTCGCCACCTACCTGGCGTTTCAGGACCTGATCGGCAACGCCGATGACATCGACGGGCGCGGCAACAACTCCTATCTCCAGTACGACACGATCACTCACCAGTTCACCGTCGTCTCCTGGGACCTCAACCTCGCCTTCGCCACGGCGAACGTCGGGGGCGGAGGTGCTCCGGGTGACGTCGGAGGTGCTGTCGGCGGGGCTCCGGGTGGTCGGCCGGTCGGCCCGCCGCCGGGCGCTGTCGCTGGCGGTGCTGCCGGTGATCCTGGCGGCCAGTCCAACGTCCTGGTCGAACGATTCATGGCCAACGACGAACTCGCGGCGCTGTACGCCGCCAAGACCGCCGAACTCAGCGAGCTGTTGTTCGCCAGCGGTACTGTCGACGAGGTGATCGCGAACTGGGCCGACGTCTTGATCAACGGCGCCTCGGACCTCGTCTCCGAAGCGACGGTCGAAGCCGACGCGGCCGCCCTGATCAGCTACGTCGACGGCGTGCGATGAGCGATCGGCCCCCGAAGATCCTGGTGGTCGACGACGAGGAGAACATCCGCTTCCTCGTCGAGTCCGCCCTCCAGCTTGCTGGAATGGAGACGACGGGGGCCGCCGATGGCCGGGAGGGGTTGAAGCTGGCCACCGAGTACCGGCCCGACCTCATCGTGCTCGACGTGATGATGCCCGAACTCGACGGGTTCGGTGTGCTGGAGCGTCTCCGCGACAGCGGTTCGCGCACGCCGGTGGTCTTCCTGACGGCTCGCGATTCCACCGATGACCGCGTCCGCGGGCTCACCGCCGGCGGTGACGACTACATGGTCAAGCCGTTCGCCGTCGCCGAACTCGTTGCGCGGGTACAACTCCGTTTGCAGCAGGCGGGTCAGGCAGCGAAGCAGACCGTGTTGCGCTGTGCCGACCTCGAACTCGACACCGAGGCGCATCGGGTCACCCGCAGCGGTGCCGTCGTCGAGCTGTCGCCGACCGAGTACAAGCTGCTGCACTATCTGCTGGAGAACAGCGGACGGGTCCTGACACGAGCGCAGCTGCTCGACCACGTGTGGGAGTACGACTTCGGCGGTGATTCGTCGGTGGTCGACACCTACATCAGCTACCTGCGTCGCAAGGTCGACCGGACCGACACCAAGTTGATCCACACGATCCGCGGCGTCGGGTTCTGCCTGCGAGCCGACGGGTGAAGTTGCGTACGCGCCTCCTGGCCGGCTTCACGTTGATCTTCCTCGTGGTGATCGCAGCGGGCGTGTACACCGTTTCCTCCCAGCGCAACCAGCTCTACGACCAGGTCGACGATCGCCTGGCAGCGACGCCGCTGCCACCGGAGACCCGTGCTCGACCGGCAGGCGACGCAGCTCCGGCCGAGGGCCAGGAGCCGCCCGCCTCCGTACCTCGCGTCGACGACGAGAGCATCTCCGACCTCTACGTCGCGGTGCTCACCCCCGGTGGTGTTCTGCGTCCCGTGATCGAAGGTCAACTCCTGGTCGATGTCCCAGATGTCCAGTCGTTGGTGGCCGAGCCACCGGTGGCGACGACGTTCCTGACCGCCGACGGCGTCGATGGCACCTCGACGTTCCGGGTGATGTTCCTGCCTGGCTCAGCGACGGCCCTCGATGCCATCGTCGCCGTGCCGATCGATGACATCGAGGACACGATCCGACAGCTGACGCTCACGTTCGCCGGTGTTGCTGTCGTGATCCTGCTCACGTTGGTCGTGATCGCATCATGGGTCAACCGGTTCGGCCTTCGCCCGATCAGTGAGATGACCGATGTCGCTGAAGCGATCGCCTCCGGCGAGCGGGATCGGCGCGCCGAGTTGGACGACGACGCCACCGAGGCGGGTCGCCTCGGGCATGCGTTCAACGTGATGCTCGACGAACGCGACAGCACCGAAAGGCGGCTGCGCCAGTTCGTCTCGAATGCGTCACACGAACTGCGCACGCCGCTGACCTCGATTCGCGGGTACCTCGACCTCTATGCGGCGGGTGGCTTCCGCGAACCCGGCGAACTCGATGATGCGATGCGGCGTTTGCAGGTCGAGGCACTGCGCATGAACCTGCTGGTCGAGGACCTGCTCGTGTTGGCCAAGTTCGACGAAGCGCAGCCGCTCGACATCGCGACGTTTCGTCTCGACGAGATGGTGCGCGACGTCGTCGCGCTCGCTCGTGCGGCACATCCGGATCGGGAGATCGAGGTCGATTCGCCCAGCCCGATGGAACTCGACGCGGACCATCTGCGACTGCATCAGGCGTTGGCGGCGCTCGTGGACAACGCCATCCGTCACACCCCCGGAGAGGCGACGATCCGGGTCGTCGCCACACGTACGGACGGACAGGTCGAACTCGCCGTGACGGATTCGGGACCGGGCCTCACCGCGGAGGAAGCCGTCGCAGTCTTCGATCGGTTCAGCCGAGGCGATCGATCGCGTTCGCGCAGTACCGGTGGCTCAGGTCTCGGATTGTCGATCACCCAAGCGATCGTTCGGGCCCACGGTGGTGATATCTCCGTGACGTCGACACCGGGCCGCGGGGCCACGTTCACCATTGCGCTCCCGATCTCGCACGTCTGATCGGTGGGTCCACGGCGCAGTGGGTGCGGGTGGCTTGATCGCACCGAACGAGACCCTCGTCTTCATGGCCGACCTCATCGCCGTGGGCTGAACCTCAGCAGGGGGCCGGGCCAGGATCGCTGGCCGCGGCGCGCCGGGCGTCGTCGATGCACGCACGCAATTCGTCGCGAGCGCCGGCGTGGAGGGCGATCAAGGGTGCGAGCTCGGTTGCGTCGACGACCGGACCTGGGCCCGACGTGCCGATCCGCACCCCGACCGGGTCGGTGACGGCATCGATCTCCACGGGGACCGGCCCGGTGGGTTCGGGGACCCCTTGCTCATCGCTCCCGATCGCCAGGACCAAGGTCGCTGCCGCGGCGACGACCGCGATCGACCCCAGTCCGATTCGAAGTGGCGAGTTGGTGAGTGCGGACATCCGAGTGCGATGCGTAGGCACGTCCGGCGTGGCCCGTCTCGTCGGTCAACGACAGGAATCTCGTGGAGCCGACGTCGGAGGTCGTGTGATCGCTCAGCAGCGGTCCGTCTGCGTGCTGGGCGTCTCTGCGCGTGATGTCGCTTCGTCGGTGAAGAGCGTGT
The DNA here is from genome assembly GCA_963793335.1 of Ilumatobacteraceae bacterium. Lineage (GTDB taxonomy): Bacteria > Actinomycetota > Acidimicrobiia > Acidimicrobiales > Ilumatobacteraceae > Sva-07. The sequence continues at coordinate 4,880 of CAWBZS010000022.1, read as the reverse complement.
GGATCCAGATCGGGGCGGTGACGCGTGCGAACTCCTCGGGCGTGCCATCGCGGCGGCCGATGATCTCGAGCAGCAGCGCGACGTCCATCAGGGTCAACGCGTGCGCTGTCGCTACTGGGTCGAGGGCCGAGCGAAGTGCGCCTGCTTCCTGGTCGCGTCGAATGGAGGCTGCGGTCACGTCGATCCGCTCCTGGATCACCCGTTCTCGCCACACGCGTCGGAGCCGCTCGTCGGTCCCCGCAGCGTCGACGATCGCGCACATCAACGGCACGTACGGCGCGAGGACCTCTGCGTTGTGGACGAGGTTCGGCTCGACGATGTCGGGGGTTCCGATGAGCACACCTGCGAGCCAGTCGTCGTTGGTGTTGACCATGTGGGCGAGTAGGCGGTCGAGGACGGCGACGACGGCGTCGTGGGCAGTGTCGAACCGACGGTAGAAGGCGGTTCGGGAGACACCGGCTTCGGCCATGATCGCCTTGACGTTGAGGCCCGCTGCACCCTTGCGAAGCAACAGTTCGACGGTGGCGTCGACGATCGCCTCACGTTGTGCATCCCCGGGCTCAGCCACGGCACCACGCTACGACGCCGACCCCAGACATCCATGGGGACTTCGGGATCCGAGCCTCTGACGCAACGGTGTCGTTCATCATGGGTTCACGGTTCCCCCGATCGGAAGGCTCATCGTCGAGCCGCCGAGCGCTGACTGGGATCCTGGGTTCTGAGCGACTGCGACCAGCGAACGGCCGCTGTCGTAGATCTGTTCAGCGACCGGGCGCAGCGCGTCGCCGACGAAGGGCAAGATGACGAGGTCGCCCGGCTCGGTATTGGCGTCGACCCAACTGATGACGTCGGTCCCGTCGCAGTACTCGGAGTGTTCCGGAAGCTGGATGTCGAGTGCGGCGATCTCCGCGGGGGCGGCGGGGCCGACGACGAGTGGATGATCCTTCCCGACGAGCGAGCGAGCGACCTGTGCACCCAGCGAGATCGAGGGCACGCGACCCGGGATGAGATCGTCGGCGACGAGCGCGATGCGTTGGTGTGGCTGGAGGTCGTCGTGGAGCGCCGCGATCAGAACGGGCACCGACGTGGACGCGACGATCTCGCTGTAGCTGGCTCCGAGCACGTGGCTTCGGAGATTCGTGGGCCCGGGCCACGCCAGGAGCAAGAGCGAGGACTCGTCTTCGATCGCAGTGCGGTTGATCCCCGATGCGACCGAGCGATCGACCCGGAGCTGGGTTTCGACATCCTGGCCCATTCGTCTGAGCACCTGATCAGCGCGACGTTGCTCGGCGCGCCCCGACTCGATCCGAGCCGGCGCCGTCGATGGAACCACGACGATCGGCTGGAGAATGCCGCCGACCGGGTCGGCCAGTCGCCCGGCGAGCCCGATGATCTGCGCCAGGATGTCATCGGGGATGTCCGTCGCCGGGACGAGGATGGCCTCACCGGGACGTCGTTGTTCATCGACCGGCATCGTGATTCTCGGCGCGTACCGGATCGTGCCGATCGATGTGATCACCAGACTGACGGCAACGACGACCATCACTGCGTTGACCACGTCGTCGCCGTAGAGCCCCGCCTCGAGGCCGATCACCGTCGCGGCGAGCGTCGCAGCTGCTTGGGCCACCGACATCGAGAACATCAGCCCGACCTCGGCCCCGGTCAGATCGAACGCACGCCCCGACAACCATGCTGCGACCGCTTTGCCCACGACCAGCGCGACGACGAACCCTCCGGCCAACCGCAACGTCTCGACCGTGAACATCACTTCGGGGTCGAACAGGAGCCCGACCGACACGAGAAATGTCGGGATGAAGATGGCGTTGCCGATGAAGTCGGTCACCGCCATGAGCGGGCTTGCATTCGGAACGAGGCGGTTCAGCCCGACCCCCATGAAGAATGCGCCGAGCAATGGTTCGATCCCGAGGAGTTCAGCAACCACCGCCGAGGAGGTGAGACCGATGAGCACCATCAAGTACCGCAGGGTTCGTTCCTGACCGATTCCCATGAAGAAGGTGCGTGCCAGGAAGGGGTAGATGGCCAGGCACCAGACGGCCAACCCGATCAATCCCAGTGCGATGTTCAGCACCAACTGCACGCCACCCGAGTCGCCGGTCTCGGTGCCGATGATCACGGCCAGGATGACCAACGAGATGGTGTCGGTGATCGAACTCGCGCCGACGATGGCCGCCACCGCCCGGTTCTTGGTCAACCCGTACTTGTTGACGGTCGGATAGGTGATCAATGTGAACGACGCCCAGAACGAGCCGATCAAGATCGCCGCAGTGATGTCGATGCCGAGCCACAACGCAATCCCGGTACCCAACACGAGTGGGATGAGTGCGGTCAGCACGCCGAAGCCGGCGGAGAGCTTCCTGAATCGGATGAACGAGTCGATGTCGAGCTGGAGACCGGCCAGGAAGATGAGATAGAGCACGCCGATGCTGCCGACCGAGTCCAGGGTGTCGAATCCGGGCAGGACATCGAGCATGTTCGGGCCGATCAGGGCCCCGCCGAGCAACAGGCCCATCAGGCCGGGCAATCGGAGCCGCTCGGCGATCACGGGGCCGAAGACGACGATCAACGCGACCACCGTGAACCAGAAGGCGGGACCCTGCTGCACCTCTTCCCAGGACATGGCCTACCCCCGCGCGCTCACTGGTCCAGCTGCGGAGCCCGACGGCGTGACCTGTGCAAGGTGGGGAGCACCCTCACCGGCGGGTGAACGGCGGTGGTACATAGTCCTCGATCTTCGAGGGGTCGGCCTGATAGGCGCGGAGCAACACGCCCAAGCCGCCTCCCGATGCGTACAGCCAATTTCCGTCTTCTGGCTCGCTGGAGAACTTGAAGGTGATGCCGCCGTCCTCGTCGAACTCCATCTTGTCCGTCGTCAGCACATAGGAGTCGTACGGGTTGGCGTGTACGTAGAAGTCTCCGTCGTGAGCGGTGATCGACCAGAACCCGATGTCTTTGAGTGGTGGCAGGTCCTCCTTCGCGAAGACGATGTCACCCTCGCCGTCGAAGTAGCCGAGAAAGTAGTTGGCCTCTTCCTTCGAGTTTCCCCACAGGCCGAAGTGGGCGCCGATGGCTCTGCTCATGTAGTCGCCATTCAGGAACTCACGGGTGCCGAACACGGTCGTCCCGCCGACCCAGCCGTTGCCCAGCGCGGTTGCCGTCTTGCTCTGCGCCTGAATGTCCGCGTAGGCGGCGTCGATGCCGGCCTGCACGTCGCTTCGTTCGTCGTCGGTCAGCGTGACATCGCTGAGAATGCCGATCGTTCCGAAACGCTCGAACAGCTCCACCTCGGTGTCGGGAACTTCGGTGATCAACTCGTTCAGGTACTCGACGAACTCGGGCGCAAACGCCGTGTCCGCGTCGTATGTCGGATAGGGGCGGCGTTCGGACGGGCTGTCGACCACCCGGATGGCATCTTGGATGCCGCACACGTACTCGAACTCGTCGTCGTTGGCGATGTCGATGCGGATCACGATGATGGCGAAGTCGCCTTCCATCAGGACCGGCGTGGCATCCGTGCCCGACGGCTGCTGGTGCTTGTTGTGGAACACGAAGCGGCCGGATTCGCCGTCATTGGCGCGACTGCCCATGTAGAAGAAGTTGTGGGTGAAGATGTCGATGCACTGATACACGACGTATCGATCCTTGACCTCCGGAATCTCGACGGTGACCGGCCCGTGGGAGATGTCGAGGAAGATTCCGCCGGTCATCGACGTCAAGTTGGGGCACACGATCGGCATCCCGACATTTTCCATCGGGAGCTTGGGAACCATCGTCGGTTCGTTGGTGGTCAGCCCTGCGAAGGTGAACATTCCATTGATGGTCTTCACCTGCTCCATCATCGGATAGGCGTAGACGAACGCCTCGTAGGCAATGTCTCTCAGATTGTCGTGGTCGTTCATCGAGCTGGTCCTCTCGGTGTTGGATGGTTCGGGGCTGGATGGTCAGGTCAGGATCTGGATGGCGTCGCCGAACAGGCTGACGCCGAAGACGAGGAACAGGACTGCCATGACGGCGGCGTTGTTGCCGATCAGCCAGCCCTTGGCGGTGTCGAGCGTCGGGTCGATCCGTGGTCCGGCGATCAGGTACGCGAGCACGGGCACCATCACGCTGATCGCAGCGATCACGGTGAACACGGCGACCGCACCCACGGTCTCGCCGGTCGACAGCGGCAACGCCCCGATCGAGACGCCGGCGGCGACCGCGAGCAGCAGGTTCTTGGGGTTCAGCGCCGACAGGAGGAACCCGAGCCCGAATGCTGCGCCGGGTTTGAGCTCGTCGATCTTGGCCATCCAACCCGGCACCGCCACCTCGTCGCCGGGGCCGGGCCGTGACCGCCACTGTCGTACGCCCACGGCCAGCAGCAGCACGCCGAGCACGAGCTTGATCCAGCCGGTGGTGTTGCTCGGTTCCGAGGTGTCCGCCTCGAGGCCGGGAATGAGGATGACGACCGTGGTGGCGAGGGCGATCCCGACAACCCATGCGAACATGAACGAGACGCTGTTGACCCGGGCCCGACCACTGAACAGCATCAGGATCACCGCGGCGACCGGAATCGGACTGACCGCGATCCCGACCGCGTACCCGAGTGTGGCTCCGATTGCGTCACCCATCAACAACCTCCAATCGCGGTACGGACCCGGTGGTCGTCGGTGACCCCTGTCGGGTTGACCCGCACCTGGCGGGACTGCAGTGCACCCGCCCCTCTGAGACAGTGTGTCACAGCCGCGCGGGCATCCTCCAGGGCCCTTGGTCACGTCCGCTGCGCCCGGTGCGACCTGCACGTGCCGTCCTCCCGATCTCGACGACGATGGGTCATCTGCCGGCCCGGTCACAAGTAGTCGTGGTTCGTCAGCCAGCGCAGG
>CAWBZS010000021.1:0-6886 GCA_963793335.1 Ilumatobacteraceae bacterium | reverse complement strand
TCGGTCAGGCGCTCGGAGATTTGCGTCTGGGTCGAGCCGTTGGGATCGAATTCGTGGCTTCGGATCGTCGGGCGGGCAAGGTTAGGTCGCGAGCTGGCTGCGCTTCGAGGTGACGCCGACGTCTGTCATCAGCAGGGTTTCGGCTCGGACTACGGGTGCTCCACAGCCGACGTCATCGGGTCGCTGGGATCAGACGCGATAGCCGATCGTCCGCAGCAGCTCGAGCCGGGCGAGGACGTCGTCGTCGTTCTCCACGCCAAGCGGGGGTTCGCCGTCGACGACGCCGACGATGCCGCGCCCGCTCGCCGTGACTGCGACCAGCACCTCGAGCGGATTGGCCGTGGCACACACGATGCGGCAGACCTCAGGCACCTGCTGGAGTGCATTGAGCACGTTGACCGGGTAGCCAGCCCGCAGGAACACGACGAAGCAGTGGCCGCAGGCGATCGCCAGCGCGGCTTCGACCGCCGCTGCGATCAGCTCGTCGTCGTTCCCGGAACGCCGGACAAGACGTGGCCCGGACGCCTCACAGAACGCCGCACCGAAGCGCAGCGCGGGCGACGACCCGGCGAGCGTCTCGTGAAGATCGACGATCGTCTTGATGAAGTGCGACTGGCCGACGATGACGTTTGCATCGTGTGGGATCGCGATGGGGACAGCTTCAAGTTTCATGCTCCCTAGCGTGCACCTTCCGGTCCCGACCGCCAAGGCGGACGAGCGCGTTGTCCAGCATCAAGATCGGTCAGAGACCGTACCGATCGCGCTTCAGTACCGGCGTTCTGGGGCGCTTCGCAGTGGTCCGTGCCGGCCGTTGGACTCCGGGCGATCTCATCGAGCCCGGCGCCACGACGTTGGTGGCCACAGGGACCTTCTTCTCTGGCATCGCAACGACCGATGGGCTGGAGTGGTCGATAGCGGCCTGCCGATTGGAGGAGCTGATGAAGGCGATCGTGGCGACCGGCTATGGGCCACCGGATGTACTGCGGTTGATGGAGGTAGACAAGCCAACGCCAGGCGTCCACGCGCTCCTGGTCCGCGTGCACGCCACCACCGTGGTTGCCGGCGACGTCAGGATCCGGAGTTCCACCTACACCCGTTTCGGGCTCCTCATGCGTCTGGGCCTCGGCATCCGGCGACCTCGAAAGGCCATTCCGGGGAACGAGTTCTCGGGCGTGGTGGAGGCGGTCGGGAGCGATGTCACACGCTTCCGCGTCGGGGACCAGGTATTCGGCGTTCTCTGGGGCATCGCCTTCGCCGGGGCAAACGCCGAATACGTCTGCGTCCCCGACGACGGGATGGTCGTGATCCGACCCACCGGCACCAGCCACCAGCAAGCCGCTGCGCTCCCCGTCGGTGCGCTCTGTGCGCTCCACTTCCTTCGCCGCAGCGGCATCCACGGAGGCCAGCGAATCCTCATCCACGGCGCCTCCGGCAGTGTTGGCACCTACGCAGTACAGCTCGCCCGCCACTTCGGCGCCCATGTCACCGCAGTGTGCGGACCCAACAGCGTTGAGCTCGTTCAATCGCTGGGCGCCGAGCGGGTCCTCGACTACACCAAGGTGGGCTACACGACCACCGGCGACACCTACGACTTCGTGTTCGACGCCGCCATGAAGACCTCGTTCAGCAAGGCGAAGACAGTCCTCGAACGAGGTGGCACCTACATCTCGCTGGATTGGCCCATCCACGAGGTGCTGCGGGCCGCGCTCGATCGCGACGCGAAAGTGATGATCGGGACGGCGCGCAAGAACCCGGACGATCTGAACTTCCTGACGAAGCTCCTCGAGGACGGAGCGATCCGGCCGGTGATCGACCGCTGCTACCCACTCGAACAGACCGCTGAGGCGCACCGTTACGTCGATGCCGGCCACAAACACGGAAATGTCGTCATCAACGTCAGCGGCGAAGACGACGCCGGGTCCGACACAGCCGCTGCTCGGGTGGACGAGACACTGCACAAGCTTCCGAATCCGTGATGACCGGCGACTGGCACTCGCCCCAGTCAGGACCATCGCCTTCGGCACCGAGCCGGGGGCCGGGCCTCGACGGGATCAATCGACGCCGTTGGTCAACTACGCCGCCTGGGTGGGCTATGGCGCAATCAGCGAGCCCGCGCATATCCACGACGTGCGTTGGAGGGCACCCATACAACCGTCGTCGAGGCGACGAACTGCCCGCCCGAGAACGGCACGTGAGCGCTTGGGCGTCTCCGCGAGAACGTTCAATCGCAAGGTGCTCTGACGTGAAGTCCGAGTACGGTCGATTCGTGTCCGTCGATGCCGTCGCCGAGCCGAGCGATCCGGAGCGTCGCAGCGGCGAACTCACGATGCTCACCGAGTTCCTCGACTTCTACCGGACGGTCCTGCTCCGTAAGGCCAGCGGACTCACGCCGTTGCAGCTCACTGCGACTGTCGCCGCGTCGACGTTGACGATTGGACGGTTGATTCGCCACATGACATTGGTCGAGGATCACTGGTTCGACGAAACTTTCGCCGGCCTGCCCGAACGCGAACCCTGGTCATCAGCAGATTGCGACGCCGACCGAGACTGGGAGATGACGACGGCGCACGGGATGAACTTCGCCGACCTCCGCACCGACTTTGACGCGGCATGCACGCGAAGCCGGGCTCACGCCGAGGCAGCACCGTCGCTCGACGCACTGGCGATCGGAGGCGACCCTGCCAACAACGTGTCTCTGCGGTGGATCTTGATCCACATGATCGAAGAGTACGCACGGCACTGTGGACACGCCGACATCCTCCGCGAGTCGATCGACGGCCGAACCGGCGACTGAGAAGCGCAGAACAACGACGTAGCGAACGGCCTCTGACCGCTCCTGATCGGCACGTCTTCCTGAGCGGATGCGAGCGATATTGCGCGAGTGGCAGGTGCGCACCTGGGATCGATCGTCTCGCCGGGTCTTCAGCGGGTCGGACTGCACCGCGATGTTTGCGATTGCCGGGCGCCCGAGCAGGGCCGGTGCCGGGCAGATGTATCGATCGCTGACGTGCGGTTGGGGGTCTCAGCGGGGGTTCCAGAGGGCGGCGTGGCCGCCTGACTGTCCGACCACTTGGCCGAGGTCGTTGACGGCCGCTGCATTGCCGACGATCGCCGGGAGCTCCGCGACGTCGTTCGATTCCGGGTGCGATACCCCGGTGCCACAGAGCAGGTGGCCCGAGTTGTTGATGTCGGTGAATCGTCCACAGTGGTCGAACACCCGTGGCGGCGAGCCGCGGTCGTCCCACACCGCTGCTTGGTCCGGTGCCTGCATGTCGGCTCGGACGAGTCCGACGATCTGGCCGTGATCGTTCAACGCAGTGGCGTAACCCTGCTCGGCGCCGCCGACGTTCAGATCGTGGAGCACGTTCTCCGTGCGGTCCCAGAAGAAGGGTGCTCCGAAGGGAGCAAGGACGTGTCCCACGACGTCACCGTGGTCGTTGATGTCATGCAAGACATAGTGCTGGCCGTCGAGATCTGGTGGAACCTCGATGCCGCCGGTACGAGCGTCCCAGACCACGAACTTGGGAAACGGCTGCTCCCATTCCTGGCGGATGCTCACCAGTACTTCGGCGCGATCGTTGAAGGCCCAGGCCTCGGCATGACCGTTGTCCGGTGCCGGCAACTCCTTCGTCACCCCCGACTGCGGGTCGACCACCAGCGCCGCAGTCGGGGCCTCAGGATCACCGGTGCGAACCAAGATCTCGCCCTCGTCGTTCACAGCCCAACCGAAGGAGAGCTCACCGGGATTGACATCGAGTAGCTGTGGGGACGAGCTCGGCTCGGGCCACCAGATCGCCCTTGCGTTGTCTTGGCCCACGGTCCCGTGTTCCCCTTCGCCTGACACGCCTCCGAGCGTGCCGACGATCACTCCCGAATTGTTGATGTCGTGGGCCCAAGTGCCGCCCAAATCGATCGGCGACTCGTAGGACGTCGCCCCATCTGTGTCCCCATCGGGCATGGTCGTCTCGGGTGACGGTGTGGTAGCGGGGAACGAACTGGACGCTGTGGACGGTGTCGTGGTCGGCTCGGTCGTCGTGGTCGAAGTCACGGCCGGCGGGGCGGCGTCATCGGAACCGCACGCAGCCAGCAGCAACACCGCCACTACGCCCACACCGATCGCACACGTTGCCATCCTCCACGCCTCCGCATCCATCCTTTCGCTCGAGCCGCGACGGGGAAGAGGCATTCGGCATCTTGCGTCGGGCCGCAGCTTCCCCTCGCCCCGTGCCACTGTCATGCGTGGGGCGGATGACACCCCATAGCCGGGGTTTCCAGGGTGCGGCCGGCCGCTGGGTCGCCAGCGCCGACGAGTCGACCCGACGTCAGGGCACGTCATTCGAGGGCACACATATCATGCGACGAATCCGACTCGATCACCCGCTCGCGTACGGCACATCGGATCGGCAAGCCCGCTCCAGATCGTCGGGCACGCATCCCAGTCAGGCGTCTGGCTCTTGCAGGCTGGCTGGTACGTCTTGGCTGGCGTGGAGGAGTCGCCAGACGTCAACCGAACTGTCGCGCTCCATGTAGAACAACAGGTACGGGAACTTGCCGACTGCCATGACTCGGAGGTCCGGAATGAGAGCTCGTACGCGAGCCTCAGCGATCCGAGGCGAGGGTTTCGGCCGATGCGTTGCGCGTGGCTTCGACCGCGTCGACGAAGCGGATGGCTGTTGCGACGTCAGCTTCGGCGACGTAGTAGCTGCTGGCTGACTCGAGATCGAACGTCGCGAGATCTCGAAATTGAACCAGCTTCGCCGCCAAGAGTTCAGGCTTCCGACGAGATGCGCTGGCGCAGTGCGTCGAAGTAGGCAGTGTCAGCAACATCGCCCGGGCCGGAGTCGCGCCTTCGAGCACGAGCTCGCGGAGGTGAACTCGTTCGCGATCGCGTCGGATCAGTTCGCGGACGTACTCGCTGGTCGACCCGTAGCCGTCGTGTTCAACTCGTTCGTCAACGAAGCTCTTCAGTTCGTCAGGCAGCGACACGTTCATCGTGGTCATGGATGACACAGTAACGTCTTTGGCAAACTTTGTCATCCACGTGCCGCGAGTAGCGCATAGCTCCCGATCAAGTAGGCGTCGCAGACCGCTCGCGATCGGCACTGATGCGCTCGTCGGCCTGCGAGAGAATGTGCTCGGGGTTGCTGGGTACGGTTGGGGAATTGGAGTGGTCGTCCACCCGCCCCGGTAGGCCTGTAGAGGACGTCGACGGGCGTGTTCGGTCGTCGTTCCAGGTGTCGCAGTGATGCCATTGGAAACCGACCTTGTCTGCCACTCGACGGGACGCGGTGTTCGGAGGATCGATCAGGCACAGCATCTCGCCTTCGGCGAGCGATCGGCCACGAAGAGGGGAGGTGTGACCGCTTCGGTAGCGGAACCCGCGCCCCTTGCTTCGCTGACGAGTCGCCACCCCCATTCGAGGCGCTCGACTCCTTCGAAGGTGATGGCGGCGGCACCCGATCCAGATCTGGACGACCCACGTCGCAGCGTCCGGTCCTCGGCGGAGCCGGCGGGGGCGGAGGAGTGCCTCGCCAAGTGAGGTTCGCTGGCTGAGGAGGTCGGTGCCGGGAGACGGAACCTGGCCAGGAGCGCTACGCGTCGGAGGCCGGACGGGCGAGTTGCACGACGAGTCCGTGGATTGCGATGCCGAGGCCCCATCCGATCAGGACCCACAGCGACCACCAGGCCGAGAGGTCGCCGGTGAGGCCGGCGGTGAGGTTGACCAGCAGGTTGACGGCGAAGATGGCGAGGGTCGAGACGGCGAAGACCGCTGCGTGCACCTTGAAGGCGCTGATCTGCTGGGCGCTGAGCGCGGGGGCGCGTTGTGGTCGGGCCGCTGTGAGGTGGGTGAAGGTTGACATGGGGTGTCGTTTCGTTCGGGTCAGCGATGACTAGCCATCGATTCTGACAACGGCCTTTCCGCTTGTACGTTTGCTGCCCTGCATCGTCATTGCTGATGCGGTTTCGTCGAGCGAGAAGGTGCGCTCGATCACGGATGTGACAACCCCCGACGACGTGAGCCGCGCCAGTGCGGCGAGATCATCGGTTCTGAATTGCGCCGTGAAGTTGAGTACCTTCTCTTCCTGCTCGGATGCCTTGTAGCGACCCAGCTTCGCCAGGAATTCTGTCGTGTCCGTACCGAGCGCTCCGACTGAGACCATGCGCCCCGCCTGCGTGAGGTTCTTCACGTACACCTCGAACGGGCGATCCCCGACCATGTCCAGGATGAGTTCGTACGGTCCGGTGCCATCCCAATCCTGCGCGGCGTAGTCGATCACATCGTCGGCTCCGAGACTCATCACCATTTCGGTGTTCCGGGTGCTGCACACCGCTGTCACATGAGCATCAAAGGACTTGGCGATCTGCACCGCAGAGACCCCCACGCCACCGGATGCACCGATGATCAAGACACGCTGACCCGATACGAGTCGCCCGTGATCACGGAGCCCTTGGAGTGCCGTGAGCCCTCCGGTCGGGACGGCGGCGGCGGCGACAAACGACACGTTCTCCGGCTTGTGGACCAGATTTCTCTCCGTGGCGATCGCGTACTCTGCGAGCGCTCCCTTCGCCGCCCCGAACACGGCATTACCGACGGTGAACCGCGTGACGTTCTCCCCGACGGCCACGACCGTTCCGGCGCAATCAGCGCCCAGTGCGTGATCGGTCGGCTCGGAGTCGCCGTACGCCTGGCGGAGCACCGGGATCCTGCCTTCCATGCGGTGCCAGTCGGAAGGGTTGAGGGCCGCCGCATGTACTCGTACGAGCACCTGATCGTCCTCTGGCGACGGTCGATCGACCTCTTCCAACGTCAACACATCGGGCGTGCCATATCTGCGGGCACAAACTGCCTTCATGTCACTCCTCCTCACTCGTGGCTTGTCGCATG
>CAWBZS010000020.1:0-123091 GCA_963793335.1 Ilumatobacteraceae bacterium | reverse complement strand
GACTCAGGAGGGACTCAGTGGCCTTGGGGGTTCGTCCGATGATCTCCGCGATCTCGCCGACCGAGCAGCCCTCGACATGTTGCAGGACCAGAGCGGTGCGTTGTTCAGACGCCAGCGCTGCGAGGGCCTGGATCACCGAGTCGCGTTCGCCCGGCTCCGGTGAGTCGAAGACGTGACCGCGCCAAGACAGTGGGATGATCCTCTTCGACGCGACGTTCTCGCGGCGCCAGTGATCGATCAGTCGACCCTTGGCAACCGTGCACAACCACGATGTCGTGACGACCTCGGGCCGTCCGGCGCGGTATTCGGCAACGGTGTCTCCTTCTCGAACCTCACAACAACAGCATTCGTTTGACCGAGCCAGATCCTTCGCGATCGGAAAAGAAATCCTGTGCGACACCTCTGCCACGACCATGTTCCCGGCTGTTCGGCCCGGCAGCTGAAGCGTTGCGGAGCGGTCTATCGACGTGGACGGGACACGTTGCGGAGTCTGGCCGTCCGGTCCGTCCGGTCCGTCACCTGAACCGCTCGCTTTCCAGCAGCTGCGAGCGCAGGTACAGCGCCATCACGTCTCGCGGCACACGGTCGATGACCCCGCGTCGGTGCTGATCACCGTAGGACAGCGTCGCGATCCCGCTCGGGTCGGCGGCATCGTCGGCGTCCTCACGACAGATCACCAGCTCACCGTTCGATGCCTGGTACCACCACAACCAGACGTCGAGCATGCCGCCCGCCTCGTCGATGACGATGACCCTGCACCCTTTTCGTTCGCTGTGCACCACCTCCAGAACGCGCAGCGCTCGCACCTCGAGCTCTCTTGCTCGATGCAACGTGCCATCCACATGGGCGCGGGCCTTCTCGAGGCGACGGGTCTGCAAGCGACGGAAGATGGCACCAGTCTCTCATCCGATGAACACACGCGGCTCGGCGTGCTGCTTGGCAGCATCGCGTCCGAACACCGGCCACGATCCAGCGACCGCACCGGAGATGCTGGTTCCTGCCCGCTCGTCGGTCTCCGCAGCACCCACCGAATCCACACGGACGTCATGTGCTCCGATCTCGACGATCGACAGGTCTTGACTACGGTGTCGGGCGGTGACTGCGGCGAGGTGTCACTGCGATCTGCGGCACCACTCGAGAGGCAGCACACCGTGAACGAGCCCTGGGATGACATCGCGCAGTGGTGGGTCGACAACGTTCGCGACGACCCCCGCGACTCCAGCGATCTGCTCGATCTGCTCGACGACCTGATCGTCGGCACGGGCGGGTCCACGATCGATCTCGGCTGCGGCGAGGGCCAAGTGATGCGCCACCTCGGGCCGCCGATCATCGGCACCGATGTCTCGTCTCGACTCCTGGCGATCGCCGCCGGCGCCGGGCCGGTCGTGCATGCGCGGCTCCCGAACCTTGGGTGGGTTCGCCCTGCCACGTTCGACCGTGCGGTGTGCGTCGGTGCCATCGAGATGGTGGAGGACCATCGTCGCCTGTTCAGCGAGATCGCAACAGCGGTGGCCCCCGGCGGTCATCTCGTGGCGGTGATGAATCATCCGGTCTCGACCGACCCCACCTCCGAGCCGCTGGTCGACGCGACCGGCGACGTCCTCTGGCGCTGGGGCGACTACCTCACGCCGGGTCATCTGGTGCAGATCGTCGAGGAGCGCGAGGTCGTGCTCTTCCACCGACCGATGGGCGAGTTGCTCAGCGCTGCCGCCAGTGCAGGCTGGCAGCTCGAACAACTCGCCGAACGTGCACCGAGCGAACGGACGATTGCTCGATCACCGGAATACCGCGGGCAGGAGCACATCCCGACGGTGCTCGGTTGTCGGTGGGTCCGAGGCAACTGACCTCGAACAGCGCTGGCAACCGCGTCTGACCGAGTCACCGCAGCAGGGTTGCGGGCAGCCAGGTGTCGAGATGCTCGACGATGATGTCATCGCTCTTCGCGAGCAGGTGGCCGTCGCCGGGCAGTTCGACGACCTCGCCGTGACCGGCGATCGCTGCCACCACGTGACTGGCCTCCATCGGGAGCAACTCGTCGCAATCACCATGGAACAGCAGCAACGGACGCCCGTCGAGCGCACCGGCGACCTCACAACCAGCCGACTGCGTGGCGAAGGTGACCACACCCGCCACCGAATCGGGCATGATCACCGCGGTACGGATCGCGACGGCGCCACCGAAGCTGTGCCCCATCACCACCACCCGATCGGCACCCGCATCGCGAACCATCTCCACGCCACAGGCGAGGTCGTGCGCACACAGATCGAGATTGTTCGGCTGTCGGTATCCCACGCGCGCCACGGTGACACCACGCTCGGCCCAGCGCTCACCGAGGCGCTGGTACAGCCCGTGGCCCGGGCCCAGCACACCGCCCATCGCTCCCCCACACGCCACGATCGCTGCGCCCGTCGGCTCGACGCCGTCGGGTGGGTCGTGGCGGAACACGGTGAGCAGACCTCTCGACGTGTACACCTCCCGATGCGTCAGCCGACCGGTTGTCCCCAAGCCGGACGACACCACCACCTCGGTGGTTGCGAGCGGATGCAGTGCTTCGAGCGCCGTCGGCTCGATGGGGTCGCCCATGGCTGATTAGCGTACGAACGCACATGACCCAGCCAGCTACCAGAGCGAGCACCGTCGACTTCCGCAACCGCGCCGACCGCGAGCACGCCCGCCGGATCGGTCGAGCGTGGATCGAACTGCGTCGCGGCGCGGCGGCAGCCGACCTGCGCGCCTACCTGTTCGGCGAAGAGGAAGCGCTGGAGCAGGGCCAGATGGACGCGCTCGATCTCCTGACCCGACGCGACGAACGCCCGACGAAGGAACTCGCCGCACGGCTTCGAGTCGAGCCGTCGACGGCAACCCGAGCGATGCAACGCCTCGAAAGCGACGGGCTGGTCGAGCGGTTCACCTCGCCCGACGATGGACGTGTCGTGCTGGTACGGATCACCCCCGAGGGCCGGCGTCGTCACGATGCGGTGGCGGCTCGGCGCTCGATCGCAATGATGCACATCCTCAGCGAGTTCGACCCCGAGGAGCGATCGCAGCTCGCCGACCTGCTCGATCGTCTGATCGTCTCGATCGATGACGTCGTCACCCATCTCGGGGCCAGCCCCGACGAGAGCACCACGGCACCCGGCGCCACAACCGGTAACACCAGCACCGACACCGACACCGAAACGATCTGACAATCGACCGGCCCGCGCCGCTTGGGCGTCGTGGCCCGCGGGTACAGTCGCCGTCATGGCCGACCAGGCGAGTTTCGCCGACGACGCAATGGAGTACGCCCCGCAGCTCTTCTCGGCGGCGATGCGCATGACGCGCAACCGCAGCGATGCCGAGGACCTGGTGCAGGAGACCTACCTCAAGGCCTACCGCAGCTACCACACCTTCTCCGAGGGCACGAACCTGCGGGCATGGCTGTTTCGCATCCTCACCAACACCTACATCAACATCTATCGGGCCAAGCAGCGTCGGCCGGACGAGACCGAGCTCGGTGAGGTCGAGGATCTCTACCTCTACAAGAACATCGGTGCGCTGCAGAACGCCGGCGTCGGTCGTTCCGCGGAGGAATCCCTGATGGAGCTGCTTCCCGACGACGAGGTGAAACATGCCCTCGAGGACCTCCCGGACAACTTCCGACTGCCGGTGATCCTCGCCGACGTCGAAGGGTTCGCCTACAAAGAGATCGCAGAGATGCTCGACATCCCGATCGGCACCGTGATGTCCCGGCTCCATCGGGGAAGAAAGGCGATGCAGAAGACGTTGCATGATGTTGCCCTCCAACGAGGACTGGTCACTGCCCAGGCGAAGGACGATGGATGATGAGCGACGACGCAACGACGGAACCCGAGGCCGACCAGCACGCCGAGCAGCGGGCCGAATCCGACTGTGCCCAGACGCTGCGCGAACTCGACGTGTTTCTCGACGGTGAGCTCTCCGGTCATCAGCAGGCGGCGATCCGCCACCACCTCGAAGGTTGCATGGACTGCCTCGGCGCCTTCGACTTCCACGCCGAGCTGAAGATCGTGGTCGCCCAGAAGTGCAACAACGACGAAATGCCGCCCGGTCTGCTCGGCAAGATCGAACAGTGTTTCGGCACCGATTTCGACGGCGACGGCGTCATCGGCGTTCGCGAAAGCTGAACCGCGCCCGTTAACCTCACAGCCATGCTCGCAGCCAACGTCTGGCACTGGTGGATCGGCGTCCCCCTCCTTCTGCTGTCCATCCTCGCCGTCGTCGCAACCGTCGGCGCCTACCTCAAGGCAGTCTCCGCCAAGCAACATCCGACCAGGTCACAGAAGTCGGCCCACCACACCGACCTGTAGTGCTGGTCGTGCCGGACACCGCCGAGTTGCTCGAGCGGTGCCGGTTTCCGCCGCCCGGAACCTACGCCGTCTGCGGGTTCTCGGGTGGGGCGGATTCAACCGCGCTCGTCGTGCTCGCGCAGGCCGCCGGTTGCCGGGTGACCGCAGTGCATGTCGACCACGGACTGCGTGACAGTGCAGCCCACGACGCGGCGATCGCTCAGGCGACCGCCGCACACCTCGACGTGAGCTTTCGTCACGTCCGAGTCGATCTCGTCGACGGACCCAACCTCGAAGCTCGTGCTCGCGACGCCCGCCGTCAGGCGCTCGGACCCGACGCCCTCCTCGGCCACACCGCCGACGATCAAGCAGAGACGCTGCTACTCGCCCTGCTGCGCGGGTCGGGCGCCGCCGGCCTCGCCGCCATCGAGCCCGGGCGCCGCCACCCCATCTTGGCATTGCGCCGAAGCGAGACCGAGGGACTGTGCCACTCGCTCGACCTGGCGGTCGCTGACGACCCGACCAACCGGGATCCTCGCTTTCGTCGGAACCGGGTCCGCCGGGAGCTGCTGCCGCTGCTCGACGACATCGCCGAGCGCGACGTCACACCCCTGCTCACCCGAGCTGCGGACCTGTTGCGCGCCGACGACCAGTTCCTGGAGGAACTCGCCGCCGCAATCGACCCGACCGATGCAGCTGTGTTGGCCGCTGCGCCCCGCCCCATCGCATCTCGAGCGGTCCGGCAGTGGCTCGAGTCCGACGGCTACCCGCCGGACTCGGCAGCGGTGCTGCGGGTGATCGCCGTTGCCCGGGGTGAAGCCGCAGCGTGCGAGCTGTCCGGGGGCCGTCGCATCGAGCGCCAGGACGACCGACTCGTCCGTTACCCCGCCACGGCCACCAACGGCTAGCCTGGCAACCCGTTATGACCACCTGCGCCGACCGAGAACGAACCCACTGATGCCGCCGCGGCTGCGTGGAAAGTGGGCACTCGGGATCACGCCTCGGAACTTCACCTGGATCCTCAAGGACAAGCTGGCGATCTGTGAGCGGCCTGGAGGCGTCGGTGACAGCCATCGCCGTGTGCGCCGCCAGGAGGAGATCATCTGGCTGCGCGAGAACGGCTTCGGGTGTGTGCTCTCGATCATCGCCGCCCCGCACAACCTGCACAACTACGACGAACTGCAGATGCCGTACCGGCATCGCCCGTTCAACGCGGAACACACCGATCAGTACCTCAAGGCGCTGTACGGCGAGATCCGCGACCTCCTCCGTCACGGCACGAAGGTGCTCGTGCACGGCGACGAGCTCGGCGATCGCATCATCGGCATCATGGGTGGCTACATCCGCTGGGCCGGCCTGGTGGAGGACCCCACCAAGGCGATCCAGGTCACCGAACGGATCGCCGGTCGACAGCTCGATCCGTTCGCACGCGAGCTGATCCTGCGCGCCCACACCCTTCGCTGACCGCCGCCCGAGGCGTCCACTCGAAGCGTGCGCGACTAGCGTCATGCGCATGGGTGGCAAGCGCGTTTTCGTCAGCGGCGTGGGGGGAGAACTCGGCACCACCATCGCCGGGTTGCTCGAAGCAGAGGACTGGGTTGGCGAACTCTCCGGGATCGATGCCGACCCGCCGCGACACCGGCTCCAGCGAATTGCTTTTCACCGGATCCACCCCGACGAGCACGACCGCATCGTCGACACGATTGCATCGTTCAACCCGCACGTGCTGGTGCACGTCGGAGTGTGGGAGCCCGACGCACGCGCCGCACCTCACGCTGCGGCAATACTGACCGACCAGGCAGCCACCTCGATCCTCGGCGCCGCAGCGGAGTGCTCCGCGCTCGAACACGTCGTGGTGCGCAGCGGTATCGAGATCTACGGCCGTGGACGCAATGCGCTCACACGACCCAGCGAGTCGGCAACCCTTGTGCCCACCAGCGAGTGGGGCCGTACCGTCGCCGCGATCGAGCAGACCGCCGCGAAGGTCGGCCAACGTGTCGGTGTCACTGTGGGCGCCGTCCGGCTCGCACCGGTGCTCGGCCCTCACGTGCCATCGCCACTCGGGCGACTCCTGCGCCAACCGGGTGTGCCGTTCAGTGCCCTGGCCGATCCGCCGTTCGCCGTGATCGAAGACGGTGACGCGGCCCGGGCCATCGTGGCCGCCGCCCGCGTCGGGCTCGCAGAGCCCGTCAACGTCGTCGCTCCCGGCGCGATCACCGCGCTCCAAGCCGCACGCCGCGGTCGACGTGTTCCGATCCCGCTCGTCGGCCCCGAGTGGGCGCTCGCACGTCCGCTCAGCTATCTGCTCGGTGCACCCATCCCCGATCACGTGTCCGAGGTGCTGCACCGCGGCCGACTGGCCGACAACGGCCAGATGCGCGACCTCCTCGGGCTCACGCCGGAGCGAAGCACCACCGACGTGATCGACCGGCTGTACAACTGGCCGAGCATCATTCATCAACCAGCACGGGTACAGGTGGCCTGATGTCTTCCACACTCGGACGAGTCGTCAATCTCCCATCGTGTGGAGCTGCCAGCCGAGCCGGGGCCGCCGTGTCCCGAGCGGCTGCAGATCTGAACGCGTCGGTCACCCGTCTCACCGACGAGCAAGCCGGCACCGTCGACGACTGGGGCCGCGACCCCGGTCTGGTGCGCAACGTCATCGGCGCTGCTCGCCTGCGCTGGGACGTCACCGTCGGCGGGGATCAGCACCTCCCGCGCCGCAAGGGCGCGCTCATCGTCGTCAACGCCCGGGCGCTGGCGCTGGCGCCGATCTTCTCTGCGTTCGCGTTGAGCGAGGTCGTCGATCGCCCGGTTCGGTTCGTCGGTCGGCCCGACACCGCCCCGGTCGGCGCCTTCGTCCGCCGCATCGGCGGATTGCTCGACCATCCCGACGAGGTGGCTGGCGCGCTCGCCGCCGGTGAACTCGTCATCATGGGTGCCAGCCACAACGAACGCACCCGCCGAACTGGGCGGGTCGATCACGCACTCGTCGGTGCTGCACTGGCCGCCCGGGTGTCGGTGTATCCAGGCGCCACGACCTCGAGCCCGATCGGCCGCAGCGCCCGGCTCGAGATCGGCACGCCATCTCGTTCGCCACGCAAGCGCAAGGGCCCGCTTGCCGAACTCGAACTCGCCGATGTGCTCGCTCACGACATCGATCTGCTGCTTGCGGAGATGGGCGAGATCCGAACCGGCACACCACTCGACTGGCTCCCACTGAGCGGCCTCGGAGGCGCCTGATGACCTTTGTTCGCAGTACCGACGGAACGCGCATCCACTACCGGATCACCGGACGCCCGAGCGGCCCCCCGATCCTGTTCATTCAGGGGCTGGGCGCCGACAAGAACGGCTGGAACCTCCAGCGGATGGCCACTGCACCGTGGTATCGCGGCGTAGCGCTCGACAACCGAGGTGCCGGCCGCAGCGACAAGCCGCACGGTGCCTACTCACTCGAGCAGATGGCCGACGACGCAATCGCCGTGCTCGACGATGCCGGCGTCGAGACCGCGCACGTCGTGGGTGCCTCGATGGGTGGTGCCATCACCCAGATCCTTGCGGTCAAGTACCCAGAGCGCACACGGTCGATCACGTTGGCCTGCACGGCGGGCCGCAATCACCCGTGGCGTGAGGAGCTGCTCGCGAGCTGGCGCGACAACGCGCTCGAAAAGGGGATCGGCTCGATGGGCCACGATGCGGCTCGCTGGGTGATTGGCCCTCGGTCGTTCCGGCGCCTGTTGCCAGCGATCGGCTGGTTGGGACCCCTGGCGCTCGGACGACCGTCGCACGCGTTTGCTGCCCAGTGCGACGCGATCCTCTCGGCGAGCGACAGCCACCAAGAGCTGATCGACCTGCTCCCCACCATCGATGTGCCCGCCCTGGTCCTCGTCGGCAACCAGGACATCCTCACGCCTCGCGGTGACAGCGAGGACCTGGCCGCCACGATCCCCACCGCCGAACTCGTTGTCATCAGCGGCGCAGCCCACGGCTTCATGGTCGAGCATGCAAGCACGTTCAATCGGGTGCTGCTCGAATTCCTCGGCCGCGCCGAGCGCGCGTACCAGCGTCGCGTTGGCGAGCAGGCCGAACTCGACGGCGCGCTCGCCGGTTGATCGGCAACCCGGTTCCCGTGCGAGTCGTCATCGTCGGTGCCGGACTGTCGGGGCTGGTCGCCGCGCGGGAGTTGGTCGACCTGGGCGCGTCGGTGGTGGTCGTCGACAAGGGACGCTCCCCCGGAGGTCGCCTCGCGACACGGCGCATCGGTGCTGCGACACTCGACCACGGCGCCCAGTTCTTCACGGTTCGGACCCCTGCGTTTCAACATCGGGTGGACAACTGGGTGGAGCGAGATCTGGTTGCGGTGTGGTCCCGCGGCTTCGGCGGCGACGACGGTCATCCCCGCTACGCAGCGACCGGCGGCATGAACTCGCTTGCGAAAGATCTCGCCGACGGACTCGACGTCCGGTGTTCCACCATGGCGTTCGCTGTGCGACCGGCGCCATCGGGCGGTGACTGGCACGTCGTGATCGACGACGGGACGGTGCACGCATCGGATGCGGTGGTCATCACCTCCCCGCTCCCGCAGAGTGTTGCGTTGCTCGCCGATTCTGGCCTCGACCTCGACGAACAATTGATGCGCACCGACTACGACCGGACGATCGCGTTGCTCGCCACACTCGACCGAGCACCGACCATCGATGCGCCCGGAGGCGTCCAAGCCCCGAACGAACAGGTCGGCTTCGTGGCCGACAACGCCGCCAAGGGCGTGAGTGCCACCCCTGCCGTCACCCTGCACGCCAGCGCGGCGTGGAGCGAACAGCACTGGGACGACGACGTCGACGAGCTGCAACGAGCACTGATCGAGATCGCCGCTCCATGGGTCGGCGACGCACACATCACCGAGGCACAGGTGAAGAAGTGGCGCTTCGCTGCGCCACGCACCCCCTGGCCCGACCCCTGTTGGGTGGCACGTGGAGGTCGCGTGGTGCTCGCCGGCGACGCGTTCGACGGGCCGCGCGTCGAGGCTGCGCACAACTCCGGTCTGGCTGCGGCGCACGCTCTCGGCGGCTGAGCGTCGCCCCGCCCGCCGACCGACCCCTGCCGCTCAGCGCTCGTTGGGTTCGCCGCAGCGAACCGCCACCACCTGACGCTCCTCGAGATCGACGATGGTCACGCTGTCGTCGGAGAATCGACGCAGGAAGTCGCTGAAGGTGGGGATGTCCTCACCGTCGCAGTCACGCTCGATCACCGGGGCGTACGGGATCCGCCAGCCGCTCTCGAACACCGCCTCGCCGTCGACGAGATCGAGGATCGGCGGAAGCTCGAACGTGGTTCGCGACGACCTCGGCAGGATCGCGAACCAGATCACGGCATCGCCGAGGAGGTCAGCGACCACGACACACTGATTCGGTTCGGCCAAGCCGTCACAGTCGATCTCACCGTAGGTGCCCGGCACGATCCGCATCGTGCGCACGTCGTCGAGCGCCAGGTCGAGAAACCCCGTCGTGAGGCCGGTCGGCTGGATGGCGAAGTCTTCGGACTGCGTGGCGGCGACGATGGGATCGATCAGGTCGATGGCGCGTTCGATCTGCTCGGGTTCGACGACCGATTCGAGCGTGTCGTCATCGGCCAAGGCGGCCCTTGCCAACACTGCCAACACGGCCAGGACCGCAACCGTGGCGAAGAATCGCCAGTTGAACAGTTGCCTCACGGGGCCAAGGTAGCCAGCTCGCGTGCCGCGGTGGTGGCAGCACGATGGGCCGCATCAGCGATGTCCTCGAGCACCTCGTCAGTGTGAGCGAGGCCGACGAAGAGCGCCTCGTACGCTCCCGGCGCCATTGCCACGCCTTCAGCGAGCATCGCCCGGAAGAAGGCCGCGTAGGCCCCCTCGTCGGTGCGCTTGGCATCATCGAAGTCGTGCACCGGCGCGGCGGCATCACCGCAGACGACGCCGAGCAACGTGCCGACGACGGGAAACGTCGCCACGAAGCCGGCCGTGGCGCAGGCATCGCGCAAGCGAGCGGACAGGTGCCGAGCCCGCGCCATCAGCTCGATGTAGACGTCACCGGTGAGCAGGTCGAGTGCGGTGAGGCCCGCGGCCGTGGCGATCGGATTGCCGGCCAGCGTGCCGGCGTGGAAGACCGGCCCGAGCGGAGAGAGGTGCTCCATCACGTCGACCGAGCCGCCGATCGCCCCGATCGGCAGGCCGCCGCCGATCACCTTGCCGAAACAGGTGATGTCGGGCCTGACGTCGTACTTCGCCTGAGCGCCGCCGACGCCGAGACGAAAGCCGGTGATGACTTCGTCGAAGATCAAGAGGGCACCGACGCGGTCGCATTCCGCTCGCAACCCCTCGAGAAACCCGGCGACCGGAGCGACGACCCCCATGTTGGCAGCGACCGGTTCGACGATCACGGCGGCGACTCGATCATCGAGTTCGGGTACCACGTTGTAGGGCGCGACGATGGTCGAGCCGACTGCACCGTCCGGCACGCCGGCAGTGCCCGGCAATCCAAGCGTGGCCACCCCGCTGCCGCCGGTGACCAGGAGCGCGTCGGTGGCGCCGTGGAAGTTGCCCGCGAACGTCACGATGCGGTCGCGGCCAGTGGCCCCTCGTGCCAGCCTGATCGCGGTGCTGGTGGCCTCGGTGCCGGAGTTCATCAACCTCACCCGTTCGCAACTCGGCACACGCGCACCGATCGCCTCGGCGAGCTTCATCTCACGCGGTGTCGGCGCGCCGTAGGAGGTCCCGTCGGCGACGGCTGCGCTGACCGACGCGGTGATCGCAGGATGGGCATGGCCGAGGATCACGGCCCCGTAGCTCTGCACGAGATCGAGGTAGGTGGTGCCCTCGACGTCGGTGATCGTTGCACCCTCCGCGCGGGCCACCATGTACGGGTCCCCGCCAACCGCCTTGAACGCCCTGATCGAGGAGTTGACACCACCCGGTATCGCGGCGCACGAACGCTCGAAGAGTGTGGTGTTCGACGGCACGCCGGCGCCAGTGCACACCGTCGGGGTACAGCCAGCGACCGCGCAAGCCACGGGGTCGCAGGGGGCAATACCGTCACGTGGGGATGCGGCGGGGTGGGAGTCGGTGGCGGTCACGAGTGGGTCGGTCAACTTTCGATCTGGCCGCTGGCCAACCCTTCGGCGAACCAGCGAGCGAAATAGGTGAGCACGATGTCGGCGCCGGCGCGCTTGATCGCAGTGAGGTGTTCCAATGCAACGGCGTCACCATCGATCCAACCGCGTTCGGCCGCAGCGTGGATCATCGCGTACTCGCCGCTGACGTGGTACGCGGCGAGCGGCACGTCGATTCTCGCCGCAGCATCGGCAATCACGTCGAGATAGGCAAGCGCCGGCTTCACCATCACGATGTCGGCACCTTCGCCGATGTCGAGGTCGATCTCGAGCTGCGCCTCACGGGAATTGCGCCAGTCCTGCTGGTAGCCCTTGCGGTCACCGCCACCACTGATCGTGACGTCGACGGCATCCCGAAACGGTCCATACAGGGCGCTTGCATACTTCGCCGAGTACGCCATGATCGCGACGTCAGCGTGGCCGGCTTGGTCGAGCGCCGTGCGGATCGCCGCCACCTGGCCGTCCATCATCCCACTGGGCGCCACCACGTGAGCGCCCGCGTCGGCCTGGGCGACGGCGGCGCGGGTGTACAGCTCCACGGTCGAATCGTTGTCGACGGTGCCATCGGCACCGACGATTCCGCAGTGACCGTGGTCGGTGTACTCGTCGACACAGAGATCGGCCATCGCCACGATCTCGTCCCCGAAGTCCTTCCGGAGGTCGCCGAGCGCAAGCTGCACGATGCCGTCGGGATCGGATGCTCCGCTCCCCACCGCGTCCTTCGTGGCCGGGACGCCGAAGAGGATCACCGAACGCACACCCAGTGCAGCGAGCTGCGCCACCTCGGAGCGCAACGACGTACGGGTGTGCTGCACCACCCCGGGAAGTGACGTGATCGGCTGGGGCTGATCGACGCCCTCTCGAACGAACAGCGGTGCCACGAGGTCGTCCACACGAAGGTGGTGCTGGGCGACCAAGCCACGAAGCGCCCGACTCCGGCGCAGGCGACGGGGACGACGTGTCGGAAGAGGAAGCTCGGTGTTCGCCACAGCGTCGAGCCTAACGACGAGCAGCACGGCACGAGGTGAGCGGTTATCGTGCTCAGCGTGCCCGTTCATGCTTGGTTCTCCGGCCACGAGGGCTCGCTGGCCCCCGGCGACACGCTGACCTTGACCCTCACCGTGCACAACCTGGGAGACGACACGGCGTCGTACACGATCCTCCCCGCCGGTCTGACCGCACCCTGGACAGCGGTCAGCCAGGCCAGCCTGACGCTGTTCGCAGGGTCGCAACAGACGATCGACGTGAACGTGGTACCACCTGCGGTCCCGTCGACCATCGCTGGTCCGACCACCATCGCGGCGAGGGTGGTGCCGCTCACCAACGCTGACGACGCGGTCTCCGCTGAAGCGACGGTGGTCGATCGAACCCTTCGACGGGTTGCGCCTCGTCCCGCTCCAGCCGATCCAACGGGCCCGACGACGTGCGCAGTTCGAGTTCATGGCCGAGAACCATGGCAACACCATTGCGAGTTGCCGACTGCACCTGGTCGACCCGACCGGCCGCGTCGACGGTGATTTCGATCCACCCTCCATCGGGGTCACCCCCGGAGCATCGAGCCTGGTGCTGCTCAAAGCACGCGCCCGCCGTGGCCTCTCTCGACGCAGGACTCGGGTACTGGACTTCGAGGTCGAGGCAGCACGCCTCGAACCTGGGGTCCACCTCGACGACATTGTCGTTCGTGCAATCCCCCACGATCACCGGCGGCACCCTCAGACGGGCCGCAGCGGTGCTCGCCGTCGCTGCGGCAGTGGTTGCCGGTTGGCTGGCCGTGATCGAACCCGCGATCGACGATGCTGCTGCCAGCAGTGTCGACGACGCCATCGCCGAACTGACCGCCGACCAAACGCCCGACGACACCTCGCCCGATGCCACCGTCACCTCCTCGCTGCCGGTCGAGATCGAGTCGTCGCCGGACGAAGCGACGCCGACCTTCTTCAGGCTGCCGGTCGACGCGCCACTCACGCAGACCGCAGATCAGTCGACCACCATGGCCGAGGGTGAGATCTTCGACATGACCGACGTGCTCATCGAGAACCCGTTCAACGATCGCGGTGTGGCCACGTTGCTCGTCAACGGCGACACCGTGTTCGTCTGGTCACTCGAGAACGTGCGAGGCACCTTCTTCGTCCCGAGCATCACCCCGATCCGCCTCGACCCCGGCGACAACGTGACGTTCTCCGTTCGATGCGACGAAATCGGTGAGACGAACCGTTCGACCTGCACCAACGCGATCAACGTGGGCGGCGAGACCCGCCCCGTCGACGACGGCTGATCAGCCGAGGCCGAATCCGGGCATGCCGGCGACGGCTGCTACCTGCTCACCGATCACCTCGACCGTCGCCGTGGCCACCGTGCCGTCGGCGGCTCGAACCACCACGGTGCGTTCCCCACCCTGCTCGGACAACGGCACTGGGACGGCGACGAGGAACGCACCCTCGGTGTTCGGTGTCGAACTCGAAGCGAGCGCGAGGGTCGCCGTCGAAGAACGCCGCCACCGGGGTCGACGCCGGGAATCCCATGCCACCGATCACCAGGTCGTCGCCTGCTTCGATCTCAGGAACGGCAACCGCAAAGGTCGGCTCGTAGCGGCCCTGTCCCGACGCCACCATCACCGTGTACTGACCGGTCGTCGTCGTCACCTGCACGAGCGCTGAGCGTTGTCCCGATGCGAGTGGGGAGAAGCTCACGCCGACGCTGCACGACACCCGAGGGTTCAACAACCGGTCGGCGCAGCTGTTGGTGGTGATCGCAAAGTCGAACGGATCCGCACCGAGCACCTCGACCGACCCGACCGTGGTGGGCAACAGCGAGATGTTCTCGACGTCGAACAGGAACTCGGTGCTGGTCTCGCCGACCACGACCGATCCCAGATCGCCGCCTGCGGGGGAGGTGCGCAACGCCGGCTCGCCGCCGGCCCCGCTGAGGGTGGAGCTGATCGACATCGACTGGAATCCTTGTTCGGCAACGGTGAGTGTGGCCGATACCGGACCGGGCTCGCTCGGGGTGAAGGTCAGCGTCACCGTGCAGTCGGCGCCTGGCGACACCGGCACACCGAGCGCACACGTGCTCGCCTCCTGGTTGACCGTGAATCGTTCATCGGAGACGCTGACCTCGCTCGGCGTGAACGTCGTCGGCCCCTCGTTGACCACCGCCACGTACCACTCTTCACTCGTCAGGCCGACCAGGGTCGACCCGAGATCGGCGTCGGAGAGCGACAACCCGGGGGCGGTCACCGCGGCCAGCACCTGGCGTCCACCTCCGGCCGACGGCACCAACTCGGGCGCCGCCAGTGTCTCGAACACCGTGGTTCGTCCGGTGTCGCTGAGCTGCGGACCGGAGTGGGCGCCGAGTGCCGGGCGTACGTCCCCATCGACCATCGCCACCCGTCGCAACGTGTCGACACCGACGTCGGCAACGAGCAGATCGCCGTCGGAGGGCTGCCCGCCTGGAGCAGCGGGCACCGCGAGCAGGTTGGTCGCCTTGGTGATGAACGCCACCAGCTGGCCGTCGGCACTGAGCGACGGCTGTGACGACGGCGCCGAACCGGCAACTGCGGGATCGGTGCCGGGCTGGCTGCTCACCAGCGTCATCGCTGTGCGTGTCGGTTCGTCGAAACGTCCGTTGAGGTCTGGGTCGCGATCGAGGTGGTACACCTGGGTCGGACAGTCCTCGGTGCACGGAGCGAACACCGCTGGCGCCAGCCCGATGTCGGTGCTCGTGAACGCGACCGCTCGCCCGTCGCGAGACAACACGGGCTCGGAGGCGCCGGTGAGCGATGCCTGACCGTCGAATCGTTCGGACACGAGTACCACGGCGGCAAACGGATCCAGTTCGGCTCGGTCCCAGACGAACACCTGCCGCGCCGCCGGACCGCCGGGAACCGGACCGGTCCCCCAACTCGGTACTGCTTCGTTGGAGTTCGCGTCGGACCGGAACGCCACGAAGCGGCCATCGCCGGAGATCGCGGGCTGGTCGAGACCTGCATGCACGAACAGGGTGTCGGGCGACGTGATCGGCAATCCGGCAACGGCTTGCGACCGCAACACGCTGCCGTGCGGCTCGGTGAGGTCGACGATGCTCAGCGCGCTCAGCAGTGATCCGTCGAGAAAGTCGTCCGTCGGATGCGAATACACCACGAGCGCACCCGATCGCGAGACGGCTGCATGATCGAGCGTGCTCACGTCGTCGCGTGCAAGCCCGTCACTCCCGGCCGACACCAGTTCCCAGGCGCCTGGGGTACCACCACAGTGGGCCAGTCGCTGCCGGTACACATCCCATCGGTCGCCGCCGTCGTTGTCCCGGAAGACATCGAAGGCCAGTTCGGTCGTGACGACCACACTGCAACCGTCACCGGCCAGCACCGGGTTGATCGAACTGCCGGGCCGCTGCCCATCGGGAACTGATGTGATCTCGGCGGTCAGGCCCGACGCTCGATCGGTGAGGTAGATCGTGCTGCGTGCCGTCTGCTCCTCGCCGGCGTCGGTCGGGGCCTGATACGCCACGAACCGGCCGTCGCCGGACACCGTGGCGTTCGAGCCGGCGGCGGTCGACGTCAGGGACGAGCGGCTCGATCGAGGCGATCTGAGCAGGCAGCGTGTCGGCGGTGACGGGGCGCGCGTCCATGGCGCCGGTGCCAAGGACGATCCCTGCACACAACGCCCCCGACGCGATGGCAGCCAGCGCGACGTGGTCGCCGGCGCTCCGTTGCTCCGTTGGTCACCTTCATGCTTTCCCTGAGTCGACGGCCCAGTATGGCAGATCGATCCAGCCTTGGACATACCCTCATCACTTCCGGGCATCGGTCTCGGCATCCTGCGCAGCGACGAGACGCTCGAGCTCATCCGCCAGCCCGCTGAGCGAATGCTCTGCTGCGACGCCGGTGACGTCGAGGCCCAGCCGCGACGCGACCGCTGCGGTCGCTGGGCCGATCGCAACGACGATTGGCGGGCAGCGCTGATCGACGGATCGACACCAGCTCTCGACGGCCGATCCGCTCGCGAACACAACGGCGTCGACGTCGTCGATCAGTCCGAGCGCATCAGCGGCCGGCTCGACGTCGACGGTGCGGTAGGCGATCACGGTCGACACGTCATGGCCGCCAGCGCGGAGCGCGTCGGGCAGTGTGGAGGCCGCGCGATCGGCGTGGGCGATCAGCACTCGCTGCGGCGTCGATTCCGCGGCATTGAACGCCTCGGCCAGACGGTCGGCTCGCTGGACCTCGGGAACGAGGTCGACCGATCGACCGCTCGCCGACCGGAGCGCGGTCGCGGTGGCGGTCCCGACCGCGGCCAACTTCACCTGCGTGGTCATGGCAGCCGCCGCCCCGACGCGCTCAGCTCCCGCAGGAGACGTCACGACCAGCCAGTCGAACCGACCGAGTTCGTCGAGCGCACGACGCAGTGCCGCCCCGCCATCGACGGGGTCGACCACCGAGATCAACGGGAGATGAACGACGTCGGCACCTCGACTCGCAAGCGTCGCGGCGAGTTCGCCCGGCCGTTCACGGGTCACCATGACCCGCCGGCCACGCAACCCCTCGCCCGAAACGGACACGGTCAGGCCAGCGCGGCGTGCGCGTCGACGGCCGCTCGGCGGGCGATGTCGAGATCGGGCGGGCCGCCCGGGAGCTCGAGACGGTCAGCCACCGATCGGCCGGTGTCGAGATCGGCCAGGAAGGTCCACAGCGTGTCATCGCTGACGTGAGCACCGACGGGAAGCGAGCAGCCGCTCCCGAGCTCGGCGAGAAAGGCCCGCTCGGTTTCAACACGGTGCCGGCTGGGCTGGTGGTCGATGGCCGCCAGCGTGTCGATCGATCGCTGGTCGTCGCTGCGACATTCCACTGCGACACATCCTTGACCGACCGCAGGGACGAACTCGACCGGATCGAGCGGCTGGGCGACCCAGTCCGTCAGTTCGAGAATCTGGAGCGCCGCCATCGCCATCACGATCGCTCCGTCGACAGGCACCTTCGACAGGCGGCGGTCGATGTTGCCGCGCAGTTCCGTGAAGCGCAGGTCAGGACGCACCCGACGCAGCTGTGCCTGCCGCCGCACCGATCCGGTGGCGACCGTGGCTCCGTCGCCGAGTTCGTCGAGCCGAGCGCCCACCATCGCGTCTCGAGGGTCGCGACGCTCACAGAACGCGCCGATGCTGAGTCCGTCGGTGGGCGCCGACGGCAGGTCCTTGGCGGAGTGCGCAGCGATGTCGGCCCGCCCGTCGAGCACTGCCAGTTGCACTTCCTTGACGAACACGCCCTGTCCACCGATGACGTGGAGCGGGACGTCGAGGCGGACGTCGCCCGTGGTCTCGATCGTGACGAGATCGACCGGTCGGCCAGTCGCCGAGGTGATCGCTGCAGCGACCGCGCCGGACTGCGCAAGCGCCTGGCGAGATCCTCGTGTTGCCAGGCGAAGCGCCGGCATGCCAACGCCGCTCACGCCGAGATCACCCGATGTCGAACAGATCGCGCAAGGCGGCCGCGTTGCGTTCGCCCTGCGGGGTCCCTGCTTGAGCCTTGAGGCGCACCGACGGTTCGTGGAGCAGCTTGGCCAGGATCGAACGGGTGAGCGCTTCGACGGTTTCTCGCTGTACGTCGTCGAGCCCGGCGAGTCGGTTGGCGAAGCGGGCCACCTCGTTGGCGCGAACTCGGTCGGCGCTGCTGTGCATCGACGCCACCAGTGGAGCGGCCTGTCGGGCCGTCGTCTCGACGAAGTACGACTCGACGTCCTCGGCGACGATGCTCCGCACCCGCTCGGCTTCGGCGGCGCGATGCGACAAGCCCCGGTCGGCCCAGTCGCGGAGGTCGTCGAGGTTGGCCAGGGTGACCCCAGGCAGCTCTGCGACGGACGGATCGACATTGCGCGGCACGCCGATGTCGACGATGTGCAGCGGGCGCGACGTGTTCCGCGCTGCGCGGGCATCGGCCACCAGCGCCTCGGTGAGCAGCGCCTGAGCCGCACCGGTGCCCGCGACGATGACATCTGCGGCGGCGATCGCCTCCGGAAGTCGGTCGAATCCAACAGCGACACCATCGACACGCTCGGCGAGCTCGGCCCCACGCTCGGCACCGCGGTTCGCGACCAGGATGTCTGCACCCCCGGCTCGGTGCAGGGCAACCGCCACGCCTTCACCCATTGACCCGGCTCCGATCACCAGAACCCGACGGCCGGTGAGGTCACCGGTGAGGTCACTGACCATCTCGACCGCAGCATGACTGATCGACGCGGTGCCTCGACCGATGCCCGTCTCGGTTCGGGCACGCTTGCCTGCGCCCAGTGCGCTCCGGAAGAGCTGGTTCAGCGTGGATCGAGCGGCACCTTGCTCCTGCGCGGTTTTCCACGCGGCGCGGACCTGACCGAGGATCTCGCTCTCGCCGAGCACGGCGGAATCGAGCCCGGCGGCCACCTCGAACAGGTGGGTGACCGCAGCACCGTCGTGCTGGCTGTAGAGATGCGGGGTGAGTTCGTCGACGGCGAGGTCGCCCAGTTCGCACAGCAGGTCACGAACGTCGCCGTAGGCGCCGTGGAACAGCTCGGCAACGACGTACACCTCGGTGCGGTTGCAGGTCGAGAGGATGACCGCCTCGCGGACGTTGTCGCGCTGTGCGAGGCCGCTCACCGCTTTGGCGAGATGCTCTGGGGCGATCGTGACGCGCTCGAGGAGCGGAAGTGGGCCACTGCGGTGGTTGACGCCAACGACGAGAATGGACATCGGTCGGCAATCCTACGCCGTTGCACCACGACGTGGCTCGCCGGGGACCGCACGAAGTGGCGCGGCGGCAGAAGTGGCACGCCGCTGTTCGTAGTAGCTGAGGATCTGCAGCTCGACGGCGAGGTCGACCTTGCGGACGCTGATGCCGTGCGGCACACCGATCACGCAGGGCGAGAAGTTCAGCAGGCTCGTCACGCCGGCGGCGATGAGCGAGTCCGCCACCGCCTGAGCGGCCGAGCCAGGGGTTGCGATGACGCCGATCGAGATGCCGCATGCCTGCACCACCTTGGGGAGGTCGTCGAGGTGGCGCACTCGAACGCCCCCGACGACGGAACCCACCTTGGCGGGGTCGACATCGACGATGCCCCCGACGGGGAAGCCTCGGTCACCGAAGCCGTTGTAGCCCGCGAGCGCTTGGCCGAGGTTGCCGGCACCCACGATCACGACGGGCCAATCATGTGTGAGGCCGAGTTCGCGACGGATCTGGTACACGAGGAACTCGACGTCGTAGCCGACGCCTCGCGTGCCGTAGCTCCCGAGGTAGCTGAGGTCCTTGCGCACCTTGGCGGCATTGAGACCCGCAAACTCAGCCAGCTCTTCCGAGGAGATGTTGGTGACCGCCGCGTCGAACTGTTCGGACAGGATCCGCAGGTAGATCGGCAGACGGGCAACGGTCGCCTCGGGGATGCGGCGTCGGGTTCGTTGACCATCCATGGGATGGCCACGTTAGGTGGCTCGTGCACGTTTTCACAAAGCCTGCTCGGCGGTTGCGGTGTGACGTCGGTGACCCCGCGTTGGGCGAACGGGCAACCCTCAGGCGGGAAGCGCGCCGGCGCGCAGTGCATCGTCGAGCTGACGGCGCACGAGCTTGCCCGACGTGTTGCGCGGCAGTTCGTTGACGAAGATCACCTTGCTCGGGCACTTGTACCGAGCGAGATGGTCGAGCGAGTACTCGATGAGCGTCTCCTCATCGACGTCGGCGTCTGCCGAACACACGACATAGGCCTTCACCGCTTCACCGGTGTGCGGATGGGCCACGCCGACCACCGCTGCTTCGACCACGTCGGGGTGCATCGTGAGCATCTCTTCGACCTCGGCAGGAAACACGTTGAAGCCGGAGACGATGATCAGATCCTTGGAACGATCGACCAGGTGCAGATAGCCGTCGTCGTCGGCGGTGGCCATGTCACCCGTGTGCAGCCATCCATCGGCATCGAGGACGCTTGCGGTCGCCTCCGGATCGCCGTAGTAGCCAATGAACACGTTGTCGCCGCGCACCAGCACCTCGCCAACGTCACCGACGAGCGCATCGCCGTTGCTGTTGACCAGGCGAATCTCCACGCCCTCGAGCGCACGCCCGACCGAACCGAATCGGGGTGTGATGCCCGTCGAGGTGGTCACGATTGGCGACGCTTCCGTCAGGCCGTAGCCCTCGCGAATCTCGACACCGAAGCGGTCGAGCATCGCCTGGGCCACGCTGATCGGCAGCCTCGACGCCCCGGAGAGCGCGAGCCGAACCGTGGCGAACGTCGCCGGGTCGAGTTCGTCGAAGTGGGTGAACGCGGCCCACATCGCCGGGGCGCCCGGGATCACGGTGACGCCACGATCGACGATCGATTGCACAGCGGTGGCGGGGTCGAAGCGCTGCACCAGCACGATCGTGGCCCCGACGTACAAGCCGAGGCCCAGCACCACGTTCAGTCCGAAGATGTGGAAGAGCGGAAGCACGCCGTACAGCACATCGCTGTCGTTGATGTGCCCATCGGCACGTCGACTCTGATCGAGGTTCGTGTGCAGATTGCCGTGGGTGAGCATCGCCGCGCGGGGTGAACCGGCGGTGCCGCTGGTGAACATCAGCACGGCCAGATCGCCCGGCTCGACCTCCACCACGTCGCACGGCGGTGCTGCGAGGAGGTCGTCGAAGGCAACGACCTGATCGGCGCCACGGTCGGTCTCCGACTCGGTGGACACCACGAGGTCGATACTCGGGACCGCGCTGCGGTCGACCTGACTCCAGTTGTGGTCACCGAACTTGTCGACGATCACCGCACGCGCCTCGACGACGGCGAGCTCCGATTCGAGCTCCGGACCCGGGCTGGCCGGATTGAGCGGCACTGCGACCGCGCCGAGCCCGACCGTGGCGAGATAGGCGATCACGAAGTGTGGCGAGTTGCCGAGTACGAGCGCCACGCGGTCACCGGCGGTGACCCCGCTCGCAGCCAGTCCGCCTCGGAATCTGGCGATGTGGTCCGACAGTTCGCCATAGGTGGTGACACGGTTGCGCCAGATGAGCGCGGTCGAGTCTGCGTCGTGGCCATCGATGATGTGAGCGAGATTCACGAGTCCCCCTGCTACGGCCCGGTGCCGTGGTCAGCGAGCAATCGTACCTCGCGGCGCCGCTGCTGCCGAACCGTTCCCGGCTCGATCAGAGCGTGGCGAGTGAGACGACGCCGGCGACGAGAATGATCAGCAGCAGCAGACCGAGCGTCAGCGTGGTGGCGGGGCGCATGGCTCGAAGGCTACCGGTCAGCTGCCACGGCCGAGTGTGACCGTGACCGGCTCTGTGACGTCGTCGTCGGCGGCGGTCAGGGTGACCTGATCACCGACATCGAGACCGAGCTCGTCGGCCGCCGATCGTTGGTCCATCGACACGGCGAGCAGGCCCGACGAGTCGAGCACCAACCCAACGGCGCCGCCCGCGAGTTCGGCATAGGACACGGCACGCATCGCGCTGCGGGTGCTCCCGCCAGCAGGAGCGGTGGGGGCATCGAATCGAACCTGGATGCGCTCGCCGAACGAGGCAGGCAGGTCGTCGGGGCCGACGTTCAGTTGGGCGTTGCCGTAGCGGTCCACCCAGAGGACCTGAGCGAGCACGGTGTCGTCGTCGGCCTGCGGAAGCGCGATCACACCAGGGAGCAGTAGGTCCGCATCGACGGCGTCACCCAGTTCGGAGAGGTCGATCCCGTTGCAGAGTTGCGCGACAGCCGGGGCGAAGATGTCGCGGCCCGCAAACGTGGCGCCGGGTGACGAGAGATGATGATCAGCGTTCGTGAGTTCCACCGCACGGCCGGCACCGCCGGCGAGCGCGACCGCCGGCGCCAGGAGACCGTTGTCGGGCCCGACGAGCACGCCCTCGCCGCCGGCCACCTCGACCGCGATCGCACGCCGAGCGGTCGCAACACCGGGGTCGACCACCGCGAGCACCACCCCCGACGCCACATAACTGATGCTGCGCGCCAACGCGAGCGAACCGGCGCGCACATCGAACGGCGCCACGCCGTGGGTGAGGTCGATCACCCTCGCGTGGGGCGCGAGTTCGCGGATGATCGAGTGCACGACGCCGACGAACTCGTCAGCGGTGCCGTAGTCGGACAGGAAGGAAACCGTGTCGTAGCGACGACCCATGCAGCGAACCTATCGGCGGGCGGACCAGTGCCCAGACGCGACGAGGGCCGGTGCCAACCCCCCGATGGCACCAGCCCTGTCGGCGCTGCCCGCCGTTTCCGGCGGACGCGTCTCCACGCCGTTCACCATAGGCCATGCCTTGTCATGTGAAAAGTGACACATGCAAAAAACACCGATGAAATTCATCCGAGCTCACGGCTGCGAACGGTCGCGGCGCCGACCGCAGCTGCCACGGCAGCTCGGACACCGTGTGCCTCGAGCGCGGCGATGCCCGCCGCAGTGGTCCCGCCGGGTGAGGTGACGTTCTCGCGCAACCGTGTCGGGTCACCATCGCGATCGAGCAGCGTGGCCGAGCCGAGCAGCAATTGTCGCACCACGCGCTCGGCCATCGGACGCTCGATCCCCTCATCGACTGCGGCGTCGACCAACGACTCGGCGAGGAGGAAGACGTAGGCCGGTCCGGAACCGGCAACACCGGTGAACGCATCGAGGGCCCCCTCGTCGACGACATCGACCGAGCCGACCGCCTCCAAGATGTGGCGAGCCCACGAGACGTCAGCATCGGTGGCGGCAGAACCGGCGGCGATCGCGGCTGCCCCCAGCCCGACCAGCGCTGGTGTGTTCGGCATCGCGCGCACCACGCTCACCCCGGGCCCCGCAGCTGCCTCGATCGTGGCCAGCCGGACACCCGCGGCGATCGACAACAGGCGGAGCGCTCCAGCGGCCGTCGCTGCACTCGCCGCAATCGCGATGTCCGCGGGTTTCACTGCGAGCACCGCCGCCCGACTCGGAGGCATCGTCGCCACGACGGCGACGCCCTCGAAGCGTTCGACGAGTTCGGCGCGCCGGGCGGCGATCACTTCGACCACGGCAACCTGTGCCGCCGCCACAGCTCCCGAGTCGAGCAGGCCGCCGAGCAGCGCGGCGCCCATGTTGCCGCCACCCACGATCGCCAGTTCGTACGGGTCCGTCTCGTCGTTCACACGCCGCAAGCTACAACGAGCGGTCGCACCGGTTGAGGCGGAACCGTCCGGGCGAACGAGAACGAAAGACCGACTCCCCCGAGCACGCCCGCCCGGACACCACCACAGTGGGTGCCGAATCGGCGATCTGGGAACGACAGGGCAGGGCGGTGGGAGCAGGGCTCAGGCGAAACGGCTGGCGAACCCGATGCGCAGCAGCGCCTGGAAGCACAGTTCGACCTGCGCGTACAGCGTACCGAGCGCACGATCGAGCTCGTCGAAGCTCACCTGCGCCAGCGGCATCTCACCGCGCAGGAACACGGCGTCTTCGATGCCGATCGAGAAGTGGGCACCCACGAGCGACTCGTTGCGACGAAGAAGGTGCTCGTACAACGCTGCGTCGTTCTCCTCGGGTGCGGGCATCACGTAGGTCTCGTATCGCAACATGCGCTGACCGAGCGTGAGCCAGACCGTGGTGAACTCCTTGTCGTCGCCGCGCATCCGCACGTACCAGCGCACACCGCCATCGTCGGTGCGGTCGACCGCGAGGATGTGGTCATGCGCGTCTGCCAAGTCGGCGAGCCAGCCGTCGACACGGGCATCGAGCGCCGCGAGTTGCTCGGCGTCGTAGGCGTCGGTCATCGAGTCGCCCTCACGCCGCAGACGTCGTGAGCTGTCAGACGCACGTGATCAACTCCCGCACGCTCAGGTCGCCGTAGAGGCGACGCAAACGAGCAGCCGCAAAGCTCCACGTGTAGCGGCGCGCCCGCTCGACCGCCGCAGCCGACATGGCAGCTCGCATGGCGGGATCGTCGAGGATCTCGGAGACCGCCCGGGCGTAGTCGTCCGGGTCGCGGCCGGCGATGAGCCGACCGGTGCGACCGTCGTCGATCAGGCTCAACAACCCGCCGACCGCACTCGCCACCACGGGGATGCCGCACGCTCCCGCTTCGAGCGCCACGAGGCCGAAGCTCTCGCTGCGGCTCGGAGCCACCACCACGTCAGCAGCCCGGTAGTAGGTCGACAGGATGTGATGCGGTTGCGGTTCGACGAAGTCGACGCGATCGTGCAAGCCGAGCTCGTCGACCAGCGCATGTGCACGCTGCGTCTCGGCATCGCCATCGTTGCCACTGGCACCACCGACGATCACGAGTCGAGCACGGCGATCCCGCATGGCTGCCAGCGCACGGATGGCGACGTCGGGCCCCTTGAGCGGTTGGATTCGTCCAACGAACAACAGCAACGGCCGGTCGACGTCGAACCCGAGCGCCCGACGGGCACCGGCTTGGTCCCCAGGGGCGAAGAACGCGTGCTCGACCCCCGGCGCGATGATCTCGAGGCGGCCTTTCGGTTCGCCGTAGTAGAGCCGGAACTGATCGGCCTCCTCCTCGCAACTCACACAGATCGCGTCGGCGCAGTGCACGATCTCGGCCTCGGCCCGGTCGCGGAACAGCGGTTCGGGGTCGCCATGGGCGGCCTTCACTCGAGCCAGCGTGTGGAACGTCGACACGAACGGCACGTCGAGTTCGTGCTTGAGGGTGTGCCCGACCACGCCGCTCAACCAGTAGTTGGCGTGGATCACGTCGGGTCGCTCGTTTCGTGCCATCCAGTCGAGCACGCCACGTCGGAACTGATCGGTGACCTCGGGCAGCGCTTCCTTCGGAAGATGGTGCGGGCCGGCGGGGATGTGCACGACGCGGTGACCGGGTTCCACCACGATCTCGTCGGGCAGTCCCGTGCGGTCGGCACGGGTGAACGTGGTGGTCTCGACCCCCGCCTGGGCCAGCGCCGAGCCGAGTTCGCGCACGTACACGTTCATGCCACCACTGTCGCCCGAGCCGGGCTGCAGCAGCGGCGAGGTGTGGAGGGAGATCACCGCAGCGCGTTGCACAACGGCTGGAACGATAACAACGCCCTTCGCGATCGGCGTTGACGAGGTCGCGGTCAGTCGGCAGCGGTGTCGAGGCTGTCGACGTCGGCATCTCCGTCGCGATAGCGACGAACGAGTTCGGCACTGAGCGCATCAAGCCGGGAGTACACGGCTTGTCGTTCTGCAGACACGCGGGATTCGAAGGCGCCGATCGCGTCGCTCAACGAGCTGAGCTCATCGGGGTCGAGCGAAGGGAGGCGCCCAAACCCGTGCCGCGAGCAGATGGTGTCGAGCTCGACGGCTCGAGGATGGTCGCTGAGATCTGCGACCGGTCGAGGCGGGCGAGGAGGACCCCCGGTGAGGTGAGACGACAGCACAGCGCCGAGTTGGTCACTGGTCGCAATGGCATCGGCTCCGCTCACTCGTCGCTGCGACTCCGCAGCCACCAAGTCGAGGCGAGCCTGCGCGATGCGACGAGCGTAGGAGACCGCATCGTCGTCGAGTTGGAGTTCGTGACGTCGACGACGGAGTTCGGTGAGTGACAGCGCCGACGGGTCGATCGCATCGGCTCCATCGCTCCGTCGATGCCGCTCACGTCGCCCCTCCCGACACCGGCGGCAGCACCGCGACCTCGTCGTGGTCGCCGACCGGCGCGTCGAGCGGGACGTCATCGCCATTCACCCACACTCGGCACGTGACGAGCACCTCGCCGAACCGGGCGCCGTAACGATCTCGGGCCGCATCGAGCACATCGGCGACCGTCGCACCTTCGATGACGTCCGAGCCCGTTCCCGCGGCCTCTCGGGCCGAGGCGAACAGTCGCAGGGTGGGCACGGACGCAACGCTACAACTGCGACCCCTCGTCGGGGAGATACCGCTAGCCTGCCGCACCTGTGGGAACCGAAAAGCGAGAACGCCAGAAGGCCAACCGAGCGCTGAAGCAACAGCAGATCGAAAGCGCCCAGTCGCGCCAGAAACTGCTGCGAAAGGCTGCGATCGCCGTTGGCGCCATCGCGGCCATCGTGCTGTTCGTCTGGATTGCCAGCACGGTCGTCGGCAGCGACGAGGACGACAACCCGCCCGCGCCGGCGACGACGGTCACCGGCCGACCGACACGACCGTGACCGAGTCCACGGTCCCCGACACCACCGACGGCTGATTCCAGTGGTGACCTCACGGTGTGCAGCGGCGTTCGTCGCAGCGGTGTTCGTGATCGCTGCCTGCGGCAGCGACGACGGGGCCGCCACTCCCGCCACGACGACCGCCGACGGGTCAGTCGACGCCGCCGAGTCAGCCGAGTCGGAGTGTCCTCCCGTCGAGGGAGCCCCCGAGCAGACCCGCCAGTTCGATGCGGCTCCGCCCGACTGCCTGGAACCCGGCGCGACCTACGAGGCGGTGGTCACCACGAACAAGGGTGAATTCACGATCGCCCTCGACCCCAACTCGGCTCCCGTGGCCACGAACAACTTCGTGTTCCTCGCTCGCAATCAGTACTTCGACGCCACCGAGTGCCATCGCATCGTCACCGACTTCGTCGTGCAGTGCGGCGACCCAACCGCCACCGGCACGGGCGGCCCCGGCTACACGATCGTCGACGAGCCACCCGCACCGGGCGAGTACCAGATCGGCTCGATCGCGATGGCCAAGCGACTCGACCCCGACAGCGCAGGCAGCCAGTTCTTCATCGTCACCGGCCCCAACGGCGAGGCGCTGCCGCCCGAGTACGCGTTGTTCGGCCAGGTCGTCGATGGCCTCGACACGACCGTCTCGGCGATGGCCGCCGCGGCGACACCGTCGGGTGACCCCACCGAGCCGATCGAGATCCAACAGGTGCGCATCATCCAGTCCTGAGTCCCCCAGAACAACCATCCCAGACGTGCACCGAACCGTTGCCAGGCTGGCGGATCTGCGCACCGTACGGGCTGCGGGGACACGGTGGCGCGTCGACCGACGCGCTTTGGCCGGGTTACCAGGTGGTAAGTAGCGTTTGTGTATGGCAATCAACACCGTTGGAGTCGTCGGATCGGGAATCATGGGCGCAGGGCTCGCCGAAGTTGCGGCGCGAGCCGGCTTCGACGTCATCGTGCGATCGCGCACGCAGGCCGGCGCTGACGCCGTGTTGCACACGATCGGCGCCGGACTGGCCAAGCAGGTCGTCGCGTGAGCGACTCACCGAGGACGAGCGAGTCGCCATCCTCGGCCGCATCGCGGCCACCGATGACTTGCACGGTCTGCGCGACTGCGACCTCGTCATCGAGAGCATCGTCGAGGACATGGACGCGAAGCGCGATCTGTTCGAGCACCTCGACCGGATCGTCAAGCCCGAAGCGATCATCGCCACCAACACCTCCACACTCTCCGTGGTCGAGTTGGCGATGACCACGGAGCGGCCGGACAAGGTCTGCGGCATCCACTTCTTCAACCCGGCGCCGATGATGAAGCTGGTCGAGGTGATCGCACCCCTCACCGCGTCAGACGAGACGATGGGCACGGCACTCGAGTACGTCGAAGCCTGCGGCAAGGACGCCGTGAACGTGCAAGACCGTGCCGGTTTCGTGGTCAACGCACTGCTCTTCCCGTATCTCAACAACGCGATCCGTATGTGGGAGAACGGCACGGCGTCGATGGACGACATCGATGCGGCGATGATGGGCGGCTGCAACTTCCCGATGGGCCCGTTCGCGCTGCTCGACCTGGTCGGCCTCGACACGTCGCTGTCGATTCTCGACGCGCTGTACGCCGAGTTCCGCGATCCGAACTACGCCGCTGCTCCCGTGCTGCGTCGCATGGTGGCCGCCGGTCAACTCGGCCGAAAGACCAAGCAGGGCTTCCGCTCCTACTGATCATCTTCACCGCTCGTACCTGGTCAGTCCCGGGTGACCAGCCCGCGGTGATGCTGTCGATGCAACACTGGCCGGCGTGAGCGTCGAGCACCCACCGATCGAGCCGGAGCCGTCGCGCTTCGTGATGCCCGATGCGCTCGATGCACTCCCCGACGAGGACCTGGTGGCGATCGGTGCCGATCTCGCTCCGGGCACGTTGCTCGCTGCCTACCGAGCCGGGCTGTTCCCCATGCCGGTCGACCCGCGTCGGCGCCGCACGAAGATCGCATGGTTCTCGCCGAACCCACGCGGCATCATTCCGCTCGACGGCCTCCACGTGAGCCGTTCGCTTCGTCGGAGCATGAAGCGCTTCGAGGTTCGTCGAAACACGAGATTCACCGACGTCGTGCGCGCCTGCGGCGATCCGAAGCGGCCGGGACGCTGGATCACCGAACCGATCATCGATGCGTACGGTGCGCTGTTCGACCTCGGGTGGGCGCACTCGGTCGAGGTCTACGACGACGGTGCGCTCGTCGGTGGCCTGTACGGGTTGCGGATCGAGCGGTTCTTCGCAGGCGAAGCGATGTTCCACACCGCCACCGATGCCTCGAAGGTGGCCCTCGTGGCACTGGTCGACTGGCTCAACGACACCGGCGCGGAACTCCTCGACGTCCAATGGGTGACCGACCACCTGGCCACGCTCGGCGCCGTTGCGATCTCCCGATCCGACTACCTCCGACTCCTCACGGCGGCGATCGAGCCGCCACGGACTTGAGCCTGTCTCGGTCCAGGCACAACACTCTGCACATGACCTCCAGTACGGCGTCCGCCGCCGACCCGATCCCGCCGTCCGCAAGCGCCCCGCGGCCGAAGGATCGGCCGTGGATGATGCGCACCTATTCCGGCCATTCGAGCGCCGAGGCGTCGAACGAGCTGTACCGGATGAACCTCGCCAAGGGCCAGACCGGCCTGTCGGTGGCGTTCGACCTGCCGACACAGACCGGCTACGACCCAGACTCGGCGATGTCGAAGGGCGAAGTCGGCAAGGTCGGTGTGCCCGTTGCTCATCTCGGGCACATGCGCACGCTGCTCGACCAGATCCCGCCCGACAAGATGAACACGTCGATGACGATCAACGCCACGGCATCGTGGTTGCTCGCGCTGTACGTCGCGAACGCCGACGAGCAGGGCATCGACGCTTCGAAGCTGCGCGGCACCACGCAGAACGACATCGTCAAGGAGTACCTGTCGCGGGGCACCTACATCTTCGCCCCTGGCCCATCGCGTCGGCTGATCGTCGACATGGTGGCCTGGTGCGCGCAGCACGCTCCGCTGTGGAACCCGATGAACGTCTGCTCGTACCACCTGCAGGAAGCCGGAGCCACGCCCGAGCAGGAGATCGCCTATTCGATGGCGACCGCAATCGGAGTGCTCGACGCCGTGCGCGACTCGGGCCAGGTGTCGCCCGAGCAGTTCACCCAGGTGTTCGGGTCGATCTCGTTCTTCGTCAATGCCGGCATCCGCTTCGTGGACGAGGTGTGCAAGCTGCGTGCGATGACGGACATGTGGGAGCAGATCGGCCGCGAGCGCTACGGCGTCACCGACGACAAGGCGCTCCGGTTCCGCTACGGGGTGCAGGTGAACTCACTGGGGCTCACCGAGGCGCAGCCGGAGAACAACGTCCAGCGCATCGTGCTCGAGATGCTGGCCGTCACGTTGTCGAAGCGGGCCCGTGCCCGATCGGTGCAGCTGCCGGCATGGAACGAAGCGCTCGGCCTGCCGCGACCCTGGGATCAACAGTGGTCGCTGCGCATGCAGCAGGTGCTGGCATTCGAGACCGACCTGCTCGAGCACGATGACATCTTCGACGGCTCGACCGTGATCGAGGGACGCACCGACGAACTCCGCGCCGCTGCGCAGGCCGAACTCGACGACGTGCTGGCGATGGGCGGCGCGTTCGAAGCGGTCGAGACGCTCAAGTCGCGCTTGGTCACCTCGATGGCGGCGCGCACACGGCGCATCGAGTCGGGCGAACAGATCGTGGTGGGGGTCAACGACTTCGTCGAGGCAGCCGACTCGCCGCTCGGCGGCGACGAAGCGATCCTGAAGGTCGATCCGGCCATCGAACGACGACTGGTTGCCGATCTGGCCGAGTGGCGCTCCACGCGCGACCAGGACGCGGTCGACGCTGCGCTCGCCGCGCTGCGACTCGCCGCCGAGTCAGGCGACAACGTGATGCCGGCCGCGATCGAGCTCGCCAAGGCCGGTGGCACGACCGGCGAGTGGGGCGATGTCATGCGCTCGGTGTTCGGTGAGTACCGGGCGCCGACCGGCGTGAGCGGAGCCACCGGGTCGGCACAGGGGTTGGGTGACGTGGTCGACTTCGTGAAGGCGATGGCGGGTGGGCCACCGAAGTTCCTGGTGGCGAAGCCGGGCCTCGACGGACACTCCAACGGCGCCGAACAGATCGCCGTCGCAGCACGCGACTCCGGCATGGAGGTCGTGTACTCGGGCATCCGGTCCACGCCCGAACAGATCGCTGCATCGGCACGCGACGAGGATCCCGACGTGATCGGGCTGTCGATCCTCTCCGGATCGCACCTCGACCTGGTCCCCGACGTGCTGGGCTTCCTGCGCGAGATGGGCGTGGATGCGCCCGTGGTGGTCGGCGGCATCATTCCCGAGGACGACCGACCGCGCCTCGCCGAGCTCGGGATCGCTGCGGTGTACACCCCGAAGGACTTCCAGCTCGCGAAGATCATGCGCGACGTCGCCGATCTCGCGGTCGCCCACCGCCAGTCCTGACGGGTGACGGCGCGGTCAGGGTCTCAGGTGTGGTGGTACCGGCAGCGTCGTCGATGATGACCATGGCGGCGGGGATCTCGAGTTCCTGACCCGCCTGGATGGCATCGTCGGGGAGGCCGTTGCGTTCCATGATCGAGCTGACGGTGACGCTGAAACGCTCGGCGATCGACGTCAGTGAGTCGCCCCGCTGCACGATGTACACCACGTCCTGAGGGAGCACCGACGTGGAGCTGGTCGTCGTGGTGGGTGTCGTCGTGACGATCGGCGGGAGCCGTTCCTGCGATGCCGGGTCGGTGGTGCCACACGCCGCGCCCGCCACCACCAGCACCGCAATGCCAGAGAGAACGATCGTGCGATCAGGACGCTGCATGCTGCAAATGCTACGCATGCGCGCCAGAACTCTGCACGCGCGCCCACTCGGAGCACCACGTGCTGGGACCTCACGACGCAGATGCGAGCGCCGGCGGCATCGCGACGTACCCTCGACGCCGTGACGATCACTGACGACCGCGGGTTCGGCGACCCCGCACGCGAACACCCCTACCCAGGTGCCGAACACCCGGCACGCCAGTACCACCTCGACGCCAACGGCCTGCAGATCGCCGTGCATGAGTGGGGCGATCCTGACGCTCCCCCGCTCGTGTTGGTGCACGGCGGCTTCGATTTCGCCCGCACCTACGACGCGTTCGCCCCGAGACTCGCGAGCGGTGGATGGCGAGTGGTGAGCTGGGACCAGCGCGGCCACGGCGACAGCGAGCATCCCGAGCTGTACTCATGGGACGCCGACATGCGCGACGCACTCACCGTGTTCGATCACGTGAGTCCGGGGCGGCCCTTGCCGGTGATCGGCCACTCGAAGGGCGGCGCGCTGATGACCCAGTTGGCCGACGCCCAGCCGTTCCGGTTCACCCATCTGGTCAACATGGATGGCATCCCGTTCAACCGTCGGATTCCCGACGTCGCCGAACACGAGCGAACCAAGATGGTGTCGGCAGAGATCGCCGGCTGGCTCGACCATCGCCGCTCCACCTCGACCGCCCAGCGCAAGCCCGGAACGATCGACGAGTTGGCGACACGGCGCGGCCGGATGAATCCGCGCCTCGATGCCGAATGGCTCAAGCGCCTTGCAACGGTCGGTGGCTTCGAGTCCCCTGACGGCTGGCGTTGGAAGATCGATCCCTCGATGCGATTCGGTGGGTTCGGGCCGTGGCGACCCGAGTGGACACTGATGCGTTTGCCGGGTCTCCCGATGCCGTTTCTCGGCATTCTCGGGCGCGAGATGGAGGAGATGGGCTGGGGCACCCCTCCCGAAAAGGTGCTCCCCTACCTTCCGCTCGATGGTCGCTGCGAAATCCTCGACGACGTCGGCCATTTCGTGCACA
This sequence comes from Ilumatobacteraceae bacterium, assembly GCA_963793335.1. GTDB lineage: Bacteria > Actinomycetota > Acidimicrobiia > Acidimicrobiales > Ilumatobacteraceae > Sva-07. Next base: position 90,682 of record CAWBZS010000020.1, on the reverse strand, counting down.
TCGAGCAGCCCGACATGGTGAGCGCCATGGTGCTCGACTTCATCGGAACCCCACCCGCGAACGGAGCCGCACGATGAGCGCTCGCATCACGATGCTTCGACACGGCAAGGTCGACCTTGCGCTCCACCACTTGCGCGACGAGACCACACCGGGGAGCCGGCCGCTGCTGCTACTGCACGGCCTCGGCGAGACAGCGGCCGACACGGTGCCGACGTGGGCCGACGGCTGGCCTGGCGCGGTGGCAGCGCTCGACTTCACCGGACACGGCGACTCGACGATCCCGCGCGGCGGCGGCTACACCGCCGAACTCCTGCTCGGCGACGCCGACGCCGCACTCGCTGCGCTCACCGAGGGAGACGCTGCACAATCGATCACGGTCGTGGGTCGGGGCCTGGGGGCCTACATCGCCCTGCAGCTCGCAGGCGGTCGTGCGTCGCAAGTGCACGGCGCGATCCTCGTCGACGGCCCAGGCCTGGCGGGTGGGCCCACAGGGCCGACCTCACAGAGCTTCTTCTCACTGCCGACCAGCGAGGCGACACCCGATCCGTACGCGCTGGTGGAACTCGGCCGCGACCTCCGCCCGCCCGACTACGCCACGCTCTTCGTGCGGCTGGCACTCGCCGGTTCCGATCTCGACGAGCCGATCACCGTCGCCAGCGTGTTCCGGCCCGAGTGGCTCGATGCCGTGGCGAAGGAGCACGGCGTGAGTCAGGTGTCGCTCGCCGAGGCGCTCGACTTCTACGCAGGCTGAGCCAACGCCGAGTAACCTCTGTGTCGTGTCTGCGGGCGTGTTCATCCTCATCGTCGTCGTCGCCTTCATCGCGATGGAGCCGTTGACGGCCGCCACCCATCGTTGGGTGATGCACGGCATTGGCGAGTGGTTCCACCGGAGTCACCACCGGCCGGGACGCAAGCCGCGCTGGGAGCGCAACGACTGGTTTCCGGTCGCATTCGCAGCGATCGTGATGGTGGGTGTGTGGCTCGGGTTCAACACCAGCCTCACCGCGCTGATCCCGGTGGCGATCGGAGTGACCCTGTACGGGATCGCCTATGCGCTCGTGCACGACGGGTACATCCACCGGCGGATCGATCCGTTCGGCGAACGTCCGATCCGCGCCCTGGAACGGTTGGCGGATGCGCATCGCATCCACCATCTCTACAACGCAGCGCCCTACGGGATGCTCGTCCCCGTGGTGCCCGCCGAGCTGCGCGCTCGCGCCGCCAACACCGACCGCGACCCGTTCGCTGCGGTGCTTGTCAAGCAGCCGTGAAGCGCCAGATCGGCGTGATCGGCCAATGATCGAGGCGGCTGTCCGCGCGGCATCGGTCCCACCGTTCCACGCGATGGACATGAGCCGTCGGGCGATCGCCCGCGAGGCTGCCGGGCAACGTGTGCTCCACCTGGAGATCGGGCAGCCATCGACGCCGCTGCCGCAGCTCGCCCGCGACGCAGTGCGGCGCCATCTCGACGAGCCACTCGGTTACACGAATGCTGCCGGCCTGGATCCCTTGCGCGAGCGCATCGCCGATCGGTACGACGACGTCGCCATGAATCGAGTGCTGGTGGTGGCCGGCGCGTCGGCCGGTTTCACGCTGGCCTTCCTCACGCTGTTCGAGCCGGGCTCGAGAGTCGGCGTTCTGGAGCCCGGCTACCCGTGCTACCGCAACGCGCTGACGGCGCTCGGGGCGGTGCCCGTACCGATCGCCGTCGGGCCGGGGAGTCGGTGGGCACCGACACCTGCCGATCTCGATGCCGCCGGCCACCTCGACGGGCTGGTGCTGGCGTCGCCCTCCAATCCGACCGGCACCGTGCTGGGGTCGCAGGCGCTCGCCGAGATCACCGCCGCATGTCGAGTCCGCAACATCGCGGTGGTCGCCGACGAGATCTACCACGGGATCGTCGATGGCGCTCCGGCACCGTTGATCCTCGGTCACCACCCCGACGCGTTCGTGGTGAACAGCTTCTCCAAGTACTGGTCGATGACCGGCTGGCGAGTCGGGTGGGTGGTGGCGCCCGAGTCGGTGGTCGACACGGTCGAGCGGCTCCAGCAGAACCTGTACATCTGCGCCCCACACGTGTCGCAGGTGGCAGCGCTCGCAGCACTCGATGCACGCGACGAACTCGACGGACACGTCGAGCGCTATCGCTCCAACCGCGCCGTGGTCCTCGAAGGTCTGGCGGCAGCGGGGATCACCGAGATCGCTCCTGCAGACGGGGGCTTCTACGTCTACGCGCACGTACCCCACCTCACCGTCGAGCGCGGGATCGACTCGCTGGAACTCACCCGTCGCTGGCTCGATGAACTCGGCGTGGCGGCGACGTCGGGGATCGACTTCGATCTCTCCAGAGGCGGCGAGTACGTCAGGTTCTCCTACGCCGGCGCGACGGACGACATGGCCGAGGCCTGCGCGTTGTTGGCAACGTGGACATGACCGATCCAGACGAACGTCCGGCCCAGGATTCGGCGTTGACCGGGCTACGCGTGATCGACATGTCGACCGTGCTCGCCGGACCCAACTGCGCCCGCTACCTCGCCGATTTCGGCGCCGACGTGATCAAGGTCGAACGACCCGGAGGAGACAGCCTTCGCAACATGGCGTGGCGTGACCCCCGTGACGGCGAAGGGCTGTGGTGGAAGCTGGTCAACCGCAACAAGCGCACGGCCGTGCTCGACGTGAAGGACGATCGGGATCGTTCGGTGCTGTTGGAGCTCGTGGCCGACGCGCACGTCCTGGTGGAGAACTCGCGTCCTGGCACGCTCGAGCGTCTCGGTCTCGGACCCGACGTACTGCTCGAACGCAACCCGTCGCTGGTGATCACCCGTGTGAGTGGGTTCGGCCAAGATGGGCCGTACGCGCAGCGTCCCGGGTTCGCCACGATCGCCGAGGCGATGTCGGGACTGGCAGCGCTGTCGGGTGAGCCCGGGGGCCAGCCGCTGCTGCCGCCGATCGCACTCACCGACGAGGTGACCGGACTCGCGGCCGCGTTCGCCACGATGGTCGCGCTCCACTCGGGTGTCGGGCAGGTGGTCGACGCCAACCTGCTCGAGACGATGTTCCAGATCATGGGGCCGCTCGTGTCGCTCTACGCCGTCACCGGCGAGCAGCAACCACGACTCGGTGCCGGGTTGCCGTACACGGTGCCGCGTGGAACGTACCGGTGTGCCGACGGTCGGTGGGTGGCGGTGTCGACGAGCAGCGACACCGTGGCCGCCCGGGTGATGGGGGTGCTGGGCGTCGGCGACGACGAGCGATTCGCCAGCTTTGCGGGACGCACCGAGCGCCGCGACGAACTCGAACGGATCATGGCCGACTGGTGTGCGGTGCGCCCGCAATCCGACGTGCTCGCCGCGTTCACGGCTGCCGAGGCGGCGATCGGGCCGGTGTACGACATGGCCGACATCGCCGTCGACCCCCACTACGTCGCCCGAGCGACGATCACCGACGTCGGCGACACACCGATGCAAGGCTTGATCGCCCGTCTGTCGGCGACGCCGGGTGCGCTGCGTTGGCCGGGACGCAGCCTCGACGCCGACGGCGACGACATCCGCCGCTCCGGCTGGGCTTGACCCGCACACACCCAACACCCGAAATTGCCGCGCCATCGTGACGGTGACCGTCACGATTCCGGGCAATGTTGGAGGGATTTCGCGCAGACTCGCCCTCAGGTGGCGAGGCCGATGGGGCAGCTCACGCCGGTACCGCCGACACCGCAGTATCCGTTGGGGTTCTTGGCGAGATACTGCTGGTGGTACGGCTCTGCGTAGAACCAGTTGGTGTCGAAGTCGAGCGGGAGCACTTCGCTGGTGATCTGTCCGTAGCCGGCGGCGTCGAGGCGCTCCTGGAACATCGCCGTCGACGTCTCGATCAGCGGCTGCTGTGACGGATCGGTGACGAAGATCGCCGAGCGGTACTGGCTGCCGATGTCGTTGCCCTGGCGCATCCCCTGCGTGGGGTCGTGCTCCTCCCAGAAGGTCTGCAGGAGGCGTTCGTAGGAGACGACGTCGGGGTCGTACACCACCACGACGGCTTCGGTGTGGCCGGTGCGTCCCGAGCAGACCTCTTCATAGGTGGGGTTCGGTGTGTACCCGCCGGCGTAGCCGACGAAGGTGGAGTGGACGCCGTCGAGTTGCCAGAACTTGCGCTCGACACCCCAGAAGCAGCCCATCGCAAACGCTGCGGTCTGCATCCCCTCGGGCCACGGGCCGGTCATCGGGTGGCCGTTGACGAAGTGGGCATCGGGGACCGGCATCGTCTGATCGGTGCGGCCGGGGAGTGCGTCATCGGCGGTGACCATGGAAGCGTGCTTGCGAAAAAGCATGCGATCAGCCTAGGAGTGGATGGCAGAACGCGCCTGACCGTGCCCGACGCCCCCGGAGACCCGGGCTCGCGGAACCACCAAGGTTCCGCGAGACCCGGGCTCGGGGAACCACGATCAGCGCAGGAGGAGGCGCTCGATGCGTCGCGACGTGATGCCGAGCCCGACCAGTGCCACGGCGGCAAGCACGGCCAGGTGGGCCAACATCGTCCACTCGAGCTGCCCGAGGTTGAGCCCGCGGACCACCGCCACACCGTGATACAGCGGGCTCAGTTGCACCACCCACGCCCACTCGCCGTAGCTCGACAGCGGGTAGAACGTCGCCGAGAACAGCAGCAGCGGCAACGTGACGGCGTTGACGTATTCGAGGTCGGACCAACTGCGCATGTAGGTGGTGTAGGCCATCCCGACCGATGCGAACGCGAAGCCGATCAGCGCGCACACCGGGATCGCCAGAACGACCCATGGCGAACCAACGAGTCCGAGCACCCACATCGTGAGCACGAACGCCGCGGAGTAGAGCGTGCCACGGCCCATCGCCGACATGATCTCGCCCACCGCCACATCGGATGCGGTCATCGGCGTGGCGAGCACCGTGTCGTACAGCTTGGAGTGCTTCAGCTTCTCGAACACATTGCCCGTGGCATCGAAGATCGCTCCGTTCATCGCCGCTGCAGCCAGCAGGCCGGGCGCCACGAATGCTGCGTAGTCGTACGCGACACCATCGACCACGACGTCACCGACCAGTGCCGCAAAGCCCACCTGCACCGACAGCAGGTACAGCAGCGGCTCGAAGAACCCGGACACGAACAGCATCCAGGCGTGGCGGTAGAACATCGCAGCCCGCTCGACCATTCGCTGCGGCCGTCGGGCACGCAGCAGCACCTCGATCGGCACGATGCGCAGTGCGATCGTCATGGCTTCAACCGCCGGGCGAAGGTGATGCGACACGCGATCCAACCGGCCACCGCATAGGTCACGAGGACGGTGACATGCACTGCGACGTTGCCGGCGCTCACCTCGGCGATCACCGCTCCACGACACAGCTCGATGCCGTGCCACAACGGGGTGACATAGGCGACCGGCTGCAGCCAGCCCGGGAGTTGATCGATCGGAAAGAAGGCACCACCGAACAGGAACATCGGCAGCAGACCGAAGCGGATGATCGTCGGAAACGAGCTCCCACTGAATCGGGTCGACGACCATGCCGAGATCGGGAGCGCGAACGCGATCCCAGTCAGTACCGCGGCCGGGATCGCTACGAGCAGCCCCCACGATCGGGTCTCCGGGAACAGGGCCAACACCGCCGCCACGCCGACGACGCCGATGGCGGTGCGTGTGGCGTGCCACAGCGTGAGGCCGGTGGCGATGTCGCCCGGGGTGAGCGGTGTGGCCGCCATCGCCCGATACCGGTTGCCCCAGAAGAACCCGTCGAGCACCTGCCAGAGCGAGGCCTGACCGGCGCTGACCATCGCCGTGGTCGCAAGCAGCGCAGGCGCAAGGTACTCGAAGTACGTGATGCCGCCCAGCGCCGCGGTCGAGTCGGAGTTGACGTCGATGAGCGCGCCGACACCGAGGCCGATGCCGAGCAGATACAACAGCGGCTGCACGAACGCGAGCAGCACGTGCGACTTCCAGACCTTGCGGTAGACCGCGAACTCGCTCTCCCAGACACGAACCGTCGTTGGCGTGGTCATCGACGTTCCTGGCTCAGTCCATGCACGATCAGTCGACCAGGGTGCGCCCGGTGAGACGCAGGAACACATCTTCGAGCGAGCTGCGACGCACGAGACTCCCGACCGGTTCGATGCCGCGCCGATGCACCTCGGCGAGCGCGGCTTCGCCGTCGTGGGCGTAGATCAACACTCGGTCCGGGAGTACTTCCTGGCGGTCGCCGATGCCGTCGATCGAGGCCAGCGCGGCCTCGTCGCCGGCTGCAACACCATGTGGATCACCAGCCGCTGACTCGATGCCGATCTCCTCGCGGTGCAGTCGCAGCTCGAGCACCTCGCGTGTGGCGTGCTGTTCGATCAGGCCACGAGGGGATCCCTCGGCGACGATCCGCCCGCCGTCCATCACGACGAGACGATCGCAGAGCTGTTCGGCCTCGTCCATGTAGTGCGTGGTGAGCACCAGCGTGACGCCACGCTGCTTGAGCCGGTAGAGGCGGTCCCACAGGATGTGGCGAGCCTGCGGGTCGAGGCCGGTCGTGGGTTCGTCGAGCAGCAACAGGTCGGGTTCACTCATCAACGACCGAGCGATGGTCAGACGCCGTTTCATCCCGCCCGACAACGGATCGACGCGATCGTTGGCCCGTTCGGTGAGTTGGACGAAGTCGAGCAACTCCGCGGCGCGTCGCTTGCATTCCGATCTCGGGATGTCGAAGTACCGACCGTAGATCACCAGGTTCTCGACCACCGTCAGCTCCGAGTCGAGTTGGTCTGCCTGCGGGACCACACCCATCCGTGCCCGGATTGCGGAGCCGTCCTGTCCGGGGTCGAGCCCGAAGATCCGCATCGTGCCCGAGGTGATCGGCGAGACACAGCCGACCATCCGCATCGTCGAGGTCTTGCCGGCACCGTTGGGGCCGAGGAATCCAAACGACTCTCCTGGCGCCACATCGAAGTCGATGTCGTCGACTGCGACGAAAGAACCGAACTCCTTGCGCAGACTGCGGGCACTGATCACCGACGACACGGCCGTGCACGGTACGGCAGTCGGCGTCGTCATCCACTGACGGTTACGGTTCGGCGAGTGTCCGAGCCTCATGTCACCATCCGTCCGATCGAGTCCGACGACCTCGGCCGGATCCTCGAGATCAATCAGGCCAACGTGCCGTCGGTCGGATCGGTGGACGCCGACCGGATGGCACGGCTGCTCGACCTCAGTCCGATCGCGCTTGCTGCGGAACTCGACGCTGCGGTCGTCGGGTTCTGTCTGGTGATGCCCTCGAACATCGACTACGACTCGGTGAACTACCGGTGGTTCACCGAGCGCTACGACGACTTCATGTACCTCGATCGGGTGGCGTTCGATACCAGCGCTCAGGGTCGTGGCCTCGGCACCGAGCTCTACGCCGCCGTGCACGAGCATCTGCGCGACCACCATGCGGTGAGCCATCTGGCGTTGGAGGTCAACGTCGACCCGCCGAACGAGGGGTCGCTGCGATTCCATGCACGACAAGGCTTCATCGAGGTCGGCCAGCAGGACACCCCCTACGGCATTCGCGTGTCGATGCAGATGCGCCCGGTCGACCGAACACCCTGAGGCGTCACGTTTGGTGTCTGACACCAAACGTACGGAATCAGCGGCGGTCTTGGAGGAAGCGGAAGTGGCTGCGGGTGGCGGCGACGTGGGCAGGGTCGAGGTCGGCCAGGAGGACGGTCTCGACGCCGGCGCCCGTGGCGAGCACCTCGCCGAGCGGGTCGATGATGGCACTGTCGCCCGAGTAGTCGAGCCCGCCGCCTGACCCCACCCGATTGACCCCCACCACGTACGCCTGGTTCTCGATGGCTCGGGCGCGCAGCAGCGTCGACCAGTGCAGGCGCCGCTTGGCCGGCCAGTTGGCGATGACGAAGTAGGCGTCGACGCCGTTGGCGAGCGCCCAGAACTCGTCGGCGAACCGGAGGTCGTAGCAGACGAACAGCGCCACTCGTAGGCCATCGATGTCGACGGTGACGAAGTCGGTGCCGGGACGGACGTAGCGCTCCTCGTCGGCGTGAGAGAACGGATGGATCTTGCGGTACCGAGTGGCGCTGCCGTCCGGCGCTGCCAACACGAACACGTTGGAGGGACGCTGATCGTCGCCGGGCGCATCCGGGGCGATCTCAGGACACGACCCACCGACCCAGACCTGGTGCGTGGACGCCATGTCGACGAGGAACTGCGAGGACGGCCCTCCTTCCGGCTCGGCGATGTCCGGTGAATCGAAGGAGAACCCGGTCGAGAAGGTCTCGGTGAGCAGCACGATCCTCGCCCCACTGGCGACAGCTCCGGCGACCATCGGTGCGAGGTGTTCGAAGTTGGCCGATCGGTCGTGCCACGCGATGTCGTGTTGGACTGCGGCGACGCGCACGGAGCTCACGAAGCGAACCCCTGCACGAGCCGCTCGACGGCGGCATCGATCACGTCGAGACGTTTGCAGCACGCGAACCGCACCAGGTGGCGGCCGTGCTCGGGTCGCACGAAGAACACCTCGTTGGGCACCGCCACCACGCCGCAACGTTCGGGCAGCGCCCGGCAGAACGCCACGCCCCCGCCATCGGTGTCGTCTCGTGCACCCCCCGAAGCAGAGCGACTGATGTCGACAGTGACGAAGTAGGTGCCGTCCGGCGAGTACGCGACGAAGCCAGCCCTGCGCAGGCCGGCAAGCAGGCGGTCGTGTGCAGTTTGGAGCGTGGATGCCAGCTCGTCGAAGTACGAGTCCGGCAGCGCCAACCCGACTGCCATCGCGGGTTGAAACGGTGCCCCGTTGACGTAGGTGAGGAATTGCTTGGCGGTCTTGGCCGCAGTCACCAACGGTTCGGGCCCCGACATCCACCCGATCTTCCAACCGGTGGTGTGAAACGTCTTGCCGCCCGAGGAGATCGTGAGCGTGCGTTCACGCATGTCCGGCAGCGTGGAGATCGGCACGTGCTCGCGGCCGTCGAACAGCAGGTGCTCGTAGACCTCGTCGGTGACCACGATCAGGTCTCGGTCGATCGCCACCTGTGCAATCGTTGCGAGTTCGGCGCGGTCGAACACCTTGCCCGTCGGATTGTGCGGTGTGTTGAGCAGGATCAGCTTGGTGCGATCGGTGATCGCGGCGGTCAGTTCGGCGGGGTCGAACACGTACCGGCCGTCGTCGCCTGGTGCCAGCAGCACCGGGACCGCACGGGCGCCGGCGAGGGCGATGCACGCCTGGTAGCTGTCGTACATCGGCTCGAAGACCACGACTTCGTCGCCGGTGTCGAGCATGCCGAGCAACGCACCGGCCAATGCCTCGGTGGCACCGGCGGTGACCACCACCTCGCTGGCCGGATCGAGCTCGATGCCGTACCAGCGTTGCTGATGGTCGGCGATCGCCTGGCGCAGCTCCAGCGTGCCGGGGCCAGGCGGATACTGGTTGAGGCCGCCACGGATCGCGTCGATTGCCGCATCGAGCACTTCGTGGGGGCCATCGGTGTCGGGGAAACCCTGGCCCAGATTGATCGCCCCGGTCTCGGCGGCGAGCGCCGACATCTCGGCGAAGATCGTCGTGCCGAATCCGGCGAGCTTGGACGTCAACACGGTCGATCCCACGACGCCAACTGTAGGCATGCGACTTGCGTCGGACGTCCGACAGCGCGGCGACGTCACTCGGGAGGAGTACATCGACCCGGTCGTCGCCGTTTTGGCCCGTGCTACCTTGCGAGGATGCACGAGGCGATTGGGCGCACCGAGCAGGAGCGCACATCGGCGCTCGTCGAGCCGGCCAGCCCCGCGATGACCCGTCACGCGTCGGGGGCGAGCACGGACGTCGACCTCCGAGTCACGGCGGCGAAAGCCGCCAACGCGCGGCTTCCCGGCCCACTTGCTGATGCGCCGTCGCCGGGCCGTATTCAACGGTCGGCCGTGATCCGTCGAGAACTCGATCCGAACCTCAGGGACGCGCTGATCCATCAGCGCGGTGCAGCTCGCGGCATCGATGCCCGAAGCGCGACCAGGGATGTCGATCGGTCTGCCGGGCTCCGCCCGGTTCAACCGGCCCCGGATCCCGGCGCCGAGGCCGCCACGCAGGAAGCAGCCCGCCAACGCGATGCGGAACGGGCGGCTCGCGAAGCCCGGTTCAACGATCCCACCAACGTCGCCACTCGCGCCGAGCGTGCGCAGGCCGACGAACAACGCGAAGCGGCAGCACTCGCGGCAGCTCAGGCGCAAATGCAGGAGAAGCAGGACTGGGAGCAGATCGTCACCAAGCAGTTCGCCGACCGACAGGCCATCCTCGATCGACGCGAGACGCTGGTGCTGTCTGGGCTCGACGATGCGCTGATCCTCCGCTTTCCAGAACTCCGCGCGGCAGATGCCGAGGTACTCAGGGCGACCAGCGCGCTCGACATCGATGCCGCGACGAACGCGATCGACACAGCCGAGAAGTGCTTCTCCCAGGTTGCGGCCCTCGTCGAGAAGGTCGACGACCTCGCTGGGCGATTCGCCGTCGTTCGCAAGGAGGGCATCGGCACGAAGCATCAGAGGAACGCCGAAAAGGTGAGGGTGGGTTTGGCCAAGCGGACCGAACTGCCGTGGGCCGAGTTCGCCGAAACCCTGCCCGAGGTGGAGACACTCGTCGTCGCGCTCGAGAAGACGCTCACCCGTCGCGAACAGCAAGCAGGCGACAGGGCCGAGCGCCAACTCGAGCAGCGCGCGGTCACGGAGTTCGCCGCCGCCCCGAACAAGGACACACTCAAGGCGCAACTCGACGCTGGCCTGATCGGGCGTGGCGAAGTGATGCGGACCTATCGTTCGAACGACGATCGGCTGAAAGGGGAGTTCTCCGTCGAAGTGGCCGTTCGACGGCTGAACACCATCGTCATCCACGCCCACTGCCGCCCAGATGGGACACCCAAGTCCGGCAATGCAGCACATTGGAAGTACTTCACTGAGCGCAAGGTGCGGGGGAAGACGCACCCACTCACCACCCAGCTCGTCGCCGAACTCATCGACACCGCAGCAGCCAAGAAGCACCGCGATGCGAACCGATCGCTGAGGGACACATGAGTCGCGGCTCGCTGGTCGACACCGTCGTGGCGTTCCTCGACCAGGAGCAGTGGCCGTACGAGATCGGGACCTCAGGCGTGGTCCATGCCCGGTATCAGGGCGACGAGATCGACGTCGACTGTTTCGTGCAGGCGTTCGAGCCCGAGGCACAGCTGATCGTCATCTGCGTGCTGGGCGTCACCGACGAGGGGCGCCGGCGCGCCGCCGCGGAACTTGCCTCCCGGATCAACGTGCTGCTGCGGATCGGCAGCTTCGAGGTGGACTTCGACGACGGCGAACTGCGGCATCGAGTCGGCCTCCTCGTTCCGAGCAGCGGCGCCGACATCGCCCTCGTCGGCACAGCGATCCTTCACAGCGTGCTGGCGGCCGACCGCTACGCATCAGCGTTCGTCGCGGTCGACAGGAATGACGCCGATCCGGCTACTGCGCTCGACAACCTGCGATCAGCGGTACTTCGCGACTGAGGGGCTCTCCGATGACGGAAAGCCCCTCAGCCGTTCAGCGCGCTCGGAGAGAGTCGAACTCCCAACCGCTTGATCCGTAGTCAAGTGCTCTATCCATTGAGCTACGAGCGCAATTCGTGAGTCGCCAGTGTAGTGCCTGATCGCCGAGATGGCGACTGCCAATCAGCCGTAGGCGGTCTGGCTCCACGGGCCCCATCCGCCGGCACGCTGATACAACGCATAGGCGGCCTGAGCATTCTTGAGCGGGTCGTACAGATCGCTGGCCGAGTTGATTCCGTATGCGGTGAGCCAACTGCGATGCACGGTGTAGTACATCTGGAACAACCCGTAGCAGCACGTGCCATTGTAGGCATCGGGCTGGTGTCTGCTCTCGCGCCACGCGATCAACACGGCGCGATCTTCGAGTTCGTCGGGCCACACGCTGCGGATGATCGCCTCGGCTTCGGAGGCCGACACATTCGTGCGCGGGGGCGACGTGGTGGTCGGCGTCGGCGCAGGTGCTGGTGTGGTGACGGGAGCGCTCGTGGCCGGCGGCGAGGTGGTGGTCGCCCGCGGTGCTGTGGTGGTGGTCGCCCGTGGCGCTGTGGTGGTGGGAGCCGGCGGCGGTGCCGGGGTGGACGCGCCCACCGGGAGACAGATCGAGCGACCGGGCAGCAGCGCGGTGTCGGTCGTGGCGTCGTTCACGTCGAGCAGCGATGCGAGCGTCACACCCGAGGCATCGGCGATACGGATCCAGAAGTCGCCGGCCGCGACCTCGTACGAGCTTCCGCACGCCGACGCGGTGGTGGCGGGGGCGGGTGCGGCGGCTGCCGGCGTGGCGGCCGCGGCCACCGGTGCGGCGGTCGTGTCCGACGAAGGCGCTGACGACGACGACGACGAGGAGGAGGAGGAGGAGGAGGAAGAAGAAGAAGAAGAGGACGACGACGAGGCGGGGCTCGACGAGGCGGCCGCAGCGCTCGACGCTTCGGAACTGGTGGTCGGCGAGTCGGCCGACTCCTCGACCGGAGCAGCGGGATCAGCTGCGCCAAGCGGGATGGTCTGGATCGTGGTCCCGACCGACGTGGACGGCGCCGTGGCGGTGCGCAGCGATTCGTCGTCGGACGACGAGGTGAAGCCGAGCACCAACGGCACAGCGAGCGTGACAGCGATGACGAGGCCACCGATACGAGCAACCATCGGGTCGATCCCGCCCCTGGGGCTGCTGCGCTTGCGCGGTTCAACGAACCAGGCGCCGCCCGCATGATCACCGTCACCGAGGTCGTCGATCGGCCGCGGGGAACCCGCAGCGGGCGTCCCGTGCGTTCGACCGGAAGGGGCGCTCCCACCGAGCAACGAGTCCCACCAGCGCGAGACAGTGGCACCTGCGCCAACCGTGACCCGTGCGTCGGGTCGTTCGAGGTCGCTCGGGGTCCAGTCGGCGTCGTCGCTCCAGAACTGGTCGAGGTTCGCCGGGGTGGCGTCGGGGTCGTGGTGATGTCTCGTCATTGTGTGGTCTCGCTCGATCCACGCACCGGGGGCACGCTCTTCGATGTCCGATCACCCATCCGCCTCGGTCGACGCCAGATGTCAGCTCACTGGTCTACTCGGTTTGTCACCAAACCGCAACATGAGCGTCATGTGCTCGACGCCAACATGCAACGACCGGCGCACCTGAGGTGCGCCGGTCGTCGTGGCGGAGAGGGTGGGATTTGAACCCACGGACCCCGGAGGGTCAATGCCTTAGCAGGGCATCCCATTCGGCCGCTCTGGCACCTCTCCTGGGAGCAGGCAGTGTAGCGGCGGTATCCTCGGGAGCGGAACGGTGGCAGAGCGGACGAATGCAGCCGCCTTGAAAGCGGCCGGCCGAAAGGCTCGGGGGTTCGAATCCCTCCCGTTCCGCCACTCGCAGCCACACGCCCACAGCGCCGTCAGCCGGCCTGGATCATCCAGTAACCGTCGACGGACGTGAGACGATTCGATGCTGGACTCGGCGCCGGCGTGTCGACCATGGTGTCGCGCACCTCGCCGATCCATGTGCTGTGTTGGTACTCGTGGTTGATCAGCGCACTCACGAGTCCGCGGGCGACCATCGTGAGTTGGTCCGGCGCCCCGACACGCCGATCGACGATGCGTGTGAGCGTCACGCGAGCGCTCGCAGCAACCGCCTCCCGGTACGCCAGGATCTCTGGCACGGACGGAAGCGGATCACGGTCGGGCTCGGTGGTCGCCGAGTCGAACAGCACATCGAAGTGCCGGTCGATCGGCGGCTCGGCGGCGGTGAGGTTGCGGACCATGTAGTGGCACACCGCGGCTTGATGACCGAGATGCCAGCCGATCGCACTGCTGTCCTGATGGGGTCGCCAGACGATCTGATCGGGTGTGAGCTCGGCGACGAGGTCGACGCTGAAGCGCTGAGCGAGATCGAGTTCGTCGATCAACTCGGCGAGCGACAGCGGGGTGCGGATGGTCATGGCGTCGGCTCGATTCGGTTGCTGGTGATGTGACCGGTCGTGTTGGCGGTTGGGTTGGCGGTGATCGACTGAACGGTTCGCTCGGCGGCTGCCAAGGCTCCCTCGATGTGACCAGGGGCGTCGGTGGACGTTTCGGTCGATGTCCAGTACAGCCGACCACCCCACGTCGGCCGTTGAAGGACCGGCGATCCGAACAGGTCGTAGCGCTGACTCGGCTGCCCCGACAGGGGTGTGGTGCGAGGCGCTCGCCGCCAGTCACGGATCATCACATCGACCGGTGCGGCTGCATGCGGCCCGAACAGCGCCGTGAGCTGATCGGTGACGACGCTCGGGGTCAGGTCAGCACGTCCCGGTCCGGACTGGCCGAAGCCGAACAGCATCGCCGGGTGACCCTCGGGCCCACTCATGTCGTGGATCTCGTGCAGCGGGCCCTCGGCGCAGCTCGCCTGACCGGAGAGCCCCGCGGTGCGCCAGAACGGCTCGCCGTACACCGCCACCGCCTTCACGGTGGCGCCCATCCAGACAGGGATCGTGGACGCCACCGCGGCGAGATCGGGGTCGAGGTCGTCGCGGGCGACCAGACCGGCTGCGACGGCGAGCGACGGTGGCAGCGCCACGACCGCATGCCTCGCCGACACCACTCGATCGCTGAGATGCACCTCGACTCCATCGGCGGTGCGCTCGATGCGTTCCACCGGACAACCCAACTGCACGACTCCCTCCGGCAGCCGGCCCGCCAACGCGTCGGGTACGGCACTCGCACCATTGCTGAATCGCCAGGCCGGGGGCGCCTGCCACGGCACCGCGGCGCGTCCGGCCGTTCGCCGAGATCAACGTGTCGCCGTCGCTCCATTGTCGATGGATCGGGATCCCCAGACGATCCACCAGTGCGCCGATGCGCCGCTCACCCGGCCAGAACCACGTTGCACCGAGGTCGGCGTCGCCGCCCGGAACCGGCTGCGACATCATCCGACCGCCAACGCGTTCGCCGGCTTCGAGCACCGTGACGCTCAGGCCGGCAGCGGTGAGACCGTCAGCTACGGCAAGCCCACTGATCCCGCCACCGACGACCACGACATCGAACTCGGTCATCGAGCGCCGGCGGTGACTGTCAACGGACTCGGGTGAACAGGTAGGCGAACGGCGAACGGGTGTACACGATGCCGCGACCACTGCGATGCAGCGAATCGACGGTGACCGCGTCGGGCTTCTTGGCCAGGAGGTACGTGTCGAGGTCGACGCTGCTGACCCGGTAGCCGCGAGCGTCGCTGACGACCACGCCGGCGAGTTCGTAGCGAGGGTCGATCGACGCCATCGCGGCATCGCCGTGGCTGGGATTCACGAGGAGGGCCCCGCCCCGTCGGAGGTGCTCGGTGCAGTACTCGGAGATGAACCCGGCGTACAGCGACACCAGCAGATCGAACGATTCCGCGGGCTCGGGCAACGGCGTCTGGTAGTCGAGGTGGTGGAACGTGATCGAAGTTGGTCGATCCGGCAGGTCGAGTGCCGTTCGTTTGGCGTCGACGAGTTCTTCGACGGCGGCGGCCTCACCGAAGAACTTCGGGGCCCGCTTGTCGACGTCGACGTACGTGACATGGTCGAACCAGACCGACGGGGCGATGTCGACGTAACTGCCTGGATACAGGGCGCGTGCCGTCGCCGGCACCACCTCGGCGATCGCACCGAACAGACGGACGCGATCGTCAGGGTGCGCGTCGTACTCCCGCGTGGAAGCGAGCGACGTC
Source organism: Ilumatobacteraceae bacterium (assembly GCA_963793335.1). GTDB lineage: Bacteria > Actinomycetota > Acidimicrobiia > Acidimicrobiales > Ilumatobacteraceae > Sva-07. The sequence goes on along the minus strand of CAWBZS010000020.1, from coordinate 74,970 downwards.
AGTCGGCGCGGTCATGGTGATCATCCTGCCGCGGCCTGATCGCGCCGGCACAGGACGCTGTCACCGAACCGCGCAATGGCCTGCGATCAGGAGGCAGGACGCCGGCGGGATGCCATGGTGGCAGCGATGCCTGCGAGCAAGACCGATCCGGCAACCAGCGCGAGCTGCGTGTTCGAGTCCGATCCGGTTGCCGGCAGCTGCGGCTGCGCCGTTGTTGCAACAACCGTCGTTGTGCTGTCGTCGACGGTGGCCGTCGGTTCCGATGCCACCGAGGTCGACGTCGTGCTCGACGACGAACTGCTCGACGACGAACTGCTCGACGAAGAACTGCTGGTCGTGTCGGCGGTGTTGCTGTCGTCGACGGTGGCCGTCGGTTCCGATGCCACCGAGGTCGACGTCGTGCTCGACGACGAACTGCTCGACGACGAACTGCTCGACGACGAACTGCTGGTCGTGTCGGCGGTGTTGACGAACGTCACCGTGCCCGGCACCGAGACGCCCCCGAAGGTGCCACGTTCGGTATCCCAGCCGTCGACCGGCGTCTCCGATACACGGTAGGTACACGACTCGGGCACGCCGATTGCGGTAACGAACCGTTGCGCCATCACAGATGTCGAACCGCCGCCCGCAGGAATCGTGACGGTGAGGGACGACACCCCGCCGCCCGGCCCCGCAATCGTTGGGCCACAGTTTTCGCTGACGATCGAAAACTCCCACGGATCGAGCCCGGTGGTGTCGCCGTTGACCTCCTTGACGATGGTCAAGTTGGCCACTTGCCCGTTTCCCCCGACCTCGAAGGTGCCGCCGCCAGATACCGACGTGGCGAGGACAACAGCCGCGAACGAGCCGATCACGGCCAGGGAGATCTTGCGCATCGGAAGACAGTAGGCAGACCTGGCCGCCCAACGCAACAGTCGACGCCGTCGATGACCGTGGATACCATCGCGATCATGTCGCTGGCGACCTCCTGATGCCCAGTCGACACCGGGCCGCGGCACTGCGCCCCGCCGAGCGTTGCTGACGCCCGGGCTCGACGCATGGGCGCTCGGATGGGTCGCCGTGATCGCGTGGGTCGTGCTGATGGTCTCCGACGCTGCCGGACGCGAGTTCCCGACCGGATCGTGGTTGATCTGGGGAGCTGCCGGGGTCGGCGCGATGCACTTCGCCATGTCCTACCGGCTCGCCTACCACGACCGCGGCGCATCGATCAGGCGCCATCCGATTGCGCTGCTGTACGGCCCCGTGCTGCTGTTCGCCCTCATCGCTGTCGGTGTCGTCGGGGCGATCGCCGGCTCGACGACTGCGGCCGACGCGTTGCGCTCCAGCGTCACGATCGTGTTCCTGCTCACGATGCTGCTACCGGGCCGAACACGCGCTCAACGGCTACAGCGCCCCGACCTCGCGCCGCGAACAGTGGGAACTGCTCCAGATCTTCGTCGCCGCGGCATGCGCCGGGCTGTTCCTCATCCGCTACGCCTCCACGCTGCTCCAACGCGTGATTCCCGTCGAGATCGAACCGGCAACATGGCTACTCGCACTGTTCGTGTTCCTCAACCTCCACCACTACCTGATCGACGCCACCGTGTGCCGATCCGACGGCGAACTGGTCCGCGCAGTGTCCGGTCGAGCACCACAGCGAACGTGACTGGCGCCGCCGACCTTCCGTCGCCTCCAGGTGCGGTCGGTCGATGCGTTGAGTGAGCGGATGCTGCGCATCGTGCTCGGTGGCGACGAACTCCAGGGCTTCGCGCCCGACAAGCCAGCACTGCAGCTCGAGACAGCCAGCCGTCGTTCGTGCAGGCTCCGCTGAGTGCAGGCTCCTCTGAGGTCACGTTCCGCTCGAACACATGCGTGTGCCGAAGCGAACCTGCGGCCACCGGGTCGACGAATCGCGTTCACGTCACCAACGATGAACACTCACTCGAAGAGTCCGACCCGGCGACCGCAGGATCACACTCCACATTCTCACTGTCAGTCGGCGAGGTCATCTCGATCATCCTGCCGCGACCTGATCGCGCCGGTACAGGACGCTGTCACCGAACCGCGCGATGGCCTGCAATCAGGAGACAGGACGCCGGCGCGATGCCATGGTGGCAGCGATACCCGCAAGCAGGACCGCTCCGGCGATCAGCGCGAGCTGCGTGTTCGAGTCCGAGCCGGTATCCGGCAGCTGCGGCGCCGCAGTGGTGACCGCCACGGTCGTCGGGGTCTCGTCGCCCGACGTGGTGGGTGCGACCGACGTCGAGGTGGTGCTGGTGGTCGAGGTGGTGCTGGTGCGTGGTCTCCGACCTGTTGACGAAGCCCGCGGTCTCCCCCACGACGACGCTGGTGTACGCCTCGGGCGAGGCCGTCCATCCGTCGACCGGGGTCTCCGACGACCCCGTACGTACACTGGATGTCAGCACCGATTCCACGACCTCTGGAAATCCTGCGCCCTGACGGTCGCCGAGCCTCCGCTGCCGTCGATGGTGACCGTGGTCGACGACAGCCCGCCGCCGGGCCCGACGATCGAGTCGCCACAGTTCTCGCTCGTGATCGTGAACTCCCACTGCGCCGGCGGGGTCTGGTCACCCGCTGATCTGCTTCGTGATCGTGATCTCGCCCACGTTGTCGTTTCCTTGGCCGCCGACGTCGAAGGCGCCTCCGGTCACGGACGTGGTGATCGCAAGGGCAGCGAACGAGGCGATGACCGCCAGAGAGACTTTGCGCATTCGGAGCACACTAGACCTACGCACCACCGGCGCGCCACCGTTCCAACGGGCGAGGCGTCGTCGGATAGCTTTCCGTGGATGTCGCTGGCGATCACTCCCGACGCGCAGTCGACCTCCGGGCGAGGCGATGCACGCCGACGAGCACTGCTGACGCCCCGTCTCGACGCCTGGGCGCTCGGCTGGGTGGCGGTCGTCGCGTGGGTGGTACTGGTGATCTCGGATGCCGCCGGGCGCGACTTCCCGACCGGATCGTGGTTGGTGTGGGGTGCGGCCGGTGTCGGCGCGATGCACTTCGCCATGTCGTACCGGCTCGCCTACCACGACCGCGGCGCGTCGATCAGGCGTCACCCGATCGCGCTGCTCTACGGGCCCGTGCTGTTGTTCGCACTCATCGCTGCCGGTGTCGTCGGGGCGATCGCTGGCTCGACGACCGCGGTCGACGTGTTGCGCTCCAGCGTCACGATCGTCTTCCTGCTCACGATGTGGCACTACATCAAGCAGACCTACGGTGTCGTGCGCCTCGCGGCCGGGTTCGCCGGTTTCAGGCTCACCTCGCGTGAGGCACTGGCGATCCGCTACGGGCTCTACCCGCTCTGGGGGCTGTCGGTTGCGTCGTATGCCACCGGGCGCACGATCGCCGACGTCGACGGTTTCACGATCCGAGCCGACCTCGTGCCCTCGCTGTCGACATCCGCGCGAGCGATTGTCGTGGTCGTCACCATTGCCTTCCTCGTCGGCGTACTCGCCCGAGCATCAGCCCGCCAGCACCGTCTGCCGCCTGCCACGGTGGTGGCACCGTTGATGGCTGCGGTGATGTGGGTGGGGTGGATCCCCGGCCTCTACGCGGCGGTGATCATGCTGCCCGCGTTCCACGCACTGCAGTACGTGGCGTGCTGCTACCGGGCTCAACACGCACTGAATGGCTACAGCGCCCCCACCTCGCGCCGCGAGCAGTGGGAACTGCTCCAGATCTTCGTCGCGGCAGCGTGCGCCGGGCTGTTCCTCACCCGCTACGCCTCCCCCCTGCTCCAGCGCCTGATTCCCGTCGAGATCGAACCGGCGACCTGGCTGCTCGCGCTGTTCGTGTTCCTCAACCTGCACCACTACCTGATCGACGCCACCGTGTGGCGCTCCGATGGCGAACTGGTCGGGGCGGTGTCCGGTCGGACACCCGCTCGAACCTGACCGCCTCGACCCGGGACCGATCCCGTTACGACCTGACGGCGTCGCTGGCGACCCGGAACCCCATGTTGCCGGTGGTGGAGTCGATCGTGTTCGACGTCCGCGCCGCCACCCGGTAGCGGTTGCAGTACGAGTCGTGGCACAGGTACGAGCCACCACGGATCACCCTCGTTGCGTCGGCAGCGGGGTCGGCGGGACCGGCGCGGCGTCGTGAACCGGTCCTGGCACCACTCCCAGACGTTGCCGGCCACGTTGAACAACCCGTAGCCGTTCGGGTCGAACGCATCGACGGGAGCCGTCGCGACGTAGCCGTCGTCGGCGGTGTTGTTCGTGGGGAAGTCGCCCTCGAAGATGTTGCACATCGTTCGACCACCGGGCGCGAACTCGGCGCCCCACGCGAACGACTGCTGCACCAACCCGCCGCGCGCGGCATACTCCCACTCGGCCTCGGTGGGCAGCCTGACCCCCGCCCAGGCGCAGTACGCCGCTGCATCATTCCAGGAGACGTGCACGACCGGATGGTCGCCGAGGTCGTCGAGGCTCGACTGCGGACCCGCGGGATGTCGCCAGTCGGCGCCGTACACCTGCCGCCACCACGGAGCTCCCTGGATCGCACGCGTCGGCTCGAAGTCGTCGGGCAGGAGGAGATGGAACACGAACGACCACTCGAACCGCTCGGCCTCGGTGACGTGGCCGGTGGCCTCGACGAACCGCGGCGAACCGGGCGTTGGTCACCGCGTACGGGCTGATCCGAAACGGCGCGACCTCGACGGTTCGGGTCGGGCCCTCGCCGTCGGCGGGGAATGGGGTGGGCTCATCGCTGCCCATGATGAACGGTCCGCCGGGAAGATCGACGAAGTCGTGATCGATGATGTGCGCGCCCTCGATGTGGTCACGCTGCCGGCGCCGACGATGCCGATTCGCTCCGTGTCGGTGCGCAACATCCGCCTGCGGGTTCAGGTTCGACAGCGCTCATCGGCACATGCTCGCATCCCGCAGTCCCCATCGAAGATCTCCTGGATGTCGGACGGATTGATAGTCACTCGGCGAGGCGCTGCCCGATGTCGATGCCAACATGGTCGGGTGACCTCGAGCGACGCCACCACCGGCACCACCGGCCCGACCGACGACGCCGCGGTCACGACACCGCGGGTTCGTCGTGAGCCACCGCACTTCCGGCGCCTCCGCATCCGGTCGATCGACTCGTTGAGCCCGAGGATGCTGCGCATCGTGCTCGGCGGTGACGAACTCGCCGGCTTCACCCTCGAATCGCCGGCATCGAGCGTGCGACTGCTCCTGCCCCCACCGGGGCGCGACGAGATCGAGATGCCGACATGGACCGGCAACCAGTTCGAACTCGCGAACGGCGATCGCGCACCCATCCGGACGTTCACCCCTCGGTACTTCGACCCCGTCCAGCTCGAACTCACGCTCGACGTGGCGCTCCACGACCACGGTGCCGCCACCGACTGGGCTCGGCGAGCAACGGTGGGCGACGAGGTGGCGATCTCCGGGCCAGGGCGCAGCGAACCGCTCGATCCATCCGCAACGTCGTTCCTCCTCGCAGGCGACGAGTCCGCGATCCCGGCGATCGGGCAACTCCTCGAATGGATCGATCCGGCCCACCGAATCGACGTGTACGTCGAGATCGCCGACCCGTCCGCTCGATTCGACCTTCCCCACCATCCGAACGCCACCATCTCGTGGCACGACGCCGACGCCGACGCCGCCCCCGGCTCCTCGCTGGTGGCGGCGGTCGAGGCGCTGGCCGCGCTCCCCGATGCGGTGTGGGTCGCCGGTGAAGCCGCCGCCGTGCAGCGTCTCCGTACACATCTGTTCGACACCCGTGGGCGGTCGCGTCGCAACGTCACCGCCCGTGGCTACTGGAAGCAAGGACGCTCAGCCACATGATCACCGCAGCACTGCAACCGATTCTCGACGACATCATCCGGCGCAACGAGGGCGAACTCGAGTTCCACCAAGCCGTCCGTGAGGTACTCGAATCGCTCGGGCCGGTGATCGAGAAGCACCCCGAGTACGCGGAGCAGAAGATCATCCAGCGCATCTGTGAGCCCGAGCGTCAGATCATCTTCCGGGTTCCGTGGCGCGACGACAGCGGCGAGATCCACATCAACCGCGGGATGCGAGTGGAGTTCAACAGCGCGCTCGGCCCGTACAAGGGCGGGCTCCGATTCCATCCCTCGGTCGATCTCGGCATCGTCAAGTTCCTCGGGTTCGAACAGATCTTCAAGAACGCGCTGACCGGGCTGCCGATCGGCGGCGGCAAGGGCGGTTCCGACTTCGACCCCAAGGGCCGGTCCGACGACGAGATCATGCGCTTCTGCCAGAGCTTCATGCTGGAGCTGTACCGACACCTCGGCGAACAGACCGATGTGCCCGCCGGCGACATCGGCGTGGGGGTTCGCGAGATCGGCTGGCTGTTCGGCCAGTACAAGCGCATCACCAACCGATACGAGTCCGGGGTGCTGACCGGCAAGGGCACTGCGTGGGGCGGCGCACTGGTGCGCACCGAGGCAACCGGGTACGGACTCGTGTACTTCGTGGAGGAGATGCTCGGCGCTCGCGCCACCTCGCTCGATGGGCGCACCGTGGTGGTGTCGGGTTCGGGCAACGTGGCGATCCATGCCATCGAGAAGGCCCAGGCCCGCAACGCGGTGGTCGTCGCGTGCTCCGATTCGTCAGGGGTCCTGCACGACCCCGATGGACTTCGCCTCGACGTACTCAAGGAGATCAAGCTCGAGCGTCGCCAACGCGTCTCGGCCTACCTCGACCACGTTCCGACCGCCACGTTCTCTGCGGATGCGAGCATCTGGGACATCGGATGCCACGTGGCCCTGCCCTGCGCCACACAGAACGAACTCACCGAACGCGATGCACGGACGCTCGCCGGCAACGGGTGCATCGCCGTTGCCGAAGGCGCCAACATGCCCTGCACTCCCGAGGCGGTCGCCGTGTTCGAGGAGGCCGTCGTGGGCTTCGGCCCCGGCAAGGCCGCCAACGCCGGCGGGGTCGCGACGTCGGCCCTCGAAATGCAGCAGAACGCCAGCCGCGACTCGTGGACCTTCGATCACACCGAGCAACGCCTGGCCGAGATCATGGCCAACATCCATCGGACCTGCCACGATCACGCCGAGGAATTCGGCTCGCCCGGCAACCTGGCGAACGGCGCAAACATCGCCGGCTTCGAGCGTGTCGCCGCCGCCATGTGCGCCCTCGGCTTGGTCTGATCCGACCCCGCCCGGGCGGCCTGGGAGCGACCAAGCGAACGCCCGATTGTGCGTTTCGCACTGGTCGGCGAGAGACTGTTCGTGTCATGTTCGTTCTCCATCGGGCCGGACGCTGGTTCGCCGATCTCCTGGAACGCTTCGACGACGCACTGGTCGCACTCGACCACGACGTCGAGGTCGATTCGACCATCTCGTGAGTCCCGGGCGCCTCAGCGCCGGGACGTGAAGATGCCGACGGCGACGACCACCGCGCCACCGACCAGCACGGCAGCGAGCGCTGTCCACCAAGCGGTGTTCCAGAACAGCACCAGCGCGAAGTACTCACGCAGCCACGGCACGACCAGCACCACGGCGTAGCCCGCACCCATCGCAGCGACCAGACCGATCTTCCACAGGCGCAGTGGCCGGCTCGCCACCGCCAGCACGACGAGACCGAGGGAGAGCAACGTCATCGTCGCCAGCGTGCGGGCCTCGTCGAGGTCGAGATCGTGCAGATTGAGCGCCACTTCGTACGCAATCAACGTCGCGGTTCCCGCCGTGAGACCAGCGGGCACCGAGAATCGAAGCACACGGCGCAAGAAGCCGGGGCGGACGAGATCGACTTCGGGGGCAAGCGCCAAGAAGAGGCCCGGCACCCCGATGCTGAACGTTCCGATCAGCGTGAGTTGTCTCGGAAGGAACGGAAACGGGCTGTTGACCAACGCGACGGTGAACGTCAGCAACACCGCGTACGCCGCCTTGGTGACGAACAGGTTCGAGACTCGTTCGACGTTGTTGATGACCTTGCGACCCTCCTGCACGACCGTGGGCAGGCTCGAGAACGCGTTGTCGGTCAGCACGAGGTCGGCAACGGCTCTGGTTGCCTCACTGCCGGAGCCCATCGAGATGCCGAGATCGGCGTCCTTGAGTGCCAGCACGTCGTTGACGCCATCGCCGGTCATCGCCACCACGTGCCCGCTCGACTGGAGGGCCTGGACGATGGCCTGCTTCTGCTGCGGCTGCACCCGGCCGAACACGGTGCCCCGGTCGAGCGCATCGGCCAGGGCATCGATGTCGTCGGGCAGCGTGCGGGCGTCGACCGGTTCGCCGACCACGTCGAGCCCGGCTCGGGCGGCGATGGCCGCCACCGTGTCCTGGTTGTCGCCGGAGATCACCTTCAACACCACGTCCTGCTCGGCGAAGTACGCAAGGATCTCGGGGGCGTCCGGGCGGATCTCGTCGTCGAGTTCGACGATCGCCAGCGTGCGCCTCGCCGCCGGCAGGCCGCCGTCAACGGGTGCCTCGTCGGCGGTGATCACTGCGAGGAGACGCTTGCCACCCGTGCTCAGGCGCTCGACCACCACCCTGGTCGGATCATCGGCGTCGAGGAGGAAGTCCGGCGCTCCGAGGTAGAACCAACCGCGCTCGACGAATGACGCTGCCGACCACTTGCGCTCGCTGTTGAAGGGCTCGCGTTCGGCGATCTCCCAACTGGTCTCGGCCCCGACCGCCCTCGCGATCGCCGCCATGGTCGCATTGGGGTCTCGATCGGAGGCGGCGAGTGCGACCAGCGCCTCGCGGGCCTCGTCGTCGGTGCGTCCCTCGGCGGCATGCACCGCCGTGAAGGTGATGTCCCCGGTGGTGATCGTCCCGGTCTTGTCGAGGCACAACACGTCGACGCGAGCCAATACCTCGACCGTCGAGAGTTGCTTGGCAAGCGCGTTGCGTCGGGCGAGGGCGATCATCCCCGCCATGAACGACAGGCTGGTGAGCAGGACGAGGCCGTCGGGAACCATCGCCACCGCCGCGGCCACCGTGCCGAGCAGCGCGTCCTGCCACTGATCTTCGGCCGCGAGCAGGTTGACGAACAGCAGGATCGACGCCACCGGGATGATCACCGTCAACCATCGCAGGATCTGATCGATACCGGCGCGCAGCTGCGACTGCACCGCCGTGAACTGCTTGGCCTCGGTGGCGAGCCTGCTGGCGTAGCTGTCGGCACCCACCGCCGACGCACGGATGCGGCCGTTGCCCGCCACCACGAAACTGCCCGACATCACCTGATCTCCGTCGCGCTTCGCAACTGGCAGCGACTCACCGGTGAGCATCGACTCGTCGAGTCGAAGGCCCGTGGATTCGATCACCGAGCCGTCGACGGCAACCTGACCACCGAGGCGAAGTTCGACGAGGTCGTCGAGCACCAACTCGTCCGTGGGCACCTCGACCGACACGCCATCACGAACCACGGCAGCCATCGGCTCGGTGACCACCTCGAGGCGCTGCAGCTCGCGCCGCGCTCGCACTTCCTGCACGATGCCGATCGCCGAGTTGGACAGCACCACCCCGACGAACAGCCCGTCCTGCGGGCTGCCGGCCACCAGCACCAACACGAACAGCGTGAGCATGATGGCGTTGACGACCGTGAACACGTTCGCCGCCACGATCTGCCCGAACGTGCGCCCCGGCGGCTCCGGCGTGACGTTGACCTGACCGGCAGCGACACGCTGCGCAACCTCGGCGGTGCTGAGCCCACCCGAGTTCATCTGGTCCACCACCTCCATGCCGCAGCGCATCGTATGGGGAACCGGCGAGCGCTCCCTCGTTCGGTTCGGTGGTTCACTGGAGGGATGGACACGACGAACGGTGCCACCGCTGAGCTGATCGCTTCGGTGCGCGAGTCGGTGATCGGACTCGACGACGTGATCGACGGACCCTACGGTCCACGCCCGATCATCTACGCCGACTACACCGCTTCTGGTCGATCGCTGAGCTTCATCGAGGACTACATCCGCACGGTGGTCCTGCCGCTGTACGCCAACACGCACACCGAGTCGTCGGGCACCGGGCTGCAGACGACCCGCCTGCGCGAGGAGGCCCGCGACATCATCGGTCGTTGCGTCGGTGCTGATCGGGAGGAGCACGCCGTGGTGTTCTGCGGCAGCGGTGCGACGCACGCGGTGGCCAAGCTGCTCGGCGTGCTCGGTCTCAAGATTCCGTCGGCACTCGATGATCGATACGACCTCGCTGCGTCGATCCCCGCCGATGAACGTCCCGTCGTGTTCATCGGCCCGTTCGAACACCACTCGAACGAACTCCCGTGGCGCGAGTCGATCGCCGACGTCGTGATCATCGACGAAGACGCCGACGGTCACGTGAGCCTCGACCATCTCGAGCGGGAACTGCTCCGCCACGCCCATCGACCCACGCTGATCGGCTCGTTCTCGGCGGCATCGAACGTCACCGGCATCATCACCGACACGATCGCCGTGTCGACCCTGCTGCACGAGCACGGCGCACTGTCGCTCTGGGACTACGCCGCGGCCGCGCCCTACGTGGCCATCGACATGGGGTCGAACGCCGACGGCGGTCTTGCGTACAAGGACGCCATCTTCATCTCGCCCCACAAGCTGATCGGCGGGCCGGGCACACCCGGTGTGCTCGTGGCGCGGCGTGAGCTGTTCACCAACCGTGTTCCCGACCTGCCGGGCGGCGGCACCGTTCGCTACGTCAGCACCACCGAGCACGACTACCACCACGAGATCGAGCACCGCGAGGAGGCCGGAACGCCGGCGATCATCGAGTCGATCCGCGCCGGTCTCGTCTTCCAGCTGAAGGAGGCGGTCGGCGCCGAGGTGATCGAGGCGCGCGAGTCCGCGTTCGTCCGCCGAGCGATCGCGACCTGGGAGCAGCACCCCGGGATCAACGTGCTCGGAAGCCACGAGGCCGAGCGGCTGTCGATCGTGTCGTTCGTGATCCGCCACGGCGACCGGTACCTCCACCACAACTACGTGGTGGCGCTGCTCAACGACGTGTTCGGCATCCAGTCCCGAGGTGGGTGTTCGTGCGCCGGTCCCTACGGTCATCGCCTGCTGGGGATCGACCTCGATCGATCGCACGAGTTCCAACGCGAGATCAACCGTGGTTGCGAAGGCATCAAACCGGGGTGGGTTCGAGTCAACTTCAACTACTTCATCGACGACGCCACATTCGACTACATCGTCGATGCGGTGACGATGATCGCATCGCACGGCACCGCCCTGCTCGGCGAATACGACTTCGAACCCGACACCGGCCTCTGGCATCACCGGCGAGGTTCGCGCGGGCCCTCGATGAGCCTGTCGGAGATCTCCTATGCATCCGGTGCGATGCAGTTCGAGAACCGGCGACGACACGAACCGATCGACCTCGCACGCCACCTCGCCACGGCCCACGACCTGTTCCACGCCGGGTGCACCCCTGATGCGAGACGCTCGGCGCCCGACACCAACACCGACTTCGAGACGCTGCGCTGGTTCCCGTACGCCAGTGACGTCGCCAACTGAGCTGCGTCGTCACCAGTCCGAGCACCAGCGGTCCGCCGGCCGGTGCCGCCACTGCTTCGACACCGAATCGTCACGAAACCGACATATAGGGCTAGGATCTCGATCCATGTCGGCAACCGCACCTCGGATCGGGCGTCGCCTCGGCGCGCTGGTCGCCGCAGTGTCGGCCGTGGCCCTCGTGTCCGGCATCGTTCCACTGTCCGTCGCGCAGGCCGACGATCCCGACGCAGTTCGTGCGGCCCAGGAGATTCAGGCAGCACGCGACCGAGCCGATGCCGCCGCACAGGCGATGTTCGATGCCGTCTCACGCCTCGACACACTCGACGTCGAGATCGCCACAGCCGAGGAGGAGCTTGCCGACGTCGAAGCCGAAGCGGCCTCGATGCGCATCAGCCTGCAACAGAGCGCACAGCGCAGCTTCGTCAACTCCGGCAGCGCCATGCCGCTGCTGATCGATCTCGATCAGGCGAACGCCGGCATCACCGCCGACCGGCAGGCGTCGGTTGCGCGCGGCGTCGGCTCGGTGGAACTCGATGACTTCGACGCCGTGATGACCGAGGTGCGCGCCAAGCAGGTCGAGCTCGACGAGCAACGTGAGCAGACCGCCCTGGCTCGCGAACAGTACGAAGCCCTCCAGGTGGCGGCCGAGGAGGAGATGGCGACGCTCGCCGAGATCGAAGAGCAACGCCTCGCCGACGTCGCCGTGCAGCGTGAACTCGAACGCCAACGTCAGGCCAGACTCGCCGAGGAGGCCGCTGCCCAAGCCGAGCGCGATGCTGCTGCCGCGGCCACAGCACAGGCCGCCGAAGCAGAAGCCCAGCGGCAGGCGCGCACCGCCGACACCAACACCAACACCACCGCCGCACCCGCGACCACCGCCGGATCGCCGGCAGCGCCTTCTGGGACCACGGCACCTGCACCTGCTCCAGCACCTGCACCAGCACCAGCTCCAGCACCAGCACCAGCTCCGACTCCCGCACCAGCTCCCGCTCCAGCCCCGGCCCCGGCCCCGGCCCCGGCCCCACCGGCGAGCACCAGCAGCGGCCTGGCATGTCCAATCCGTGGCCCCCACACGTTCTCCGACACCTGGGGTGCGCCCCGGTCGGGTGGTCGCAGCCACCAGGGCGTCGACATGATGTCCCCGGGCGGCACACCGCTCGTTGCGGTCACATCAGGGTCGGTGCGGTTCTCCACCAACCGCCTCGGCGGCAACGCTGCCTGGCTCACCGGCAACAACGGCAACCGGTACTACTACGCCCACCTCAGTTCGTGGCAGGGGTCGAGCCGCAGCGTGTCCAAGGGTGAGGTCATCGGCTACGTCGGCAAGACCGGCAACACCAACGCCAACCACCTCCACTTCGAGATCCACCCGGGTGGCGGCCGAGCCGTCAACCCGTACCCCTACGTCCGCGCCGTCTGCTGACCGCGCTCCCCACCCTCCCTCGAATCACTCGGGGTGGTGGCGTGCGAGGGGGACATCACCGGTGCCGATGAATCGGCTGGTGTAGCTCGCGAGGTTCCCGATGTAGTTGGCCCGCTCGTAGGCCGCCGGATCGGTGGCCGCATGACTCGCAACGGCACCGCGCATCTGACCCACCGAGTCGTAGTCGTGTTCGGTCATCCAGTCGACCAACTGCGCTTCGATCGTGGCGAGATGCCCTGGGCCATGGTGCAGCAACGCCGAGGTCGTCATCGCCACGTCCGCCCCTGCGAGGATCAACTTCGCGGCGTCGAAGCCCGTGTGGACCCCGGTGGAGCCAGCGATCGAGATCGTCAGCTGTTCGCGCACGATGCCGATCCAGCGCAGCGGCAGCCGCAACTCCTCCGGTGTGCTCAGTGCGATGCGCGGCATCACCTCGAGCGTTTCGAGGTCGAGGTCCGGCGAGTAGAAGCGATTGAACATCACCACACCCGCCGCACCGGCGCCCTGGAGCCCGAGCACGAACGACGACACCGACGAGTAGTACGGCGAGATCTTCACCGCCACCGGCACGCTGAGCTCCTCGACCACCAGTGCCACCAACTCGAGGTGTTCGGCTTCGATCGAAGCACCACTGATGTCGGGGTTGGCCGCGACCGTGTAGAGGTTCAACTCCACCGCCGCGGCGCCGGCGCCTTCGAGCAGCCGGGCGTATTTCACCCAGCCGCCGATGTTCGAGCCGTTGAGACTGGCGATCACCGGGACGTCGACACGCAACGCCGCACCTTCGACCAAGCCGAGGTATCGATCGAGCGCCGAGTCGTAGTCGTTGACCTCCGGGAAGAACGACGCCGCCTCGTTGAAGCTGTCGTCGTGCACCGTGAACAACCGGTCGATCTCGGCGGTCTCGTGCTCGATCTGCTCCTCGAACAGCGACGGCAGCACGATCGCGCTGGCGCCCGCCTGCTCGAGTTCCTCGATCCGGTCGAGTTGGCTGGTGTACGGGCCGGCCGACGCCGCAAGCGGCGACCGCAGCGAGAGCCCGAGATAGTTGGTGTGCAGATCAGGCATCGTCGGCGTCTCCTTCGTCGGCTTCGTCGAGATCGAGGTCGTGCGGCGCTGGCAGCATCCGTTCGAGCCCGGCGAGTTGTTCGTAGTAGCGCCAGCGTTCATCGATGTCCTGCTGCGCGAAATCGAGCAGTTCGGCAGAACGCTCGGGATCCGATCTCGCCAGCATCGAGAATCGGGCCTCCTTGAGCGCGAAGTCCTTCAGCGGAATGCTGGGTGCACGCGAGTCGAGTTGGAACGGACGCTCGTGCTCGTCGGTGGTCGGCTTGTAGCGATAGAGCGGCCAGTAGCCGGACTTCACCGCGTCCTTCTGGTGCGACATCGAGGTCTCCATGTCGATGCCGTGGGCGATACAGGTCGAGTAGGCGATGATCAGCGACGGGCCGTCCCACGCGTCGGCCTCGGCCAGCGCCTTCACGGTTTGGATGTCGCTGCCGCCGATGGCGATCTGCGCCACGTAGACGTTGCCGTACCGGCGGGCGATCGCACCGAGGTCCTTCTTGCCCGTCGACTTGCCCGCCATGGCGAACTTGGCGACGGCACCCAGCGGTGTCGCCTTGGACGCCTGACCGCCGGTGTTCGAGTACACCTCGGTGTCGAGCACGAGCAGGTTGACGTTGCGGCCGCTGCTGAGCACATGGTCGACGCCGCCGAAACCGATGTCGTACGCCCAGCCGTCGCCACCGATGATCCAGGTGCTGGTCCGCACCAGTTCGTCGGCGATCACGCTGAGCCGGCGTGCCCGGTCGGCCACCGCTGGATCGTCGGAGTCGACGAGGGCCTCGAGACGTTCACGCAACACGCCGACGCGGGTGCGCTGTTCGACCACGCCGGTCTCGGTCGGATTCGGGTCGGCCAGCAACGCTGCGGTGAGGTCGGCGCCGACCTGGTCGGCCAGTTCCTCGACCAACCGCCGAGATTCACGCTGGTGGTGTTCGATGCCGAGGCGCATGCCGTAGCCGAACTCCGCGTTGTCCTCGAACAGCGAGTTCGACCATGCCGGGCCCAGCCCGTTGGCGTCCTTGGTCCACGGGGTGGTCGGCAGGTTGCCGCCATAGATCGACGAGCAGCCGGTGGCGTTGGCCGCCACCAACCGGTCGCCGAACAACTGGGTGAGCAGCTTCAGATACGGCGTCTCGCCGCACCCGGAGCAGGCCCCGGAGAACTCGAACAACGGCTGGAGCAGTTGGCTGTTCTTGACCGAGTCGTGTGTGATCGACGCCCGATCGACCTCGGCGATCGACGTGAAGAAGTCCCACCGTTCACGTTCGACCTCGCGGTGTTCCGGCGCGGGGAGCATGTTGATCGCCTTGCGCCTGACCTGCGACTTGTCCTTGGCAGGGCACACGTCGACACAGATGCCGCAGCCGGTGCAGTCGTCGGGCGCGACCTGGATGGTGAGCTGGTGTTCCTCGAGTTCACGGGAGCGGAACTTCTTCGTGAGGAAGCCGTCGGGGGCATCGTCGAGTTCGCTCGGCTCGTACGCCTTCATCCGGATCGCCGCGTGAGGACACACCACGGCGCACTTGCCGCAGTCGATGCAGAGATCGGCTTCCCAGATCGGGATCTCGATCGCCAGCTTGCGCTTCTCGAACTGGGTGGTACCCGTGGGGAACGTTCCATCGACCGGCATCGCCGAGACGGGCAGCAGATCGCCCTGGTTCGCGATCATCGTCATCGTGACCCGGTCGATGAAGTCGATGTCGGCATTTCCTCGTGCCGACTCGAGGATGTCGAAGGTCTCGTCGATCTCGAGGATGACCGTCGCTCCGTCGGCGGCCGCTGCCGGCACCGGCACCTCGGCGAGTTCGGCGATGGCACGGTCGACCGCGGCCTCGTTGCGTTCCACGATCAACCGACCCCGACGTCCGTACGCGGTCTCGATCGACTGCTTGATCGCTCCGATCGCACGATCGAGTTCCATCACGTCAGTGAGGGCGAAGAAGCACGGCTGCATGATCGTGTTGATGCGACCGGGCATCTTCAACTCACGTGCGATTCGCGTGGCGTCGATGGTGAACACGCGCAGGTTCTGTTCGCGAATCCGGCGCTGCATGGCCGCCGGCAGGTGCTCCCACACCTGATCGGCGGGGTACGGGGCATTGAGGAGGAACGTGCCGCCGGGGCGCACGTCGGAGAGCACGTCGAAGCGGTCGAGCAGCCCGAACTGGTGGCAGGCAACGAGATCGGCCTGCTGCACGAGGTAGGTCGACCGGATCGGCTCGGGCCCGAAGCGAAGGTGCGACACGGTCATCGAGCCGGACTTCTTCGAGTCGTACACGAAGTAGCCCTGCGCATGCAGGTCGGGCTCGTGGCCGATGATCTTCACCGACGCCTTGTTGGCGCCGACCGTCCCGTCGCTGCCGAGTGCGTAGAACACTGCTGAACGGCCGGGTTGGTCGACGAGGAAGGCGTCGTCGTAGGACAGGCTGAGATCGGTGACGTCGTCGACGATGCCGACGGTGAAGCGACGCTTCGGCGAGTCGAGCGTGAGTTCGTCGAACACGGCCTTGGCCATCGCCGGCGTGAACTCCTTCGACCCGAGCCCGTAGCGGCCCCCGATGGTGCGCACCCCCGAGCGATCGGATTCCGCGATGGTGGTGATCACATCCTGGAACAGTGGCTCGCCTGCCGAGCCCGGCTCCTTGCATCGGTCGAGTACGGCGATCGACCGGACGGTGTCGGGCAAGGCGTCGAGCAGCGCGTCGATCGGGAACGGCCGGAACAGGCGGATGGTCGCCACTCCGACCTTCTCACCCTCCTCGACCAGCCGAGCGACCGTCTCACCGACGGCGCCCGCACCCGAGCCCATCATCACGATGACCCGCTCGGCGTCGGGGGCGCCTTCGTAGTCGACGAGTCCGTAGCGACGCCCCGTGCGCGCCTCGAGCTCGGCGAACACCTCGGCGACGACGCCCGGAACCGCGTCGTGGTAGCTGTTGGCCGCCTCGCGCGCCTGGAAGAACACGTCGGGGTTCTGTGCCGTCCCGCGCACCACTGGGGCGGTCGGACGCAGGCGGCGCAGCTTGTGCGCGGCGATGTCGTCCTCGGTGATCATCGCTCGAAGGTCGTCGTCGGCGAGCAACTCGATGCTGTTGATCTCGTGCGAGGTACGGAATCCGTCGAAGAAGTGCAGGAACGGCACGCGGGTGCGCAGCGTGGCCACGTGCGACACCGCAGCGAAGTCGTGGGCCTCCTGCACCGAACTGGCGCAGAGCATCGAGAAACCGGTCGATCGGGCCGCCATCACGTCGCTGTGGTCGCCGAAGATCGACAGGGCGTGCGTGGCGATGGCCCGTGCTGCGACGTGGATCACCGTCGGGGTGAGCTCACCGGCGATCTTGAACATGTTCGGCAGCATCAGCAGCAAGCCCTGCGACGCTGTGAACGTGGTGCCCAGCGCGCCGGTCTGCAACGCTCCGTGCAGCGTGCCGGCGGCACCGGCCTCGGATTGCAGCTCGACGACCTCGGGGACTGCGCCCCACAGGTTGGGCTGGGAGTTGGCCGACCAGGCGTCTGCGAGTTCACCCATCGCCGAGGCGGGCGTGATCGGATAGATCGCCACCACCTCCGAGAGCGCGTAGGCCACCTTCGCCGCCGCCTCGTTGCCGTCGATACATGCCGTGGCCACAGCACCCTTCGCCGGATCGGCCTCCGCCGGGTCGGTTGCGGGAAGGTCTGCCGTGGCCGTTGCACTCATGCTCACCATCTTCGTTGGCCGCGACCAGCGTTGACGACCGCCCAAAGTCCCGTTCTGCGGTGAGCGGTGAACGCACCCCTCACCCAACGATCTCACCGCAGCACCGACGGGTCGCTCGGCGACGCGCCGCTGGCAGGATGGAGGTGTTGTGAACTCGTCGTTCTCGGTCGACCCTGGTGTGCTGCTCGTCGGCGTGCTGCTGCTCGTTGGCGTCATCGCGAGCGGGTTCACCTCCCGGTTCCGAATCCCGAGCCTGTTGCTCTTCCTCGGCCTCGGGATGGCGGTTGCCGACGACGGATTGGCCTGGGTGCAATTCGACGACGCCGTGCTCGCACAGAACATCGCGATCGGTGCGCTTGCGGTGATCCTGTTCGACGGTGGCCTCGGCACCGAGCCACGCTCCTTCCGCCTGGTCGGGGCTCCTGCCGGGCTCCTCGCCACCGTCGGTGTTGCGATCACCGCCGGTGTTGTCGCGTTCGCAGCCTGGTGGGTGATCGACCTCGACTCCACCACCGCCTTGCTCCTCGGCGCTGTCGTCGCCTCGACCGACGCTGCTGCCGTCTTCGCCGCGCTGCGCACCGAGCCGCTCCCGGTTCGCACGAGCAAGCTGCTCCAGCTCGAATCCGGACTCAACGACCCAGCAGCGGTGCTGCTCACCGTTGGCATGGTCGAGGTGTGGCGCGCCGATCCTGATGGCTGGGACTGGGCTGCATATCTCGGGGCACAACTCGCGGTCGGCATCGTCGTGGGGCTGCTGGTGGGCTGGCTCGGGCGCTGGGTGGTCGATCACGTCCGCGGCGGGGCTGCAGCGTCACTCGGCGTGGTGACACTGGCCATCGCGGCGATCTCCTACGGCGGCGCTGCGGTGCTCGGCGGATCGGGGCTGCTGGCGGTGTACCTGACCGGCGTGGTGCTCACCGGCTCCGAACGAGCCAGCCGGAGCGTGCTGTACTTCCACGAGGGGCTGGCAGCGACGGCCCAGAGCGTGCTCTTCCTCCTGCTCGGGATCCTCGTGTTCCCCAGCGAGCTGTTCGGCGACCTCGGCCTGGCGTTGGTCGTGGTCGTGGTGCTGGTGCTGGTGGCACGTCCGCTGGCGGTGGCCACCGTGCTCGTGTGGTGGCGGACACCGCTGCGGGAGATGGCAGTGGTGTCCTGGGGCGGGTTGCGCGGCGCGGTGCCCGTCGTGCTCGCCACCATTCCGTTCACGGCCGGGCATCCCGACGGTGCGCTGATCTTCGACGTGGCCTTCGTCGTCGTGGTGGTCTCGGTAGCCCTGCAGGCCCCGACGATCGGGGCGCTCGCCCGCCGTCTTCGGGTGGTGGCCGACGACAGCGTGTTCGTGCGGCGCGAGATCGTGGCCGTCGACGCCCTCGACGCCGACATCATCGAGATCACCGTGCCTCCCACGACCCTGCTTCGCACGATCGAGCTGCGTGACGACCCGCCGCCGGGCGGAGCGCGCGTGGCCGTGATCCACCGCGGCGACGACACGACGGTGATCCCGACGGGCAGCACGGTCATCGAGCCCGGCGATGTGCTGCTCGTGGTCACCCCGCGCACCTGCGACCTCGACGAGCTCGAAGCGTGGAGTCGTTCGTTCCTTCCGCTCAGCGACCCCTGATCCAGCCACCACCGAAGTCACCATCGAATTCGCCCCGGACCCACCACGGCTGAGACGTCCGTCACCTCCGAGATGATCGGGCCATAGGTCCCTGGAATGCCCCCGGGGGTACACCGAGACTTGATGGCGATGATGCTCGCGATCGAAGCACTCCCCCTGGCCCGCTGGCAGTTCGGGATCACCACGCTCTACCACTTCTTGATGGTGCCGCTGACGATCGGGCTCTCGATGCTCGTCGCCATCTTCCACACCCGCTGGCACCGCAAGGGCGACGAGGCCGACCTGCGCCTCACCAAGTTCTTCGGCAAGCTGTTCCTGATCAACTTCGCGATGGGCGTGGTCACCGGCATCGTCCAGGAGTTCCAGTTCGGCATGAACTGGAGCCAGTACTCCCGCTTCGTCGGCGACGTCTTCGGCGCTCCGCTCGCGATGGAAGCACTCGTTGCGTTCTTCCTCGAGTCGACGTTTCTCGGGTTGTGGATCTTCGGGTGGGGCCGACTCAACCCGAAGGTGCACCTCGCCACGATCTGGGCCGCTGCGATCGGGACGTGGCTGTCCGCCTACTTCATCGTGGCAGCCAACTCCTGGATGCAACATCCGGTGGGAGCGATCTTCAACCCCGACACCGGGCGCGCCGAAATGACCGACATCTGGGCCGTCCTCACCAACAGCACCACGCTTGCCGCCTACCCCCACGTGATCAGCGGGGCCGTCCTGACAGCCGCCGTGTTCGTGGCCGGCATCTCGGCGTGGTGGCTGATGCGCCGCCAGCCGAGCGACGTCGACCGGCGGGGGTTCACCCGGGCGATGCGTCTCGGCCTCTGGGTGACGATCTTCGCCGGGATCGCCCTCTCGGTGTCCGGGCACTTCCAGACGAGGCTGATGTTCGAACAGCAACCGATGAAGATGGCCGCTGCCGAAGCGCTGTGCGAGACCGAGACCGGACCGGGTCTGTCGGTGTTCGCGATCGGCGACGTCAGCCAGGAGTGCGACGTGCGCTCGCTCGTGATTCCCGGTCTGCTGTCGTTCCTCGCCACCGACACCTGGGATGCCGAGATCCCCGGCGTGATCGACACCCAGGCCTCCTACGTGGAACAGTTCGGCCCCGGTGACTACCGCCCCAACCTGATCGTGACCTACTGGAGCTTCCGGGCGATGATCGGCATCGGCATGGTGAGCGTGTTGGGTGCAGCCGCTGCGCTGATCTACCTCAAGTTCAAGAAGGTCCTCCCGCAGAGCAAGTGGGGTGGCCGTCTCGCGATCGGGCTCATCATCACCCCCTTCCTCGGCAACCTGTTCGGCTGGCTGTTCACCGAGATGGGGCGTCAACCGTGGGTGGTGGCGCCCAATCCGACCGGCATCCCCGAGATCCGGCTGCTCACCGCCGATGCGGTGTCGGGGTCGGTCGGCGGGTCGATGGTGCTGTTCTCGATGGTCACCTTCACCCTGGTCTACGGCGGCCTCGGACTGGTGGAGCTCTTCCTGCTGCGCAAGTACGTCGAGGCCGGACCCGACGCGGCGATGACCGGCATCCTCGCCGGCAACGACGATCCTGACGGCGGCGACTCCAACGGCCACGATCGGCCTCGCGGCCCCGAGGACCACGACGACTGGCCCGACGGCGACGGCGGCAACAGCGACCAACTCGACGACGAGTCCGAACGACTCGTGTTCGCCTACTGAGCGGAGCGACCCATGGAACTCACCACCTTCTGGTTCATCCTCATCGCCGTGCTGTGGATCGGCTACTTCTTCCTCGAGGGGTTCGACTTCGGGGTGGGGATGCTGCTGCATCCGCTCGGCACGACCGACGCCGACCGCCGCGTGATGATCAACACGATCGGGCCCGTCTGGGACGGCAACGAGGTGTGGCTCCTCACCGCAGGCGGCGCCACCTTTGCGGCGTTCCCCTTCTGGTACGCCACGCTCTTCTCCGGGTTCTACCTTCCGTTGTTCCTGATCCTGCTCGCCCTGATCTTCCGCGGGGTTGCGTTCGAGTACCGCGGAAAGGTCGACAGCGTTCGCTGGCGTGCACGCTGGGACCTCGCCATCGCCGTGGGCTCGTGGCTGCCGGCGGTGCTGTGGGGTGTGGCGTTCGCCAACATCGTGCGCGGCGTGCCGATCGACGAGGGCGGCGACTTCACCGGCAACCTGTTCACGCTGCTCAACCCGTTCGGGTTGCTCGGCGGCGTGACGACCGCAACGCTGTTCCTCCTCCACGGGGCAAACTTCCTGAGCCTCAAGACGCTCGGCGAGGTGCGCGAGCGGGCGCACCGAGTGGCTGAAATCGCCGGTCCGGTGGCAGTGGTCGGCGGCGGCACCTTCCTGATCTGGAACCAGCTCGCCCGCGGCAAGGGCTGGACCTGGATCCCCGTGCTGGCCGCCGCCGGTGCGCTGGTGGTCGGCATCGTCGCCGAGCGCCGCAACCGTGAGGGCGTGGCGTTCAGCGCCACCGGTGTGGCCATCGCGATGGCCGTGGTGTCGCTGTTCGGATCGTTGTATCCCAACGTGATGCCGTCGACGACCGACACGGCGTACAGCCTCACGGTCACCAACGCATCGTCGACCGACTACACGTTGCGGGTGATGACGATCGTGGCCCTGGTGATGACCCCGGTGGTCCTGGCATACCAGGGGTGGACCTACTGGGTGTTCCGCAAGCGGATCGGAACCCAGCACCTGCCCGTCGCACCCCCGTCGTGAGCGACGTCGACCGGCGAGGTCCGGTCGACACTCGCCTCATCTCCCTGACGTCGGCACTCCGCACCCACCTCCTCGTGGTCGCCGCGGTTGCATCCGCGACCGCGCTGGCGGTGGTGGCACAGGCGGAGGCGCTGGCCACCGGCTTGCGCGACCTGGTCGCCGACCCCGGCGCCGACATCGCCACGATGCTGTGGGTGCTGGTCAGCGTCGCCGTGCTGCGCGGTGCGGCCACGGCGGTGACCGAATGGTCGTCGGCGCGCGCCATGACATCGCTGCGCGACGAGGTGCGCAGCCGTGTGCTCGACCACGCCGTCCTCGATGCCGATCGAGCCACTGGGGGCGTCGCCAGCCGCGAGGCCGCCATCGCCACGACCGGCGTCGATCAACTCGAGCCCTACGTTCGCCAGTTCCTGCCCGCGCTGGCCTTGGCGGTGACCGTGCCACTCGTCGCGGGCGCCCGGATCCTGTTCGCCGACCTGTTGTCGGCGGTGCTGATCGCGGTCACGGTGCCGTTGATCCCGGTGTTCATGGTGCTGATCGGACGGATGACCGAGCGTCGCACCGCCCGTCAGTGGGCCGTGCTGCAGCGCCTGGGTGCGCACTTCCTCGACGTGCTCGAAGGGCTGCCGACGCTGCGCCTGTTCGGACGGGCCGACGCGCAACGCAACTCGGTCCACGAGGTGTCGGAGCAGTACCGCGCCACCACGCTCGGCGCGCTTCGCATCGCGTTCCTCTCAGCACTGGCGCTGGAACTGATCGCCACGCTGTCAGTGGCGCTGATCGCCGTGGAGATCGGGTTGCGCCTCGCGGGAGGCAGCCTCGACCTGGGCACCGCGCTCGTGGTCCTCCTGCTGACGCCGGAGTGCTATCTGCCGCTGCGTCGCGTCGGGGCGAGCTTTCATGCCGCCCAGGCGGGCCTCGACGCGTCGGACGATCTGCACGACCTGCTGGCACGCCCGACGCTGCCCGTCGGCGATCGGACCGGCGCCGGCACCGGGCCGCTGCGGGTGCGCGACGTCGAACTCGAGCGAGGCGGGCGCAGCATCGCACGCGGGATCGATCTGGACATCGCCCCCGGCACGATCACCGCGGTGTACGGCCCGAGCGGCATCGGCAAGAGCACGCTGATCGACGCGTGCCGGGCGCGCCTCGCAGAGTCGGTCCGGTGCGATCACCGTCGACCAGCCCACCGACCAGCGCGACGGTGCGACGAGCGTGCCCCTCGACGTGCGCGACCTCGATCCGGGGTGGTGGGCCGACCAGCTCGCCGTGATCGGCCAGCGCCTCGTCGGCAGGCGCCAGCCTCGTGGCCGACGAGGTGCGCGCCGCCACCGACGCCACCGACGAGATGGTGCTCGAGGCGTTGGCCTGTGTGGGGCTCGCCGACCCAGCGACCGATCGCCCGGGGGCGAGCGAGATGGCGTGGCGGCGCACCGACGAGCTGTCAGGGGGCCAACTCCGCCGGGTCCAGGTGGCCCGGGCGGTGGTGGCGGTGCGTCACGGCGGCGCCCGGTTCGTCCTCGCCGACGAACCCAGCGCCCACCTCGACGACGCCAACGCCGAGGCGGTGTGGGGCACGCTGCAGCAACTTGCCGACCGGGACGGAGCCGCCATCCTGGTGGCCACCCACGACCCCCGCTGCCGGACCGTCGCCACCCGGGTCGTCGACCTCGGCGAGACGGACGCCGAGGCGACGGAGACTCGACCGTCGGCGACGCCACCGCGACCGAGGCGCCCGGCCGACGTCGCGCTCACGCTGACACCCAGCAAGGTGGGCGACCAGCATCCCGCACCCTCTGCGCCGACGTCCGCTGCGGTGCGCGCAACCGGCGAGACCCCGACACCCGGTGACCTGCGCCGCGCGCTGACGGCGCGTACTGGCGATGGCTCGACCCGCTCGACGTCGCTTCATCGGCGCCGCCGCGCTCGGAACGGCCGCCGAGGTCTGCACCATCGGCCTGGCCGGCGCCGCGGCGTGGTTGATCGTGCGCGCCAGCGAGCAGCCCGAGTTGGCGGCGCTGTCGTTGGCGATCCTGGCTGTCCGAGCGTTCGGTACCGGCAAGGGCGTGTTCCGATACGCCGAGCGGCTCGCCACCCACGACACCGGGCTGCGGTCGTTGAGCGAGATCCGCGCCGCGGTCGTGGCCCGACTCGCCGAGATCGCCCCCGCCGGCATTCCCGGATGGCAACGCGGCGACCTCGTGCAACGCGTGGTGGCCGACATCGACCGTCTGCTCGACCTGTTCGTGCGCGTCCTCGGCCCCATCGTCGCCGTTGCCGCCACCGCGCTCGCCGCCCTGGCGATCACCGTGGCGCTCGACCTGACCGCCGCTGCCGTGCTGTTCGTCTCGCTGCTGGTGGTGGGCGTCGGGGTGCCCGCCACGACGATGCTCGGCGAGGCCACGATCGGCCCCGCACTCACCGACGCCAGGGCCACACTCGGTGCCCGGGTGCTCGACCTCACCGAGGGTCTCGAGCACCGCTGGGCCAACCGAACCGTTGCCGCAGCACGACGGGCGGTCGACGCCCCGGGCGACGCGATCGAGGATCTCGAGCACCGTCGAGCCCGTCTGCGAATGCTCACCGGCGCCGTGGTCACCGCCGCCCCGCTCCTCACCGCAACAGCGACACTTGCCGCGGTCGCGATGTCGGGCGATTCGCTGAGCGGGCCGGTGATCGGCGTACTCGTGCTGTGGCCGCTCGCACTCCTCGAACTGGTCGGCACGGTCAACGAGGCGAGCGCATCGATTCCCAGCATCGCCGGATCGGCACATCGGGTGGTCGAGCTGCTCGACACACCCGACCCAGTGCTCCCCACCGTGGATCCGACACCGATCTCCCCTCGTCCCACCGTGGTGCTCGATCGGGCGACCGCCCGCTGGCCGAAGTCGACCGGCGACGCGCTCGGACCGGTGTCGATGCACCTCGATCCCGGCGCCCTGGCCGAGATCACCGGCCCGAGCGGTGCGGGCAAGTCGACACTCGCTGCGGTGCTGGTCGACTTCCTCGCGACGCGTTCGGGCGAGTACCGCCTCGGTTCGACATCGGTCAGCGAGGCCGCCGGCAGCGAGGTCCGCAGCAACGTCACGTGGATCCAGCAGTTGCCGTGGATCGCCGACTCGACGGTCCGGGAGAATCTTCGGATCGCCGACCCCTCCGCAGACGACGACCGGCTGACCGCGGCGCTCGACGCAGTGCGCCTCGACCGGTGGCTCGGGCAGCTCCCTGCGGGGCTCGACAGCCGCCTCGGGCGCTCCGGCGCCGCGATGAGCGGCGGCGAGGCACAACGGTTGGCGCTCGCTCGGGTCCTGCTCGCCGATCACTCGGTGATCGTGCTCGACGAGCCCACGGCGAACCTCGACGCCGACACCGCACAGCATGTCCTCGACACCGTGCTCGATCACTGCGCCGACCGCACCACGGTGCTGCTCGCCCACTGACCCGCCGCAGCCGCTGGAAACCCCGCACGGCCCGGTATCAGTCGTGCAGCATGTCGAGCAGTTCGCCGACGGTGTGCTGACCTTCGAGCGGGTGACGCAGCGGCGTGTGATCGATGATCTCGTAGTGGTTGCGCCGACCCACCTTCTCCCGTCGCAGGTAGCCGGCGTTCTCGAGGTCGTCGAGGATGCGCTGGACCGCGCCCGGGGTGATCCCGACCACGTAGCTGAGGTCCCGCTGGCGGAGATCGGGGTCGCGACTCAACGCCACCATGACATGGCCGTGGTTGGTGAGAAACGTCCACGCCGGCAGGTCTGGTTTCGGTTCGATCAACGTCACATACGCATCATAGGTATTGGAAGACACCTGTTGCCCGAGGTCTTTCGAACCAACCGATGTCACGGCGAGATCACGGCGCCGGGTCGCCGTCGTCGGACGCATCGGCGGTGGCTGCGTCGAGCTCGGCGAGTTCCTGTTCGGGGCCGGCAAGCGCGTCGCTGCGGAGGTGGTCCGAGGAGGTGGTTCGATGCGTGGCACGAAACAGCAGGTGCGTGCTCGCCGGCAGGGTGAGCAGCAGCGCCGCCGCCACGATGGCGAGCTCGGCCCCGCCACGCCAGCCGACCTCGATCGACGCCCCGATCGCCACGAGCAGGAACGCGATCGGGCTGGCCTTGCCGGCGGCGTGGAACCGCGCATACGAGGTGCTGAACGTCAACAGGCCGACCCCCGCGAGCACGGCCACGAACGCTCCGAGGAGCAGGAACACCGAGGCGATGGGATTCATGGCCGCCCCGTCGTTTCGATGAAGCGGCTGAGTGCCACCGTGGCGGTGAACGCGACGATGGCGATCACCACCAACACACCGATGTAGAGCGTGTCGCCGGTTTCAGCCACCCGGGTACCGATCGCCCCCATCAGCGCCACGAGCGCCGCATCGAGAGAAATCACCCGGTCGGCCAGTGACGGCCCCCGCACGAGCCGGATGCCGGCGAGAATCCCGGCGAGCAGGAAGAGGGCGACGACGATGTCGGCGATCATGATGTCGACTCCGTGATGGGCAGGGCGCGGCATGCCAGGTCGGCGAGGCGCTGGACGTGTCGTTCGATCTCGTCGGCCTGTTCGGCGTGCAGCAGGTGCAAGTACAGCCGGCCCGTGGTGACGTCGCTGTCGACGACCGCGGTACCCGGCGTGACCGTGATGGCGACCACGAGCATGAGCAGGTGCGAGCGCGCGTCGAGTTGGGTGTCGACGGCGATGATCGCTTCGTCGGTGTAGTCGGTCGGGGTGAGGATCTCCCACGAGACCTGGACCGTCGACACCACCAGGTCGACGGCCACGAGCCACAGGAACTGCAACAGCGGCCACAGGCTGAGGCGCCCCGCATTGCGTGGGACGCCGGCGAAGAGGGTGACCGCCACGGCGAGCAGGGTGCCCGACGCCACGTTGGCCACCGACACCGATCCCCACAGCGCACACCACGCGGCCACGAGCAGCACCATGGTCAGCAGGCGCCGCGGCGTCGCCAGTGCCCGCAGGTCGCTGCGCAGCCCGGTCCGCGTGATGGAGGCGCCCATCAGTCGAGCACCTCGTCGATGTAGTCGGTGCGGTCGAGCAGTTCGGTGGCTGCACGCTCACTCATGTCCCACAGCGGACCGGCGACCACCGCAATGGCGATGGTGCCGGCGACGGCGATGCCCGCGGCGGACTTCATGATCGTGGTCGAACGACGACTCGACGCCGGCAGCGCCGATGGGGTGACCTCGCCCCAGAAGGCGCCCAGCCAGATCTTGGTCATCGACAGCAACGTGAGGATCGAGCCGACCAGCGACACCGCGACGATCACGTACGCCCCCGATGCGATGCCGGCATCGACGAGGGCGAGCTTGGCGATGAACCCCGAGAACGGTGGGATGCCGGCCAGGCTGAGCGCCGGCAGTGCGAACACCACGGCGATCACCGGCTTGCTCGTGGCGAGCCCCCCGACCTTGTTGAGCGCAGAGGTGCCCTGATCGTCCTCGATCAGGCCGCCGGCGAGGAACATCACCGTCTTCACCGGAATCTGGTGGATGAGGAACAGCACGGCACCGGCGACGCCGGCGACCGTGAACAGGCCGAGCCCCATGATCATGTAGCCGATCTGGCTGACCACGTGGAACGACAGGATCCGCTTGACGTCGTCCTGGGCGAGGGCGCCGGCCACACCGATGATCATCGTGAGCCCGGCGACCACGAGCAACAGCGGTCCGAGTTCGCTGAGGTCCATCAGCGTGAAGAACCGGATCAGGACGTACACACCGATCTTGGTGAGCAGCCCGGCGAACACCGCCGTGATCGTGGTGGGTGCCGTCGGGTAGCTGTCGGGCAACCAGGAGAACAGCGGGAAGATCGCCGCCTTGGTGCCGAACACCACGAGGAACCAGAGCCCGATGCCGACCTGGGTGGCGGCGGGAAGCTCGCCGAACCGGTCGGCGAGCAGCGCCATGTTGACGGTGCCGGTGGCCGAGTAGACGATGGCGACGCCGAACAGGAACAGCGTGGAGGCGAACAGGTTGATGACCACGTAGGTCATGCCGGAGCGAACCTGGGCTTCGCGGCCCTGATGGGTGAGCAGGACGTAGCTCGACACGAGGATCAGCTCGAACGCCACGAACAGCGTGAAGAGGTCGCCGGTGAGGATCGCAAGGCTGACGCCACCCATCAGCACGAGCAGGATCGGGCTGACCACCGCAGGGTTCGCACCCGCTGGGGTTCGGCGCTGGCCGATCGCGAACAACTCGACCACCAGGATCGTTGCCGAGGCGACGAACAGAATCAACGCCGCGAACAAGTCCGCAACGAGGATGATCCCGAGTTCGGCAGCCCAATCACCGACCTTGAGCACGACGGTGCCGTTGCGATTGACCTCCGCCAAGAGCACCGCGGAGAGCGCAGTGACCGTGGCCATGGTGCCGACGGTGATGGCGTCTCGGGCCATCGCGATCCGCCGCACACCCAACACCAGTGCCGACGCGAACAACGGCAGCGCGACCGCGAGGCCGACCACGGTGCTCATGCGTCACCCTCCGGACCGTCGTTCGACTCCTCGAGGGCACGCGTCTCGTCGAGGGCAGCGCGATGCTGCTCCGAGGTGGTGGCGACGCGGCGGTCCTCCACGTCGTCCTCGACGAGGTCGTCACCGGTGAGCACCTGCTGGCGGCGGGCGAGCGCGAGCACGAACAGCGTGAGGCCGAACGAGATCACGATCGCCGTGAGCGAGAGCGCCTGCGGCAACGGGTTCGACAGGTCGGGAGCCGGTTCGCCGTCGACGATCGGCGGCGACCCTGCCGGGCCTCCGGCCGCCAGCAACGCGATCACTGCGGCATGACCGAGCAGCGCAAAGCCCAGCACGATCCGGCTCAGCGAACGCGAGGTCACCAGGAAGGTGCCGGCGGCAACCAGGCCGGCGACGGCGAAGATCAGTGCGACGCTCACGTGTCGGCCCCGTCATCGGTGGAGCCGGTGCCGGTGCGTCGGTCGACGAGCGAGGTGGCGTCCAGGCCGTCGAGCAGCGCCACCACGAGGCCGACGACGATGGCGACCACGCCGAGGTCGAACAGCAGCGCCGAACCCGACTTGACCGTGCCGAGGATGGGCACGTCCCACGTGATCACGACCTGGTCGAGCAGTGGTTCACCCCAGAACAGCGGCCCGATCGCGACCGCACCGGCGATCACGCCGCCGATGGCCAGCCAGAGGTAGGCGCCACGGGGCTGCTGCAGACCCGCCACGGTACGCAGGACGATCACGGCGCCGAGCATCAGCCCAGCTGCGAAGCCACCGCCGGGCTGGTTGTGACCGGCGAACAGCGCATAGGCGGCGATCAGCAACGCGATCGGCGTGGCGGCGCGAACCGACAGCGCGACGATCGGAGAGGTCCGAGAGATCATGCCGATGCTCCGCGCTCGGAGGTGGCCGGGTCGGACCCCGCGGCGGCGTCCGCAAGATCGGCGGCGAGGTCGGGGTCGACGTCCACCGGAGGGATCGATGACGGGGTCGGCCGGTTGCGACCGCGCCGGGTGCTGAGCGTGAGGATGCCGACGGCCACCACGAGCAGCACGATCACTTCGCCGAACGTGTCGAGTGCACGGGTGTCGGTGAGGATCACGTTGACCACGTTCTTGCCGCCACCCTCGCTCTGCGCGGTGTCGGCGAGCTCGCGCACGGGAGCCTCACCCACCGGCGACCCGGCGCTCCCTGCGAGGGCGACCGCCACGGCGGTGCCCATCGCACCGGCGATCACGACCCGGCCGATCAGCCACAGACGTGTCGGCGTCGGGAACTTGGTGCCCAGCCGGCCGAGGCCGACCACGAACCCGACGACCACCACGGTCTCCACGAGCAACTGAGTGAGCACGAGGTCGGGTGCGCCCTGCGCCACGAAGAGCCCGGCGATGCTGAATCCAACGGCACCGAGCACGAGCGCGGCACCGAGGCGCGAGGCCACCTGCGTGGCGGCGACAGCGGTTGCGACCACCATCAGGACGAGCACCGCCTGGGCACGGTTGTCCCACCAGTACAGGGTGTCGGTGTTGATCTCACCGAGGAACGGCACCGAGGCCACGCCCACGACCGCGACGGTCGTGGCGAGGTAGAGCGGCAGCGAACCGTGCTGGACGCGACCGGCGATCTGTCGAGCGAGTCGGCCGATGCCGTCGATCGTCCAATCGACGTTGGCCGCGCCTCGCGCCACCGGTCCACGATCGACGTGACGACGAGCGAGCAGACCGCCGAGCACCAGACCGACCGCGACGATGCCCACCGAGGTCAGGAACGCATCGGTGAGGCCCGGCCAACGCAGCAGCGAGTACACCTCCGCCTTCGGGTCGATGGTGACGACGGCCGGCCGCACCACGCCGGTGACCCAACCGAGCGTGACGAAACCGAGCACGGACGCCGCCGCGAGGATCACCTCGGGTGTGGTCATCGCGAGACGGCGCGGCTTCACCGGGCGGTCCGGCATCGGCTCGCTCCCGGCGAACATCCCGATCAGAAGCCGTGTGGTGTACGCCACCGTGAGGACGGAGCCGCCGATGATCAGCCCGCCGACGACCAGAAATTCAGTGCCGGACAAGCCGAGCGCCGCTTCGATCGCTGCTTCCTTGGTGGGAAATCCGAGCAGCGGCGGCACGCCGGCCATCGAGGCGCCCGACACCACAGCGACGATGAACGTGATCGGCATCGATCGGCGCAAGCCCGACAGCTCATTGATGTTGCGCGTGCCGGTGCGCACGTCGACCTCGCCGACCACCATGAACAGCGCTGCCTTGAACACGGCATGCGCGACGAGGATCGAGATGGCGGCGAAGGTGGCCTTGGGCGTGCCGATCGCGAGCAAGGTGATCAGCAATCCGAGTTGCGACACCGTGCCCCACGCCAGGATCAGCTTGGCGTCGACGTGACGAAGCGCACCGATGGCACCCCAGAGCATCGTGACGAGTCCGAAGGTCAGCCCGACCGGCTTCCACACATCGGTGTCCTGGAACGCCGGGGCGATCACGGCGACGAGGATCACGCCAGCTTTGACCATGGTGGCCGAGTGCAGATAGGCGCTCACCGGCGTGGGCGCCGCCATGGCGCCTGGCAGCCAGACGTGAAACGGGAATTGCGCCGACTTGGTCGCCGCTGCGACCAGGATCAGGATCGCCGCTGCGTTGGCGGTGGCGCCGGTGATCGGGCTGATCTCACTGAGGTTGGCGGTGCCGGCAGCATCGACGAACAGCACGAACCCGGCAAGCAGTGACAGTCCCCCGCCGGCGGTGATGAAGAGCGCCCGACGCGCCGCCATTCGTGCGACCGGATCGGCGTGCTTGAACCCGACGAGCAGGAACGAGGTGATCGAGGTGAGCTCCCAGAAGATGAACAGCGTCCACACCGAATCGGACCACACGAGGCCGACCATCGCCGTGGAGAACGCCAGCAGCGTGGCGGAGAATCGGCCCATCCCGGCGGCTCCCGCCGAGAAGTAGCCGGCGGCGTACACACAGACCAGCGCACCGATGCCGGACACGAGGAGCGACAGCAGTGCGCCCAGTTCATCGACGCGGAATTCGACCGCCACGTCGAGCCCGGGGACCCACTCGAACCCGGCGGTGACCACGTCGGACGAACCAAGCCGCGTGATCGACCATGCTGCCGTGACGGCCATGGGAACTGCGGCGATCCACAACACACGGCGTCCGAGACGTGCACCGAGCAACGGCAACGGCACGACGACCAACACGTGGAGGGCAAGCAGAAACCAGATCAACAGGCCCGGAGGATACGGTGCGATCTATTTGCATCACAACATTGACCTTTTAGAAAGGGTGTTTTAAGCTTTACCCATGAACTCCCGACGGCCACGCCGAGATCATCGAGCACTCCTGACCGCAGCGGACGAACGCTGGCTGGCCCAGACGATCGAATCGGGTCGCGCCGCCGCCGACCGTGTGTCGCGGGGCGACGGTCTCGACGGCGACGCCGCACTCATCACCGAGGGCGCCCGCGCAAGGTTGCACTTCATCGAGGCGAACGTGCGTCTCGTGCAGAGCATCGCCAACAAGTTCAGTGTTCCGGTCCACCTCGACCGTGACGACATCGTGCAGGACGGCATGATCGGCCTCGAAAAGGCCGTGGAGAAGTTCGATTGGCGGCGCGGCTACAAGTTCTCGACCTACGCAACGTGGTGGATCCGCCAGTCGATCCAGCGTGGACTCGAGGCGTCGGCCACCACCATCAGGATTCCCGGCCATCGCAGCCGCGAACTGCGCACCGCGATCGCCGCAACGGTCAACGGCACCCGACTCCCCGACGAACTCGCGATGATCGACATGCTCAGCCAACCCGAGTCGATGGACCGCCCGATCGGCGAGGGCACCGACACGCTCGGCGCAATGGTCGCCTGTGAGGACGAGCGCCCGGATGAAGCCGCCGAGCGCCTGGTGACCAGCGCGAGGATCGACGCGCCTGCTCGACCACCTCGACGACACCAGCGCCTTCGCGGTCGCCGCCCGGTTCGGGCTACGCGGACACGAGGCCTCCACCTTCGCATCCATCGCCGACGAACTCGGCGTCACGCCGCAGGCAGTGCGGCGTCGCGTCGAGCGCGCCATCGCCAAGTTGCGCACGCACGCCGAACCGATTGCCGCCTGACGCGCGGGCCGCGTCAGCGGGTGACCTCGTTGCGCAGCGACTCGCCGCGCACGAAGCGACCGAGATTGTCGAGAAAGATCTCGGCCACCCGTTGGGCCGTGCCGTCGCTGGAACCCGAGCTGTGGGGGGTGATGATCACGTTCGAGAGGTCCCACAGCAGATCGTCCGCCGGGAGCGGTTCAGGATCGAACACATCGAGACCTGCACCGGCGAGCCGTCCAGCGGCCAGCGCCTCGGAGAGCGCTGCCTGATCGACGAGTTCACCTCGCCCGACGTTGACGAACACCGCCGTCGGCGCCATGGCTGCGATGATCTCAGCGTTGAACAGCGCACGGGTCTCGGGTGCCAGCGGCAGCGCGACCACCACCGCGTCGGCCTCGCCGACGGCGTCGGCCAGGTTGTCGAGGGTCCGTACCGGGCAGGGTTCGTCGCCCCGAGCGGCCCGCCGGACGACGACGGGGTCCATGCGGAATGCCGTGGCGAGGCGCACGACCTCCTGCCCGATCGGGCCGTACCCGACCACCACGATGCGCTGACCGTCGAGGTCACGGAACGGCTCGGGTGCCCACTCGTGTGCTGCCTGAGCCCGCAGCATCCGGGGCAGACCACGGCTCAACGCGAGCAGGTAGAGCATCACCGTGCCGGCGATCGGCGGCGCGCTCGGCACCCGACGACGTGGTGAGTCGTGCACCACGCTCGAGGAACGTGGCGAACACCGGGCTGTCGACCCCCGCGGACATCGAGTGGAACCACTTCACGTTGCCAGCGCTCAGTGACACCTTGAAGAACGGCGCCGCGCGTTCGGGCCACGCATCGTTGGAGAAGAACACCATCGTGATCCGCTCGATGTCGGCAGCGGACACCTCCTCGCCCGGGCGCAGCGCAATCACGTCGAGGTCGGGGGCGATCTCGGCGATCCGGTCGGCGTACGAGTCGAAGAAGGTGTCGGTGCAGAAGAGGGCCACGTTGCCCAGTGTGGGCTACGCGATGAGTTCGTCGACGAATTCGCCGAACACGTCGGCGTACCGCATGGCGTCGGCCTCGGTGTGCATCACCGAGATCAGCCACTGCTCGTCGAGGCCCGGCGGTAGCAGGATGCCTCGGTTGATGCCGTGCATCCACTGCGCGAACGCCAGATCGAAGTCGGTGGCCTTGTAGTCGCGGTAGTTGCGCACCCGGTCCGTCGACCAGGTGATGCAGCCCTTGGCGCCGAACTCGACGGTGTGCGCCGGCAGGCCGGCGTCGTCGATGATCTTCTGGCACGCCTGCACCAACCGATGGTTGAGCGCAATGGCCGCCTCGATGTTCTCCTGGGTGCACGCCTCCGTGAGGGTGGCCTTCGCGGCGGCCATCACGAGCGGGTTGCCGTTGTACGTGCCGAGGTGCAGCACCTCACCGGTGGTGATCAGGTCCATGTACTCGGCCTTGCCGCCGAATGCGCCGACGGGGAATCCACCGCCGATCGACTTGGCGAGCGTGACCAGGTCGGGGGTGACCCCGAGCTGCTTGGTGGCGCCGCCGAACCCTGCGGTCAGCCCGGTCTTGACCTCGTCGAAGATCAGCAGCGTGCCGTACTTGTCGCAGATCTCACGGACCGACTCGAGGTAGCCCGGATCGGGCAGGACGATGCCGATGTTCTCCATCACCGGCTCCACGATGAAGCAGGCGACCTCGCGGCTGGCGAGCACGCGTTCGAGCGCCGGTGCATCGTTGTAGGGAATCACGATCACGTCGTCGATCGTGCCCTGGGTGATGCCCCCCGACTGCGGAATCGAATACGGGGCGTCGGCCGGGCCGGCTTCGGCAACGGCGGGCTTGTTGGAGATCATCACCTCGTCGTGGTGGCCGTGATAGCCGCCCTCGACCTTGACGAGCTTCTCGCGCTTGGTGACACCGCGGGCGAGGCGGATGGCATCCATCGTGGCCTCGGTGCCCGAGTTCGTCGGACGCCACATCGGGAAGCCGTAGCGCTCACCGAGCAACTCGGCGACATCGGCGTCGAGGTCACACGGGGTGACGTACAGCGTGCCGTGGTCGAACTGTGCCTCGACCGCCTTGCGCACCGCGGGGTGCATGTGGCCGGCAAACAGTGCGCCGAAGCCCATGTCGTAGTCGACGTACTCGTTGTCGTCGACATCGATCATGCGCGCGCCCGCAGCGTGCTTGACGACGATCGGGTGGGGGTCGTACGCCTGGAAACTGGACGGGACGCCGGCGGGGAGCACCTTGCGGGCTCGCTCGGTGGCGCGCTCGCGATCCCTGGGTGCGTTCGGAGTAGGTCACCAGCTCGCGCTCGGTGATCTCCTTGGCCCTGGCCGCGAGCTCGGACGTGTGGGTCGACTCGGTCACGGACATGAGATATCACTTCCTGGTCTTCGGTAAGGACCGGCGGTCACCGGCCCACCAATCGTACGCCACATCGTGGTCCCCCGTGCCCGGGTCTCGCGGAACCACCAACGCCCCCGGAGACCCGGCCTCGGGGAACCAGGGCCGCAGCGGCAACAATGGCGAGATCCGTCCGATCGATCAGGAGTCCTGATGAAAACTGCCGCCACCGAGATGCTCGGCATCGAATTCCCCATCTTCGCGTTCAGCCACTGCCGAGACGTCGTCGCCGCTGTCTCGAAAGCGGGCGGGCTCGGCGTGCTCGGCGCCGTGGCCCACTCACCCGAACAACTCGAGATCGACCTCGACTGGATCGAGAACGAACTCGGCGACCGCCCCTACGGCGTCGACCTGATCGTGCCAGCGAAGTACGCCGGCGACGAGGGCGGCGGGTACACCCTCGACGACATCAAGGCCCTGATCCCCGACACTCACCGGGAGTTCATCGACGACATCCTGCGCCGCTACGACGTGCCCGAGTTCCCGCCCGACGAGGAGCGGGCATCCGGTCGGTCCACCGGCGGCCACAGTGGCATCGCGCCGTTCAGCGCCGCCGCTGCCGGGCCGCAGTTGGAGATCTCGCTGGCGCACAAGACCGCCTTCGTGGCCAATGCGCTCGGCCCGCCGCCGCAGTTCCTGATCGACCGGGTCAAGGAGGAGGGCCGCCTGATCGGTGCCCTCGCCGGCCGACCGGTGCACGCCGAACGCCATCAGGCAGCCGGCGTCGACATCATCATCGCCCAGGGTTCCGAGGCCGGTGGCCACACCGGCGAGATCGGCTCGATGGTGTTGATCCCGGAGATCGTCGACGCGGTCGACATCCCGGTGCTCGGCGCCGGCGGCATCGGCCGAGGCAGGCAGATGGCTGCGGCGATGGCGCTCGGAGCACAAGGCGTGTGGTGCGGTTCAGTGTGGTTGACCACCGACGAAGCCGAGACGCATCCGGTGGTCAAGCAGAAGTTCCTCGCGGCGACCTCCGCCGACACGATCCGGTCGCGATCGATGACCGGCAAACCCGCCCGCATGCTCAAGACGTCATGGACCGAGGAGTGGGACCGCGAGGACACGCCGGCACCCCTCGGCATGCCGCTCCAGCCGATCCTCACCAACGAAGCCCAGGCCCGTATCAACCGCGCAGCGCACACGCACGGCTCGGGCGCCGAGAAGCTGGCGGGCTACTTCGTCGGCCAGATCGTCGGCACGATGAACCAGCCGAAGTCGGCGGGCCAAGTGGTGATGGACATGGTGACCGAGTTCATCGACGCCGTCGAGTCGCTCAGCGGCCAGCTCGACTACTGACCCCCACTGCCCCCATCACCCAGATCACACCCGTTTGTGTTGCGGTTTCGGTGGGACGGGCCACCGAAACTGCGACGCAAACGACGGATGGTCGGGTCGGGGGCTATCGATAGAGGCAGATCGCACGCAACTCGATGCTCGATCGGGCAGGGCGTCCGATCTCGACGTCGGGATCGCGGAAGGCCGAGTGCGGCGTGAACCAGACCTCGCCGCGTTCGACGAGGTCGGTGTCGTAGGTGCGGAAGGCGACCACCTCGTCGTGGCCCAGCTCGGCGAACGCGTACCAGCGATACGGCGACGCTTCGCGGGGCTCCAGTACTGCGATCGCCTCGAAGTCGATCCCTGATCCGGCGTAGTCGTTGACCGGGATCGGCCGACCGTCGGCCGGTGTCACCGTGCGCGGCGTCGCAGAACCCGAGTGGATAGTCCATCTTCGCTTCACCGATGTTCCGCCAGAACTGCAGGATCACGAGACGAGAGGCGCCGATCACGTCATCGCCGGTGATCCCGTTGCGTTTCAGTGCAGCGGCGGTTCCTTCCCGATCCGGGTCCACATACGACTGCCGTACGAGGTCGTCGTAGCCGGCGGCGAAATCGGAGTGCACGAACGAGATCGGTGCCAGGTCTTCGTGCCGCTGCGCATGCTCGGGCCCGCGCTTGATGTGGTTCGACACCAGGGCCACGTCGCAGCCGGTCAGCTCACGCGCCAGTTGCTCCATCTCGCCGTGATGGACCTCGGCGAGGGCATCGTCGTCGCTCCAGTCCGGCACCGCCGACGAGTGCTCGACCAACTCGAAGCCACACTCCTGCCACCCCGGCAGCTCGGCACGGCGACCGTCGAAGATGTCGACATCGGTCGGCACCGCGACGAACTCGCCGCTGCGAGCTGCGAAGTTCAGTGTCGAGCGGCAGAACACATCGGCGGTCATCTCCCCACGCTACGCGTCTGCCGACGACGCTCACGTGCCGGCCACCTGCTCGGCGTCGGACACCGGCGTGCCGACGTTCCACCGATGGCCGAACGGGTCGACGATCCAGGCGTTGCGCGACCCGTTGGCCTCCTCGATCGGACGTTGCACGACCGCTCCCCCACGCTCCGCACGCTCGACGAACTGCTCGACCGCAGCCACCTGCAGCACCAGGCTCACCGAGGTCTGCGAGCCATCGCGAGACGGAGCGACGACCCCGAGCCCGGGAGCCTCATCGCTGAGGTAGAACACGGCACCGGCCACATCGAGTTCAGCGTGCCCGACACGACCTTCCCAGTCGATCACGTTGCCGACGGTGGCGCCGAAGTGCTCGCAGTACCAGTCGAGCGCGACCGCAGCGTCATGCACGCAGAGGTACGGGGTCAGTGCCTGAGTCATGGAGATGTCCCTTCGGTTCGGTGATCGACGGTTCGGGCAGGGCGGATCAGGGTCTCAGCACCGATCGGGTCGAAACCGCAGGCAAGGAACGCCCGCCACGACGACGCACCGCCGAAGCCGTCGGCGCCACGTGCGGACACGTCTCGGGGTTCATGGTCTGCCTGGATCTCTGCGCATCCGTCGATCGGCGGAAATCGACCGTCGACTGTTGCGAGCAACATCGGCAAGCGCTGGTGCACGACACGGGACGATACGCGGGCGGTACGGTCGCTGCGTGAAGTGCCAGTCGTGGATCGCCGTGCGATGACCGCCATTCGGCGTGCGCTTCGAGCCGTGTCGTGATGCATCGTCGACGTCTCGATGCCGCGGCGGGAGCCGGTCTGCTGGCCGGCGCGATGCTGGTCGCCAGTTGCGGCTCGGGGTCGTCGCCGGATGCCGAGCGAGTGGCGGACACCAGCCTCGCGATCGACCGGGAACGGATCGAGTCGGCGACGATGCAAGTCCGCTCGAACGACTGCGGGCCGCGCGCCGAGCTGGGGACCGCAACGGCGATCGGCGACGGCATCGTGGTCACTGCCGCGCACGTCGTCGCAGGGGCCTCCGAGGTCACCCTGGTCGACGCGGACCGCACGGCGACATCGGCCGAGGTGGTGCTGTTCGACCCTGATCTCGACGTGGCGGCGTTGCGGGCCACGCGCGGGGCAGCCGATCCGGTGACCGTGGTGTCGGCGGAACTGCGACCGGAACGGGCCAGCGAGGGGGAGACCGGCGTGATGGCGATCGTCGCGGACGACGGCTCGGTCGAACTCCGCGAGATCGAGGTGCTGCAGCGGGTGACGATCGAGACCACCGACATCTCGGGGACACGCGCCGTCGAGCGACCGGGCCTCCGTCTTGCCGCCACCGTGGATCGAGGGGACTCGGGAGCGATGGTGCATCTGGTGGGTGGCGGCGTGGGAATCGTGTGGAGCCGGAGTACCGCCACCCCCGATCAGGCGTGGACGGTCGACCTGCCGGGCGAACTGGTCGATCCGGCCGAGCGACGGACGCTCACCACGCCGGTCGACACCGGCGACTGCGGCTGACCTCCGCGTCGGTGAACGACAGCGTCAGGGAGCGCCGAGCACCCGATCGAGGTACGTGTTGCGGAACGTACCGGTGCCATCGAGCTTGGTGCGCCAGCTCTGGAACGTGTCCCACTCCGGGTACCGGCCCGACAGCGTGGCCTCGCTCTGGAAGTGCATCTTGCCCCAGTGCGGCCGTCCGTCGTAGTCGTTCATGATCTGTTCGACCCCCTGGAAGTACGGCTCGTATGGCACCCCGATGTACTGGTGCACGGCAATCCAACCCGAGTCGCGGCCGTTGGCGGTCGACAACGGGATGTCGTCACCCTTCGATGTGCGCACCTCGATCGGGAACATCGGCTTGAACGGAAGTCGCGACGTGAGATCGACGACTCGCCCGATCGCCTCGGGCACCGCGTCGAACGGGATGCCGTACTCCATCTCCACGAAGCGCACGTGGCGCGGGCTGCAGAACACCCGATCGCTGCGATCGACGATGTCGCGCTCGGCCGCGGCGGACATCACCAACTTGGCCACCTTCGGAGCGAGCGACGGGAAGCGCCGCCCGACGCGACACACCGTGCCGAACGCGAGGTTCTCGCCGATCCACTTGTCGCGCACATATGCCGCCTTCGACTGCGGTCGAGCTGCTTCGTCGGTGCGGGTGTTGCGCTTGACCTGACAGCGCCGAGCACCCGGCATCAGGAAGAACTCGACGTGATCGGTCGAACGCATCACGTTGTCGAAGTCGCCGAGCACATCGGAGAGGATCTCGATCGTCTCCGCCGCGTGCAGATTGAACGCCGGCACGCACCGCAGTGTGACCTCGGTGATGATGCCGAGCGCACCGAGCGCCACCCTGCCCACGCGCAACAGTTCGGGTTCGTGGTGCTCGTCGGCGCGAAGCACACTCCCATCGCCGGTGACCAGCTCGAAGCCCACGATGTTGGTCGCAAGGTTGGAATAGTCGACGCCGGTGCCGTGCGTGGCAGTCGACGTCGCACCCGCGATCGACTGCACGTTGATGTCGCCGAGGTTGGGGAGCGCCAGCCCGAATTCGGCCAGCCGCTCGTTGAGATCGCGCAGGCGAATGCCGGCCTGCACCGTGACGTCGCTGCCGTCGACGGCGAGCACCTGGTTCATCGCGTCGAGCGACAGCAGATGCCCGTCGGTCATCGCGGTGTCGGTGAACGAGTGCGCCCCACCGATCACCTTGACCCGTTGGCCGGCCGCGGCGGCGGCCCGCACGATGCCGGCGACCTCGTCGGTGAATCTCGGCTCGTGCACGGCTGTCGGCAGGCAACGCTGGTTGCCGGCCCAGTTCTTGGTGGGGACTGCCATGGCAACAGCGTAAACGTCCCGTGCGGTCCGTGCGTCAGCGACGCTGGCGAAACACTCCTGCGCTCGCCGCAGCCGTCAGCCCAGCGTGTCGAGAGCGTCGAGGAGCGCGTTCTCGACCACTTCGGTGAGCGCCGGGTGGATGTAGAACACCTGGCGGGCGACATCCTCGGCGCGCTGGTCGAACTGCATGGCCTGGATCAACGGCTGGATGATCGACGAGGCCTGCGGACCGAGCACGTGGGCGCCGAGGATCAGGCCGGTCTCGTCGTCGACGAGCACCTTTGCGAAACCGGTCTCGTCGGCCATCGCCCACCCGTAGGCGGTCCCGGCGTAGTCGCGGCGGCCGACGCTGAACGCACGGCCCCGCGCGGTGGCCTCCTGTTCGGTGAGACCGACGGTGGCGACCTGCGGGCTCGAGAACACGGCGCTCGGCACCGCCTTGTAACTCTGGTGGCGCAGGTCGTCCGGGTGGGCGATGTTCCAGAACGCGATGGCCGCCTCGGCGTTGGCGAGGTGCTTCAGTTGGTAGTTGTTCGCGAGATCGCCGACGGCCCAGATCCCCGCAACGTTGGTGGCCATCGTGTCGTCGACGGCGACCGTGCCGTGATGGTGGCAGTCGATCCCTGCGACGTCCACGTTGAGCAGGTCGCTGTTGGGTTCCCGGCCGGTGGCCACGAGCAGTTCGTCGACGATGGTCTCGCCGACCGCACAGGTGATCTTGATGCCGTCGGCGACGCGCTCGACGTGGGTGGGAATGTGACCCAACAGGAGGTCGACCCGTTCACCGAAGGCCTCCGTGAACGTGGAGGAGATGTCCTGGTCGAAGCCACGCAGCAGCGTGTTCGACCGGTTGAACACCGTCACGCGCGAACCGAGTCCGGAGAACACGTGAGCCATCTCGACCGCAATGAACCCGCCACCGATGATGCCGAGCCGCTTCGGTAGTTCGGGCAGGCGCATGATCGAATCGGAGGTGTGGAACCCGGTCTCGACCAGGCCGGTGATCGGCGGGATCACCGGGCGGGCGCCGGCGGCGAGGAGAATGTTGGGGGCCGTGATTCG
This sequence comes from Ilumatobacteraceae bacterium, assembly GCA_963793335.1. Lineage (GTDB taxonomy): Bacteria > Actinomycetota > Acidimicrobiia > Acidimicrobiales > Ilumatobacteraceae > Sva-07. The sequence goes on along the minus strand of CAWBZS010000020.1, from coordinate 33,890 downwards.
GCGGCCCTCGACGTCGAGCGTGTGCGGATCGACGAAGTCGGCGGTGCCCTCGATCAGCGTCACGTTGGGGGTCCCGGTGGCCCGGTAGTCACGACCGCTCGACGCGATCGGGTCGATCAGGCCGAAGACCCGGTCGCGGATCGCCGCCCAGTCGGCACCGTTGAACTGGGTGTCGATGCCCAGTTTCGACGAGGTCTGCGCAGCAACGGCGACGTCGGCCGGGTACACGAACATCTTCGACGGGATGCAGCCACGGTTCAGGCAGGTACCGCCGAACACGTCACGCTCGACGAGCGCGACCTTCCAGTCGTCGAGGTACGACGGAATCGAGTTGCCCGACCCGCTTCCCACGATGATCAGGTCGAACGTCTCGGTACCGGTCTCGGAGTTGCTCACGATGAAGTCCCAACGCCGCCGCAGACTGTTTCCTTCCCAGATCGTGGTTCCCCGAGCCCGGGTCTCCGGGAACCTTGGTGGTTCCGCGAGACCCGGGCTGGGGGAACAGGGTGGGGGCGTAGGGTGGGCGGGTGTTTGAACGACGGACAGGTGACGGGTTCATGCAGTGCAGCGACGGGCACGTGCGCTGGGGTGTGTACGGCGCTGCCGGCGTGGTGTTCGTGGTGCGCGACGCCCACGACGAGCCGCTGGTGATGCTCCAGAAGCGATCCGCGATGGCGCACGAAGGCGGCAACTGGTCGTGTGCGGGCGGCGCGCTCGATCTCGGCGAAACGCCGTACGAGGGCGCGTTGCGCGAGGCCTCCGAAGAGGTCGGCCCACCACTGAGCACCCCCCGTCTGCTGGGCCAGTACGTCTTCGAACCGGCCACCGACTGGCGCTACACCACGGTGGTGGTCGAGGTCGACGAACCGTTCGGTGCATCGATGAACTTCGAGACCGACGAGGTCGACTGGTTCCCACTCGACTACGTCGAACAACTGCCGCTGCACTTCGGCTTCGCCACCGCGTGGCCACACCTGCGCGAGATCATCGAACGATGAGCACCCGCACCGTCAACGGCACCTGCCATCACGATTGTCCCGACACCTGCGGGTGGACCGTGACCGTCGATGACGGTGCCGAGCCGTCGCCCGTCGCCGTGAAGCTGCGCGGCAACCCGGACCACCCGTACTCGGCTGGTGAGCTGTGTCCCAAGGTCAACCGGTTCCTCGACCGCGTGTACTCACCCGATCGGGTCCTGTACCCGTTGCGTCGAGTCGGTCCGAAGGGTTCGGGCGAATTCGAGCGAGTCTCGTGGGACACTGCGCTCGCGGAGATCGCCGAGCGGCTCCACGACGTGATCGACACCCATGGTGCCGAAGCCGTCCTGCCGTACTCGGATGCCGGTAACCAGAGCCTGCTGTCGATGATGGGCATCAACGGTCGCTTCTTTGCGCACATGGGCGCCTCGAAGCTCGAGCGAGCGATTTGCGGGCCGACGGTCGGCCACGGCATGCGAATGACCAACGGCTCCGGGCGAGGCATGGATGCGCTCGAGCTCGAACACTCCAAGCTGATCATCTTGTGGGGCACCAACACCAAGCTCACCAACCGCCACCTGTGGCCCACCATCGAAACCGCCCGCGAACGAGGCGCCCGGCTGGTGGTGATCGATCCGATCCGCACCCTGACCGCCGATGCGATCGACACTGCGCGAGGCGATCGATTCATCCAGCCCCTGCCCGGCACCGACATCGCCATGATGCTGGCGATGATGCACGTGATCATCCGCGACGGGCTCACCGACGACGCCTGGATCGCCGAGCACACCAGCGGGTTCGACGAGCTGCGCGGCGCCGTGGCCGACTGGACGCCGGAGCGGGCTGCGGCGGCAACCGGGGTGGACGCCGACGTGATCGTGCAACTCGCCGTCGACTACGCAAGCGTTCGCCCCGTTGGCATCCGCACACTGATCGGCGCCGAGCATCACGAGAACGGTGCGATGTTCTACCGCACGCTCGCGTGCCTGCCGGCGCTCACCGGCGCCTGGGCCGAGCGGGGCGGCGGTATCGCCAAGAGCGTCGGCTCCTACACCGAGGGGCTCGTCGACGCCATGGCCTTCATGCGTCCGGATCTCGAGCGTGCCGGCGGGCGCCCCGAGCCGCGCACGCTCAACATGAGCCTGCTCGGCGAGATCCTCACCGCACCACATGCCGGCGAGGCAGGCGGCCCCGGCGTCCATGCGCTGATCAACTGGAACTGCAACCCGCTGGTGACCGTGCCCCGAGCGGAACTGATCCGCCAGGGTATGGAACGCGAGGATCTGTTCACCGTGGTGCACGAGCAGTTCCTCACCGACACGGCGCGCTACGCCGACATCGTGCTCCCGGCCTCGATGCAGATCGAGAGCGATGACGTCGTGCTGCCGTGGGGCCACCTGTGGATCGGCTGGAACTCGGCGGCGATCGAACCGCCCGGCGAGGCCTGCTCGAACACCGAGATGTTCCGTCGGCTCGGTCGTGCCATGGGCTACACCGAGCCATCGCTGTTCGACGACGACGACACGCTGCTGCAGGCGGCACTCCCAACGGTCGACCTCGACGAACTCGAGCGGGTCGGCTGGGTGCGCGCCCCGTATCCCGACGACGGCCGACCATTCGGCGACGGCCGATTCGACACCCCGTCGGGTCGGGCACACCTGGCCTCGGACACGCTGGAGCGGATGGGCCAGCCACGCGTCCCCGTGTACGTCCCGCCACGAGAGGGCCCCGGTGGCGACCCGGACCTCGTCGACCGCTACCCGCTGCAGCTGCTGACGCCGAAACATCACAGCAGGTTCCTCAACTCGGGCTATTCCGATCTGCCCAAGCACGGTCCCGCCGAAGGTGGCCCCTTCGTGGAGATGGTGGCGACCGATGCCGCGTCGAGGGGCCTCGCCGACGGCAGCGTCGCACACGTGTTCAACGGCCGAGCGTCCGTCGAGCTGCCGGTGAAGATCACCGAGCGCCTACGACCCGGCGTGGTGGCGATCCCGTTCGGGTGGTGGAGCCGTCATCACCCCGATGGACGCATCGCCAACAGCCTCACCAACGACACCCTCACCGAGTGGGGTGGTGGCGTTGCCTACAGCGACACCTTGGTCCAGGTGAGCGCCGAGCGTACTGGGTAGCCTTCGGCAATGGCCGCCGACCTGATCTACGCGTTCAGGGTGATGCGGCTGAACCTGCTCGATGCGGGCGGCGCACCCATCGGTCGCATCGAGGACATCGTGGCGATCCCAGGTCGCCCCGGCAAAGGTCGCGAACCCGCGATCCCACCGCGAGTGGTCGGCTTCGTCGCCAGCAGCCAGCGGCGTCGGATCTTCGTCAACGCGAATCGCATCGCCGAACTCAACAGCGACGGTGCCCGTCTGCGGAGTTGGGACGTCGACCTCAACCCGTTCAAGCACCGGCCCGGAGAAGTGCTGATCGGCGGCGATCTGATCGATCGCAAGGTCGGTGACGAAACCGTGAGCGACATCGCGTTGCGCCCCCAGGAGAACGCCCGGTCCACCTACTGGGTGATCGACAAGGTGCGTCTCGCCCGCAAGAGCACGTTGCGACGTCGACCCAGCTACCGCCTCGTCGACTTCGACGAAGTGCCCGCCCTGTTCGACGCGCAGACCGAGATGCAGGCCGAGGCCGCACGCCTCCGCGAGTTCCACCCTGCGGAGGTGGCCGCCGTGGTGCGGGCGCTGCCGCTCGATCAGCGACGCCAGCTCGCCGAAGCGATGGACGACCAACGCCTCGCCGACGTGCTCGAAGAGCTGCCGGAAGAGGAACAGGTGCGCATCGTCGAGCAACTCGACCGCGACCGCCTCGTCGGCGTGTTCGACGAGATGGAGTACGACGATCTCGCCGACCTGCTCGGTGAGATGGCCCCTGCGGATCAGGAGCGCATGCTCGGTGTGATGGACGTCGACGACGCCGACGTGGTCCGCCGCCTGCTGTCCTACGAAGAAGGCACCGCCGGCGGCCTGATGACGCCCGACGTGATCATCCTCGGCCCCGATGCCACTGTGGCCGAAGCGCTGGCGCAGGTGCGCGACCCCGATTGGGTGGTGAGCATCGCCGCGCAGGTGTTCGTGACGCAAGCCCCCTACAAGGCGCCCACCGGCAAGCTGATCGGCGTGGTCCACATGCAGCGTCTGCTGCGTGAGCCACCGAACATGGAACTCGGACGCCTCGTCGCCGATGACCCGACGCTCGACCCCGGCGCCACCGACCGTGAGGTCGCCGAGACGCTGGCGAGCTACGACCTCCTGGCGGTGGCGGTCACCGATGAAGCAAAGCGGTTTCTCGGTGCGGTCACCGTCGACGATGTGATCGACCGGATGCTGGGGGCCGGGTGGCGAACCCGTCGCAAGCGACTCGTCGACGGACGGGCGGTCGAGTCGTGAAGCGTCGGGAAGACCTCACGACCCCGCGCGCAGCTGGCCGCGTCGGGGTGTCGTACGACTCCGACACGTTCGGACGGTTCAGCGAGTCGATCGCGAACTTCTTGGGCACCGCCCGATTCCTCGTGTGGCAGACGGTGGTGATCACGGTGTGGATCGTGTTCAACACGGTCATGCCGGAGGACCTGCAGTTCGACCCCTGGAACCGCGGCCTCGTGCTGCTCACCCTGGTGCTGTCGATCCAGGCGTCGTACGCCGCACCGCTGATCCTGCTCGCCCAGAGCCGTCAGGAACGGCGCGACCGGGTGACGTCGCAGAACGATCGCGAGGTGGCCGAACGGACCCAGGCCGACACCGAGTTCCTCGCCCGCGAGATCGCCGGGGTGCGGCTCACCATCTCCGACATGGTCACCGGCGAAGCGTTCGATGACCGCCTCGACCGCCTCACCGACGTCGTCGAACGGCTCAGCGTGCAGGTGGAACAGCTGGTCGACGCGTCCGACACCGCCGACGAACCTCCGCGCTAGCCACCCGATCTGCTCCGAGCGCGTCCCGATCTGCGCCGAATACGTCCCGGAACGCGGGACACATGTGGCGCAGATCGGGTCGTGGGACACATGTGGCGCAGATCGGGGCTTGGTCAGGCGTTGGCGCTGATGCGTTGATCGCTCGCCACGCCGGTGAACTCCTGGAGGCGGACGCCGGCACGCTCGACGAGCGCGAGGAGGTCGACGGTGTCGAGTTCGACGTCGCCAGCGCACACGATGCCAGCCGGCAGACGGCCGTCGGCGGCGTGGCCCGCGAAGGCGATGGTGGTCGCTGCAGCGGCGGTGGCGACGAGTTCGGCGACACCGCAGATGATGGTGGCTCGACCACCGCGGTCGTCGGTGCCACGCACTTCGACCCGCACGGCGCCGACCCCGCCTTCTCGGTGTGGTGGCGTGAGCATGGGCAACCAGGCGGTGAACCGATCGCGACGGTTCGCCGACACCCGTTCGCTGATCCGACCGACGCTCGAGAACGAGTGACGCAGCAACAGTGGCGTCGCCAATTCCCCTCGATAGCAGTCGTAGGGGCCGACCGGCTCGGGGAAGTAGCACAGCTCGCGCCCCGAACCGGCGGGAGGCTGGATCCAGGAACCGTCGTGCAGGCCCAGTGCGCGCCCACGCAACGCCGCGTGCTGCTCACGAGCGCAGGCGGGTCCGGCGGTGCCATGGACCGCGACATGGATCTCGTCGACGGCGGCGAGTTGCGAGGCAAGGAGTCGGGCGAGCAGCCCGCTGAGACCCGGCGACATCCCGGAGCCGACGACCAGGGTGGCGCCGTTGGTGCGTGCATGGTCGTCGAGGTCGCAGAGCGCTCGGACGTCGTCGAGTTCGGCGGCCATCGAGATCACGTTGATCCCCGCTGCGAGGAATCGTTCGGCGGTCGGCGCATGTGGACCGGCCTGGGCCAGCAGCACGACGGGGGTGTCGGCGGGAATCACCGGCCGCCGAGGATCGATGCTGACGATGTCGGCATCGCGCACCACCGACGGCAGGCGACGAGCAATACGGCTCCCGACGATGCCCCGGCCGATCAGCCCAATCGTGGTCATCAGCGCTCCGGCAGTTCGAGGGGGCGCCAGCCTCCGTGTTGCGGTGGCGTGCCCCCGGTCCCGCGCACACGCATCACGGTGGCGGTGATCACCATGGCGAGAATCGAGGCGAGCGCACGACGGACGAACTTCATCGCGGCCGAGCGTAGTCGTGCCATGACGCGAAACGAGGCGCCCCTCAGGGCGCCTCGTTTCCACCGGAGTGGGGCTAACAAGAATCGAACTTGTGACCTCTGCCTTATCAGGGCAGCGCTCTAACCGACTGAGCTATAGCCCCGGCAAGGTCGTGAGGTTAGCGGTCGTGCGCGGTGTTCACGCCTCCACGTGACCGCGAAACCGGCTCAGCGCGGAATCTGGCCGCTCTCGTCGACGATGGCCTCGCGAACGATCGGGCCAGAGGCGTCGTAGGTGACAGCCGGAACTTCCGGTTCGGCACGACGCACCACGAATCGGCGCATCGGTGACGGCCGGGCTTCCACGACCTCCTCTTCGAGCACGGTGAAGCGCATTCCGCCGACGAGGTCGGTGATCAGGTTGAAGAGCGCGGCCATCAGTACGGCGAACCCGGTGAGGCCGATGACCACGAAGATGCCGCCGATCCAGGCGTTGTGGTAGATCTCGCCGCCGTCGAACTCGAACGACGACCAGCCGAACGACTCGAAGAACCGTTCGACGTTGTCGACGGTGCCGGTGGCGTACGCGACGTTCCACAGCAGGACGCCAGCGACCAACAGGGTGAAGTACAGCAGGATGTTCGCGACGAACGCGATCTTGAAGACGCTCCACGGATCGACATGGCGAACGACCCTGGTGACGCGACGCACCCGCGGTTTGCGCCCGAGCACTCGCGGCACCGACATCGCGATCGGGAATGGTGAAGGATCGTGATCGGGTGCTCGACGGGGTCGACGAATGGTGCGTGAGTTGTCGTCCTGGGGCGCGAGGGCAACGATCGGGCCGTCGACCTGAGCGCTGCGCAACTCGTCGAGTACATCGTCGGACACGGGGGCCTGGCGCATCACCGGTGCCTGCTCGGTGACCGGCGCACGATCCGTGGCCGGCGTCTCGGTGGTGGCTGGGGCCCGCTCTGCGGCTGACACCTCCGCAGTGGCTGCAGCCCGCAGGAGCGGATCGCCCACCGGCAGGTGTCGCATCGGCGCGTCGTCGTCGAGATCGTCGTCGTCGTCCTCCGTGGCCATCACGATCTCGGGCAGTTCGAACTCCTCGTCGTCGATGTGCTCGTCGTCGGGCTCCGAGTCGATGCGCTCCGCATCGGACGCGTCCAGTTCGCCGGACGGATCGCGCTCGGCGGCCGCTGCGACCTCGGCAGCATCGTCGCGGTCGGGTGATCCGTCGAACTCATCGAACTCGCCGTCGAGCGCGTCAATCGACTCGTCGATGTCGCGCTCGGTCTGGCTCATCTCAGCCAGTGTACGCAGCACACGGGTGGCCGTGTCGTCACAAGCGCACACATACGCCCGGAGTCGTCACGGCGCATCGGTGGCCGAGGCCGTGGCGATGCGGTCGTCGATGCGCACGACAACGGTGACGGCTTCGCCGTTCGCGACGAACGACACCAGGGTGGCGCCGTGTCGTTCGGCGAGCATGGCGGCGGCCTCAGCACCTCCGGTGACACCACCGAGTGCTGCGGCATCTGCAGCACTCTGCGCCCGAGACCGGTCGGTGACCTGGCCGCCGAAGCCAACCATCGCCAACAGGATCGCCGCGAACAGTGCGGTGCTCGCCAGCACCACGATCACTGCGCTCTGACCGGACTCCGATCTGGCTCGCTCGCAGTTGCGGGCGCTGGCGGAGCCGATGGCAGGGCGGCTCGAGTGGTCGCGGGACATGGGGCGCGTCGTCATCATCGTTGTCCCCTCAGGTGGGTCGACGTGGATGGCGATCACCCGATCGCGAGGTGGGCGCCGCAGCGCCGAGAGTTCTGGCTCAGACGTCGTCGACGGCGAGGATCAGTGCCACCGACCCCAAGGCGTCTCCGTCGTCCATGTTCATCACTCGTACGCCGGTTGCGTCGCGTCCCTGCGAGGAGATGCCACGAACCTCCATGCGGATGGTGACGCCGTGGTTCGACACGGCGACGATCTCGTCGTCGAGGCCCACCATGAAGGCCGCCACGACGGCGCCCTTCTTCCCGGTGAGTTTGATGCCGCGCACGCCCTGGCCGCCACGTCCCTGGGTGTTGAACTTGTCGAGCTGGGTGCGTTTGCCGTAGCCGGCTTCGGTCATCAGCAAGATCGCGGTGTCGTCGCGGGCCACGTCGACCGACACGACTCGGTCGTCGCCGTTCTTGAGCTTCATGCCGCGCACGCCACCAGCGGCTCGGCCCATCGCCCGCACGTCGTCTTCGCTGAACCGGATCGTCATGCCATTGCGGCTCACCATGAAGATGTCGTCGTCGCCGCTGGTCTCGATCACCCGCACGAGTTCGTCGTCGTCGCGCAGATTGATGGCGATCAGACCGTCGCGCCGGCTGGAGTCGTACGCGTCGAATGCGGTCTTCTTGACGGTGCCCTTCTTGGTGGCGAAGAACAAGAAACGTTCGCCGGCGAAGTCGCGCGTGTCGATGATCGCCTGGATCTGCTCATCGGGCTGCAATGGCAGCAGGTTGACGATCGGCATGCCCTTGGCGGTGCGCTCGCGCTCGGGGATCTCGAGGGCTCGCAGCCGGTAGACCTTGCCGCGGTTGGAGAAGAACAGCAGGTGGGCGTGCGCCGTGGTGAAGATGACGTGGCGCACGATGTCGTCGGCCTTCATCTTGCCACCGGCCACGCCGCGGCCACCGCGTCCCTGCGTCTTGAACGAGTCGGCCGAGACGGCCTTCACGTACTGCGCCTCGGTCATCACCACGACGAGTTCCTTGTCGTCGACGAGGTCCTCGATCGACATCTCGCCGTCGTCATAGGTCAGTTCGCACACGCGTGGGGTGGCGAAGGTGTCCTTGATCTCGGTGATCTCGTCGCGGATCACGGTGTTGAGACGCTCGGGTCGGTCGAGGATCTCCTGCAGGTCGATGATCTTGGCCCGAGTCTCGTCGAGCTCCGACTGGAGGTCGATCCGCGACAGGCGAGTCAGCTGGCGCAGCTGCATGTCGAGGATGTCGTTGGCCTGCACTTCGCTGAACTCGTACGGTGCGGCCATCAGACCATCGCGTGCGGCAGCAACGTCGTCGCTGGAGCGGATGAGGGCGATGATCGCGTCGATGACGTCGAGCGCCTTGATCCGGCCTTCGAGGATGTGTTCGCGACGCTTGGCCTTGTCGAGGCGGAACTGCGATCGCCGGGTGATGACGTCGCGCTCGATGGGCAACGTAGGCAACGAGGGCGTCGCGCAGGTTGATCTGGCGAGGCACCCCGTCGACGAGCGCGACCATGTTGATCGAGAACGTCGACTGCAGCTGGGTGAGCTTGAACAGGTTGTTCTTCACCACGTTCGCATTGGCGTCGCGCTTGAGCGTGATGATCAGGTTGGTCTTGCCGCCGGACGACGCGTCGTTGACATCAGCGATGCCGTCGAGGTCGCCGCCGTCGACCAGGTCCTGGATGCGCGACGCGATCGCCGAGCAGCTCGTCTGGTACGGCAGTTCGGTGACCACGATCTCCATGCGTCCGGAGGTGGTCTCCTCGATCTCGACCTTGGCGCGCATCTTCACCGAGCCACGACCGGTGCGGTAGGCGTCGATGATGCCGGCCTTGCCGAGAATGCTCGCCCCGGTCGGGAAGTCGGGGCCCTTGACGTGCTCCATCAGGTCGTCGGGGGTGGCCTCGGGGTTGTCGAGCAGGTGCACCACGGCGTCGACCACTTCGCCGAGGTTGTGCGGCGGGATGTTGGTCGCCATGCCGACGGCGATGCCCTGGCTGCCGTTGACGAGCAGGTTGGGGAACCGGGCGGGCAGCACGATCGGCTGTTCGAAGTTGCCGTCGTAGTTGGGAATCATGTCGACGGTGTCTTCGTCGATGTCGGCGAGCAGCTGCATCGCCAACGGATTCAGGCGGCACTCGGTGTAGCGGGCGGCTGCAGGACCGAAGTCGGGACTGCCGTAGTTGCCGTGGAAGTCGATCAGCGGGTGACGCAGCGAGAACGGCTGGGCCATGCGCACGAGGGCGTCGTAGATCGCACTGTCGCCGTGCGGGTGGAACCGCGCCATGGTGTCACCCGTGACACGGGCGCACTTGACGTGGGGGCGATCGGGGCGGAACCCCTGGTCTTCCATGTCCCAGATGATCCGGCGGTGGACCGGCTTGAGGCCGTCGCGCACGTCGGGCAGGGCACGCGACATGATGACCGACATCGCGTATTCGAGGAACGAACTCTCCATCTCGTCGTGCAACGAGATGGGTTGGGACGGTTCGTGCGGAGGGGTGTCGTTGGTGTCAGTCATCTCGGCTCAGTCGGTCGATCGGTCGGGTGTCGGCTGCGGTGATCAGGCGTCGATCCAGCGCACGTCGTGTGCGTGGGTGGTGATGAACTCTTTGCGAGCCGGAACGTCGTCGCCCATCAGCGTCGAGGTGATCTCGTCGGCGAGGGCTGCCTCTTCGACCGACACCTGCAGCAACGTGCGGGTGCCGTCGAGCATCGTGGTGGTGCGGAGTTCTTCCCAGTCCATCTCGCCGAGGCCTTTCAGGCGCTGGAACGGCTTCTTGTGGTTCGGCCGCTCCTCCATGAAGGCGTTCTTTGCGATGTCGTCCTTGAGGTACACCTTCTCCTTGCCGATCTCGGTGGAGTACAGCGGCGGCTGGGCGATGTAGACGTAGCCGGCCTCGACCATCTCGCGGATCTGACGGAAGAAGAACGTGAGCAGCAGGGTGCGGATGTGGCTGCCGTCGACATCGGCGTCGGCCAGGCAGATCACCTTGTGGTAGCGGGCCTTGTCGACGGCGAACTCGTCGCCGACGCCGGCGCCGATCGCGGTGATCAACGCTTGGATCTCGTTGTTCTTGAGCATCTTGTCGATCCGGGCGCGTTCGACGTTGAGGATCTTGCCGCGGATCGGCAGGATCGCCTGCGTGCGGGGGTCGCGTGCGTCGACGGCGGTCCCGCCGGCGGAGTCGCCCTCCACGATGAACAGCTCGGACTCGTCGGCGTTCTTCGACGAGCAGTCCTTCAACTTGTCGGGCATGCCGGCACCCGACAGCGCCGTCTTGCGACGGATGGCGTTGCGCGCGTTCTTCGCGGCGACGCGCGCCTGCGCGGCGGCGAGCCCCTTCTTGACGACCTTGTTGGCTTCGGTCGGGTTCTCCTCGAGCCATTCGGCCAGACGTTCGTTGGTGGCCTTCTGCACGAACGAACGCATGGGGACGTTGCCGAGCTTGGCCTTGGTCTGGCCTTCGAACTGTGGCTCGCGCAGCTTCACCGACACGATGGCGGTGATGCCCTCGCGGATGTCCTCACCGGTGAGGTTGGGGTCCTTCTCCTTGAGGAGGTTCTTGGACCGGGCGTACTTGTTGAGCACCGAGGTGAGCGCCGTCTTGAAGCCCTCGACGTGCATGCCTCCCTCGATGGTGGAGATGCCGTTGGCGTAGCCGTGGATGCCCTCGTGGTAGCCGGTGTTCCACTGCATGGCGATGTCGAGCATCTGGCCGTCGGCCTCGTCTTCGTCCTCGTACTGGCACACCTTGGAGAACAGCGGCTCCTTGGTGGCGTTGAGGTGCTTGACGAAGTCGAGGATGCCGCCCTTGTACTGATAGGTGACGGTCTGCTCGCGGCCTTCGCGTTCGTCGGCGAAGACGATTTCGAGGCCCTTGTTGAGGAACGCCATCGTCTGCAGCCGCTCCAGCACGGTGCGAGCGACGAACTCGGTTCCCTCGGCGGCGAAGATCGCGGGGTCGGGCCAGAACGTGATCGTGGTGCCCGAGGAGCGACCACGCTTGGGGGTCTCGCCGACGATCGCCATCTTGCCCTGGGGCTTGCCGCCCTTGGCATACTCCTGGCGATAGTGGTTGCCGTTGCGGTCGACTTCGATGACGAGCCGCTCGGACAGTGCGTTGACCACCGAGACACCGACGCCGTGCAGGCCACCGGACACCTTGTAGCCGTCGCCGCCGAACTTGCCGCCGGCGTGGAGCACGGTGAGCACCACTTCGGCGGCGCTCTTGCCCTTGTGTTCGCCCGAGGTGAACGGGTCGACGGGGATGCCGCGACCGTTGTCGTCGACCTGGCAGCCGCCGTCGGCGAGCAGGGTGATGCCGATGCGGGTGCAGTGCCCGGCCATCGCCTCGTCGACGGAGTTGTCGACCACTTCCCAGATCAGGTGGTGCAGGCCCTGCAGACCGGTGGAGCCGATGTACATGCCCGGGCGCTTGCGCACCGGGTCGAGGCCTTCGAGAACCTGAATGGCCTTGGCGTCGTAGGCCGCCGTGGTGGTGGCCGAGTTCTTGGCGTTGGATGGCTTCTTCGCCGCGGGCGGCGGTGATCCGGCGTCTGTTGCGGTGTCGTTGGACACTCGTACCTCGATACTGCTAGCGGTGTGGCCACATGCCCCGAGCAGGCAGTGGTGATGGGCGTTCAACGCGGTCAGCCACGATTCGACACGGGGGTCGAACCGGCGCCCACGCTGGTTCGCGAATGGGTTCCATCCTACCAGCGCAGGACCCCTGAGATGGGGAACCCCGGGGTGTCAGCGACGTGCCACCCGGACGTCGATGCGCTCGATTTCGACGCCGGCGACCTCGGCAAGCCGCGACGTGATCGTGCCCGTGAGAAACTTGACCTGGGTGGCCCATGCCGGTTCGTCCGCTTCGACCGTGAGCACCCCGTTGTCGAGTCGCACCGGCTGCACGTGGGCGGCCACCGCGGGCCCGACCGCTTCGTCCCAACGGCCGAAGACGCCACCGATCTGGATGCGGTCCGTGCCGCGCAGCGACTTCATGATCGAGTCGAGCGACCGGGAGATCGGCATCGGGTCGGGCACGGCTCCAACGTACTGCTTGTGCGGGCGGAAGCCGGCCGGACGGGTCCATGCGAGCCATCATGACGTGGGGGTGTCATCGAGTTGTCCCGTGCCCCGTGCGATGCTCCTGCGATGCCCGATGCCGAACAACCGCTCGAGGGAGGCAACTCCAACCCCTCGGTGGTGCGCATCGGCGACACCGTGCGCCGGGTCGCAGGGCCGGCCACGCCGACGATTCACCTGCTCCTCGATCACCTCGCTGAGCGTTCCTACCCGGCGCCGGTACCGGCGGGGATCGATGAGCACGGCCGTGAGGTGCTCTCGTTCATCGACGGGGACTGCGTTCATCCCGACCGCATGGCGCTCGTGGCGCACGAGGACGGGCTACGCCGCGTGGGGCGACTGATCGCGGACTATCACCGGGCGCAGGTCGGATTCGTCCCACCCGACGATGTCCAGTGGAGCGACGACGGGCGCGACCCAACCGGGTCGACCGAGGTCATCGCACACAACGATCTCGCTCCCTGGAACCTCGTCGCTGGACCGGACCGATGGGTGTTCATCGACTGGGACCTCGTGGCGCCCGGTCGTCGTTCGTGGGATCTTGCGTGGGCACTGCACAGCTTCGTCGGCCTCTGGCCAGGATCGATGCTCGACGCCGAAACGACGAGCCGGCACATTGCGGCGTTCTGCGACGGCGCAGAGGTTGCGGTCGCTGCTCGGCCACGGCTGCTCGACGTCGTGATCGAACGCACCAGCGACCACGCAGCACTGCTCCGACGCCGAGCAGCGTCCGGCGACCCCCGCTCCGTCCGATTGGTCGCCGACGGTCATGCCGCCGCGTGGGAGGCCGGCGCCCGTCACGTCGAGGCCAACAAGGACCGTTGGAGCTCGGTCCGCTGACACCGTCACCCCGTCACCCCGTCAGCAAGTCGGCCCGGCAACCCGACAACCCGTCAACGTGAGCAACAACGTCGATGTTGGCGGTTGTTGCTCACGCAGAAGCCGGCTCGTCCGACCTCGCCCCGATCGGTATCACCGAACGACGAGTGCACCGCGTTGCCGAGCTGCGGGAGCAGGTCGGCGGGACGGGTGACCGGGCCGTTGGCCTCTGGTGATCCCCCTCGCGTCGGCGCAACGATGCGGATGTGGACGATTCAATGATCGTTGAACAGTTCAAGGCCTTGGGCGACCCGGTGCGCTGGACGATCGTGCGCGAACTTCGCTCGGGGCAACGCTGCGCGTGCGATCTCGCCGCGCGCGCGAACGTCACCCCACCGCTGCTCTCACATCACCTCAAGGTGCTGCGCGACGCGGGCCTGATCACCGGCACCAGACGCGGACGTTGGATCGACTACGACCTCGCCGACGGTGCGATCGACGAACTGCTCGCAGGGTTCGAGGCGGTGAGGTGATGAGCGCATCGACACTCGCCGAACAACCGGTGCGACGCTCCGCGCGTCGGCCACTGCTGCTCGCCGGTGCCGCGGTGCTCTGGATCGTCGCCTATCGGTGGAACCTGCCGTTCTGGGACTGGATCGTCTACGAGGTCGCCGGGCTCGAGCCCGAGACCCGACTCGGCGGCGCCGTCCACTTCTTCCTGTACGACACCACCAAGATCGCGCTGCTGCTGACCGGGGTGATCTTCGTCGTCACCGTGGCACGCAGCTTCATGTCGGTCGAGCGCACCCGGGCGCTGTTGGGCGGACGCCGTGAGGGCGTCGGCAACGTCGCGGCGGCCGGGCTGGGAGTGGTCACCCCGTTCTGCTCGTGCTCGGCGGTGCCTGCGTTCATCGGTTTCGTCGCCGCGGGCGTCCCGCTCGGGGTGACACTGAGCTTCCTGATCGCCAGCCCGCTCGTCAACGAAGTCGCCATCGTGATGCTGCTCGGGCTGTTCGGCTGGAAGATCACGGTGCTCTACATCGTGGGTGGCACCACGATCGCCGTCGTCGCCGGGTACGTGCTCGGCCGGCTCCGCCTGGAGAAGTGGGTCGAGCCCTTCGTGTTCGAGACCCGACTCCGCGGTGCACCGATCGACTCGGCCGCGCACCTCACGTGGGACGACCGCATCGACATGGGCGTCGAAGAGGTCCGCACGATCCTGCACAAGATCTGGCCGTACCTGCTCGTCGGCATCGGGCTCGGGGCCGCGATTCACGGTTGGGTTCCCGAAGCGTGGATCGCCGACCATGCGAGCTCCGGGTTCTGGGGCGTGATCGCGGCGGTCGGCCTCGGCGTGCCGCTGTACTCGAACGCTGCCGGCATCCTCCCGCTCATCGAAACGCTGCACGACAAGGGACTTCCGATGGGGACCGTGCTCGCCTTCATGATGAGCGTCGTTGCGCTCTCGATGCCCGAGATGGTGCTGCTGCGCCGGGTCCTCAAGAAGCCCCTGATCGCCACCTACGTCGCCGTCGTCGCCTCTGGAATTCTCGTCATCGGCTACCTCTTCAACATCGTTCTGTGAAAGGACGCCCCATGGACATCAAGATCCTCGGCACCGGATGCGCCAAGTGCCAGCAACTCGAACACCTCACACATGAAGCCGTCACATCGCTCGGCCTCGACGCCACGATCGACAAGGTCACCGAGCCCGGCGAGATCGCCTCATGGGGCGTGATGACCACGCCGGCGCTCGTGGTCGACGATCGCGTCGTCACCTCGGGCCGCGTGCCGAGCGCGGCGGACCTGATGGTGATGCTGACCGCAACCCCCTGACGTATCCACCCGTTCGTGTGCAGATTCGGGTGGGACGGATCACCCGAATCTGCACGCACACGGTGGTGGTCAGAAGAGGGCGTCCTGGGTGGGTTCGGGCGGGAGCGGACCGACGTCGAGCAGTTGGGCCAGATCGGTGATCGGGATCGCGCCGCGGCGGGCCAGCGCGACATTTCCGTCCGTCGCACCGTCGCCGATCCACACTGCGACCGGGCCGTAGCGGTGTTCGACCGCCTCCGTTGCGCCGGCCCAGGTGCCGCCGGAGCCGTCCTGGGCGGCGGCGACGAACACCACCTGCGAAGTGGCGTACACGATCTTGTTGCGGCCCGTGGCGCTTCCCGCGCTGGACCGGGCATCCGGCGCATACGGGCTGGCGAGACACAACTCACCGGCGTGTACTCGTCGCCGGACCGCTGCGCTCCGAGACGCCAGCGAGATCCCCTCCGCCGGGATCCCGACCGCCACCCCGCCGGCGTCGAGTGCGCCATCGATCGCGGCCTGGTCGACACCGCGGGCGAGTCCCGTCACGACCACCCGGCCGTGTTCGACCGCGACCTCGGCGGCACGACGGGCGACGTCGAGTGCTGGCTGGGCGGCGTCGCGAGATCCGACGACGCCGAGGCTCGGAGCGTCGAGCCAGTCGAGGCGCCCGGCCGTCAGGAGAAACGGCGGGCACCCGTGGCCGAGTCGGTTGCGCAGACGTGTCGGGAATCGGTCGTCGAGCGCCGAGATCAGCGAGACCCCACCGTCGGCGAGGCGTTCCTGTTCGAAGCTCATCGCCGTCGCCGCGTCGAGGAGCGTGCGGTACCGGACCGCCTCGTCCTCGGCGACGCCCGCGCGCTCGGCGATCGTCGCCACGTCGGCGCCGAGCAGGTCGGCGGGGTCGACGTGCTCGACGAGTTGCCAGAACTCCCGTGCGGTCAACGGAGCGGCCGCGAGCCGGACGAGCCGGTTGGTGAGCAGCAACGCCGCGCGTGCGCTGTCCGCCGAGGACTCCATCAGGTTGAAACTCTCACATCGAACCTCTCACGTCGAGCCTGCCGCTGCGGCCCGTCACGTTCGCCCCGTCGACGAGGCCAGTGCCACCGGGTACACCACCGGGACACCGTTGCGCCTGAGGAGTCGGCCGACCTCGGTCATCGTCCAGCCGGAATCGACCGTGTCGTCGACGAGCAGACAGGGCGAGCTCGGAGGTCGGTCGGCCACGTCGAACACGCCCGCCACATTGGCCTGCTGGTGCGCCGAATTCTGTTGCTCGCGCTGCTCGGGACGGTCGACCACCCGTTCCACCACCGGGTGGTGCGGGAGCCCCAACCGGTCGGCGAGTCGATCGGCGACATCGGCCACCAGCCGAGGATGACGCGTCGAGGGCACCGATGCGATCCACTCGGGCGCGGGGTCGGGCGCCCACGCTTCGACGAGCTCGGCGAGTGCGTCGATCAGCCGGTCGTCGAAGCTGGTGCCACTGGTCTTGGCGTCGCGCACGAGCTGGCCCCAGCCCGCGTCACCCCACAGCGAGACCACCCGCCCGTTCTCGCTCAGCTCGCCGGCCGGGATGCGTTTGCGACCGCCGGTCTCGAGGTCGAGGTACATCTTCTTCGCACCGAACTCGATCGGTCGGGTGCGTAGGAAGCGTTCGGCCGCGGCGATGAGTTCCACCGACAGCTCCTGGGCCGTCGTGGTCTCGGCACCGGTGCCGGTGCAGTTGTCGCAGATCCCGCAGTCGTCGGCGACGGGGTCGTCGAGCAGGTTGGCGATGTACTTCATCCGACAGCCGGTCGTGTGGAAGTAGTCGACCATCGCCTGTTGTTCGAGTCGGCGTTCCATCGTGACCGCCTCGATCCGGCTGGCCGGGTACGTCCACGGCTGGAGCGTGCGTTGGTAGCTGGTGCCCGACACCCGTTCGAGCACACCGTCGACGTCGAGTTGTTTGACGACGAGTTCGAGCGTGCCGATCTTCACGTTGAGCTGCACCTGGATCCGCATCAGCGGCACCGGTCCGTCGAACGAGTCGAACGCCGCCACGATGTCGTTGACCAGGTGCTCGGCCGCGAAGGCCTGCTCGATGAACCAGTCCTGGATCTGTTCGTCCTCCTGACCGCGCAGCAGCACACCGCGGCTGGTCTCGAGGGCCCGTCCCGCGCGACCGACCTGCTGGTAGTACGCCACCGGCGAGCCGGGCGACTGGAAGTGCACGACGAAGCTGAGGTCGGGTTTGTCGTAACCCATGCCGAGGGCGGTGGTGGCGACCAGCGCCTTGATCTCGTTGTGTTGCAGTTTGCGTTCGGCTTCGACACGCCGCTCGTTGTCGAGCGAGCCGAAGTAGGCCTCGACCTCGATGCCCTGCGATGCGAGCCAGGCCGCGACGTTCTCGACGTCGCGCACGGTGAGGCAGTACACGATGCCCGATCCCTCCAGGTCGGGGATCGTGTCGGCCAGCCAGGCGAGCCGTTCGGCGGGTCGATCGAGACGGATGGTGCTGAGCGCCAGGCCCTCGCGCCGCAGTGGCCCACGGAAGGTCGTGAGTTCTGCGCCGAGTTGGTCGGCGACGTCGGCGACGACGCGATCGTTGGCGGTGGCCGTGCACCCGAGGATCGGCACGGTCGACCCGGCGAGGCGGTCGACGATCCGCCCGATGCGGCGGTAGTCGGGGCGGAAGTCGTGGCCCCAGTCCGAGATGCAGTGGACCTCGTCGATGACGATCAAC
This sequence comes from Ilumatobacteraceae bacterium, assembly GCA_963793335.1. Lineage (GTDB taxonomy): Bacteria > Actinomycetota > Acidimicrobiia > Acidimicrobiales > Ilumatobacteraceae > Sva-07. Next base: position 15,589 of record CAWBZS010000020.1, on the reverse strand, counting down.
CCGGGCCGAGCACCCACGATCGGCATGATCTTGGCAGCGAACTCGGGGTTGGCGAGCCGTTCCGGGGAGATCAGCAGCAGGTCGACCTCGTCGGCCTGGAGCGCTCGTTCGAGTTCGTTGACGGTGGTGGCCGACGCACTGTTGATCGTCTCGCAACGCAGCCCGAGCCGGGCCGCCGCCTCGATCTGGTTGCGCATCAGCGCGAGCAGCGGCGAGATCAAGAGGGTGGGGCCGAGGCCCTGCTCGCGCAGCAGATGAGTGGTCAGGAAGTAGACCGCACTCTTGCCCCACCCGGTGCGCTGTACGACCAGCACCCGCGAGCGATCGTCGACGAGCGCCCCGATCGCTTCGCGTTGTCCGTCGCGGAAGTCGGCGTCGGCCCGACCGGTGAGCCGCCGCAGCGCGTCGAGCAGTGGATCGGGTTCGGTCATGGCCCCCCATCATGACGGAGGGGTACCGCAGAGTTGGTTCCCGCTCCGTCGATGGCCGTGCGCTGCGGATCTAGGGTGGCCGGCCATGGGACACCACTACCGAGACGCCGATCAGCTCGAAAGCACGTACACGACGATGTTCGACCAGGTCGCCGACGACGACTCGATGGATGCGTTGGTCGATGCGCAGATGGTGATCAACTTCCAGTTGAACGACCCCCACGCCGACATCTGGGTCGACGGCCGAGCGCGGCCCGTCGTCACCACGTTTGCCCCGATCGACGGTGTCTCGGCCACGCTCACCGCCAAGCTCAGCGCCGACTCGATGCACGATCTCCTGCTCGGCACGTTGCCGCTCGGCAAGGCACTGCTGTTCCGCAAGCTGAAGGTGTCCGGCTCCAAGTCGAAGGCGATGGGCCTCGAACCGCTCCTGCACGCCTGCCAGGCCGTGTACCCCGCCATCGCCGCCGACGCCCTCGACACCTGATCGTGGTTCCCCGAGCCCGGGTCTCGCGGAACCTTGGTGGTTCCCCGAGCCCGGGTCTCAGGGGGCGTTGATGGTGTCGAGGAATCGGACCGAGGCATCGGCGATCTGACGCTGAGCATCGGTGCGTGTGATCGTGGGCACGCCGTCGCCACGCTGCAGGCCGTAGTCGCCGAAGAACGAATGGATCGCTCCCTCGATTGGGACGTACTCCGTCGACGCCGGGAGGTCTGGTTTCGACTCATCGATCTCCGCCGGGGTTGCCAATCCGTCGTTGGTGCCCGACACCGACAGCACGGCGAGGTCGGCACGTCCGGACATGTCGCCAACCGGCCAGGCGGCGTACAGCAGCAACCCCACGAGCTCGTCGTGCTCACGCTCTGCGTAGCTCGACGCCATCGCGCCGCCGAGCGAATGCCCCCCGACCACCCATCGGTCGACGTCGTCGTCGGGGTCACCGATCACCGCGTCGGCGGCATTCGAGTCGAGGACCGCCAGGTTGTAGGGCTGCTTGAAGATCACCACGGGGAAACCGGCCTCGGCGACCGGTCGCAGCACGTGGGCGTATGCCTGCGGGTCGACCAGCCCGCCCGGATAGAAGGCAAGACCCGTGGCGAGCGGGTCCACCGTTGGGGTGAGGCGGATCTGAGATCTCGACACCGTGACCTCGATGCCATCGCCGCTGTGGAGCGCGTCGATCGCGATCGGTTCGGCCGACGCCGGCTTGAGGTACACGAGCGCTCCGATCACCAGCACGCCGCCGAGCAGCAGCGCGACCCGAGCCGACCAGACCCGCAACATCGAACGCGGCCCCGGCGCCCCGACGACGAGCGCCCACGTGACGAGCCCGATCGCCAGCACCAGCGACAACACCAGCGTGATCAGGTACGCCGGACTCGATCCCCAGATGCCGACCCATGCGGTTGCGAATGCCCACACGACCACGACGGCGATGACCGCTCCGACGCCGACCGGCAACCAGCGAGGACGGCGACCGGCCTCCTGCTCGGTTTCCTGCCCAGGCTCGTGCTCGGTCACGCAGTCGATTCTGGCAGTCGGCGCCACCCGGCCTCGGAGTCTCGAGCTCTCGTTGGCAGTATGGGGTGCATGGATGGCGACGTGTTGGAGCGGTGCGAGTTCGAGACCGAACGACTCGCTGTCGGTCCGTGGCACGAGGTCGCCGATCGGCTCGACGTCGATCTCGGCACGACCGTTGCCGACCTGCTCGACGTTCGGACGACCGCGGCGCTGCCGGCATCGTGGCGAGGCGAGTATTCCCCCGACAGCGCACGAGGTTGGATCGACGAGCGCGACGCGGAGTCGTCGATGCTGCTCATCACCGAGCTCGCATCACAGCAACCGATCGGTCTGCTCATTCTCGGCGTGGTCCCGCTGCCGGGATCCGGCACCGATCTTCGGATCGGCTACCTCTTGGCCGAACACGTCTGGGGTCGTGGCCTGGCCAGCGAACTCGTGTCGGGCCTGATCGAGTGGGCACGAACGCAACCGGCGATCCGCACACTGACCGGTGGCGCCGACCCGACCAACCGGGCGTCGGTGCGCGTGCTCGAGAAATGCGGCTTCGAGATGATCGACGAAGCGGACCCCGATGCGGTGGTGTACCAGTTCCAGGTCTCGCCGGCCAATGAGTGGGACGACCTCGCGGACGAGTGGGACGACAACGAAGCGGCCCGTGCGTACGCCGCAGCCGCCATGGCATCGCTGCGACGGCTCGTGAGCGACAGCGAGCTCGCGGGCGCACGCGTGCTCGACTTCGGCTGCGGCACCGGGCTGCTCACCGAACAGTTGGTCGCCGCCGGAGCGACCGTCGATGCGGTCGACACCTCGACGGCCATGCTCGCGGTGGTCGACGCCAAGACCGCGACGCAGGGTTGGACGGATGTCCGCACCAGCACGTCGCTGCCAGATGATCATGCTGCATTCGACCTGGTGGTCTGTTCGTCCGTGTGCTCCTTTCTCGACGACTATCCCGCCACTGCTGCCGACTTGGTTGCACGCCTCCGAAGCGGTGGTCGCTTCATCCAGTGGGATTGGGAACGGACCGGCGACGACGCTCACGGCCTGACTCGGACCGAGATCGAACAGACGCTCTCGGCGGTCGGTCTCGTCGACGTCCGTGTGAACGACGCGTTCACGGTGTCGATCGCCGATCTGACGATGACGCCGATCATGGGCCACGGCCGACGGTGAGTGATCGTGGTTCCCGGAGACCCGGGCTGGGGGAACCACCGTGGTTCCCGGAGACCCGGGCTGGGGGAACCGACCTGATGGTCAGCGGTCGGTGCGGGCGGGGGTTGCGGGCCAGGTGCCGTTGCGGAACGCCGTCCAGGCGCCGGTGGCGCCGAGTGCCCAGATCACCAGCACGGGCTGGAAGAACAGCCGGGCGAACCGCTGCTCGTCGGTGTCGAGCCCGAACGCGTCCACACCCTCGGTCCACTGGGCGATGTTGCCGGGGAAGATGACCACGAAGAACGCAGCCACGACGGTGCCCACGATCACCCGGTGACGGGGCAGCCCGATCAGCGCGGCGCCGAGCGCGATCTCGACGATGCCGGACGCGATCACCACGACGTCCTCGTCGATCGGGAACCACCCGGGCACCTGTGCCTGGAACTCACTGCGTTGGGTGGTGAGGTGGCCGATGCCGGCGCCGACCAGTGCGCCACCGAGCAGCCATCGCAACACCGTCCGAAGTCCGGGGCCGCCGAGTGGAGAGGTGTCGCTCATGCGCCGATGGTACGCCGCCCCTCGGCATCGAGCCGGCGCAGCCACAGCAGCGCCGGCGCGACCGCAGCGGCGTGCGTCAGCGCTTCGAGCGGCTCGCCCGGCAGACGGGGTTGGTGCAGTCGAGCGACTTGCATGGCCGCCGGGCTCGATGGCGCCGCACACGTTCCTGCGCGAAGCCCTCGACGCAGATCTCGTTCGGGCAGCTCTGCACTCCGCACGGCAATCCGACGCGATGCCGTTCGGTCTGCCGACGAAGCAGCCGCTCGGAGTCGTCGGTGGGTGCGCCGGTGGCCTCGCTCTCTCTGGGCGGTGCTGGCGGAAGCGGGATCCACCGGGTCGGCGTGTTGCGCCTTCACGCACACCGGGACCGGGCAGTTGTTGCGACCGCACGGCTGACCCTTGGCGTGCGCCTTCGCCTGTGCGTCGGCCTTGCGTTGCGCTTTGGCGAGGCGGCGCTGCTCGCGAAGCGGCGCACACACGTCGCAGCCCTGCTTCTTGCAGATGCGGCCTCGTGAGTGCGCGAGCGCACGCTGTTGCTTCGCCGTGAGCGGCACATCGTCGGCGGCCGACGTCGGTGGCCTGATTCGGCTGCCCGTTCTTGGGCGCTCGCGGTACGGGATGCTCGACCATCGTGCGACCGAGTATCGCTGCGTTCGCACCCGGACCCACGCCCGAGGAGCGAATGCGGCGTCCACCCGATCGGGCGGACGCCGCACGGTCACCGAACGTTCAGCCCATCAACTGGGCGCGGGCGTCGGGGTTCGCGAACGACACGGTCATGTGAGTGACCAAGCCGTCCTCGTACTCGTAGACCTGCGTCATGTCCAGGTCGAACGGCTCACCGTTGTCGGAGCGGTTTCCCACCCAGTGGATGACCACCACCCCGCTCGTGCCGTCTGCGGACACGAACTGATCCACGACCTCGGTCTGATCCCGGTCGGTCACCTGCATCACCCACTCGTGGAGCACCATGTTCGATGCCTGCCCTTCGCGAAGGTCGCCGGTGGTGGCGTTCTCGAAGACCGCGTCCTCGGCGTAGAGCGCATTCATGGCCTCGGCATCGCCCGCTTCGAACGCAGCGATGACTTCTTGCTGCGTTTGTTGCGCCTGTTCGACCGCGCTGTCGGACGAGTCACCGTCCGATCCACAGCCGACCGCGATCGGGAGCACAGCGAGCCCGATCAGCAAGCCCTTGATCTTGTTGTTCATCACACACTTCCTTTCTCTCAGATCGGGTGGTGAGCGGTTCTCGCCTCCCGATTCGAGCGTGCGACCGCCACCTCAAGGCGATCTCAAGGCCATGGCGAGTAGAGCTCGACGACGTTGCCGTCCGGGTCGAGCAGCCGGCACACCGTGGCTCCCCATGGCGCATCGTGAGGAGGAACGACCGCCCGATGGCCGGCGTCGATCGCTGCGCGATACCGCTGCGCCAGTTCGCCGGTGTCCGCGCAGCGGATGCCGAGACGCACGCGGTCGACGTCGTCGGGCGACCGCCGCGGTTCGACCGTCCACGCGAGCCGTATCCGGTGGCCCAGGTCGGTCGTGGCGAATCCAGGACCGACCAGGTCGGGTGGCCCGACGCCGAGCAGTCGGGCGAACCTCACCGATCGCTCCAGATCAGTGGTCACGACGGTGATCACATCGAGCGTCGGCATCGTCGTCTCCTTCCGGTCCGCTTCTCGGACGCTGATGCTCCAACTCCGCTTCTGCGATCGATGGTCGGTGGAGGACCTCAAGACATTCCAAAGGACCCTGGCCGAGATCCCACGGCGTTCATACGGTCGGGGTATGCGGTACGTCGTCCTCGGACCCGTCACCGTCCTCGACGGCGCGGGCCGGCTCCCGCTCGGTGGCCCGCTCCAGCGCGCCGTGCTCGCCGTGCTCGTCGCTCGGTCGGGGCACCCGATGAGCGCCGACCAGATCGTCACCGACGTCTGGGGTGACGATGCCGACGACCGATCAGCCGCCTCCGTCTACACCTACGTGTCGAACCTCCGCCGGGTCCTCGGACGGGATCGCCTCGTCCGCGACCCGGCCGGCTATCGGGTGGTGCTGCTCGACGGCGATCAGGTCGACGCCGTCGAGTTCGAGGCAGCGGTCGACCGTGCACGCCGCATCGTCGGAGGCGATCCAACCGCCGCGGTCGACGTGCTCGATGCTGCCCTCGACTCCTGGATCGGCCGCCCCTATGAAGGGATGGAGGACATCGAAGCGCTCGCACCGGTGATCGCCCATCTCGAGGAGCTGCGGTTCACCACTCGCGCCGATCGCCTCGATGCCATGCTCCTCGCCGGCGACACGCCACGCGTCGACGAAGCGCAGCAGCTGTGCGACGAGCGCCCGCTCGACGAGCGGGCGAGGGGCCTGTTGATGCGGACGCTCTACCGTGCTGGACGGCAGGCCGACGCCCTGCGCACCTACCGCGACCTCCGGCTCCGGCTCGGCGAGGAGCTCGGCATCGAACCCTCGCGGGCGCTGGTCGAACTCGACGAGCGCATACTGCTCCAGGACCCTGCGCTCGACCGTGCGCACGACGACGACGGACACCTCCCCACCTTCCTGACGAGTTTCGTGGGCCGCGAGCACGATCGCGAACAGCTGATCGAGATGCTCGACGCGCACCGGCTGGTGACCGTGACCGGGCCGGGCGGCGTGGGCAAGACGCGGTTGGCGGTCGAGGTCGCCGGCGATCTCCGCCACCGGTTCGACGGCGGCGTGTGGCTCGTCGACCTCGCTGCGATCCCCGCATCGGCCGCCGACGTTGCGGTGATTGCGACCGCGGTTGCGGCGACGTTGCGGGCAAACGTCGACGATCCCGAGCACGTCGTCGAGCGGATCGCCGCGGCACTCCGGTCGGCGCGCCATCTGGTCGTGCTCGACAACTGCGAACACGCCCGTGAGGCGGTGGCCGAGCTCGTCGACGGCCTGTTGCGGGCGGTGGACAGCGCCACGATCCTGGCGACGAGCCGCGTTGCCCTCGGTGTCAGCGGCGAGGCACAGTACCGGCTGGACGGACTCGCCGTCGGCGACGAGCAGGGTGATCGCGGCGACGCCGAACGGCTCTTCCACGAACGCAGCGCAGCCGTCACGAACGACACCGACGGCGATGACGCCCCCGAGACGGTGCGCGCGCTGTGCCGCAACCTCGACGGGATGCCGCTCGCACTGGAGTTGGCCGCCGCCCGCCGCGACGTGCTGTCGACCTCCGAGATCGCCAGCCTGCTCACCCGCCGCTTCGCTGTGCTCGTCGACGATCGCCAACCGCGCGATCTCCACCGCTCGCTCGAAGCGACGGTCGGGTGGAGTTGGGGGCTGCTCGATCCCGGCGAGCGTCATGCATTCGCCCAACTCGGGGTGTTCGAGGGCCCGTTCTCCGTGGCTGCGACGGTCGCCGTGTTCGACGTGGTCGACGACCCGATCGACGCGGTCGCGCTGATCGAACGGCTGGTGGCAGCATCGCTCGTCGTCCGCGTCGAGGCGTCGGGCACCTTCACCCGGTATCGACTGCTCGAGACGCTGCGTGCCTACGCCCGCGATCGGCTCCGCGATGCCGAGCGGTGGGACGAGACCGTCCGCCGCCACGACGACCACTACCTCGCGGCGAGTCGATCGCTGGCGGAGGACTTCTTCGGTCGAGAGCGCGTGCGCGCCACCGAGGCGGTCGGCGCCGAACTGGCCGAGTATCAGTCCGTCTGGAGTCGGCGCATGGCGCGCCAGCCGGTCGATGCGCTCCCACTCGCATGGCCGCTCGGCAACTACTGGATGTACGAAGGGAGGCTCGCAGATGGCGCAGTGCAGCTGCGCCGGCTGCTCGAGGCGACCGCCGGGAACAGCTCGCTCGCCCGAGCCGACGCGTTGGTGATCGCTGCGTGGACGATGGTGTACCGCAATCAGCTCGCCAGCGCGGTGACGTGGACGGACGAGGCGCTCGGGATCTATCGGGCTGCGGAAGATGATCGCCGGATCGCGTTCGGGTTGGCCCGGGCCGGGCACTGGGCGTTCGCCGGCGGCGACGGCCCACGCGGTGTGGCACTGCTCCAGGAATCGTTGGAGCTCTGCGAGGAGATCGGATTCGAGGACGGCAAGGCCTGGCCGACCGTGCTGCTCGCGCAGGCGCGTCGCTGGTCGGGCGACGAGCGCCCCGAGGTCCGCGAGATGTTGCTCGACGCCCGTCGACGGTTCGTCGAGACCGGCGAGACCTACGGGCAGATCCACGCGGACATGCTCCTCGGATCGTGCCAGGAGTTTCCGCCAGAGGAGCGACTGAGCTTCGCCGAGGAGATGGTCGAACTGTCCGCACGTCCGGGCGGCGAGAACCTGATGCGGCCGATCGCGCTGCACAACCTCGCCTACCCGGTGCATGATCTGGGCGACCGCGAGCGGGCGCTGGCGCTCAATCGGGCCTCGGTCCGGTCGTCGATCGCGACCGGCGCCACCATGGATCTGGGCCTGGCGCTGATCCAGGCGTCGACGTTCGCTCGCGACGACGGACCACCCGACCGTGTGGTCAAACTCGCCGCTGCCGGTCTCGCCCACTTCGGCATGGAGATGGCGCCCTTCCAGCGCCGTCTGCTCGATCCCGTGCTGGCCGACGCACGCCGACAGCTCGGCAGCGAACGCTTCGACGAACTCGAACGGATCGGGTCGGCCCTGACCGCCAAGGAGGCCGCCGACCTGGCGCTCGCCTGACGACGGCTGCTGGCCCCGACTCGGCGGTACGGTCGAACGGGTGACGAGCGACTCCCGCTACACCTCCGGTGAACGTCTCCCCGTCGAGGTCATGGTCTTCGAGGTCGCTCCCGAACACGTCGAGGAGTTCCTGGCCGTCGACCACGACGTGTGGACGTTGGGTGAGGCACATGTCGACGGCGTCGAGCACATTCCGTTCCTGTCGAAGGAGGTCTGGCTCGACGACGCCCACCCCGGGCGCATCGTGTTGACGTTCGTCTGGGAGTCGATCGAGTCGTGGCGGCTGGTGGGCGACGAGCAGCTCCAGCAGTCACTGCAGGCCGAGTTCGACGCCCGGTTCCCGCACCCCGTCACGCTGCTGCGCGCGCTCCACGAGGAGTCGAACTTCGGCATCCATCGGGTCAGTCGCTTCGAGCGGATCGACCAGCCGGGAACCGTGCACCATGGATGATCGCGAGCCGGCAGATGTCGAGACCGAGTGGGCGCGGCACTCGGCCGATGGAGCGGATGGTCATACTGGGGCATGGCTTCGATCGATGCTCGGGTGCGCGACTTCCTGCTGACCGGTACTCGCACCGGCAAGATCGCGTGGGTCGCTTCCAACGGTGCGCCGCACGTGGCGCCGATCTGGTTCGTGCTCGACGGTGACGACGTCGTGTTCAACACGGGCGCCGACACCGGCAAGGGTCGGTCGCTCGCCCGGGAGGGCAGGGCGTCGCTGGTGGTCGACGACGATGCACCGCCGTTCTCGTTCGTGAAGATCGACGGAACGGTCACGTTGCACGACGACCTCGACGAGGTCCGTCGGTTCGCCACCCTGATCGGCGGCCGCTACATGGGTGCCGATCGCGCCGAGGAGTTCGGTCGACGCAACGGCGTACCGGGGGAACTCCTGGTGCGGCTTCATGCAACGAAGGTGACCGCCGCGTTCGGCGTCGCCGATTGACGACGGCTCGGACCTGCGCGGCCGGACTGCACGCCCGGACTACGCGGTGCAGCGCTCGCTTGTGAGCTGATCCGGTCGACCACCGCTGTCGTAGGGTGCCGAGATGCCACGTTGCCCGGCTCGCACGAAACACTCGACCCGTGTCCTGCGGACGCTAGGCGTGGTCTCGACCATCGCGATGCTTGCCGCCTGCGGCTCCGACGCTTCGGAGTCGACCAGCTCGGTCGAGGATGCGCCGACACCGGTCGCCGTCGACACCACGGTTGCCCCGGCGGTTTCGGCGGTCGAGTCGACAGGGGTGACGGTGGCCGATGCGCCGGCCACCACGATGGCCGAGCCGGGCACCGACGCCACTTTGCCCGGCGATGCGGTCGCCTTCAGCTCGTTCGACAAGTACACGATCCTCGACGACGGCCCGGGCACCGTGGTGCTCGCAGGCGAGGTGGAAGCCGGTGTGCTGCGGCCTGGTGACACGCTCGAGATCCTCGATGGCGGGCCCGAAACGGCGACGACGATTCTGCGGATCCGAGTCGGCGCGCCCGGCGTGGAGGTCGACTCCTTGGCCGCAGGTGAGTTCGGCGACGTCGTGGTGGAAGGTGAACTCGGCGACTTCGAGTTCATCCAAGCGTTCGTCCGACCGACCGGCTGAGTAGATCGGCTGAGTCGCCCCGGCGCTCGAGGCCACTACCGTCGCACGGGTGACGAGCGACTATCGCTACAGCTCCGGTGAGCGACTTCCCGTCGAAGGAGGTGTGGCTCGACGACGCCCACCCCGGGCGCATCGTGTTGACGTTCGTCTGGGAATCGATCGAGTCGTGGCGACTCGTCGGTGACGAGCAACTCCAGCAGGCGCTGCAGGCCCAATTCGACGCCCGGTTCCCGCACACCCCGTCACGCTGCTGCGCTCACTCCACGAGGAGTCCGATTTCGGCATCCACCGGGTCAGTCGTTTCGAGTGGCCGGGGTCTGCTGCGCTCGCAGGTACTCACGCATCGCCGGCAAGGCGAAGTCCACGAAGCCGTGTGTGGCGGGGACGATGACCTCGGCCTTGATCAGGCGCAGCCGGTACTGGCTGGCGTAGTTGGCGTTGACGTCGTCGCCGAGACGGCGTTGGATGTCGGCCATCTTCGAGGCGCCGTCGTCGTGGGACATGGCGAGCAGAAACCTTCGATCCACGTCGGACAGCGCCGTCAGTTCCGGTTCGATCACGAGCTGGCCGAGCCGGCGGCGAGCTGCTTCGACTCCCTTGTCGACGTCGTCGGCGTCGATCGCCGTGCGGTCGGGGTGTTGGCGGTAGCTGTGGTAGCCGACGAGCTGGATCATGAACGGGTAGCCGGCGGTCGCGACCGACGCGCGTTCGAGTGCCTCCCGGGTGATGCTGCGGCCGGCGTCGTCGATCGGTCGGTGGATCGCTCGGACCACGTCGTCGACGTCGAGGGCGGCGAGTTCGTAGCGGTCGGCTCGGCGCAGGAACGTGAGCACGTCGTCGTTGAGGATGGGCTCGAGGGCCGCGGGCAGTCCGGCGGCGACGAACGCAACGTTCCGGTTCTCCCGGAAACAGTGCTGGACCGTGGTGGCGAGGGTTCGGAGTTCGTCGATGTCGGCGGCCTGGATCTCGTCGACGGTGACCAGCACACCGGTGTGGTGCTCCTCGGCGGTGACGGCCAGTTCGGTGAGCTGCGTGCGCAGGCCCGAACGCTGCGGGTCGTCCTCGACGTCGAGGGTGACACCTCCGCCGATGACGGGCAGGCTCACGCCACTGATGCGGCGTCGCGGGCCGTCACCCTCCATGATCCGGCGTGCGGCGGGCAGCGCGTCGTCGACGAGTCGCCCGACCAAGCCTGCGGTCGCCGTTTCGGAGATGACGATCCAACCCTGTTGTCGCGCCGTGTCTTCGACGGCGTTGAGCATGACCGTCTTGCCCACCCCACGAGCCCCGGTGTACACGGTGGCTCGACCCGGCGATCCTGGTCCCTCATCGAGCGCCGAGACGAACGCGTCGAGGAGTTGCTCACGCCCGACCAGCAGTGGTGGGCTGGTCCCGAACGTGGGACGAAACGGATTCACCGCGGACATCGGCTCGGCCCGCTCTAGACACGTTAGACATCGCTCGACAACGAAGCACGCGCTGTCGCCGAATCGGATGAGGAGCGGCGGAGGAGTCGAGCCGGGCCATGGCTCGATCATGACGAAGGGGTGTCGCAGAGATGTCGGCGAGGACGAGCGGCGCACGATCGGCGCGCCCGCTCGCCGGCGTCGTCACCGATCAGCCGCCCAGTACACGACCAGCTCGTCCGCCCACGGGGACTGTTCGAGGTCGTGCAGCCGGCTCCGCAGGTGCTCTCGATGCGCGGGTGCCGGCACGACGAGGAACAGCCGGGTGGTTCCACGTGATGCCCGAACCGCGGCGAGCGGTTCGACTCCCAGTTCCTCGGTGGCGTCCGCCATCCGCCGCGCTGCCTGGATCGGCACCGTCGCCGAACGATCGGCATGGTGATAGGCGACGATGCTCTGACCCCGCTCGACGAACCCGCCGAGTTCGTCGAGGTACGCGTGCTTCTCCGCCTTGGATCGATGGGGCCGCATCGGGTGGTCGGATCGGCGCAGGCCGTTGTCCGGATCGACGAACACGACCGAGCAGTCGGCGGTGGCCCGGAGCGCTCCGCGCACCCATGCCCGTCGTCGCTCGACTCGGGCGGCGGTGGCACTCGGCTTCAGGTCGCCGAACTGCAGGACCTCGCCGAACGTGCGGCTCCCGGCCGGGAGCACGCCGGACGCTTCGATCTGTGCAACGGACCGCTCACCACCCGCCACCATCGCCGCCAAGCGGTCGAAGAGGTCGGGGTCGAGCGGCCGGAGCTGCTCGCCGGCCGCGCCGTGCGGATCGAGGTAGGCCACGTGCTTGCCGTCGGCGTTGTGCGACTCGTCGGGTGCGAGGTACCAGACGACGCCGAGCCGGTGCGGCGGCGCATCGACCATCGGCCCAACGTCCGTCGACGCAACGAGCCATCGAAGGAGCCCGAGCTTCAGGAAGTCGCCGAGGTCGCCGGCGTATCGGTTCTGCATGGCTCCGCACGTTCTACCTCGGCAGGTCGCCACCGAGGTTTGTCAGCGAGGCGTCCCCGAGCAACAGTGGGGCCAATGCGTACCATCGGCAACATCTTGTGGTTGATCCTGAACGGCTTCTGGATGGCGATCGCCTGGGCGTTCCTCGGTGTGCTCCTGTCGATCACCATCATCCTGCTGCCGTTCGGACGCCAGTGCTTCAAGCTCGCCAACTTCGCGCTCTGGCCGTTCGGGCGCACCGCGGTGCCGTCACCGAATGCGGCCACCGGCGGCCTGATCGGCAACATCTTGTGGTTCATCCCCGGTGTGCTGCTCGCGATCTCCTACGCCGTCTCCGGCGTGCTGCTGTGCATCACGATCATCGGCATCCCGTTCGGGATCCAGTCGTTCAAGTTCGTCCCACTCGCCCTGTTCCCATTCGGCAAGGAGATCGTCTACGGCAAGGACCTGCGAGACGACATCGGCGTCGGCCGCTCGGCCACCTGACACAGCGCAGCAGCACCGCCCCGGACACGGTGAGGTCGTTCAGGACGGACCGCTACGGTCGAGCTCGTGTCGAACGGCTACCGCTACACCTCACATGAACACATGCCGGTCGAGGTGCTGGTGTTCGAGGTCGCCCCCGAGCACGTCGAGGAGTTCCTGGCGGTCGACCACGAGGTGTGGACGTTGGGTGAGGCCCACACCGACGGTTTCGACCGCATCCCGTTCCTGTCGAAGGAGGTGTGGCTCGACGATGCACATCCCGGGCGGATCGTGTTGACCTTCGTGTGGGAGTCGATCGAGTCGTGGCGGAAGGTGGGCGACGAGCAGCTCCAGCGGACGCTGCAGGCCGAGTTCGATGCCCGATTCCCGCACCCCGTCACCCTGGTGCGGGCGCTGCACGAAGAGTCGGACTACGGCATCCACCGGGTCAGTCGGTTCGAACGTATCGATCCGACCGACTGAGCCGAAGGCAGGCGTGCGGCCAGAGCGGGCCGAGCACCCCCTGGCAGGGCTGTTCCGATCGACCGGTCGCTCGCCACCTGGCACACTCGTGCCATGGCCGACCTGGACGTGCTCCCCGAGGACTGGGAGCGGGCGCTCGCCGTGGTCGCCCATCCCGACGACATGGAGTACGGCGCGGCCGCTGCGGTGGCACGTTGGACGCAGCAGGGCAAGCACATCGCCTACGTGCTGGTGTCCGACGGCGAGGCGGGCATCTCGACGATGACGCCGGCGGAGGTCGGCCCCCTGCGCCGGGAGGAGCAGATAGCGAGTTGCCGCGTCGTCGGTGTCGACGACGTCGAGTTCCTCGGCTGGCCCGACGGCTCGATCGTGGAGGGCCTCGAGTTGCGCGCCGATCTGGCGGCGGCGGTTCGGCGTCACCGGCCCGAGGTGGTGTTGTCGATCAACTTCCGCGACAGCTGGGTGGACCGAGCTGGAACCACCCGACCACCGGGCGGTCGGCCGGTCACTGCTCGACGCGGTGCGAGATGCAGCGAACCCGTGGGTGTTCGGCGATCGGGGCGACGCGTGGGACGGCTCCCGCTTCGTGGCCTTCAGCGGCAGTCCGCAACCGTCCCACGGCGTCGACACGACCGACACGTTCGACGTCGGTGTTGCCCCGCTGGCCGCGCACCGCGTGTCCTCGACAACCTGGGGGGCGACATGGCCTCGCCCGACGAGTTCCTGCGGGGCGCCGCCACCGCGGCCGGTGAGCGCATGGGTACACCGCTCGCGCGACGTTCGAGCTCATCGGCTGAGCGATCGCTGCTGATCGATGACGGATGGACCGTCGGGGCCGAGGAACATCATGTCGAGGCGTGGAAGATGGTGGAGTGACGACGCTCGGACACTGCGAGGTGCGCATCACGTGCGGCTCGCCGGCGGAGGCCGGCACCATCGCCGATGCACTGGTCGAGGCCCATCTGGTGGCGTGCGCCCACCTCGCGCCGATCTCGAGTGTCTACGAGTGGAAGCGGGTGGTCGAACACGACGACGAGGTGCTGATCACCGCGGCGACGCGGGTGGATCGCTTCGACGCGATCGTCGAGACGGTGCGTTCGCTGCACTCCTACGAACTGCCAGCGATCACCGCGGTCCCGCTCGACGGTTCTCACGACTACCTTGCGTGGATCGACGAGCAGACCCGTCGCTGACGAGCGCGACCCGACCGGCGACATCGCTGACGTGTAGCCGAAAGGACCCCCTCGTCGGCTGGGTGAGCGAAACGACGGGACGCGTAGCCTTCGTTCCGATGACGGCGAGCAACGATGAAGGGGCACCGGCCGACGGCACCACCGAGGCCGCCTCCGAGTACGGCGACTTTCCGTTGAAGCGGTACCTGGGCATGGAGCTGACGGGCGACGAACCCGGTGTCGGGCTCGCCCACGTCGAGGTGGGAAGCGACCACCTCAACCCCAACGGCGTGGTCCACGGCGCGGTGCTGTTCGCGCTGGTCGACACGGCGATGGGCAAGGCGACGATGAGCGCCCTCGACGAACCGGGCCGGTACTGCGCCAGCATCGAGGTGTCGCTGCGGTTCATCCGTCCAGCCGTCGCCGGCCGCCTGACGGCCACGGCCACCGTGGTCAAGCTGGGCCGCAGCGTGGTGCACCTCGACGGGCGCGTCGTCGGCGAGGACCAGCGGCTGATCGCCACCGCCGCCGGCACGTTCGCCATCCTCGGCGGGCCGTCCTGACCATTTCCGGCGGGGTTGCCATCGAGCAGAATCGGGTCGACGTAGACCTGAGCTCTCGCGTCGACGACGAGGATGCCGCAGCGATCCAGCACTCGGCAAACGAACTCGGTACCGACCGATCCGCGCTCCTGCGCGAAGCAGTCCGCCAGCACCTCGACCGGCTGGCCGCTGAACACGACGCCGACCGCCCCGTCCTGGTCCTCACGCGTGACCCGGTGGCAGACCGGGTCGTCTCCGCCGTTGTGGCTGCCCTGACCCGCACCGAGCGAGGGTTGGTCTCCGATCTGCCGCTGACACCGGCCGACGGCGTACCGACGGACTGCGTCGTCAACTTCGACAACATCCACACGATCCCCCGCACCACCTTCCGGCGACTGGTGACCACACTCCCACCGAACCGGATGGCACAGGCCTGTCGAACCCTCCAGGCGTCTGCGGGCTGCTGACGAGACGAGAGACATCGCACGCTCGAGGTGGCGGTGCCACGCGTCGCGGACGTGTGGCGAAGCCGCGCCCCGGAACTCTGTGACAGCCCCTGATTA
>CAWBZS010000019.1:0-85869 GCA_963793335.1 Ilumatobacteraceae bacterium | reverse complement strand
CATCTCCCGGACTCGGGTTCGACGGGGAGGGAGTCGGCACCGTCCAACCTACGCACGGGGTGTCACACCGGGCCGGAGACCGCCCGGCACCACGAACTGGGCGCGGTCAATCGGACAGCCGGCGCCGTGCATCCCGTTCTGCATGACGTCTTGTTATGCTGATCTGGTGCCGCAGCTGGTGACCCGCATCGACGACGAGACCGCCGCAGCCATCGATGCGCTCGTCGACGCGGGCGACTTCGCATCTCGCTCCGACGTCGTGCGCGCCGGTGTGCTCCGGCTGATCGAGGAGCGACGACGACAGGCGATCGGCGACCAGATCGTCGCCGGCTACCAGCGGACCCCCGAGACCGCCGAGGAACTCGCCGCCGCCGAGGCCAACGCCCGAGCGATGATCGCCGACGAGCCGTGGTGACCACTCGGCCCCGTCAGGGTGACATCTGGTGGGCCGAAGCCGAGGACAAGCGGCGGCCGGTGCTGATCGTCAGTCGCGACGTCGCCGCCGCACACCTCAACCGGATCGTCGTCGCTCCGGTCACCCGCACCATTCGGTCGATCCCCACCGAGATCGCGCTCGGCACGGATGAAGGGCTCGACGTCGAGTGCGCCGCATCGTTCGACAACCTCGGCCCCCAGCCCGTCTCGATGCTCACACGACGCATCGGACGTCTCCACGATGCGCGCAGCCGAATCTGCCATGCACTCGCCGCACTCGCTGACTGCTGAACACGTCGGCGGTCGTCGCCTCAACGGCACGAAACTCCTCCACCGTCGCGTTGCGAGCCAACATCTCCCGGCGATCACGCCGGTTCATCACCCGAGGTCGATCGTGACGCCCGTCTCGCGTTCGGCGACCTGCCACAGCGCATCGATCGCGCCGTCGGTGCCGGGCCTGATCAGTGGCTTGTGGATCGGCGGTCCGTTGGTGACGAACAACGGTCCGTAGAACCCTCCACCCGGAGCGTCGGGGTCGGTCGCCGCACGCAATTGGCTGAGCGCGCCACGGTCGATCGACATACCGAAGACCTTCACCCACTTCTCCGACAGCGCGCCGCCGATCCCGCCACCGGCCTGCCCTACCCGACCACGGTCGGTGTGGTGCACGGTGGCGTGTGGGCGTCGAACGTGATGGAGCAGATCACCGCCGAGCTCCGGGTCGGTGTCACGATCGACGAGTCGATCCAGGAAGCCGAGGCCCGGTTCGAGCGCACGCTGCGTGAGGCGATCGCAGGTGAGACGTGGCTCGACGCCCACCCGCCGCGTATCGAGCGGACCGGTGCCGCGTTCGGTTCGTCGTCGATCGATCCCGACCACCCGCTGGTGGCGGCGCTGCGCGATGCCGCCGAGTCGGAGACGGGGTCGCGACCGGGCACGATCGGTGTGCCCTACGGATGCGACATGGCCCTGTGGCGGCGTGAGGCCGGCGCCGCGTGTGTGGTGTACGGCCCGGGCGACATCGCCCACGCCCACGCCGTCGACGAACGCGTGTCGCTCGACGAGATTGCGACGACCGCCCGAGTGCTCGAATCCGCAGTCCGCCGCCTGCTGCGCTGACGCACCCCAGGTGCGCTGGAGGAACGCGTCTGCTTCACGAGCCCCGCGATGGCGGGTGCAGGACCGCCAGCCCGGTCGCCGGATCGAAGAGATGCAGTCGATCTGCCGGTACCTGCACGTCGAGCACGGTCCCGGGGCGTGGCCCGAACCCACCGGTGACGCACTCGACGCGCACCCCCGCCGCGGTCGACGCCGTCACCGCCGTCCGGAAGCCGACCGACTCGGTGACCTCCACCGTCACCTCGACGCTCTCCTCCATCGGCTGCCCGGCCACGAGGTCCTCTGGCCGCACACCCACGACGATGTCACGCCCGTGGTAGACGTCGACCTCGGGTGTGTGCACGGGCACCCACCGACCGAGCACGCTGATCCGTCGCCTCCCTCCGACCACGTCGACGCGGCCGGTGAGGATGTTCATCGGTGGTTCGCCGAAGAACCTGGCCACCTCGACCGTCGCCGGCCGCTGGTAGACGTCGGCGGGCGACGCGTACTGCTCGAGTCGACTGTCGAACAGCACGGCGATGCGGTCGCACATCGCCATCGCATCGTGCTGGCTGGCCGTGACCAGCAGCGACGTGAGCCCCCGCTCGTGGTGGAGGCGGACGATCTCGGCACGCAGACGCAGGCGCACCTGATCTTCCAGATACGCCAGCGGCTCGTCCATCAGCAACGCCACCGGTGCACCGATCACCGCCCGGGCGAGCTGCACGAGCCGTTGTTGGCCCGCCGACAGCCGCGACGCTCGTTGCTCGAGCAGCTGCTCGATACCGAGCGGGCCGGCCTCTCTGCGCAGCCGACGGTCGATCTCGTCGACGGTGGCGGTTTGCGAGCGCAGCTCGAGCGGCATGCTGATGTTGCGCCCCGCTGTCAGATGGCCGAGCAACTGGTTCTGCTGGGTGATCAGCCCGAAGTGCCGCTCCCGCGAATCCATCCTGGTGATGTCGCGCGTGCCGAGAAGCACCCGGCCCGCCGTCGGTTCCTCGAACCCGGCGAGGATGCGCAACGCCGTGCTCTTGCCGCACCCTGACGGGCCGACGAGGCCGACGAGCTGGCCAGCGGGGATGGTGAGGCTGAGATGGTCGAGTGCGGGCGGCGAGTCCGGCCACGCCTTGGTCACGTCGTCGAGGACCAGATCCTGCACGCGCGTCGAGTGTAGGCGCATCCGGGGAAGGGCATATTTCGCCGGCTGTGCAGCGTTCCGAGCCGCCACCGCAATGTTGTCATCATGTAATGCTCGCAATGGCTTGCCGAACATGACCTCCGCCAACGGCCCCACTCCGACACCGCCCACTCCTCCATCACGTCCTGGCTCACCGGTCGACTGCCCAGCGACTGGTCGGCCGTTGCCGCTCCGTCGATCGTCATCGACCGCGACGAGATCACCGTCACCGTTGCCGTCGCAGAACCGGAACTGCCCGACGACGCCACCGACGTCGACCGCGCCGAAGCGATCAGCGGCCGCATCACGGGCTTCCGCGAGGACACCCGCGATCAACGCATGGCGATCGCACGCGACGCGGAGCACCGCTTCGAGCGCAAGGTCGCCTGGGCGGTCACCGTCGGCGATCGGACCGCGCTGTTCACCCACCTCGCCGTTCCGGTGATGACCCGCCTCCGTCAGCCCGAACGCCTGGTCCTCGACACACTCGTTGCCGCGAACGTCGCCCGGTCGCGCGCCGATGCGCTCGCATGGTGTGTCCGCCTCGTCGGTGAGCACGCCGACGACTGGCTCACCGAACTCCGCGATGCCATGACCGCCGTCGACGACGTCCGCGCCAAAGGCCCCGACGCCGCCTGACGCAGCTTCCCGGGTGGTCCAAGAAGTATCGGAATCAACGGGAGGCAAGATGACATCATTGCCATCAGTGGCTCAATTGTCGGCGACGACGCCGACTTCGAGCGCCAGCCGGATCTGCCACGCGAACTCGACCTGCGATGACCAGCAGATACTTGCTTCCTGGCGCTGGTCGAGTCGGTTGAGCCCGAGATCGGCGTTGCACGAACGGCTCGAGTGCCGTCAGGTTCGTGACGGGACGGGGATGCGCATGAGGTCCTCGGCGAGCACGACGTCGCCGTCGAACTCGCTGCGGGCCTCGTCGGCAAAGCCCTGCTCGTCGGCGTAGCGCCGTGAGAAGTGGGTCAGCACCAGACGTCGCACGCCGGCTTCGCGCGCGAGACGACCGGCCTGCCGCGCCGTGAGATGCCCGTACTCGTCGGCCAGGTCGGCGTCGACGTCGAGGAAGGTCGACTCGCACACCAGTAGGTCGGCGCCGGCGGCGAGTTGCAGTGCACCAGGGCACCACCTCGTGTCCATCACGAACGCGAACACCTGCCCCCGGCGATGCTCGCTCACCTCCTCCAGGTCAACCGTCCGGCCGTCGTGGTCGATCGAGCCGTGCTCCTGGAGCTGGCCGACCAACGGGCCCGTGATGCCCAACGCATCGAGCCGGTCGACGATCATGTGACGCCCGTCGGGCTCCTCCACTCGGTAACCAACGGCGTCCACGCGATGCGACAGTCCCACGGCGCAGATCGTCATGAGATCGTCCTGGTGGATCACTCCCGGAGTCGTCACCGGGCAGCCGTCGACCGGGACGTGTTCCTGGCCAGCGGTGGCGAAACAGAGCCGCTCGAAGTACGACTGCCCGCTGGCGGGGTAGTGCACGGGGACCGGCAGGCTGCCGGCGTCGAGCGACAGTCGCATGATCATGCCGGGCAGGCCGAGGCAGTGGTCCCCATGGAAATGCGTGATGCAGATCCGGTCCACCGACGCCGCCGACACCCCGGCCAGGGTGAACTGTCGTTGCGTCCCCTCACCGGGATCGAACAGGATCGCCTCACCGTCCCAGCGCAACAGGTAGCCGTTGTGGTTCCGGTGCCGCGTGGGCGCCTGGCTCGCCGTGCCCAGCACCACCAGTTCACGCACCGACATCGCTCCGATCGTAGGTCTGCTGCACGTGCTGGAGGAGGCGCGCCACACCAGTTTCGCCAAGTCCTCGCTCGCCGAGATCGCGCTCGGCAACCCTCACCACCGCTCGTCGGACCGTGTCGTGACATGCTCGGTCATGGCCTCATCGCACGAACCCGACTGGACTGAAGATGACATCGGCGACCAGACCGGTCGCACCATCCTGATCACCGGCGCCAACAGTGGCATCGGATACGAGGCCGCTCGGGCGCTGGCGCAGCACGGCGCCCACGTCGTGCTCGGATGCCGCACACGTTCGAAGGCCGACGATGCCGTCGCCCGGATCGACGCGACGAACCCCTCGGGTTCAACCGAGATCCTCGAGATGGACCTCGCCGATCTGGACTCGGTCGCAGATGCCGCCGCCCGCTTCGCGTCTGCTCACGAACGCCTCGACGTGCTCGTCAACAACGCTGGGCTGATGGCAACCCCGAAGCAACAGACGGCCCAAGGCTTCGAGATGCAATTCGGGGTGAATCACCTCGGCCACTTCGCGCTCACCGGCCACCTCATCGAGATCCTGATGGCGAGCGGCCCGGCGAGGGTCGTGTCGATCTCCAGCCAGGGGCACCGACCCGGCAAGATCAACTTCGACGACATCAACAGCGAGAAGAAGTACTCACCGTGGCCCGCCTACTTCCAGAGCAAGCTGGCCAACCTGCTGTTCACCCGTGAACTCCAACGACGGCTGACGCTGGCGGAACCAGAGGTGATCGCCGTGGCCGCCCATCCCGGTGCGTCGAGCACCAACCTCGGCCACGAACCCAGCGGTGTGCTCGGCTCGATGATGCAGTGGGCCCGCCCGGTATTCGACCGGCTCATGAGCCAGAGCGCGGCAAATGGGCGCTCTCCCGACACTGCGCGCCAGCGTCGGCGCGTCGGTCGAAGCAGGCGACTATTTCGGGCCCGACGGGTTCGGGGAACAACGCGGGCATCCCGTGAAGGTCGACTCCAGCGGCCGCGCCAAGGACGACGCTGCCGCGGGTCGCCTCTGGGAGCTGTCGGAACAGCTGACCGAGGTCACCTACCCGATCTGAACGAGCGCCTTGATGCTCACCCGCCGAATCGGTCGACACGGACGATCGGGCTCCTATCGATTCGCCTCGTCGACGGCGATCAACACCTCGTTGCGACGCCGGAACCACGGCGTCCACGGCGGGTCGTAGCGAGCCCAGATCGGCTCGCCGACCACGGTGCGGCCGGCACCCTCGAGCGCCTCGCGCAGCATCGCCAGGTGCCGCTCGTACCCACCGCGTGACCAGCGCCCGCCGTACCGGATCGCCCCCAGCAGTTGGGGCCCGACCTCGCTGATGGTGACCTGCGAATCCTTCGGTGTCGGGAGCGAATCACCGGTGAAGCTGCTCGGCATCATGAAGCGCACCCGGTACCGGTCGCCCACACGGTCCTGGGTGACCGGGCTGGTCATCGCGATCTTCGTACTGCCGCCACCGGCTGTCTCGTTGCCACCGAAGATGTACCCGGCGAGCCGACGGAAGCCGCCATTGCCCGCGCGCTCCAACGATCCCTCGACCAGCGTCTCGGCCACCACGTAGGGCTCGTACCGGCGCAGCTCGATCTTGCCGATCCGCTCCTCGATCCGATAGCTCGGGCTCTCGTAGGCCATCAGCCAGTCTGGCCGCACCGAGGCGCGTCGGCGCACACTCGCAAGGCGTCCCCCAACTCTGCGTCACCCCGGTGCAGATGATCTCGTCACCAACTCCCTCCTCCGTCTGAACCAGCTCGTCATCACCGCGCTCTACTTGCAGCGACGTCCTGACGAACCGGACGAATGTATGACGATATATGATTGATGTATGACAATGCTCAGCTTTCGCGTTGACGACGAGGAGGCAGCGGCCGTCCAGCGGTGGGCGGACGAACTCGGCATCGACCGATCGGCACTCCTGCGCGACGCCGTACGCCGGCACCTGAACCGGCTGGCGTCCGAACACGACGCCGACCGATGGGAGGCGCTGCCGCTCAGCGACGGCGAGTCGGCTCTGGTCACGATCGCCGACTGGGGTCCCGCCGAAGACTGGGAGGACTGGGCCGATGCAACGCGGTGAGATCTGGTTCGCCGCGACGCCCGGCGGCGACCGCCCGGTGCTCGTGCTCACCCGCGACCCGGTGGCCGACCGGATCGGCTCCGTCGTCGTGGCCGCCCTCACCCGCACCGAACGGGGCGTGTTGTCCGAGTTGGCACTCACCACCGCCGACGGCGTCCCGACAGCGTGCGTGGTCAACTTCGACAACATCCACACCATCCCCCGAGCCACCTTCCGACGACTGGTGACCACACTTCCGGCGCACCGGATGGCCCGAGCCTGCCGGGTACTCCAGGCCGCAACAGGCTGCTGAAGGTCCGACCGGTGACACCGGCGGCCGAAGACGCGACGGAGTTCGCCTTCGCACTCCGCCGCAGGACGTGATCGATTCCCTTTGTGTCCATGATCGGTGAGACAACTCTGTGACACCCCCATGCGCATGATGGTGACATGTCGGAAGCGTCGGTCGAAGGGCTCGTGGAGGAGCTGATGGAGTGCAGCGACTCCGACCTCGACGACCGTGTCCGCGACCTGGAGCTGGAACGCCGTCGGATCGAGACCGAACTCGCACTCACTGCCGGCGAGGTCGACCGGCGACGGTCCTATCTCGACGACGGGCACCGCTCGCTCAAGGCGTACCTGCGCGCCACGTGCAGCTACTCCGACGCCGAAGCCGCCCGAGTCGGTCGCCTCACCACCGTCACGTCCGCGCTCCCCGGCGTCGCCGAGGCCCTCCACCACGGCCACATCGGCGTCCCGCAGGCCAACGAGCTCGCCGTCGCTCACACCAACCCGCGAGTCCGCGAGCGGCTCGGCGACTTCGCCCCGATGCTGCTGGAGCTCGCCGAACGTCTCAGCTTCCGCGAGTTCCGCACGTGTGTGCAGCGCTTCGTGATGCTCGCCGACCTCGACGGCGCCCACCACGACCTCGACGAATCGATCGCCAACCGTCGCGCCCACGTCGTCAACCTCAACGGATCGCTGTGCCTCGACGCCAGCGGCGGCGACCCGCTCGTCAACGTCGAACTCGAAGCGATCTTCCGACAGTTCTGCGAACTCGAATACGACGCCGACGTCGCCGCTCGCCGCGCCGAGCACGGCGACCATGCCGACGAACACCCGCTCCCGCGCACCGCCTCACAGCGCAGCTACGACGCCTTCGTTTCGATCATGCGAGGCGCGCTCGCCAACCACCAGGCAGGCCGCCCAGCCTCAGCAACGGAGCCGCTGGTGAACATCCTCACCGACCACCGCACCTGGGGACGTCTGCTCGCCGACGCCGGACTCGCCCCCGACTCCACGCTGGCCGGCGAGCAGGTCGACCCGTTCACCGGGCTCGCATCACCCGACGAGCTGCTCGCCGAGCTGACGGCCGACCCCGACGGGCTCGCCTCCCGCCGCTGCGAAACGTCCACCGGGCAGGTCCTGCACCCACACGCCGTGCTCCGTGCTGCACTCGCCGGCCACATCCGCCGAGTCGTGCTCGGCGCCGACAACCGGCCGATCAACCTCGGCCGGAAGGCCCGAGTGTTCACCGGCCCGGCGCGAGACGCCGCCAAGCTCCTCGCCGTTCAGTGCGACCACCTCGGATGCAGCCTCCCCGCCGACATGTGCGAAGTCGACCACTCCACCGAATGGTCCGACAACGGTGCCACCGATCAGGACAACGCCGGCATCGAATGCGGCGGCCACAACCGGGAGAAACACCGAAAACGATGGCGCACCCGGCGCGACATCGACGGACGAACTCACACCATCCGAGCCGACGGCACCATCATGCTGCCCGTCGGGGTCCGCCCACCGGTCTTTCCCGACAGACAGCGCGACGAGACCGCACCGCCGGCGCCGGCCATCCCACCCGAAGTGGAACGCTCCATCGACGACTGGGTCGACAGTGCCACCGACGACATCGAGCGTCGCTGCCGAAGCCTGCGACGAACAACGATCCGCCACGCGATCACCGTCGACGGACTCGACACCGCGACGGTGGTGCACCACCTCCAGCGGCCCGCACCTGCCGTCTTCGACCCGAGTGATCGAACCTCGATCGGAACGTCCGAGCTGCAACTGCGAGGCTGAGCGCATTGCGTTCGGAGAAGCGTCCGGTCCGCTCGCGTCGCACAGCCAAATGCGCGAACTGTCCGAACTGCTGGAGGCCGCCGGGCACTCCGACTTCCGGGCGCACGCGGCCCGATGGGGTTCACCTGGCGCCAGACCAACGGCACGTTGACCCGCGACGAGGTCGACGAGTTCACCGGGGCACCCCAGGGAGCCCTGCAGCACCAATCGCGCGCTCGAAGAGGACCGGCACCACCGCCGTGAACGAGAGCCCGGCGGCGAAGCGGCGAGATCAACCCGGCAGCAGCGACCGACATGCGCTCCAACATGGGATCGACCTCATGAAGGCCGCAGGCAGGTCTCGCGGGTCTGACCTTCGCCGCTTGCGACAGCACTCACTCGGAGAGACGTTGGAGATGAGCGCAAGGAGGTGCAGTCATGCGATCGACCAAACGATCTCGTGCAGCTGCCGGCCTGCTGGCAGCTGCGTTGTTGGTTGCGGCGTCTGCCTGCGGAGCGGACTCCTCCGACGGAGACGAGACCCCCGCCGGCCGACACGTCATTGCCGGCCACCACGCAGACCATCGCCCCTGCCACCACCGAGGCCTCGGAACCGGCACCGGTCGCCTGACGCGAGAGAATGACGCCCATGGCAACACAACCAACTGACACGGGAGCGACCGACCGGCGTGCGAACCCGGAACGGATTCCGGCATTCGTCGATGGCACGTTCGCGATCATCATCACGATCCTGGTTCTCGAGATCGGCGTGCCATCGAACCTGTCGGAACAGTCGCTGCGCCAGGCGCTCGACGAGATCGGCCCGACGCTCATCGCTTGGGTCATCAGCTTCTTCCTGGTCGGGATGTACTGGGTCTGGCACCGCGATCTGTTCGTCAACGTCCGCCATGTCAACCGTGACGTCGTCTGGCTCAACATCGTCTTCCTGCTGCCTGTGTGCCTCGTCCCGTTCGCGGCCGCGGTGCTCGGCGACTACCACGGCGAACCGCTCGCCCTGCACCTGTACGGCGCCGTCCTCATCGCCGTCAGCCTCGTGCGCCTCGCCCTCTACGGATACATCAGCCGTCGCCCGGCGCTGCTGTGGGAGCCGATCTCCGTTCGAGAGCGACGCATCGGAATGGCACTCACCGCTGTTCCGATGCTGTTCTACGCGGTCGCGATGATCATCGCCGATGCCAGCCACCAGGTGAGCCTGTTCCTCTACCTGAGCGTGCCTGCGTTCTACTTCTTGATGGTGACCGTCCTGCGCGACCGCCCATCGACCGCATCGGACGCTGACAACTTCTCCTGAGGCGGCCGAAGCGACCAACCCCCACCACTTCCGCAAACGACCCCAAGCACCAACCATCAGGAACCGGTTCCCCGGCATCGCTGCCGCGACGGTCGCGCCAGCACGCTCACTCTTGAACCAGACTGTGGCCCCTCATGAGTGACCAGCCGCAGCCGCCACCGTCGGACGCAAGTCTGAACCAGCAACCATCGACCAATTCGAGTCCGAGCACGGCGCAGGTCGTGGCCATCGTGGTGGTGGTCATGCTGCTCATCTTCGCCCTCGTGTACTTCCTCGTTCTCCGGGACACCGACGGCGGCACTGGCTCGGCGTCGCCCACCACAGCACCGTCGACAACAGCGGTGCCCGAAACCACCGCCGCGCCGGAAACGACAGCAGCATTGGTGCCGGCTCCGTGCATGAGGTGGCCGGGAGAGAACCTGAGCTCGGACACGCAGGGTCGTCGAGACGAAATCGCGCGCTTCCAGCAGACCTTGCAAGCGTTGGGGTACGACCCGGGCGAGATCGACGGTTTCTTCGGACCAAACACTTGGACCGCTGCAAGCGAGCAGATGCTCGACAGCGTCGGACCCGTCGGCCTTGCCGTGGACGTGCTCGACGATTCCCAGGAGGTCCTGTCACCCTTCTTCCAGAGGCTCGGAATCGTCTGCCCGCCGAGTGGGTTTTCGGACGACGAACAACCCTCCCCGGCGCTCGCACTCTCGGTCTTCAACACAGCGAGGGATCACTGCAACGACGCGGCGGCAGCGCTTGGTGCAGACGCGCCGTTCGACGGTGGCCCCGACGATCCGACGGTCGATGCTCAGCCGTTCGACCAGGTGGCCGATGGGGTCTTCGAACTCGTCGACGGGGACGATCAGCTGCTGTTGGTCGATGTGCCCAACTTCAGAGTGACGGGGCCGGACGGCGCCTATGGAGCGCTGCCTTCGCCGTACTACGAGAGCTGCTCGTTCTCCGGTTCGTTCGTGGGAACGAGCGGGTGACCAGCTCGGCGACCACGCACTGACGCAGGCGGCAGCAGCGGCCGATCGAAGCCCTACTGACTCGGGCGACGCAGCAGCTTGCCGGTGGCGTTGCGGGGGAGCTCGTCGACGAACGTGACGTCGCGGGGCACCTTGTGGCGGGCGAGCCGGGTGGCGACGAGCGAGCGGATCTCGTCGTCGTCGATCGACCCGCCGGGCCGCCGCACGACCTGCACCGCCAGGCGTTGGCCGAACTCGTCGTCGGCAACACCGAACACCATCACATCGACGATCTCGTCATGAGCCAGCAGCACCTCCTCGACCTCGAGCGGGAACACGTTCTCACCGCCGCTGACGATCATGTCGTCGGCGCGCCCGGTGACGAACAGCCGACCGTCGGCGTCGAAATGCCCGACATCACCCGACGACATCAACCCGCGGATCTGGTCCTTCGTGCCACCGCCGGTGTACTCGGTGAACTGCCCGTCGCTGCCGACCACGATCAGCCCGGTGTCGCCCGTCGCGACCGGATCACCCAGGTCGTCGACGACCTCGACGACGGTGCCGGGGATCACCCGGCCGGCAGTGCCCGGTGCGGCCCGCAGATCCTCGGGCGTGGCGAGCGTCGCCTGGCCCACTTCGGTCGAGCCGTAGAGGTTGTAGAGGTTGTCGCCGAAGCGATCCATCCACTCCGTCGCCACCGCCGCGGGCAGGGCCGAACCGGAGCAGGCAACGATCCGCAGCGACGACAGGTCGCGACCGTCGGTGTCAGCAGCGAGGATCCGCTGGATCATCACCGGCACGACCGCGAGCACGTCAGCCCGCTCGGCCTCGATCGCGTCGAGCGTCGCGCCCACCTCGAACCGGCGCACCAGCACCGCGGTCGACGCGGTCGACGCGGCGACCGTGAGCTGGGCCAGCCCCCACGCATGGAACAGCGGCGTCGGGATCACCGCGATGTCGCCGGCCTGGTACGGGATCCGCTCGAGCACACCGAGCGCCGACGACAGCCCGGTGGGCCGATCCCGGCGAGCGCCCTTCGGTGTGCCCGTCGTGCCCGAGGTCAACAGCACCGGGGCGATCGGCTTGCTCGGCAGCAGCGGCCGCGACGATCCGAGCGCGCGGACGTCGTCGACCGACCGATGCGGTCCTGATCCTGCGCCAGGCTCACCGTCGGCGACCACCACGTGCCCCTCGTAGCCCGACGCCTCGACGATCGCCAGCAGGTCGCTGTCGACCACGACCGCGCGTACGCCCTCGCGAAGCAGGACCTCACCGAGTTGCGGCGCAGCGAAGCCGGTGTTCAGGTAGACGCACGGCAGGCCCGCCTTCGCCGCCGCGATCGACACCTCGACGAAGTCACGATGGTTGGCGCACAACACCCCGAGGTGGTCACCGCCCGCAAGGCCGAGTGCACGGAACCCCTGCGCCAGTGATGACGAGCGTCGATCGAGATCACCGAACGTCACCGTGCCTCGATGGTCGACAATCGCCGCCCTGTTCCGATGCCGGACCGCGGCGGCGGTGTAGAGCGCGGCGAGGCTCGGCCCCCACCGGGCAAGCGCCGCGGTCGTCGCCGCAACCTGCCTCGGATCGAGCCAGCCGAGCCGGCGGGCGAGTCGCACACTGTCACTGACGGCCACACCCCAAGACTCACCGGTGCCGACCCCATTCCACGAGTCGGCGGGCCGTCAACCCCGGGTCGCCGAGCTCCAGGGTCAGCGGTGGCCGAGCACGCCGAGCGCGGCGATGGCGGAGCCGCGGGCGCCGGCCATGTCGAGATCGGCGACGAGCGCGAACGATGCAACCTCGCGCTGCTCGTCACGCAGCCACGTGTGGTGCTCCACCCGCTCGAGGAACCAGTCACGGAACGACGGCTCGGCCTCGATGACACCCCCGCCGAGCAGGTACACATCGGGGTCGGTGAAGTTGGCCGCGATCGTGAACAGGCGGCCGAGCGCCATCGCCTGCTGCTCGAAGATCCGCAACGCGAGCTCGTCGCCTCGCTCGCCCAGGCCCCGCACCTGCTTGGCGGCGGCCAGCGGCTCCACGCCGACGAGCTCGTGATCGGGGTAGCGCGTCAACCAGTACGGCAGCAGGTTCTTGGCGATCCCGGTGAGCGACGCGACGCTCTCGGCGTCGCCGACGAACCCGCAGTTGCACACCGGAGTCGGTTGACCATCGGCGAGCAGACCGTCCATCGGCACATGGATGTGGCCGAGTTCGCCTGCCATCCCGGCCGCCCCCGCCACGATCCGCCCGCTCTCGATCACTCCTCCACCGAGCCCGGTCCCGACGATCGCCGAGATCGACGAGCGCTCGCCGCCGATCGCCCCGAAATGTCGGTGATGAGCGTAGAGCGCCGCCGCGTTGGCGTCGTTGCTGTAGACAACGGACAACCCCAGCTCGTGCTCGAGTGCGGCTCGGACGTCGTAGCCCTGCCAGTCGTCGTGGCCGAAGTTGGTGCCACCACGCGTCGAGATCACCCCGTCGGCGGTCGCTGGACCAGGTGTGTCGAGGCCGACGCCGAGCACGTCGGTTCGGTCGACGCCCGCCAACTCGATCGCCGCGTCGAACGCCTCGTGGAGCGCTCCGATCGCGACCGCAGGCCCTTCCGTGACACGGCTGGGCAACTCGACGAGACGGTCGATCAGGAAGTCGCCGTTGCGATCCATCACCGTGAACTTGTTCGCCGTGCCGCCGTTGTCGAGCCCGACCACGTACGAACCCGAAGCGTTCATGTCAGCGCCTTCGGGTCAGATGCGATCGACCACGATGGATGAGGAACCGCTGCGAGCATCACGAGCGGCCAGCCTACGCGTGGCTCAGCCAGGTAACCTCCGCAGCCTTGTGGTGACGAGGCCGACTAGCGGGATCGGGTGCTGACAACAGTGGCCGACGGTCGAGGAAGCGGTACGGAGTGTCATTGACGGAGCGGGTCGACACCTTCCAGCGTCGCCACCCGGTCATCGGGTTCCCGATCGGGGTGATCTACAAGTTCGGCGAGGACCAGGGGCCGTACCTCGCCGCGCTGATCACCTACTACGGCTTCCTGTCGCTCTTCCCGCTCCTGCTGCTGCTCACCTCCGTGCTCGGGTTCGTGCTCGACGGCCGCCCCGAGCTGCAACAGCAGATCCTCGATTCCACACTCAGTCAGTTCCCGGTGATCGGTGATGAGATCGCCGATCCGCAGGGGCTCCGCGGCAGTATCGGCGCGATCATCGTCGGCGGCCTCGTTGCGCTGTACGGCGCCCTCGGCATCGCCCAGGCGATCCAGAACGCGATGAACGTCACGTGGTCGGTGCCGCGCAACCACCGCCCGAACCCCATCCGGGCACGCCTGCGAAGTCTCCGCCTCATCGCCGTCGCCGGGATCGCCGTCGTCGTCACGACGGTCCTGGCAGGCGCCGGATCGAACGCCGGGGCCTACGGCGCTGACGTCGGGACGTGGAACACTGCCGCCGCGATCGCCGTGTCGATCCTCGTCAACGGTGCGGTGTTCATCGTGACGTTCAGGATCTTCCGTCCCGCCGGGGTGCGCAATCGCGATGTGATCCCCGGCGCGGTCGTCGCCGCGGTCATCTGGCAGTTGCTGCAGTTCTTCGGAACGGCGTTCGTCGGCACGATCGTCAAGGACGCCGGCGCCACCTATGGGGTGTTCGCGTTGGTACTCGGCCTGTTGGCGTGGATCTTCTTCGCCGCCGTCGGCGTGGTGATCGGCTCGGAGATCAACGTCGTGCGCGCCAAACGGCTGTATCCACGGGCGTTGCTGACACCGTTCACGGACAACGTCGATCTCACCGACGCCGACCGACGCGCGTACCTCGCCGCGGTGAGCGCCCAGCAGTTCAAGGGCTTCCAGTCGGTGAAGGTGCACTACGAAGACGACGGCCAGCAGGCAACAGCGCGCCGCACCCTCGCCCGGTCTCCCGACGAGCCCGACGAGCACCGTTGAGCGCCGCCGGACCGTGACGAGGCGGTCGGCGCTGCTGGGGACGTCAAGTCGACGTCGGCGGCTCGGCGACCAGTCTGCGCACGCGGTTCAGGATCGGGCGTCGCACGATCCGAAGGCCCCAACGAATCGGCCTCGATCTCTCTGCATTCCGAAAGTTCGACCCGCCGAGTGCCTGCCGAGCGACGTCGTAGGTCCGTTCCAACGTGACGCGCATCAGTTTGGACTCTGCCTCGGTCTGCCCTGACTCCGAACCGATGTCGAGCATGGTGACGAGTTCGGCGATCCGTTCGTCGGATGGAGGGCCGCCGGCGAAGGCTGCGACCACAGCGTCGTGGAATCGACCCTCGTCAGGATCGTTGGCTCCCAACCGGTTCGAGGCGTCGATTGCGTCTGCGATCTTCGGCAACTCCTCGCGCGCGATGCGGAGTTGAAGCCGCTCGATGAGGAGATCTGTCGTTGCCGGCAGGAACTTGGGGACCTCGACGTCGGGGCCCCCGTCCAGGAACGAGAGCTCGCCGCAGGGATCCTCGATGCCGAGACCCTCGAGCACCGCAGCACTGGAGACGCCGAGCTCGAAGAGGCGACGAGGATCGAGCAGCAGCCGCGCCAGGCGTGATGCTCCGTCCATCCGCCCCCAGAACCAGTCGTTCGCCCGCCACGATGGTTTCAGGAACGCACCGAGACGAGCCAGTTCGGTACCGACGAGTTTGCCGTCGGGTGAGCGTTGCGGGTCGAGACGATTGATTGCGTTCCAGCTCACCTGCATCAGCTCGCTGGGCTGTTCACGACTGATCACATCGTCGAGCAACAGCGTTGCGATCACGTGGTGTTGGAGCAGTCTGCGTTGGACCTCCTCGATGCCGTCGGTGGCATCGCCGCCCAGCATTCGCAACTCGTCGTACAGCGCTTGCGCGGCCTCGCGGCGGCCCGGGGAGATCGCCGTGCCGGAGCCGGCCGGTGGTGGCTCGGCTGCGTCCGGCTCCCCCGAGGATTCAACCGCACCTGCGGACAGCGCGACCTCGCGGAGGACCGGCCACGCATCAGCAAGCGCCGAGGCAACAGCGTGGTGAGCGTTCCGCAAGTTGTCGAACACCACGACGCGGCTTGCCTCGGCGATGGCCTCCTGGAGATCCGACTCCGGGGCGAACGGCCAGCGCTGATAGACGCCATCGAGCGACGCGATCGATGCGGAGTCGAATTCGTCCCTCCAGAACTGCTCATCGACGGCGCGCACCTCGATGACCGTCTCGAGCGCAGCGTGGACGTCGATCTTGGCCTGCGCGAGCGTGTGGAATCGACCGTCCTTCGCCGCCTGTTCCGCGTCGTCGACCCCACGGCGAGAGGCGTCGAGCTGCAACCCTCGGCTCACCAGACCCAACACGACCGACGCCGCTTCCTCGATCGGGGCGATCCCCCACCCCCACGCTCGATCGCCGCCAGACAACTCCCTCACGTCGGTCGGCAGGACGGCGAGCCGTGGTCCCCGGAGCTGCTTCCGCAGCGCCTCATCGACACTCGGGTCCGATGCCCCGAGGGTCTGCCGGCGGCGGTCGACCACCAGATCGACCGACGACTCCGTGCGGCGTTTTCGGTAGACATCGAACAAGCTCTCCGGCGCGCCCTGATTCGTCCCCTGCTCGAGACCGTCACCGATCGCACTGTGGATCGACGCCATCGATCGCCGCATCATGTGCTGACGGTGGACACCCGCGTTGTGTCTGCGAATCTCGTCGATGTCGCCGGCGACCCCTTCGGCTCGCGGCGCGGAGAAGACCGACAGCGCGCTCGCGAGGATGCTCGGCGACGGCTCGACGGGCTCGCTCCAGTTCTCGGCCTGGTTGCGAGGCGTCGGGCAGACATACAAGATGACACGACGCACGATGCCGTTCGCGGGTCGCTGAAAGATCCGGTCGAGCGCCTCACCGAGCGGCAAGTTGACGACGAGCCCGCCGTCGACTGCCCAACGGCTGACGTCTCTGAAGTTTGCCGACTTGTGCGACGCCAGATCCTGACGCCCCGACACCGCGGCGTCGACCGGGCCACTGGCGAGATAGCTCGGCTCGAAGAGACCAGGGATGCCAGCCGATGTCTTCGCCGCTGACGCGATCTTGAGCACGACGTCCGGGTCGTGGAAGTCTCCGTCGCTGAAGCGGAGCGTCCCCGCGTGGGTGACGTCGGTGAGTGGCTCGCCGAAGTCATCGACGCGACCCTGGGCGACCGGCGTGATCGCTGTGTACGTGGTGACGAGGTCGACGGGTTGTCTCGCTGCCGCCCAATCGGTCCCCCAGGCCCAGCCCCGCAACACCCTGGCGATCTCGTTCTCGAACTTGGCCGTGCCCTGCAGCAGTGACGGCGGATCACGCTCGTCGGCGGAACGCAGGAGTGTCGACAGGTCGGCGGTGGACATCAGGGTGGGTCGCAGCTCCGCGAAGGTGGAGAGTGGAAGATCGAGACACACCGCGACGCTGAGGAGGCATCCGTTCAAGCCACCTGCACTCGTACCGGTGACCACGTCGACCACGGGATCGGTCAACGTCAGGTCGACCAGCGAGTGATAGATCGCAGCGGTGCTCCCCGCGGGCGCCTCGTCGTGACGTAGCAAGGAGTACAACTCCGACGTCACACCTCCCATCCAGACGGCGAGGCTCGTGCCTCCGGTCATCACCGGAGCGATGCGGACCTCGCGTCGACGCGGATCTCCTGTGCGGACCCCCATGTCATCACCCTCCATTCGGGGCCAAGCCCACCATGAGTGTAACGAAATCGCCACCGTGGCTTTCAGCCGGCACACCGGTCCAACACGTTGGCGGTCACCCGCTGCACCGAGGGGTCAGAGTCCAGGCCGAACACCCAGTCGGTGGTGCCGACGGTGATCACCTCGCCGCCGTCGGGTCCGAACGGTCGACACGTGAGCATCACCGCGTTGCCGTGGCGGACACGAGCGAGGTTGTCGTCGCCGGCGTCGCCGTAGAGCCGGGTGGCGATGAACTCGGCGTCGCCCTGGTCGCTGAGCGCAGAGATCGACGCCGGGTACTCACCGACCACCAGGTTGCTCGACGGGGTGAACGCCACGATCTCGATGTCGGCCGGCACGCCGGGGTGCGGCCGGGCGACGGGCAGCTGGAACTCGTCGAACGTGAGCGGACAGCCGAGCGTCTCGTAACCGACGATCCCATCGTCGACGCCGAGGACGTCGCCGTAGCCGAGCCCGGTGCCCTCCAGCATCCAGTGATCGTTGCGATACACCACGAAGCCGCCGACACCGCGCGGCGTGGCGTGACCGAAGCGGTGATACAGCCCGAACGCCGAGCCGGCGCCGAGCACCTCCCACTCGGGTCGACCCACCAGCGGGTCTGCCCACATACCGCTCATCGCGATCGGGTCGCCGGCCGCGACGACCGGGTCGTCGAGGTGGGCGGCGTACTTGTGACACACCATGGCGAGTTCACCTGCGGCACCGTCCGGCCCAGCCGTCCGACCCGCTTCGAGGCGGACCTGCCAGAACATCGTGTTGCCCGAGAAGCTCGCCACGTTTCCACCGCGGCGGACGTGTTCTTCGACCGCACGACGCTGGCCGGCCGACCAGTACTCGTCGTGGCCGACGCTGAGCACCAGGTCGTACCCGGCGAGCGCGTCGGGGTCGAGTTCGAGATCCGACGACACGGCGTAGTCGAACCGATGACCCGCCGCCTCCGCCCACTCGACGAACCGGCGGGCGTGGGTGAACCATCCGGCCGAACCGATCGCCGCCGGGTAGGCGTGCTCGGTTCGGTAGCGCTGGAAGATCGACCCGTCGACGTCGGGCTCCTCACCCCAGCGGACAGGACGCGCCTTGCGGTCGTCTCGATCGACCTCGGGCCGCATCAGCATCCCGCGGCCGAAGGGTCGGGCGTGCGACACCGTGCTGCCACCGGTGTAGAGGCTGCGCCCACCCCAGGTGTTGTAGGCGTGCCAGGTGTTGGTGTCGAGCACGAGCAACGCCCGTGCCTGCGCCGGGTCGTCCGGGCGGCGGCGGACGACGAAGCAGGCATGAGCGACATCGCGCCCGGCGGGCGCACCATGCGCGGTGAGCGTGACGAGGTGGAAACCGGGTTGCCAGTCGTCGCCGACGGGGATCTCGATCGTCGACGGCCAACGACATCCAGCGGAGTCGGCGTCGGGTGGCGGCTCGACGAACCGGCCGGGCACGTCGGCCGCGTCCCACCGCCGTTCCAGCGCGGCACCCCACCGCTCGACGACCACGTCGAAGCGCGGGCTGCGCGTCGACACGTGCAGCGTGACGGTCTCGCCGACCCGGTAGCTGAGCCGGCCGGTGTAGCCCTCGATGTCGTCGTGGAACGTCTGGTCGTCGGCCATGCGTGGAACCTACCGATCGGCAGCTTCGCCACCCGATGCGTGAACGATGGCAGAGCGTCCCGATGGCCACGATCGCAACCCAGCCAACCGGCGAGGACATCACGGCGTTCATCGACGCGCACGCCGACACCAGCGTGCTGGAACAACTGGTCCGCAACGCCTGGCACGCTGCGAGCACCGACTGACGCGATCAGAGGCGCACGATCACCTTGCCCTGATTCGCACCGCTGAACAGCCGATCGAGGGCGACGGGTGCGTTGTCCAACCCGTCGACCACGTCGACGGCGAACGTGACGTCGCCATTCATCACCCACCCCGCCAGCTCGCCGATCGCTTCGTTCGCACGGGCCATGTAGTCGAGGATGATGAACCCCTCCATCCGGCCGCGCTGCGAGATCAGCAGCGAGAGGTTGTTCGGCCCCGGCCGAGGTGCGGTGTCGTTGTAGGTGGCGATCGCGCCACACAGCACCACCCGACCGCGCAGGGCCAGATTGCCGATCGCCGCTTCGAGGATGTCACCACCGACGTTGTCGAAGAACACGTCGACGCCCGTCGGGCAGGCGGCACGGATCGCAGAGCGGACGTCGTCGGTGCGGTAGTTGATCGCCGCGTCGAAGCCGAGTTCGTCGGTCAGCCAGGCGCACTTCTCCGCCGAGCCCGCGATCCCGACCACCCGGCACCCCTTGAGCTTGGCGATCTGGCCGACGACCGATCCGGTGGCACCCGCCGCGCCCGACACCAGCACGGTCTCACCCGCCACCGGTCGACCCACGTCGAGCAGACCGAAATAGGCGGTGAGGCCGGTGACACCGAACACGCTGAGCGCAGCGGTCGGGTCGATGCCGTCGGGGATCGGGTTGCTACCAGCGCCGAGCACGGCGTACTCCTGCCAGCCGGTCATCCCGAACAGGGTCG
This sequence comes from Ilumatobacteraceae bacterium, assembly GCA_963793335.1. Classification (GTDB taxonomy): domain Bacteria; phylum Actinomycetota; class Acidimicrobiia; order Acidimicrobiales; family Ilumatobacteraceae; genus Sva-07. The sequence goes on along the minus strand of CAWBZS010000019.1, from coordinate 65,744 downwards.
ATCCAACGGGGTAGGCGTCGTTGTTCGAGGCGATCACCTCGCCGAGCCCGCCACTGCGGATCGGGGCGCCGATCTCGATCGCCGGCAGATAGGTGTCCATCGCCATCCAGCCTCGGATCGTCGGATCGATCGACAACCAGCCGACCTTCACCAGCGCTTCACCGGGGCCCGGCGTCGGCACCTCGACCTCGTCGGAGGCGAAGCAGTCGGCGGTCACCTCTCCATCGGGTCGTTGGGCGAGCGTGATGCGACGGTTTCCGGTCATGGTCGCACCCTAGGTGTGATGTCCCGAGGTCGAATGCTCGGACCGGCTGCACGTGCTCGCCGAGCACCGTTCCGCTTGCCGAACGTCCCGACACCCGCATCAGTAGCGAATCAACCCCAACTGCTCGACGAGCACGTCGTGGTCGCTCATGGCCCGATCGATGACCTCCCGCGGAAACGGCGACCCAGCGGCTGATGCGTCCGCTGCGACGATCGCTCGAAGGCAGAGGCACTCGTCGTAGATCAGACCGTGATCGCGCGCCGACTCCAGCGCACGCAGCAGGTGTCGCCACCCTTGCTCGGTGTCACCGGAGTGGACCTCGATGCGGCCAACCGTGCGCTCGAAGGCGATGACCACCGGTACCTCCGCCAGACCGATCCCGGCCTCAACGGCTGCCCGCATCCCTCGCGATTCCTCGACCCGACCCGCGCGCACCAACTGCTCCATCGTCGCCACGTCGCAATCGATGACCATCGCCGCATCACCGAGTTCGACGAACGCTGCTCGAGCCGCGGTCATCTCGCTGCGCGCATCGGCGAGACGGCCGGCGGCGGCCGCGATCTCGCTGAGCAGGTAGCGCACCATGCCAATCTGGTGAGGGATTCCGACCACGTCGAACGTGCGAAGCGAACGGCGCGCATGGCCCTCGGCCTCGTCCAGACGCCCCTGCCGGAAGAGCAAGTAGCCGATGTTCGTCTCGACGATCGCTCGATCGACCGTGTTGCCGCATCGTTCGCCGTGCTCAGCCGCTCGGCGGTAGCACTCGATCGCGCGATCCCACTGCCCGAGGTGCATCGCGACGAGTCCGTTGTTGTTGAGCGCGCTGTTGAGATAACGATCATGACCGATCTCCTCGAAGATCGTCACAGCTGCCTCGACGCAGCTCAAGGCCTCGGGTCGCATCTGCGCGAGGTGTGCCATTCCCAGGTGCAGGTTCGCCATCGCCTCGAGGGTCCGGTTGCCGGTACGAACGGCGAGCGTGTGTGCCTCTCCGGCGGGAACGAGGCTGGCATCGTGGCGGCCGGAGAGGTCGAGCACTGCGGCCCGATCCAACAGCAGCCGTCCCCGCAGCTCTGCGACGTCGTCGCCGTACGGTTCGAGCATCGCCAACCCCCGACGAGACAGGCGACGGGCGTGATCGAGACGGCTCTGGGTCAGCGCCACACCAGAACGGCCGTAGCAGGCCCGAGCCTTGGCCTGCGGGTCCAGACCACGACGTGCGGCGGACACGAATGCAGCGTCGGCGCCGTCGAGGTCGCCGAGGAGCGACCGTGCCTCGCCGAGCTCGATCAACAGTTGGGCGCTCGTCTCCCGATCGACGCCGCGGGCCAGCCGGACGGCCTGCTCGAGCAGGGAAACCGCTTCTGCGACCGCTCCCGATTCCTTCGCGTTCGCGACCAGCGGCACTTGCGACCGCATACGCCTCGGACAACTTGCCGGCCTGTTCGTAGTGGAACGCGAGCTCGGCGGCGACGAACCCACCCGTCTCCACAGCGCGAGCAGCGATCGCCGAGTGCAGCTCCCGCCGGCGACGGAACGGCAACGAGTCGTGGGCCGCCTGCCTCAGCGCATCATGACGGAACACCACCGAACCCGGAGCCGAGCGTCGCATCACCGGGAACGCGACGCTCCACCACTCCTGCGAGGCCAACTCCGGTCGCCCCAGCACCCCGGCCGCCAGGTCGAGTCGCACGGTCGAGCCGAAGGCCGAGGCGTCGCGGACGACCGCCCTGATCGGAGCCGGCAGCTGATCCACCAGCGCCGCACCAAGGCGCTGCAATGAGTCAGGCAGCTCGACCTCGCCCGGATTGCGTGCGAGTTCGGTGAGCACGAAGGGGTTGCCGGCACCGGCGCGCACGATCTCCTCGATCTGCTCGTCACGGAGCCCCGGCGCCACCCGCGCCAGGTGGTCGACAGCCGCGTCACGATCCAACGGGTCGAGATGCAGCAGCGTCGCCGGATGAGGGAGCTGCGAGGCAGGGACGTCGGACCCGACCGACCCGACGAACATCACCGGTCCCGGCGTCACATCCTCGGCGAGTTGGATGAAGACCGCACGCGAGACGTCGTCGATGAGGTCGAAATCGTCGATGGCGAGACACCATGGCCGTGGCGACGCGACCTCCAGCAGCGCTGCGAGCACCATTCGCGCCTGCATCGCGCGTGTCAACGGATCGTGGGTCGGACGGATGCTGTCGCCGAGGAGGTCGGCCCGCACGAGTGCCGCCCACCCGCGGAGTCCAGGGTCGAGCCGATCGACGTGGGAGAAGAGCCAACCGATCGGGTCGACGGGGTCAGCCGCCGCGCCGCGGGCCAGGTGACGGGCGGCGTCGGCAACGGCCCCATAGGGCGCCGCCCGTTGGAACGGGTGGGCGGTCACGACCGTTGCGGTCGGCCCGGCAAGGTCGGCCAGTTCGTCGATGAGCTGGGTGGAGCCCATCCCCGGTTCGCTGGCGATCACCACGCAGCATCCCTGGCCATCGGCGGCGTGCTTCCACGCCGTCGCCAGCTTCTGCCACTCGACGGTGCGGGCCCCTCCCACAGCAAATGGTGACCGTGATGCCGGTCCCACGCCGTGAGGGTCGACTCCCTCGACGCGCCAGGTCGACATCGGTTCGATCCGGTTGCGGAGTTCCATGGGTCCGAGCGGCACCGCCGCGACATGGGGTCGATCGGCGGCGCCCATGCCGTCGGCGACGATGACGTCACCGTCGCCGGCGAGCGCCAGCGCACGGGCGGCGACGTTCACCGGATCGCCGAGCACCGTGTACGAACGACGTTCCGCATGCCCGAGCAGGGCGGCGAAGACCCGGCCCCGCTGAGCACCGGCGGCGAGTGGCACCGGGCATCGGTCGACGATCTGGCGGAGCGCGAGCAACAGCCGATCCTCGTCGTGGTCGATCGCCCGAGGAGCACCGGCGGTCAGCAACATCTTGACGGAGTCGGCACCGACGTCGACGTCGATCCAGTCGACGCCCAGATCATCGATCACATCGGTCAGTGTCTCGACCACGACCTCCAGCACCCGATGTGCGGCGCGAGCACCGCCACGCGCCACGATGTCGTCCAGCCCGCCCAGCCGGACGAACCCGATCGACGCGGTCCGATGGTCGCTGGATGCATCCGGTGCGTTCAGCACCTCGCACACCGCTGGGCTGAGCACACGCCGCGTCACCTCGTCGGCCACCGCCGCCGGCAGCGTGGGCTGCACGTCTGCGACTGCGGTCGATTCGTGCGCCGTCGACCGACGGGACTGGCGGACACGACGGAGCGTCACGCCCTTCGGGGTCACCGCGCCGTGACGGCTCGAGGAGACCTGCTGCGCAACGGATGGGCTCAGGAGGACCTCGCCAGGCTGCGCGTCGGCTTGGAGCACCGCGGCCGTCGACATGGCAGGCCCGCACACGAACAGGCTGCGACGGGTGTGACCGGTGAGCACCGCTGCGAATCTGCCGGTGTGCACGCCAACGCTCACCTGCAGCCGCGTGCCACCCGTTCGAGCCGCTGGAAGTGCAGCCAGCCCTGGAGCCATCGCCGCCGCCGAGTCGACGGCACGGGTGACGTGGTCGGCACCGTCGAACCACACCAGTGCCGCATCCCCAGCGAATCCAAGCACGTCACCACCCAGCGCGCGACTGGGCCCGAGCAGCGCGTCGAATGCACGCGAGAGCACCGTGTGGAGCACCTCGACCCCCTCGGGACCCCGATCGGTGAGCACCTCGGTGAGGCTGGTGAAACCGGTCAGGTCGGCGAGGACCACCGAGCCGTCGAGCTCTCGCCACGGATCGGCGGAGCCGTCGACGACCCACTGCTCGACGAGCCGGCTGGTGTAACGGACGGAGGTCACCTCGGCCGGATACTCGAACCCCCGGTGATGCCGAGGTCACACGATCCCCCGGTCAGGTCCACGGCCAACGTGCCCGCATCATCGAGACGCGCGCAGACTTCGGTGCCGAAGGACAACCTGTCGAGCGCCGGTGGCGGGAACCAGGACGACGCAGTGACCCCGGCGCCCACACACTGATCGACGATCAGCGTGTACACCCTCGTGCTCGCCAATCGACCACCATTGGCGGATTCCGCGAACGGACCGAGGGTCAGCGTGACCTCGGGCTCGAACGCCGTTGGGAATGCGGAGCCGTCGTCGATGGAGACGAGCGCCGGCTCGGCGGTGAACGCCTCGTTGCAGACGCTCGTCGCGTCGATGCCGTTCAGCCTCAGATCCACCTGCGCCGATTCGCCATCGGCCGCGAGGGCTGCATCGGCCACCTCGAGCGTGGGGAGTCGATCGACGGTGGCGAGGAAATCGGCAGGGCACGGTGCAGTCGCCAACCCACCACTCGCGGTGCGCTCCACTCCGTCGGGTCCGGTGAGCGTCCACACCACGTCGGCCTCGGAGCCCTCCACCGGGAAGGCCCAGAAGGCCACCTCGACCGTGCCGGGAGCGAACAGCGAGGTGAGGAGCGGGTTGTCGTCCGGCGTGACGCCGTCCAACGCGTTGTCGGCGCCCTCGGCGACGACGATCGGCTCACTCGACTCGTTGGTGTAACCGAAGTAGACCTCGCCGTTGAAGCCTTGGCACACAGCCGTCGGCACGAGGGCGCCCACGTCGGCAACGGTGGTGTCCGCGGGTGGTGCGGTCGCGTCGACAGCAGTGGTCGACAAGACGACGGTCTCGACGCTGGACTCATCGCTGCCGCAGCTGAGGAGCAGGAGCGAACCGATGACCAACGCTGCGACGGGGCGCCTCATCACACGAGTGTCGCACATCACGAATGGCACCGTTGACGCCCGGTGGGCGAGCCGCTACTGCGCGTCGGGGCGCGGGGTGGTGCCCTCCGGGATGCGGAGCGCGGTCATCTGCGTCGACTGCATCACGAGACGGTCCTCGCTGTCCCACGCCTCGCAGATCTCGTCGGCGTAGCCGTCGTGGATCACCTGCACGCGGAACCGCAGGCGCAACGGCCCGGGCGCCGGAACCGCACGGTTGTAGACCGTGATCGCCAACGTCGGCACCCATCCGGTCTGCACGACACCGAACGTGGCCGGCGGCATCACGTCGGACGCGTACAGCAACCCGACGGTGTCGAACGTGTCGTCGACCTCATCGCGCAGGTAGGCGCGGAACTCTCCGCCACCGACGGCGATCGGTCCGTCCTCGCCCAGGTGGAAGCCGGCGTCCGGATCGAACTGCAGCGAGTTGCCACGCTGGCCCGCCATCAACGACGGCTCCAGGTCCTCGATGGCCGGGAAGGGGCACGGCGCGATCTCGCCCCAGAACGGTGAGGTGCCCTCGTGCAGCGTGCCGAGCGTGAACTGTGCACGTACCCCTCGAACGCCGTCGACACCGATCGTTGCGTTCACCTGGCTGGCGGTCTTGCCGACCCGGTCGATCTCGGTGACGATCTGCGCCGGGCCGATGTCGGGCGACGACAGGAACTGCGCCGACGCGGAGATGACGTGCTCGTGCGTCGAACCGGCCTCGCGGGCAGCGGCGAGCGCAGCGCGACCGAGACAGGCGAGCATGTAGCCGCCGTTGGGCTTGGTGCCCATGATTGCGTACTCGTGGACGAGCTCGACGTCGTACTGCCCGCGCCCGGCATCGTCGTGGCCGCGGGGAACGACCGTGGTCGCCGCTTCGAAGGTGGTGGGCATCGGAATCCTTGGGGGTCGGGGCTGCCGATCGTGCGTCGCTGCACGACGATCGCCCGAGAGTAGCGACGAGTCGCGGCACGGGTCCGATCGCACGACGGGTCACCTAGGGTCGGTCCCATGCGGATCGTCGTGATCGGTGCCGGAGCGGTCGGCGGGGTCGTCGCTGCCAATCTTGCGCTCGCGGGAACGTCGGTGGTCGCCGTCGCCCGTGGTGAACACGGCCGGGTGATGCGCGAGTCGGGGCTGCGCTACGAGTCGCCCAGCGGTACTCGGACCGTCGAGCTCCCGGTGGTTTCATCGATCGGCGAGATCGAGGTCACCGCCGACGACGTGTTCCTGCTCGGCGTCAAAGGCCAGGACACCCCCGGCGTTCTGACCGACCTCCGCGCTGCCGGAGTCACCGACCAGCCGATCGTGTGTCTGCAGAACGGCGTCGAGAACGAGCGCCAGGCGCTGCGCCTGTTCCCCAACGTGTACGGCATCTGCGTGATGCTCCCCGCCGACCATCACGCGCCCGGGGTGGTGCGCGTGTGGACCGCGCCGAGCTCCGGGTTGCTCGACATCGGCCGCTACCCGCACGGCACCGACGATGTCAGCGTGCAGCTCGCTGCGACGCTCGAAGCGGCGACGTTCGGCTCGATCCCCCGCGACGACATCATGAGCTGGAAGTACCGCAAGCTGCTGATGAACCTCGCCAACGCGGTCGAGGCGGTGTGCGGTCGCGCCGGTCTCCGCGGGCGCCTCGGCGACATGGTGCGCTCCGAAGGTGAGGCCGTGCTCGCCGCAGCCGGCATCGCCGTGGTCAGCGCCGAGGACGACCTCGCCCGCCGCGGCGACGCCTTGCAGATCCAACCCGTCGGTGACGACGAACGCCGCGCAGGAGGATCGTCGTGGCAGAGCCTGCAGCGCGGCACCGGCACGATCGAGACCGACTACCTGACCGGTGAGATCGTGTTGCTCGGCCGACTTCATGGCGTGCCGACCCCGGCCAACGCTGCCCTGCAGACCCTCGCCGCCGAAATGGCGCGCATCGGTGAGCGACCGGCATCGCGCACCGTCGACGACGTGCTCGCGTCGATCGACCACGCCTGACCGCCCCCCCCCCGCAACTCTGCGACACCCCCTCGTCATGATGGGTGGTCTGTCGAACACGTCGCAGAGTTGGCGATCATGCGCGGCGCGCTCGCCAACCACGAGGCCGGACGCCCGACAGGAGTGGCCGAGTCCCTGGTCAGCACCCTGACCGACCATCACACCTGGGGCCGGGTGCTCGCCGACTCCGGTCTCACGTCACCCGACGACCTCCTCGCCGACCTCATGGGCGACTGCGACATCGAACGCCGTTGGTTCGCCGGAACGGTGGGGTGACAACGTGCTCGACGATCGGTCGCCCCACACACCATCGACCAGCGCGCCGTCAGGCGGAGTCGCCGTACGCGAGCGTGGCGGCGATGTTGCCGTTGGCGTCGCGGAGGAACACGGTGTCGCCACTGTTGTTCCACACCGCACTGCCCGTTGCGCACCAGTAGCGCTCACTGCCGGTGTCGTTGTCCGCGTCGTTGCCGCACCCGGTGAACAGCATGACCGAGTCGCCGGGCGCCAGTTCGAGGTCGGAGAACACGTGGCGATGCGACGCCGACTCGTCCGCCACCTCCCACCCGTCGAGATCCAACCGATCGGCGCCGTCGTTGGTGAACCGCACCCATTCGCCGTTCGGGTTCTCGGCGTCGTCGCCCGGCGCGTCCGCGTTGACCTCGATGCCGATCTCCACTGCGCCGAGATCGCTGTCACCGCACGCGTCCGGAGCCCACAGACCACGGCGCTGATCCTGCGCCTCATCTTGCAGCCGCGAGTACTCACCGGCGCGACCGTCGTCGGGTGGATATCTGCGTGCGATCGCGTACCCACCGGCCACCAGTTCGGCCCCGACGTCGGTGCCGTCGACCGTCTCCACGTAGCGCAGTGCCCGATCGAACTGGTCCCGGTCGGTCTGATCGGCGACCAACACCAGCTCGTTGCCGTCGACCAGCTCCACGAGGGCATCGGTCGCTTCCCCGCTGAAGCACTCCCCCGCCTCGGGTGTGTTGATCCCGATGATGCGCACCTGCAACTCGCCCGACGGTCCGGCCACATACAGCGTGTCGCCGTCGACCACTTCGGTCGCACTCCATGCGTCGCCGAACAGCGCGCCGCGGTCGGGCACCAACACTCGACCAGCGCCGTCGGTGCCCGAGCTCGACGAGCATCCCAGCAGCACTGCCGCCGACAACCCGATGCCCACGGCCAGCCGGGACGAACGACGGCTGATCACGGCGACCACCACCCGATCATGCCAGCGAGAGCGCGAGACTGACGCCATGGCATTCGGACAAGCATCGGGTCCACCCGCGACACACAGCCAGATGCGCGAGCTCACCGAACTGCTCGAGGCCGCCGGGCACTCCGGCTTCCGAGACGCCCGCGGGCCCATGGGTTTCACCCAACGCCAGGCCAGCGGCAAGTTCACCCGCGACGAGGCCGAGGAATTCATCGCCGCGCTTCACGAAGCCGCCGAGACCGAGGTGGCGTCGGCGCCGGCTGCGCCCCGCCAGAACTCGGCGGTGCGCGGGCGCGCGGCCAGCCAACTCGAGAAGTTCTCCGATCAACAGCTCGCCGCCGAACTCCAGCGCCGCGGCTGGGTGGTGATGGAACCCTGAGGTGTTGCGACGAGCGATCAACGCGCCCGCTCGACGAACGAGCACAGCGCGGCGATCAGCTCCATCTCGTCCACATCTCGAGCACGGGTGTTCAGCAACTCGTCCGTGCACACCAGGTAGGCGAGACACCTCGCCCGGCTGATCGCCACGTTCAACCGATGCTTCGAGAACAGGAAGTCGGCGGTGCGGGGCAGGTACTCCGCCGATGACGTGGTCATCGAGAACAGCACCACCGCGGCCTCGCGTCCCTGGAACTTGTCGACGGTGCCCACCTCCACGCTGCGTGTCGCCGGGTCTGCCCGCAGTGCCTCGGTGATGCACCGGCGCTGATCGTTGTACGGCGCCACCACCATGAAGTCGTCCGCCGTCAACGGGCGGGTCACACCGTGCTGATCGGTCCAGGGCCGGCCGAGCAACTCGTGCACCTTCGCCGCGACGAGCGCCGCCTCCTCGGGTGACTCGGTGGAGCGACCCGTGTGTTCGGCGCGCAGCCAGCGCAGACCGGTCTCCCCCGCCACGGACTGGCCCGCACAGCTCGGGTGGCTGCGCAGCTTGCCGCCGTACATCACCTCGGAGATGAACTCGCAGATGTCGGGATGCATCCGTCGGGTCTCCTCCAGCAGCACACCCCGATCGGCCGGCACCGTCAGCTCGCCGTCGAGCAGGTGCTCGAGCGCGCTCGCACCGGCGCCGCCCGGATGGCTGGCTTGCGACACCTGCGGCAACTGCTGCGGATCGCCGAGCAGGATCACGTTGCTCGCCGAGATCGTGGCGGCGATCGTGTCGGCCAGGCCGAGCTGTCCCGCCTCGTCCACCACCAACACGTCGACCGGGTGCTCACGCATCGGCTTGCTGGCGAACAGCCACGTCGTGCCGGCGACCACGTTGAAGTCGCCCCGAGCCACGTTGGCGTTGTCGTCGACGTAGCGAATCCCGCGGACCGGACCGTCCTTCGCCTTGCGCACCGCCCGCAACCGATCGCTGTCGCCCTCCTCGGCGAACCGGTCGACGACCGCCTGCATCAGATTGTCGACCGCCGCATGGCTCATCGCCGTCACCCCAACCCGCAGACCCGCGTTCACGAGTGTGCGGATCATGTGGGCCCCGGTGAACGTCTTGCCGGTGCCGGGTGGGCCCTGGATCGGCACGTAGCTCCGGTCGAGCCCGGTCACCCACTCGCAGATCGCCGCAACGTCACCAACGAACACACCAGGGTCGCGACCCGCCGTGAAGGTCGGCAGATCCCGACGCAACACCGCGTGCCCGACACGACCGGCCCGGCCGACCAACATCTCGTCGGCCAGCTCCTCGAGCGCCGTCAGCTTGGCGCCCTCCTGATACCACTCGTAGTGGACCAGCGACGACGGGTGCATGCCCGCGTCCTCGGCGTCGCCGTTCCACGTGACCGCCAACTCGCCGGCCACGACGTCGATCTGCTCCAGCTTGAAGAACACCCACCGCTGCTCGTCGAGCGCCACGATCAGCGTCGAGCCCTTCGCGATGTCGACGTCGATCGGCTGGGGCGGGAACGCAAAGCGCGCCCACGGCCACTTCAAGGGCTTGCCGGTCTTCTGGCTGATCTGCTGCTCGAAACCCTGGAACGTGAGGCGGGCGATCGCCGAGGGCGACTCGAACTGTTCGGCATCCGGCGCGATCGACAGGCGGTACGCGTCGGCGTTGACCACCTGACGCTCACGTCGCCAGTAGCCGAGCAGGTCACCCATCAGGTGCTCCTCGGTGTCGATGCCGACCGCGTGGAGCGCCTCGATTCGTCCATCGAGTTCAGCGTCTGGATCGTCCCGCCCGAGCACCGGTGCCCTCCAGTCGACACCAGCAGGACGCTGCGCCACCAGCCAGTCACGCAACGCCCTGGTGGCACGCACGTCGTCCTCGTTGTACGCGGAGATCATTGCGAGGCTGGCGTCGTCGCCCGAGCCCATCCAACGCTCGTACTCGACCACCGCGCCGGAGCCCTTGTCGATCTCGTGACCGCGCTCGTAGTCGGTGAGGCGCTCGACGTGCTTCAGGCCGTAGCCCTCGACACCGACCTGCATCGCCCCCTTCACGATCGGCAGCAGGTCGACGAACAGCCCGGTGGTGATCATCTGTTCGAGCGCGAGTTCCGCCACGCCGTGCTCGGTGACCAGCCGCTCCAGCGCCGACCGTTCGGTGTGGTTGTAGTGATACACGTGCATCGCAGGGAACTGCACCCGGCGGGCGGCGAGGTGGTCGATCAGCGCCTTCGTGGCCGTTGCCTCCTCGGCCTTGTCGTGCGCCCAGAACGCCACGAAGTCCCACTCGCCCACCGGCGTGCGCTCGATCAGGCCGAAGAGGAAGAACAGCTCGGCGTCGGCGTGCCAGAACGGATGCCCCTCGAAGTCGAGGAACACGTCGCCGTCGTCGGGTGCGGGCAGTGCGGCGAACCCGATCGGATCGGGGGCTTCGAGGTCACCCGACATGGTCGGCGCCTCGAGCAACTCGAACGGCGGCTGCTCGTCGGGAGCGTTGCGCGCCTCCACCTGGAGGCGGGCCTGGCGGACGAGGCTCTCGCGGCGACCCTCGTCGAGATCGCCCACCGGCGCGTCGACCGCGGCCAGGGCGGCGATCGTCGTCACCCCGTTCTGCTGAAGCTTCAAACGATCAGCGGTGCGGACACCGGCGACGTGGACGAGCGAGTCGGCCTCGCGCCACTGGGCGTCGCACACCATCTCGAACTCGCAGAACTGGCAGTGATCGCACGGCTTGGGCCGAGTGTCGCCCACGGCATCGTCCACCAGGAGATCGGCGAGTCGACCCCGCAGGCGGCGCCAGTACGACAGCACGTCGGACACCCGGATCCGCTCGGCCAGGCCGGAGCCCAACTCGATCGACACGAACTCCGGCAGCGTGCCGGTGTTCGCCTCGATCGCCTCGGCATAGAAGCACAACTGCAGCACGTGGCCCGGCTTCGCTTCCCTCCGGGCGAGCTTGGCGTCGACCGGTTCGTAGGTGACGGTGCCGTCGCCGTCACCGTCGACGCGGAGCAGGAAGTCCGCGATGCCCCGGATGCCCTCATGGACGAATGGCATCTGGAACACCACGTCGTGCCCCTCGGCCAGCACGTCGCCGACGCGGTCGACCCACGCTTGAAACGACTCGTTCGGCTCGCGCTCGGGCACCTCGTACACGCGCAACCCGTCGTCCCGATACCGCTGCAGGACGGCCTGTTCGTGTTCGAGGCCCTTGTCGAGCAGCATTTGGGCCATCTCGCCGAACGGGCTCGACTCGACCGTGCGGATCCCCGCCTCGACCTCGTGTTTCAACGTCAGGAAGTGCGCGCAGTCGAGCCACGCGGTGATCTTCGAAGGGGTGAGGAGCCGGTCCGCCATCACGCCATCATGCCGCTGTCAGGACGCGCGGCCGCGCGATCAGTATTCGATGCGAAATCCGCGCTCGGCGCGCAACGGTTCGTCGACGATCTCGATCCCGGCGACCGAGGCACCGGACGGGCCCTCGCGGCACCAGGCGAGCAGTTGCTCGACCCGGTCACGCGGACCTTCGGCGACCACCTCGACGGTGCGGTCGGACCGGTTGCGCACGAACCCACTGACACCGAGGCGTTGGGCGGCGCGACGACAGCTGTCACGGTAGAACACACCCTGCACCCGACCCGAGACGATCGCTCGCACCCTGACGTCACTCACGAGGAGAGTCTGGCCTCGATCAGTCGCCGGATGACAATGTCCCCAACGGCGGAATGCACCAGGATGTCGTTCGGTTGTTCCAGGCCCGTCGTTTCAGGACCCCCATGCCCACTGACATCCCTTCCTCCACGCAGGTCGATGCGGTTGCCCCCGACCGCATCGTCGTGCGCGGCCTCGTCGTCGACACGTTCATCGGGGTGCACGATGTCGAACGCGAGGCCCGGCAACGAGTGCGCTTCGACGTCGACGTCGACACCGTCGCCGGCTATGCCGACATCGTTCGCACCACCGGCACCTATGTCTCCTATGCGGACATCGTCGAGTTCATCGAGGCTCGCGCCGCGACCGACGAGCACGTCGTGTTGGTCGAGACGTGGGCCGAGGACATCGCCACGTTCGTCCTCGGCAACGAACTCGCCGACTCGGTGCGGGTCTCGATTCAGAAGATCGACGTGTTCGACGCCGCCGACGGTGTCGGCATCGTGATCCAACGACGACGCATCGCCGAGGAGGTCCGATGAACCCGTCCCCCACACGCTGTCTGATCGCCATCGGCTCGAACCTCGGTGATCGACTCGAGAACCTCCGCGCCGGCCTCTCCGAGCTGGACACTGCCGACGGGATCGACATCGTCGAGACGTCGAAGCTGTACGAGACGGCCCCGGTGGGTGGACCCGACCAGCAGGGCCCGTATCTGAACGCTGCGTTCACCGCAACGACCACACTCGCTGCCGCCGACCTGCTTGCGCTCCTCCACCGAGTCGAGGCGTCGCGCGAACGTGAACGCACCGTGCACTGGGGCCCGCGCACGCTCGATCTCGACCTGCTGATCTACGGCGACCTGGTGTCCGATGCGCCGTCGCTCCACATCCCTCATCCCCGCCAGCACGAACGCCGGTTCGTGCTCGTCCCGGTCTGCGACGTGGCACCCGATCTGGTGCACCCCGTGCTCGGCCGCACGATGGCCGAGTTGCTCGACGCCCTCCCGGCGGAGCCCGGCGACCTGATCGCGATCGGCGACGACTGGCACGCTTCGACGGAGGTCTCCACGTGATCACACCCGACGCACTCCTCCCACTGTGGGAGGCACACCGAGCCGCACTGGAGCACCCGGTGCACACCATCGAGTTTCCCGACCACGGCCGGGTGTTCGACGACCGTCCATTCCAACTCGGGGTGGTCAATCTGTCGCGCGAGTCGTCGTACCGCGAGAGCATTGCCCACGACGTCGAGGCTGCGCTGTACCGCGCTCGGCGGATGACGATCGAGGGTGCCGCGATGGTCGACATCGGCGCCGAGTCGACCGGCACCAACGCCGAGGTGCTCGACGCCGACGCACAGCTCCGCTCGCTGCTGCCGGTGATTCGGGCGCTGGTCGACGACCACATCCTCACCTCGGTCGAGACGTACCTCACCGACGTCGCGGTGGCGTCGCTCGAAGCCGGCGCCGGGGTGATCAACCTCACCGGGCGCGTCGACGACCCGGCGCTGTACGAAGCGATCGCCCGTCACGATGCTGGACTGATCCTCTGCTACACCCCTGGTGACACCGCACGATCCGGCGACGATGTGCCCTCGCCCGACGAGATGATCGACGCGGAGATGGCATTCTTCCGCGAGCGGCTGGAGTTGGTGACGGCGGCGGGCGTCGACAAGATCTGGATCGACCCGGGCTTCGGCTTCGCGCTCAACCTGCCCGACGGGCCCGAGCGGATCCGCTACCAGACCGACAATCTGCTGCAGTCGTTCCGCTTCCGCGAGCTCGGCTGGCCGACGTGCGTCACGATGGCCTCGTCGGTGTACCTGTTCCACGACGAGGTGCGCACCGCCGAGACCGCGATGGCGGTGCTCGCCCTGCTGGCCAAGGCCAACCTGTTGCGCAGCCACGAGGTGGCGCGGGTCCAGCCGGTCCTCGACCTGCTCGACTTCTTCGACTGACGCTCCGAGCCGCCACCAGCGTCAGGTTGCGACGACGCGGGCGGTCTGCTCGGCGATGGCACGTTCTTCATCGGTGGGGACCACGAGCACGGCGCAGGCAGCGTCATCGGTGGAGATCACCACCTCGGAGCGGTCGTTGCGATCGTCGTCGAGTGCGATGCCGAACACCTCGAGCCCGGCACAGACTCGCGACCGCACCAGCGCACTGTGTTCGCCGATACCTGCGGTGAACACGAGTGCGTCACATCGTCCGAGCACGGCGACGTAGGCGCCGACGTACTTGCGAATCCGGTGGCAGAACACGTCCAAGGCCAGGTCGGCGACAGGATCGCCAGCGGTGATGCACTCGGTGATCGTGCGCATGTCCGATTCCCCGCACAGCCCGAACAGGCCACTCGACCGGTTGAGTTCGGCAAGGACATCGGCCTCCGATCGACCACCGGCGGCGGCGACATGACCGATGATGGCGGGGTCGATGTCGCCCGAGCGGGTGCCCATCACCAGGCCTTCCAATGGCGACAACCCCATCGACGTCTCGACACTGCGGCCACGCTGCACCGCAGTGATCGAGGCCCCGTTGCCGAGGTGGGCGACGATCAGATCGAGTTCGTCACGCGGCCGTCCGAGCACATCGGCGGCGCCTGCTGACACCGCGTCGTGCGAGGTGCCATGAAAGCCGTAGCGGCGCACCCCGTACTGCTCGTACCACGACGTCGGTACGGCGTATCGGTAGGCCGCGGGCGCCAGGGTGCGGTGGAACGCGGTGTCGAACACCGCCACCTGCGCGAGCATCGGCCACATGGCCCGGGCTGCTTCGATGCCGGCGAGATTCGCGGGATTGTGGAGCGGAGCGAGGGGAACGAGTCGGCGAATCACGTCGACGAGTGCGTCGTCGATCAGGGTCGGCTCGGAGATCGCTTCACCGCCGTGCACCACTCGATGTCCAATCGCCTCGATCGGCCGATCGAGCCGATCGACCTCTGCGACGACATCTCGAAGCGCCGCAACGTGGTCGACGACCTCCTCGACGATGCCACCGGCCACCCGTTCGCCCGTGCTCGATTCGATCACCTGGAACTTCACCGACGAACTGCCGGCGTTGAGCACGAGCACCAGCATGGACGTGTCTCAGACCCGGTTGGCGCCGACCTGGATGGCCGTGATCGCGATCGTGTTGACGATGTCGGTGACGGTGGCGCCGCGCGACAGGTCGTTGACCGGCTTGTTGAGCCCCTGCAGCACCGGGCCGACAGCGACGGCGCCCGCCGATCGCTGCACTGCCTTGTAGGTGTTGTTGCCGGTGTTGAGGTCGGGGAAGATGAAGACGGTCGCCGAACCCTCGATTGCGCTGTGGGGCAGCTTGCTGCGGGCGACGTCCTGGTCGACGGCTGCGTCGTACTGGATCGGCCCCTCCACCTTCAAGTCGGGTCGGAGTTCACGCACGCGCTCGGTGGCGGCGCGCACCTTGTCGACGTCGGCGCCGGTCCCCGAAGCACCGGTCGAGTAACTCAACATCGCGATGCGCGGTTCGATGCCGAACATCACAGCGGTGTCGGCGGACGAGATCGCGATGTCGGCGAGCTGATCGGCATTCGGGTCGGGGTTGATCGCACAATCGCCGTACACGAGCACGCGATCGGAGAGCAACATCAAGAACACGCTCGACACGATCGAGGTACCCGGCTTGGTCTTCACGAACTCGAGTGACGGACGGATCGTGTGGGCGGTGGTCTGCATCGCACCGGACACCATCGCGTCGACGAGACCCTCGCTCACCATCATCGTCGCGAAATAGCTGACGTCGGTCATCACGTCGCGGGCGCGCTCGAGGGTGATGCCCTTGTGCGCTCGCAGTTCGAAGTACCGCTGTGCGAGCCGGTCGAGCCATTCGTGCTCGAGCGGGTCGATCACCGGCACGTCGTCGAGTTCGAGTCCCAGTTCGGTGGCCCGATCGCGGACGAGTTCGGGGTTGCCGAGCAGCGTGAGGTCGCACACCTGGCGTCGCCTGATGCGGTCGGCGGCACGCAACACACGATCGTCGGCCCCCTCGGGCAGCACGATGTGCGCGTGGGCGGCCCGCGCCCGCTCGATCAGCTCGTACTGGAACATCACGGGCGTCATCACATCCGAACGCCCGATCTCGATCCGACGTTCGAGCACCTGCAGGTCGACGTTCGCTTCGATCTGACCGAGGGCGATGTCGATCTTTCGCTGGTCGCCGGCGGTGATCGCTCCCTCGACCGCGTTGGCGGCGATCGCGGTGTCGAACGTGTCGGTGTCGACCGTCAGCAGCGGAATGGTTGGACCACTCGACACGCTGTCGATCAGCGCGACCACCCTGGGGTCCGGTGCCAGCCCGCCGCTGAGCAGCACCCCGGCAACACCGGGATAGCCCGACGACAACCGGGTCATCGCCGCGGCGATGATCACGTCGGCACGGTCGGCCGGGGTGATGAACACCGTGTCGTCGCGGACGTGATCGAGCACGTTCGGCGCCGACATGGCAGCCACCTTGATCGAACCGACCGGCCGCATGAGGTCGTCGGGATCACCGGCGATCAATCGACCACCGAGGGCCGAGCGGAGCTGGTCGAGCGATGGCTGACGCAGCGTCGGCTCCTCGGCGATCGCCCACACGGGGTCGGGGAGCTCGATGCGGGCCAACGCCTCGTTGAGCGGCCCGAGTGCGGCGGGTTCGACCCGGTTGACGATGATCGCCGCGATCGCGTCGTCACCGAACGAATCACGTCCGATCACGATCCGCTCGATGATCTCGACCGAGCTGCAGCGGTGCCCGTCGACGACTGCCACGATCGGCAGGCCGAGGTGCTCGGCGATGCGGGCGTTGACCTCCAGCTCGATCGGGGACGACGCCCCGGTGAAGTCGGTTCCTTCGACCACCACGAAGTCGCTCACCGATTCGATCTGCTTGAACCGTTCGACGATGCGTTCCATGCCGGCACGATTCGCCGGTCCGGCATCGATGCGCTGCGCAGCGGTGAAGGCGTAGCCGATGCGCTCGTCAGGCAACTGGTAGCGCGACCGGATCAGTTCGAGATCGTTGTCGGGGACCGTCTGCACAATCGGTCGGTAGAAGCCGACATCCGAGACCCGCCGTGACAGCAGCTCGACCAGTCCGAGCGCAACGATCGACTTCCCACTCGCCGGCCCCATCGCTGTGAGGTAGACCGCGCCTGACACAGATCCGATCGTAGCCCTGCATGCCTTCCGGCAGTGCGAGCAACGCCTCGCGTACACTCGCCGTCGGCACAGGAGGAGCACAGGTGACGAGCGGATCGAACGCAGCCAACGAGGTCACGGGTGAACTGGTGACCGTCGACGGGATCGAGTACTACCGGATCGACGGCGTCGACGCGATGGCGCCATTCCTGATGACGGTGGTGTCCGACTCCGACCTG
The DNA here is from genome assembly GCA_963793335.1 of Ilumatobacteraceae bacterium. GTDB lineage: Bacteria > Actinomycetota > Acidimicrobiia > Acidimicrobiales > Ilumatobacteraceae > Sva-07. The sequence continues at coordinate 48,088 of CAWBZS010000019.1, read as the reverse complement.
TGGATGTTCGTGTCGAGCTCCGGGGCCCTGACGGCCGGTCGGATCGACGCCGACCACGCACTCTTCCCCTACGAGACCGACGACCGGATCCATCGCGCCGCCGGGATCACCGGTCCGATCACGTTGATCAGGCACAGCGGCAACATCGACGGGCCCACCCTGTGGCAACCGTTCGCCCGTGTTCCGACCCCCGGCTGTCGACGATCGATCGCCAAGAGCGTGCTCGGCAACCGTCTCGTGTTCGAGGAGCACCATGCCGAGTGGGCCCTGACCTTCCGCGCCGCGTGGGCACCATCGGATCGATTCGGCTGGGTGCGCACCGTCGAACTGCGCCACGACGGGTTGCCTGGTTCCGATCCCAACGCCGAGTACGAAGTCCTCGACGGCCTGCTCGACCTGATGCCGGCGGGCCTCGATGCCGTCACCGAACAGATCCGATCGAATCTGGCCAACGCCTACAAGCGCTCCGAGGCCGGGCCGTGGGGAACGCTTGCGGTGTACTCGCTCGAATCGCAGATCTCCGACCGTGCCGAGCCGGTCGAGGCGCTCAGCGCCACAGCGGTGTGGTCGTTCGGCTTCACGTCAGCCGACCTCCTGCTCGACGCGTCCGCCGTCGACGACATGTTCGCCGGCCGACCGGCACGACCCGCGACGACGGTCACGGGACGGCCCGGCACGTACCTGCTGCGCGGCACCGTGAACGTGTCGGAACCTGCGACGTGGTCGATGATCGCGGACACCGGGCTCGACCACTCGGCGCTGCGATCGGTGATCGCGACGACACGCGACGGCGACGCCCCCATCCAGGTCGCCGACGACATCGAGCTCGGGTCGCAGCGCTTGCGAGCACTGCTCGCCGATGCCGACGGATTCCAACGCACCGGCGACCCGGTGGCCGATGCCCATCACCTCTCGAACGTGCTGTTCAACTGCATGCGTGGCGGCGTGTTCCCGTTCGGTCAGGCCGTACCGAGCCGCGACCTCGCTGACTTCGTCCGCAACCGCAACGCCGAGGTCGCCGAACGTCACCGCGACTGGCTCGACCGACTCGACCCGTGGATCGACGAACTGGCGTTGCGCGCCGACGCCCTCGACATCGGGGACCCCGATCTCGTGCGGCTCGTGCTCGAGTACCTGCCGCTCAGCTTCTCGCGACGCCACGGCGACCCGAGCCGCCCCTGGAACCGGTTCTCGATCAACGTACGCGACGATCGGGGCAATCCGCTGCTGTCGTACGAGGGCAACTGGCGCGACATCTTCCAGAACTGGGAAGCGCTCCTCCAGTCGACGCCCGCCTACTTCGTCAACGTCATCGCGAAGTTCCTCAATGCCACCACGATCGAGGGCTACAACGCCTACCGGATCTCCGCAGGCGGCATCGACTGGGAGGTGCCCGATCCCACCGACCCGTGGAGCCACATCGGGTACTGGGGAGATCACCAGATCATCTACCTGCTGCGGTTGTTGGAGATGTGGGAGCGCTACGAACCCGGTGCCCGCGCCGGCTGGTTGGACCGCGATGTCTTCACCTACGCCGACGTTCCGTACCTCCTGGCCGATCACGACGAGATCGTGCGCAACCCGCGCGACACGATCACCTACGACACCGACCATGCCGCAGCGATCGCCGAGCGCGAGCAGCGCGTGGGCGCTGACGGTCGACTGCTCCCTGGCCCCGACGGCGGCCTGCTGCACGTTGCGATGCTCGAGAAGCTCCTGGTGCCGGCACTCGCCAAACTCACCAACCTGGTGCCCGACGGCGGGATCTGGCTCAACACACAGCGTCCCGAATGGAACGACGCCAACAACGCGCTCGCCGGCCCTGGACTGTCGATGGTGACCCTGTTCCACCTCCGCCGATACCTCGCGTTCGTCGAGTCGTTGCTCGGCGTCGAGTCGGATCAGGAGGGCCCCGTCACGATGACGACCTCGATCGCCCAGTGGCTCGACGACATCAGACGGATCCTCACCGAGCACCCGGTCGGCCCAGTCGACGACACCGAGCGCCGCGCCGTCGTCGACCAACTCGGCCGCAGCGGCGAGGCCCATCGACATCGCATCCGCTCCGGTGACGCCCTGCAGCAGGTCGAGATCCCACGAAGCAACGTCCGCGGGCTGTGTGCCGTTGCGCTCGACCACCTCGACGCATCGATCGCGCTCGGCGCGCCGAGACGACGGTCTGTACCACTCGTACAACCGTGTGTCGTTCCCGTCGGACGACACCGCTCGCGTCGACCATCTCGGGCCGATGCTCGAAGGCCAAGTTGCGGCGCTGTCATCAGGCGCGCTCGACCTCGACGAAGCGCTCGACGTGGTCGACGCACTCTTCGCCTCGGCGATGTACCGGGCCGACCAGGACACGTTCATGCTGTACCCGGTGCCCGAACTGACGCCGTTCCTCGCCCGCAACGTCATCGACACCGACGCAGCCGACCGCCTGGAACGCGTCGGTCTCGACCGACTCGCCGCGATCGTCTCCATCGACCTCGACGACCGCATGCACTTTCGCCCCGAAGCGGTCAACGTCCGTGCGCTCGAGCGCCTGCTCGACGAGTCCGACCTGATCGAGTCGGAGCGCGCAACGCTGCTGCAGACGTACGAAGACGTGTTCGAGCATCGCAAGTTCACCGGACGCTCGGGACGCATGCACGGCTACGAGGGCGTCGGGTCGGTGTACTGGCACATGGTGGCCAAGCTGCTCCTCGCCGTGCAGGAGACGTATTGGGTGGCCGTCGCAGCCGGCGAGCCCGATGCGACCGTCGCCCGTCTCGCCGAGGCCTACCGCAGGATCCGGGCAGGTCTCGGGTATCTGAAGACACCATCGGAGTACGGGGCGGTCCCGACGGACTGCTACTCCCACACCCCGGCGCACGCGGGCGCACAGCAGCCCGGCATGACCGGCCAGGTCAAGGAGGAAGTGCTCGCACGGTTCGGCGAACTCGGATTCCGTGTCGCGAACGGACGACTGCTGCTGGCCCCCGGACTGATCGCCACCGACGAGGTCCTGCTCGCACCCACCGACGACTCGTCGCCCACCCGACTCACCGTCTGCGGCGTGCCGATGACGATCGAGACGGGACCCGACGACCTGGTGATCGTCGAGTGCGCCGACGGAACGGTGGAAACGATCGCCGGGTCGGCGCTCACCCGCGAGCGTTCGCACGACGTGTTCATGAGAACGGGACACGTCGTTCGGGCTCGGTGGATCGTCGACGAGCGCGTCGCAGAGAGGGACTGAGGTCCGTTGCGGCGGGGCCGACAACGGGTGGAAGCTGGTCGGGCACGAAAGGGGTGCCCATGACATCATCGGAACAGATCAGGAACGTCGTGCTCGTCGGCCACAACGGCGGTGGCAAGACCAGCCTCGCGGAGGCGCTGCTCCTCCGAGCGGAGGTGATCACACGAGCGGGCACGATCGAGAAGGGATCGACCGTCCTCGACCACGACCCCGAGGAACAGGTTCGCCAGCAGTCGATCTCCCTCGGCGTGGCATCGTTCGACTGGAACGACCATCGCATCAACCTGATCGACACACCCGGCTACGCCGACTTCCGCGGTGAGGCGCTGCTCGGTATGGCCGCTGCTGACCTCGCCGTGTTCGTCATCGACGGTGTGGCAGGCGTGCAGTCGCAGGACGAAGTGCTGTGGCGTCACGCGGCCGAGATGGGCCTGCCGCGGATGATCTTCGTCAACAAGCTCGATCGCGAACGTTCGTCGTTCGACCGCACGCTCGCCCAGGTGCGCAGCGTGTTCGGCTCGCACGCCGACCCCACCGAGCTGCCGATCGGGGAGGAGTCGAGCTTTCACGGCATCACCGATGTGCTCACCCACCATGCGTTCGTGTACGACTCGGGACACGCGGAGCCGGTCGACGTGCCCACCGAACTCGCCGACATCGAGAAGGTCGAGCACGAGCACTTGGTCGAGGACGTGATCGAACTCGACGACAACCTCCTCGAGCAGTACCTCTCCGGCACCGAGCCAACGGCGGAGCAGCTGGAACACCTGCTCCACGACGCCGTCGACCGAGGGCTCGCGTTCCCCGTCCTGTGCGGTTCGGCCACCACGCCGATCGGTGCCGATCAGCTCGCCGACTTCATCTGCCGGGTCGGCCCGGCGCCCGGCGACCGCGGACCGACGATCGTCGAGGCCGCCGGCGGAACCGTCGAGATCACGCCTGATCCCGACGGAGCCCCGTTGGTCGTGGTGTTCACCACGACGATCGACGAATTCCGCGGCCAGATCTCGATGCTGAAGGTGCTCTCCGGGACGATTCGCGTCGACGACACCCTCGTCAACAGCCGGTCGGGTACTCGCGAACGTCTGCACCATCTCGTGTCGCTCGTCGGCGCCGCCCAGACCCAGGTCGACGCCGCCGTCGCCGGCGACATCGTCGCCGTCACCAAGCTGAGCGACACCCGCACGGGTGACACGCTCGCCCCCGACGGCACACCGGTCAGCGTGGTGCTCCCGACGATGCCACGTGCCGTCTACGGCGTCGCGATCGCTGCGGCCAAGCAGTCCGACGAGGACCGGCTCGCCACCACGTTGCATCGCCTCGTCGTCGAGGACCCGACGTTGGACGTGCAGCACGACGACGCGACCGGCCAGACGGTGTTGCGCGGTGGTGGCGAGACACACGTACGTGTGGCGCTGGCACGAATCGAGCGTGCCGGGGTGGAACTCGTCGTCGACGACGTGCGCGTCGCGTACCGCTCGCGGCTCGCAGCAGCGATCGAGGTGGAGGGCCGCTACAAGAAGCAGACCGGCGGCCACGGCCAGTTCGGGGTGGCCACCGTGCGCTTCGAACCGCTGCCCCCAGGGTCGGGGTTCGAGTTCCACAGCGAGGTGACCGGTGGGGTGATCCCGAAGAACCTCGTACCGGCCGTGGGCGCTGGGGTCGAGGACGCCATGGCTCGCGGCGGGAGCGACGGCTTCGCGATCGTCGACCTGCGCGCGGTGTGCACCGGCGGCAAGCATCATGCGGTCGACTCCTCCGAGATGAGCTTCAAGATGGCCGGGTCGCTGGCGTTGCGCGAGGCGGTCGAGCGGGTCGGTGTGGAACTGCTCGAGCCGGTGAGTGAGGTCAACGTTCGCGTGCCCTCGGCTCACCACGGTGATGTGCTCGGCGACCTCAACGCACGCCGGGCCCAGGTGCTCGGCACCGACACCGACGACGTCGGCCTCACCACGGTGCATGCGCTGGTGCCCACCGCCGAGATCCTGCGGTATGCGATCGACCTCCGATCGCTCAGTGGCGGCAGCGGCTCCTTCGACGTCGACCACCACGGCTATCAGCCGCTCCCGGACAACCTTGCCGAGCGGGTCCGAGCCGACGCCCGCGCCGAGCCGTAGGGTCTCGGGCGATGGCCAACGGACACGGTGACTCACTCGGGTACGCCGAGTTCGGCAGCTGGTACGACACCTACCGGGCCACCACCCTGGAACCTGCGCTCGACCGGGCGATGGACGCCCTGCAGCGAGCGCTCGACGACTCGTTGTCCGACCGCGACCTCGCCCGGATCCGCAGCATCTCCGGACGGGTCAAGTCGAAGCGACGCACATGGCGCAAGATCAGCCAGGCGCGCTATCGCGAACAGGTCACCGGCGTCGACGACATCGCGCACATTCTCGACGACCTCATCGGCATCCGCCTCACCTGCACCAACCTGCGTGACCTCGAGATGGTCCAGGTCGCGCTCGAGGACCTGCCGCCCCGTCCCGGCAAGAAACGCCCCCTCGGCCTCGACCCCGCCTCCGAGCGCGACTACGTCGACCAGCCCAAGGTGTCGGGGTACCGCGGCTGGCACGTCAACCTCGGCGTGGTGCACGACAGCACGCCCGTCACCTGCGAACTCCAGGTGCGCACCCTGCTCCAGGACAGTTGGGGCGAGCTCACCCACGAGGACACCTACAGCAAGTCGGGCGACCTCCCGCCGCTGGTCGAGATACTCAGTACCCGGATGGCCGATCTGCTCGCCACCCTCGACGACATCGCGGAGGACCTGCGCAACGAACTCGATCGGATCGACGAGGCCATCGTCGCCGAGACCGCCGGCCAGCCCGACCCCGAACCCGGCCATGAACCGATCATCGGACCCGGCGCCGACGCCGCCGACATCCTGCTGGAGCGCTGGCGCTCGCTCGATCGGCCCCTGGAGATCTCCTCGCTCGCGTGGGCACTCCAGCACGAGTTCGGCGCCGAGGTCAGCGACGACTGGTTCGGCTACGGGACGTTCAAACGCTTCCTGCGAGCAGCCGTGCCCGACGGCGAGATCAGCGGCGACCGCCAGCTCTACCTGCTGCCGGCGGGCGACGCCCACGACCATGCCGACGTTGCCGACACACCGTCCGAACGATCCGGTGACGACTCGTCGACGATTCCGGACGAGGCCCGCCAGCTGCGCCGCATCGACCGCGACTTCCCGCTGGTCGACACCGAGCGGTGGCGTCGCATCTACGAACAGCTCGCCGAGGCCTGGCGTCGGGTCGGTGCCGGGACGCCGTCGACGCGGATGGTCAATCAACTCACCCGCTCGGCGCGCGATCGCTCCCGTTCGAGCGGAGACCCGCTGACCCGACGACACCTCGACCATGTCGCCAAAGCCGTCCTCGGTGCCAGCGGATCGGGTCAGCCACTCGACGCCGATCAGATCGGTGAGGCCTTCGCCGGCTCGGTGCTGCAACGCCTGGCCGACCTACGCATCGTGACGGTCGACGATGCCGCCGCCCGTGCCCGCATCGGTCGGTGGCTCCTCGGCTGACGTCGAGGTCATCTGCGGCGAGCACGCGCTGAACCAGGTCGAGCTGGGCCCCAACCTCCGGCCCGGCCGCGGGGCGATTGACTCCGGACGTGGGCCAGCGCCTCGTCGAGCGGGACTCCGCAGTGACACCAACACCGCGAGCCGCTGTGGTGCCGGCCCGTCCGATGCCCGCCGCACAGTGCACGATCAGCCGGTCGCCCACCACAATCGATCGACGATCTCGGTCAGCACGCGGTTCGAACTCCTCCAACGATCGGCGCATGCAGGTCGGGGATCGGCGACCACCGCACCCGCTCCACCGGTTGGGCACGCAACCAGCTCACATAACTCGGATACCGCTCGGCGAGCTCGTGCTCCTGCGTTGAGGCACACGACACCGTCGGCGCCGACGCGTGCCATCAGACCCTCCGGGTCCGGCCCGATGGCATGTTTGCCGCACAGCCAGAGGCGGCCGCTCGCGGTGGCCGGCAGTGGGATCTCGTCGATGCCCCCGTCCAGCTTCATCGCCCCATCCTGACACCGAGCACTATCCTGCCTTCGTGACCCAGCTCACCGAGGCAGCTCCGAATCGCAACGATCGCGATCGACCCCGATACTGCACCGGCGCACTGGACCGACCCTCACCACTGCACCTGTGGCAGCAGGTGGCCGTGCACCGTTGGGGGCGCTCTGGCTACCGTCTCGGTCACGTGCGCAAATCACGCATCGATTGGCACGGCGCGGACCCGGTGGTCACCGGCATGCACGGCAACCACGCCTGGATCGATGATCGGGGCTGGTTGGCATGGCCGAAGGAGGGCCGGCAAGCCACAACGCTCGTCGGTCGGATCGGCGGCACATGACGACCTCGGTGGCTGCTGATCGTTCTTCCGCTGTTGCTCGCGTTTCGTCTCTGCCCTACCGCCCAGAGCTCGACGGAGTCCGTGCGATCGCCGTCATCTTGGTGCTGCTCTTCCACGCCGGGATCGGCTGGTTCTCGGGCGGCTACGTCGGGGTGTCGCTCTTCTTCACGCTGTCGGGCTTTTTGATCACACGCCTCTTGATCGGAGAACTCGAACGGACCGATGGGGTGAGGCTCGGTCGCTTCTGGATGCGGCGTGTCCGCCGCCTCCTCCCTGCGAGTCTTCTCTGTCTTGCGCTGGTCTTCGTGGCATCGTGGACCCACCTCCTCCCCCCTGCTGAAAATTTGCGGCGAGACGGGTGGGCGGCGACATTCCAAATCTTCAACTGGGTGCAACTTACCTCAGACCAGTCGTACGCCGAGCTCTTCGCCGGGGCGCCCGGCGCGCTCGATCACTACTGGTCGCTTGCGGTCGAGGAGCAGTTCTATTGGCTCTGGCCGATGGCCATGCTCCTGCTCGCTCGCCGAAGCATGCTGCGTGGTGGGATCGTCGCACTCACCATACTGGCGTTCTTCATTGCCCCGATCACTGCGATCGTGTTCGGCGGCGATGCCGCATACTGGGCCACCCCGGCCAGGGCAGGCGAGATCCTTGCGGGGTGCGCACTCGCCGTCCTCACACACCGCGGGCGCACTCCTTCGCCGGTGGTCGGCACGTCGGCAGCATCGATCGGACTGATCGCCATTGTCGTCTGTGCACTCACGTGGCCGGCGGCTTCGGGCCCTGCGTACTCCGGTTGGATGCCCGTCTTCGCACTGGCCAGTGTGGCCGTGATTTGGGGGTCGTCGTCGGAACCCATCAGGGGCGTGCTGAGTCGTCGATCGCTGGTGGTGATCGGTGGTGTGAGCTACGGGCTCTACCTCTATCACTGGCCGGTCTACCTGGTGATCTCCGAAGAACGGACGGGGTGGGATGTCTGGATCCTCACGATCGTGCGACTGGCGGTGACCGCAGCGATCGCCGCGGCGTCGTACCGACTTCTGGAGCAGCCGATTCGGCGCGGTCGATTCACCGACCGCCAGGTACTGGTCGGGATCGGCAGTTTCACGACCATGGTATTGTTGGGTTCGCTCCTCGTGTCACCGGGCTCCGCTCGATTCACGCTGTCACGCGCCGACGCCGACCTGGCCGACCTTCCCGCAGTGGTGGACTCAGCCCCACTACAACCGACCTCAAAGGTTCCCAGCGAACCAGCCGAGCAGTCCTTCGGTGATGAGCTGGTGAACTCCGCCATGTTGGGCCAGCTCTTACTCGCCGAGCCTCCACCCAGCCGACCGGTCCGCATCATCGTCGCAGGTGACAGCACGGCGTGGAGCATGGGTGATGGTCTGGCCGATTGGGCCGAGCGACATCCGGAATACGCCCAGGTGCTGACGATCGCAGCACCCGCGTGCACCTTGTTGAGCGGCGTTCGGTCGGATCCCGACGACGAGAACTGGATGGCGGGGTGCACCGAGCAGATCCACGAGAATCTCCCGGAGACGGTTGAACGGTTCACGCCTGACCTGGTCGTCGCCATGGTGTCGGTCGCTGACGTCGAGGAGGTCACCTGGGACGACGATGAGGGCGTGCTCGTCCCCCCGGATGAGCGCTTTGCTGCGCGGATGCGCGATGACTACATCGAGTTCAGCGAGTCACTCGTCGCCAGGGGTGCCGGCGGAGTGGTCTTCGTCAAGGGTCCGCGGGCAATGAGCACGCTGCGCGCGTTCAGCTCAACGGACGATTCTTGGCGCCCTGGTCGAATGGAGATGCAACACGCGGCGATCACCGAGATCGCTGCGAACCATGCCGACATCGAAGCGCTCGACCTGAACCGCTGGTACCTCGCCAGCGAATACGGCGCCGGGGATACAGGACGATCGGACGGTGTTCATCTCGACGACTCCGTCGCCATCGACACTGCCGATCGACTCGTCGGTCCCTGGTTGGTTGCCACCGCACTCCACCGGGCGGATGAATGACGGGTTGGGCCGGAGGCCTCTAGCCAGGCGGCGCCCGGGCTGCGAACGTCGTGGATGTGGCATCAGCGCCGCTCTCGATCGCGGCTGGGCCCACTCGGGTGCTACCCGACGGGCTCGGGCCGCTCGTCACCCGGCTCCACGAGCGCGGCTGCACCGTGGTGGCCCCGGTCGCACGCGATGGTGTGATCGGGTTGGACGAGATCGACACGGCCCAACAGATCGCCACGGGGTGGACCGACGTCCAGGAACCCGGGCACTACCGCGCCGAGCAGACCGGACGGGCGACGTTCGACCACGCAGCGCCCGCACTGGCATGGAAGCGATGGCTCCACCCCCAACAGCAGGTGGTCGTCACGGTGCGGACGACGACCCCCCGGCCCACCGTCGAGCCACCACACGACGAACCAGCGCCGCTCGCCTTCGTCGGCATCCAGTCGTGCGATCTGGCAGCGATCGGTCGGCTCGACGTCGTGCTCGAACACGACGGGACCTACCGGGCCCGACGCGACCGGCTGCTGATCGTGTCGATCGCCTGCACCACGCCGGCGGCCGACTGCTTCTGCGTGTCGGCCGGAACCGGCCCGTGGCCCGGGCCCGGTGCCGACATCGTGCTGCGCGAACTCGACGACGCCACGCTGCTGGCCACCCCGGCAACCGCCGAGGGAGCAGCACTCCTCGACGACATCGGCCCCCTGCCGGCGGCCGACACCACCCTGCTCGATGCCGCCGAGCAACGCATCGCCGACGGCGCGGCACGCCAAACCCGCGGTCTCGACCCGGCGACCATCGCCGCAGCCGCCGCCGCGCCCGAGGATCCGGGCTGGGAGGCGGTGGCGGAGCGGTGCCTCACGTGCGGCAGTTGCACGTTCGTGTGCCCGACGTGCTTCTGCACCTCGGTGGTCGACTCGAACTCGCTCGACGGCACCGAGTTCGAGCGCACGCAGCGGTGGGACAGCTGCTTCTCGCTCGACTTCGCGTACGTCCACGGTGGTTCGATGCGGACATCGGCGGCATCCCGCTACCGCCAGTGGTACCTCCACAAGCTGGTCACGTGGCACGACCAGTTCGGCGAGTCGGGATGCGTGGGCTGCGGACGCTGCATCACCTGGTGCCCGACGGGCCTCGACATCACGGAGGCGATCGTCGATGACGCAGCGCGCTCGAGGTGATCAACACGACGATGGAACCGACGATGGGCAGGATCGAGGCGTCGACCCGCAAGCTCGCCGACACGGTGACGATCACGCTGGCGATGCCCGATGAGCTCACGATGCCGCTCCCCGGCCAATTCGCCATGATCTGGGTGCCCGGGGTCGGCGAAATCCCCCTCTCGTACAGCGGGATCGGTCCTGGTCGGCGCGTCGAGCACACCGTTCGTGCGGTTGGCGCGACCAGCGCGGCACTGTGCGAACGAGCCGCCGGCGACGTCGTGGGGATACGTGGCCCGTTCGGGACCGGTTGGCAACTCGACCACCTCGACGATGCCGACGTGCTGATCATCGCTGGTGGACTCGGGCTCGCTCCCCTCCGACCGGTGATCGAGGCGGCCGCATCCGGCACGCTCGTCACTCGATCGGTGCAGCTGCTGGTCGGAGCGCGCAGTTCCGACGTGGTGTTGTGCGCCGACGAGATCGAGGAACGTTGGCACGCGCTGCGACCTCGAACAACGGTCGATCGAGCCGACGCTGGATGGTCCGGCCCGGTCGGACCGGTCGACCTCAGCCTGGCCGACCGCATCGGCGACCCACACGAGCTGATGGCGCTGGTGTGCGGCCCGGAGATCATGATGCAGGTGCTGAGTGAGCAACTCGTCTCCGCCGGCGTGCCGCGAGCGAACATCCAGGTCTCGCTCGAGCGGAACATGCAGTGCGGCACCGGACACTGCGGCCACTGCCAGCTCGGACCACTGTTCACCTGCATCGACGGGCCGGTCGTCGGCTGGCACACCGCAGCTCCGCTGCTGGCCGTGCGGGAGCGCTGAGATGCGCACCCGTCCCCGACTCGCGGTCTGGAAGTTCTCCAGTTGTGATGGCTGCCAGTTGACCCTGCTCGACTGCGAAGACGAATTGCTCGCGTTGACCGAGGTGGTCGACATCGCGTACTTCTTGGAGGCTGGCGCTGCTGACGGTGATGGCCCCTACGACCTCTCACTCGTCGAAGGGTCGATCTCCACCCCCGAGGAAGTCGAGCGGATTCACCACGTCCGCGAGGTGTCACGGCACCTCGTGACGATCGGCGCATGCGCGACCGCGGGCGGGATCCAGGCACTGCGCAACTTCGGCGACGTCGAGGAACTCCTGCAGATCGTCTACGCCACTCCTGGGTTCCTGTCGACGCTCGCGACCGTCACCCCGATCAGCGACCAGGTCGCGGTCGATTTCGAACTGCGCGGGTGCCCGATCGACAAGCGCCAGCTGCTCGAGGTGATCTCGGCCTTCCTCGTCGGGCGTCGACCGGACGTGCCGAGCCACGATGTGTGCTTCGAGTGCAAGGCTGCCGGCTCGGTCTGCGTGTTGATCGCCGATGACACACCGTGCCTCGGGCCGGTCACACACGCCGGGTGCGGTGCGCTCTGCCCTCGATTCGGGCGGGGCTGCTACGGCTGCTTCGGCCCAATGGATTCCGCTCGCCCGGAACCGCTCATCGCCACACTGCGAGCACGAGGGACGAGTGAGCTGGAGATCGGCCGGCTCTTCCACACGTTCAACGCATGGTCCGAGCCGTTCCGTGGTCAACCGACCCCGGTTCCCGTCGAGATCGGTCGGCGATCATGACCCACCGGGCAGGCGCCAGCCGGCTGAGCACCGACGCGTTGACCCGCGTCGAGGGCGAGGGCGCGATGCACGTCGAGATCGTCGACGGCCGTCTCGTCGACGTCACACTGCGAATCTACGAACCACCGCGCTTGTACGAGGGGTTCCTGCGCGGACGCGGCCACACCGAACCACCCGACATCACCGCGCGCATCTGCGGCATCTGCCCGGTGGCCTACCAGATGTCGGCGTGCGAGGCGATCGAAGACGCCTGCGGTGTGCAGGTCACCGGCGAGATCGCCGAACTGCGGCGGCTGCTCTACTGCGGCGAGTGGATCGAGAGCCACACGCTGCACATCCACATGCTCCACGCTCCCGACTTCTTCGGCGTCGACAGCGTCGTCGATCTGGTCGCGCTCGACCGTCCAGCGGTGGAGCGCGGGCTGGAGCTGAAGAAGATCGGCAACGAGTTGCTCGAGTTGATCGGCGGGCGGGCGATTCATCCGATCAACGTCCGGATCGGTGGTTTCTATCGACCGCCGACACCCCAGGCGCTCCGGGCGTTCCGACCTCGGCTGGCGAGGGCACTGCAACTGGCGGTCGAGGTGTGTGAGTGGGTCGCTGCGTTCGAGTTCCCCGAGCTCGAGACCGAGCATGAACTGGTGGCCCTCGACGATGGCGACCGGTATCCGGTGTTCGGGGATCGGATCGTGTCCGACCGAGGCCTCGACATCGCCGTCGCCGACTTCGCCGAACATGTCGAGGAGTTCCAGGTTCCGCACTCGACGGCACAGCACGCGCGGCTGTTGACACGCGGCAACTACCTGGTCGGCCCGCTGGCCCGCTACGCGCTGGCCCGTGAGCGGCTGGGTCCAGCTGCGCTCGCCGCCGCAGATGCTGCAGGTCTCGGTGCGGTGTGTCGAAACCCGTTTCGCAGCATCGTCGTGCGAGCGATCGAGGTGGTCCACGCCTGCGAGGAAGCGCTCCGCATCGTCGACAACTACACCGACGTCGAGCCCGGTTCGGTCGAGGTGCCACCCAGGGCCGCGACCGGCCACGGCGCCACGGAGGCACCGCGCGGCCTGCTGTACCACCGGTACACGCTCGACGAGGCGGGGACGATCCTCGACGCCGACATCGTCCCACCCACCGCGCAGAGCCAGCCCACGATCGAGCACGACCTGTTCCACTTCGTGGAGGCCAACCTCGACCTGCCCGACGACGCGCTCGCACGCGCTGCCGAGGTCACGATCAGGAACCACGATCCCTGCATCTCGTGTGCGACCCACTTCCTCGACATGACCATCGTCCGCGACGGGAGGTCGCGATGACGCCACTGGTGATCGGTGTCGGCAACCGCTGGCGCAGCGACGACGGCATCGGCCCGGCCACGATCGAGGCACTCGCCGGTCTCGATGGCCTCGACGCCGAGCTCCTCACGCTCGATGGTGAGCCCGCCCGGCTCGTCGCCGCATGGCAACACCGGCCCATCACGGTGGTCGTCGACGCGATCGTCACCGGCGATCCGCCGGGAACCCTTCATGTGATCACCGACTGCGACCAGTTGCCGCGAACGCCGTCGGGCGCGAGTTCTCATGGTGGCAGCGTCGCCGAGGCGGTCGCACTCGGCCGAGCGCTCGGCCAGCTCCCCGACCGTTTGATCGTCGTCGGGGTCGAACCCGCGACGGTCGATCACGGTGAGACGCTGTCGCCGCCGGTCGCAGCAGCGCTCGATCCGTTGATCCGGCTGGTCGCAACGGAGGTGACGCCATGTGCTTGAGCGATCTCGGTCGAGTCGTCGCGGTCGACGCGGTCGACGCGACGTCTCACTCGGTGTCGGTCGACATCGGGGACCGCGTCGTGTCGGTGTCGACCGTGACGCTCGGCCTGGATGCACCGGCACCAGACGTCGGTGACTGGCTGGTGATCCACACCGGGTTCGCCATCGAGCGGCTCAGCGACACGGCGGCAACAGCAGTCCTGCGAACTCGAGACGAACTCACCGCGAAGGAGCAACGATGACAACGACCGCATCACCGCAACCCACCGCCGGTCTCGTGCTCGCCGGTGTGACGGCCGTGGTCTCGGGGATCTCCGTCTTCGTCAACGGCTACGGCATCGCCCGTTTCGACGATCCCACCACGTACACGACGGCCAAGAACCTCGTCGCCGCCGTACTGGTCACCGCCATCCTCGTGGCACGGCACCGACACCGAGCGGTTGCGTCGGCCCCGCCCGGCACGAGACCGTGGCTCATCGCCGTGGCGGTCATCGGGGGCAGCGTGCCGTTCGTGCTGTTCTTCGAAGGACTGGCCCGTGTGTCGTCGAGTGACGCGGCATTCATCCACAAGACGCTGGTCGCCTGGGTGGCGATCCTGGCCGTGCTCGTGCTCGGCGAGCGGATCGCCGCGCCGCACCTGGCCGCGATCGTGTTGATCCTCGCTGGGTACGCATTCATGGCAGGTGGCGTCGGCTTCCCCGAGGTCGGCACCGGTGAAGTGTTGATCCTCGCGGCCACGCTGTGCTGGTCGGTCGAGGTCGTCGTCGTCCGATCACTGCTGCGACGTGGCGTGCCCGAGATGGTCGTCGGCACCTCACGCATGGCCGGCGGCATCGTGATCCTGCTCTGCTGGGCGATCGTCCGCGGGGCACTGGGCGACCTGTTCGCGCTGTCGGCAACGCAGTGGGCCTGGACGCTCCTCACCGGTCTGCTCCTGACCGCGTACGTCGTCAGCTGGCACCATGCGCTCGCTCGCGCACCGGCGGTCGACGTGACCGCCGTGCTCAGCATGGGCGCGGTCGTGACCGCTCTCCTCGACGTCGGTGTTCGCGGTGCGGTCCTCCAGCCGGTCGGGCTCGTGCTGCTGGTCGCCGGCGGTCTGGTGATGGTCTGGACATCAGGCGTCACGTCGCGGCCGAGCGAGACGGTGGCGGCATCGTGACGATGGGCGGTGCCAGACGGTTTGCACGCTTCGCCGTGCCTCCCAACCAGCGCGGCTTCTGCGGCCCCGCCCGCGAGAGCGAACTCGCGGCGTACCGCGCCGAAGAACTCGAGGTCGACGCAGGTCTCGGCCAGTTGGCCTCGGGCTTCGAAGGAGCCTGGCCGTACCTCGAATTGCTCGCCGGTGCGGCAGGCAGCGACGATCCGCTCGACGACCGAGTCGTGCAGGCCTACTGGATCGGCAACGAGCTCTGCGGCCGAGTCACCTCGAACGACTGGGGTCGGCACCTCATCGACCGGTTCCGACCTCGTGCCGCCGGTGACATCGATCGACTCACCGCACGTGTCGGCCTCGGCGCCGTGCCGCACCACTCGTTCCACGTGTTCTGCGTGTACCCCTGGGTGGGACTCCTCCGCGACGGCCTCGGCGGTGTCGAGCCACTCAACGTCCTCCGCCAGTGTCACGTGAGCTGGGCAACCGTCATCGAGCGCCGTGGCGATGATCTCGTCGTCGAGGGTCCCGAGCTGGCATGGGACGGACGACGCCTGTCGCTGGGTGGCACACTCCGACGGGTCGTGTGGCTCGATCCGCGACTCGTCCGGCTCAGCCACGAGATCGGCACGGGATCGGTCGTTGCGATCCACTGGAACGAGATCGTCGACCTGCTCGACCTCCGGCAACAGCACTGGCTCGAGCGTCTGACTCGCGCCCAACTCGACGTCGCCACCCAGGTGGGGGTTCCCGTGGTCTGATGCGGACGCAACCACACGTGGCAGAGTGCGAGCACCAGCGCGACCCACCGCCGGCCCCGAAAGGACACCAACATGCATGAAGACGACATCAACCGGCGCCCGCAGCTGACACGACGCGGGTTCCTGGCCGGCACGATCGCAGCAACGTTGGCCGCGTGCAGCAGCGACGGCTCCGACAGCTCGACACCATCGACAACCGGTGCCCCATCACCGACGACCGAGGCGATCACCGAGACGACGGTTGCACCGACGACCACCAGCAGCGTGACACCGACGGTGCTGTCCGATCCCTTCACGCTCGGCGTGGCCTCGGGTGATCCACTCCCCGACTCGGTGATCCTCTGGACTCGACTGCAGCCGGACGAACCGCTGCCGGACACCGACATCGAGGTGGGGTGGGAGATCGCCAGCGATGTCGACTTCACCGACGTCGTCGCCACCGGCACCGCGCCGGCGATCGCCGCACTCGGACACTCGGTTCACGTCGACGCCAACGGCCTCGATGCCGACAGCGAGTACTGGTACCGCTTCTCCGTTGGCGACTTCACCACCGCCGCGGCCCGTACCCACACGTTCGCCGCACCGGGCACGATGCCCG
Organism: Ilumatobacteraceae bacterium; assembly: GCA_963793335.1. GTDB lineage: Bacteria > Actinomycetota > Acidimicrobiia > Acidimicrobiales > Ilumatobacteraceae > Sva-07. The sequence continues at coordinate 31,416 of CAWBZS010000019.1, read as the reverse complement.
ATCGCTTCCGCTTCGCGTTCTCGTCCTGCCAGAACTGGGAGCAGGGCAGGTATGCCGCGTACCGCGATCTCGTCGAGCAGGGCGACATCGATGCGTTCGTGTTCCTCGGCGACTACATCTACGAGTACGCCACCGGCGGCTACGCCGACGAGCGTGGACGCGAGACCGGTCAGGACTTCGAGTGCGAAACCCTCGAGCAGTACCGCGAGCGGTACGCGCTCTACCAGAGTGATCCGCAGCTGCAGGCAGCGCACGCGCTCGTGCCCTGGATCATCACCTGGGACGACCACGAAGTCGACAACGACTACGCCGGGGCGACCTCCGAGAACGATGACGACCCAACGGCCTTCCTCGAACGGCGCGCTGCTGCCTACCAGGCCTGGTACGAACACATGCCGGTACGCCTCGACCCACCGGAGGGTGCCGACTACGAGATCCATCGGTCGTTCGCCCACGGGGACCTCCTGCGCTTCCATGTGCTCGACACCCGTCAGTACCGATCCGATCAGCAACGAGGCGAGCCGTTCGTCGAACAACTCGGCGAAGCGGTGCAGGTGCGCGACGAAACGCTCGCCGCCGACCCGAACCACACGATCCTCGGAGCACCACAGCGCGAGTGGCTGATCGAGGGTGCAACTGCATCGAGTGCGGTGTGGGACGTGCTCGCACAGCAGGTGTTCATGTTCGGTGGCAACGCCCTCGCCGGTTCCGCACCACCCGTCGTGGTGGTCGACACCTGGGACGGCTACGCCGGCGACCGCCGTGCGGTGCTGGACGCGGTGTCGACCGAGGTCGACAACCTCATCGTGCTCACCGGTGACTTCCACTCTGCGGCGGTGGCCGACCTGCGCGCCGATCCGTTCGACACGACGTTGCCGGTGGTCGGGTCGGAGTTCATGGCGTCGAGCATCTCGTCGTCGTTCTTCGACGACGACGCTGCCGTCGAGGGCCTGGTGACTGCTGCATTGGGAGCCAACCCCCAACTCAAATGGTTCGACTCTCGGCGCGGCTACACGGTCTGTGAGGTCACCCCCGACCGGTGGCTGTCGACCTACCGCGCGGTGACCGATCAGTTCGACGAGGCGTCACCGGTGTCGACGATCAGCTCGTGGGAAGTGCTCGCCGGTATGCCCGGCGTCCGCCAGATCACCTGATCGCACCGCCTGGCTCCCCTCAGGACGTGACAGGCGGGCGAACACCCGCGTCACGCCGGCGGGCGGCGACTGCTGGGTCGAGACCCCCGCTGCGCCACGCATCGGCGTCACTGGGCGAGAAGCCATGGCCCGACCACGCAGCAGCCGCGCTCGGCCGGAACCCGACGTCGAGCCACCCGGCGGCCTCACCTGGATCGACCCCCGCGACCACCCACTTGGCCAGCTTGCGGTCGGGCAGGGACGTGGCAGCCCAGTCGTCGGCGACATCGGCGGGCGCCCCGGCGGCGAGCGCCACATGACGCCTGACGACGTGAATGGTCCAGCCGCCCTCGGGCCGCTCGGCCCTCGCGGTGTCGACGTCGAAACCCAACCGCTCCAGCAAGCGCGCCACCGATGGGTCATCGACCACATCGATCCACTGTGACGTCTCAGATGCGGAGAAGCCTGCCCTCGACCACGCGGCAGCGGTCTGCGCCGACAGATCGCGTTCCATCCACCCGGCGGCCTTCTTGACCGAGACGCCTGCGACGCCGGCGAACGCCACCTGTTCGGGAGCACGCCCCGCACGAAGATGCGCCAATGCCTTCGCCGGGGCGATCGCGCTCGTCACTGCCGACCGCACCGGCGCCCAGCAGTCGCTCGACCTCGTCGATGTCCGCGTCGGTGTCGACCCACGCTCCGAACTGCTCCCCGGAGGTGAACCCACGGTCGATGGCGTCGAGGATCGTCGACGCGTCGAATCCCTCCCAGCGGGCCACGAACTCGGCATCACTCGGCAGACCACGCGCGTCGAGCGACGCCACGAACGCCGCATCGGGCGCCGAACGGCCGGCACGTCGGAACTCACCGATCTCATCGGTACTCAGCGACGAGTCATACCAGCGTGACGCATGCGGTGGCGGCAACGTGGCGTCGCGGAACATGATCGTGATCACCGCATCGGGAAGACCCGATGCGAGCCACCGTGCACGATCGTGACGATCAGCGTGTGTCATGCACACATGATCTCTGTTCGCGTGGTCTCGGTACGAATTGCCGCACCACTGACGGTCACTCGCCCAGCACGCGCCCGTTCTCGATGCGCAGGATGCGATCGGCGTTCGCAGCGGGAGGGAGTTCACTCGCCGTCGTGATGATCACCTGACCGGTCGGAAGATGATCGAGCAGGGCGGTGGCACGATGGTCGTCGAGTTCGGAGAGGACGTCGTCGAGTACCAACACGGGCGCTGACCCGGTTCGCTCGGTGACCAGACGGTGGCCGGCGAGGCGCAGCGCCAGCGCCAGCGTGCGCTGTTCCCCCTGTGACGCATGGGTTCGACTCGGCAGCCCGGCGATCGACAGGGTGAGTTCATCTCGATGTGGCCCCACCGTGCTCACCCCTCGACGCACGTCGTGAGGGCGCGCCGTGGCCAGGGCGGCGGCGAGGCCCACCGAACGCCACTCCGGCTCGTAGTGCAGATCGATCGCTGTCGGTGTGCCTGCGAGTTGCTCGTACGCCTCCTGCACCATCGGCGCCAGACGAGCGACGAGCGTCGCTCGGGCGTAGCCGAACTGGTCGGCGATCTCGGCGAACTTTGCATCCCACACGTCGAGCGTGACCTCGATCTCGTCGGTCAACCGGCCGCCCGCCTGCTTGAGCAACGTATTGCGTTGACGCACGATCCGATCCACGTCGAGGCGAACCTGGTCGTACTTCACCGCCAACGCCACGAGGGTGTCGTCGAGGAAACGTCGGCGTTCCCCCGGGCTGCCCTTGACCAGGATCAGGTCGTCGGGTGAGAACACCGTGACCCGGACCGTGCCGAGCAGATCGCGCACCCGCTGCAATCGTTGCCGGTTGACCTGCACCCGGTTGCGTCCCGCCGTCGCGAGTTCGATCTCGATCAAGCTCTCCCGGTCGTCGTCGTCGTCGACCACGGTGGCTCGAACGATGGCGGTGGTCGCACCGACTCGCACCAATGCGTCAGCTGGCACCGACCGGAAGCTCGTCAACGTTGCGAGCAGCGCCAGCGCCTCCGCGAGGTTGGTCTTGCCCTGACCGTTGTCGCCGATCACCGCGGTGGTTCCCGACGTCAACTCGAACGTGCCGGACACGTAGTTGCGAAAGTCGACGAGTTCGAGATGCGAGATGATCATGGAGCAATCGCCATGACGAGCCGGACGCCGGCCACGAGGTGGCGCGTGACGACGACTACGGCACGCGTACCGGCATCAGCAGGTACAGATAGTCATCGCGCCCCACACCACGCAGCACTGCCGGTTTCATCGGGTCCATCGTCGCCAACGTGACGTCGTCGGCGTCGATGGCATCGATACCGGCGGCGAGGTAGTCGGGGTTGAACGCCACGGTCATCTCGGTGCCGTCGTAGCTGGCATCGATTTCCTCGGCGGCGTTGCCGACGTCCTGCGTGATCGCCGTGAGCTGCACGGTGTCGCCACCGAGGGTGAGCCGCACCGGCGTGGAATCCTGAGCGAGGATCTTCACGCGGCGAATCGCTTCGATCATCGCGGCCTTGCCCACGGTGAGCAGATTCGGATAGCTCGAGGGCAACAGGTTGCGATAGTTCGGGAACTCCCCTTCGATCAGGCGTGTGCTCAGCCGGGTCGAACCGGTTCGGAACGTGGCCTCCCGTTCGCCCAGACACACTTCGAGCTCGTCGACATCGCCGATCAAACGTTGCAGCTCGCTGAGCGCACGACCGGGGATCAGCACCTTCTGACCAGATGCCAGCACCGAGGTGTCGGGCAGATCTCGCACGGCGAGTCGGTACGAGTCGGTGGCCACCATGCGCAACCCATCCTCGTCGGACGCCAGCAGCACCCCGGTGAGCACCGCACGAGCATCGTCGGTGGAGGCAGCGCGCACGACCTGGCGCAACGCATCGCCCATCGCGGCAGCCGACAGCGTGACGGGCTCCGCCGCGGGCTCGGTTTGTGCGGGATAGTCATCGAGCGACAGCGGGCGCACCGAGAACTGTGAGCGGCCGGCGCTGATCGACATCTCCTCGTCGCCGAGTTCGATCTGTACCGCACCGGCAGGCAGCGCCTTGATGATGTCTGCCACGAGTCGAGCTGGCACCACGGCGGCACCATCACGATCGCCGCCGACGTCGACGGTGTGGCGAATCGTCAACTCGAGATCGGTACCGGTGACGGTGAGCGTGTCGCCGGCCACCTCCATCCGCACGCCGGCGAGTACCGGCAACGTACCGGTTCGGTTGGTCGCTGCTCGCCCAGCGGAGCCGACCGCGTCGGCAAGCACATCACGTTCGCAACGGAACTTCACAGTGGGCACTTCTCCTCATGCATGGATGTCTCAATGTCTAATGTCAGTAGTAGGTGCTGTGGATTGGGGACAAGCACGCGTCGTTGCAGCGTAGAACGCTCGCCGTGGTCCACATGGGATGGGTCGATGATCCCCAGGCCGCGAATTCCACGCGTGTCACGCGGTGGACAAGCTTGCGTTGTCCCCCGTTCACGGTGCGGTGTCCCATCGTCGTCCCCAGGGTTGTTCGCGAGCAGTGCTGCATGTCAGGCCTTGAGCTGCTGGAGCAGGTCGGTGACCTGGTCGTAGATCTGCTTGCGCTCGCTCATCAGGCGTTGGATCTTCTCGTTGGCGTGAATCACGGTGGTGTGGTCACGCCCACCGAAGAGTCGGGCGATTGCCGGGTAGCTCAGATCGGTGAGTTCACGGAAGACGTACATCGCGATCTGGCGGGCGGTGACCAGCGGACGTTGGCGGCTGCGACCCTTGAGGTCCTCGACCGGAAACTTCAGGATCGAGGCGATCTCGGTCAGCAATTCCTCGTCGGTACGCGCCTTGGGCTTGCTGTCGATCAACAGGTCGGCCAACTGCGTTTCCGCGAGGTCGGTGGTGATCGGCACTTGATTCAGGCTGGCGTACGCCGTGACCCGGATCAGTGCGCCCTCCAACTCGCGAATGTTGGTGTCGATGTTCGCGGCGATGAACTCGAGGGTCTCGTCGGGAACCAGCACCCGGTCGCGTTCTGACTTGTTGCGCAGGATCGCGAGACGCGTTTCGAGATCGGGTGGCTGGATGTCGGTGATCAGGCCCCATTTGAACCGGCCGCGAAGGCGTTCTTCGAGCGTCGGGATGGCGTCGGGCATGCGATCGGAGGAGATCACGACCTGCTTGTTGGCACCGTGCAGGGAATTGAACGTGTGGAAGAACTCTTCCTGCAGGCCTTCCTTGCCGCCGATGAACTGGATGTCGTCGATCAGCAGGACGTCGATGTCTCGGTACCGCCGACGGAGCGAATTGGTGGTGTTCTGACGGATTGCATCGACGTACTCGTTCATGAACGTCTCGGTGGAGACGTACCGCACCTCGTGGTGCTGATAGTTCGAGTGCACGTAGTGACCAATGGCGTGCAGGAGGTGGGTCTTGCCCAAACCGGCAGAGCCGTAGATGAACAGCGGGTTGTAGCTGCGAGCAGGCGTTTCGGCGACTCGAAGCGCAGCGGCGAGCGCGAATTGGTTCGATGCGCCCTTGACGAAGGTCTCAAAGGTGTAGCGAGGGTTCAGCCCCGCCTCGTCGAGGAGCAACGAGCGCTGATCGAACGCGCTGGAGCCGGCGTCGGACACGGTCGCGTGCGTGTCGTGTTCGATCGACGGGGCGGGATCGGTGGTGATCTCACCGGTGGTCACGGCGGTCGTCTGCTCACGCTGGGTGTTCTCCGCTGCGGTTTCGACCTCGATCACCACGGTGCGGTGGCCCTCGTCGACGTCGACCAGTGCTTCGGTCACCAACGGCAGGAAGCGAGACAGGATCCGCTCACGGACATACGTACTCGGTGCCAGCAGGCGGAGCATGTCGTCGTCGGACGGCAGCGGCGACACGTCCTGGAACGTCGAGAACCAGACAGACTCCGCGAGTTGAGATCGAAGCGACAGCGTCACCTGTGTCCACACCTCTGAGCTGTCGGTCACCAGTGTTCTCCCGGTTGTCGTCGGGCATGGTCCACACCATTGTCCACAAGATGTGGACATAGTCGGCAGCGCATGCGGATCAGCGAACCTAGCAGGTGTGGACAGCGACGAAAACTCGACGGAAAGGATCGGTCGAGTACCGGAGATATGGTCGCTGTGCAGGGGCGATGCATCCTTTGTGGTCCTGTGGACAAACTACACATGTGTGGTTTGTGGACGCCGGTTGCCGGAGATGGGCGAGTGGCCGTAGCCTTGCGTGGTCAGTCTGAAGGATGGACGTTGCGCGTCGACGCCCGCCGATCAGAACGTGAGTTGTCCCGAATTGTCCGGAGAGCGCCGTGAAGCGTACCTATCAGCCCAACACCCGACGTCGAGCCCGCAAGCATGGCTTCCGCGCCCGCATGAGCACTCGCGCCGGTCGCGCCGTGTTGAAGTCCCGTCGGGCCAAGGGCCGCGCCCGTCTGTCGGCTTGATCGACCGAGTTCGCGAACGCGACGCCTTCGTGCGCCTTCGGCGTGACGGCGTCCGCGTGCGGACCGATTCGCTGTGGTGTTCGTTCGTCCCCGATCCCGCCCTGGTACCTCCCCAGGTGGCATTCGCCATCGGGCGCGCCGTCGGGTCTGCGGTTCGACGAAATCGTCTCCGTCGTCGCTTGCGGGCCATTCTGGCCGCGTCCGAGGTTCCACCCGGTCTCTACCTGCTGGGCGCCCATCGCGCCACGTCCGAACGTACGTTCGCAGAGCTCGAACAGTCGATTGCAGTGCTGCTCACCCAGGTGCGTCGTCGGTCGATCAACACCGGGACGCCGACTGCGGCGAGATCATGACCACGTGGAGCCAACGCCGGGCGCTTGCGTGGATCGAGGCATATCAACGTGCCTTTGCCGGGCGGCCGTCACCGTGCCGCTTCTACCCCACCTGTTCCGCCTACGCCCACGAGGCGTTCGAGCGTCACGGCACCCGTCGAGGTGGTTGGCTGACCGCCCGCCGCCTGATGCGCTGTCGGCCGTTCGGGCCGAGTGGATTCGATCCGGTGCCCGACGACGACGCGAACGCCGTTGGCACCACTGAGGTCCGAGAGGACGCCTGATGTTCGAGATCCCCGCCGCCCTGTTGTCGTGGTTCTACAGCTTCACCAACAGCTACACCATCGCGATCGCCATGATTGCGTTCGTGGTGATGGCGATCACCACGCCGCTCACGCTGAAGAGCACCAAGGGCATGCTGCAGATGCAGCGTCTGGCGCCCGAGATGCGCAAGTTGCAGAACGAGTATCGCAACGACCGCCAGAAGCTCAACGAAGAGATGATGAAGCTCTACCAGGAGAACAAGGTCAACCCGATGGCCTCCTGTCTGCCGCTGCTGGCGCAGGCTCCGGTGTTCTACATCATGTTCCGGGTGCTTCGAGGCATGGCCTACGAGCCCGTGGGCGCCGCCCGCCCGATCTCCGATGCGGTCTGGGGTGCCTTCGACCGCCCTGACGAGGTGCTGAACCCCGGGTTCATCCCCCGCTATCTCGCGATCGACTCCGATCTGTACCAGTCGCTGTTCGGCAAGCAGTCGATCAGTTCGATCGGGCTCGACCTGTCGCTGTCGGCGGCGGAGGCCGTTGCCGAGAGCTTCAGCACGGGGCTTCCGTACGTGCTGCTCGTGGTGCTGCTCGGTGTGCTGTACTTCGTGCAGCAGCGCATGGTGGCAGCCCGCGCAGCGATCAGTCCGACGATGTCGGCGACCCAGCAGAAGCTGATGCAGTACCTGCCCGTGTTCTTCGCGATCTTCCAGATCTTCTTCCTCTCGGCGCTCGTCGTCTACTACGTCTTCCAGACGCTGCTGCGGATTGCCCAACAGGGCTACATCACCCGGGCCTTCTACGGCCATGACGAATCGCTCGGTCGCCAGGCCCAACGCGCTGGTGAAGCCGCACGCGAGGAAGCGAAGAAGAACGGCGACACCGGTGGCGGCCTGTTCGCGCAGGCCAAGCGCGACCTCGCCGGTGGCCCGAAAGCCGACACGGCCTCGTCGTCGACCCCGTCGGACAAGCCGAAGCCCAAGCCAAAGCCGAAGCCAAAGCCGACGACCAGCAAGCGGGTCACACCGCCCAAGAATCGTCCAACGCCGTCCGCTGGGGCGAAGGGTCGCCCGACACCGTCTCGCCAAGAGGCACAGGCCAAGAAGGCCAAAGCAGCAAAATCCGCGAAATCCTCACGTCCGAAGTCCCCCAAGAAGTCGACGTGACCTCGGCGCCCACCGCGCGCCGACCGACAGAAAGCACATCTTCCATGGAATGGGTCGAGACCACCGCAAAGACCATCGACGAGGCCCGTGAGGCTGCACTCGACCAACTCGGCGTCGCCGCCGACGAAGCTGAATTCGAGACCATCGAAGAGCCGCGACCTGGCCTGTTCGGCCGGATGCGTGGTGAAGCCCGACTGCGGGCCCGTGTTCGCCCCGAGCAGGCTCGCCCCAAGCAGGAGCGGCGCCGCAAGGGCCGAGGCGCTGCCAAGGACTCCCCCGCCCAGACTCCGGCGACCGAGTCGACCAACGACGCCGACGAGTCGAACGGCTCCACGCCGAGCAAGCAGTCTGCGAAGAAGCCCGCTGCGAAGAAGCCCGCTGCGAAGAAGCAGCCGGCCGCCAAGAAGTCACCGAGCACCAAGAGCCAGGAGCAAGACATGAGCAACGACCGACCCGAATCGACCGTGACCCCCGACGAAGTCGGAGCCGCTGCCGTGACGTTCATGGACGGCCTGACCGAGGCGTTCGGCGCAACCGGGACCACCGAGCTGCAGATCGACGGGACGGAACTCCACGTCGGCGTGTCCGGACAGGAGCTCGGCCTCCTCGTCGGCCCCGGCGGTCGGACACTCAACGCCATTCAGGACCTGGCTCGTGTCGCAGCACAACGCCGACTCGGCGATCATGAGACTCGCCTGCGTATCGACGTGGCCGGCTACCGCGAGCGCCGGGAGGCAGCCCTCGCGTCCTTCGCCCGCGATGTGGCCGAGCAGGTCCGCACCTCGTCGACGGCTCGTTCACTCGAGCCGATGAGTTCGGCCGATCGCAAGGTGATCCACGACGTGCTCAACGAAGAGGCGGGCGTGTCCAGCCGTTCCGTTGGCGAAGACCCCGATCGACGCATCATCGTCGACCCGGCGACCGACGCCTGACGCCCGACGTTCATGGTGGGGTTCCGAACCCACCACTCGACTCGAGTTGCGGCGTGACCGTGTCAGCTGCTGACCTCGCGTTGCACGAGGTCCTCGTGGCGTCGCAACGATCGGGCTTCCTTGGCGACCGACCGATCGACGAGGTCATCGACCACGCGCGTCACTTCGTGTCGGCGCTGGACGGCGTCGACCTGTCTCACCACCGACCACGGGTGCTCGATCTTGGATCGGGTGGTGGGGTGCCGGGTCTGGTGATCGCTCACGACCGTCCGGACGTCGACCTCACGCTGTTCGATCGCCGAGCCAAGCGCACGGACTTTCTGGAACGCGTGGTGAGGCGGCTCGAGTGGAGGGATCGGGTGACGGTGATCTGTGGTGACGTCGACCGGTTCACTCCCCCAGTGTTGTTCGATGCGACCGTCGCCCGAGGATTCGGTCCGCCGGTGCGGACCTTGACCGTGGCGACGACACTCACCCGGGTGGGCGGCCATGTGCTGATCAGCGAACCGCCCACTGCTGATCGCTGGGAACCCGAGGTCATGGATCGCGTCGGTGTCGAGCGCGTCTCCGCACCCGGTTCCCCGGTGGTGGTCTTTCGACGCCGATGACCGAGGGTGTTTCACGTGAAACATCCAGTGCGGCGCGGTCTCACTTGGCGTGACTCGACGCCGAACCCTCATGTTTCACGTGAAACATGAGCGAAAGGCTTGTCTTGTCCTCACAAATCCGGCAGAGTGTGGCTCTCTACCCACTGATCGGCGCGACGAGCCGAGACCGCTTGGAGATCCCGTGTCGGAACCCGACGCCTCAGCCTCGATGCTGGGGGACAGTGCAGCACCGTCTTCGGACGAGCCGCAGCCCACGAACCCATCAGGACACCCACTCCCACGAGTGATTGCGCTGGCAAACCAAAAGGGTGGCGTGGGCAAGACCACCACGACGGTGAATCTTGGCGCGGCGCTTGCGGACATGGGTCTCCGCACGCTGATCATCGATCTCGATCCGCAAGGAAACGCTTCCACCGGTCTTGGTATCGAGAATCGTGGGCTCGAACACTCGATGTATCACGTCCTGATGCACGAAGAGTCGCTGGAAAACGTGGTGGAACCCACCGACGTTCGTCACCTCTTCGTGGCACCCGCATCGTTGGACCTCGCAGGCGCAGAGATCGAGTTGGTGCCGGCGTTCAGCCGTGAGCAGCGATTGAAGCGGGCGATCGAAGCAGTCCTGGACGACTACGACTACGTCCTCATCGACTGTCCCCCATCGCTGGGCCTGCTGACGGTGAACGGTTTGGCAGCGGCCAACGAGGTGCTGGTGCCGATTCAGTGCGAGTACTACGCCCTGGAGGGTCTCGGTCAACTGCTTCGAAACGTTGATCTCGTCAAGCGCAACCTGAATCCCGAGCTGGATCTGAGCACCATTCTCTGCGTGATGTTCGACGCTCGAACCAAACTGTCGACCCAAGTGGTCAACGAAGTTCGGGAGCACTTTGGCGACAAGGTGCTCAGATCGGTGATCCCTCGAACGGTTCGTCTGTCGGAGGCGCCGTCGTACGGCCAGCCGATCACCACGTTCGACCCGACGTCTCGCGGCGCCATCGCCTACCGGGATGCAGCCAAGGAGGTGCACGATGGCGCGATCTAGCGGACTGGGCAAGGGATTGAGCTCGATCATTCCCACTGCGGACCTTCCAACGAACGAGCCGAGCCAGGCAGCGGTGCTGGCCGATGTCCCCGTCGCCTCCGTGATCCCGAATCCGAATCAGCCGCGCGTGCACTTCGACGAGGCGAGTCTCAGTGAACTCTCGGCCTCGATCGCCGAGATGGGCGTCCTGCAGCCGATTCTGGTTCGCCCATCGGTCGACGGGGAGTACGAGTTGATCGCGGGGGAGCGGCGGTGGCGTGCGGCCCAGCGTGCCGGGCTCACCATGATCCCTGCCATCGTTCGGATGACCGACGATGCCGGCTCGGTCGAGCAGGCGTTGGTGGAGAACCTGCACCGCCAGGATCTGACCGCGTTGGAAGAGGCTGCGGCGTACCAGCAGCTGCTCGACGACTTCTCGCTCACGCATGATCAGATCGCTGAGCGAGTGGGCAAGAGCCGGTCGGCCATCACCAACAGCCTGCGTCTGTTGGGGCTGCCACCAGCCGTGCAGCATCTGCTTGCCGATGGACAGCTGAGTGCCGGTCATGCTCGGGCACTGCTGGGGACCCCCGACCGGACGCGCCAGGAGGAGCTCGCACGAGAAGCTGCTGCCGGGGGATGGTCGGTGCGAATGGTCGAGGAGGCGGTCCGTGGCCCCCAGGCCGATGATCACGTCGAGGCGCCACCCGAGATCGATGAGGCACCGCACACCGCGGAGCCGACGATGGACGGTGCCGGCCTCACCCCGTCCACTCGGCTCCGGCCGCCGGGTCTGCTCGAACTCGAGCACCTGCTCGCCGAGCATTTGGAGACTCGAGTGAGCGTCCAGATGTCTGCGAAGAAGGGTCGGGTCACGGTCGAGTTCGCGGATCTCGAAGATCTCGAGCGGATCTATCGAGCGATGACCGGTGCCTGAAGCGGGCTCACCTCGGCCTCATCTCGCCCTCACCTCGCGCGTGACGTTGAGAGCTGACACGCGAAGCGCAGCTGAAAACCATCATCACGCTGGGGAGATACACCTTCCGGGAGGCCAGCTCAACGTCATGTCGAGGGGAACCCACAGGCTGTGCACGAACCTGTGGACAACGTCGAGCCCTCGTGGTTACGGTACGACGGGGTGTGGGCTCGCGGCCCACGCGGTGATCGCGTCGACCACCGCGATGGTGATGACATCGGTGGAGTCCACCACGTCGCGCACCGGGCTCAACGAGCACAGCACCGCTGGCATGCGCGTTTCGCGCAGGACCGGCAGGCGCATGCCGCGAACTTCGGGTGTGTCGAGTTGGGTGACCCCCCAGCATGCCGCGAGGTGGGCTGCCAACGCCCGCCCACCGATCGATTCGAACGTGGGTACCCCGAAATAGGAGAACAACGAACTGGTGTCGGTTCCGGCTTCGAACCCGAGGTAGATCGAGGCGCCGAATCGATTGGCGGCAGCGGCTTGCGCCGCGGCGTCGTACTCGTCGGTGGAGATCACCGTGGCACCGTGCTCACGCAGTGCGCGGGTGACGGAGCGACTGATCGAACTGAGACCGCCGAACTGGCCGACCACCACACGAAGGGTGCTGAGCGACTCGGGTCGGTTCAGCCCGTCGCGGAGTGACGCGACGCCGGGGCCGGCGCCGGTCTGGCGCCCGAGCAACTCGATGGTTCGCTGGGTGTTGGCGCCGCAGATCCCGTCGGGTGGCAGCCCCCCGTTGCGCTGGAAGTCGACCAGTGCAATCGAGGTGGCCTGTCCGAAGATGCCGTCGGGCCTGCCACAGTCGAATCCGAGCTGGTTCAACGCGGTCTGCAGGGTTGCGACATCGTCGCCACGCAGATGCGGGGCCTCGAGCTTCAGGAGACGGTCGCCGAGGCGCCAACCCGCTTCGACGAGCGCCAACCACGTCTGTTCGTCGCACGAACCGCTCGCATGCAGTCCGCGGGCGCGCTGGAATTCGAAGACCGCGTCGCGCGTGGCGTCAGCGAACACTCCTGGTTCGTCGTCACTGGGAGCGAAGCCCGCGAGTCCGAGTCGGCGTTGGAGGTCTCGAACCGCTTCGCTCCGCTGTCCGCTGGCCAGCGGAAACGAGTCGGTCAGGATGTGGTCGCGAGGAATTCGTCGAGCTCCTGGAGCAGGGCGCCCTTGCTCTTGGCGCCGACGAGCCGCTTGGCAACTTCACCGTTGGAGAACACCAGCAGCGTCGGGATGCTCATCACGTTGAATCGCATGGCGAGGTCGGGGTTGTCGTCCACGTTGAGCTTGGCCACGCCGAGCGAACCGGCGTGCTCGGTCGCGATCTCGGAGAGAATCGGCGCGATCTGCTTGCACGGGCCGCACCATTCGGCCCAGAAGTCGACGATGACGGGCTTGTCGGAGCCGATCACCGTCTCGTCGAAGGTGTTGGAGGACAAGTTGACGATGCCGTCTGCCATGGTGTGTTCCTTTCTGATGTACGTCGCAGCGAGGAGGCGACCTACCGGGATCTGGTCAACCGTCGATGCCACTGCGGCATTCCCGGTGCGGTGCCGGTGGAGCGAGTGCTTCAGTGATGAACGTTGGCCTCGAGCCAGCGCTCGGCGTCGATCGCCGCCATACACCCCGACCCTGCAGCGGTGATCGCCTGGCGGTACACGTCGTCTTGCACGTCGCCGCAGGCGAACACACCCTCGACGTCGGTGTTGGAGGTGTCGGGACGTGTGACCAGGTAGCCGGTGTCAGGGTCCATGTCGAGCTTGCCCCTGAACAGATCGGTGTTCGGGCGGTGGCCGATCGCGATGAACACGCCGGTGACCGGCAGCGTCGACACCGAGCCGTCGACGGTCGAGGTGACCTCGAGACCGGTGACCGAGGTGTCGCCGAAGATCTCGGTGACCTGAGCGTTCCAGAGGAATTCGATCTTCGGGTTCGCGAACGCGCGATCCTGCATGATCTTCGAGGCCCGCAACTCGTCGCGTCGATGGATGATGGTGACCTTGTCGGCGAACTTGGTCAGGAACGTCGCCTCCTCGATCGCCGAGTCGCCGCCACCGACGACGGCGATCTCATGACCTCGGAAGAAGAAGCCGTCACAGGTGGCGCACGTCGAGAGACCGTGGCCGATCAGGCGCTGCTCCGCGTCGAGACCGAGCATCAACGATTGCGCGCCGGTGCTGACGATGACCGCGTTGGCGAAGTACTCGGTGTCACGCACACTGACGCGAAACGGTCGCTGGGAGAAGTCGACGTCGGTGACCTTCTCGGTGAGGATCTCGGTACCGAAGCGGAGCGCCTGGTTGCGCATGTTCGCCATCAGTTCCGGGCCCATGATGCCGTCGGGGAACCCGGGGAAGTTCTCCACGTCGGTGGTCAGCATCAGCTGCCCACCGGGTTGATCGCTGGTGCTCGACGGCTCGCCCTCGATCAGCAGCGGCGCGAGGTTGGCTCGTGCGGTGTACACCGCTGCGGTCAGGCCTGCTGGCCCTGAACCGATGATGATGACGTCACGGACGTCTGACATGGGCACTCCTTCGTCGATGGGACGAGTGGTGGGGGATGAACGGTGGGGGATTGAGCGAAAACTGCGTGTGCGCTGCGGTCAGCCGGCTGCCGCATTGCGCTTGCGGAACAGCAGCAGCCCAATGAGGCTGAAGGCGCCGCCCACGATGAGGTAGCTGATCCAGACCGCACGATCCCAGCCGACGGCCGGCTCGAGCGCCGACTGGACACCGCGCAGCAGGGCGACCAGGGCAACGGCAGCGATGAACAGCCCGAGCAGGATGGCGATCACACCGAAGACCGCGCCGCGAGCGGCGTAGACGACCTTCTGGGTGGTCTGCGAACGCACCGTGTCGATCACCGACACGATCCTGTCGGTGGTCTCGGTCGCCCAGTTCGGATCGGTCAGTGGATTCGCCGGCATGCTGCGAGGCTAGCCCGATCACGTCGGACCCAACCACGGACGCACGATTCGGGCTCGATGTCAGGGATCGGCGAGCTGCGCTCGGGCGACCTCATTGCACGACTCGGGTTCGTATGCGAGCGCGAGGTCGCGTCCCTCGTCGATGCCGACCACCACGAGCACCTCGCCGAACAACGCCGTGCCGACGACGATGTCGACGCTGAGGCACACTGGGAGGTCCGCGACGCCCGCCTGCTCGTCAAGAGCATCGTCGACCGGTGCGCTGGTCGCTGCCGGGACGTCCGGAGCGCTCGGAGCACCGAACGCCGGTGCGGCGAAGTCGGCGAGATCGTCGGCGGTGAGGAGCTGTTGCAGGAGTTCCTCCTCGCGCGGCGGTGGCGGTGCATCGACATCGGTGTCGAGACGCACGGTCGCGTCGGGTGCGGTGGCCGCATCCAACTCGGCCACGCCGACGTCGTCGGCGCTCGTGTCGGCTTGCTCGGCTGCCGCTGCCCCCGCCGAATCGCCCGCTTCCGATGTGCCAACGTCCGCCGAGTCGTCGGTGTCGGTGGCCGCGAACTGGAGCGCGAGACCACCAGCCAGCACCACGACCAGTGCCGCGGCCGCTCCGGTGAGCCAACGCGTCGGTGTGCTGCGCCGGCGGTCGCGCAACGTCGACGGTGCTCGCACCGAGGCCGCGCCGGCGGCGTCGGCGCCGAGGGAGCCGGTGGGGGTGGCATCTCGGATCCGTCCAGTGCGCTCGGCATCGGGAAGTCGGTCCCAGACGTCGAACGCCGCTGCCAGATGGGCCTCGCGCACCGAGATCTTCGGTGTCTCCACGTTGCCGACCAGCAGTCGAACCGCCCGCAGGCGCTCGACCTCGGCGAGCAGTGCAGGATCGCGCTCGACGTGGGCGCGCTCCGCTGCGGTGACGTCACCATCGAGATACGCGCTCGCCAGCAGAGTGAATGATTCGTTCATGTCAGATCAGTTGGACGTTGCTCGGGGGGTGTTCGGTTCCCACGGGGTGGATCGGTGACACCGTCGGGCTCGTCGACGACCCAGTCGTCTGCGTCGTCGAGTTGTTGCTGAAGCTGCAGTGCCAACTGTTCGTCGAGTTGTGGGCCGAGCTGGCGGGCGAGCGCCGCTCGGCCGCGGGAGATGCGCGACTTGACGGTGCCCACCGGAACGTCGAGGGTGTCGGCAATCGCTGCGTAGTCGAGGTCGGCCACGTCGCGCAGCACCACCGCGATGCGGAGGTCGTCGGGCAGTCGGTCGAGTGCATCGTCGAGCAACAGCCGATCGGGGTACCAGTCCGTGGGCGTCGTGGCGGTGGGGTCCGCCGCTTCGACGCGATCGTGGTCGGCCACAGCGTGCAGTCCGGGTCGGCGAGCCCGTTTGCGCAGCTCGTCGAGTGCTGCGTTGGTGGCGATTCGATAGGCCCAGGTGCCGAAGGCCGCCCGGCCGTCGAACCGGGGGAGGTTCCGGACGATCTTGATCAACGCCTCCTGGCAGGCGTCGTCGGCATCTCGAGTACTGCCCGCGATGCGTCGACACACCGCGTGGATGCGGTCGTAGTGGTGACGCAACAGTTGATCGAGCGCGAAACGGTCCCCGCCTTGTGCGGCGGCAACCAAGGCAGCGTCATCGAGTGATCGTGGAATGTCGTGATCGTAACGACCGGCGTGATCGCATCGAGACCATCCCGCCGATTGTGCGGTGATGTCAGCCGCTCACGGCGATCTCGCCGAGGCGCCCGCGGAAGGGGTTGTTGCCGGTGCAGGCGTCGTCGGCGCCGAGTTCCTTCAACAGCACCAGCATGTGGCGAGCCGGGGTCGACGGAATCGGCGATTCCACCGTGCCGGGTGCATTGGCGAAGGCGGTGGCGCCGAGTTCGGGGCCCCAATCGCCGAGTGATGAGGGGATCTCCTCGGCATCGGAGGCGAAGAAGCCGACCTGATAGGGCCCGTTGAGCACGTCGACGGTGATCGCCTCCTGGGAGAGGTCGTCGAAACTGACCACCAGACCCACACCGCTCTTGGCGCCCATGAACCTCGATGCGTAGCAGACGGTGGACCATCCGGACGTGGGATCGCCGTCGGCAAGTGCGAGGACGGCGTCGCCATCGTTCTCGGAACCATCGCCTTCGGGGTCGTAGGCGGTGATCGTGGCGATCGACGCCGGCCCGATCGGTTCCGCAGGATCGCTGGCCGCGTCCGGATCGTCCGACCCCTCGGTGGCGGTTGGCGTCGCAACGGTGGTGGTCGCGTCGGTGTCGGCACCGAAGCGAGCGCTCGCCCACAGCAGGATCCCCATCACGACGGCGACGACGAGCAGCACCGCCACCACGGTGAAGGCCGGGCGCCACTCCTGGGTGAGCCCCTTCGCGGGCTTGCCGCGGAGCGCAACCGCCGGTGTCTCGTCGCGCTCGTCTGGGCGCACTGGGGTGGACGCACCGTGGGCCACCTCGCCTGGAATGGGTGGGACGGGAGGGTTGGCGAGTACCGGCGTGTCGGCGGTGGCGGGGTCGATCGCCGGAGGGGCCGCGCTGTGAGCAGGGGGGTCGATGCGACCGACCTGTCCGGTGTTGCGGGTGGCGCGTGCTCGATCTTCTGCGCGGCCTGACGCGTCGGATGGTGCGCGCCGGAGACGACCGCGTCCGGACGGGGCGACCGGCGACTTCTCGTAGGGCGTCGGGTCGATGGGAGGCGGGCCCTCCTTTGCGGCGTCTCGCAACGTTCCGACCAACTCGGCGCCAGATGTCGGCCGATGGGCCGGGTTGCGGGCGAGCAGTTGATGGATGACCACGACGAGTTTGGTGGGCAGTGTGGCGCGCAGCCGCGACAGGTCGGTGGGGTCACGCTGCAACCGCGCCAGCGCGGTGTCGGCGTCGGTCTCGCCGAGGAACGGAACCCGTCCGGCGAGGCACTCGTAGAGCACCAGACCCAGTGAGTAGAGGTCGGCTCGACCGTCGAGCTTCTTGCCCCGCACCTGTTCGGGAGACAGGTACTTGGCGGTCCCCATCATCACGTTGTCGCTGGTGAGGTCCTCGTCGACCGACTGCAGACCCTTTGCGATGCCGAAGTCGGTGAGCAGCACCCGCCCGTCGGAGGTCATCATGATGTTGCCCGGCTTGACGTCGCGATGGACGAAGCCGCTCGAATGGGCGTGGTCGAGGGCGGCAGCGACGCAGGTCCCGATGTGGCAGGTCAGCTCGGGGCTCAATCGCTTCTGTGTGTCGAGCACCTGACGGAGGCTCTTGCCCTCCACGAGTTGCATCACCACCGCCTGGCGCCCGTCCTGTTCGAACACGTCGTGCACGGCCACGATGTTCGGATGGTTCAGGCTTGCCGCTGCGATCGCTTCACGTCGGAACCGTTCAGCCACCACCGGATCGGTCGCCAACGAGGGCTTCAGCCACTTGACCGCAACCTTGCGGTCGAGGGTGAGGTCGACCGCAAGCCACACTTCGGCCATCCCACCTTGCGCGAGCATCCGCTGCAGCTCATAGCGCTTCGCGATGACGGTCGGGGTCGGTGGTGGGGCCGCAGCGGACATGACTGAGGACGAACGCTAGCTCTGGCAGGCCCTGCGAGCCGGTCATTCCGGCTCGAACACGCTGCCGGGCGTGCTCAGCTGGCTGCGACCTGGAACGCAACACCGATCGTGCCGCGTCCGCCATGGGTGCCGATGACCGGGCCGATTTCACCGATCACGATGTCGCCGTCGTACTTCTGCTGGAGCATGTCGACGAACAGGTCGACGTCGCTGCAGTCGGCGTGGAGCACGGCGAGGTTCTCGATCTTGGCGTCGTAGCTCGTGATCTTGTCGACCAAGTGCGCCAGGGCCTTGGAGCGTGTGCGCTGCTTGCCGGCCTGTTCGACGACACCGTCGGTGACCTCGATGATCGGCTTGATCGACAGGGCGGTCGCCAGCAGTGCCTTGGCGTTGCCGATGCGGCCGCCCTTCTTCAGGTTCTCGAGGGTGTCGAGCGCGGCGATCACCCTGGTGCGCTCGACCAGGCCGTGCGCCAACGTCTCGGCATCGTCGATCGACGCTCCCTGCGCTGCCGACCGTGCGCATGCGAGCGCGATCGTGCCGAGGCCCATGCTGATCGTGCGGCTGTCGACCACCCGCACGTCGAGGTCGATGCTCTCGTCGGTTGCGATCGCGCGCGCGGCGAGTTGTGCCGACTGCATCGTGGCCGACAGTGCCGACGACAACGACACGACGATGACCGCGCTCGCACCGTTCGCAGCCGCGTCCCGGTAGGCCTGCTCGAACTGTCCGGGAGCTGGAGCTGCGGTCTCGGGCAGACCGTCGGAGTTGACGCAACGCGACCAGAACTCGGCCGTCGACAACTCCGTGCGGTCGACGAACTCCTCGTCGCCGAAGCGGATCGTGAGGGGCACGATCGTGATGTCGAGTTCGCTGGCGATGCCGTCGGGCAGGTCGCAGGAACTGTCGGTGACGACGTGCACGGTGCGCGTCGGCGGAGTCGAACTGGTCGGCTGGTTGTCGGCAACGTCACTCACAGGGACTCGGACTCTAGTTCGCTGTTGCTCGGATGGCGCTCGCGTCCGCCGACCAATGCGGCACGTCGGCGCGAACGCCAATGACTGAACCACCACGTGAGGATCACGACGATCAGTCCGCCGGTCAGCACCTGACCGAGACCGGTGAACGCGGTGACCCGTGCCGTGAGATCGACGTCGCTCCCGATGACTTCCCCTGCGGGTGTGGCCACGCTGAGCGCGATCGATGACGTCCCGTTGGACTGCGCCTCGACGGGCACGATCACGCTCGTCTCGTCGCGTGGCCGAAGCGTCACCTGCTGCGGACCTTCGGGGAAGTCGACCTTCTCGGATGCCAGCTCGACCACGACGTCCAGTGGTTCGTCGGCGTCGTTGACGACGCGGATCTCGATGGTGCCGCTGCGACCGGTGAGGGTGAACGTGAAGGGTGCGGGAAGCTGCACTGCGTCCTTCAACCCGGTGGCCTGCTCGATGAGTTCGTCGGTGGCCACCTCGACCTCGGCATCGCTGTAGGCGGTGGAGATCAGCGTGTCGAGCTCGACCTGCCACAGCTCGGGCCGCGGGTCGTCGGCGGGCAACATCGTCGACACGCTCGCCATGGCGATCGCAGTCCGATCCAACAACTCGACGCGGGCCGACAGCGACGGGCCTGCAGTGGTGGGAAGCTCCACGATCGCCGGCTCACCGTCGACCTCCAGGACGTCGGTGACGCCGATCAGCGACGACGCGGCCGTGAAGCGGAACGACGTCGTGGTGGTCGCCAACTGTTCGAGTGATCGCAGCAGCCGTGGATCGGGGCTCGAGAGCTCGGGCGTGGTGAGCACGATGCTGCGCCTCGGCGAGGGCGCACCGACGAGCGCGTCGTCGAGTTGCTGTGACACGAGGAGCCTCCCGAGGGTGGCGACCGACCATTCGACGGCGGTGGCCCCCTGGAGAATCCGGTCGGTTGCGGCGGGGGTGAGTTGTTCGGCGATCGGGTCGGCCACGAGCAGTGCGAGCGTGCCGCCGTCGGGCAGTTGCGCCTCGACGAGGCGATCGGTCGGGGGCACGTCCGCGTCGACGGTTGACGCGTAGAGCTCGGCGGGCATGATCACCACGCGGCGGCCGAGATCGCGGAGGTGCTGGGCGCCGGGGCCGCTCAGCGCCTCGGTGGTGATCCAGACGTCGCGCACCGAGCGGACGGTGGGGACGGCGTCGGTGAGCAGGTCCTCACCGGCGCGAACGAAGCGGGTGTAGCTGTCGCCGCGACCCGCCGCCACCGCCGCGGACACGTCGAGCGGCACCACTGGCAGGGCCACCAGTTCGTCGTCGGCGAGTGTCTCGGCCAGCCGGTCCGCCGCTGCGGGTGTCGATGCCCGTTCGGCGATCAGCGTCGGCGGCACCTCGAGCGTGACGGGTGCGTCGAGTTGCGCGGCGAGGTCGAGGGCACGGTCGAGTTCGGCGTTTGCCGCACCGAGTTCGTCGGGTGTCGCACCGGGTGGTGCCTCCGGGGTGACCGCGACCACCGACAGATCGATCGGAGGTGGCGGCACGACCCCGAGGTCGACCGCTCCGGCCAATCGCTGGACCACGGTGCTCGCCGTGGCGATCACGTCGTCGTCGGCCGGGTCGCCGATGAGGAGTTGCACGCGAATCGGGTACAGGCCGGGCTGCTCGAACTTGAGTCGATCCCGCGTACTCTCGGTGACGTCGGTCGCGACCACGAGGGGCAGTTCCACCGTGCCGTCGTCGTTGCGCACGAGCAGTGGTCGCGCATCGATGGCGACGCCGTCGATGGCCGAGCCGACCACGCCGGTCGCCTCGGTGTCGATCCCCGACCCCACGACGCGGTCGACGTCGGCCGGGTCTGTGAGCGGCTGGTAGTTGGTGATCTCCAGCGTGAGCGCCACCGGCGGCGGGGGTGGCTCCGGCGAGGGTTCCGGTGCGGGCACGGTTCCGGTGTCGTCCGGCGCCGGCTCGGGTTCCGGCGTCGGCTCGGCCGGGGGCGGTGGGACGAGTTCGAGCGGGTCGTCGACGAGCCCGGTCAGCAGGTAGTCGAGCCGGAGGTCGCCGTTGGGATCGATCGCGAACTGTTGGCCGACCAGTTCCATCACAGCGTCGAACGCGTCGTCCGTCGCCTGTGACGGCACCGCCGCCCGGGTTGCGGTGGCGCTGCGCCCGGCACCGTCGACCTGGTCCGGTTGGAGCAATCCGGGTGCCAAGAGTGCGCCCGACGCGGCGAGGACACCGAGTGCGCGCAGGATCACCGCAGTGCTCGTTCGAGGATCAGGAGTTCGCCGGGCTGGTCGACGAACCCAGCGGAGCGGTAGAGGGTGAGTGCTGCCTGGTTGTCGCTGGCGGTGTTGACCAACACACGCGACACGTTGCGACGCTGCATCCAGCGGATCGCGTCGTCGAGCAACAGCCGTCCGAACCCTCGGCGTCTCGCGCTGGGGTCGACGGCGAGTCGCTGGATGTACCCGGCCTGGTTGGCGCGCCCGCTGATCGAGAAGGCGGCCATCCGTCCCCCGACGAAGATGCTTCGCGACCGGTGCTGCGGCGTGGCTGCGGTGATGTCGTCGAGGGCAGCTCGGTCGTTGGACCACTGCCCCGGGAACGACCGTCGATCGATCTCTGCAGCGTCGATCAACATCGCCGGCCGAAGGCGACGAAGCCGAACCGCCGTCGGAGGCGCCGTCGGAGGCGCCGTCGTGGTGAGATCTGCCTCGAGCAGGGTGAGGGTGTCGATGATGTGGAACCCTGCGTCGAGAAACGGGGCGGTGGAGTTGGGGAACAGCGCTCCGGTACGCACACGCGACGCACCGAGATCACGCGCTTGTCCGCGTCCACTCGTCGACGTTGTTCGGTGTCGGGACCATGTGGTGATCGAGCAGCACGAGGTGCGCGGTGTCATCGTCGAGCGGCCAGCGACCGAGTCGGGCGCGGGCCGGACGTGCAGGAGCCGGCGTACTCACAAGGCCGAAGGTACTCCGGGAGGGGGGTGGGCTCACCAGCACCCGCTGCCTAGCCTTGCCGCCGTGGTCCCCGAACGTCTCACCCCGGTACTCCGCGAGTTGGACCCGCTCGTGCAACGTTTTCGTTCGGCGGGATTCCGGCTGTATCTGGTCGGGGGCACCGTCAGGGACCTCTTCGTCGCCAGCGGTCGCGACGACTTCGATCTCGATCTCACCACCGACGCCCGCCCGACCGACATCAAGCGATGCCTCACCGGGTGGGCCGACGCGATCTGGACACAGGGCGAGCGGTTCGGCACGATCGGTGCGATGGTGCGCGACCCCGCCACCGGCCGCGAACGGGTCTACGAGATCACGACGTTCCGCGCCGAGGCCTACACCGACGAGTCGCGCAAGCCGCACGTGGTGTTCGCCGACGAGATCGACGCCGATCTCTCGCGCCGCGACTTCACCGTCAACGCCATGGCGCTCGAGCTCACCGGCGACGGGGGAGCCCCGGAACTGATCGACCCGTTCGACGGTGCCGTCGACCTCGCCACGCACACGCTCCGCACGCCGATCGGTGCGGACGTCAGCTTCAACGACGACCCGTTGCGCATGCTTCGAGCGGCCCGGTTCATCGCCGGGTACGGCCTCACGCCGGTTCCCGAACTGCTCGACGCCGTGCGCCAGTTGGCGCCGCGTCTCGAGATCGTGTCGCCGGAGCGGATTCGCGACGAACTCGACAAGCTGATGGTGGTCGATCACCCCGCTGCTGGGTTGTGGTTCCTCGTCGAGACCGGCCTTGCGGACCAGTTCCTCCCGGAGTTGCCGGCCATGCGCCTCGAACACGACCCGATCCACCGTCACAAGGACGTGCTGAGCCACACGATCGCCGTCGTCGAGAACGTTCGCCCGCCGACCGACGGTGGTGACGATGGTGACGGTGGTGACGATGGACGATCGCGCTACGACTTCCGCATCGTGCGACTGGCGGCCCTGTTCCACGACGTGGGCAAACCCAAGACCCGCGGCTACCTCGACGGAAAGGGCACCACGTTTCACCACCACGATGCCGTCGGTGCCCGCATGACGCGCAAACGGATGACGGCGCTGCGCTACTCGAACGACGACACCGCGGCGGTCACCGAACTGGTGGCATTGCACCTGCGTTTCCACACCTACTCGATGGGCTGGTCCGATTCGGCGGTGCGTCGCTACGTGCGCGACGCCGGCGCGTTGTTGAACGAATTGAACGTGCTCACCCGCTGCGACTGCACGACGCGCAACGAGAAGAAGGCGGCGCGTCTGTCGAGGCGGATGGACGAGCTCGAAGCGCGCATCGACGAACTCGCCGCCGCCGAGGAACTCGCCGCGCTGCGACCGGAACTCGACGGCAACGCCGTGATGGAGCATCTCGGCGTCGGACCGGGACGGCACGTCGGCCAAGCGATGAAGTTCCTGATGGACGTTCGCCTCGACGAGGGCATCGTCGGTGACGAAGAGATCCGTCGCCGCCTCGACGCGTGGTGGGCCGACCAGCACTGACGTCGTAGCGTGGCCGTGTGATGCCGGGGAACGCGCCACAGGCGTCGCTGACGATCGATCGGGGGGAGTGGGGACTCGCGGGGTCGTGCATTCGACCTGGTGGTCGGTGCTTCCTGTCGGTGTGGTGTCGGTGGCCCTGGTGGTGGTGGCGGCGACCTGGGCTCGATCGCAGCCCGATCCGGGGGCCACGCTCGCCGTCGTCGGCACTTCGGCGCTCGCCGTCGTGGCGATCGTCGCGACCGCGCTCGGTGCGAGGCGGAGCCGGGACCGATTCCGGCGCAACATCGCTGCGCTGTCGCGAACGCAAGGGGAGTTCCGCCGACTCCTCGACGACCTGCCCGACGCCGTCATGGGTCTCGACGAGCACGGGGTGATCGTCACCGCGAATCAACGCGCCGCGTTGCTGACGGGACGAACCGTGGACGCCCTCGTCGGTCGAGCGTTTCTCGAGATGATCGGCGACGGTGGACGCCACAGCGTCACCGAGCGATGGAACTTCGGTCAGCTCGACGTCGATCGACCAGGCGAGATGCCGATCGGTCCGGCGAACCATGTGCTCTTCGAGCTGGTCGACGCCACGGACGAGCCCCATCTCGTCGAGGCGTCGTTGCACCGGTCGGCGGACACCGACGACCGCGGTGGAGCACTGGTGGTGATGTTGCGCGACGTCACCGACAGCGCCCGCACCACGAGCGAACTCGAACAGGCGCGGCGTCGTTTCCAGCAGGCCTTCCACTCGGCACCGACCGGGATGGCGCTCGTACGCCTCGACGACAGCAGGATCGTCGATGCCAACCAGTCACTCGCCGACATGCTCGATCGGCCACTCGACTCCTTGATCGGACTCGGCATCCGCGAGATCACCCACCCCGACGACCTCCGTGCCGCTGCGGCACAGCGCGCACGACTCGAGCTCGGGATCGCCGACACCTATCTGCTGGAGCAGCGCTACGTTCGCGCCGACGGCGACTTCGTCTGGGCGCGCACGCGGGTGTCGGTCACCGAGGACGAAGGCGTCGCACTGGCGATCACCCACATCGAGGACGTGACCGATCAGCGCATCGCCGCCGAGCGCCTGAGATTCGCTGCCACCCACGACGTGCTCACCGAACTGCCGAATCGCGCGGCGCTCGTCGACCGTCTCGACGAACTGCTCGGCTCAGCAGCACCCGGTCAGGTGTCGGTGCTGTTCATCGACCTCGACAACTTCAAGGTCGTCAACGACAGCTTGGGCCATGGGATCGGCGACGACTTGTTGCGTGAGATCGCCCAACGTCTACGAACGGCGATGCGCGGCGGTGACAGCGTCGCACGCTTCGGTGGCGACGAGTTCGTGGTCCTCGTCGACGGAGGTGTCGACCCTGCACGCGTCGCGCAACGCCTCCGGCGTGCGGTGCAACGCCCGATGACGGTCGGTTCGAACGAGTTGGTGATCACGGCAAGCATTGGCTTCGCCGTCAATGCGACCTCCGAGCTCACCGCCGACGATCTCCTTCGCGATGCCGATGCCGCGATGTACCGGGCCAAAGCGGCCGGTCGCGACCGCGTCGAGGCGTTCACCGCGGCGACTCGTGACGCGTCGGTGGCGGCGTTGCAGACCTCGAGTGAGTTCCGGCGAGGCCTCGAGCGCAACGAGGTGGTGCCGTACTTCCAACCGATCGTGGAGGTCGAGGGTGGCCACGTCGTCGGCTTCGAGGTGCTGGCACGTTGGTTGCACCCCGAGCGAGGACTGCTGATGCCGGGTCAGTTCCTCCCGATGGCCGAGGAGTCGGGTCTGGTGGTGGAACTCGACGGTCGGATCCTTCGCGATGCGTTGCTGCAGCTCGCGCGGTGGCGCGAACAGGGGCTGGGGTTCGCGTCCGGGTCGCTCGCGGTCAATGTCGCGACGCAGCAACTCAACGACGGCCGGTTCTTCGACACCGTTGCGCAGGCGCTCGACGACACCAGGGTCGATGCGAACTCGTTGTGGCTCGAGATCACCGAGACGGCCCTGATGGCCGATACCGACGCTGCCGGTCGGGCGTTGCGCGACCTTCGCACGCTGGGGCTGCACCTGTCCGTCGACGACTTCGGCACCGGGTACTCGTCACTCACGTACTTGAAACGATTTCCGGTCGAGGCGATCAAGATCGACCAGTCGTTCGTGCGCGGCCTCGGCCTCGAAGCCGACGACACCTCGATCGTGGAGGCAGTGGTCCGCCTCGGCCACTCGCTCGGGCTCAGCGTGATCGCGGAAGGCGTGGAGTCGCCACTGCAAATGCAGCGCCTCCGCGAACTCGGGTGCGATCGCGCCCAGGGCTATCTGTTCGGTCGGCCCCGGCCCGCCGACATCACGGCTGCAGACCTCGCCGAGCGCTGAACCGCTCGGTCAGGAGCCTTCCTTGCGAGCGCGCAGGATGAGGGTGGTGGGCGCAGGGACACCGGTGTGCGCACCGAGTTCGAGCACCTGATCCACTCGGAAGTTCGAGCGTGTCAGCGCGGTGAACCAGGCGCTGATGGTGCGGGTGCCGGCGCCGTAGGGGCGCTCATCGGTCACGTCGGCGAAGGGGTGCGCCATCGCCATCACGAGCGGCAGGCTCGGCTTGAGAATGCGATGGACCTGGCGCAGCAGGCGCCCGAGGTCATCGACGTCGTCGATCGAATGCACGGCGAGCACGAGGTCGCACGAGGTGGAGGCCACCCCACCGAGATCGGCGAGGTCGGTGTCGAGGCACTGGACGTGGACGTCGGCGTCGGCGGCATGGCGTCGCGTCTCGGCGATGCGCTCGGCGGACGGATCGACCGCGATCGACGTCGCACCCGCCCGGGCGAACGCCACCGAGTTGTACCCATCGGAGACACCCAACTCGACGGCGCGTTTGCCGACGGTCAGGTCCCCGCAGAGTCGGAGTTCGTCGTCGCCCGGTGTCCCGGGTCCATAACTGATGTCGGCGGCCACATCGTCCAGTGTGCCCGCTCGCGTCGATGCGGTGGGGGACCGCTGCGGTTGGCGGACACCGCTCAGCGGGCCCGGACCGGACCCGGTAGCCTGCCCGACCATGGCGTTCACGGTCGGCGCACTACGCGGGTCCGATGGTTCGCGAGGTCTGGTCGATCACCGACTGGCGCGTCGAATGCTGATCAGCCAGGTGAAGAAGGGGCGGGTCCCGCTCGATCAGGTGTGCGATGCGCACCCCGAGCTGATCCGGGCAGCCCGCAATGTCGGGACCCAGACGTCGACCTGCTGTCCGATCTGCGAGGACGCCGACCTGAAACTGGTCACCTACGTGTTCGGGCCTCGGCTGTCGGCGCAGGGGCGTTGTGTGTCCACCGCCGAGGAGATGCGGCGCCTCAACGACCGCGCCGACGATCTGAGCGCCTATGTGGTCGAGGCCTGTGTCGAGTGTCGGTGGAACCACCTGTTGCGAGTGATTCCCGTCGGCGGTCGATCGCCCGGCCGGGTCGCTCGATGATGCGCCGGGCGGCGCACGCTCGGTGGCTTGCCGGTGTTGGTGCCGCTGCGGCGCTGTTCGTGGCGGCGTGCTCCGACGATGCCGCGACGACGAGCCCAGTCGAGTCGAACCCGGTGGAGACGACCGCTCTGGGTGAAGCCGGCGCCGCGCCGAGCAGCTCGACGGTCGACGGCGTGCCTGGGGTGGTGCCCGAGGGGTTCACCACGATCGAGGCGCGCATCACGTCAGCCGACGGCGAGGTGTGCGAGGTGTGCATGTGGCTGGCCGACGACGGCGCCGAGCGGGCTCGAGGGTTGATGGGCGTCACCGACCTCGGAGCCGCGTCCGGCATGGTGTTCCGGTACGCCGAGCCGACGCAGTCGCGCTTCTACATGTTCCAGACGCCGACGCCGTTGTCGATCGCCTGGTTCGACGCCGGTGGCGAGTACGTGAGTTCCACGGACATGGAGCCGTGCCTCGACACGCCGGCGAGCGACTGCGCGTTGTACTCCGCCGACGGCGAGTACGAGATCGCCGTCGAGGTCGTCGAAGGTGGCCTGGAGCCGTTGGGGATCGGGCCGGGTGCCCAGGTGGAACTGATCGACGGCACCGAACGGGATGCCTGCGCGTTCACCGGGCAGCGATCCGTCACATCATCTCTGTGACACCCCATCTCTACGGTGGTCCCCATGTCACCGAACGCGACGTTGGCCGGCACCGATAAGGTAGGCGGGTCCATATTGGCCCTGCCCCAGTTCCGGGGCTCCCACTGCGAGGCCGTCATCAGGCACTCGTGGGGGATCCGAAGGGAGGAAAGCGCACCATGCGTGCATACGAAATGATGATCATCATCGACGGAGATGTCGATGACCCCAAGGCGCAAGCCTGGATGAAGACGGTGACCGACGCGGTTGGCGCCGCCGGCGGTGAGCTGAACGGCAAGATCGATTGGTGGGGCAAGCGTCAATTCGCCTACCCGATCAACAAGAAGCCGTCGGGTTACTACCTCGTCGCTGAGATCGTGGCCCCCGGAGGCTCGCTCGACGAACTCGAGCGCACACTCCGTCTCGCGGACGACATCGTTCGCCACAAGCTCATCCGTCTGCCCGACGCCGAGGCCGAGCGCCGCGGCATGGCAGTGAGCGCTGCCTAGCGCAGCGCCGACCAAAGGGGAATCCAATGGCATCTGAGAACAGCGTCACGCTGGTCGGCAACCTCACCAAAGATCCCGAACTGCGCTACACGACCGGTGGTCGTGGCGTTGCCAGCTTCGGCCTCGCGGTGAATCGTCGCTACCAGGTCAACGGCGAATGGCAAGAGCAGGTTTCGTTCTTCAACATCGTCGCATGGGCCGACCTCGGCGAGAACGCCGCAGCCAGCCTCAACAAGGGCAACCGCGTCATCGTCACCGGTCGGTTGGAGCAGCGCTCCTACGAGACCAAAGAGGGCGAGAAGCGCAATGTCACCGAGGTGATCGCCGACGAACTCGGCCCGAGCCTGCGCTGGGCGCAGGCACAAGTCGAGCGCATCAGCCGCGACGCCGCCGATGGCGGCAGTGGCGGAGGCGGCGGTGCCAGGCGCAGCGCACCCGATCCCGTGTACGGCGACGAAGAGCCGTTCTGACCCACCCCTCACCACCTCGCTGCCGACGCATCGTCTCGGCAGCTGCTGAGATCTGATTTTCAAGTCGTAAGGAACCACCATGGCAAGCAAGAAGAACAAGGCGCGCAGCGCCCGGGACTTGAACCCCCGCAAGTTCAAGAAGAAGACCAGCGTGCTGGTCATCGAGAAGGTCGAGTACATCGACTACAAAGACGTCGACCTGCTCCAGCGCTTCATGAGCGACCGGGCCAAGATCAAGAACCGTCGAGTCGTCGGCAACACCCTGCAGCAGCAGCGTGAGATCGCCAACGCCGTCAAGGTCGCCCGCGAGATGGCACTGCTCCCGTACGCCAAGCGCGTCGCGTCCACCCGCACCGGCGGACGGGGTCGCGATGGCGGTCGTGATGGCGGTCGCGATGGAGGCCGCGACGGCGGTCGCGACGGCGAGCGCGACACCAACTTCAACGACGATGCCAAGGACACGAGCGTCGACGGCGCCGCGACCGACGGTGTCGACGAGACCACCGTTGGCACCGAGACCGAGGAGGCCTGAGCCATGAAGGTGATTCTGCGTTCTGACCTCGACGGGCTCGGCAAGCGCGGCGACATCGTCGATGTCGCTGACGGCCATGCGCGCAACTTCCTGCTCCCCAAGGGCCACGCCATTTCGGCGTCCGAGGGTGCAATCGAACAGGCCGGTCGTATGCGCAAGGCGCGCGACCAACGCGACACGAGCGCTCGTGCAGCCGCCACTCAGATCGCGAGCACGCTCGTGCCGAAGGTGATCACGGTCAACGCGAAGGCAGGCCCGGAGGGCAAGCTGTTCGGCTCGATCACGGCTGCCGACGTCGTCGATGCCGTCCGCGAGCAGACCGACATCGAACTCGATCGTCGTCAACTCGAGGTCGACATCATCAAGACCATTGGTCAGCACACGGTGACGGCATCGCTGCACAGCGACGTGTCGTTCCCGATCACGCTCGACGTCGTCGCCGCCGACTGACGCTCGCTCTGCACCACCGTCGTGGCCGCGATGTGCGGCCACGACGCATCGGATGTACCTGGTGACCACGAGTTGACCTGACGCGTCTGTCCACAGGTTCATCCCCAGGATGTCGTCCACAGGATTGACCGGTTGTCCACAGCCGGTCAACAGCGAAAACCCAGGGTTGTTCCTCTTCCGCCACACAGCAAACCCCTGGGAGAGTGGGGTCCCCATGTCGATCGACCAACAATTCGGAACCAACCGACACGACCAGCAGCCGTCGGCATCGAGCCGCGGTGGACGAGTCCCTCCTCACAACCTGCAGGCAGAGGAATCGGTGCTCGGCGCGTTGCTGCTGAGCCGTGATGCGATCGGGATCGTCGGTGAGGCCGGACTCCAGGTGCGCGACTTCTACAGCCCGGCACACCAGCACATCTTCGACTCGGTTCGATCGCTCTACTCGTCGTCGGGTCCGGTCGACGTGGTCACGGTGTCGGACGAACTCCGACGCCATGGCCTCCTCGACGAGATCGGTGGCATCGAACGGCTCAACGATCTGCAGAACGCCACACCGTCGGTGTCGGGCGCCGAGCACTACGCACGGATCGTGATGGACACGGCGCTGCTGCGGCGGATGATCCACACCGCCGGCGAGATCACCGACCTGGCGTTCTCCGAGCCCGACGATGTGGTCAGGGCGGTCGACGAGGCCGAGTCCAAGATGTTCGCCGTGGCCGAGGACCGGGTCGTCGATTCGACTCGTCCGATTCAGGAGCTCCTGAACATCGCGATGGATCAGCTCGAGGAGAACTACGAACGCGGCGACACCATCACCGGCGCAGCGACCGGCTACGACGATCTCGACGAGTTGCTGTCCGGCCTGCAGCCGAGCACGCTCAACATCGTCGGCGCCCGCCCAGCGATGGGCAAGACCGCGTTCGGCTTGGGGATGGCGACGCACATCGCGAAGAACTCGGCGGCGCCGGTGCTGGTGTTCTCGCTCGAGATGGGCCACGCCGAACTCACACAGCGCATCCTGTCCAGCGAGGCGAAGGTCGACTCCACCAAGTTGCGCACCGGCAAGTTGAGCGAGAGCGACTGGTCGAAGATCGGGTTGGCCGTCGGCCGGCTCGAGGTGCCGCTGTTCCTCGACGACAACCCGCAGGTGACGGTGATGGAGATCCGGGCCAAGGCGCGTCGCATCAAAGCGCAGCACAGCGGCTTGGCACTGATCCTGATCGACTACCTGCAACTGATGAGCGGCAGCGGCCGACCGGAGAACCGCCAGCTCGAAGTGAGCGAGATCAGCCGGAACCTCAAGGTTCTGGCCCGTGAGCTCGAGGTGCCGATCGTGGCGCTCAGCCAGCTGAGCCGAAACCTCGAGGCGCGTGCCGACAAGCGTCCGATGCTCGCCGACCTGCGCGAATCGGGTTCGCTCGAACAGGACGCCGACGTCGTGATGTTCCTGTATCGCGACGAGGTGTACAACCCGGAGTCACCGGACAAGGGCTCCGCCGAGGTGATCGTGTCCAAGCACCGCTCGGGGCCGATCGGCACCAAGCGACTCGTGTTCCTCGGCCAGTACACCCGCTTCGACAACGCCGC
>CAWBZS010000018.1:0-70933 GCA_963793335.1 Ilumatobacteraceae bacterium | reverse complement strand
AGGATCTCGGTCGCAACGGCGAGTGGTTGTTCCGGCGGGGCCGATACACTCGGTCGCCGGTCCGCGGCAGTGCCGCGTCCCGAAGGGTGCCCTGCACCTGCCAAGAACGCCCTCTTAGCTCAGTCGGTAGAGCACAGCCATGGTAAGGCTGGTGTCGTGGGTTCGATTCCCACAGAGGGCTCGACCAAGTGGTCGGGCAATAGCCCGACCACGAGCCAAACCCCTGGCGGCGTAGCTCAGTTGGTCAGAGCATCCGGCTCATAATCGGAAGGTCATCGGTTCAAGTCCGATCGCCGCTACCACAATCAGACAACAGGTCCGTCACGGACAACAACCTCAGGAGTCAAGAGGACATGAGCAAGCAGAAGTTCGAGCGCAACAAGCCGCACGTCAACATTGGCACGATGGGCCACATCGACCACGGCAAGACCACCTTGACCGCGGCGATCTCGAAGACGCTGGCAGACCGTGGGTTGGCTGAGTACCAGGCGTTCGACACGATCGACAAGGCGCCTGAGGAGAAGGCGCGTGGCATCACGATCTCGATTGCCCACATCGAGTACGAGACCGAGAACCGTCACTACGCGCATGTCGACATGCCGGGTCACGCCGACTACATCAAGAACATGATCACCGGCGCTGCCCAGGTCGACGGTGCGATCCTGGTGGTCGCGGCGACCGATGGCCCGATGCCGCAGACGCGTGAGCACGTGCTGCTGGCCCGCCAGGTCGGCGTGCCGTCGATCGTGGTCGCGTTGAACAAGGCCGACATGGTCGACGACGAAGAGCTGATCGAGCTCGTCGAGCTCGAGGTGCGCGAACTCCTCAACGAATACGAGTTCCCCGGCGACGACGTCCCGGTGATCCAGGTGTCGGCGCTCAAGGCGCTCGAGGGTGACGAGGCGTGGCAGGAGAAGATCATGGAGCTGATGGCCGCTGCCGACAGCTTCATCCCCGAGCCCGTCCGCGAGCTCGACCAGCCGTTCCTGATGCCGATCGAGGACGTGTTCACGATCACCGGTCGTGGCACCGTGGTGACGGGCAAGGTCGAGCAGGGGATCATCCACACCGGCGACGAGATCGAGATCGTTGGTCTGCGTGACACGCAGAAGACGACGTGTACGGGTGTGGAGATGTTCCGCAAGTTGCTCGACGAGGGTCAGGCCGGCGACAACATCGGTGCGCTGTTGCGTGGTACCGGCAAGGAAGACGTCGAGCGTGGTCAGGTGCTGTGCAAGCCCGGTTCGATCACCCCGCACACCAACTTCGAAGGCCAGGTGTACATCCTGACCAAGGACGAAGGTGGCCGTCACAAGCCGTTCTTCAACAACTATCGGCCGCAGTTCTTCTTCCGCACCACCGACGTGACCGGCACGATCGAGTTGCCGGCTGGCACCGAGATGGTGATGCCCGGCGACAACGTCGAGATGACCGTGGAGCTCGGCAAGCCGATCGCCATGGACGAGGGGCTTCGTTTCGCCATCCGTGAAGGTGGCCGCACCGTTGGCGCCGGCCGCGTCACCAAGATCCTCAAGTGATCTGATCCGACCAAGGATCCGAAAGAGAGCAGACTGACATGGCCAAGAACGACAAGCGGGTCAAAGTGACGCTCGAGTGCACCGAGTGCAAGCGCCGCAACTACATCACGATGAAGTCGAAGATCAACGATCGTGAGCGCCTCGAGATGAAGAAGTACTGCGCCCACGAGCGTCAGCACACGCTCCACAAGGAGACACGCTGACAACAAGGCGCTGAACGGGCAGCGAATGTGGCCACAACACGGCCACCGTCAGCCTTCAGCGGATGCGCTGGTACCCTCCACCGGGTACTCGGCGTGTCCCGCCCGAGGGCAGTAGCTCAGCTGGTAGAGCATCGGTCTCCAAAACCGACGGTCGGGGGTTCGAGTCCCTCCTGCCCTGCCCACCACCGAACGAGAAATCACCGACACCGTGTCAATGGACGATCTGAACCGCGAACAGAAGCGACAGCTTCGGAAGATGGGCGCCCTCGATGAGCAGGGCAAACCCACGCGCGCGCAACGGCAGCCGCCGAAGAAGAAGTCCGATCGCGTCGGGCCCCGCCAGTATCTGCGCGAAGTGCGCGATGAGATGCGCAAGGTGGCGTGGCCGAAGCAGCCCGAGGTCAAGCGCTACTCGATCATCGTGATCATCACGATCGTCGTCTACACGTCGCTCGTCGGCGGCCTCGACTACGTCTTCGGCGAATTCTCCCAGTGGTTCTACTCGAGCTGACATCGACATGACCGACGACCTGACTGAGACCACTGACATGAGCAACGACGATTCCAGCGCCGACGAGGCCACCCCCGAGCAGAACCCGATCGACCTCCTCCCGGTCGGCGACACCGATGTCCTCGCGGACGTGGTCGACGCCGACGAGATCGCCGACCCCAGCAGCGAGCTTCAGGCCCAGCCCGACGACGCCGACAGTGCCGATACCGACAGTGCCGATGCTGACGTCGACGAGGCAGCTGCCAGCGACGAGTCCGACGACGATTCCGACCAAGCGGACGCAGCAGACGATCTCTCCGAAGAGCCGGTGGTCGAAGTCGACGATCCCACCATGCGCCCAGGCCAGTGGTATGTCGTGCACACTCAGTCCGGGTACGAAAAAAAGGTCACCGCCAACCTCCAGGCGCGCATCCAGTCGATGAACATGGAGGACAAGATCTACGAGATCGTCATCCCGATGGAGGAAGTCGACGAGTTCAAGAACGGCAAGAAGCAGACGGTGCAGCGCAAGGTGTTCCCTGGCTACCTGCTGGTTCGCTGCCAGATGGACGACGAGTCGTGGTACTGCGTTCGCAACACGCCCGGCATCACCGGCTTCGTCGGCCAGAGCCGTCACGGCCAGAAGCCGACGCCGCTCTCGCGTCGTGAGGTCAAGACGTTCCTCACGCCCAAGACCGATGGTGCCGATGCGGCACCACGTCGCAAGGCCAAGCTCGACTACGAAGAAGGCGAGAGCGTCCGCGTGAAGGAAGGCCCATTCGCCGACTTCACGGGCGAGATTGCCGAAATCAACGCCGACCACATGAAGTTGAAGGTCCTCGTCAACATCTTCGGTCGCGAGACCCTGGTGGAGATGGACTTCAGCCAGGTCGCCAAACTCTGATTCGCCGTAGGCGACGGACACACACAGAAAGCACATCACCATGGCGAAAAAGAAAGTTCTGACGGTCGTCAAGATCCAGATCGAGGCAGGCAAGGCCAGCCCGGCCCCGCCGGTCGGTACCGCGCTCGGCCCGCACGGCATTGCGATCATGGACTTCGTGAAGGCGTACAACGCCAAGACCGAAGCTCAGGCCGGCACGGTCGTTCCGACCGAGATCACCATCTACGAAGACCGCAGCTTCGACTTCGTGCTGAAGACCCCGCCGACGGCGGTGTTGATCCGCGAGAAGGCCGGCCTCGACAAGGCTGCGAACAACCCGGGCGCCGAAGTGGCGGGTTCGATCTCCGAGGCACAACTCGAAGAGATCGCCACGATCAAGCTGCCCGACCTGAACGCCTACGACATGGAGGCCGCAAAGCTCCAGGTCCGTGGCACCGCCCGCTCGATGGGCATCGAAGTCAAGTAACCGGGACACCACGGGTCAGACCCGTGTTGTCCCATCCACCAACGCCACGATCGGGATCACCTCGCCCGGCGGGCCAACCACTGAGGGAGACAGACAATGTCCGGCAAGAAGTACGCAAACGCGATCAAGCAATTCGATCGTGACCAGTTCTACGGTCCCGGCGAAGCCGTCGGCCTCGTCAAGACGATGGCCTCGGCCAAGTTCGACGAAGGCGTCGACGTGTCGATCCGCTTGGGTGTCGACCCCCGCAAGTCCGACCAGATGGTGCGCGGCACCGTGGCACTCCCCGCTGGCACCGGCAAGGACATCCGCGTGGCCGTGTTCGCCACCGGCGAAGCCGCCGACGCTGCCCGCGCCGCCGGAGCCGACGTGGTCGGAGCCGACGATCTGGCCGCCGAGGTCGAGGGCGGCACGATGGACTTCGATCTCGTGATCGCCACCCCTGACATGATGCCCGTCGTCGGACGGCTCGGCCGAGTGCTCGGCCCGCGCGGCCTGATGCCCAACCCGAAGACCGGCACGGTCACCCCCGACGTCGCACGCGCCGTCGAGGACTTCAAGGGCGGCAAGGTCGAGTACCGCACCGACCGCTACGGCAACGTGCACGTGCCTCTCGGCAAGGCCAGCTTCGAGCCCGCAGCGCTCGAGCAGAACTTCCGCGCCGTGATCGAGGAGATCCAGCGAGCGAAGCCGGCGTCGGCCAAGGGTCGGTACCTGAAGAAGATCACGGTGTCGTCAACGATGGGCCCCGGCGTCCACGTCGACACCGGCCGCCTCAAGCCCGAAACGGTCTGAGTCGCATAGCGAGGAAGCAGCGGCGATCCGCCGTAGCCTCATCCCCACATACGAAACCGGTCGCTCGCCTGAGACCGTTGGTTCCCACACACACCGTGGGGGAGTAATGGGTTCGCCCGCCAGCCGAGGTGCATATCGCCGAAGAACCGCCTGCTCGATCCGTCGGCACGGTGCGCTCCTCGTCGGTGTTCGCATCTGATGCGAGCACCACGAGTTGTAGCGAAAGGAGGTATGCACACATGACAACGACGACATCCACCCCGCGGCCCGACAAGGTCGCAGCGGTCGAGGAGATCACCGCCAAGCTCAACGAGAGCGTGGCGGTCTTCGTGACCGAGTATCGAGGTCTGTCGGTCGGCCAGATGGCCAACCTTCGGGCACCGCTGCGCGAGGCGGGCGCTGAGCACAAGGTGTACAAGAACACCCTGGCTCGGATCGCTGCCACGAATGCTGGATTCGACGCACTCAACGAGTACCTGCTCGGCCCAACGGCGCTCACGTTCGTCACCGGTGATTCGGTGGCGGCCGCGAAAGCGCTGCTCGACCAGAGCAAGGCCAACCCGTTGCTCGTCATCAAAGGTGGCATGTTGGGCACCAGCCCGATGTCGGCCGATGATGTCAAAGCGCTCGCGAGCCTGCCGTCGCGCGAAGAACTGCTGGCCCGTTTGGCCGGCGCGTTCCAGGCGCCCCTGGTCAAGACCGCTGGTCTGCTCCAGGCGCTCCCACGCAACTTCGCCTACGGCCTGTCCGCACTGATCGATCAGCAGTCCGGCGTCGACGCCGACGCCGCCTGACCCACACCACCCCGACTCACCCCGACTCACCCCGAAATTGCGAGGGATCGTGACGGTCAGCGTCACGATCGAGGGCAATTTCGGATCATTTTCACTCAGAACTGAACACAGGAGACACCAATGTCCACCAAGGAAGAGATCCTCGACGCGATCAGCAACATGACCGTGATCGAGCTCAAGGAACTGCTCGACGCCTTCGAAGAGAAGTTCGACGTCACCGCAGCAGCTCCGGTCGCAATGGCCGCAGCAGCACCCGCCGGTGGCGGCGGCGACGCCGCAGCCGAAGAGGAGAAGGACGAGTTCGATGTCGTCCTCGAGAGCGCTGGCGCGCAGAAGATCCAGGTTGTCAAGGTCGTCAAGGACCTGCTCGGCGTGGGTCTGAAGGACGCCAAGGACCTCGTCGATGCCGCACCGAAGCCGCTGATGGAGAAGGCCAGCAAGGCCGATGCCGACGCCGCCAAGGCAAAGCTCGAAGAAGTCGGCGCCACCGTCGAACTGAAGTGATCATGGCGCCGCTCGGCGCATGAGACCTCCCAGGAGCCCGACAGCGACGCTGTCGGGCTCTTGTCGTTTTCGCTTCGATCCGCTCCCGGTGCTTGACTTTCGCGGCCGACTTCTTTACCTTGACCGGCAATTCAGCGACGACGATGTCCGGGCTCGACGAATTGACGTCGAGAGCGGTTGACGTTCTGTGTCCAGCGTGGATAGGCTCGTCCGT
This sequence comes from Ilumatobacteraceae bacterium, assembly GCA_963793335.1. Taxonomy (GTDB): domain Bacteria; phylum Actinomycetota; class Acidimicrobiia; order Acidimicrobiales; family Ilumatobacteraceae; genus Sva-07. The sequence continues at coordinate 65,025 of CAWBZS010000018.1, read as the reverse complement.
TGCCGTGCGTCTGCTGTCCCCTTTCCGTTCCACCGTTCGGGTTCAGCGCGTCCGCACTCACGTCGCAGCATTCTGCGTCGTCCATCCTCGATTCCCTGGAGAGTGATCCGTGGCGACTCGTCCCGTGTCCCGTGAACGCTATTCGTTCGGCAACCTCAAAGAGCCGCTCGAACTCCCCGATCTGATTGCCATTCAGCGGGAGAGTTTCCAATGGTTCCTCGATGAGGGGCTTGCCAACACCTTCCGCGACATCAGTCCGATCAAGGACTTCTCCGAGTCGCTGCAGCTCGAGTTGGAGTTCGATCCCTTCGACGAAGACCTGCGCCCGCCGCCGAAGTTCACGGTGGAGGAGTGCAAAGAGAAGGACATGACCTACAGCGCGCCCGTGTTCGTGCGCGCCCGGTTCATGAACCGCAACACCGGTGAGATCAAGGAACAGACCGTCTTCATGGGCGACTTCCCGATCATGACCGACAAGGGCACGTTCATCGTGAACGGCACCGAGCGAGTCGTCGTGTCGCAGCTGGTCCGCAGCCCCGGCGTCATCTTCGAGCCGGGCGAGCGCTTCCGCCTCCGCAACCTCACCAAGCATCAGCTCGTCAAGGGAACGATCCACCCGTACCGCGGTGAGTGGATGGAGTTCGACGTCGAGCACAAGCCCGGCAAGGACGTCACCGCCGGCACCCGTGTCGCCCGAAAGCGCCGCCTCGGCATCTTCACGATGCTCCGTGCGCTCGGCTACGACGAGGAGAACGCCCCTGGCTTCCTCGACCGGTTCGTCAACCACTTCGACTTCCTCGAAGGTCAGTGGGACAAGGAACGCGACATCGCGCCGACCCAGGAGGAGGCGCTCGTCGAGATCTACAAGCGGGCACGCCCGGGCGAACCGCCGACGGTGGAGTCGGCCAAGGCCTACTTCCGCAACGCGTTCTTCGAGAGCCGCCGCTACGACCTGTCTCGGGTGGGTCGGTACAAGCTCAACCGCAAGCTCGGCGACGAGGTCGCCCAGCTCGGCGCACTGTTCGGCCTCGACGGCGCGGTCAACGCCGAGGGCGAGCCGCTGCTCGACTATCCCGACGAAGACCAGAACGTGCTCAGCCGCTGTGAGGTGCTCGCGTCGATCACCTACATGCTGCACCTCGTCAAGCAGGAGCCCGGCTACCGCCTCGACGACCAGGACCACTTCGCCAACCGTCGTATCCGCTCGGTCGGTGAGTTGATCCAGAACCAGGTGCGCATCGGCCTGAGCCGCATGGAGCGCGTCGTGCGCGAGCGGATGACCACCCAGGACGTCGAGGCGATCACGCCGCAGACCCTGATCAACATCCGTCCCGTGGTCGCAGCGATCAAGGAATTCTTCGGAACCTCGCAGCTGTCGCAGTTCATGGACCAGGTCAACCCGCTGTCCGGCCTCACCCACCGTCGTCGCCTGTCGGCGCTCGGCCCGGGTGGTCTCTCCCGGGAGCGTGCCGGCTTCGAAGTCCGCGACGTTCACTTCAGCCACTACGGCCGTATGTGCCCGATCGAGACACCGGAAGGTCCGAACATCGGCCTGATCGGTGGTCTGTCGACCTACGCCCGCGTCAACGAGTTCGGCTTCATCGAGAGCCCGTACCGCGAGGTCAAGGACGGCAAGGTCACCGGCAAGATCGTCTACATGGCCGCCGACGAAGAAGAGAACTACGTCGTCGCCCAGGCCAACACGCCACTGAAGGACGACGGCACCATCCGCGCCGAGCGCACGCTCGTGCGCCGGTCGCCGCAGGCTGCCAGCCTCGAGGACCTCCGCAAGATGCTCGAAGCCGAGAGCTTCTTCGGCGCCACCACCGACATCGGGTACGTGCCGCCCGAGGAAGTCGACTTCATCGACGTCTCGCCGAAGCAGATCGTTTCGGTCGCCACGGCGTTGATTCCCTTCCTCGAGCACGACGACGCCAACCGTGCGCTGATGGGCGCCAACATGCAGCGCCAGGCCGTGCCGTTGGTGCGCGCCGAGGCTCCGTACATCGGTACCGGCATCGAGAACCGCGCCGCTCGCGACGCAGCCGACCTGATTCAGGCGATCGACGACGGTGAGGTCACCGAAGTCTCCGGCGAAGCGATCACCGTGCAGTACAAGACCGAGGGCAAGCGGGTCTATCGCCTCGCCAAGTTCCGTCGGTCGAACCAGGACACCTGCATCAACCAGCGCCCCCGCGTCGTCGAGGGTGACAAGGTGTCCAAGGGCACGATCATCGCCGACGGTCCGTCCACTGACGAGGGCGAACTGGCGCTCGGCAAGAACCTGCTCGTGGCGTTCATGCCGTGGGAGGGCTACAACTTCGAGGACGCGATCATCCTGTCCGAGCGCCTGGTGAAGGACGACGTGCTCACGTCGATCCACATCAAGGAGCACGAGGTCGATGCCCGTGACACCAAGCTCGGCCCCGAGGAGATCTCGCGAGACATCCCCAACCTGAGCGACGACATCCTCGCCGACCTCGACGACCGCGGGATCATCCGCGTCGGCGCCGAAGTCGGCCCCGGTGACGTGCTCGTCGGCAAGGTCACCCCGAAGGGTGAAACCGAGCTGACACCCGAAGAGCGCCTGCTGCGCGCCATCTTCGGCGAGAAGGCGCGCGAGGTTCGCGACACCAGCTTGAAGGTGCCGCATGGTGAGGTCGGCAAGGTCATCGACGTCAAGGTGTTCAACCGGGACGACGGCGACGAGCTCCCGCCCGGCGTCAACCAACTGGTGCGCGTGTACGTCGCGCAGAAGCGCAAGATCAGCGTCGGCGACAAGCTCGCCGGTCGCCACGGCAACAAGGGCGTCATCTCCAAGATCCTGCCGATCGAGGACATGCCCTTCACCGCCGATGGTCAGCCGGTGGACATCATCCTCAACCCGCTGGGTGTCCCGAGCCGCATGAACGTGGGGCAGGTGTTGGAAGCGCACCTCGGCTACTGCGCTCGCTGGGGCTGGACCAACCCGGACGGCACCACCGTCGGCGACGCGCCGATCCGTGGTACCGAGACCAAGACGCGCCCGAACACCAAGCCGTCGACGTTCGTGGCCACACCGGTGTTCGACGGTGCCAACTGGGACGAGAAGGAGAAGTCGCTCGACCATCCGACCATCCAGGAGATCCTCGAGCAGTTGAACCCCGAGTCCGCCAACGGCGATCGTCTCGTCGGCATGAACGGCAAGCTCGAGCTGTACAACGGTCGCACCGGTGAGCAGTACGACAACCCGATCACCTGCGGCTACATGTACATCTTGAAGCTGGCCCACCTGGTCGACGACAAGATCCACGCCCGCTCGACCGGCCCGTACTCGATGATCACCCAGCAGCCGCTCGGTGGTAAGGCTCAGTTCGGTGGTCAGCGATTCGGCGAGATGGAAGTGTGGGCCCTCGAGGCCTATGGCGCGGCGTACTGCCTCCAGGAGCTGCTGACCATCAAGTCGGACGATGTGCTCGGCCGAGTCCGTGTGTACGAAGCGATCGTCAAGGGCGACAACATCCCGGAACCGGGTGTGCCCGAGAGCTTCAAGGTGCTGATGAAGGAGATGCAGGCACTCTGCATCAACGTCGAAGTGCTCACCGAGGACGGCCACGAGATCGAGATGCGCGACCTCGACGACGAGGTGTACCGCGCCGCCGAGGAACTCGGCATCGACATCTCCCGGCCCGAGCGCGGCACCGACGAAGACGACGCACGACGCGAACGAGAAAAGGCCGAACGCGCCGCCAACCGCTACTAGGGGTCAGACCCCAGGCGTGATCGTCCACGGACGATCACGCCGACGCCAAACGATCACTCCTGGGGTCTGACCCCTGGCGTGATTGAAGCCCCGAACGAAGACCAAGAAGACCGACGCGAAAGAGAAAAACATGCTCGACGTCAACATGTTCGACCAACTGAAGATCCGCCTGGCGACGGCGGATCAGATCCGCACCTGGTCGCACGGTGAGGTGAAGAAGCCCGAGACGATCAACTACCGCACGCTTCGTCCCGAGAAGGACGGCCTCTTCTGCGAGAAGATCTTCGGGCCCACCCGCGACTGGGAGTGCTACTGCGGCAAGTACAAGCGGGTCCGCTTCAAGGGCATCATCTGCGAACGCTGTGGCGTCGAGGTCACGCGCTCGAAGGTGCGCCGCGACCGGATGGGCCACATCGAGCTCGCCGCCCCGGCCGTTCACATCTGGTACCTCCGTGGCACCCGGTCGTGGCTGGCCTATCTCCTCGCCGGCATCGAGCCGAAGGAGGAGCTCAAGGCCAAGATGCTCGAGAAGGTCATCTACTTCGCCGCACACCTGGTGAGCTGGGTCGACGAGGAGGGCCGCCACGAGGCGCTGTCGAACCTCGAAGCCGAGTACCTCGAAGAGCGTGACGCCATCCAGAAGGAGATGGAGCTCGCGATCGATCGTCGCTTCAAGGAGCTCGAAGAGACCGCTGCTCAGGCCGAGAAGGAAGACGCCAAGGCTGCCGATCTCAAGAAGCTCCAGAAGGAAGCCGACAAGGAAGTCGAAGGCATCCGCGAGCGCTACGAGATCGAACTCGACCTCATCGCGCGCACCTGGGACGAGTTCAAGTCGCTTCACGCTCGCAAGATCATCGAAGACGAGATGCTGTGGCGCGAAATGCGCGAGAAGTACGGCGAGTACTTCGAGGGCGGCACCGGCGCCGAGGCGATCAAGTCGCTGATCGATCGCATCGACTTCGACGAAGAAGAAGTGAAGCTTCGTGGCGCGATCGACCCGCAAGAGGGCCAGAAGCCGCTCAGCGCGCAGCGCAAGCAGAAGGCGATCAAGCGCCTCAAGATCGTCGCGTCGTTCAACCGCCGTGACGAGCACGGCCGTCGGACCAACGATCCCAAGGCCATGATCCTCGACGCCGTGCCGGTGATTCCGCCGGAGCTGCGTCCGATGGTGCAGCTCGACGGTGGCCGCTTCGCCACGTCCGACCTCAACGATCTCTACCGCCGCGTGATCAACCGCAACAACCGGTTGGAGCGCCTGCTCAACCTCGGCGCGCCGGAGATCATCATCAACAACGAAAAGCGCATGCTGCAGGAGGCCGTCGACGCACTGTTCGACAACGGCCGCCGTGGCCGGCCGGTGACCGGGCCGGGCAACCGTCCGCTCAAGTCGCTCTCTGACATGCTCAAGGGCAAGCAGGGTCGCTTCCGTCAGAACCTGCTCGGCAAGCGCGTCGACTACTCGGGCCGCTCGGTCATCGTGGCTGGCCCGACGCTGCGCCTGCACCAGTGCGGTCTGCCGAAGCTGATGGCGCTCGAGCTGTTCAAGCCGTTCGTCATGAAGCGCCTGGTCGACCTCGAACTCGCGCAGAACATCAAGACCGCCAAGCGCATGGTCGAGCGTCGTCGCCCACAGGTGTGGGACGTGCTCGAAGACGTCATCAAGGAACATCCGGTGCTGCTCAACCGTGCACCGACGCTGCACCGCCTCGGCATCCAGGCCTTCGAGCCGGTGTTGGTCGAGGGCAAGGCCCTCCAGATCCACCCGTTGGTGTGTACCGCGTTCAACGCCGACTTCGACGGTGACCAGATGGCCATCCACGTGCCGTTGTCGGCCGAAGCGCAGGCCGAGGCTCGCGTGCTGATGCTCAGCGCCAACAACATTCTGTCGCCGGCGTCGGGTCGTCCGATCGTGACGCCGTCGCAGGACCTGATCATCGGTGGCTACTACCTCACCGAGGCCGTCGACGACGGCAAGGGCGCAGGCCGGACGTTCCGGCACCTCTGGGAGGCGCTGCGTGCGTACGACGAGGGCACGCTCGAATTGCACGCCAAGATCAACATGCGTCCTCCGGGCAAGGAGCAGTTCGAGACCACGGTCGGTCGCGTCCTGTTCGAGGAGGCGCTGCCGGAGGACTACACCGACCAGTTCGGTCACTTCAACGAGACCGTCAAGAAGAAGGAGATGGGCGTCATCGTGGAACGCCTCTCCGACAACTACGACAAGTCGGTGGTGGCCGATGCGCTCGACAAGTTGAAGAACCTCTGCTACCGCTTCGCGACGCAGTCGGGTCTGACGGTGTCGATCGACGACGTCCGCACGCCTGCCGCCAAGCGGGCGCTGCTCGACGACTTCGAAGGGCAGGCCGACAAGGTCGAGAAGCAGTTCCGCCGGGGCATCATCACCGACGGTGAACGCCGTCAGCAGGAAGTGCGCATCTGGACCGACGCCACCGCACAGGTGCAGGCGGCCATGGTCGACGAATTCGAGAAGCAGCGCTTCAACCCGATCCAGATGATGGTCGACTCGGGCGCTCGAGGCAACATGACGCAGATGCGTCAGATCGGCGCCATGCGAGGCCTCGTGGCCAACCCTCGTGGTGACATGATCCCCCGTCCGATCAAGTCGAACTTCCGTGAGGGCCTCGAAACCCTCGAGTACTTCATCGCCACGCCGGGCGCCCGAAAGGGCCTCGTCGACACGGCGCTTCGTACCGCGGACTCCGGCTACCTGACCCGTCGTCTCGTCGACGTGGCGCAGGAACTGATCGTGCGCGAGGAGGACTGCGGCTCGACGCTCGGCGTGTGGATCGAGAACGTCTCGGCCGACACGGCGAACCGTCGCTCGTACCTCGAGACCAAGCTCTACGGCCGTGCGTTGCTCACGGACACCGAGCTCGCCTCGCCGATGGAGAAGGACGGTGTGTCGATGTCGATGCTGCCGCGCAACACCATCGTCGGCGACGAGGAGATGGAAGCGCTGCGCGACGACCCGAACATCGAGCGCCTGCGGGTTCGTTCGGTGCTCACCTGCGACGCAGAGCTCGGCGTGTGCGCAATGTGCTACGGCCGTTCGCTCGCCACCGGCAAGATGATCGAGCTCGGCGAGGCCGTCGGTGTCATCGCTGCGCAGTCGATCGGTGAGCCTGGCACCCAGCTGACGATGCGTACCTTCCACACCGGTGGTGTTGCAGGTAAGGACATCGCTGGTGGTCTGCCCCGCGTCGTCGAGTTGTTCGAGGCTCGTACTCCCAAGGGCTCGGCTCGACTCGCCAAGGCGACCGGCGTGCTGCACCTGCGAGAGGACGAAGGCAAGGGCATCCCCGTCGTCGTGGTCGATGACGCCGGCGAGGAGCACGAAGTGCTGCTGCCGCTCGGCGCTCGTCCGATCGTCGAGGATGGCCAGGACGTCAAGGCCGGCGATCCGCTCGTCGATGGTCCCTTCGACCCGAAGGAGATCATGGAGATCAAGGGCATCCGCGAGACGCAGCTGTACTTGGTCGAAGAGGTCCAGCGGGTCTACCGCGACCAGGGCGTGTCGATCCACGACAAGCACATCGAGCTCATCGTGCGCCAGATGACCCGTCGAGTCGGCGTCCAGGAGCCGGGTGGCACCTCGTTCCTGCCGGGCGAGCGCGTCGACTCGAAGCGCTTCCGCGACACCAACCGTCGCATGGTCGAAGAGGGCACGCGTCCTGCCGAGGGTCGCCCGGAACTGATGGGCATCACCAAGGCGTCGCTGGCCACCGAGTCGTGGCTGTCGGCTGCGTCGTTCCAGGAGACCACCCGGGTGCTCACCGAGGCCGCGATCGACGGCCGCGGCGACAGCCTGATCGGGCTCAAGGAGAACATCATCATCGGCAAGCTGATCCCGGCTGGTACGGGCATGATGAAGTACCGCGAGTTCGGCATCGAAGCGCCGGACTACGAGCCGATGTCGTTCTACTCGAGCGAAGGTGAAGAAGAGGACCCGGCAGCATTCCTCGCCGGTCTCGAGGGCACCTACGAGCCCGAGGCAGCAGCCGAACCGATCGGCTGATCACGAACCACTCCGAGTGCGAACGGCCCGGGCAGCAGTGCCCGGGCCGTTCCGCGTCCCGGCTCGGTGACAGGTGAGCGGCGGCCCTGCACACAACTCTCACCGCAGCGTGGGGCATCGCGGTTGCGGTGAGAGGTGAGCGGCGGCCCTGCACACAACTCTCACCGCAAGAGCGTCGACTCGGCCAGTCGGTTCGCTGAGTGAGGAGCTCGCCGTCAGATCAGGAGCTGGACGATGATCAGCTTGAGGAGCATCGCCAGTGGGAACACCAGCGCGTAGCCGGTCTCGATGCGGGCGTCGCCGTCGGCCCGTTCGGCAGCGAACGCCAAGACGGCGGGCTGGGTCTGGATGCCGCAGATCATCCCGGCGCCGTCGACCGGGTCGCGGCCGAGCAGCCGCACCATCAGCGTGGCGAGCAGTGCGGTGATCGCCGTCACGATCACGCCGGCGATCGCCAACTGCAGCCCCACACCAGTCCCTGCAGCTTCCGCGAAGGTGGCGCCCGAGCGGATACCGACCCCACCGAGGAAGAGCAGCACCCCGAGCTGGCGGATGGTGAGGTTGGCGGCGTGGGGGATCTGCCAAGTGAACGGCCCGGTGCGAGAGATCGTGCCGAGGACGAGCGCCGCGATCAGCGGTCCGCCGCCGACGCCGAGTTCGATCTCGCCTCCGCCCGGAAGCGGGATCGCCACCTGCGCGAGCAACAACCCGATCGTGAGCCCGGTGGCGAAGCCGAGTGGGTCGACTTCGCCGAGCCCCCGGTCGGAGTCTCCCAGCGCCTCGGCGATGTCGCCCATCCTTTCCGACGGACCCACCACACGAAGTCGATCGCCGAGCCGCAGCACGAAGTCGCGGTCGACCACCAGATCGGCATCGCCCCGACGGACGCGTGTGGCCATGGCGCCGAATCGACCTTCGAGGTCGACCTCACGCAAGCGTGCCCCGGCCAACTCGCGGCGCGACACCGAGATCCGACGGAAGTCGAGCTTCTTGCGATCCAGCGCGAGGTGCCGTTCGCTGCGATGCCCCGCCCACTCGACGAACCGGTCGACGGCGTCCGGATTGCCGATCACCGTGCACAGATCGCCGGGCTCGAGGCGCACGTCGTTCGTGGCGAGGTCGACGGCGCCGGCGTGTTCGACTCGAGAGAACGCCAACCGCTCACCGTCCCACGAGCGCAGCTCACCCAATGGCGGCAGCTCGGCCCGAGTGACGACCACGGTGGCGCTGGTGACGTCACGGGCGCCGGGAGCGCTTACGGCTCCGGACTCGGCCTCGCGTCGCGATGGGTGCTGCAGCCGTCGCAGCGACAGCCCAGCCGCGATGATCATCGACAGCACGCCCAGCGGGTAGGCGAGCGAGTAGCCGACCACGGGATCGGTGACCTCGCCGGCAGCGATTTCCGGCGCCAGCTGTTCGAGCGCTGCCGACAACGCCGGGGTGTTGGTCTGCGACCCGGCGAACAGCCCGGCCCGCGCGCCGTCGTCGAAGTCGAAGAGGGCACTGACGCCGGCAACGCTGAACCCGATCGCGGTGAGCAACGCCACGACGGCGATCGACACGCGTAGACCGTCCTCGCGCAGCCCGCCGAAGAACGCCGGGCCGGATGCGAGCCCGATGGTGTAGATGAACAGCGCGAGTCCGAACAGCGGAATGATGGCCGGCAGGTCGGCCAGGTCGGGTTCGATGGCGGAGATCGCCAACCCGGCGAAGAGCGCCGCGGCCGGGCCGAGCCCGACGCCGCGGAACTTGAGTCGCCCGATCGCGGCACCGAGCGCGACCACCAGGAACAGCACCAGGAGCGGATCTGAGGTCAACACTCCCACATGGAGGGTCTACCACCGACGGCCCGACGTCCAGCGCGACCGGCCCGGTTGCGCGACGAGTGTGGTGCCCATAGCCTTGCAGGGTCCTCTCATCGGAGGGACCCGTGTACGCATGCGGTGTCGCCGATGTATGGCGGGCGGATCGCAAGTCCGCGATCAGTCCAACACACCACATGTCGAAGCGTCTGCTGTCGACACGACCAAACGAACGAGGTCCATTTCGTGCCAACCATTCAACAGCTCGTCCGTCAGGGTCGTAGCTCGAAAGTCACCAAGAGCAAGACGCCGGCGCTCAAGGGCTCACCCCAGCGCCGCGGCGTGTGCACCCGCGTGTACACCACCACCCCGAAGAAGCCGAACTCGGCGCTGCGCAAAGTGGCCCGTGTCCGCCTCAACTCCGGCATCGAGGTCACCGCCTACATTCCCGGCGAGGGCCACAACCTGCAGGAGCACTCGATCGTGCTCGTGCGTGGCGGTCGTGTTCGCGACCTTCCCGGTGTGCGCTACAAGATCATCCGCGGAGCACTCGACGCCGTTGGCGTCAAGAACCGCAAGCAGTCCCGCAGCCGCTACGGCGCCAAGAAGGAGAAGTGACCCGAGATGCCACGTAAAGGTCCAGCTCCCCGCCGCGAACTCGTCGCGGATCCCATTCACAAGTCACAGCTCGTCACGCAGATCACCAACAAGGTGATGTTGCACGGCAAGCGCACCGTTGCCGAGAAGATCGTGTACGACGCGATGGACATCATCCAGAGCCGTCTCGAAGGCGACGACATGGCGATCGACACCGTCAAGCGGGCGATCGAGAACGTCAAGCCACCCCTCGAGGTGCGCAGCCGTCGCGTCGGTGGTGCCACCTACCAGGTACCCGTCGAAGTGCGTCCGCGCCGTGCGACCACGCTCGCCATCCGGTGGACGGTCGACTATGCGCGCAACCGTCGTGAGAAGACGATGGCCGAGTGCCTCGCCAACGAACTGATGGATGCCGCCAATGGACTGGGTGCCGCGATGAAGAAGCGCGACGACATCCAGAAGATGGCCGAGTCGAACAAGGCATTCGCCCACTACCGCTGGTGACCGCCCGTCGGTGACCTGAAACGCGAACGGAGCCCGGGGCATGCGCCCCGGGCTCCGTTCGCGTGGTGGCTCGTGTCGGCGTCAGCTCGAGCCGGCGCTGCCAACCGAGGCCGGGCTGGCGGGTGAGGCCGGGCTGGCAACCGAGGCCGGGCTCGCGGGTGAGCCGGGGCTGTCGGCTGCGACCGGGGCAGGAGGCGACACCGGGGAGGCGATGCTGGCAACGGACGCCGGCGAGGCCGGTGACGCTGGCGAGGCCGGTGACGCTGGCGAGGCCGGTGACGCTGGCGAGGCCGGTGACGCTGGGCTGGCGGGCGAGTTCGGGCTGTCGGGTGCGACTGGGGCAGGAGGCGACACCGGGGAGGCGATGCTGGCAACGGACGCTGGTGATGCTGGCGAGGCCGGTGAGGTAATGCTGGCAGCGGACGCGGGCGAGTTCGGGCTGGACACCGAGGCGTCTGCCGTCGACGTGGTCGGCGGCACCGTCGACGAGGTCGTCGGGCTGTTTCCGGTCGAGCCGTTGCGGTTGGCGGGCGAAGTGACCGAGTTCGACTGGTCCAGGACGACACCATCGGGGAGCACCAATGGGTCGTTGGCCTCGGCGAACGCGAATCCGCCGAGTCCGACGCCGACCAGTGTTCCGCTGACAGCGGCGACCTTCCAGTTGATGCGTGTCTTCTTCATCTGATTGCTCCTTTGGGATGGTGTTCGGTTGATGCAGTCAGTTTTCGCAGCGTGCGGTGTGCCGGCCATGAAGTGACGCTGAGACTTCTCTCATGGACGAACGAGGCACTCCTGCGTGCTCGATCTGCTGTTCGGCGCGGTACAGCAGGCGCTCCAGGTCCGTGCGCCAGTCGGGGTGCTGGATGCGATAGGGGCCGGTCGCCAGGCCGATGAGGACGCCAGCGGTGACCATGCCGAGTTCGGCGGGTTCGATGCCGAGTGCCCCGACCCCGTTCGCGAAGTCGTCGGCCAGCAGGTCGGCGTACTGGCCGATCCGGCGTCGCCGGCCGGCGGTCTCTGCCGTCGTTTCCCGGAACCGGAGGTGCGCAAGCACGGTGGCGTAGTCGTCGAGTGGGTCGCCGACGCCCGCATCATCGATGTCGAGCAGACCAACGATGTCGCCTCCGTCGACGATCAGCTGCGCTTCGTGGAGATCGCCGTGCACGGTGGCGCGGCGGAGTTCCGACCGTGTCGCAGCGGGACTGAGCGCCTGGGCGAGGTCATCGATGCGTCCTGCGAGGTCCGGCGCCACGACGGCGAGCATCGCTGCGTGGCCGAGCGCATCCGAGGTTCTCGTCGCGTGCGGGCGACCGTCGAGCGTGACCGACCGCAGTCGTTCGAGTAGATCGTTGTACGCGTCGGGGGACGGCCACGGCGCCCGTTCCAGCTTGATGTGCTGTCGGAGTGTCGTGCCAGGCAGCTCGGCCATGGCCACCCAGCCCTCGTCTCGGTCCACCGCGAGTACCCGGGGCACGGGCAGCCCTGCTGCGAGGAGTCGTTCGTGACGCTCGACGAGCGGCCCGACGTGGCCGGGTGGCAGGACCTTGACGTAGATCACGACGCCGGCGCGGGCACCAACCCGGATGACCGCCCGCTCCATCGGCCGGTAGGCGACGACGTCCAGCTCGAGCGGTCCCTCGACGATGCCGGCGAGACGGTCGGCGGCACGATCGGGAGTGGTCATGTGCTCGAGTGCCGGCATGATCGGATCGAACGGCCAACGCCACACGCCGACGCTGAGTTCGCGGTCGTCGACCGTGGCGACGACGGGCAGTGTGCCGGCGGGTGCCCCCTGTTGCGAGGTCGACGCCATCAGTGTCTCTCGCGAGGGTGTCGCGCCGCGCCACGACACCGTGGCGTCGAACCTGACGACCACGTCGGAACCCGGTCGGTACTGGATGTGGACCGCGCGGGCGGCGTCGAGGCGACCGCCCACCGCCTCGAGTGCCGTGCGCAGCACCGGTTCGGCGTCGGGCCCGGCCAGGTGCACTGCGGCGGGGAGCTCGGCGTCGTCGGGCAATGGGGTGGCGGCCACGCGGGCATCGTGCTCGCGTCCGATGGGGAGACGATGAGGCGTCGAGGAGAGTTCTCTCATCTGCCGGCAGCGGGCGGATCGGCAGGGCCGATCAGGTGCTCAGTCGGTACCCCATCCCGCGCACGGTCTGGATCACGTCGTCACCGAGCTTGCGTCGCAGGTAGCGCACGTAGACGTCGACGACGTTCGAGCCAGGATCGAAGTCGTATCCCCACACGTGGGAGAGCAGTTGCTCACGTGAGAGGACCTGCCCGGCGTGGCGAAGGAACACTTCGAGGAGTGCGAACTCTCGTGCGGTCAGCTCCTCGACCCGTGACCCGATGCATGCCTGGCGCGAGCGCAGATCGAGCGACACGCGTCCCGCAGCCAACACGGTGGTCTCGGGCAGCGGGTCGGAACGCAAGCGGAGCCGAATCCGGGCGAGCAGTTCCTCGAACCGGAACGGCTTGGTCATGTAGTCGTCGGCACCCTGCTCGAGGCCGGTGACCGTGTCCTCCACGCCGTCGCGGGCGGTCAGGATGATGACCGGCATGCGCTCGCCACGTTCCCGGATTCGGCGCAGCACCTCCTGGCCGTCGAGTCCCGGAAGACCGAGGTCGAGGATCAGCAGGTCGAAGGAGTCGTCCCGAGCGAGGGCGACGGCGTCGGGACCGGTGTCGACAGCGACGGTGCTGTACCCGCTGGCGCGCAGTCCCTTCTGGAGGAACGAGACGATGCGTTCCTCGTCCTCGGCAATGAGTACGCGTGTCATGAGGTCTCTTCGATCGGAAGGCGGGGAGCTGGCGTCGGTGGGACGTCGGACAGGGTCGGCGGGTCGAGCAACGGCACCGTGATCTCGAAGCGGGCGCCCGAACCCGGTGCGCTCTCGACACGGACCTTGCCGCCGTGCGCTCGTGCGATGGCATCGACGATCGAGAGGCCGATACCCAGTCCTTCGGGTCGTGTGGTTCGGCTGGTGGCGCCGCGGGCGTGACGGTCGAACAATGAGGCGGCGACCGAGGAGTCGATTCCGGATCCCGAGTCGCGGATCCACAAACGGATCGAGGAGGGAGTGCCGTCGTCGATCGCCGCGCCCAACGCAATCGTGTCGCCGGACTCGGTGTGGTCGACAGCGTTCGATGCCAGGTTGAGCAGTGCCTGAGACAGCCGGCGCTGGTCGGCGACGACCACCGCGCCGGCCGGTGGCGACTGATCCAGTTGCCAGTCGCGGTCCGCGAGCGGGGTGAGCGTTCGGAGCATGTTGGCGGTGAACTCGCCGAGGTCGACCGGGCCGGGGTGGAGGAAGTCAGTGCGCTCTGCCTTGGCCAGCAGCAGCAGGTCACTCACGTAGCGGCCCATTCGGTCGAGTTCGTCGGTGACGATCGCCATGGTCTCCCTGCGTTCGTCGGGATCGTCGCCCAGCAAGTCGAGATGGCCCTGCGCGATCGTGATCGGTGTGCGGAGCTCGTGCGCGACGTCGTCGAGGAACCTGCGCTGCTGCTCGAACCCGGACTCGAGACGATCCAGCATGGCGTTGAACGTCCGGCCGAGCTCGGCCAGTTCGTCGGTTCCACCAACCGGGATCCGCGCCGAGAGGTCGCTGTCGGAGATCTCATGAGCGGTTGCGGTGAGCTCGCGGACGGGACGCAGGACGCGTCCCGCCAACGACCAGGCGAGGGCTGCCGACGCAACAAGGACCACACCTCCTGCGATCAGCACGATCCGGAGGCTCTGCGAGATCGTTTCGCGCTCGGTGCTGGGGAAGTGCGCGACCACGAACGTCCCGAGCACGTCGGTTCCCGTCGAGAGCGGAACTGCCAACCATCGGACTTCTCCCGCGGTCGTGGTCTGGGTCTCCTCACGGGGGTCCGACGATGCCGCCCACTCGGCGACGAGTTCGTCATCTTCGAACAGTTCGGCGGGGGCATCGAAGCTCCGTAGGAACGGCTCCCCATCGAGGAGCGTGTAGAACGCTTCGTTGTCAGCGGGAACGCTGCGTGACAGGAATGTCTCCAGGATTGCCTCGGCGTCGTCACCGAACGGGTCTCCGGTGTCGGGGTTGGTGCCCTGGGCGAGGAGTCGGAGTTCCTCGATCTCCTGGGTGAGTGATCGACCGATCTCGCGATCGAGGCGGGCGTGGAGCATCTGGCGCGTCACCATTGCCGAGATCGCGAGCGAGGCGGCGAGCAGCGCGACATAGCCGATGACCACCCGAGCGCGGATGCCGACGCGGGGGCGCTGCGAGGTGCCGTCGCTGGATGCCGTCTCCACGTCAGTCATCGTCGTCCTCATCATCATCGTCGTCCTCATCGTCCTCGTCGTCCTCGTCGTCCTCGTCGTCGTCGTCGTCGTCGATGGGCGCCGGTGGGAGCGGTGCGGGTGGGGGCAGCGTCTGAGCCGGTGGTCGTGGCAGTGTCGGTGCCGCTGGCGGGGGGTCCGGGGTGGGCTGCGATGGCGACGGGTTGGAGCTCACCGGGTCCGACTGCATCGGGTCGGACTGCACCGGGTCGTTGCTTGTCGTGCTCGGCGGAATCGGGATGAGTTCATCGAAGGGTGGCGTCGGTGTGAGGTCGATCGGCTCGACGATCGACGGCTCGGATCGGAACGCGTCCACCGCAAGCCGCACGAGGGCTACGCCGACGACGATCGCTGCAACGAACACGGCGATTGCGACGAGCGTGCGCAGAAGAAGTTGGCGGGTCATCCTGTGGCGATCGTGGTCGTGGTGCCCTCTCCGATGATGAGAAGGGCATGAGAAGTCTCTCATGGTGAACCTCCTGAGCGATCGGTCGGCTCGGCCGGTCGCTTGGTGGCGGTGGCTTCACGAATGCACTAACGTCGCGCTTGGGGTTGATGTCGCGGCGCGTTGGAAGCCGTGGCGCAGACAGTTGGAGGGGAACTCGATGCATGTCCACAACGTGGTCAAGGTCAAGGGCACAGCGGTTGCAACGATCGCGCCCGACGCAACACTCGGCGATGCGACCGCATCGCTGCGCGACCATGGCGTCGGCGCACTGGTGGTGAGCCGCGACGGCCGCACGATCGACGGAATCATCTCCGAACGTGACGTCGTTCGAGCCCTGGCGGCCCACGGCGCGTCCACGCTCGGCCACGCGGTGGCGTCGGCGATGTCGACCACGGTGACGACCTGCCACGGCAACGACACGATCGACGAGATGATGGCGATGATGACCGATCGCCGGATCCGTCACGTGCCGGTCGTCGACGACGCCGGACACCTCGCTGGGATCATCTCGATCGGTGACGTGGTCAAGGCGCGCGTCGGGCAGCTCGAGCACGAGAACAACCAACTCCACGACTACATCCAGGCTCGTTGACGGGCCGGCGCGCGCTGGTCAGCGCATGTCGCCGTCGAACACGACCTCGACCCCGCGGTCGGCGAGGTGGCCGGCGATCGTCCGCAGTGCCCGGCCCGCAGCCGGGCGCGCACGGGTCACCCCGGTGACGTCGAGCTGAATCCGGCGGGTTCCGGCCGCGACGCTCGACAGCAACAGGTCGATCACCGTCTCTGCGGCGATCAAGTCGATCTCGCCGCGCAGGACGCCGATGGTGGAAACGCCCTCCTTCGTCCACGAGACGACGGGCGATCGAGGTTCGTCGTGATGATCGAACAGGTGCAGGTCGAACTCCTCCGACAACGTCTGGAGTAGGGCCGAACCGCGCACGCTGTTGCCCCACGAGTCGAGACGCGGGCTGAAGACCCCGATGCCGAACTCCGCAGGTTGGAC
The DNA here is from genome assembly GCA_963793335.1 of Ilumatobacteraceae bacterium. Lineage (GTDB taxonomy): Bacteria > Actinomycetota > Acidimicrobiia > Acidimicrobiales > Ilumatobacteraceae > Sva-07. Next base: position 48,581 of record CAWBZS010000018.1, on the reverse strand, counting down.
GGCGACGATGCCTCCGCCCACGCCGCTCTTCGCCGGTAGGCCGACGCGTGACATCCACTCGCCGCTGTGGTCGTACATTCCGCACGTCGCCATCACGGCCAGCGTGAGTGTGGCCGCACGCTCGTCCATCACGCGCCGTTTCGTCACCGGGTTGATGCCACCGTTGGCCAAGGTCGCGCCCATCACGGCGAGATCCTGCGTCGTGACGAGCACCGAGCACTGTCGGAAGTACACCTCCGTGGCGTCGTCGACCGACCGGCGCAGCACCCCGCTCGATCGGGCGAGGTACGCGAGTGCTCGGTTGCGGTCGCCGGTGGTGGCTTCGGACTGGAAGACATCGAGGTCGACGTCCAGCTCCCGGCCGGCGCACAGCGACAGGAACGAGCGAACGTGTTCGAATCGTGCCTCGGGGGATGGTCCGTCGATCAGGCTCGAGGTCACGATCGCCCCGGCGTTGATCAACGGATTGTCGGGTCGGCCGGTGTCGGGTTCGAGGCTGATCGCGTTGAACGGTTCGCCGCTCGGCTCGAATCCGACATGGCGGTGCACCTCGTGGAGTCCGAGCTCGGAGACGGCGAGTGCGTAGACGAACGCCTTCGACACCGACTGAATGGTGAAGGGACGGTCGGAGTCGCCGGCGCTGTGCACTCGACCGTGGACACTGACCAGTGAGGCGCCGAAACCGTCGGGGTCGACGGTTGCCAGCTCCGGAATGTACGTCGCGACCTGCCCGGAGGCGTCCGCGCGATGGCGATCGACGACGGCACTGAGCGCGTCACGGATCAGATCGGGTCGATCGTCTGCGTCGGGCTCCGGGGTCACGGTCGATCGACGCCGTGCGCTGAGGCCGAGCTCGTCGGCGCGTGCTCGGGTGGTTGCACCCGGGGCAGTGAGAAGTCCACGGCAGAACCGTAGACGAGCAGGGTCGAGGAGGCCTCGGCGTCGCTCCTGCTGGGCCATCGCAACCGGCCAGCCGGTCGGGCGGCCTCGCGAAGTGTGCGAACATGGACACATGCGCACGCTCACTCGGCTGCTGGTCCTCTCGCCACTCATCGTCGCGGTGGCTGCGTGTGGAAGCGATGGTGATTCCACCGACGAGGCTGCGACCGACGGCGCCGATGTGACCACGCCCAGCGTGGCAGCCGACGAGTCCGACACGACGACCGAAGTCGTCGACGAGTCCGTCGCACCGCCGCCGGCCGGCGGAGGCGACGGAGGCGGAGCGACGTTGAGCTTGTCGAACGGGGAGACCATCGAGTTCCCATCGGTGCTCTGCTCGCTCGAACCGCAGATGTCGGCAGGGTCCGAGATCCTGTTCACGGCGGTCTCCTACGATGATCCGAGCCTCGACATCACCCAGTTCGGCGACGAAGGAACGATCACGGGTGTGGCGTCGATCTCGGTCTACGACGCCGACTTCGAGACGCTGTGGGAGGCGAACTCCATGTTCGGCTCGCCGGTCGAGTTGACCCTCGACGGCAGCACGATCCGGGGTACGGGGAGTTTCCTTGCCGGCGGCGAGATGGGCGGCGAGACAGTTGACGGCGAGGTCGTCGCCAACTGCTGAGCGCAGGAATTCGGCGTCGACCAACCGAGCTGAAACACACGTCACTTCGAGGTGGGGGCGGGCTGCCGGCCGGTACACTTGCTGGCTGTGCCTGCACCATCGGTGTGCAGACCGAATCGCACGATCACGTTCAGTAAACGACCCCCCAGTCGCCCCTTGACACGGAAGTAGTAGGAATGGCCAAGCGAGAGTTCCCCCTGGAGCGCACCCGGAACATCGGGATCATGGCGCACATCGATGCCGGTAAGACCACCACCACCGAGCGCATCCTCTACTACACCGGCAAGAGCTACAAGATCGGCGAGGTCCACGACGGCGCCGCCACGATGGACCACATGGCCCAGGAGCAGGAGCGTGGCATCACGATCACCTCCGCTGCGACCACGTGTGTCTGGAACGACCATCGGATCAACATCATCGACACGCCGGGCCACGTCGACTTCACCATCGAGGTCGAGCGGTCGCTGCGAGTGCTCGACGGCGCGGTCACCGTGTTCGACTCGGTTGCCGGCGTGGAGCCGCAGACCGAGACCGTGTGGCGTCAGGCCAACAAGTACAACGTGCCTCGGATGTGCTTCGTCAACAAGATGGACCGAATCGGCGCCGACTTCTATCGCACAGTGGAGATGGTCGAGGATCGCCTGCAGGCGAACCCCCTCGTGCTCCATCTCCCCATCGGTGCCGGTGGCCCCGAAGCGGTCAAGGCCTTCGAGGGTCTCGTCGACATCGTCAGGATGAAGGCCCTCGTGTGGCGCAACGTCGACGAGAAGGACCTCGGCGCGACCTACGAGATCGAGGACATCCCCGCCGACATGGTCGACCTGGCCAACGAGTACCGCGAGGCGATGATGGAGACCATCGCCACGCAGAGTGAAGAGCTCATGGACCGCTACCTCGGCGGAGAGGACATCTCCGAGGACGACATCAAGGCAGCCATCCGATCGGGCACGCTCAACAACGAGTTCGTCCCGATCCTGTGCGGCTCGGCGTTCAAGAACAAGGGTGTCCAGCCGATGCTCGATGCCGTCATTGCGTTCCTGCCGAGCCCGCTCGACATCGCTCCGGCGACCGGCGTGGAGATTCGCGGTGGCGAAGAGCACACCGTCACCCGCGGTCCGGACAACAAGAACTTCGCTGCGCTCGCCTTCAAGATCGTGGCCGATCCGTTCGGCAAGCTGACCTACTTCCGGGTGTACTCGGGTGAGATCAACAAGGGCGAAGAGGTCTACAACTCCACCAAGGAGGACCGCGAACGTCTGGGCCGCATCCTGTTGATGCATGCCAACCAGCGTGAGGATCTCGATGTTGCCATGGCAGGAGACATCGTGGCCGGCCTCGGCTTCAAGAACGTCACCACCGGCGACACGCTCTGCGACCGCAATGCTGCGGTGATCCTGGAGCGCATGGAGTTCCCGGAGCCCGTGATCCACGTCGCCATCGAGCCGAAGACGAAGTCGGACCAGGAGAAACTTGGCAAGGCGCTCAAGTCGCTGTCCGACGAGGATCCCACCTTCCGTATCCGTTCCGACCACGAGACCGGCCAGACGGTCATCTCGGGCATGGGCGAGCTGCACCTCGAAGTGCTCGTCGACCGCATGATGCGTGAGTTCTCCGTCGAGGCCACCGTCGGCAAGCCGCAGGTCGCCTATCGCGAGACGATCACCAAGGAAGTCAAGAACGTCGAGTACCGCCACATCAAGCAGTCCGGTGGTTCCGGACAGTTCGCCGTGGTCAAGATCGACATGGCACCCAACCCGGGTGGCGGCTACGAGTTCGACGACCAGATCTCCGGCGGCAAGATCCCGCGCGAGTACATCAACCCGACGAACCAGGGTCTGCAGAGCTCGCTCGACAACGGTGTGCTCGCCGGCTACCCGACCGTCGACGTCAAGGTGTCGCTGGTCGACGGCCAGTACCACGACGTCGACTCCTCGGAGATGGCCTTCAAGATCGCCGGTCAGATGGCGTTCCGCAAGGCTGCCGAAATGGCCAAGCCGGTCCTGATGGAGCCGATCATGGCCGTCGAAGTCGTCACCCCCGAGGACTACATGGGCGACGTCATGGGCGACCTGTCCAGCCGCCGCGGCCGAATCGGCAGCATGGAAGCCCGAGGCAACACCCAGGTGGTCAACGCTGCGGTGCCGCTGTCGGAGATGTTCGGCTACAGTACCGACCTCCGTTCGCGCACCCAGGGGCGGGCGACGTACACGATGCAGTTCACCGAGTACCAGCAGGTACCCGAGGCCATCGCCCAGGAAATCGTGAAGCGGGTTCGTGGCGAGTAGTCGCTGCTGAATCACCCGCCGGACACAGATCAGATCTTTGACAACCCACATCCGAGACAACGAAGAAGAGACATTGGAGTCGCACGCATCATGAGCAAGAAGAAGTTCGAGCGCAACAAGACGCACGTCAACATTGGCACGATGGGCCACATCGACCACGGCAAGACCACCTTGACCGCGGCGATCTCGAGGACGTTGTCGGAGCGTGGGTTGGCTGACTTCACCGACTTCGATGGCATCGACAAGGCGCCTGAGGAGAAGGCGCGTGGCATCACGATCTCGATCTCGCACATCGAGTACGAGACCGAGAACCGTCACTACGCGCACATCGACATGCCGGGTCACGCCGACTACATCAAGAACATGATCACCGGCGCTGCCCAGGTCGACGGTGCGATCCTGGTGGTCGCGGCGACCGATGGCCCGATGCCGCAGACGCGTGAGCACGTGCTGCTGGCCCGCCAGGTCGGCGTGCCGTCGATCGTGGTCGCGTTGAACAAGGCCGACATGGTCGACGACGAAGAGCTGATCGAGCTCGTCGAGCTCGAGGTGCGCGAACTCCTCACCGAGTACGAGTTCCCCGGCGACGACGTCCCGGTGATCCAGGTGTCGGCGCTCAAGGCGCTCGAGGGTGACGAGGCGTGGCAGGAGAAGATCATGGAGCTGATGGCCGCTGCCGACAGCTTCATCCCGGATCCGGTCCGCGAGCTCGACAAGCCGTTCCTGATGCCGATCGAGGACGTGTTCACGATCACCGGTCGTGGCACCGTGGTGACGGGCAAGGTCGAGCAGGGCATCATCCACACCGGCGACGACATCGAGATCGTTGGTCTGCGTGACACGCAGAAGACGACGTGTACGGGTGTGGAGATGTTCCGCAAGTTGCTCGACGAGGGTCAGGCCGGCGACAACATCGGTGCGCTGTTGCGTGGTACCGGCAAGGAAGACGTCGAGCGTGGTCAGGTGCTGTGCAAGCCCGGTTCGATCACTCCGCACACCAACTTCGAAGGCCAGGTGTACGTGTTGGCCAAGGACGAAGGTGGCCGTCACAAGCCGTTCTTCAACAACTATCGGCCGCAGTTCTTCTTCCGGACCACCGACGTGACCGGCACGATCGAGTTGCCGGCTGGCACCGAGATGGTGATGCCCGGCGACAACGTCGAGATCACCGTGGAGCTCGGCAAGCCGATCGCCATGGACGAGGGGCTTCGCTTCGCCATCCGTGAAGGTGGCCGCACCGTTGGCGCCGGCCGCGTCACCAAGATCATCAAGTGACCCGGACGATCAGAGACAGAACGGCACACTGACATGGCACAGAGCATCAGAATCCGCCTGAAGGCATTCGACCACGAGATCATCGACCAGTCGACGAAGAAGATCGTCGAGACGGTCACCAGGACCGACGCCACCGTGCGCGGACCGATCCCGTTGCCCACCGACAAGCACCGGTACACGGTCATCCGTGGCCCGCACGTCGACAAGGACAGCCGGGAGCACTTCGAGATGCGGGTGCACAAGCGCCTCATCGACATCGTGAACCCGAACGGCAAGACCATCGACAGCCTGCAGCGCATCGAGCTGCCCGCTGGCGTCGACATCGAAATCAAGATTCAGAACGCCTGACCTCAGGCGGTCTGTGCGGATGCAGTTGCGCTTGGCGCAACCAGATCCGCACTGACACAGAGCGTGCACTGACGGGCGGGCCTTCGGGTCCGCCCGTTGCGCGTCTGCGCCGCCCGGATGACCTCAGCCAGTCGGCTGGCGCGTCGGGTCGCCGGCCGCGAGTACGGCGGCGGCCCGAGCGCGAATCGATTGCTCGGTGAGCGTGGCGCGGAAGAAGGCGCCGGTTGGGGAGCGGTCGGGGGTGTCACCAGTGATGTCGAGGGCGCGGTCCTTCTGGAACACGCCGTGTCGGTGTTGGATGAGGGTGCCCGTGGAGCTGCCGTTGGTGATGATCGCCGCAAACGACGTGGATCGGTCCGAGTCGGTTCGGTCGGCCTGGGCGTCGATGTCGTGCAGGGCGGCGTTCAGTTGCTTCAGTACGGTGGCCACCGCTCCCTCGATGTCGGTGCGAATCCCGCCGCCGATCACGGGTTGCAGCGCCCACGCCTGGCGGATCGGATCGAGCGACACGGCCAGTTCGGTGTGGGCTGCCTCGAGCGAAGCAGCAGCCAGGTCGAACTCCTCGGCTGTCGCCATCTCTGCCGAATCCCTTGGCCTGCGAAGTTGCTCGGATCCGTCGATCGGGCCGCCCGATGTCTGGCGGCTGGGTGCAGCTGGCCAGGGGCGACCTGGCCAGGTGTGAACACGGTTTGAACCGGTCTCCGGGTCGGGCACCTGGCGCCGATCGGGGGTAGACAAGGGTGCATGTCTTCGCTGCCCCCTCCGTCGCCCGGCGTGGGCTCGGTCGAGCCTCCGACACATCCGCCCCTGCAGGCAACGCCGGCCTACGGAGGGCCACCGCTTGCCTCGGCCGGAACGTCGCCGGCGTCACCGCAGCCTGCACCTGCTCGGCCGAAGCGACGCGGGGTGTTGCTCGTTGCGGCGGTCGGCGCCGTTGCATGGGTGGCCGGCCTCACCGGTGCGCTCGTCGGCAACCAACTGTCGGACTGGATCGACTCGCCGCCGCAGAGCGCGAGCGACGAACCGATCAACGTGGCGGCACCGAGCGACCCCATCGAGGGACGTCTCGATGTCGCCAAGGTGATCGACCACATGGCGGCGTCGGTGGTGACCATCAGCGCCGACATCGACAGCCAGTTCGGGCAAGGCCAATCGACCGGCACCGGCGTGATCGTGTCCAGCGATGGCGAGATCCTGACGAACGCGCACGTCATCGAAGGGGCAACCGAAATCCGCGTTCGTCTTGCGGGTGAGACCGAACCCCGCGAGGCCACCCTGCTCGCCGCTGACCCGGGCAACGATCTCGCGTTGTTGCGCATGAGCGGCGACGGATTCGACGCTGCAGTGTTCGCCGATCCGGGCAGTGTCCGCATCGGCGACGAGGTCGTGGCCATCGGCTTCGCACTCGGCCTCGACGGCGACCCGTCGGTGACGCTCGGCATCGTGTCGGCGGTCGATCGCACGATCGGGACCGAGGGCGCGTTCCTCGATGGGTTGATCCAGACCGATGCGGCGATCTCCTCCGGCAACTCTGGCGGCCCGCTCGTGAACGCACGTGGTGAAGTGGTCGGCATCAATACCGCAGTCGCACGCGGCACGGCCACGTCGGCTGCGACGAATGTGGGGTTCGCGATCAGCGCCAAGGAAGCGCTCCCGGTGATCGAGGTCTTGCGGGCGCAGGCTGGTGGCGACCCTCGGCCCGAGGGCTACCTCGGTGTGGAACTCGACGATCGTCGCGACGGCGGCCAAGGCGCAGTGATCAGTTCGGTGCAGGACGACACCCCAGCCGCCGCCGCAGGCGTGGAGGCCGGTGACCTCGTGGTGGCAGTGGACGGTGCAGCAACCGATGGTGCCACCGGTCTGATCGCAGCGATCCGCGACCTTCGGCCCGGAGATGCGACCACGATCACGGTGATCCGTGACGGCGAGCGCATCGACCTCGACGTCACGCTCACCGACCGCCCCGAGGACTGACCGCGTGCGCCGCAGTCGACCGCACGCATCGACGGTCAGCTGAGTCCGCAGGCGTCGATGGCGTCGTTGAATGCGAGCGCCACCGTCGGGTCGACGTCGCTGTCGTCCGCCTCGACCGCTTCGAGGAGCGTGCGCAGGTCGTCTTGGGAGACCTCTCCGGCGAGCTCCTCGGCGACACAGGCGGTCTCATCGATCGGCGGTGCGGAATCGGTGCATGGTGTACTGCGTTCCTCGTTGGAGCGGCGGTTCCGCTCACACCTGACGAACGTACGGATTGCAGTGAGCGTCTGCATCGGGAGGATTCCCGAAGCAAGTTGGCCGCGCTGACGAGTGCGCCGAGCAGCGCGGGCCGCACGAGCAGCGAGGCCAGCGGTGGCGACGTCTACGTTGCAGGTATGGAAGCCAGAGCGGCGATGCCCGGCCCTTCGGACTCGGCTACTGGCCGCTGGCCGAGGACGATCCGGGTGTGCAGGTTCAGCGCGAACCGGTGCGCCTCGTGTCGCCCGACGGCGCGCTCGTACGCGGGATCCTCTGGACGCCACCGGCGGGAACTCCGTGGAAGACCGCCGTGATCCTCTCGCACCCGCGCGGCGACTTCAGTGTGCACTACGCCTGTCCGCTGCTCGCCGCGGCCGGCTACGCGGTGCTCGGCTTCGGCACCCGGTACATGAACAACGACACCGACTGCCTCCACGAGGCGTGCATCACCGACGTCCAGACCGCCCATGCCGAGATGATCCGGCGTGGGGCCGAGGCGGTGGTGCTCTTCGGCAACTCCGGCGGTGGGTCGCTGATGGCGATGGCGAATGCCGAGCTCGGGATCGGCGACGGTTGGGTGGGTGTGGCGGCGCACCCCGGCGAAGGCGTGTTCATGCTGCAGGTGATCGACCCGTCGGTCGCCGACGAGGGTGACCCGTTCTCGACCGTGCCCGAACTCGACATGTACCACCCCGACAACGGCTGGCGACCGTGGCCCGAGCCGTGCAGCTACGACCCGGCGTGGGTGGAGACGTATCGGGAGGCGCAGCGGGCGCGGGTGGCGCGCATCGACGCAATCGCCAAGGCATCGATCGCCGAGGCCGGCGATGTGGTGCCCGAGCTGCGCTCCGTCGACAAGTCGGTCGATCCGGCCCGCTGGCGCGAGCTCCGGCGACGAGCGGTGTTCACCAAGTACCTCACGATCTACCGCACGCTCGCCGACCCGGCCTACCTCGACCTGTCGATCGACCCTGACGATCGCCCGATGGGATCGCTGTTCGCGTTTCCCGACCCCTTCGACGCCAACTATGGCCGGGGTGGCCTCGCCCGCACCATGACGGCACGGGGGTGGCTGAGCACCTGGTCGGGATTGTCGAGTGGGGCGAAGCTCGCCGACACGATGCCGGCGGTGACCGTGCCGACGCTGCTGGTGCATCCGACCGCCGACACCGAGATCAGGGTGTGGCAGGCAAAGGAGATCGTCGACGCAGCCGGCGCAGACGACGTGACCTACCTCGAGATGCCGGGCGCCCCGCACTATCTGGAGGGGCACCGTCCCGTCGCGATGGCCCAGGTCGCCGACTGGCTCGCTCAGCGCTACCCCTGAGTTGTTGTCAGCGTGAGCAACAACGCCGATGGACGACGTTGTTGCTCCCACCGCACGGTGAGGTGGCGACGTCAGATCGGGTAGGTGACGCCGGTGAGCTCGGCTGACCGCTCCCACAGGCGGTGCTGCAGGTCTTCGTCGTGGGAGCGGGCACTCGAGGTGACGATCTCTGGCGCGCCGCGGGTCTCGCCGATGCCGTCGGGGCCGTAGTACTGACCGCCGAGCGCCGTCGGGTCGACCGCTGCGCGGAGCGTGGGCAACGCACCCTGCGCAGCATCCTGGAACAGAGGGCGGAACAGGACGCTGCTCCATTGCACGACCTTCGGCAGGTGGCGGGTGAGTTCGGTCTCCGACACCCCGGGATGGGCGGCCAGGGCAGAGGTCGATGCGCCCGCTGCGGCAAGACGCCGCTGCAACTCGTAGGTGAACAAGAGGTTGGCGAGCTTGGATCGCCCATAGGCGGACACGCGGTCGTAGCCGTGGGTGGTGGCGAGGTTGTCGACGTCGATCTTCGAACGAACCTTGTGCCCGACGCTGCTGACGCTGACGACTCGCGAGTCGGCGGTGTCGAGCAGACGTGGGAGGAGGAGGCCGGTGAGCGCGAAGTGGCCGAGATGATTGGTGCCCATCTGGAGCTCGAAGCCGTCCGCGGTGGTGGACTTGGGGGTGTACATCACCCCGGCGTTGTTGATCAGCAGGTCGATGCGATCGTGGTCGGCCAACACGGCCTCCGCCGCGGTGCGAACCGACGACAGGTCGGACAGGTCGAGTGCCTGCGTGGACACATCGGCGTCGGGGTGGCGTTCGAGAATCATGCCGACCGCCACCTGGCCCTTGTCGGTGTCGCGCACCGCCAGCACCGTGCGTGCGCCGTGAGCTGCCAGTTCGGCTGCAGTCTCCAGCCCGAGGCCGGTGTTGGCGCCGGTGACGATCGCGGTGCGACCCGTCAGGTCGGGCATGTCAGCGGTGGTCCAGGAGGAGTGGCTCATCCTTCGAGCCTCGCGGTCACCGAGGATCGGCGCAAGCCGAAGGTTTCGTGCTAGTCGACAGGGGAGTACCGGGCCACGCCGTCGTCCGCGATTCGGCGGTCGAGTTCGCCGAGCTCACGCAGGTGCTCGAGGTGGGCATACGTCTCGCTCTCGGCCATCTCGCCCCATGATCGTTCCCGGAACAGCACGCGCATCACCTCGCCGACGGTTGCATCGGGCAGGTCGGGCTGTGCGTCGCGAATGATGTCGAGTCGGCCTTCGTGGTGCTCGATGATGTGGAGCGCTCGGGACCCGAGGTCGGTGAACGGGTGTCCGTGAGCCGGAAGGGCAATGCTCACGTCGTCGAGTTCGGTCATCCGCTGCAGCGATGCGAAGAACAGTGCGAGCGGATCGGGTTGAGGCGCCAGCCCGCTGATGTGCGGCGTGATCGTCGGCAGTACGTGGTCGCCGGTCAACACGACGCCGAACTCCGGGTCGTAGAGGCAGAGGTGGTCGTAGGTGTGTCCCGGGGTGTGCATCGCGACCCACTCGCGGCGCCCGAGCGAAATGGTCTCGGCATCGGCCAACGTGACGGTCGGTTGCGGAGTGGCGAAGAACGATGGTCCCGACTCACCGCCGGCGTTGCGCATCCGCTCGAAGAACTCCGGTGGTGGCTTTGCCTTGCGACCGCCCCACGGTGTCGGCCGCTCGAAGTACCGGTCGATCGCCGCGGCTCGGTCGTCGGGGGAGTTGATGTCGAGGCGCTCGGAGTCCTCGTGCTCGTCGAGGTCGGCGCGGTCGAAGATCGTCCGGAACGTCTCGTGGGTGACGATGTCGGCGCCGGACTCGTGATGCAGACGCATCGCGCCGCCGAAGTGGTCGGGATGCGAATGGGTGACGAGCACCGTGTGGACGTTGTCGACGCCGAAGCCGGCGCGCCCGAGCCGATCGACGAGGTGTTCCCAGGAAGCGTCGCCCGGCAAGCCCGGGTCGACGACGGCCACCCCGCGCTCGTCCTCGAGCAGATAGCAGTTCACGTGTCCCAGTCCCGGCATGCTGATCGGGAGCTGGCTGCGCAGCACGCCAGGAGCGACCTCGGTGATCTCGGTGGAGGCATCCTCCTGTTCCTGCTTGCGTGGGCGCTCCGGCGCCGGCGCGTCGTGGTGGTGATCGTGCTCGTTCGGGTGCTGATGGCGGTGCTGCATCGATTCGCCGGCTCCGACCGGCAGTGCGGCCTCGGGGGAGGACGCCCGATCATCGTGGCCGATGTGTCCCGCACGTCTCCGGTCGGAGCGTTCGGTGGTCGCACGCACCGGCGGCGCAACCGACCAACACAACGGGCGTCCGAGATGTGGGACCCACAACTGGTGTGGGACGGCAAACGCCAGACGAAGTGTCCACACCAGCGACGGCAACTTCGTCGACCTGCGCTCCGATGGCGCCGGTCGGCGGCGGATCGACGTCGACGGCACTGCACCACCCGACCTCGGCGGCGTCGCGGTCGATGACGTCAACGGGTATCGGATCGCACGGGTGGACGTCTGCCGGTTGCAGCTGCCCGAGACCCGCTCCCAGCTGGCCGCTGCGATCCATCCCCACAGCGGGTCCGAGTAGCCGTTGCCAAGCGGTCGAATGCTGGCGGTGCGCGTGTTGGAAGCGCTGAACAGCGGCCATAGCATTGCATGGCCGTGATCGGAAGGCATTTCGATCACCAGACCATTCAGCAATCGATGTCTGAGCAGGCCACCCGCAACGATCGGGACCGGAACCGCCCAGCAACAACCAGATCTCGTGCTCCGCACGCTCGTCCGTCCTGAACATGGAACGGCTAGCGGCGGAGCATTTGCGTGGATAGCCGATCGTCACCAGAGGATCGGCTCGATCAACTCAAGAAGGAACACGCCGCCATGGCACAACAATCGATCGTCGGCGAGAAGGTCGGCATGACACAGACGTGGGTGGATGACGTGGTCGTCCCTGTCACCGTCGTGCGTGTCGAGCCGATGCGCATCGTGCAGATCAAGACCAATGAACGCAACGGCTACAACGCATTGCAGGTGACGTACGGTCATCGCGACGCGAAGAAGCTCTCCAAGCCGGCCGCTGGCCACTTCGAGAAGGCGGGCGTCGCCCCCGGCAAGCGCCTCGTGGAACTGCGCCTCGACTCCGTCGACGGCTTCGAGGTCGGCCAGGAGCTGACCGTCGAGCAGATCCCCGCCGGCACGCTCGTCGACGTGACGGGCACCAGCCGAGGCAAGGGTTTCGCCGGTGTCATGAAGCGCCACCACTTCGCTGGCCAGCCCGCGTCGCACGGTAACAACAAGAGCCACCGCAAGCCCGGCGCCATCGGCTCGTGTGCGTTCCCGGCTCGCGTGTTCAAGGGGCAGCGCATGGCCGGTCACATGGGCCACGAGCAGGTCACCACGCAGAACCTCGAGGTCGTGCAGTCCGACCCCGAGCGCAACCTGCTGTTGATCAAGGGCTCGGTTCCCGGACCGGCCGGTGGTGTGGTGCTCGTGCGCAACGCCGTCAAGAAGGCCGGACAGCTCGCAGGAAAGGCAGGCTGACATGGCCGATCTCACCCTCAAGACCGCATCCGGCAAGGACAGCGGCACCGTCGAACTCGATGACGAGATCTTCGGCCAGACCCCGAACGTGCCACTGATGCACCAGGTGGTCACCGCCCAGCTCGCCGCCCGCCGTGCCGGCACCCAGAGCACCAAGACCCGCTCCGACGTGCGCGGTGGTGGCCGCAAGCCCTACGCCCAGAAGGGCACCGGCAACGCCCGACAGGGCTCGATCCGCGGACCGCACTTCGTCGGCGGTGGCGTGGCCCTCGGCCCGAAGCCCCGCAAGTACGACCAGAAGACCCCGAAGAAGATGGTGAAGGCAGCGCTCCATTCGGCGCTGTCCGATCGAGCCGCCGAGGGCAAGGTCGTCGTCGTCGAGTCGTGGGGTTTCGATGCTCCGAAGACCAAGAACGCCAAGGCGGCGCTCGACGCACTCGGCATCACCGGCACCGCCCTCGTGGTGGTCGGCCGTGACGACGCTGCGGCAGCACTGAGCTTCCGCAACCTTCCCCAGGTGCAGATCATCGGTCCCGGCGAACTCAACGCCTACGACGTGCTCTGCAACGACTGGGTCATCTTCACCCAGGACGTGCTGCCCGCCGGCACGCCCGTCTCCAGCGAGAAAGCAGCCTCCTGATGAAGGACCCTCGCGACATCATCATCGCTCCGATCGTCTCGGAGAAGAGCTACGCCCTCATCGAGCAGGGTGTCTACACCTTCAAGGTGAGCCCCAAGGCCTCCAAGCCCGAGATCCGCGACGCCGTCGAAGCGATCTGGGGCGTCGAGGTGCTCAAGGTGAACACCCTGAACCGCAACGGCAAGCGCAAGCGAACCCGTGGCACCAACCGCATCGGTACCCGGCCCGACACGAAGCGGGCCATCGTCACCCTGGCAGCGGGCGAAATCCCGCTGTTCGAGAACTGAGCTGATCATGGCCATCCGTTCCCGCAAGCCAACCAGCCCCGGTCGTCGCTTCCAGACGAGCTCCGACTTCAGTGAGATCACCAAGACCTCGCCGGAGAAGAGCCTGCTCGTCAAGAAGTCCAAGACCGGTGGGCGCAACAGCTACGGCCGCAAGACCTCCCGCCATCGCGGCGGCGGTCACAAGCAGCAGTACCGCATCATCGACTTCAAGCGCGTCAAGGACGGCGTGACCGCCAAGGTCGCCGCCATCGAGTACGACCCGAATCGCACGTGTCGCATCGCACTGCTCCACTACAACGACGGCGAGAAGGCCTACATCCTCGCCCCTCGCGGGCTCAACGTCGGCGACGTGGTCCAGAGCGGCCAGGGTGCCGACATCAAGCCCGGCAATGCACTGCCGCTGCGCTTCATCCCGGTCGGCACCACCGTGCACAACGTCGAGCTGCGTCCGGGCCAGGGCGGCAAGATCGGCCGCTCGGCCGGCATCGCCGTGCAGCTCGTTGCGAAGGAGGGCGACTACGCCACATTGCGTATGCCCTCCACCGAGATGCGTCGTGTGATGCTCGACTGCCGTGCGACCGTCGGCGAAGTCGGCAACAGCCAGCACGAGCTCGTCAAGATCGGCAAGGCCGGCCGCAACCGCTGGAAGGGCAAGAAGCCCCAGACCCGCGGTGTGGCCATGAACCCGGTCGACCACCCGTTGGGTGGCGGCGAAGGCCGCACGTCCGGTGGCCGTCCGGCCGTGTCCCCATGGGGCAAGCCCGAGAGTCGCACTCGCAACAAGAAGAAGGCCAGCCAGAAGCTGATCATCCGTCGTCGTCGTTCCGGCAAGGGTCGCCGCTGACGCGGCAAGGAAGGTAACCCCACATGTCTCGCAGTCTCAAGAAGGGCCCGTTCGTGGACGATCATCTTCTCAAGAAGATCGACGCCCAGAACGCCGCCGGAGAGCGCAAGGTCATCAAGACCTGGTCGCGCCGCTCCACCATCATCCCCGACATGGTCGGCCACACCCTTGCCGTCCACGACGGACGCAAGCACGTCCCGGTCTACGTGACCGAGTCGATGGTGGGTCACAAGCTCGGAGAGTTCAGCCCGAGCCGCACCTTCAAGTTCCATGCAGGCATGGAGCGCAACTCGAAGGGTCGCCGCTGATGACCGGACCGAAACTCAACGAGAAGGCGTTCGTCGCCGGCGAACGCTCCGGCACGAAGGCGACCGCCAAGTACGTGCGGTCGTCGGCCTCCAAGGCCCGTGCCGTCCTCGACCTGATCCGCGGCCTCGATGTTCGTACCGCCGACGAGGTGCTGCAGTTCACCGACCGCCACATCGCCCGTGACGTTCGCAAGGTGCTCGCCAGTGCGGTCGCCAACGCGGTCAACAACGACGACCAGGACGCTGAAGAGCTCTACGTGGTCGCCTGCTTCGCCGACGAGGGCCCGACGTTGCGTCGGTTCCGCCCCCGTGCCCGTGGCCGTGCCACTCGCATCAACAAGCGCAGCTGTCACATCACGGTGATCGTGGCCCGCATGAGCGACGATCGCATCGCCGTCATCACCGCACGCCAGGAGCGCGCCGGTGGCTCCGCAGGCCGAGGTCGCCCGCAGAGCAGCAGTGCCAGCCGCCGCCAGCGCGTCGAGCGCAGCCGCCAGCAGGCTGCAGAAGCCGAAGAGGTCATCGACGCGATCGACGCCGACGAGGAGATCGTCGACGCTGAGATCACCGACGAGTCCGCCGACGCAACCGACGAGGTGTCTGACACCAACGCCGGCAGCACCGACGTCGAGTCAGCAGACGCCGAAACCGAGGTGTCAGACACCACCACGACGCCAGCCACCACCGAAGAAGTCGCCAGCACCGAAGAGGCCGCAGCCGACGAGGTGTCCGACGCGCCGGAAACGACCAGCACCGACGCGGCCGAAGCCAGTGACGCCGAAGCCGGCGAAGAGGAGACCAAGTAATGGGTCAGAAGATCAATCCGTACGGCTTCCGCCTGGGAGTGACCACCGACTGGAAGTCGCGTTGGTTCTCCGAGCGCGAGTACAAGGACTACCTCACCGAGGACTGGACGATCCGCCAGGAGATCATGACGCGTCTCGAGTCGGCGGCGATCAGCCGCATCGAAGTCGAGCGCACCCGTGACAAGCTTCGTGTCGACGTGCACACCGCACGTCCCGGCATCGTCATCGGTCGCCGTGGCGCCCAGGCCGACGAACTCCGTCAGCTGATCACCAAGATCACGGGCAACCCGAAGATCCAGCTCAACATCGTCGAGATCAAGAATCCCGAACTCGATGCTGCGTTGATCGCCCAGGGTGTTGCCGACCAGCTCGTCAACCGCATCGCGTTCCGTCGTGCGATGAAGCGCGCCGTGCAGAACGCACAGCGCGCCGGTGCCCTCGGGATCCGGGTGCAGTGTTCGGGTCGCCTCGGCGGCGCCGAGATGAGCCGCACCGAGTGGTACCGCGAAGGACGAGTGCCGTTGCACACCCTGCGTGCCGACATCGACTACGGGATGCGCGAAGCCAAGACCACCAGCGGACGCGTCGGCGTCAAGGTCTGGATCTACAAGGGAGACATCCTCCCGTACAAGAAGCTCAATGAGGACAAGATCGCCCGCGAGGCCGCAATGGCGGTCGGCGAGACCTCCGGCCAGGGCGGCCCTCGCAAGGTGGTGTCGTCCGGTGGACCCCGCGACGTTGCCCCGGCTCCGGAAACGCAGCCGCTCGTTCGTGAGGCCGATCCCGAGCTCGAGAAGTTGCTCGACGAAGAAGAGGCAATCGCCAAGCGCACTGCGCAGGGCGAGGGCCACGACACGCCGCGGTTGCGCGGCGAGGACTGAAAGGGGACCGAACCATGCTGATGCCTCGCAAGGTCGCCCACCGCAAGCACCATCGCGGCCGCACCAAAGGCCTCACCAAAGGTGGCTCCGGCCTCAACTTCGGTGAATACGGCATCCAGGCGCTCGAGCCTGGCTGGATCACCGCTCGCCAGATCGAAGCGGCTCGTATCGCCATGACCCGCTCGATCAAGCGCGGCGGCAAGGTCTGGATCAACGTGTTCCCGGACAAGCCCGTCACCAAGAAGCCGGCCGAGACCCGCATGGGATCCGGCAAGGGCAACCCCGAGTTCTGGGTGGCCGTCGTCAAGCCCGGCCGCACGCTGTTCGAGCTGTCCTACCCCGACGAGGCGCTCGCCAAGGCCGCCCTCGAGAAGGCGATCCAGAAGCTGCCGATCAAGGCACGCATCATCACCCGTGAGGAGGAGATCTGATGGCCAAGAACAACAGCGACCTCGCCGATCTCAGCCTCGGTGAACTGATCGACGAATTGAAGGCCACCAAGCAGGAAGCGCTCAACCTGCGCTTTCGCAACGCGACCGGCCAGCTCGACAACTCTGCCGAAATCGGCAAGGTGCGCAAGCAGGTCGCTCGTATCAACACCCTCATCCGCCAGCGTGAAATCGCAGCGGCCGAGGCCGGACAGTGACGGAATCCCAGATGACTGACATCACCGAAACCAGCGACACCGCCACCGAGCGCAAGGTTCGCAAGACCCGTGAGGGCACCGTCGTGTCGAACGCGATGGACAAGACCGCTGTCGTGGCGGTCGTCGATCGTGTGCGCCACGCCAAGTACAACAAGTTCATCCTGCGCACCAAGAAGCTGTACGCACACGACGAGACGAACGACGTCAACGTCGGCGACAAGGTGCGCGTGATGGAGACTCGCCCGCTCAGCAAGAACAAGCGCTGGCGGATCACCGATGTTCTGGAGCGTGCCAAGTGATTCAGCAGGAATCTCGCCTTCGCGTCGCCGACAACTCGGGCGCCAAGGAAGTGTTGTGCATCAAGGTGCTCGGCGGCACCCGCCGCAGGTACGCCTCGATCGGCGACATCTTCGTCGCCACCGTGAAAGACGCCATGCCAGGTGCTGGCGTCAAGAAGGGCGAAGTCGTCAAGTGCGTCGTCGTCCGAGTCAAGAAAGAGAAGCGTCGACCCGACGGCAGCTACATCCGCTTCGACGAGAACGCGGCCGTGCTGATCAAGGACGACCTCACCCCACGCGGTACCCGCATCTTCGGCCCTGTCGGCCGTGAGCTGCGCGACCGCAAGTTCATGCGCATCGTGTCGCTGGCACCGGA
Organism: Ilumatobacteraceae bacterium; assembly: GCA_963793335.1. GTDB lineage: Bacteria > Actinomycetota > Acidimicrobiia > Acidimicrobiales > Ilumatobacteraceae > Sva-07. The sequence goes on along the minus strand of CAWBZS010000018.1, from coordinate 30,946 downwards.
GGTGCTCTGACCATGAAGTTGAAGAAGGGTGACACCGTCGAGGTGATCACCGGCAAAGACAAGGGCAAGCAGGGCGAGATCGCCTTCGTCTTCCCGAAGACCAACAAGATCATCGTCAACGGAATCAACGTGGCGTCGAAGCATCAGAAGGCACGTCGTGCCAACGAGCCCGGCGGCATCATCGAGAAGGATCTTCCGTTCGACGCCAGCAACGTGATGCTCGTGCACAACGGCAAGAAGGTCCGCGTCGGCTACAAGACGCAGGACGACGGCACGAAGGTGCGTATCGCCCGCCCGAGCGGAGAGGTCATCTGATGAGCACCGCAACTGCCGAAACGGCAACCGCGCCCCGTCTCAAGACGCGCTACAACGACGAGATCAGGGCCAAGCTGCAGGCCGATCTGGACATCCAGAACGTCATGCAGGTGCCCGGCCTCACCAAGATCGTGATCAACATGGGCGTCGGCCGTGCCGCCGGTCAGCCGTCGCTGATCGAGGGCTGTGTCGCTGACCTGACCGTGATCTCCGGCCAGAAGCCGATCGTCACGAAGGCTCGCACCTCGATCGCCAACTTCAAGTTGCGTGAAGGTCAAGCGATCGGCGTCAAGGTGACGTTGCGTGGCGACCGCATGTGGGAGTTCCTCGACCGGCTGATCTCGGTGGCGATCCCTCGTATTCGCGACTTCCGCGGTCTGCCGGCCCACTCGTGGGACGGCCACGGCAACTACACGTTCGGGCTCAACGAGCAGACCATGTTCGCCGAGATCGACCCGGACAAGGCCGACCACCCGCGTGGGATGGACATCACGATCGTGACCTCCGCCCACGACAACGACAGTGGCAAGGCCCTGCTCGATGCGTTCGGGTTCCCCTTCAAGAAGGGCGCCGACGCCGACAACGAGCCCCGCAAGAAGAAGTCCAAGGGTCCGCGCTACGGCGGCAAGAAGAAGTGAGCTGAGGCGACGACATGGCAAAGAAAGCACTGATCAACAAGGCCAACGCGAAGCCGAAGTTCAAGGTTCGCGGCTACACCCGCTGCCGGCGCTGTGGCCGGGCGCGTTCGGTCTATCGCAAATTCGGACTCTGCCGAGTGTGCCTGCGAGAGCTCGCCCATGCCGGCGAGATCCCCGGCCTGACGAAGTCGAGCTGGTGAGGAGACAACCATCATGATGACCGATCCCATCGCCGACATGCTCACGCGGGTCCGCAACGCGAACACCGCCAAGCACGACGAGGTGCGCATGCCCTCGTCCAAGCAGAAGGTCGCACTCGCTGAGGTCCTCCGCAAGGAGGGCTACATCGAGAGCTTCGAAACGGCCCCGTCACCCAAGGGTGTCGGCGACGTGCTGACCATCCAGATGAAGTACTCGCCCGATCGTGATCGCACGATCATGGGTCTGCGTCGTATCTCGACGCCGGGCCTGCGCGTGTACCGCAACGCCAACACCGTGCCTCGTGTGCTCGGTGGTCTCGGCGTGGCCGTCCTGTCCACCTCCCACGGCCTGATGACCGACCGCGAGGCGCGCAAGCGCAACGTCGGCGGCGAGGTCATGTGTTACGTCTGGTGATCCGGGCCGGAACGAAGGAGAAGTAGGAACCAATGTCTCGCATCGGAAAGGCACCCATCGCGGTGCCCGCAGGCGTCGACGTCACACTCGACGGCCGAACGATCTCGGTCAAGGGGCCCAAGGGCACCCTCGAGCGTCAGATCCCCGGCACCATCACCATCTCTCAGGACGGCGACACCCTCGTGTGTGATCGCCCGAACGACGAGAACAAGACCAAGGCCATGCACGGGCTCACCCGCAGCCTGGTGCACAACATGGTCGTCGGTGTCACCGACGGCTTCACCAAGAACCTCGAGATCGTCGGCGTCGGCTATCGAGCCGAAGCCCAGGGCCCCGGCGCGTTGCGTCTGAACCTGGGTTTCAGCCACTCGATCGACGTGAAGGCCCCGGAGGGCATCACGTTCGAGGTCCCGGCTCAGACACAGGTCATCGTGTCGGGCATCGACAAAGAAGTGGTCGGCCAGGTGGCCGCCAACATCCGCAGCCTCCGCAAGCCCGAGCCGTACAAGGGCAAGGGTGTCCGCTATGCGGGCGAGCGAGTGGTGCGCAAGGCCGGCAAAGCCGGAAAGAAGTAACGGAGCGTCTCATGACCAAGATCGCCGAAGCACGCCGCAGTGGCCGCATCCGCCGCCACCGTCGCGTCCGCAAGAAGATCCACGGCACCGCAGCGCGCCCTCGCCTCGCGGTGTTCCGTTCCAACAAGCACCTGTCGGTGCAGGTCATCGACGACGATGCCGGCGTCACCCTGGCGGCTGCATCCACCAACGAGGCCGACCTGCGTTCCGCAGGTTCGGGATCGAGCGTCGAAGCAGCAACTCGTGTCGGCACGCTGATCGGCGAGCGGACCAAGGCTGCGGGCATCGACAAGGTCGTGTTCGACCGTGGTGGGTTCGCCTACCACGGTCGTATCGCAGCCGTGGCATCCGCCGCACGTGAAGCAGGACTGGAGTTCTGATGGCATTCCCCAGCAACAATCCCGGCGACAACCGCGGAGGCGGCCGTGATGGCCGCGGCCGTGACAGCCGCGACGGCGACGACAGCGGTCTGCGCGAGTCGCGCGTCATCACGATCAACCGTGTGGCCAAGGTCGTCAAGGGTGGTCGTCGGTTCTCCTTCACCGCGCTCGTGGTGATCGGCGACGGCAACGGTCGTGTCGGTCTCGGCTACGGCAAGGCAAAAGAAGTGCCGTTGGCCATCCAGAAGGGCACCGAAGAGGCCAAGCGCAATCTCTTCGAGGTCCCGATGGCAGGTTCGACCATCATTCACCCCGTCCTCGGTACCACCGGCGGCGGCAAGGTGATGATGAAACCCGCAGCACCCGGTACCGGCGTGATCGCCGGTGGCGCTGCTCGTGTCATCCTCGAAGAGGCCGGAATCCACGACGTGCTCTGCAAGTCGCTCGGCTCCGCGAACCACATCAACGTGGCCCGCGCCACGGTCAACGGCCTCAAGTCGCTGCAGCGCCCCGACGAGATCGCGGCTCGCCGAGGTCTCCCCGCCGAGGAGTTCGTCCCCAAGGGCCTGCTCAACGCCTACAACGAGCGCCAGAAGGCGTCGGCCGGCTCCAACACCGGAGGTGCCGAATGAGCGAGTCCACCATCACCGTCACACAGGTGCGGTCGTCGATCGGCACCAAGCCCAAGCACCGCGGCACGCTGCGCGCGCTCGGCCTGGGCAAGATCGGTCGCACCAACACGCTGCCCGACCGTCCGGAGATCCGCGGCATGATCGCCCGGGTCCCGCACCTCCTCGAGGTGTCCGACGGCGCAGCGATCGCAGCTGATTCGAAGGAGAGCTGACCATGAAGGTCCACGACTTGGCGCCGTCCCCCGGTGCCACGAAGAATGCCAAGCGCGTCGGTCGAGGCACCGGCGGCAAGGGTGGCAAGACCGCCGGCCGCGGCTCGAAGGGCCAGCGCGCCCGCAACACGGTCGCACGAGGCTTCGAAGGTGGCCAGACGCCGCTCAAGCAGCGCGTGCCGAAGTTGAAGGGGTTCAACAACCCGTTCCGCGTCGAGTACCAGGCCGTCAACCTGCACACCCTCGGTGATCTCGTCGAGAAGACCGGCGACGCCACCGTCACTCCGGAGGTGCTCGTCGCCAACGGCGTGGTGCGCAAGAAGTCGTTCGTGAAGGTCCTCGCCCGCGGCGAGATCTCCACCAAGGTCGACCTGCACGTGCATGCGATCTCCGAGGCTGCTGCCGCGGCCGTCACCGCCGCAGGCGGTACCGTGACGCTCATCGAACTTCCCTTCCGCGAAGAAGGCAAGGCCGGTCGTCCCGCCGTCAAGGGCAACCAGTTCGCCAACCGCTGAGCGGTCCGGCGTCCTGCCATCCCCCGACTCTGACCAATCACCACACAGGAGTGTTCTGAGTGCTTTCGCAGTTGGCGAACATCTGGAAGGTCCACGACCTTCGCAACAAGCTGTTGTTCGTCGTCGCAATGGTTGCCGTCTATCGACTCGGCGTCGCGATTCGGGTTCCCGGCGTCGATCCGATCGCCATCGAGCAGCTCCGTGAGTCCGCCAACCAGCAGGGAGCCCTCGGGTTCTTGAACCTGTTCTCCGGTGGCGCGTTCGAGAGCTTCTCGATCTTCGCGCTCGGCATCATGCCGTACATCACCGCGAGCATCATCATGCAGGTGCTCGGCGTGGTGATCCCGAAGCTCGAAGAACTCCAGCAGGAGGGTGCGGTCGGCCAGCGCAAGATCACCCAGTACACCCGCTACGTCACCATCGGCTTGGCCACGCTGCAGGCGACCGGACTCGTGTTCATCTTCGGTACCGGCAGTGGTCAAGCGTTCTTCTCCGCCGCCAGCACGGCACCGACCGTGCCGCTGCTTCCCGACGGCATCTGGCCGCGTGGGTACCTGATCATCCCGACGCTCGTCGCCGGCACCGCTGTGCTCATGTGGATGGCCGAGCTGATCAGCCAGCGTGGCATCGGCAACGGCATGTCGATGATCATCTTCGCCTCGGTCGTCGCCAGCCTCCCCGGCGGGTTCTGGAGCATCCTGCAGCTCAACAAAGTGTTCTGGTTCGTGGCAATGGTGCTGCTCACCCTCGGGATCATCGTGGCGGTGGTGTTCGTCGAATTGGGCCAGCGAAGAATTCCGGTGCAGTTCGCCAAACGTGTGGTCGGCCGCCGGATGATGGGCGGACAGAACACCTACATCCCGTTGAAGGTCAACCAGTCCGGCGTCATCCCGATCATCTTCGCCAGCTCGATCCTGCTGCTGCCGGTGATCGGCTCGCAGTTCCTCGGCTCCGGCGAGGGCTGGCGAGGCGACATCGCCGGGTTCGTCGACCAGTACATCGTCAACCCGCAGAACTTCGTGTACATCACGATCTTCGCGTTGATGATCATCGCGTTTGCCTACTTCTACAACTCGATTGCGTTCGACCCCGTCCGTCAGGCCGATCAGCTGCGTCGTCAAGGGGGCTTCATCCCAGGCGTTCGACCTGGCCCGCAGACCGAGAAGTACCTGGGCAAGGCCGTGAACCGCATCACCCTGCCGGGCGCGGTGTTCATCGCGATCATCGCGATCCTGCCGTACATCCTGCTGATCATCGCCGGCATCAACTCCTTCGGCTTCGCCGGTACCAGCGTGCTGATCTCCGTCGGTGTGGCGCTCGAACTCATGCGCCAGATCGACAGCCAGCTCACGCTGCGCAACTACGAGGGCTTCCTCAAGTAGGTCTGGCGTGATCCCCGGCGCCCGCCTCATCATCCTCGGGCGACAGGGTGCCGGCAAGGGCACGCAATGCGTGCGATTGTCACGGCACTTCGTCGTTCCGCACATCTCGACCGGTGACATGCTGCGTGCGGCGGTGCGAGAAGGCACCGAGCTCGGGCTGATGGCCAAGAAGGTGATGGACGCCGGCGGACTCGTCGGCGACGAGATCATGATCGGCATCGTCGACGAGCGGTTGTCGGCTGCGGATGCCTCCACCCGGGGCTACATCCTCGATGGATTTCCGCGCACGATCGAACAGGCCGACGCCCTCGACGCGATTGCCGACAACAAACCGATCGACGTGGTGCTCGACCTCAACGTTCCGCGCGAGATCGTGTTGGAGCGCATTTCGGCGCGTCGGGTGTGCCGCGACTGCGGCACCAACTACGTCGCCACCGGCAACGACCCGGACCCATGGATCTGCGACGTGTGTGGCGGCGACGTCAAGCAGCGTGCCGACGACACACCCGACTCGGTGAACCGCCGTCTCGACCTGTACGAGGAGCAGACGTTCCCGCTGATCAAGCACTATGGCGATCAGAAGCGGCTCGAGGTGATCAACGGAATCGGACACCCCGACGCCGTGTTCGACCGGCTGGTGAAGGCCGTCGAGGCCAACCGAACCTGAGGCCGTCCGATCACAGCTGTGTGACGGCTCGGGTGCATACTCGTGTGATGGTCGACACTGCAGCGGCGGGGCCTCGCAGACGGGGACGACCCCCGGCCACCGACTCGGCCGACACGCGACGGGCAATCATCGACAATGCCCGTCGGCAGTTCGCCGATCGGGGCTACGGCGCGGTCACCAATCGGTCGCTCGCCGAGGCGGCAGGCATCACCACCGGTGCGCTGTATCACTACTTCGAGTCGAAGCTCGATCTCTACGTGGCGGTACACCTCGACATGCAGCGCCGGGTCTACGGCCGCTTCGTGGAAGCAGTCGAGGCGTCGGACACCTTCCTCGGCAAGTTCGAAGGGATGCTCGAGGCAGCACACCGGATGAACGTCGAGGACCACACCCTCGCGCTCTTCGTCGGCACCGTGCGCAACGACATGCGCCGGTTTCCGGAGATCGCCGAACGCCTGGCGCGAGCAGACGCCGCTCGCGACGAGTTCTTCGTCGCGGTCGTCGACGCCGGCGTCGCCACGGGCGAGGTGCGTCCGCACGACCGTGAGCGGATGGTGGAGTTCATCCGCATCATGTTGATCGGGCTCACCGAAGGCGCCTCGGAGACCACGGCGCAGCATCGCTGCGCCATCGATGCCATCCAGGCGCTCTTGCGCGGTGACCTGTTGCGCTCACCGACGTCCTGACATCCGCACACCCTGCAACAGGATCATCCAACTCAGAACCAACCGGCGAGCATCGCAACACCGAATGCGACGAACAGCGCCGCCGAGGCCAGGTGGAGGGTTCGAACGGCGATGCGATCGCCGACCACACTCCCGGCGACTGCGCCAACCATGCCGCTCGCCGCTGCTCCCAGCGTGGCGCCCAGCCACACGGCGACCGGCGGCGACTGCGATGCGAGCGTGGCCGTGGCGATCTGGGTCTTGTCGCCCATCTCTGCGAGCGCGATCGCAGCCGCAATCGACAGGGTCGCCCCAACCGCACCACCGCTCGTGGCCGCCCGGTCCGACTCGGCGCCGTCGTCGGTGCTCGCGTTCGACGCCGCCCGTCGGACAGCGAGCAAGGCGAACGCGAAGAAGACCAGTCCACCGATGATCTGCATCGGGCGGGCGGGGAGCGAGGCGCCGAGGATGCCACCGATGACTGCGGCCACGAGATTGGCGGCGCCGTACCCCAAGGTGAGCCCGATCGCCACCGTCCGGAGCGAGTGCTGTGCTCCGAATCCCAGTGCGAGGAGTTGGGTCTTGTCGCCGAGTTCGGCCACGAAGACCACCCCGAACGACACCACCATCGCAGCAGCGAGTTCGGCCATGGTTTCCACCGCCTGCGGCGGATCAGTCGGTCCGCAGCGCGAGTGTCTGGTCGCTGTCGGGTTGCTCGGCGCTGGTGATGTCGACGGGGGTTGATCGCATCATCGCGGCGAACAGCAACGCCATCGCCCCGATCGCTGCCCCGACGAGGTACGCGGTGAGAAAATCGGATGCCTGTTCGGTGCCGCCATAGATCGAGGTGAGCGTCGAGATGCCGAGGGCGCTGCCGACCTGGAACGCCATGCGCTGAGCGGCTGCGGCGATTCCGAGATCTGCCTCGTCGACCGAGTTCGACATCGTCGCGGTGATCGTCGGCTGGGCGGTGCCGTTGCCGATGCCCTGCATGACCAATCCGACCACGACGATCCACAACAGATCGGCGGTGCCTCCGAGCCCGAGCAACACCAGGGCGACCGCGATCCCCAGCGAGCCGAACATGGCGACCGGTCGCTCGCCGATCCGTGACGCCAGCGTGCCGCCGATGGGTGAGGTGATCGCGAACGAGGCGGGCCGCAACAGCATCACCAACGATGTTGCCGACACCGACAGCGCGAACACCGACTGCAACATCAGCGGCGCCAGGACGAAGCCGCCCATGTAGGCGGCACCGGAGAACAGCGCGGCGAGCAACGACGTGGTGAAGTTGCGACGTCGGAAGAACTCGAGTGGGAGCAGTGGGAAGTCGACCCGCATCTCGACGGCGCAGAACGCCGCCACACCGACGACACCGACGGCCAGCGCGCCGACGATGACGCCGTCGAGGCCGCGCAGCGGCACCTGGTTGAGCGCGAACATGATCGAGCCGGTGGCGACGGCGAGCGTGACGGCGCCAGCGACGTCGAAGCCGACATCGGTACGCAACGGGGTTTCGCGCAAGATCAGATACGCAGCGACGACCGGGATGATCGACAGCGCCGCCTGGATTCCGAACATCGGGCGCCAGCCGACCGCGTCGATCAGCGGACCACCGATCACCAGCCCGATCGCCGGTGATCCGGCGGCCACCAGCGACCACCAGCCCATCGCCTTGGCGCGTTCGCTCCGGCCGTAGACACTGTTGATCAACGCCATCGACGACGGGATCGTCGCACCACCGATCATCACTGCCAGGCCACGCATCGCGATCAGCGAGATCGGATCCCAGGCGAACACGGTGAGCGCCGTGATCGCCGTCGAGATCGTGAACCCGGTCAGAAACACGCGGCGGTGGCCGTAGAGGTCGCCCAACTTGCCGAGAATGGGCAGTGCGACCGCAGATGCGAGCAGCGGCGCCGAGATCACCCACGCGATCAAGGTCTCGGTTGCCTGGAAGTCGTCGGCGATCGTCGACAGGCTGACCGCCAGCAACGTCACGGGGAACGTGGTCGCGAACATGCCGGCGAGACCGGTGAGCAGGACCCAACGTTTGTAGTCGTCACGGGCATCGAGCGCGGTCTGCACGCGACGTCGCGCGCTGCTCATGCCTGCTCCATCAACCACCGGGGCGAGGGTAACGACGTCATGCAGTCATCGGTCCGACTCGGGCTGGCGCCAGCGCACCACGAGCCAGGTCCCGGTCGCGAGCACGGCCACCAGTGCGAGCAGCTCATCGGGCAAACGGCTGCCCAGGTCCGTGGCCCATTCTTCGGCGCGCACACCTGCGAGCGCCAGGGTGTTCGACTCGACGAGCGCGCCGCCTCCGACGACCATCACCACGCCGACCACCGCCATCAGCAGCCCCGAGACCAACGATGTCGAATGAAACACGAACCGACCGATGTGGACATCGCGTCCCCGCAGCCACTTGTGTGCTCGTTCTCCGAGGCGCCCCCAGAGCAACGCCAGCGCCACGAGTGGGATCGTCATGCCGAGGGCGTACACCGCAAGCAGCAGGCCGCCGCGAACTGGCTGTCCCCCTGCCGCAGCGAGCACGAGGATCGAACCGAGGATCGGGCCGGTGCAGAAACCGGTCAGCCCGTACGCGAGCCCCAGCGCATAGACCGATCCATTGGAGGTGCCAGCGGTGGCGCTGCGCTCGCGCACCCGGCGTCCGGCGAGGAAGAAACCGCCGCCGAAGGCCGTCAGGAGTCCGAGTGCGATGACGACGAACCCGGCCGTGGTGACCACCGTCTCCTGGTTGGACCGCACGAACACGGTCAACGACGACGCCGAGACGCCCAGTGGTACCAACGTGGTGATCAGGCCCAGGTAGAACACGCCGGTGCGCGCCAGCAACGTGCTCGGATCGTTGAACGCGTAGGCGAAGAACGACGGCAACAGCAGCGCGCCGCATGGGCTGAGCAGTGCGAGGACGCCACCGGCCAGCGCTGCGACGTAGCCGACGTCGCCGGTCAGCGGCATCAGTCGGCGGTCGAGTCGGACGTCGAGGCGTCGAGCACCGACGTCAGGAATTCGTCGAAGGACTCGAAGCTGACGTATCCGCCGAGCGGGACGCCGTTGACCACCATCGCCGGCGTGCCGGTGAAGCCGACGGCGTAGCCGATGTCGGTGTCGTTCGCCACTCGCTGGCGGGCCTCGGGCGATCGGTAGTCGGCGAGGAACTTCTCGTAGTCGAGGTCGATGTCGTCGGCCCGTCGTTCGACCTCGGCCAGCATCGCAGCTTCGGACTGTCGCTCGCGGTAGTCGCCCAGTTCGGTCGGGCTCAGGTTGCGGCCGATCGGCGCGTCACCATCGCCGGAGATGAACGGGTACAAGACCTCGGCCAACTCCCAGTACCGGTCCTGCAGGCCGGCCGCGGTGCCGACGAGTGCGCCAGGAAGCGCCCGTTCCTCGTAGGGCATCATCCGCGATTCGATTCGGAGCAGTCCGGTGTCGACGTACTTCTCGTACACCTCGGGCATGGTGAGTCGGTGGAAGTTGCCGCACCACAGACAGCCGAACGACTCGAAGGTGACCATCACCAATGGTGCATCGGGGTCGCCGATGGCCATCGCTGGGTCGGCCACCCTGATCGGTGTCATCCACTCACGTCCCGGGCGTTCTTCCTCGACGGAGGCGGGGGGTGTGGACGAATCGACGTCGGCCGTGTCGATTCCAGGTGTGTCGATTCCGGACGTGTCGACGATCGGCACGTCGTCATCGTCGAGCAGCGTGTAGGCGGCGACACCGAGCGCCACGGTGAAGGCGGCCGCGGGGATCACCAAGCGGTGCAAACGCATCACTCACTCCTTGGGGGGTTGGGTGGGGCGGTGGAACTGGAGGGGAACGACTCGCTGTCGACCATAACGGGCGCTCTAGCACACGAGACGGGAAATCCCGTGGACCAACTCATTGGAACTGTTCAACCACGCCGCTAGCATCAAACGCCGGTCTGTTCGCAGACCTTCCGTGCGCTGTGTCGACGACTCAGATGCCACGAAACAGTCACCGACAAGCCCACAACACCCGACCGAGCGAGGAGAAGCCCCTGCCAAAGCCAAAGGAAGATGCGATCGTGCTGGAAGGCAAGATCCTCGAATCGCTTCCCAATGCCATGTTCAAGGTCGCGCTCGACAACGGACATGAAGTCTTGGCGCACATCTCCGGCAAGATGCGGATGCACTACATCCGTATTCTGCCCGGCGACAAGGTGCAGGTGGAACTCACCCCCTACGACCTCACCCGAGGTCGCATCACGTACAGGTACAAGTAAGAGAGCAACCATGAAAGTTCGACCCAGCGTCAAGCCGATGTGCGACAACTGCAAGGTGATTCGTCGCCATCGTCGCATCATGGTCATCTGCACCAATCCCCGCCACAAGCAGCGTCAGGGCTGAGGGGCACAGGAGAAATCACATGGCACGTATCGCCGGCGTCGACATCCCCCGCGAAAAGCGGTTGGAAATCTCGCTCACCTACATCTTCGGAATTGGTCTGCCCACTGCGCAGACCATTTGCGCGCAACTCGAACTCGACCCGAACACCAAGGTGTCGAACCTCACCGAGGACGAGGTCAACCGCATTCGCTCCTACATCGACCAGAACCTCAAGATCGAGGGCGATCTGCGTCGTGACGTGCAGGGCGACATCAAGCGCAAGATCGAGATCGGCTGCCTGCAGGGTGTCCGTCACCGCAAGGGCCTGCCCGTTCGCGGTCAGCGCACCCACACGAACGCCCGCACCCGCAAGGGCCCCAAGCGCACCGTCGCCAACAAGAAGAAGGCAGTGAGGAAGTAATGGCGAAGCAGACCACCAGTCGCCGGCCGCGCAAGCGCGACCGCAAGAATGTCACCACCGGCGTGGTGCACATCAAGAGCTCGTTCAACAACACCATCGTCTCGATCACCGACCCCCAGGGCAACGTCATCGCCTGGGCATCGTCGGGTGGCGTTGGGTTCAAGGGGAGCCGCAAGAGCACCCCGTACGCCGCGCAGCAGGCCGCCGAGAAGGCCGCCCGCGCCGCGATGGAGCACGGCTTGAAGCGTGCCGAGGTGCAGGTCAAGGGCCCCGGCTCGGGTCGCGACACCGCCGTGCGCTCGATCCAGCAGGCCGGCATCGAGGTCATCTCGATCAAGGACGTCACCCCGGTTGCCCACAACGGCTGCCGTCAACCCAAGCGTCGGCGCGGCTGAGGAGTAACTGATCATGGCTCGCTACACCGGACCCAAGGTGCGCATCTCGCGCCGCCTCTCGGTCAACATCTTCGAAAACGAAAAGGGTCGCCAGGCCCTCGAGCGTCGCCCGTTCCCCCCGGGCCAGCACGGTCGTACCCGTCGCCGCAACGCCGGCAGCGAGTACCTCGCCCAGATGCAGGAGAAGCAGAAGGCGAAGTACATCTACGGCGTGCTCGAACGTCAGTTCCACAAGACCTACCTCGAAGCGCAGCGGCAGCAGGGCCCCACGGGCGAAATCCTGTTGCGCCTGCTCGAGCAGCGCCTCGACAACGTGGTCTACCGCGCCGGTTGGGCGTCGAGTCGCCCGCAGGCACGCCAGTTCGTCAACCACGGCCTGATCCACGTCGACGGCAAACGCGTCGACATCGCCAGCTTCCGCTGCAAGCAGGGTCACGTCATCTCGTTGTCGCCCAAGGCACAGAAGATGATCGTCGTGCAGCACAACATCGACACGCTCGACCGCTCACTCGTGGGCTGGCTCGAAGCGAGCGACGGCGGCAAGGCCGTCACGGTTCGCAGCCTGCCCGAACGTGAGCACATCGATGTGCCCGTTCGCGAATCGCTCATCGTCGAGCTCTACTCCAAGTAATCCCCGCTTCTCCACGCACCCGCTCGTCACTCGAACACCCCGGAAAGGTCCCGGCACCAATGCTCGTCATGCAGCGCCCCACCATCGAAGCTCTCGGCGAGGAGTCGGACAACCGCGGCCGTTTCGCCGTCGGTCCACTCGAGCCCGGCTTCGGCCACACGCTCGGGAACTCCCTGCGCCGCACGCTGCTGTCGTCGATCCCCGGCGCGGCGATCACCACTGCCCGCTTCGATGACTCCCTCCACGAATTCGACACGATCCCCGGCGTTGCCGAGGACGTGACCGACATCATCTTGAACCTCAAGGACATCGTGGTCACGTCGGTGTCCGACGAAGCGGTCACGATGCGTCTCGACGCTCGGGGTGCAGGTGCGGTCACCGCCGCCGACATCGAGTGCCCAGCCGACGTCGAGGTCCTCAATGGGGAGCTGCACATCGCAACGCTGAACTCGAAGGGCCGTCTTGCGATCGACCTCACCGTCGAGCAGGGGCGCGGGTACCTGTCGAGCAATCGTGAGGACGACAACCGGGTCATCGGCGTGATCCCGATCGACGCCATCTTCAGCCCGGTCCGCCGTGTCGCCTTCCAGGTCGAGCCGACGCGCGTCGAGCAGTCGACCAACTACGACCGTCTCGTGATCGAGATCGAGACCGACGGTTCGATCACCCCGAACGATGCACTCGCTTCCGCCGGTGCCACACTGCGTTCGCTGGTCGATCTCGTCGCCACGATGTCCGACGAGCCGCAGGGCCTCGAGCTCGGCGAAGTGGTCGACGCCACGGTCAGCTCGCCTGACCTCGACCTCCCGATCGAGGACCTCGATCTGTCGGAGCGTCCGAACAACTGCCTCAAGCGGGCGCAGGTCAACACGGTCGGCGAACTGCTGACCAAGACCGAAGACGACCTGCTCAACATCACCAACTTCGGCCAGAAGAGCCTCGACGAGGTGAAGGCCAAGCTCGACGAGCGCGGTCTCACGCTGCGCGGCTGATCGCCGCGACGCACCGAACGAAAGACGATTGAACGATGCCCACTCCACGCCGCTCCCGCCGATTCGGAAGCTCCGCCGCGCACCAGCGCCTGATGATGGCCAACCTGGCAGCGTCGCTGTTCGCCGCCGAGGCGATCACCACCTCCGAGGCAAAGGCCAAGCACCTCCGCCCGATCGCGGAGAAGCTGATCACCAAGGCGAAGAAGGCCCAGGAAGAGGGCCCGATGCAGGTGCACCGGATCCGCCAGATCGAGGCCTTCCTCGGCGACAAGGAAATGACCTACAAACTGGTGCACGACGTCGCACCGCGCTACGCCGAGCGCAACGGTGGGTACACCCGCATCCTCAAGATGGGCGGCCGCCACGGCGACAATGCCCAGATGGCGCGCATCGAACTCGTCTGAGCTGCAGTTCGGGCGTTGCGGAATGCCTGAAGGTCGCAACGCCCGCCTGACCGTCGCCTACGACGGCACGAGTTTTCGTGGGTTCGCCGAGAGTGTTGGCGTCCGTACGGTGATGGGTGTGGTTCGAGCCGCCGTCGAGACGGTGGTGCGTGAGCCGGTGGTCCTGACCGGTGCCGGTCGCACCGACGCTGGTGTCCACGCCTGGGGTCAGGTGATCTCTGGGGTACTTCCCGCCGACACCGACCTCGCTCGCCTGCAACGCAGCATCAACACGATGTGCGCACCGGACGTCGCTGCACGCGACATCGGCTGGGCTCCCGAGGACTTCTCGGCCCGATTCTCGGCCACCGGGCGTACCTACCGCTACGACGTCTGGAACGACGCCGCCCCGAACCCGCTGCTGGCCGGCCGGGCCTGGCATGTGCCGCACCCGCTCGACGTCGAGGCGATGAACTCTGCAGCGACTTCGCTGCTCGGCGAACACGACTTCTCATCGTTCTGTCGGCGTCCGAAGCCCGCAGAGGGCATGGTCGAGCCGAGCCTGGTGCGTCATCTTCGCGCCGCGCACTGGGAACACGTCGGCGGGTTCGATCGATTGCACCGCTTCGAGATCACCGCCTCGTCGTTCTGTCACCAGATGGTGCGAAGCATCGTCGGCACCTTGGTGGACGTGGGACTCGGCCGTCGCCCAGCAACGTCGGTGCCCGCGGTCCTGGCGGCTCGCGACCGTGACGCGGCTGGACGCGTCGCTCCACCCACCGGGCTCACGCTCTGGTCGGTCGATTACAGCGGCGTGCGATGGGACGCCTGACCTTCCCGGACCGCAGGTTGGAGCCCGGAGTCAGCGGCCGTATCATTTCACGGTTCCCCGTTGTGGGATACCCACTCCTCGACCTTCGACAGATTGATTGCGCCATGCCGACGTACACCCCGAAAGCCTCCGAGATCCAGCGTGACTGGCACGTCGTCGACGCGGAAGGGCTCGTGCTCGGGCGCCTCTGCACCGAGGTCGCCCGCATTCTGCGTGGCAAGCACAAGCCGACGTACGCCCCGCACATCGACACCGGCGACCACGTGATCATCGTCAACGCCGACAAGATCGTGATGACCGCCGGCAAGGCCGACCGCACGATGGTCTACCGCCACAGCGGCTACCCGGGCGGCATCAAGTCCGAGAGCTACGCCCAACTCCACGCCCGCAAGCCCACCGAGGCGCTGCGCAAGTCGGTACGGGGCATGCTCCCGAAGGGCCCACTCGGGCGCCAGCAGATGCTGAAGCTCCAGGTGTACGCCGGCCCGACGCATCCGCACCAAGCCCAGACCCCCACGACGCTCGAAGTCCCGGCCGCCAAGGCCCGCTGAACGCACCGACGTAGCTAGAGAGACAACGCACGCATGGCAACCGCACCGCTCACCCAGACCACCGGCCGCCGCAAGGAAGCAGTGGCTCGCGCCCAGCTCCGCCCAGGCACCGGTCAGTTCACGATCAACGGCAAGGCGCTCGACGAGTACTTTCCCACTGCGGTGTCGCAGATGGTGGTCTCCGAAGCGCTGACCGTCACCGACACTCGTGAAAGCTACGACATCAGCGCATCGATCCACGGTGGTGGCATCAGCGGTCAGGCTGGAGCGCTCCGACTCGCCGTCGCCCGCTCGCTCGTCGAACTCGATCCCGAGAGCCGTGCGGCGCTGAAGAAGGCTGGCCTCCTCACGCGTGACTCGCGCAAGAAGGAAAGCAAGAAGTACGGCCTCAAGAAGGCCCGCAAGGCGCCGCAGTTCACCAAGCGCTGACGCTGGCGACGCAATGCAGTTCGGCACCGATGGTGTTCGCGGCGTTGCGCTCAGCGAGCTGACCACGACCTTTGCCACCCGCCTCGGGTATGCCGCGGCGCGTGTGCTGTGTTCCGATGGCGCCACGCAGGTGGTCATCGGTGGCGACACCCGAGCGTCCACGCCGGAACTCGACGACGCGCTCGCCGTCGGCTTTGCCATCCACGGCATCGAGGTCGTCCGCCTCGGTGTGGCGCCCACGCCGCAGGTTGCCTTCGAGGCGCAGCGACGCGGTGCGATCGGGGCGGTCGTCTCGGCGTCGCACAACCCGTGGACCGACAACGGCATCAAGCTGTTCGCTCAAGGTGGCGTGAAACTGGCCGACGACGTCGAGCGGCGCATCGAAGCAGCGCTCGAAGCGCTCACCGAGCCAGCTGATCCGACGACCGTCGAGCAGGCCCGCCGACTGATCGTCGACGTGTCGGCCGACCACCAGGCCTACATCGACCACGTCGTCGGATTTCTCGACGGGTTGCGACTCGACGGAGTGCGGGTGGTGCTCGACGCCGCCAATGGCGCTGGGTACCGCATCGGCCCCGATGTGCTGCGCGCTGCCGGCGCCGACGTGATCGTGATCGCCGACGAGCCCGATGGGCGCAACATCAACGACGGGTGCGGTGCGACGGCGCCACGGCTCGTCGCCGCGGCGGTCGTCGAGCACTCGGCCGATGTCGGCATCGCTCTCGACGGCGACGCCGATCGGTTGATCGCGGTCGACCACACGGGCACCGTCGTCGACGGCGACCACATCATCGCGATCACCGCCAACGACCTGCGGGCGCGAGGTGCGCTGCGCAACAACGGTGTCGTTGTGACGGTGATGACCAACCTGGGGTTCCGACTTGCCATGGAACGCGCAGGCATCGATGTGGTCGAAACCGCGGTGGGCGACCGGTACGTGCTGGCTGCACTGGCTGCGGGCGACTACTCATTGGGCGGCGAGCAGTCGGGCCATGTGATCTTCGCTGATCACGCCACCACCGGCGACGGCATCTTGACCGCAGTCGCGCTGCTCGACGCGGTGAAGCGTGCGGGCCGGCCGCTGGCCGAGGTGGCGGCGGCGACGATGACCTCACTGCCGCAGGTGCTCGTCAACGTCCCGGTTGCGCGTCGCATGCCCGACATCGCAGATCTACTCAGCGATCAGATCGCCGATGCGCAGCGCGACCTCGGCGGCGCTGGGCGCATCCTCGTTCGAGCGAGCGGCACGGAGCCCCTCGTTCGGGTGATGGTCGAAGCGCCATCGGACGAGATGGCACGACGCCTCGCCAACGACGTCGCCGACGCAGCCCGCCACCTTGGCGGCTGAGGGCGCCAGTAGCCTGACCGCTCATGTGCGGCATCATCGGCATCGTCAGCAGACCTCCGACGCGGCCGACGCCCGACGGGGCCCAGATGCTCGCCGACCTCGATCGTGCACTCGATCAGTTGGAGGCCCCTGCAACGTCCCTCGTCGGGTCAGCTCGTGCCGTCGGTGTCGTCGACGATGCGCTCCGCGGGCTGCCGGGCGTGTTGGCGCTCGTCGGCCACGTCGATCTGGTGGCCGCGATCACGGAGCGGCTCGATCGCCTCGACGCGCTCGCCAGCAGTGTCGAGGGGGCGCTCGACTCGAACGTCGACGGCCTCGATGCGGAAGCGCTCGAGCAGGCCAATGCCGAACTGATCGGCCTCAAGGACGTGCTGTGGGCGGTCCGCCACGATCGACTGCGCACCACCCGTGAGGTGGACGCCCTTGCCGGGCGCGATGCGTCGGATTCGATGCTCGGCGGGTACCTGGCCGTCCAGCAGGCGTTCTCGGCCATCGACCGCTTGGAGGTCCGCGGCCGCGACTCCGCCGGCCTGCACGTGTTCGTGTGGGGCCACGACATCGCTGCCGAGCCGCTTGCGTCGTTGGTTGCCGAACGTGGCACCGATCCGCTGTTCCAGTCGGGAGCGGTCGTTGCGGCTGGTTCCTGCCTGTCGTTCGTCTACAAGGCGGCCGCTGAGATCGGCGAGCTCGGCGACAACACCGCAGCGCTCCGCCGGGCGCTCGAGGCCGACCCGTTGTTGCGCCGCGCCCTGCGTTCTCCGTCGGCGCGAGTGGCCATCTTGGGCCACACTCGCTGGGCGAGCGTCGGGATCATCAGTGAGCCCAACACCCACCCCTTGAACTCGTTCGAGCTCGAACAGCCCGCTGGCGCGGCCGAGCCCTACGTGGTCGCGGCGCTCAACGGGGACGTCGACAACCACGCCGACCTCCGCGTTGCCCACGGGCTGCGGATCGCGTCGACGATCACCACGGACGCCAAGGTGATTCCAGCGCTGGTCGCCCGACACGCTGCAACCGCTCCGCTCGAGGAGGCCTTCCGGCGCACCGTTGCGGAGTTCGAAGGCTCGGTGGCGATCGGTGTGGCGAGCGCCGAGGCGCCGTCGCAGCTGTTGCTCGCCCTCAGAGGCAGCGGCCAGGGCTTGTACATCGGCCTCGCCGACGACTGCTACATCGTGGCGAGCGAGCCGTACGGGGTCGTCGAGGAGACTGCACAGTACGTCCGAATGGACGGTGAACACGGCGGCGAGATCGTGGTGCTCGACGGCGACAGTGCGGGCGAACTCCACTCGATCGTTCGTCGCTCGTACGACGGTTCTGCCCTGCCGGTCGGACCCGATGATGTCGTCACCGCCGAGGTGACCACTCGCGACATCAATCGGGGCGACGCGCCACACTTCCTGCTCAAGGAGATCTCCGAGGCCCCGACGAGCTTCGCGAAGACGCTGCGAGGCAAGATCGTCGACACCGATGGGGGGCTCCGCGCTGACGTCGGAGAGCGGGCACTGCCGCCCGACATCGCCGAGCGTCTCGCAGCTGGCAGCATCACCCGTGTTCGGGTGATCGGGCAGGGCACGGCGGCGGTCGCCGGACAGAGCACCGCCGCGATCCTCGACGAGTTGACGAACGCGGAACTCGATGTCGATGCGATCACCGCCACCGAGCTGTCTGGTTTCTCGATGCGCCTCGACATGAGTGACACGCTCGCCATCGCCGTCAGCCAATCCGGTACCACCACCGACACGAACCGCACGGTCGACTTGCTGCGCGCACGCGGCGCTGCGGTGATCGGCATCGTCAACCGACGCGGGAGCGACCTCACCGACAAGGCCGATGGCGTGATGTACACCTCCGACGGTCGAGATGTGGAGATGAGCGTCGCATCCACGAAGGCGTTCTACGCACAGGTCGCCGCCGGTGCAGTGCTGTCGTGTGCCATCGCTGAGGCCGCCGGTCTCGGTGACGCCAGGCGGCGAACGGAACTCCTCGCGTCGCTGCGCGAGCTGCCTGCAGCGATGCGCGAGGTGCTCACACGCCGTGATGCGATCGCGGACGCAGCCCGCCTCGCTCCACCCAAGCGGTACTGGGCCGTGGTCGGCAACGGCCCGAACAAGGTGGCTGCCGAAGAGGTCCGGATCAAGCTCAGCGAGCTCTGCTACAAGTCGATGGCGTGCGACTCCACCGAGGACAAGAAGCACATCGACCTGTCATCCGAGCCGCTCATCCTCGTATGTGCGGCGGGCCTGGTCGGGTCCACTGCCGACGACGTCGCAAAGGAAGTCGCGATCTTCTCGGCACACAAGGCGACGCCAGTCGTCGTCGCCAACGACGGCGAGGCGCGCTACCACGCTGCGGCCACGATCCATGTCCCTGCGGTCGACCCGGCGCTGGGGTTCGTGCTGTCGGCGATGGTCGGTCACCTGTTCGGCTACGAGGCGGCGCTGGCCATCGACGCCTCGGCGCATCCGCTGCGTGAGGCGCGCACCACGATCGAACGACTCGTCGGCGAGCAGCTCTCCGGCGACGAGGTGGTGAGCCGTCTTCGTGTCGAGCTGCGCCAGTCGGCCGACCGGTTCTCCGACGGTCTGCGGTCGGGACGGTACGACGGCCAGCTCGAAGCATCCACGGCCGCTCGGCTGTCGGGGCTGTTGCGTGACGTGCTGTCGGATCGTCCGGTCGAGCAGTACCAACAGCAGTCGGGCAAGGTCGGCAGCCCCGCTGCACTGATCGACGACCTCGTCGTGGCGCTGACCCGGGCGATCGGGGAGTTGACCCGCCCGATCGACACGATCAAACACCAGGCGAAGACCGTCACCGTGGGGATCTCACGCAGCGACGAGGGCATCATCGATCGCCCGCTCGTGCAGGCGGTTCTGGCCGCTGGCGCCGGACGCGACGTGCTCAGCTACCGCACGCTCAAGGTGCTCGCCGATCTCGACCCCGCCGTTGCCGACGTGCGGGGCTACACCCGCTACCGAATCGACGGCGACTCGATCGCGATCATCGATCGCGGTGGCATCTCGCGAGACCTGTCGAGCCGCGTCGAGGGGGGCGCCGAGCTGCGAGGGACCAAGCATCGTGTGGCCTCCGAACGCGAGGTCCTGGTGGCGGTCGGCCGCAGCGATGGTCGCACCATCGCCTTCGTGCCCGAGGTCAAGGGCGGCGAGACCACTGGGATCACGCTGCTGCACCTGGCGCTGCACGACCGGTTGCCAGCCGACGTGATGCGCGGTGTGCTCCAAGGCTACGACCGGCGCTACGACCGGCTGGTCGACTGGGTCAGCGAGACCGAAGGCAGCTTCGATGACTCGCTGCTGGGTGAACTCGGTGTCGCAGCACTGTTGATCGAGCCGATCTCCGACGCTGCGGACCATTGGCGCCGGTGAGCGAACGGGTGGTCGCGTGGCAGTGATCGGCATCGGGGTCGACCTGGTCGACATCGAACGATTTCGTCGTTCGCTCGAGCGCACCCCGTCGATGCGGACGCGACTCTTCACCGACGACGAACTGGCCTACGTGTCCGCCCAGGTCGATCCCGTGCCGTCACTGGCCGCACGATTCGCCGCCCGCGAAGCGGTGATGAAATCGCTCGGTGTCGGCCTCGGAGCGTTCGGGTTCCACGAGGCGTGGGTGCAACGGTCGCCCTCGGGGCGCCCATCGCTGGTGATCAGTGGGCGTGCTGCCGAGCTGGCCGCCGCGGCCGGCGTGGCCGCGTGGCATCTGTCGTTGACGCACAGCGACCTCACCGCGGCGGCGTATGTGATCGCCGACGGCAACGCCTGACACCGCTGGACCGGGGGCCCGAGCCGGCCCGATGAGGACTCGTGGCCTCGTCGCTGCCAACATGCTCGCCATGATCGAGGAGTTTCAGGCAGCGTGGGATGAACTGACGGCACCGGGGGCGCAGTACGCGACCACGACGATCGACGTACGCGGGGTGCCGATCATCGTGTTCGAGAACGAGTTGCCGTCGATGCGCACCGTGTGGGAACTCGCACGCGGCTACGGCGATCGGGACTACGTCGTCTACGAAGACGAGCGGTACACCTACGCGGAATCGGACGCCATCATTCGTGCGCTGGCGGCGCGACTGGTCGACGAGTACGGCGTCGAACCCGGTGACCGCGTCGCGCTCGCAATGCGCAACTACCCGGAGTGGGTCTTCGGCTACTGGGCGATCGTGTCGATCGGTGCGGCGTGCGTCGGCATGAACGCATGGTGGACCTCGGAGGAGATGGAGTACGGGCTGTCCGACTCGCGCCCAAAGGTGTTGATCGCTGATGGAGAGCGCGTCGAGCGGGTCCTACCGGTGCTCGACGGACTGCGTGCCGCCGCGCCGCTGCATCTGATGACGGTGCGCTACGACGGCGAGCTCCCCGACGACGCCGACCGGTGGGAGGACGTGATCGACCCAGCAGCGGCGCCCGCCGACCTGCCCGCGGTCGACATCGACCCCGATGACGACGCCTGCATCTTCTACACCTCCGGCACGACCGGGTTCCCGAAGGGGGCGCAGCTCACCCATCGCGGCTCGGTGCACAACCTGCTCAACATCGCATTCATGACGACGGTGGCAACGACAGCAGCGGCAGCGGCCGGCTCGCCCCCTGCAGTCACAACCGGCGACGACGGCATGCCGAAGCAGAACGTGTTCATGGCCCCGACGCCGCTGTTCCATGTCACGGCGAACAACTGCCTGCTGCATCCGGCGACGATCTCGGGGTCGCGCATCGTCTTCACCTACAAGTGGGACGCGGGTCGCGCGCTCGAGCTGATCGAACGAGAAGGCGTCACCAACTTCTCGGGCGTGCCGACGATGAGCCGTGAGATGCTCATGCATCCCGACTGGGAGACCCGAGACACCTCGACGCTCGCCGGGATGGGTGGCGGCGGGGCACCGCTGCAGCCCGACCTCGTCGACAAGATCGACAAGTCGCTGGCCGGCGGAGCTCCGAGCACCGGGTACGGCCTCACCGAGACCCACGGCATCGTCACGGCCAACTCCGGCAGTCTCTACGTCGCGAAGCCGGCCTCGTGTGGGCGCGTGGTGCCGACGTTGGAAGCGAAGCTCGTCGATGAGAACGACAACGAAGTGCCAGCCGGCCAGCCCGGTGAGCTGTGCGTGCGCGGCGCCATCGTGATCAAGGGCTACCTCAACCGTGAGGAGGCAACCGCTGACGCGATCCGCGACGGTTGGTTCCACACCGGTGACGTGGCCACGATCGACGAGGACGGATTCGTGTTCATCGTCGACCGCATCAAGGACATGGTGCTGCGAGGCGGCGAGAACGTGTACTGCTCCGAGGTCGAAAGTGCCATCTACGAGCTCGATGGCGTCGCCGAAGCCGCGGTGTTCGGCGTACCGGACGATCGGCTCGGCGAGATCGTCGGTGCTGCGATCGTGCTCGCGCCGGGCGTGTCGATGACCGAGGAGCAGCTCAAGGGCCGCCTCGGTGAACACATGGCGAAGTTCAAGGTGCCCGAGCGCATCTGGTTCCTCAACGACGCGCTGCCGCGCAACGCCAACGGCAAGTTCGTCAAGCGCGACCTCAAGGAATCGTTGCTCAGCAGCTGACCGCAGGATCGCGTCGCTTGCTGCTTCGTTACGCTCGATGGCGTGACGCCGATCGTGACACCGGAGCAGATGCGTGCCGTCGACGCGGCTGCGCCCGAGACGGTCGAGGAGTTGGTCGACCGTGCCGGTCGGGCGACGGCCCAGGTCGCGCTCGAGATGCTCGGAGGTGCTTACGGGCGAGTCGTCGATGTGATTGCCGGACGGGGCAACAACGGCAACGACGGGCGTGTCGCCGCAACGTATCTCGCGCAGCGTGGAGTCACGGTGCGCGTGATCGACGCTGCGGCGTGTCCACCGGTGTTGCCGAGTTGCGACCTGGTCGTCGATGCCGCCTACGGCACCGGCTTCCGCGGGCGTTGGGCAGGACCCGGCATCGTCTCGCCGTCGGGTGATCGACCGCTGGTGCTTGCTGTCGACATCCCGAGCGGTGTCGACGCGCTCACCGGGGAGGCGGACGACGGTGTGCTCGCCGCCGACCGCACGGTGACGTTCCAGGCGCTGAAGCCGGGCCTGCTGCTCGGGCGCGGACGTGTGCTGTCCGGCGAGGTCACCGTGGCCGACATCGGCCTCGATGTGTCGATCGCCGACCAGCAGCTCGTCGGCGTCGACGACGTCGCGGCCTGGCTGCCCACCCGGCGAGTCGACGCGCACAAGTGGCAGGGTGCGGTGCGCGTGGTGGCCGGCAGTCCGGGAATGCTGGGAGCGGGACGGCTGTGTGCCGCCGCGGCCGCACGTTCCGGCGCCGGTCTCGTGGCCCTCTCGAGCCCCGGGGCTGATCCTGGTGCCCGCAGCGAGATCATCCAGCAGCGCATTCCAGCCGACGGCTTCGCCGACGATGTGCTCGGCGATCTGTCCCGCTTCAGCGCGTTGGCGGTCGGTCCTGGGCTCGGTCGAGCAGACGGTCTGGTCGGCGCCGTGCGCCGTCTGATCGCTGACGCCGCGCTGCCACTCGTGATCGACGGCGACGGAATCTTCGCCGCCGCGGCCGGTAGTGGGGGTGCTGCACCGCTGTTGCGATCTCGCAGTCAGCCCACGGTGATCACGCCGCACGATGGCGAGTATGCGACCCTCGTCGGTGGCCCGCCGGATGCCGATCGAGTGGCGTCCACACGCCGACTGGCGGCCGATCTCGAGGTCGTGGTGTTGCTGAAGGGTCCGACGACCGTGGTCGCCGACCCCACCGGGGCAGTGCTGGTGGTCGACCACGGCGACGAGCGCCTCGCCACTGCCGGCTCGGGCGACGTGTTGACCGGGGTGATCGCGGCACTGCTCGCAACCGGCGTCGACCCGATTCGGGCTGCGGGCGCCGGTGCATGGTTGCACGCGGATGCGGCCCGGCGCGGTGCCGTCCGAGGACTGCTGGCCGGCGACATCGTCGAGCTCCTCCCGGCGGCGCTCTCGGAGCTGATCGTGTCATGAACGGGGCCCTCGCGAGCTCGACCGGACGGTGGGCATGGGTCGAGGTCGACCTCGACGCCGTACGTCACAACGTCGGGGTGTTGCATCGGACGGTGGCACCGAGCGGGGTCTGGGCAGTCGTGAAGGCCAACGGCTATGGACATGGTGCGGTCGACGTGGCCGTCGCTGCGCTCGACGCTGGTGCCGAAGGTCTGTGCGTGGCGCTGGTGCATGAGGGCGTCGAACTGCGCGCCGCCGGCGTGGATGCGCCGATCCTGGTGCTCAGCGAGCAGCCGCTCGTGCTCGCCGACGACATGGTCCGGTACCGGCTGATGGCCACCGTCTACACGCCGACGTTTGCTGCTGCATTGGCCAATGCGGCGCGTGCGCACGACGTCACCGGGGTTCCGGTCCATCTCAAGATCGACACCGGCATGCAACGCGTTGGCGTGCCACCGGGCCGGACCGACGAGGTACTCACCGCGATCGCCGACGAGTCGCCCGCGCTTCGACTCGTCGGGGTGTTCACTCACTTGGCGATGGCCGACGAGCCCGACGACGACTTCACCTCGGTTCAACTGGCGCGCTTCGACGACGCCGTGGCCGCCAGCGCGGCGGCCGGTGCGATCGACGCATCCGAACTGTTGCTGCACGTCGCGAACTCGGCTGGCGCACTGGCGCATCCCGGTGCTCGGCAGTCGTTCGTTCGGGCGGGAATCGCGATCTACGGGATCTCGCCCGGCCCGGGGGTCGACCACCTCTGTGACGAGCTCCGACCGGCGTTGGCGCTCAAGGCCAGGGTCAGCCATGTGAAGCCCGTCGCGGCAGGCAGCGCGATCTCCTACGGCCAACGCCATCGGTTCGAGCACGACACGACCGTGGCCACCGTGCCGATCGGGTACGCCGACGGGGTGCCCCGCCGGCTGTGGTCAGCGGGGGGCGGCGTGCTGATCGGGGGGCGGCGTCGGCCGATCGTCGGTGTGGTGACCATGGATCAGCTGATGGTCGACGTCGGGTCGAGCCCGGTCGAGGTCGGCGACGAGGTGGTGCTCATCGGAGCACAGGACGGCCCGGACGGTGTCCAACGCATCCGCGCCGAGGAGTGGGCGGACCAGCTCGACACGATCGGCTACGAAATCGTCTGTGGTCTCGGCAGTCGCCTGCCACGAACGGCCCGTAGCCTCGACCACTGATGGTGATTCAACATGCTTGAGCTGCGTGCGACCTCGCTCGCCGACACTCACGCCATCGCTGCAGCGTTGGCGGCGTCGAGTCGGCCAGGCGACCTCCTCGTGCTGTCCGGGGAGATGGGCGCTGGGAAGACCGCATTCGCCAAGGGATTCGGTGTGGCGCTCGGTGTGACCGAGCCGATCACGTCGCCGACGTTCACCCTGGTGCACACCTATGACCTCCCGGCCGCCCACGGCAACGGTGCCACGGCGCTGCACCATGCCGATCTCTATCGGCTCGATCGGACTGCCGAAGTCGCCGATCTCGCGCTCGACGAATTGGCCGAGGACGGCGGCATCGTGCTGGTCGAGTGGGGTGAGGTCGTCGAGACGCTCCTCGGCGACCACCTCGTGGTGCATCTGGAACCGGACGTGTTCGACGACGATGCGGCCGACGATGACCTCGACGCTGATCTCGTCGACGGTGCGCGAATGATCGAGATCTCCGCGACCGGCGCGTCGTGGGCGTCCAGGTGGAGTCGTCTCGTGGACGCATGTGAGCGATTCCGATGCTGATCCTGGGCATCGAGACCGCCACCGAACGGGTCAGCGTCGCGGTCGGTGGGCACGAAGGCGTCATCGGGCTGTTCGAGGTCACCAGGGGCCGCCGCCATGTGGAGACACTGGTGCCCGCGATCGAATTCGTGCTCCGCCAAGCCGACATCGACCTCGAGGAGATCAGCGTCGTCGCCGTCGATGTCGGCCCCGGCCTGTTCACCGGGATGCGTGTCGGATTGGCAGCGGCAAAGGCGATTGCGCTCGCGCTGAGCGTCCCGATGATCGGGATCTCGTCGCTCGATCTGCTCGCCTTTCCGTCTCGGCACACCGACCGGGTCGTCGTGCCGGTGGTCGATGCCCGCAAGGGCGAGGTGTTCTACGCGATGTATCGACAGGTGCCCGGGGGCCTGCAGCAGGTTGCCGAGCCGACGGTCGGACCGGTCGACGAACTGGTCGCAGACCTGCTCGCTCGGAGTCAGGACGCATTGTGTGTCGGCGATGGCGCGCTGCGGTACCGCACCGAGATCCTCGACGGCTTCCACTGCGAGATCGGCGGCGACGCTCATCCCTCCGCAGCTCCGCTCGTGCAACTGGCGCACGCCCGGGCCCTGCGTGAGGAGTGGGTCAATCCGCGCGACATCGAACCGATCTACCTGCGTGCGCCCGACGCCCAGATCAACTGGTCGACGAGGGCAGCGCGATGAGCGTGATCGAACGATTGCTGCGCCGCGACGCCGCAGGTGCGGCCCCACGTGGCGCCACGACGATCGGTGACCTCACCGTCGAGCCGATGCGCCGACGCGATCTCCGCCACGGGGTGCTTGCGATCGAAGCGGTCAGCTACCCGAAACCGTGGTCGCCGGGGGTCTTCGAGAGCGAACTCGCACAGGTGCGATCCGGGTCGCGTTGCTATCTCGTGGCGCGCCGACGTCGCAACGCGGTGCGAGGGCAGTCGTCGATCGTGGGCTATGCCGGGCTCTGGTTCACCGGAGACGAGGCGCACGTCACCAACGTGGCGGTGGATCCGCAACAGCAGCGCACCGGTGTGGCCACGGCACTGCTGTTGGAACTCGCCGAGTACGCGCGGCGGCGCGACTGCGCGGCGTGGACGCTCGAGGTGCGACTGTCGAGCGACGGTGCGCAGGAGCTGTATCGCCGATTCGGCTTCGTCCCCGCCGGGGTGCGGAGCCGGTACTACGAGAACACCGAGGACGCCATCGTGATGTGGTCGAACGACATCCAGGACGACGAGTACGAGTCGCTGTTGGCCGGGATCAGGTCCGAACTCGAAGCGGCGAGACCGACATGACCGACATGGCAGACGACCCGACCGCGCCGCCGACCAACGTCGACGAATCGACACTGGTCCTCGGCATCGAGACCAGCTGTGACGAGACCGCCGCCGCATTGGTGCTCGGCGGATCCGACGTGGTGTCGAGCGTGGTGTCCACCCAGACCGACCTGCACGCCGACTTCGGCGGCGTGGTGCCGGAGATCGCGTCGCGTGCGCATCTCGACGTGCTCAACCCCACGATCGCCCGGGCGATCGTCGAGGCGGGCATCGACGAGGAACGCATCGACGCAGTCGCATGCACCGTGGGGCCGGGTCTGATCGGCGCGCTGCTCGTCGGGGTGTCCGCAGCCAAGGCCCTGGCGATGGCATGGGACGTGCCGTTCGTCGGAGTGAACCACATGGAGGCCCACCTCTACGCCGCATCGCTCGAAGACCCGTCGCTCGAGTTTCCGTTGCTCGTGCTGCTCGTGTCGGGCGGGCACACGATGCTGGTCGAGATGCAGGATCATGGCCGCTATCGCCTCGTCGGTCAGACGATCGACGACGCTGCAGGCGAAGCGTTCGACAAGGTGGCGCGGTTCCTCGACCTCGGCTACCCGGGTGGCCCGGCGATCGACCGGGCGGCGCTCGACGGTGATCCCGAGGCGATCCGGTTCCCGCGGGCGATCATGAACGACGGGTACGACTTCTCGTTCAGCGGGTTGAAGACCGCGGTCGTCAACTACGTGCGCAAGCACCCCGACGTGTCGTCGGACGACGTGGCTGCATCGTTCCAAGCAGCGGTCGTCGACGTGCTCGTCACCAAGGCCCGCCGAGCGGCCGCTGAAGTCGGCGCGACGGGCATCGTGCTCGGCGGTGGCGTTGCGGCCAACTCGTTGCTCCGCGAGCAAGTGCTCGACGTGTGTAGTGCCGACGGCATCCAGGGATTCCTGCCGAGCCGCTCGATGTGCACGGACAACGCCGCCATGATCGCGGCGGCGGGGTGGTATCGCCTGCGTTCCGACGGCCCGACCTCGTTGGACGTGGGAGCGATCCCCAACCTGCGCCTCCCGTTCATCGACTGATGAGCGGTGGCCAGCCCCTCGTGATCCTGCCCGTGTTGGAGACGGGAACCACGATCGATGCGTCCGGTGTGGAACTTCCGACCGTGGTCGTCGACGCCGCTGCTCACCCCGAGATCGCCGATCTCGCCCGGGTGCATGCCGTGGAGGGCATCGGCGACATCGCCACCGAAGCCGCAGCGGTGCCATCCGACGGTGACGGCCCGACCGCCTGGCGGTTCTTTCTTGCGGTGATCATCACCTCGCCGGTGCAGTGCGCATTCGTCCTCGAGTTCGCGCTGCCGGCCGACCGCCGTGTCCTCGACGAGGCGGTCGCTGTTGGCCATCTGGTGCTCGCAACCACGCCGCCGGAGCGGGCGAGTGTCGATCAGCCACTGTGGCTTGCGATCGATCTCGACGCCCGATCGCTGGCCGACGCACTCCCGGACTGACCCGTTCGCTCCGATCCCGATGCCCCGCATCCCGCTCGGGGTCAGACCCCCGCCGAGACGCCGATACCGTGGACGGCGTCATGTCGTTCCGGATCGGTCAATTCGAGCTGTCGGCTCCCGTGGTGCTCGCCCCGATGGCGGGTGTGACCAACGCGCCGTTCCGCACCATGTGTCGATCGTTCGCCCCAGGCTTGGTCTACGTGAACGAAATGGTGATGGCCACGCCGGTGGTGCAGGCCAACGCCAAGACCGACCGAATGATCAGTTTCGCTCCCGACGAGCACCCGCGCAGCCTCCAGCTCTACGGCAGCGACCCCGACATCATGGGGCGCGCCGTCGCGAAGCTGTGCGATGCCGGTCGCGTCGATCACATCGACATCAACTTCGGCTGCCCAGCGGCCAAGGTGACCCGGCGCGGTGGGGGAGCGGCGGTGCCAGCTCGTCCGGAACTGCTCCGTGCGATTCTTCGAGCGGCGGTGTCGAACGCGTCTCCGTACGGTGTGCCGGTCACCGCGAAGTTTCGAATGGGGCTGTTCGACGACTGGCTGACCCACATTCGCACCGGCGAAGTGTGCGCCGAGGAAGGGGTGGCGTCGATCGCGCTGCATGCGCGCACGGTGCAACAGCACTACTCCGGCGAGGCGCGCTGGGACGCGATCGGCGAGCTGAAGGAGGCGGTCGGGTCGATCCCCGTGCTCGGAAACGGCGACATCTGGGAGGCATCCGATGCCGTGCGAATGATGGCTCAGACCGGATGCGACGGTGTGGTCATCGGCCGCGGATGTCTGGGGCGGCCGTGGTTGTTCGGCGACCTGGTCGAGGCGCTGGCAGGCCGACCCGTGCCGCCCAGCCGCCTGCTCGGAGAGGTGTGCGAGGTGATGGTGCAGCACGCCCGCCTGCTCGTCGATCACCTGGGTGAGGATCATGCGATGCGCGACTTCCGCAAACACACCGGCTGGTACATCAGCGGCTACCCGGTCGGACCCGAGGTGCGACGTCGCTTCTCGATGGTCAAGACGTTGATGGAGCTCGACGACATCGTGGCTGGGCTCGACCCGGCGGCGCCGATCGTCGCGGGCGGTGAGCGGATCAAACGGGGCCACACCAACGGGCCGATCAAGGTGAGCCTGCCCGACGGTTGGCTCGACGGGCGCCGTCGCGACGAACTGCTCGACGACGTGTCCGTTCCCGACGACGATCAGGTCATGGCCCTCTCCGGAGGCTGACCTTCGGAACCGTGTTGGGCTCGACGTGACCGTTCTCGACCTGGGCGCCCGCCGCCTGGTGTTGGCGTCGGCGTCACCGCGACGCGCTGAGCTGTTCCGGTCGGTCGGCCTCGACGTCGAGGTGCTGCCCGCCGACATCGACGAGTCGGTGTTGCCAGGTGAGCCCCCGTCGGAGTACGTGGCCCGGCTCTCACGCGAGAAGGCGGCCGCAGTCGCACATCGCGTTGACGGCGAGGTGGTGATCGTGGCCGCCGACACCACGGTGGACGTCGACGGCTTGATTCTCGAGAAGCCGATCGATGCGGCGGACGCCCGCCGCATGCTGATGCTGCTGTCGGGACGTCGTCACCTGGTCCACACCGGGGTCACCGCATCAACGCCCCCCGAGCCCGGGTCTCCGGGGGCGTTGACCGTGGTCGTCGAGACGGTGGTGGAATTCGTCGACCTGTCGCCTGCCCATGTCGAGTGGTACATCGGCACCGGCGAACCGTTCGGCAAGGCGGGCGGGTACGCGATCCAGGGGGCGGGTGGGGCGTTGGTGCGTCGCGTCGACGGCAGCGTCACGAACGTGATCGGTCTTCCGCTCGCTGAGACCCTCGAGCTGGTTGCCACGCTCATCGGTTCGCTCACCGCTCGGACGTTGCCGTGAGGCCGTCGACCGGATGGATCATCGGTGCGGCGGCCACCGTGGCGGTCGTGCTGTCGGCATGTGGCTCCGATCCGGCCACCAGAACCGATGTCTCGACGTCTGCCGGCGCTGACGTGGCCGCCGTCGTCGAGTCGATCACCGGCTATGCCGACGACTGGTCCATTGCGCTCACCGGCGATCAGGTCGACTGCATCTCGGGCAATCTCGACTCGGAGTTGCTGGGCTCGGGTGAATCGCTCGGCGAGGTCGACAACGCCCTGCTTCTTCTGGCCTGTGACGTCGATGTGAGCGTTGCTGATGGGGGCACCGGCCGGTCGCCGCTCGAGGCCATCGTGGGTGCGTTGCTCGTCGACGAAGGTGCCGAGTTGACCGATGCGGTCGTGACCTGTGCGACCGATGCGCTCGTCGCCGGATTCGGTGTCGACGGCTTCGTCGACCTGCTCACCAGTGTTGGCGAGCCCTCATCGGACGACGACGCGGTCGCCCAGGCGGCATTCGACTCGTGCGGGCTCGACGGCGCCGCCATCGTCGACGGCTGAGATCGAAGCCCCCGGAGACCCGGGCTCGGGGGGCGTTGGATTGGCACTCTCGGTCGCCGGTTGCCAATCGTGGGGTCGACCCTCTAGCC
>CAWBZS010000017.1:0-8431 GCA_963793335.1 Ilumatobacteraceae bacterium | reverse complement strand
TCACTGACGCGGCTCCGACGAGGCCGCGGTCGATTCGATCAGGTGTTCACGAACCGCTGGACCCATCGACCAGCGGCGGCGGAACGAAATGGTGGCCGAGCACGGAGGAAATCTCCTCGCCGATGCTGATGATCTGGTGATCGGACCATTTCGGACCGATCAGCTGCATCCCGACGGGGAGGCCCTCGGCGGTGCGGCCGACCGGGATGGCGACGGACGGCAGGTGCGGCATCGTGGCGAGGCCGGCCCAGAACAGGATGTTTCGATACGGCACCTCTGATCCGTTCACGAACAACGTCCGCTTGCCGTAGGGGCGATCGGTGTCGTGGGGGAACGCTGCGACCGGCTGGATCGGCGCGATCATGATGTCGACCTCCTCGAACACGCTTGCCCAGGCGAGCTGGGCGTGCGCTCGGCGTTCGTTGGCGCTGAGCCAATTTCGATGCGACATCACCGAGTCGCGTGCGAACATCACCGAATCGTCGTCGACCTCGTCGGTGCTGCCGGCGGCCTTTGCGACGAGCCCATCCCACATCTCGTGGGGTATCCCCGGTGACAGGGCGGCATTGAGCAACCCCATGTAGGTGCGGTGGAGCTCGGACGACACCATCGCCGGTCGAATGTCGCTGTCGACTCGTGCGCCCTGCTCCCTCAAGCGGTCGGCTGCGCGCTCGATCAGCAGCTTGACGCTGTGGTCGACCGGCGACATCGCGTCGTCCGACCAGACCCCGACTCGGAGGTTCGCAACGTCGGGCTGTTGCTCGAACCGGGGGAGCGCGGCTCCGGGAACACCACCGAATGCGGATCCGGAATTGGTCAACACCTCCAGCAGGATCCGAAGGTCGCCGCACGACCTGCCGAGCGGACCGAACACGCCGAGGTCTCCCGACGTCAACGAACCGGCGGGGCCGGGGATGTGCCCGCGTCCCGACACCAGACCGTGGGTGGTCTTCAGTCCGAAGATTCCGTTGAGCGCCGCTGGTTGACGGATGGAGTTGCCGATATCGCTGCCGATTTCGGCGGTGGTGAACCCGCAGGCCACGGCGGCTGCCGCGCCGCCGGATGACCCTCCCGACGTGAGGCCGAGATCCCACGGGTTGTTGGTGGTGCCGTACACGTCGTTGTAGGTCTGATGATCACCGGCGTAGTAGGGAACATTCGTCTTCGCCCAGACGATCGCACCCGCCCGACGCAGCAATCGCACGACATCGGCATCACGTGCCGGCACGTGTTCCGCCAGCTCCGGCGCACCTGCGGTGGTCACCAGATCGAGCGTTTCGTAGCAGTCCTTGATCGTCATCGGCAGACCGTGCAGCGGGCCGCACCGATCGCCGGCCGCACGGGAGTTGTCGGCTGCGGTCGCTTCGGCCCGAGCACGTTCCATGTCCATGGCCACGACGGCATTGACCGCCGGGTTCATCCGCTCGATGTTGGCGAGCATCCCATCGAGCAGTTCGACACTCGACACCTCTCGCCGTTCGAGGGCGATGAGGAGTTGCATGGTGGTCGCAGTCGCCAGATCAAGAGTGCTCACCAGGCGAGAGTACCGACCGTCGTGTGCGTCAGCCGACGCAGTCCGAAGTCAGCCGGGCCCAGCAGCGAGCTGCATCCACTCGTCGTCGCTCCAGTGGACACGAAGTTCACCGGCGACGAAGTCGGCGGTCCAACGCACCATGTCGATCCAGGGAAGATCGGCGGAAGCGATCTCCGTGAACGCCATGCCGTCGAGCAGGAGGGCCGCATCGTCGATGCTGATCGTCACCGTCATCGGCTCGTCGAGCGGTTCGGTCTCGAACCCGCCTGCGACGACGCCGAGCCGAGCCTCCACCTCCATGATGCGTTCGATGTCCCACCGGCTCGCGTCGCCCGACATCGTTTGATCGGTCATGATCCCGAGGATCTGCCCGAGGGCAAAGCGCGCGTCGGGCTCCAACTCGATGTCTCGTGGCAACCGCATGTGGCGAGCTTCTCACCTGTACGCAGATGCCGCACGAGCGAGCTCAGTGTCGAGGACGGCTCAGAGCCCGCTGATTTCGATTGCTGCGCGAACCAGAAGGAACGCACCGATCAACAACACCGCGACTGCAGCGATCGGAACCACCCAAATTCGAGCGGTTCGGATGATCGAGTTGCCGTCCATCACGCCGAATGCACGGTCGCGCAGGGCCACCATGCCGAGGCCGACGCTGACCAGCGCGATGGCCATGCCGATGCCGAATGCGAGGATCAGCAGGCCACCGAACGTGAGACGGTTGA
This sequence comes from Ilumatobacteraceae bacterium, assembly GCA_963793335.1. Lineage (GTDB taxonomy): Bacteria > Actinomycetota > Acidimicrobiia > Acidimicrobiales > Ilumatobacteraceae > Sva-07. Next base: position 6,175 of record CAWBZS010000017.1, on the reverse strand, counting down.
GCTGAATCGCGCCGAGCAGCACGATGATCGCCGAGGTCGACGGGACCAGGCCGCCGGAGAGTCCCAGCACCGCCAACGTCTTCCAGCTGACCTTGCCCGTGAGGTCCATCTCATCGAGGTCGAACTTGTGGGTGTGCGGGAAGATGCCGTGGCGGTGCCACCCGTCGCCATCGTGGTCGTGGTCGTGCGGGTGATCGTGACCGTGATCGTGATCGTGATCGTGCGGGTGATCGTGATCGTGGTCGTGGTCGTGCGGGTGATCGTGATCGTGGTCGTGGTCGTGGTCGTGCGGGTGATCGTGATCGTGGTCGTGGTCGTGCGGGTGATCGTGATCGTGATCGTGATCGTGGTCGCCCCGAGGATGGTCGTGGTCGTCGCGCGGATGGTCGTGGTCGTGCGGATCGCTGTGATCGTGGTCGTCGTGCGGGTGGTCGTGGTCGTGGGGATGATCGTCGTCGTGATGGTGATGGGGCTCCACCACCAAACCGTGTTGGTGACCGTGGAGCGACGACGGATCGTTGATCAACGCAGAGCCGGTGGCCAGCGCCACACCGGCTCTCGCCATCACGGGCACGTCGGTGTCGATCTCGTCGGTGCCGTGGTCTCCATGCGCAAGCGCCAACTGCGGTTCGCCCGTCTGTCCTCTGGCACCGGCGGTACGCGATCGCGCGCGCCATTCGCTGACGGCGGTCCACACCAGCCAGACGCCGATGCCGAACACGATCAGCGCCGACATGCCCTGCAGCCATGGGTAGACGCGTTCGGGGGCGAACGCAGCACCGGCCGCGTAGGTGATGATGCCGAGGATCAGCACGCCGAGTGTGTGCGACAACGCAACGGCGATCGCCAAGATGAGCGCCTGGACCTTGGTGCCTCTGGTACCGACCAGGTAGGCGCCGATCACGGTCTTGCCGTGGCCGGGAGCCAGCGAGTGCAGGGCTCCCAGGAACGCAGCGAACCCGAGCGCGACCATCATGGCCCCGACACCGCCGTCGGCGCTCGAGATCAGGTTCGAGAACGCATCGCCTCCGTCGTCATCGTCGCTGTCGCTGGGTTCGGTGGTGGGTAGGGAGGCATCGTCGACGTCGGCAGACGCCGTGAACTCGATCGTTGCCGACCTCGTCGAGGGATTCTCCTCGGGGTCGGGATAGTCGGTGAGACGCGCGGTGAGCGACTCGTCGCTGACGTCGCCGGTCACCGACGTGCGATCGCCGATGACGATGATCTCGCGCCAACCGACACGACCGCTGAAGTTCTCGTCGTCGAAGCTCAACGTGCGGGTCTCGGCGCTCTCCTCGATCGGTGTCACCCAGTTGCAGACCACGCGAAGGGTGGTCAGCCCACCGTCGCCGTCCTCGCGAAGCGTCGAGGAGGTGAGGCCCGCCGGAGCGATCGGTTCGCCGTCGATGACGAGCTCGAAGTCCTCGGAGAGTGACGTGCAGTACGCGTCGGCATCGGACTCGATCGAGTCACCGTCGGCCTGGGTGGGTGTTTCGGCGAGGCTGAGGACGTAGTCGACCTCGACCTCATCCGGCGCCACCCGGATTGCCGCGTAGCGGTCGATCGCAAACGGACCGAACTCGTGAGCCAGTGTCGTTTGCGGGCTGAGCATCACGACGAGCGCGATGACGAACGCGCACACTCCTGCGGTTCGGCCGGTCCGACCGACCTGCGTCGACTGGCGTGATGCCTGCGGCGTCTGTGTGGTGGATGTCATGTGGAAACCGGCTCACGGGTGGAGTCGGCTGGTTCCGACGCGGGGGAAACGGATGCAGCAACGGGCCGGAGGCGTCCGCCGCGGTGCTCGATGGCGCGGATGCCTGCGGCAAGAGCGATCGCCAGCAGCACGAACCAGAAGTTCCGTGGCCACACCCGGAGTGGGTTGGCGAACTTCTCGATCGGCCAGTCGTCGTTCGCAAGGATCTCTGCTGCCCAGGCGATCGCATATCCGGCGAAGACGACCGACATGACGACGACGATCGCTGTGATGTAGCGGGTCCGTCGAAGCAGCAGCAGCGGCACTGCGACGAAGATCGAGACCAACATCGCGGCGATCATTGCCCCGACAGTGAATGCAACAAGTCCCAGGACGGGCCGCGCCCGATCGAGGTCGTCAAAGACGAATCCAGCACCGAGCCCGAGCCCGAACGCCACGCCCGCGATGGTGAACACCGCGGTGTCGAACCTTCGAAACTCGCCACGAAGGCGCGCAAGGGTGAGATACAACGCGACGAGTGCGAGGGCGATGACCACGACCATCGCTGTGACACGCGTCGGCAGGGTGATCACGCGGAGGCCGACCAGCCAGAGAGGGATCATCGATCCGGCGACGAAAGCGCCAGCGCGGGTCGGGGTGCTTCGAATCACGCTGCTCAGCGGGCGGGCCACCGATTCGTCGTGTCGCCGCGGCACCAGGAGCATTGCTGCTGCAACGGCTGCCACCAGCAGCAAGAGATCGATCTGCTCGCGAACCTCGTCGGAGGCCAGCCCTCGAATCGCAGCCATCGACGACAGCGTCGAGGCATCCTCGAGGACGACGGGTTGCTCGGTCTGACCGGCCGAGAACCCGAGCAGGTGTTCGCTCCCGTTGTCGAAAGTGGCACCGCGCCAGTCGTCCTCGATCAGCAGGAGTGCGTCCCGCTCGGGATTCGATTCGATGATCACGGAGAAATTGGCCACGAAGTCGCGCTGCGCACCATCGAGGTCGTCGGCGACCACGAAGTCGAGCACGACGTACGCCCCCTTCGAAGTGGGCAGCACCGACAGGTCGCCGTACTCGAGGTTCCAGGTGCTGCCGTCGGCGCCGAGTGCGGTGTTCTCCGCTATGTAGGTCTCGATGTCGACGCGCGCTGCCTGGACCGCCGCAGGGAGAACGCGTCGGTCGCTCGGGAACTCGAGACCGAGTGCCGGCCCCAAATCGGCAACCGGTATCTCGACCCGGCCGATCACACCGTCGTCGAAGATCGAGACATAGAGGTAGCTCTGCGTCCCCGAGTGGGCGGACGCGGCGCTCGGGGAGAGGCCGACGACCAGCAGCAGACTGGCGAGGAGGGTGGTGAGAGCGAGGCGTGGCACGGGTGTCTTTCGGAAGCTGAGCCGAGGCTATGTCGTTCTCGGCGTTGCGACGACCATCCGGGTCGTATTCGTCGGATCTGCCTGCCGGTGGCGGTGCGGGCATCGCGGGTAGGATTCGCGGCCCACGCAGAGAGGACCCAGGCAAGTGGCAATCCGTCCCCATCGAACACTCAAGACGATCGTGACCGCAGCAGCACTGACGTGCCTGCTGGTGCTGCTCGTGCCGATCTGGTCCGTTCACCGGCTCATCTCGGGGTTGAGAGTTCGCCGCCCGAAGGGGTCGCGGACCACGATCGAGCGGGTTGCAGCGTCCGAGGTGGATCTCAACGAGGTGATTCGGAGTGACCGTCCGGTGATCATCTCCGGTCTCACCGACCAGCTCCAGCTCCCGCTGGTGCCGAACCTCGAGGGTTTGCGAGATCTCGCCACCCGCAACTCCACCACGTTCAGCGTCAAACGCCACGCGGCACGTGCTCCGTATTTTCTCTACGTGGGCGACTACGGGGCCGAACTCGCCGGCACCGAGGACATGAGCCTCGATGAGTTCCTCGACTACATGTTCGACGATCGCGAGACGGCACATCCCGACACTTGCACCTATCGCCTGTTCAGCGTCGACGATCTCGATGGCGAGATCGGTCAGATCATCGACACGATGTCCGACGGTCTCGCTGTGCTCACCGATCGCGAGCCCGACCGTCGAGCCAGCGGTATCTGGATCGGGTCGTCGGGCGTCGTGACCCCCCTGCACCACGATGCCTGGACCGGGCTGTTGTTCCAGCTGACCGGTTCGAAGCGGGTGCTGATGTTCCCGCCGACCGAGCGCCCGAACCTGTACTTCACCTCTCCGTTTGCCGCGAAGGATCGGTGGAGCAACCTTCCAGCGCGCTCCGACGATGCTGATCCGGCCCGCTACCCGAAGTTCTCCAAGGCCAACGGATTCGAAGGACAACTCGATGCGGGCGACGTGTTGTTCATCCCAGCGTTCTGGTCGCACGAGGTCGAGGCCCTCGAAGCCAACATCAGCATTCCGTTCCGATTCGGCACTCGGCCGATCGACCAGCTCAACCCGGGGTTTCTCCGCCCGGCATACGAAGTGTTCCACCGCAAGTACGTCGAGCCGGTCGGCGCTCGCTGACGGGGGGTGCCGCCAGGCGCCTGCTCATCGACCGTCGACGGGAGCGTCGATCGAGGTGATCTCCACCGCGACCTCGTACATCGCCCAGCAGAGATACCGGTACTCGACCCGGTTCGTGTCGCAGAACTCCTTGAACGCCCTGAATTCGTGCTGTTTCCAGTTCGGGTAGTTGAAGTACTCGTTGAACACGATGATCGTGCCGGGCTGCACTCGCGGCGTCAGATCGTCCAGGATGGTCTTGGCGGAGCTGTAGATGTCGGAGTCGATGTGAACCAGTGCCACATCGCCGGCGTGAGCTTCGAGAAATGGTCCGAGGGTGTCGTCGAACCAGCCGACGTGGAGCTCGACATTCGGAGCGACCGACGGCATGCCCTCGTCGGAGAACGCCCCGGCGTCGAGTGTGTAGCCAGCCCACGGCTCCGGCAGGCCTTCGAACGAGTCGAAGCCGTGCACGGTCTGCTGTGGGTGCCTCCGTGCGATGTGGTTGATGGTGCCGCCGGACCTGACCCCGAACTCGAGAAACAGCCCATCGATCGTCACATGCTTCGACGCGAAGGTGAGCACCTCGAATGCGTCTCGACGGATCAGCGCCTCGTTCATGTCGGTGGAGATGTAATCGACGGTCTCGTCGAGTGCTCGCTGCAACAACGCGTGGTGTGGGTGGAATCGATTGGAGTAGTAGTAGCTGCTGAAGTACGAACGCGAGGCCGCCGACGTGATGGGACTCACCACCCTGTCGAGCAGCCGCCGGAGGCGTCCGGGCGCGAATGGGGATCCGAAGGGTCGACGAGGTGTCACGTCGACCGATGTTACGTGCTGCCCGATGTCGGTACTCTCACCGTCATGTCGACAACGAAGACGTTGCTCCTGGCCGACTGCGTGTGGCGATGATCGATCCGCTGATCGAAGCGATCTACGAGGGGCAGTTGCACAGGATTGCTCGAACCGTCCGTGACGCCCCGGGGTCCTCCGCGTCCGAGCGTGATCGTGCGGCCGCTGCCATGCGCGTGTGCGAGGAGATCGGTGGGGCGTGCAACTCTGAACGTGCGCAGCGTGGTCGCTCGGCTGCGAGCTGCGGGTTGTGACGTGAGTGCGGCGGCGACGCCCGTCGGACCGCAACAGCACCACACCATCCAGATTCGCGTGGCCGACTTCGCTGCGGCGAGTCACGCCGCCGAGGTCTTGGGCCAGGATGGCTTCGAACCGTGGCAGCGATGGACCGGCGGCGCCGAGCGGTCGGCGAGTCGATTCGCCCACGAGTTGGCCGTCGGCGCGACCGCCGACGTCACGACGGTCGTGCGGCTCCGTTGGGGGGCTGAGGCGCCGCCATCGTCGCTGCGTCGAGTGTTCGTTCCAACAGCCGGCGATTGGAGCCTGATCGATCTTCCAACGTGGTTGTGGCCCGCGTACTCGCTGGTACGTCCGCTCCGGCTGGTGCTCGAGCGTGTCGGCGTGGTCGGCCGGCACGACGACAGCCTCGGGCCGTTCCTCTCGACACCCGAAGCCTTGATCGCTCCGCTGCTCACGTTCGTGGAGGCGACCGCAGAGGATCGCGTGCTCGACATCGGCTGCGGTGATGGCCGAGTAGTGGTCGGTGCGGCAGAGCACACTGGCGGCACTGCCGTGGGTGTCGAGCGATCCGTCGACCTCGTCGAACGGGCCCGCCAGCGCGCATGGGACCAGGGGGTGGCCGATCGCGTCGACATCGTGCCGGGTGATGGGCGTTCGACCGACCCGGCCGGCGCGACCGTGGTGTTCATGTTCCTGTCGATGCGTGTTGTCGTCGACCTCGTACCAGTGATGCTCGACCAGCTTCGTCCCGGTGCGCGGCTCGTCATCCACGAACAGACGCGCCTGCCGCCGTCGATGGATCCGCAGCCCGACGTGTCGGAAGCGGTGATCGCCGACGGCGCAGTGACCGTCGCCCACCGCTGGACGAAACGCTGAGGTCTCAGCCGAGCC
>CAWBZS010000016.1:0-141649 GCA_963793335.1 Ilumatobacteraceae bacterium | reverse complement strand
TCCTACACCACACCCCGGGACGCAATCACACCTGCACCTGGTGCGGCATGGACGAAACTCAAGGTCGGTGCCGTGCCGCCAATGGGAGGAGGCGCCTGGCACCTCGACAGGAAGCGCGGGCCGTGCCCGCCGTACCGGAAATTCTGGGCGGCGATCGTGAGGCCCCCAAGACGTTCAGCCCAGTCCCGGCAGTGCCCCTCCTGCTCTCATGGCACCGAGCCGCTGGGGAACCGGACGACACCGGGAACAGGACCGTCGTTCTCGCCGTTGGCCCCAGCTAATGGTGATCGTCAGCCGAGGCCGTAATGACCTCGGGCGGTCACCGTGACGCCGATGCGCTCGGGCGAGTTGGTGGGTCCGCGGAGGCCGTCGAGGCCGAGCCATGACACCAGACGGTCCATGTCGCTCGGGCGCAATCGGGCGCAGCCTTTGCTCTGAGGGCTCGTCGGAACGCTGTTGGACCCGTGGATCGCCTGACCGCGGTCGAAGTACAGCGGCTTGTACATGTTGCCGTTGAGCGGGTTGTCGCTAGCAACCGGGTACAGCGACGAGTTGTGCCAGCCATAGTTGCGCAACGCCGGGTCGTAGCGGAATGCTGGTGTGCGCTCCTGCAGCCGGGTCTCGAAGCCGGGCGCTCCGGTGGAGGTGGGGAAGACGTTGACGAGTCGATTCGTACCTTCGCCGGTGAACATCACCTGGCAGGTCATGTCGATGAAGATCCACTTGCCGTTGGTGCCGACGTTCGGCGGGACCGGGAGCGTCGGGCTGGCGAGCAACCTTTTCTCCTCAGCGCTGCCTGGGCGCATGTAGGCGCGATTTACTGGCAGAAAGAGGGCCAAGCGACTGGCGCACAGCGCCCGTCGGGTGATCGGGCCGGAGATCCCATCCACAGCGATCTTGGGATATCCGTACGGTGTCAACAGCTCGTTGAGCTTGATCTGCTGGGCCCTCACCAAGTCGGCGGTCGTCGGGGGTGGGGGTGGAGGTGGGGGCAACGGGCAGGGTGTGAGCGATGCTGCCGCGTTGCTGACGGCGTCGGTGCCGCCGAGGGCAATGACGTTGGTGGCGCCGAGTCGGTTGACTTCGGCAATGACCTTCGCGGGTGCGCACGCTGGTTTTGTCAGCAGGATCGGAGCAGCACGTTTGGTGGCCGCTGGTGCTGCGCTGAGCGCATCAGGAAACGCGGTGCCCGGTCGCGAGGAACACGGTGTCGGCTTCGGTGAACGCGTCGACAGACACAGCCACACTGGTCGCGTAACGATCAGAACCCGACACCCGCTTCACCGACCCCGTCGTGAGCGAATCAAGTTCTGCCAGCACAGCATTGCTGATCGCTGCAGTACCGCCGAGCACGATGATGTCCGGGTCACCAAGCCGGGTGATCTGTCCCCGAGATGCGACAGGCACAGCACCACTCGCAGTCAGCAGCACCGGGCGACCACGAAGACCGCCGGGTGCTCCCGCAGACAGCGCATCAGCGAAACCTGTACCCGCAGCAACGTAAACGGTGTCCGCAGTCGGGAACGCCAACTCGGTGACCGCCGCTGCAGTCGAATACCGGTCGGCGCCCGCAATGCGCTCGACGTCAGCGGAGGTTGCGGCGTCGACTTGAGACTCAACGTTGGCCGTGATTGCAGCATTACCGCCGAGCAGATACACGGTGCTCGGCGCAAGGCGCTGCAACTCCGCGCTCACAACAGCAGGAAGCTCATTCGTCGCAGTGAGCAGAATTGGTCCATCAAGCGTTGCTGCAGCCGGGCCAGCAGCAAGCGCATCCGGAAACGACTCACCCGTCGCAACGAACACCATATCAGCGCCAGCAGGAAACGCCTCCTGGCTCACACGGACACTCGTCGAGTAACGATCCGCCCCAGACCACCGCTCAACCGTCGGCGCCGCCTCAACCAGCCCACCCGTCGTCAACACCCCAGCAACCACAACACACGCCAACGCCACCAACCTGACCATCCGGCCACTCCACCACTCGCTCACCCGCAAAGAACCCACCGCCGCGACACCCATGTCGGCGACCGTACCCGTCGTCACGCTCGCCCAGCAAGACCCTGATGCTGGCTCGTGTCGAGCCTGAGGAGGAACCCCCGGGTCTGGTTCGATCAGGTCTCTGAACAGAGCGTGCGCCTCGTACTCGCCGTCAACGATGTCCTCGACCGCGTAGCCGACCTCACCCGATGAAGCCACCAGCACATCGTCGAACAGCGGTCCGCTCTGTTGGCTCTCCCGACCCCTGGATGTTGGCACCGGCCGCGGGTTCATCAGCTTCCAGCTTGCTGGTTGATGGCGTTGGTCAGGTCACCGACAGCGTGTAGGCGGCTACGATCGAATGCGCCCCTCGACCTGTCGCAGCGGAGGGTCGTGCGAGGGTGGGCGCGGCGCGCCAGATCTTGCGCATCTCGCAGCGTCGCACGAGAGTCGAGCGCACTGCCGATCATTCGGAAGCTTGCCAGGGGCTCCGTCTCTGCTGGCAGTGGCACAGGTGATCCCGCCGTCAGCTTCGATATCTCCCAAGGCCCGATGAGTGGCGTCGGAGGGCTTTCGGCTCTGACAAACGGAAGCTGTCTGCAGTTGACCCGGTTCGGTGGACACCTCATCCTGGTTGTTCCAGGGAAGGAGGTGACCCGAGATGGGTCGTCCATCGAAGTATCCAGAGGAGTTCCGTCGTGAAGCTGTCGCGTTGCGGCGTTCGTCGGACCGACCGCGTTGCAGGGTTGCTGAGGACCTCGGCATTTCCGACGCGTCGCTGGCGTCGTGGGAGAAGGAGTTCCCTGACGGCTCCGATCCCGACCAACTCGATGCTGGTGAGCGCGCCGAGCTTGATCGACTCCGCAAGGAGAACGCCGAGCTGAAGTTGGATCGGGAGATCCTGCGAAAGGCGGCCCAGTATTTTGCTCGAGAGACGACCAGGTGAGCCGCTGCTGGTTCGTTGATGACTATCGACACCTCTACGAGGTGAAGCGGCTCTGCAGGCTCGTCGAGCTGAACAGGTCGAGCTACTACTTGTGGCGCAACCCGATCCTGTCGGACCGTTACCTCGACGACGCGTATCTCACGAACGAGATCTACGACATCTTCGCCGCATCCAGGGGCACCTACGGACGGCCACGGGTTCATGGCCAACTCCACAACGCCGGGTATCGGGTCGGCGGCAAACGAGTCGCCCGACTCATGGCATCAGCAGGTTGGATCGGCACGCACGGCCGGAAGACATGGCGGTCACGTCGATCAGGCGGGAAGGGTTCACCGGGTGTTGATCTGTTGAACCGCGACTTCACCGCGAGTGCACCGGACGAGCGTTGGGTTGCGGACATCTCCGAGTTCAAATGCTGCGACGGGAAACTGTTCCTGGCTGGCATCTGGGACCTGTTCGACCACTCGATCGTCGGCTGGTCAATGGGTGAACGCCAGACCACCGACCTCGTCATCGCAGCGTTGGTGATGGGCCTCGGACGGCGAGACCCAGCCGACGAGCTCATTCATCACGCGGATCACGGGACGCAATATCGCGCCATTGAGTTCTCGAACCGGCTCACCGACTGGGGTCTCACAGCGTCGTTCGGGAGCGTCGGGGACTGCTTCGACAACTCCGCCATGGAAGGCGTCTGGTCGAGGTTGAAGACCGAGATCATCGACATCCACCAGCGGCCACTCGAGACGTTCACCCGTTCCGAACTCCGCACCGTTCTGTTCGACTACATCGAGGTCTTCTACAACCGCCAACGACACCAAGCCCGCCTCGGCCACCGAACACCCGCCGAGGTCTATGCTGCCACCACCGCAGCCTGAGAAATCACACCAACCCGTGTCCACCAGACCGGGTCAACTGCACCGCGACCGGAACGAACCGTGTGCTGTTCGTCGGCGACTGGAGCCACATGGTGATCCTCGACCGTGTCGGCACGTCCGTGTTCTTCGTGCCACCCGGCGTGCTGCAGAACTCGAACGCCGGTCGTCCTGACGGGAGGGTCGGTTGGTACGCGACGTGGCGGACTGGAGCGAAGGTTCTCGCCACGTCGGCATTCCGGATGTTGGACGTCCAGACCGCCGAGGCCTGATCCACAAGAACTCACGCCGGGGCTGTTCTCCCGTCGGCGTGACTAGGACGGCCGCTAACCGTCCGAACGTTGCGGCCCCCGCTCGTCGATGAGCGGGGGCCGTTCCGCGCTCGCCCACTCGTCCTTACGAACCCATTCGAGGAGCTGTTGAAGGCCGACCAGTTCAAGCGAGAGGATCGGCCAGGCTTCGGTGTACCCGTCGAACTTGATCTCCGTTGGATCGCTTGATCGCCCGACCTGCGCACCTCGGAGCCGCAGAGCCGCCAGGGCAGCCCGTTCGGTTGTGGCGCAGAGCACCCCGTCGTCGAACTTGCGGATCTCAAGGAGCTGCCATCCATGGCGCTTATGGCGTCCAACACGCTCGTCGGGGTCGTTCGTGATGCCGATCTGTTGCATGTCCCACTCGTCGTGGCGCAGGAAGTAGAGCCAGCCCGGTTTCGACGGGTCAAACCCGTGAGGAGCGCACACGGCGCATCCCTTACCGCCGGACCGAGCGCCGACCGATGCTGACCATTGGCGCCACCGGTGAGGGGCTTCGGTGGTGCCTTCGCAGAACCAGAGCACCGACTTGTTCGAGCTTCGAGTCACCACCGTCGCGATGCTCGGATCCACGAGCTGAGCAGCCAGCTCCGGTTCCAGCGTTGCGAGGTCGTTCCATCCGGCGATCACCGCCTTCCCCGCGCACGCAGCACAGTCGAAACCGCTGGCCCGGTTGTTGACCGTCGCCGTCCATTCACGTCGCGGATGAGGGAGATCGCTGGTGCCTTCACAGAACCAGAGCACAGACTTCCCTGCGCTTCGAGTCACCGTCTCAGCGATGCTCGGATCCACCAGCTGGGCAGCCAACTCAGGGTTGACCGTGGCGAGATCGTTCCATCCGACGATCACGGCCCGCCCCGCGCACGCAGGGCAGCCGTTTCCTTTCGAACGATTGGCGACCGTTGCTGCCCACTCGTAGTGCGGATGAGGAGCTTCGCTGGTGCCGTCGCAGGACCAGAGGGCGGAGGTCATTGAGCCGCGAGTCACCGTCTCAGCGAGGCTCGGATCGACGAGCTGCGCAGCCAGCCCGGGCTTGACCGTGGCGAGGTCATTCCATCCGGCGATCACCGCATGTCCCGAACACGCGGCACAGCCGTGCCCCCTCGACCGATGGGCGACTTGCGCTGACCACTCGAACCGCGGGTGCGGGGCTTCGCTAGTGCCTTCACAGAACCAGAGGACCGACTTGTTCGAGCTTCGAGTCACCGCTTTCGCGACACTGGGATCCACGAGCTGCGCAGCCAACTCCGGACTGACCGTTGCGAGATCATTCCATCCGACAACCACCGCCTGCCCCACACACGCAGGACAGCCACTGCCATTCAGCCACCGGTTCGCCACAGTCGCTGGCCATTCGTGTCTGGGGTGCGGGGCTTCGTCTGTGCCCATACAGAACCAGAGCACGGACTTGTTCGAGCCGCGAGTCACCGTCTCAGCGATGCTCGGATCGACGAGCTGAACAGCTAACTCGGGCTTGACCGTGGCGAGGTCATTCCATCCGACGATCACGGCGCGCCCTGAGCACGCTGGACACCCATCCCCACGCGACCTTTTGGCGACTTTCGCTGACCACTCACGTCTCGGGTGAGGGAATCCCGTGGTGCCCTCGCACCACCATTCGACGGACTTGTTCGACCATTCCTTGAGAGTTGTAGCGATGCTCGGATCGACGAGCTGAGCAGCGAGATCAGGATTGACCGTTGCGAGATCACTCCATCCAGCGACAGCTACCCGCCCTGAGCATGCTGGGCAGCCGTTCCCATTCGAGCGGTCTACGACCCCGGCAGACCATTCGTACCTCGGGTGAGGTAGTTGGTCAGTGCCCTCGCAGAACCAGAGCACTGACTTCGTCGAGCTTCGAGTCACGGTCCGAGCGACGCTCGGATCGACGAGCTGAACAGCCAGTTCTGGTTCTACTGTGGCGAGGTCATTCCATCCGACGATCACCGCCTTCCCCGCACACGCGTGACACCCGCTCCCCCTCGACCGAGCTCCGACTGTCGCCGACCATTCGTACCTTGGGTGAGGGACTTCGCTGGTGCCCTCGCAGAACCACCGGACAGACCTGTCCGAGCCTTGAGTCACTGTCTGAGCGAGGCTGGGATCGACGAGCTGGGCGGCCAACTCGGGATTGACCGTGGCGAGATCGTTGACGCCCGGTTGCAGCTTCGCCATACCCGCCCAGTCTGGCGCAGCGCCGCCCGTCGATGGCAACGTGCCGCAGCGAGTTCGGGATGACGTTCGGTCCACTCCCCAGTCTCCCAAGACGGGAATATCGGATCGGACTGCTACCGAAGTGCTACCGGCCCGAAAACGCCGGAACCTCAGATCGGACTTTCTAGCGTCTGACCTGGGGTTTTCCGTGGAGCTAAGGAGAATCGAACTCCTGACCTCTTCCATGCCATGGAAGCGCTCTACCAACTGAGCTATAGCCCCTCGTTCTCGCCGCTCGGGCGAGATGGGAGAGCGGATTGTACAGCCCCGTTGCGGCACCGACACCCACCGATGTGTCGAACCTGCCACATGATCGGCGGCGTTGGCGTCTCGAACCCTTCAGTCGCTGTCGCCGTCGACGGGGGGCAACTCCCAGTCGACTCGCGGCGCGTCCATGTAGAGACGCTCGATTTCGTAGAACTCCCGGACCGAATCGAGGAACACGTGCACGACCACGTCGCCGTAGTCGATCAACGTCCACTGCTGTTCTCGCACGCCCTCGGTTCTCACCGGCGACCGCCCGAACTCGGCTTTGAGCTTGGCCTCGACGTCGTCGACGACCGCGCGCACCTGACGGGGGTTCGATGCACTTGCGACCACGAAGTACCCGGCAATCGACAGCACCTCACCGACATCGAGCACGATCACCTCGGACGCCTTCATGTCCGAAGCCGCCCGGGCCGCACCGATTGCAAGTTCCGCGCCGGTGTCGTCAACCATCGAACTCATCCATCATCGACGACGGTACCTGTCGCCGAGTCGGGAACCGAGCCGATGCTGGTTTGCTCACCCGAGTCGTCGGCCTGGGCCAGGTCGTCGGAGCTGCGAAGATCCTCGAGGCGACCCGCCTCCCGAGCGAGGTACGACATGCCGAGGGTGACCTCGATGTCCACCCCCTCGAGCACCACGTCCGCAAGGCGCACCTCAGCCTCACCGAACAGGTCGATCGCACTGTCCTCGACCTGTTCGAACTTGCGCGGATCGGTCACCTCGATGATGGTCACGTCGGGCGCACCGGTGGGCGCGATGTCGACCGACACCACGTTGTTGCGCAAGAACAGCATCTGACCGATGAACTCGACCACCATCTCGCTGGATGACGCGAAGAGCCCGTCACCCGCTTCGAGTTGCTCGGCGGTCTGCGGCGCGACCACTCGAATCTTGAGCCCGGGATTCGGTGTCGACACGAGCGCTGGCGACACCTGTGCGAACACGAACGAGCTGTCTCGCCGATCGAGCACGACCGCACCGGAGGCTTCGGCATCCAATGGTTGCTCCTCCGCCAGCGCCACACTGCGCACTCCGACCGGACCCTCGAACAGTCGATCGATCAGACCTTCGACCGTCGTCGGCTCGATCGGCCGCCCGAAGTCGTCGGTGGGCACCGGTTCCGGAGGCGACACCAACGGCGCTGCTGCTGCAAGCGCTTCCCACACCGCAACATCGTTGTCGTTCACGGTGCTCGACGAGGCTGCGGGCGCCGACAGCACTGCCGCCGACTCCGCCGGCGTGAGTGGTCGAGCGATCGTCGGTTCGTCCGTGAGTTCGCCGTCGCCCTCGCTGTCCTCCGTCGAGACGACGGCGGCGACCGTGCCAACCGGATCGATCAGCGATTCGAGGACCACCGGATCCACCACTACCGCACGCTCGAGCGAGATCGACAGCATGTCGCCGACAGACGCGGCGAACGCTGCGAGATCGTCGGAATCGAACTCGGCGTCGAGTGGACGAGGTTCGTCACCGAACCCTGAGGTTGCATCCGCGTTCACCGGAATGAGCACGATGCTGCCGCCCTGTCCGCTCGGCAGGAGGGTCATCACCACCAGCGACGCGAGATCACCATCGTCGTCCTCGATGGCCAGCAGCGCGTTGGGTGTACTCGGGAACTGCTCGCGAGGGCGCTCGTCGATCCCGACCACTTCACCCTCTTGCGAATTCGACAGCGTGATCGCTCCGACGACAAACATCACCGACGCCGACATCACGAGCACGATGGCGACCACGGCCCCCATCACGGTGCGCTGTCGACGCCGTTCGGCGATCGCGGTCACGCCGACGCCCCGTACAGACCGTTGGCTCGAATGACGTCCAGCACCGGTTGTGTGACGAGATAGTCCAGCGGCCGGCCATCGGTGAATCTCGCCCGCAGATCTGTACTCGACACGTCCAGCCGCGGCACCTCGACACGGATCCAGTCGATGTCGTCGGCCAGTTCGACCGGCTCGCCCGGACGGTCGACGACGACGAGACGCGATCGGTCGACCACTTCCTGCCATCGGGACCACGTTCGCAGCCCGGCAGCCGCGTCGTCGCCGATCACGGTGAAGAGTTCCGCCGTCGGATGCTCGTCGTTGAGCGCGGCGAGCGTATCCGCCGTGAAGCTGTGGCCGCCGTGATCGATCTCGAGACGACCAGGCACCAATCCCGGAACGTCAGCAACGGCTGCGCGAACCATCTCGAGGCGGTCGAGTGCCGGAGTGATTGCTCGAGTCCCTTCCTTCTGCCACGGAACGTTGGCCACCATCAGCACCAGCAGGTCGAGATCGAGCGTGTGACTGACGTTGACGGCGGTCACGAGGTGCCCGACGTGCGGGGGGTCGAAGGTTCCACCAAAGAGCCCGATACGGCGCAGCGGCGAAGCGGTTTCGGGCACGATTCCGGCAACTGTATTGGGTGATCGTCCAATTCCTGCACGACCGACATGAATCGGGGTTGACAGATCTGTTACTGTGACAACTCCCCCATATACCCCCGAGTACACGGTTTGCGGCGACTTCCCCACGGGGAGCACGTCGCTGTCGGCATCTGCCGCTCTTCGATCACTCGCCAACGGCGCACGACCACTGTGCCGTGCCGGCGATTTCTTGATCCGGATGGCTGATGTGGTGTGTCCGATGACACAGCCGTCGCCCGGAATCACCCCGCACACGAACGGTTGTAGGAAACATCATGAACGACTCGATTGGTCTCTACTTGAACGATATCGGCAAGGTCCCACTGTTGACCGCCGAAGACGAGCGCGAATTGTCCCGCGTCATCGAAGCCGGCCGCGAGGCCCAAGAGCAGCTCGACGCCGGCAAGCGCAGCGCCGCCCTCAAGGGCAAAGTCGCTGCCGCTGCCCACGCCAAGGACCGGTTCATCCGGTCCAACCTCCGTTTGGTGGTCTCGATCGCCCGCCGGTACCCGCTGCCCCAGGGCATGGACCTGCTCGACCTCATCCAGGAAGGCAACCTCGGCCTCGAGCACGCAGTCGACAAGTTCGACTGGCGCCGTGGCTTCAAGTTCTCCACGTACGCCACGTTCTGGATCCGCCAGGCGATCGGCCGTGCACTCGACCAGAAGGCCAGCCTCATCCGCATCCCGGGTGATCGTTCGGCCAGCCTGCGCGCCGCGCTTCGTCAGGCCTCCGGCGACGGCGAAACGCTCGACCAGACCAATGCCGAGCTGCACCGCCTCACCACGCCGGTCAGCCTCGACAAGACCGTCGGCGACGACGGCGACGCGACCCTCGGCGACCTGATGGCCAACGGTGACGGCACCCCAGAAGACCACGTGATGACGTTGGTCGACAGCGAGCTGCTCGACGAATTGCTCGGCACGCTCGACTCGCGGGCACGTTTCGCCGTCGAGTCCCGCTTTGGGCTCGTCGACGGCGAACGCAAGAGCTTCCGTGAGGTCGGCGAGCAGTTGGGCGTCACCGCCGAAGCTGCCCGCCGCCTGGTGAGCCGGGCGGTCGCGGGCCTCCGCGACGACGCCGAGCGCATTCTCGCCGTCTGAGCCGAACACCGACGGCGTTGCCGCCGTCGCACCAGAACCCAATCGAGTACCCGGAGCGGGCGGAGCAATCCGACCGCTCCGGTCGTTTTCGGCGGCGATAGCCTGGCCCGATGCCTGAGAGCCGAACCTCCTGGTCGCCATCGTCCTGGCACGAGCATCCAGTTGCGCAACAGCCCGATTGGCCTGACTCCGGCGCGCTGGAACTGGCGATCAAGCAGATCGCCACGATGCCCCCGCTCGTCTTCGCCGGCGAAGCCCGGTCGTTGCAGTCCGAGCTGTCACGGGTGTGTTCCGGGCGGGCCTTTCTTCTCCAGGCTGGTGACTGCGCAGAGAGCTTCGAGGAGTTCTCCGCCGACAACATCCGAGAGAAGCTGCGGGTCATCTTGCAGATGGCGGTGGTGCTCACCTACTCAGTCGGCGTGCCGATCGTCAAGGTCGGCCGGATCGCCGGCCAGTTCGCCAAGCCTCGTTCCTCCCCGACCGAGAACGTCGGTGGACTGGAACTCCCGTCGTTCCGCGGCCACATCGTCAACGACGCCAACCCCTCCGAAGCGGCCAGGATGCCGAACCCCGAGCGTCTCGTGCAGGCCTACCATCAGTCGGCCTCCACGCTCAACCTCTTGCGTGCCTTCACCAAGGGAGGATTCGCCGACCTGTCACGTGTGCATTCCTGGACCCAGGAGTTCGTCGCGAGCAGCCCCGAAGGCCAGCGCTACGAGACCGTCGCCGCCGAGATCGAGCGTGCACTTGCGTTCATGCAGGCGTGCGGGATCGACACCGAGTCGAACCCGAACCTCTCGCAAGTCGACATCTTCACCTCCCACGAAGCCCTGATCCTGGGCTACGAGGAGGCACTCACACGCCAGGACTCACTGTCAGGCGGATGGTTCGACTGCTCGGCGCACATGCTGTGGATCGGCGAGCGCACCCGGGACCTCGATGGCGCTCACGTCGAGTTCCTTCGAGGCGTCGGCAATCCCATCGGCTGCAAGGTCGGTCCGTCGACCACTGCTGACTACGTCCTGGAACTCTGCGAGATCCTCAACCCATCACGCATCCCCGGTCGCCTCACCCTGATCACCCGTATGGGTGCCGACAAGATCGAGTCGTCGCTGCGCCCGCTGCTGCGTGCGGTCACCGACGCCGGCCATCCGGTCGTGTGGGCCTGCGACCCGATGCACGCCAACACCTACACCGCACCGAACGGCCGCAAGACCCGGCACTTCGACGACGTCGTCGCCGAGATCGGCGGATTCGTCAGAGCACACCGATCCGAGAACACCTGGCCCGGCGGCATCCACATCGAACTCACCGGCGAGAACGTCACCGAATGCGTCGGCGGTGGCGACGCACTCAGCGACACCGATCTCGACGACCGCTACGAGACGATGTGCGACCCGAGGCTCAACGCCCGACAGAGCGTCGACCTCGCCTTCCGGGTGGCCGAACTCCTCCGCCAGTTCACCTGATCCGGCTCGGGGTCGACGAGCGATGGCAGCACTCGACCTGACCGCCAGCTGGCCGGTGCCCGCCGTGTCTGCTGCCGTGCTGGTCGGCGGCGAGGTCGCCGCCACCGTGGGCGACCCGCAGCGAGTGCAACGGCTTGCGTCGATCTCCAAGCCGATGGCCACCTGGGCCACGCTGGTCGCCGTCGAGGAGGGAGTGATCGCGCTCGACGACCCGGTCGGTCAGGACGGCTGCACATTGCGCCATCTGCTCGCCCACGCCGGCGGCTATCCGTTCGAGGGACCCGACCCGATCGCACGCCCGGAGGTCTCGCGTACGTACTCGAACACCGGCTTCGAACTGGCCGCCACAGCAGTCGAGGCCGTGAGCGGCATCGCGTTCACCGACTACCTCGGTGAAGCGGTGTTCCAACCGCTCACGATGACCAACAGCGCGCTGCACGGCTCCGCCGCACACGGGGTCCACTCAAACCTGGCCGACACCTGCCGCTTCGTCGCCGACGTGCTCCGGCCGACCCTGCTCCACGAGTCGACCGTCGCCGAGGCACAGCGCATCCAGTATCCGACGCTCGCGGGTATCGTTCCGGGCGTGGGTCGCTATGCGCAGTGCCCCTGGGGGCTGGGGTTCGAGATTCGCGGTACGAAACAACCGCACTGGACCGGGAGGACGAACTCGCCGCGCACCTTCGGTCACTTCGGAGGGTCGGGCACGATGTTCTGGATCGACCCGGACCGCGACCTTGCGTTGGTCGCTCTCGCCGACCGCAGTTTCGACGAATGGGCACACAGCGCACTGCAGATGTGGCCTGCGCTGTCCGATGCGGTGATCACCGAGTACGCAGCCGGTACCGGAGCCATGGCGTGACCACCTTCAGCCACGGCGACCGAATCCGCTACGCCACCACCGGCGAGGATGGGCTGCCGATGGTGCGCTACGGGTTCATCGGCGGTGTCAGCGGACACGACGGCCCGATCGTGGTGATGCTCGATGGCGAGCTCGGTGGCGACGTCGTCGAGGCGAACCACGTCGAGCCCGTCACCATCTGCAACGTCACGCTGACACTCGGTGGATCCGACTTGCTCGACGATCCCTCGCTGCGACAAGGCCTGGTCAACCTGTGGGCCGCCGAGGCCGAGAGCGCTGGACTGCAGATCGCTGCTCTCCACCCGATCGGAACCGGTGTGCGTGACTCCAGCGAGGGATATGCGCTCGCCGAATTGTCGAGCGGTGGCGAACAGTACGTGCTGCGTGCGACACGATGCCTCAAGCAATACGACGCCATCGTCGTGCACGCCGACCGACCCAACCGCTGGGAAATCCTCTGAGGCCGTCGCTTCTCGTGAACTCGTGTCGGAATAGTTCCGACACGAGTTCACGAGAACGGTTCAGCTGAGGCGTTCGATGATCATGGCCATGCCCTGGCCGCCACCGACGCACATCGTTTCGAGGCCGACCGTCTTGTCCTGATCCTGCAGGTTGTTGATCAGGGTGGTCATGATGCGGGCGCCGGTCATACCGAACGGATGCCCCAGCGCAATCGCGCCACCGTTGACATTGACCTGGTCGAGATCGAACCCGAGGTGCTTCGCTGACGGGATCACCTGAGCGGCGAAGGCCTCGTTGATCTCCACCAGATCGATGTCGTCGGCGCTCATGCCTGCGCGCTCCATCGCCATGCGACTTGCCCCGATCGGACCGAGGCCCATGATCTCCGGGTTCAGTCCGGTGACCCCCGACGAGATGATGCGCGCCAGCGGAGTGAGTCCGAGTTCAGCAGCCCTCGTCGCGCTCATCACCATCACCGCAGCCGCACCATCGTTGAGCGGACAGGCGTTGCCGGCGGTGATCTCACCGTCGGGGCGGAAGACCGGCTTGAGCTGCGCGAGCTTCTCTGCCGTCGTGCCGTCGCGGGGGCCGTCATCGGTCGAGACGACCGTTCCGTCGGGCAGCGTCAACGGCGTGATCTCGTGCTCGAAGTGACCGCGCTGCACGGCCGCGACCGCACGCTGCTGGCTGCGGGCACCGAACTCGTCCATCTCCTCGCGAGTGACGCCCTCGACCTCGCGGACGTTCTCGGCCGTCTGCCCCATCGCGATGTAGTAGTCGGGCAGACCCTCCGGCGGCGTCCACGTCGGCTGGCCACCCTGGGCTCGCAACGCCGTGCGTTCGCCGGGCCCCGCGAAGATCGGGTTCGGAGCGGTGTCGCTCGCGCCGTTGCCGTAGCGGCTGACCGCCTCGACGCCGGCGGCGATGAAGCAGTCGCCCTCCCCTGCCTTGATGGCGTGTGCCGCCATGCGAATGGTCTGGAGACTCGACGAGCAGTACCGGTTGACCGTCACGCCGGGCACATCGTCGAGTCCAGCCATGCCGGCGACCATCCGACCGATGTTGAAGCCCGCCTCGCCTGCTGGCTGACCGCACCCCATGATCAGGTCCTCGACCTCGTCGGCGGACACCTCCGGCACCTTGGCCATCAGCGCACGAACGATCTGCGCTGCCATGTCGTCGGGCCGGAGGTCGACGAGCGACCCCTTCATGGCACGCCCGATCGGGCTGCGGGCGGTGGCAACGATCACTGCATCAGTCATGGTTTCGAGCGTAACGACACCCATTGCGATGGGCGAAACCTCCCGCGGATGTCGCGGTCCGACTCATCGAAGTCGGAGCGAGGGTAGTTTCGGAGTCTGATGGAGCAGGTGGTGGCAGTACTCGACGTCGGCGGAACATCGATCAAGTCAGGGGTGGTGCGAGGCGACACGAGCAGCAACCCCACGGTGGAGCTCGGACCAGCGCTGCCGACCCTGGCGCAGTCGGACCGTGAGACGATCCTGGCCCGGCTCGCCGAGATGGTCGAGTCGGCGCTGGCCCTCGACGAGCGGGCCGCCGGCGTCGCCGTTGCGATCTGCGGGCCGTTCGACCTCGATGCCGGCGAATCGCGTATGCGTGGGGTGGCCAAGTTCGAAGACATCTACGGCATCGATCTTCGGACGATGCTCCGCGAACGAACCACAGTCGGCGATCGCCCGATCCGCTTCGCACGCGATGCCGAATCGGCCGGCACCGGCGAGGCCTTGGCGGGCGCCGGGCAGGGCGTCGACCGGATGATGATCAACACACTGGGCACCGGAGTGGGCACCTGCGTGACCGACGCTGCGTGGCCCGTCGAGTTCATCGGCGACTTCGGCGTCGAGCACCTGGCGATGCGCGACACCCCGTGGGGTCGTGCGGACGACGTGCTCTCGGCCCGAGGTCTCGCAGCTCGACTCGGCGTGCCGATGGCCGAACTTCGTACTGCGGTCGACGATCCGATGAACGCCGAGGTGGTGGAGGATCACGGTCACCGCGTCGGTGCGTTCCTCGCCCCGGTGATCGCCGAGTTCGACGTCCAACTCGTGGTGATCGGCGGTGGGCTCTCGGCCGCCTTCGACCGTTTCGGCCATGCCGTCCAGTCCCACATCTCAGTGCCGGTTCGACCGATCGCGCTCGGGCCGGCCGGGCCGCTCCTCGGCGCGGTCCACCTCACGTTCTCGACCTGAGCGGTCAGCGGGTGTCGCAGACCCGGAACAGTTCGGCGCTGCGACCCTCGGGCAAGCCGTGCTCGGTGGCGATCTGGCGGAAGCGCCCGGTGACACGGTCCATCATGGCGTCCGGGTCGACGTGCTGACTCACGTGACATCGCAGCGCCCGCACCTTGCGGTCGACCTGCGCGGTGATGTCGACGACTGCGAGCTCGTCGCCCCCACCCATCGGTCCTGCCTGGATCCAGACCTCCTGCACCTTCCAATCCTCCAGTTCGGCACAAGGCATCCCGGTGAACGCAAACGGGTTCCGAGCGTCGGGATACACCGCGCACATCGCGGCCTCACCCGTGGCCGTGTGATCGGGGTGCGAACCATAGGTGGAGCTGAGACTCCGGATGGGTGACTGAGTGATGACCACCTGCGGACGCACCTGGCGGATCACGAGGCTGAGATCGTGGCGCAGTTCCATCGACACCTCCACCGTGCCGTCCATGAACCCGAGGAACCGAAGGTCGGTGACACCGACTTCGGCTGCTGCCTTCGTCTGTTCCTCGCGACGGATCGCCGCCATCTCCTTGCGCGGAATCGAGTGATCGAATCCGCCCGCCTGACCATCGGTGACCAGGCAGTAGGTGACCTCGACGCCCGCGTCGGTGAGTTCGGCAACGGTGCCAGCGGCGCCGAAGTCGACGTCATCGGGGTGAGCGGTGATGACCAGAACACGTTCGATCTCGGAGAACGGAAGCATCCGCCCAGTCAACGCCGGATCGCCCGCGTTCTCAACCCGGGCCGACGCGCCACGACACCGGCACGACGGGTCAGCTCTCCTACAGTCGAGGCCATGACCACGACCTCGCCATACGACCAGGTCGGGCTCGACGACTTCGATCTCTCCGACCCCGACTTCTGGACGGCACCGCGTTCGGTCCGCGACGGAGCGTTCAAGACGCTGCGCGACACACCGGGCCTGGTGCATTTCGACGAACGCGAGATCCCCGACCTCCCCTTCCCGCCGGGCGCCGGCTACTGGGCCCTCACCCGCCACGAAGACATCTGGCAGGTCAGCCGCAACGCTGCGCTGTTCTGCTCGGGCAAGGGCGCCAACATCGGCGACCAGCCCCAGGAGATGAACGAGTTCTTCGGGTCGATGATCAACATGGACGACCCGCGCCACTTCCGGCTGCGCTCGATCGTGTCGAAGGGCTTCACGCCCAAGGAGATCACCGCCGTCGAAAGCGTCGTGCGCTCCAAGGCCAACGAGGTCATCGATCGGCTTCTCGCAAACCACCCCGACAAGACCTGCGATTTCGTCGAACACGTCGCCGCTGCGCTCCCCCTCGAGATCATCTGCGACATGATGGGCATCCCACCGGAGGACTACGCCCGGGTGTTCAAGTGGACGAACACCATCCTCGGAGCCGGCGATCCCGAGTTCACGTCGAGCTACGAGGACCTGATGGGTCAGTCACTCGAGATGTTCATGTACGCCCAGGCGCTCGGCGAGGACCGCAAGGCGAACCCGCAGGACGACATCACCTCGATCATGATGGCCGCCGACGTCGACGGCGAGCAGCTGACGCCGCAGGAGTTCGGCTCGTTCTTCATCCTGCTCGTCGTCGCCGGCAACGAGACGACCCGCAACGCGATCAGCCACGGCATGAAGGCCTTCACCGAGTTCCCCGACCAGCGCGACCTGCTCTACAGCGACTTCGCCACCCACGCCAAGGGGGCGATGGAGGAGATCGTGCGGTGGGGCACCCCGGTGATCCACTTCCGCCGCACCGCCACCGCCGACACCGAGATCTCCGGGCAGGTGATCAAGGAGGGCGAGAAGGTGGTGCTCTGGTACAACTCGGGCAACCGCGACGAGCGGGTGTTCGAGCACCCGTACACATTCGACATCACCCGCGAGCCGAACCCAGCGCAGATCGGCTTCGGCGCGGGTGGGCCACACTTCTGCCTCGGAGCGAACCTGGCGCGGCGCGAGATGTCGGTGATGTTCGAGACGATTCGCGACCGCGTCCCATCGCTGCGGATCACGGGCGAGCCCGACTACCTCCAGAGCGGCTTCATCAACGGCATCAAGCGACTTCAGTGTGCCTGGGACTGAGCTGACGCCCGAACGTCGGGCCGACCTCGTCCGTCACCTCACGATCGCCGGATGGCTTCTGCTCGGCGGGTCGTTCGGCTTCATCGCGTTCCAACTCGAACGGGTTCGCGGCGTCGGTGAACAGCCGTTCGCCAGCGTCTGGGATCAGCGCATCGAGGTACTGAGCTTCCTGATGCTGCCGCCGAACCTCGTGGTGCTCGCGCCGCCGGTGTTCGTGGCTGCGTTCGCCGCATGGCTTGCCGGAACCGACCGCGACACGTGGCTGTCGACACTCCTGCGGGTCGCCGCCGGCTTGGCGATCACCTTCTGCGTGATCGGTGCGGTGTCGATCCTGAGCATCGTGCTGTCGAGCGGACCCGGACCGAGTGAGGTCGAAGGCATGTTGCTGCGCCTCGGAGGCCTCTCGGCTGCGGCAGGCCTCGCTGTCCTCTGTCGCACCGCCGACCGTCTCACCACCTGAGGTTCCCCGAGCCCGGGTCTCCGGGAACCACGATGGGAGGTGTGGAGCACCGATCGGGTGAGGCAGTTGCGGGACGGGGCGTCAGGCGCCGAGGTCGCCGCTGCCGAAGTGGGCACGGCACAGCAGTTCGTAACGCACGCTGTCGCCGAACAACGGCGACTCGTGGACGTTGGTGTCCCCCACCATCACCGTCTCGCCCTCGTAGACGACCTCACCGTTGACCACCCGAGCATTGTGCGTGGCGCGGGCTCCGCACCAGCACCGCGCCTCCACCTGCAGCGGGCTGTGTTCGTCGGCGATCTCGAGCATCCGAGCGGTGCCTTCGAACAGTCGACCCCGGAAGTCGGTGAGCAGCCCGAACCCGTACACGTCGACGTCGAGTTCGTCGACGACCCTCGCGAGCTGATCACACTGCTTGGCCGTGTAGAACTGGACCTCGTCGCACACGATGTAGTGGATGGGCCAGTAGCTGACGGCGAGGGCATGCAGGTCGAGGTCGGGGGTGACCTCGATGGCAGGCGCCGCCACCCCGAGGCGGCTGGTCACCTGGCGCCCCTCTCGGTCGAGCGTGGTCAGCAACAGACCGAAGAGCTCACGGTTCGACAGGTTGTGGTGGATCTGCAGCGCCACGGTGCTCTTGCCGGAGCCCATGGTGCCGAAACTGAATCGGAGGGTCGCCATGTCGAGATCCGACCCTACCGGCCGACCCTCGCGGGCGCCGTCATGAGTCGTCGCTCCAGTTGCGGCGCCCGTACAGAATCAGCTCGTCACCCTCGACGAGGTCGAAGTCCACCGGCGGCTCTCCCATGAATCCGTCCGGTCGCTTGACCGCGAGCACCGTTGCGTGGGGCAGCGCATGGGCGAGGCCGCGAAGACTGCGGGTGACACCGACCGGCTCGGCGAGGCGCACGGACTGAATGGAGAACTCGTCGGAGAGCACGAGCAACTCGCGACGGTCGTCGCCGAGCGCCGGTTCGAGGTGCCGCTGGACGTAGCGATTCCCGACCTCCGACAGCCAGTTCGTCACCGGCCGGTTCAGCACCGTCATCAGGATCAGGAACGATCCGGAGACGGTGACGAGCATCCGCTCGGTCGTCGACCCCGGTCCCGGGGCAATCAACCCCACCAGCACCGTCACGACGAGCGTCGGAGTCCCAAGACTGCCGACGAGCATCGTGGTGCCGATGATGCGGCGACGCACCGGATGGTTGACGACGTTCTCCGCCTCGGTCGTGGTGAACCCCGCCCCACTGAACGCGGAACGCGCCTGGAACGAGGCCAACTCCGGGGGCATCCCGGTGGCGATCAGTGCTCCGGTCGAAAGCTTCGTGAACGCAATGGTGATGACGGCGACGACGAGAAAGGTGACAACGGCGTACATCGCTCGATCTTCGCGCACGGTCACGGTGACCAACGGCCCACGCCAGCGACATCACACCCCCCGACACCCAGGGACCAAGGTCGCAATCGGGCAGCCGTCCCGATTCGGCGGGGAGTTGGACGCTACGGTGACCACCGGACAGGCCCGGCAACGGCGCCGGGGAATCAACACTCCTGAGGGGGAGCACATGACGGAGACGATCGATCGATCGGCGACCGACGACGACCACGTACTCGACCACCTGGTGGTCCGATTCGCCGGCGACTCCGGCGACGGGATGCAACTGACCGGTGACCGCTTCACGTCCGTGAGCGCATCGTTCGGCAACGACCTGTCGACACTGCCCGACTTTCCGGCCGAGATTCGTGCCCCGGCTGGGACCGTCAACGGTGTGTCCGCCTTCCAGGTCAACATCGCCGACCACAAGATCCACACCCCCGGCGATGAACCGAACGTGCTGGTGGCGATGAACCCGGCGGCACTGATGGCCGACCTCCACCGCGTCGAGCCCGGCGGAACCCTGATCATCAACGAAGACGCCTTCGAGGAACGCAACCTCAGCAAGGCCGGCTACACCGACAATCCGCTCGACGATGGGTCTCTCGCGAACTATCGAGTCCTGCGGGTGCCGATGACGAGCCTCACCAAAGAGGTCTGCGCCCCACTCGGGGTCAAACCCCGCGACGCCGAACGGTCGAAGAACTTCTTCGCACTCGGCCTCGTCTCGTTCATGTACACCCGCCCAACCGAGCCGACGCTCGACTGGATCGGCGACAAGTTCTCGAAGAACGAACAGGTCGAAGCCGCCAACAAGGCATCGTTCCTCGCCGGCTACAACTTCGGTGAGACCACCGAAGCCGTCGGCCACCGCTACGAGGTGCGGCCCGCCAAGCTGCCCGCTGGCGAGTACACCAGCATCACCGGCAATACGGCGCTCTCGTGGGGCATCATCGCGGCTGGCCAGCTGGCCCAGCTCCCGATCACGCTCGGCTCGTATCCGATCACACCAGCGAGCGACATCCTCCACGAGCTCTCCCGGCACAAGCACTTCGGAATCCGCACGGTGCAGGCCGAAGACGAGATCGCGGCCATCGGCATGGCCCTCGGCGCCGCATTCGCTGGTCACCTCGGTGTCACGACGACCAGCGGGCCGGGCGTCGCCTTGAAGAGCGAGACCACCTCCTTGGCGGTGTCGATCGAACTGCCCCTGCTGCTGGTCGACATCCAGCGTGGTGGGCCCTCGACCGGCCTGCCGACCAAGACCGAGGCATCCGATCTCAACATTGCGCTCTACGGCCGCCACGGCGAAGCGCCGCTGCCTGTCATCGCTGCATATTCACCGGCGCAGTGCTTCCATGCGGCGATCGAGGCGGTCCGGATCGCGCTCAAGTACCGCACGCCCGTGATCCTGCTGTCCGACGGCTACCTCGCCAACGGCTCAGAGCCGTGGAACCTGCCAGAGGTCGATTCGCTTCCCGACATCTCGGTGCCGTTCACCACGGAACCCAATCATGTCGATGACGAGGGCAACGCGGTGTTCTGGCCGTACCAGCGCGACGAGGAGACCCTCGCCAGGCCCTGGGCCATCCCCGGCACACCGGGCCTGATGCACCGCGTCGGCGGACTCGAGAAGGCCGACGGCACCGGCAACATCGACTACACGCCCGGCAACCACGAGAAGATGGTCCACCTCCGCGCCGAGAAGATCGCTCGGATCGCCAACGACATCCCACCGACCGCCATCAACGGCGACCCGGACGCCGATGTCCTCGTGCTCGGTTGGGGTTCGACATGGGCCGCCATCGACAGCGCCGTCGAACGCAGTCGCCGCCGCGGCAAGCAGGTGGCCTCGGCGCACCTCATGCACCTCAACCCCTTGCCCGCCGACCTCGGCGACATCCTCCGCCGATATCAGCGGGTGATCGTCCCCGAACTCAACATGGGTCAGCTCACGCAGCTGATCCGCGGGAGATACCTCGTGGATGCACAGGCACTCACCAAGGTGCAGGGCATGCCGTTCAAGTCACGAGAGATCGAATCCGCCATCGACGAGGCCATCGCCTCGATCGGCAGTACGTCTGCCGACGGGAACGGAGCAGCATCATGAGCACCGCACAAGTCGCCGTCACGACCAAGAAGGATTGGACCAGCGACCAAGAGGTCCGCTGGTGCCCCGGCTGCGGCGACTACGGCATCCTGCTCGCCGTCCAGACCCTGATGCCGGAACTGGGCATCGAGCCGGAGAAGACGGTCTTCATCTCCGGCATCGGCTGTTCCAGCCGCTTCCCGTACTACATGAACACCTACGGGATGCACTCGATCCATGGCCGGGCGCCGGCGATCGCGACCGGCTTGGCCGTTGCTCGACCCGACCTCGACGTGTGGGTGATCACCGGCGACGGCGACGGCCTCTCGATCGGCGGCAACCATCTGATCCATGCGCTGCGACGCAACGTCAATCTCAACATCTTGCTGTTCAACAACCGGATCTACGGCCTCACCAAGGGGCAGTATTCGCCGACGTCGCCGGTGGGCAAGGTGACCAAGTCGACACCGATGGGCTCGATCGACCCGCCGTTCAACCCGTTGGCGGTCGCACTCGGCGCCGAGGCGAGCTTCGTGGCACGGACCCACGATCTCGACCGCAAGCACATGATGGACACCTTCCGGGCTGCGCACGCGCACCGCGGCACGTCGTTCACCGAGATCTACCAGAACTGCAACGTCTTCAACGACGGCCAGTTCGACGACGTGACGAAGAAGCAGGCCCGCGACGAGATGATGATCAACCTCGTCCACGGCGAACCGATCACGTTCGGCGCCGACCAGCGACGGGCGGTCGCGATGGGGGTCGACGGCCAGCTCCGACTGGTGGAACGCTCCGACGTCGCCGACGACGAGATCCTCGTCCACGACGCGCACCGCCGCGACCCGTCGCTCGCGTTTGCGCTGGCTCGCCTGAGCCACGACGACCACTCTCCCACCCCATTCGGCGTGCTGCGTGACATCGAACGGCCCGAGTACGCAGGTGCCGTCGCCGATCAGGTGATGGCAGCAAGCGAGCGCAAGGGTCCCGGCGATCTCCAAGCACTCCTGCGCTCCAACGGCACCTGGACCGTCGACTGAGCTCGAGCGTCCGCGCTCAGACGATCAGTGTGTCGTCGCCACGATCGAACAGCAGGTGGCGATGCACTCGGAGGCGGACCGCGTCGCCACTCGAGGGCCGTCGGCCAGGCGCTGCCGACACGCTGACTCGGACGCCTGCGACCGTGCACGACACACCGCCGATGCCGAACTGAGCAACCGTTGCCACGCGAGCGGGCATCGTTCCCGCCGATGAGATCTCGACGTCTTCGGGACGCAGCCCGACCGTGACCGTGCTGCCAACACAGCGGGCCAACCCCGACGACCAGGATCGGATGCGCACCAGCTCACCACCCTCGGGATCCTCGCGCAGCAACCAGAATCCGGTCTGCTCCGCGACGACCGTCATCTCGATCAGCGACAGCGGACCGGTCGCCACCGCGGCCAGCAGGTTCCGCGGCGCGCGGCGGACGTCCTCGGTCGTGCCCCACTGCACGAGTGCGCCCCGGTCGAGCACCGCCACCATCGCCGCCAGGGCAGTCACGTCGTCGCGGTCATTGGTGGCCATCACCGTGGTCACCCCGTAGCCGGCCTGCAGCATGCCGATCTCCGCGCGCATGCGTCGCCCGAGCGTGGCATCGAGCGATGCGAACGGCTCGTCGAGCAGCAGCACCTTGGGCACACGCACCAGCGCACGTGCGATCTGCACCATCTGCTGCTCACCCTGCGAGAGCTGTGTCGGCGATCGCCCGAGCAATTCCTCGATGTGGAGTGCCCGCACTTCGGCGTCCACCCGGCGGCCGATCTCGTCGCGATCCATCCGACGCAGGTCGAGCGGAAACGACACATTGCCCCTGACGTCGAGGTGCCCGATCAGCGCGGGCGACTGGAACACCATGGCAAGATCTCGGGCCCCAGGGGTCGCGGCGGTGACATCGCGACCAGCGATGAGCACACGTCCAGCGACCACCTGATCCAGCCCGGCGATCGCTCGAAGCAGCGAGGTCTTTCCGCTGCCCGAGGCTCCGACGACCCCGACCAACGCACCATCGGGGAGCGACAGCGACACATCGTCGAGTCGCCGGGAGCGTTCGCGTCCCACGGTCACCCCATCCAGCTCCACGCCCGCCATCAGGCGCTCACCCCCAGCACCCAGCCCTCTTCGAGCACCACGGCCTCGCGCGTCGACGAATCCAACGACGGTGCGAGCAGCTCAGCGAGTTCACCGGAGTCATCGAGACGCCCGATCCACCGGGCGGTGTCGTCGACCTGCCGAGCATCTCGCACTCGGTGGCTGGCTTGGCCACCGGGTGTGATCGAGGGCCAGACCTCGGCGAACACCACCGATCCTGGTTCGATCACCGGTGCAGCGGCACCGGTGGTGAACGGCCAGATCTCCGCTCGGTCGCCGAGCGTGCGCCGGAGACGCTCGACCACTGGGATACCCAGCAGGCTCTGGCTTCCCACCGCGCCTGCACCCAGCAGTTGCCACGACGAGAACGGACGCCACCCGGCTGCCCGCAACGCCCGCTCGACAGCACGCCACTCGCCGAGCGGGTCGAAGCTCGACGGCTTGGTGGCCGTCAGCGATCGGGACGTCGACGAGGGTGGGCAGCCCCAGAATGGTCCTGGCCCGGGGCTGAGCTCGGCGTTGAGCTCGGCGGCCACCCGGAAGCGATTGTTCGCATTGCGATCATCGTCGGCAACCCGGTCCGACAACAGCTGCCACATCGACTCCCACCGCTTGCCGGCGAGCCCCAACGCAGCTGCGGTGCCGGCCGGATAGCCGAGGGAGAAGTCGACGCCGACCAACGTGGTTCGCCGTTCGGAGCCCTCGATGATCTCGAGGAGCATCGCCTCGGCACCGGCGCGAGTCGCCACGTTGGTGACGGTGCAACGGTCCATGCCACCACGGTGGTCGAACACAGCGATCCAGACGGAATCACGCCCGAGCTTCGGCGCTGAGTTGGCACTCCAGTCGACCACGAGAATCTGGTCGAACACTGGTGGCCACCCGCCCTCAGGACACCACGTCGGCAACCGCTGCGAAGTGCAAGACCGCAGCCACCACCGTGAGGAGATGCCACACCTCGTGATACCCGAACGTCGTCGGCCAGGGATCGGGTCGTCGGGTGAGCAACACGGGAAAGCCCACGGTGTAGGCGACGCCACCAGCGACGATCAGGGCGAACTGCACGCCCGTGAGGTTGTCGATGAGTACCGGCGTCGCGATCACGGCGACCCAGCCCATCACGATGTACAGCGAGTACGACACGTAGCGGGCGCCGTCGAAAAAGGCCAGCTTGAGCACGACGCCGAGCACGGCAAGACTGCCGACCACCGCCAGCATGGGAATCCCCCACGCCCGCGGGAGCGCCACGAGGCACAGCGGGACGTAGGTGCCAGCGATCAGGAGGTAGATCATCGAGTGATCGAGCCGCTGCATGATGGTGCGTGCGCGCTGCGACTGCGCCAAGCGGTGATAGGCCGCGGAGGTCCCGAACAGCGCGAGCACCGTGACCACGTAGATCGAGGCCCCGACCGTCGCAGCGGTCCCCTGGGCCACGACCGCGAGCATGATGCCAGCGGGGATCGCGGCAAAGAACGCCCAGGAATGCATCTTGCCTCGCCACCGCGGTTTCGCCATGGCGATCGTTGGCGTGGGCGCAGCGATCACGAACTCCAACGTACCGCGCCCGGCCGAGCGCCGTCCCGCGGTGCGCCAACGGTCACCGTCATCTTGCAGTCTGGGCGAGCGACGCTCAGCGCAGGCTGGACACGAGTGTGATCACCGCGTCGCCGTAGCGCTCCAGCTTGGCGGGACCCACCCCGGAGATCCGACCGAGATCGCGAAGCGTCGTCGGCGCCTGTTTGGCGATCGCCGCGAGCGTCTTGTTGTCGAACACCACGTAGGCGGGCTTGCCGTCACGGAGTTCGTTGCGGAGTTCACGCAGTGCTGCGAAGCGACGCTGGCCGGCCTCGTCGAGGTCGGCACCGGGATCACCCTTCGGCGCTGATGCCATGCGTGCGGGCACCGGCTCGGGACGATGCGATGACACCACCTTCCCCGCGGTGGGCTCGGTGGTGAGTTCGGCCACGAACGGGCTGGGCTCGGCCCCGGTCACGATCGTTGCGTGAGCACTGGCGCGGGTGACCGCGACGTGGAACAGGCGGCGCTCCTCTTCGACATCCTCGGCAAGCCGGTGCGGGTACTGGTCGGCCGCAGCAAGATGCGCCACCACGTACGGCCACTCCTGGCCCTTCACGCGGTGCACCGTGGACAACAACACTCCCTCGGACGATCGCTTCGCAGCGAGGTGCCCGCGCATCCATCGTTCGAAACTTGCGGGGTCGTCGTGCAACGCCGCCAGGTGGCTGATTGCCGTGAGGTCGTCCCCTTGCGCAGCACGATTGGTGCCGCGGCGGTTGGCGTCGAGGGTGGCCACCGATCCAGCCAGCCCGATTTCGTCGATCAGCACCAACACCACGTCGGAGGTGGTGGCGCCGCTCGCAACCAACCGCTGCAGCGTCTGGACGTCTGCCGCGAAGTCGATGACCCGTTCGGCGTCGCGTTCGTTCGTGAGGCGACCTGCCAGACGATTGAGGTCCACCACCGAGTTCTGCTCGCTGACCCAGTCGGTGATTCGCGGGTGGAACGAACGAGACGGTCGACGGAGCGCTTCTCGGATGTCGGCGGAGTCGAGTGTGCCACCTCGGCCCGCGCTGGCGAGGCGCAGCCAGGCGAGCACCGTTCGCACCGCCGTGCGGTCGGCGAACTCGAGGCCCACGCCGCCGGAGATCGGGATGCCCGAGGCCGACAGCGCGACCTGCACGGGTGCGAGCAACGCATTCACGCGTGCGAGCACGGCGACATCTGACGCTCGGGCACCGGCTGCAACGGCACGTTCGACCGCCGCCACCGACGCGCCGACGGCGTCGACCGCGAGATCGACCGACCATCCTCCGAGGTCGGTCGACGCCGCCCGGATGGTCTTGGGCACCCGTCGTCTGTTGTGGCGCAACAAGCGATCGACGACGTCGACAATGCCCGCCGGACATCGATAGTTGACCTCCAGCGGGTGCTCACCCGAGCCCGGAAAGAGGTCGGCGAAGTCGATCAGCCAGGCCGGGTCGGCGCCGTTGTAGCCGTAGATCGTCTGGTCGTCGTCACCCACCCCGAACACGGCTCCACCGGGAGCCGACAGCAGACGGATCAGCAACAGGTGCGCCGGCGTCAGATCTTGGAACTCGTCGACCAGCATGACCCGACACGCCCGCTGTGCGACCCGACGAGCTGCTGGGTCGCGCAGCAGCACCAGCAGGGCCCGATAGATCTGGTCGTCGAAGTCGACCGCACCTCGACGTTCGAGCATCGTCCGGTACGCAGGCCAGGCCGCAGCAAGACCATCGACGTCGCCGTCGTAGCGACCCTCGACCTCCTCGGGCTCGACCAGGCCGAGCCGGATCACCGTCAGCGCCTCGATCCAGGGTCCGATGGGATCGCTGTTGCGCCGTCGCGGAACGTCGACGAGGTCGCCGATGATCCGCCGCACGTCGGGCTCGTCGATGGTGCGCCACGACTGGGGCTGCGGCGCAAACGGAGCCGTGCCGTTGACGATTGCCAGTGCGATGGCGTTGAGTGTTCGAACCTGGAGGTCCGGGAGGTCGGCGGTGCGCTCGCGCATCTCCTCCTGTGCTCGCTTGTTGAAGGCCACCAGGCTGATCGCGCTCGGTGGCAGCTTCCAACGTGTGAGCAGATGCCGAGCTCGCTCGGTGAGCACCCGCGTCTTGCCGGAGCCCGCCGGTGCGATGATGCGCGCTCCGCCACCCGGGTGGGTGACTGCGGCCAGTTGGTCGGGGGCGAGGTCCGCATCCGACACATTCGCCGAGGGTGGCCGCAGCGTTCCGTGTTCTGCCGCCACCACATGCAGCACCGCGACGCCCTCGATCGGATCGTCGTGGCGAACCGGTCCTCCGTCGAGCCAGACGGCAGTGCCGTCGGGCAGCACCACGTCACCGGGAGCATCAGCGCTGATCGCCGTTGCACCCGCTGCAACTGCGAGATCGAGACCGATCCACACGGGATGGTCCGGATTGCGCGAATCGACGCTGTTCGACCACACCAAGTGGTGCAGCGCTTCGAGATCGAACGCAAAGGTGGGGCCGAGTTCGTACGGGGCTGCCTCGGTCATCAACATCGGCTCGCGTTCGAACGGCGCCGCGAGTTCGATCACGACGCGCTCCCGGGCAACCGCCGCAGCGCGAAGACGAGCGATCGCGGTCGCCGGCGCCGCAACGACACCCGCATCGAGCACCAGACGATGCGCCGTCGACCACGGCATCCCGACGACGCCGCCAACATCGATCACCAGGTTGCGCGCGAGCCGATCGGGGCCGGACCGTGCCGGCGCCACGCCTCGCTCGATCACGGCCACGCGACGCGTCGCCCGAGTGGTCGGCCCGGACGGCGACGACGGCGGCGCGTCGGAATCGACTGCCGGATCCGATGCGGGCCCTGGGTCGGGTACTGGCGAGTCGTCGAGGGCGATGTCGGCCCGCCCACCGTCGTTCCAGCACTGGCGAACCTCGGCTGGGGTGTCGTGTTCACCATCGCAGTACGCACACGCAATCGCCATCGAGATGACCTTAGCGAACCACCCCCTGCATCGCACACATGTTCGATCGGGCGAGTTCGCGCCCCTGATCCATCGCTCAGCGACTGGTCACGTCGGGCTGCACACCGCGCGAGCGTCGGCGCTCACCAAGCGATCTCAGGGAAGCCGTAGGTGACGCAGAGGCCGGCACCGTTCACGATGATCAGCGAGGCGATGATCGCCGACACCATCACCACACGCGGCCGTGTCCGCTGCACTGACGCTGGCGCCGGCATGTACCACTCGGGCAACAATCCAGCGCCGTCTTCCGGTTGACCGAACGGAACCGCATCGTCGTCGAGTGGAGCGTCGGGGTCGGCGGCCAAGGCCAGTTCGGCGAGTTCGTCATCCGTGAACGACTCCATTGCTTCACCGTACCGTCGAGGCGCGAGACGTCAGGTGATCTGCGGCCGCTTCAGCACGCGGCGTCCGAGGTTCCGCACGGGTGTACGGACACCCTCCATCGCCAGGTAGAACGCCGGGAACGTCAGGAGCACGAAGAACGTCGAGCTGACGAGCCCACCGATGAGGGTGAAGCCGAGCGCCTCCCAGAACGGGTCGCTCAGTGCGAGCGGCAGCAGGCCCACCACGGTGGTCAAGGTGGTCGCGATGAGCGGACGGAACCGTCGTGTGATCGCCTCCTGGATCGCTTCCCCGGCGGTCTTGCCCGCTCGTCGGGCCCGGTTCGCGGCGTCGACGAGCAGGATCGTGTTGTTGACCGCGACGCCGATCAGCGCGATGAACCCGACCGTGACCAGGAAGCTCAGCGGGTTCCCGGTGATCGACAGGATCGTGAACACGCCGAGGAAGCTGAACGGGATGGCCAGGAAGATCAGCAACGACTGCGCCAGCGACCGGAATTGCACCGTGATCACCACCAGCATCAGCAACAACGCCACCAGGCCGGCGACTCCGAGCGACGCAAAGTCGTCCTGGTTGTCCGACTCGAGGCCGAAATCGAACCCGAGGGCGTCGGGTGCCAGACCACGCGCGTCGAGCTCTGCTGGCGGGTAGTTCGCTTCGAGGTAGTCCTGTGTGGCATTGAGGTTGCCGGTGACTTCGTCGCTGTCGTACTGAGCCGCGCACTTCGATGTAGCGATCGCCGTTGGTGCGAGCGACCACCCCATCGGTGGACACGATCGAATCGAGGATCGTCACCGTGTCGCCACCGACCTGCAGCTCGAGACCGAGCAACTCGTCACGGATCTCGACCGCCAACTCCTGGCCGGCGGCGGCGGTGTCGTCATCGACGGCGATCTGCGCTGCGAAAGGGAACTCGAGCACGGGCGGCCCGTTCTCCTGCGCTGCAATGGTGATACGTGCGCCGTCGATACCAGCGACACCCGCCTCGATCTGCTCCACGAATTCTGGGGCCGTGGGACGGCCGCCGATCGGGCTGAGGTCCACGAAGGTCTCGGTGAGGCGCTCGTTGCCTCGCAGGTACTGCGACCGTTCGAGATCGTCTCCGAGTACGTCGAGCACCACCGCATCGATGTCGTCGGCGATCGCTTGTGATTCCTCGATGGTGGTCCCCGCCGGGAACTCGGTGTTGACCGCGATGGCAACCGCGTCCTTGCCCGCCGGGAAGATCGAGAAGCCGAGTGTGCCGGCGATCGAGCCGCCGACCATCACCATGGCGAGCGCGAAGGCCGCCAGGCCTCCGCCAGCCGCCCAGCCCTTGACGCCGTTGCCCGATGGGTAGGCCGCGAGGCGACCGGCGCCATGCGCCAGTCGACGCTCGAGGCGTGCCACCGGGTTGCGCACCGGCCGGTCGTTCACGAGGAACCACCGCGCCACCGTCGGGATGAACACGATCGAGAACAGGAACGACAGCAGCAACGTGATGATCACCGTGGTCGGGATCGGGCGGATGAACTCGCCCAGGATGCCGCCGACGAACAACATGGGCGAGAACACGACCACGGTGGTGAGCGTCCCCGCGAACGATGCCGAGCCGACCCGGTCGATCGCCGCCTTGATCACGCCGACCGGTTCGTCGCTCTCGCCCTTGTTCGCGTCGATCGACTCGGAGATCACGATGGCATCGTCGACGATCAGGCCGAGCGTGAGGATCAGGCCGAAGAGCGTGATCGTGTTGAGCGAGAAGCCGACGCCCCAGAGCCCTGCGAGCGAACCGATCGTCACCAACCCCATGAAACCGGCGGTGAGCAATGCAACCCTCCAGCCGATCAGGATCAGACTCACGATCGACACTGCGGCCAGTCCGGTGAGCAGGTTGGTGGTCAGCGAGGAGAGTTGCGAGCTGACACCGGTGGCGAAGTCGGCGGTGACGAACGCCTCGTACTCATCGGCCAGTGGCACCTGGTCGCTGCCGAGCAGCCCACCGAGACGGTCGCTGAACTCGAGGACGTCGAGGTCTGCGTCGTCGGAGCGGATGATGCCGATCGCAATGGCGTCGTCGTAGCCGTCGCTGGATGTTGCGACGCGAGTGAACCGTGTCAGGCGCTGTTCCTCAGCTCCGGACTCTGGGTCGATCGACGTCGTGACGAGATTGCGGACGTCGGCGGCGTCGATCGCCGAGTCGGCCCCGAGGTACCCGGCGAGCGCAGCAGCCTGTGTCTCGAGGTCGGCCGGCGTGGAGTCCGGCGGCCCAACGATCGACACCAACACGTCGTATTGACCGACGAGCTTGGCGGCATTGACCGCGTTGTATTCGACGACGGCCCCGTCCGGTGGCTCCAGGCCCAGATCGACCAAGCGAGCGGTGCCCGTGGTGGAGTCGATGTCGGACTCGAACTCGACGATGATGGCGAACGAGCTGGCGCGCGCCTCGGAGTCGACGGAAATGACCCCGTCGACGGTCTCGAACTGCTCCTTGAATGGGCGGACGAGCTCGTCGTCGACGACGTCAGCGTCGTCGACGAACCAGGTGCCACCCACGACCGAGATCGGCGTGTTGATCGGTGGGAAGCCCTCGCGATCGAGACCGAAGGTGAACGCCGACAAGCCGGCGACCATCACCACCGCGAAGAACGCTGCGGTCAGCTTCCACTTGGTGGTCGCAAACACCGCGATCGACGTGATGACCGAGCGCCGTGGCGTCTTGGGGGGCGGGGCATGCATGTGGGGACTCTTCTCGACGGCGAGGTTGGGGGGTGACGTCACGTATTCGGCGAAGCGCACAACGCTCTCGAAGTGTTCGGAGCCATCACCGGTTCGGATGACGCACGATATCCGGGCGATCAAACCAGCCGAGCGTGACGTGCGTGACGCGGACGCGCCACGCGGCCGGAGTTGGCCGGACGTGGCCGGTTCTCGTCAGGTGCCCGTGAACTCGGCGGGGCGTCGCTCGAGGAACGCAGCCACACCTTCTCGGTGGTCGTCGCTCCTGAAGCACGCCGCCAGCGCGGCGGTGTGTCGTTCCATGTGCTCCCCAACGGGCGCGGTGAGGCCCTCGTGAACGAGCGTCTTGATCAGGCCGAGGCTGTGGGGTGAACCGGCGGCGATCGTTCCGGCGAGTTCCATCGCTGCCGGCAGCAGGTCGTCGCTCGGCACCACGTCGAGGACGTAGCCGAGCCGCAACGCCTCGGTCGCGTCGATCATCGCGCCGGTGTACAGCAATCGCAGCGCCGGTTGCAGTCCGATGATCCTCGGCAGCAGCCAGGTACCGGCACCTGTGTCGGGGACGAGGCCGCGGTGCACGAAATTCCACGCGAATCGTGCGTCGGTGCTGGCCAGGCGCAGGTCGCATTGCGACGAGAACTCCGCACCCATCCCGACTGCGGGTCCGTCGATCGCTCCGATCGTCGGCTTTCGCGTCTGCGCGATCGGCCACCATTTGTGCCGCTCGTCCGACTCGCCCCGCAGGCCGCGTACCTCACCGGGAACAGTGGCGAGGTCGGCCAGATCGGTTCCAGCGCAGAACGCTCCGGGAACACCGGTGATCACCAGCACCGACGTGGCCGGATCGTCGTCCGCCCGGCCGATCGTCTCGATGAACTCAGCGAGCATCGCGTACGTCATCGCATTGCGCTTCTCGGGCCGGTCGATCGTGACCACCCCCACCCTGCCGTCGACGTGATATCGGATCAGCGCGCCACCCATGCAGCGCAACGTAGTGCCTCGGCTACGAGCAGCCGCTGGTGGAACCGCACGAGCCACACACGTAGCAACTCCCGGCGCGCATCATTGCAACACCGCACTGCATGCACATCGGCGCATCGTTGGTCGCCGCTGGTTGCTGGATCGGCGTGCCGGCGGGCGACGGGCTGGTCGGGGCCTCCGGCGACTTGGGATCGGGAGCGAGTTCGGAACCCTGACTGGTCTCGAACACCGCCTCCTCCAGGCCCGGCAGGGTTGGCTGCAGTCGCTCGTCGACGGTGAAGATCCCCAATTCTGCGCGCTCGTCGTAGGTCATGTACTCGATCGCCAGGCGACGGAACAGGTAATCCATGATCGACGAGGCGAATCGGATGTCGGGGTCGTCGGTCATCCCCGCTGGCTCGAAACGCATGTTGGTGAACGCCTCGACGAACGCCCGGAGCGGCACGCCGTACTGGAGTCCGTAGCTGATCGACTTCGCGAACGCATCCATCACCCCCGCCATCGTCGAGCCCTGCTTCGAGACGGTCAGGAAGATTTCGCCCGGCTGACCGCTGTCGTACTCGCCGATCGTGGCAAACCCCTTGCAGTCGGCCACACGGAACTCGAAGGTCCGTCCCCGGCGCGTTCTCGGCATCCGCTGACGCACCGGCTGGTGCACGACGCGCTCGATGACCTCCTTGATTCCCGCCTCGACGGCAGCCCCCGCATCGCCCTGGCTCGGGTCCTCGGTCGCTGCCGCTTTGGTCGACGACAGCGGTTGCCCGAGCTTGCAGTTGTCGCGGTAGATCGCCACCGACTTCAGCCCGAGCTCCCATGCGAGCATGTGCAACCCCTCGACGTCGTCCACCGTGACGTGCTCGGGCATGTTGGCCGTCTTGGAGATGCCACCGGACAGGAACGGTTGCACCGCACCCATCATGCGGATGTGCCCCTCGTAGTGAATGGTGTTGTCCCCCATCGAGCACGCGAACACTGCGAGGTGCTCGGCAGCAAGGTGCGGAGCGCCGATCGCCGACATGTGCTCGTCGATGTGGCCGATGATGTCGTCGACCTGCTCCGGGCGGTACCCAAGCCGGCGCAGCGCTCGTGGGATCGTCTGGTTGACGATCGACATCGTGGTGCCGCCGACCAGCTTCTTGGTCTTGACCAGCGCCAGATCGGGCTCGATACCCGTGGTGTCGCAGTCCATCGCGAGGCCGATCGTGCCCGTTGGCGCGAGGACGGTGGCCTGGCTGTTGCGCACCCCGTGGCGGTGCGCATCGTCGAGCGCTCGGGCCCAGGTGGCGGCCGCGGCCGCAACCAGGTCGTCGGGGACCGCCGGATGATCGGCGAGTCGTGTGTTGGCGTCTCGGTGCATCTCGAGCACACGCAACATGGCGTCGGTGTCGTCGGCGAATCCGTCGAACGGCCCGACCCGTGACGCCATCCGGGCACTTGCGGCGTACGCCGACCCGGTCATCAGCGAGGTGACCGCTGCCGCCCAGGCCCGGCCGTCGTCGGAGTCGTAGGGCAGCCCGAGCGCCATCAACAGCGCTCCGAGATTCGCATAGCCCAGCCCGAGCTGGCGCAACGCGCGGGTCGTGTCGCCGATCAGCTCGGTCGGGTAGTCCGCTCGCCCGACCAGGATCTCCTGCGCCGTGAACACGACGTCGACCGTGTGTGTGAACGCACCGATGTCGAACCCTCCATCGTCCTGCAGATACTTGAGCAGGTTGATCGAGGCGAGGTTGCACGCCGAGTTGTCGACGTGGAAGTACTCGCTGCACGGGTTGCTGGCGGTGATGCGGCCGTGGTTGGGAGCGGTGTGCCAGCGGTTGATCGTGGTGTCGAACTGAAGACCGGGATCGGCACACTCCCACGCAGCCTCGGCGATCTCACGCCACAGCTGGCGCGCCTTGACCGTTCGGAGCACCTCACCGGTCGTCACGGCCGTGAGATCCCACTCGCCGTCGTCGACGACGGCGCGCATGAAGTCGTCGCTGACCCTGACCGAGTTGTTCGCGTTCTGGTACTGCACCGAGAACGAATCGACACCGTCGAGGCCCATGTCGAAGCCGGCGTCGGCGAGCACCCGGGCCTTGCGTTCCTCGATCGCCTTGGTCCAGACGAACTGCTCGATGTCGGGATGCTCAGCGTCGAGAATCACCATCTTCGCGGCTCGGCGCGTCTTGCCACCCGATTTGATCGTGCCCGCCGAGGCGTCCGCTCCCCGCATGAAGCTGACGGGACCGGACGCCGTGCCGCCACCCTCGAGCAGCTCGGCCGACGACCGGATCCGCGACAGGTTCACCCCAGCGCCCGAGCCGCCCTTGAAGATCAACCCCTCCTCGCGATACCAGTTGAGAATCGACGGCATCTCGTCGTCGACGGCGAGAATGAAGCACACGCTCGCCTGCTGCGGCACAGCGGCCACACCGATGTTGAACCACACCGGACTGTTGAACGCAGCGCGCTGGGTGACGAGGATGTACTTCAGCTCGGCACGGAATGCCTCGGCCTCGTCGGGCTCGAAGTAGCCGTCGGCGAGGCCCCACTCGGTAATGGTGTCGACGATTCGGTCGACGACCTGCTTCAGCGACCGTTCACGCGCGTCGGTGCCGAGCGTTCCTCGGAAGTACTTCTGGGTCACGATGTTCGAGGCGTTCAACGACCAGGTGGTCGGAAACTCGACACCGAGCTGTTCGAAGGCAACCGACCCATCGAGCCAATTGGTGAGCCGGGCGTCGCGGCGCTCCCACACGATCTCGTCGTACGGGTCGACGCCCGTCGACGTGAACAGTCGATTGATGCCGATGACGGCGTCGGCGAGGCGATCTGGTGCAAGCGACATGCGCAATCCTCCGGGAAGCGTGGGCGATCCAAACTACAGCGATGTCGTCACTCCAGCCAGGCCCGTGAGCCACCGACCGGGTACGAGGCACAGGTCGAGGGAGCTCCCCAAGCGGACACCGTCGGTGTCGACCCGAATGGGTCGTCGGCATCCACCTTCTTGTCCGTGCATCGCACCACAGTCGGCAGTGCAGGGCACCCTAGAGAGACGACCCTGTGTGGCGATAGAGGGATAACCATGTGAATTTCCGCCGATCCAGTGTGGACACAGGGTGAACAACTCGTGGTTGTCCACAGCCCGCAGCGCGGTCGTGCACGCACGATGCCCGGACGCCATGATGGAGCGATGCGCCGCCTGTTCCCCGAGCCAACCGACGAGATCGATGTCGATGTCGCCTACGCCACTCCACTCGGATCACCGACGGAGCGGCCGTGGGTCGGGCTGTGCATGGTGGCATCGATCGACGGCTCGATTGCGGTCGGCGGCACGTCCGGGCAGTTGTCCAGTCCGACCGACAGTGCCGTCCTCGCCCGGCTGCGCCAGATTGCGGACGTGATCGTGGTCGCCGCCGGCACGGTCCGCGACGAGGGCTACGGCGCCCCCCGAAAAGACGGGCAGCGAATGGGCGTGGTCACCAGGTCTGGCCGGCTCGACTTCACCAGCGACATCTTCACCAGCGGCGCCGGGTTCGTGATCACGACCGAGTCGAGCAACTTCGACGTGCCGGCGGGCATCGACGTGCTGCGCGCCGGCTCCGAGCAGATCGACTTCGCCCAGATCATCGAGCAGATCGCCGACCTGGTCGAGCAATGCCGCTTCGTGCAGGCCGAAGGAGGGGCGTCGTTGAACGGCGCCCTGTTCGACGCTGACGTGATCGACGAAGTGAATCTCACCACGTCGCCCGCCGTCGTCGGGGCGGACGGCCCCCGCGTCACCAGCGGCGCTCAGCCGATCACTCGCCGCTTCGACGTGGCCCAGATGGCGATCGACGACGAGTCGTTCCTGTACACCCGTTGGCTACGGCGTCGCAGCTGACTTCTCGAGCAGCTCGAGCTCTCGGTGGAAGTCAGCCGCCGCATCGAAGTCCTTGTAGACGCTGGCGAACCGGAGGTACGCGACGTCGTCGACGCGCCGGAGCTGTTCGAGCACGGCGACGCCGATGCTGGCGCTGTTCACCGTGGGGCCGAGCAGTCGCATCGACTCCTCGACGGCGCCGATCAGCGTCCGCAGCTGGTCGTCGGTCACGTTGCGGCCCTTCGTCGCCGCTCGCAGCCCCCCGATCAGCTTGCTCCGATCGAACGGCTCGGTACCACCGTGCGACTTCACCACGGTGAGTGGGGCGTGATCGACGCGCTCGAAGGTGGTGAAGCGCTGCGAACACGACAGACACTCGCGCCGCCTCCGGATGGCGCTGCCCTCCTCGGCGATCCGGGAGTCGACCACCTTGGTGTCATCGGCGCGACAGGCGGGGCAGAGCACGCATGCACGTTACCGCTCGAGGACATGGTGTCGCCGGCAGAGGCCAGCTCAGGGAAGCCGGATCGCCTGACCAGCTTGAATGCGTGTGCCCCCGTTGAGCGAGATGAGGGCGTCGAGGTAGCGATCGCGAGCGATCTCACCGCGGTAGCTGTTGGCGACGGACCACAGCGTGTCGCCAGGCTTGGCCACGTGATGACGCTCGGCGCCCGACGTGCTCGTGTCGATGTCGGAGGCAGCGGCAGGCCGGCCCCCGACATCGACGACGGCACCCACCATCGCTGACACGGCAACAGCGGCGGTGGCGATCAGGATCACGGCGACCACGGTGGCCATCGCCCGCCGGACGGCATAGTTCGGACGGACCGGCGTGGCGTGGCGACGCTCGACACGGAGGTAGTCGTGGCTGTGACGGGTGCGGATGGCGGCGGTCATGGTCTGCTCCGGGCTTCGGTTCGTTCGACGTGTTCGATCAAGTGATACATCGTGTTCGTTCTCCAGGCGGTTCACGAACGGCTGTTCGTACAGTCAACCAGGAAACCACCGCAGCGTCAAGCCGAATTCGAACAGTTGTTCTCGGTACAGATGTTTGACCGCAACGACGATGATCACTACGCTGTTCGTATGGCTCCCACGATCAGCACACGGCAACGAACGATCCTCGAGTTCATCGAACAGCAGATCCGTGAGCGCGGCTATCCCCCATCGGTCCGAGAGATCGGCGACGCCGTCGGCCTCACGTCGCCGTCGACGGTCCACACGCATCTCAACACGCTCCAACGGCTCGGCTATCTTCGCCGCGACCCCACCAAGCCGCGGGCGATCGAGGTGCGATACGACACCAACAGCGGCGCCATGATGGAGCGGCGGCCCGTCCGGCACATCCCGCTGCTCGGCGATGTTGCCGCCGGAACGGATGTGCTCGCAGAGGAGAACGTCGAAGAACTCCTGCCTGTACCGGTCGACTTCACCGGCGACGGGGAGCTGTTCATGCTGCGGGTGCGCGGCGAGTCGATGATCGAACTCGGCATCCTCGATGGTGATTTCGTGGTGGCCACCCAGATCGCCAATCCGAACAACGGCGACATCATCGTCGCCGGCATCCCCGGAGGGGAAGCGACGATCAAGACCTACAGCCGCTCGGGCGCCGAGGTCACGCTGACACCGGCGAATGCCGACATGGAGCCCATGCAGTTCGGTGCCGACGAGGTGGAGATCTACGGCAAGGTCGTCACCGTGATGCGTCGCTACTGACCGTCGAACGCCACGCCCCGTCGGGTCCGGGTTGCGTCAGCTCGACGGGGCCGATGGCGGCCCCCATGGTGATGCTGGCGGAGCAGGCGTGTCGGGTCCGTCGTTCGTTCCCTGGGAACGTCCGGACGGGGTCGGCGGACCAACGGCGCCCGTCGTCGGTGGTGGCACCGGGAAACCGGGCGGGCTCGACGGCCACGACGGCGTGGATGGTGTCCACTCGGCCGATGGCTCCTCGGGTTCAAATGTTCGTCGGCTGCCCACCACGAGGAGCGCACCGCCCACGACCAGCCCGATGATCACCGCGACAACAGCGCCCAAGCGCAGCGGCCCCACCCCGTCATCAGCCGACCGCCCGACGGCAATCGCGAACGGGTCCCCACCGATGGACGACACGGTGAGCACGTAGTCACCGGGCTCGTCGATCGTGACGATCCAGGAGGCCGTACCGACGAATCCGTCGACGTCGTAGTCGCCCCCGGGCGTCACGACGATGTCGACAGGGCTCCCTTCCGGATCGGTGAGCAACAACCCGGGCGCCAACTGCATTGCCAAGTCGTCGTCTGCCTCGCGGTCGTAGTCGAGTGCAGCATCA
Source organism: Ilumatobacteraceae bacterium (assembly GCA_963793335.1). Lineage (GTDB taxonomy): Bacteria > Actinomycetota > Acidimicrobiia > Acidimicrobiales > Ilumatobacteraceae > Sva-07. Next base: position 103,655 of record CAWBZS010000016.1, on the reverse strand, counting down.
CAGGCCCCTGCGAGGACGTCGAGCCGACCCGTGGTCTCGACGAACACGACGAACTCCCCGGTGCGATCGAAATCGAGCGTGGTGTCGCAACCAACCGGCGCCCGTGCAAAGTTGGCCACGTTGTCGGCTCGTCGTTGTCCACCTGCGAACCACAGCACCCCGGCAACGATCACCATGCCGACCAGCACGAGTACGCCGAGGCCGACCAAGCGACCGCTCCGGCGGCTGGCGACGGCGGTCTGCGGCGTCGTCTCGGTCGTCATGATCGCTGTCGATTCATCATGCGTCATGAACACGTCGTGCTGCCGACAGACGGTCGGCCACCAACTGGATCCGCTCGTCTGGTTGCACCACGGCGACGCGCACGAACCGCGCCCCGTCGGCGCCATAGAACTCGCCAGGACTGACGATCGCACCGCCGTCCGCGGCCAGGCGTTCGGCGTAGTCCCATCCGTCCTCGACCGGAATCCAGAGGTAGAACGCACCAGCAGGACGGGCGACGGGTCGCCCGGACCACTCGGACAACACCGACGCCAGCAACTCCAACCGGCCCAGATACCTGGTGCGTTGCTGCTCGACATGCTCGTCGTCGTCGAGCGCGGCGATCGCTGCTGCCTGAGCGGGTCCGGGCACCATCATCCCGACGTGTTTGCGCACTTCCTGGAGGTAGCTCACGAGGTCGGGATCGCCAGCGTAGAACCCGACTCGCACCCCGGCGAGGTTCGACCGCTTCGACAGCGAGTGCACGGCAACCACGCCCTGCAGTCCCGTCTCGAGGATGGTGCGGCCGGGCCCTGACCACGTGAACTCGACATAGCACTCGTCGGAGAAGACGGGGACACCATGCGCTCTCCCCCACGCCGCTGCGGCATCGAGATCGTCGAGCGCACCGGTCGGGTTGCCAGGGCTGTTCACCCAGAGCAGCAGCGCCCGCGCGGCGTCGTCGGGGTCGATCGCGGTGAGATCGAGACGGCCGTCGGGTCGCATCGGCACCGGCACCGGCCGACAGCCCGCCAGGATGGCGCCCATCTCGTAGCTCGGGTACGCAATCGCCGGATAGAGGACCGTGTCTCGGCCCGGGGTACGCAACTGCATCCACTGGGGCAGGGTCGCGACGAACTCCTTCGAACCGATCGTCGCGCCGATCTGATCAACCGGCACGTCGATGTCGAAGCGGCGTTGGACCCACCGCTGCGCCGCTTCCCGGAAGGCGACGGTTCCGATGCTCGGTGGATACGACCGCTCGGTGCCACTGTTCGACAGCGCAGCGATCACCGAGGGGGGCGGCGGGTCGAACGGTGTCCCGATCGACAGGTCGACACTGCCGCCCGGGTGCGCCCCAGCGATCGGCTTGATCCGGTCGAGGCGATCGTACGGGTACGGCGGCGGAACGAACCCTTCGGTCACGACGACCCCGTTGCAAACTCCGAGAGCCGCCCCGCTGACGCGTCGGAAAGCCTCGCTCGAATGGTCCATGCCTCAGCGCCGTCGGCCACCGACACCACCTCACCTTCGCGGTGCACTGCGGCCAGCACGTCGCCGCGGTCATAGGGCACGACCAGCTCATGCACGACGCTCAGCGAACGCAACCGGTCCGCCATCGTCCGCAGGAACACGTCGATCCCCTCGCCCGTGACGGCCGACACGGCGATGGAACCGGGGTGGTCGGCGACCAGCTGCGCCGCGACGCCCGGCGCCAGGTCTGCCTTGTTGAAGACGAGCAGCTCGGGCACTGCAGCGGCGTCGATTGCGCCCAGCACCTCGTGGACCGCATCGATCTGGCCGACCGGATCCGGGGCGCTTGCATCGACGACGTGCACCAGGTAGTCAGCCATCGCGGCGACCTCGAGCGTTCCCTTGAACGATTCGACGAGTCCATGCGGCAGACGATTGATGAAGCCGACCGTGTCGGACAGCAGCACGGGTTCGCCTCCCGGCAATGCCAGGCGGCGGGTGGTCGGGTCGAGCGTGGCGAACAAGCGATCCTCGGCCAGCACTCCCGAATCGGTCAGACGGTTGAGCAACGACGACTTGCCGGCGTTGGTGTACCCGACGATGGCGACCGAGCCCAGCCCGCTTCGGCTGCGACCCTTGCGCTGGAGCGACCGCGTCTCGGCGAGCGAGTCGAGGTCGCGCTCGAGCTTGTTGATCCGTCGCATGATGCGTCGACGATCGACTTCGATCTTGGTCTCGCCACCACCGAATCGGGCCCCGACGCCGCCGCGCTGCTGCGAGAGCTTTGCGTCGGCTCCGCGTCGAAGCCGAGGCAAGCGATACCGCAGGAGGGCGAGCTCGACCTGCGCCTTGCCCTCGAGGGTGTGCGCGTTCTGGCCGAAGATGTCGAGGATCACCGCGGTGCGATCGATCGCCGTACGTCCCAACAGCTTCTCGAGGTTGTACTGCTGACCGGGCGACAGCTCGTTGTCGAACACCACGGTGTCGGCATCGACGGCGAGGCACAGTTGCTTGAGTTCCTCCGCCTTGCCCTTGCCGATGTACCAGGTGTGATCCGGGCTGTCGCGCCGTTGCACCATGCGCGCGACCACGTCGGCACCGGCGGTGTCGACCAGCAACGCCAGCTCGTCGAGGCTTGCGTCGATGGCGTCGTCCGCCTCGCGAGGATCACCGACGGCCACCAGCACGATCTTCTCTCGGATCGTGCGGTCGATGAGCGTGCCAGCGAGCGCCTCGTTGTAGGGGGTGTTGCTCATGGAACCTCGATCGTGATGGTGGCGACATGGGTGGCGGGGCCAGTGAGCACCGCTCGATCGGGCGCATCGGCTGCGAACGAGACGGTCGCCGTGCCGCCGTCCATGTGCACGACGACCTCCTCGGCACCCCGAGCGACCAGCCCCCACGAACGTGCGGCATGGGCCGAGGCGCACGCACCGGAACCGCACGCCTCGGTGATTCCCGCGCCGCGCTCGATGGACCCGCATGGTGATGGCGTTGGGTTCGGGACCGGGTTCGACGATCTCGAGATTGACGTGCGGTACCTGTCCGCCGAGCTGGGCGAGGTCCACGGCGTCGACCTCGTCGACGCCGACCACGCTGTGTGGGTTGCCGAGGCTGAGATGCGCCACCGGTCGATCCGGATGACATCCGAGTGCGGCCCAGCCAGCCGGCTCGGCGAGTTGGGTCACCGAGCCCATGTCGACGGTCGCGTTGATCGTGCTCGGATCATCGGTGGGCGCGAGCTGGACGAGCCGGTCCCCCGCATCGGTGAGGATCAGCTGATCCGCCAGCGTGCCACGCGATGCCGCAAGCGCCTGTGCGAAACAACGGATTCCGTTGCCACTGATCTCTGCCCGTGAACCATCGGCGTTGTAGAGCGTCATCCGTGCGGCGTAGCCGTCGTGCGACTCGGCGATGAGCAGGCCATCGGCGCCGATCCCACGCCGTCGGTCGCAGAGATGCCGAGCGAGCGCCGCCAGATCGTCGACGTCGGGGTGGAACGCGACGATGAAGTCATTGCCGAGACCATGATGCTTGGTGACGGAGAGGGTGCTCATGAGGTGAGGGCGTCGATCACGGCCGGTGCTGCCTCGGCAACGGGGTCATCGTCGACGTCGATCCAGCGTACGCGTGGATCCCGACGGAACCAGCGTTCTTGGCGGACGGCGAATTGTTGGGTTCTGGTGACGATGGTGGCGATGGCTTCATCCTGACTCATCTCCCCGTCGAGCGCGGCGAGGATTTCCTTGTAGCCGAGCGCCTGTCGGGCGGTTCGCGAGAAACCGAGCGCTGCGAGGCGCTCGACTTCGGCGACGAGACCGTCGTCGATCATCGTCGACACCCGCTGCGCGATGCGCCCGCGCAGGACCGCTCGTGGCCATCGGAGTCCGACCTGAGCCACCGGCGACGGCGAATAGTCGTCGACGCCCGGACCGAAGGAACTGAAGGGCCGGCCGCCTCCGATGGTGACCTCGAGCGCACGGGTCACCCGGCGTCGATTGCTCGGCTCCATCTTGGCCGCCGCATCGGGGTCGAGTTCGCGGAGCCGTTCGTACAGCAGCGCCGTGTCGATCACCTGCTCCAACTCCTCGCGCACGTCCGGCCACTGGCCCGGAAGGTCGAAGTCGTCGATCACCACCCGGTGGTACAGACCGGTGCCGCCCACGAGGAGCGCCCGCGCACCCCGCTCGGCGATCGAGCCGATCGCGCCGGCGTACGCGGTCCGGAAGTCTGCGACGGTGAACTCGTCCGATGGGTCGACGAGATCGAGCAGATGATGAGGGACGTCGGCACGCTCGGCGAGGCTCGGCTTGGCGGTCCCGATGTCCATCCCTCGGTACACCTGCATGCTGTCGATCGAGACCAACTCGACCTGGGTCCCCATGCCGGCGACCTGGCGCGCCACTGCGACCGCAACGGCGGACTTGCCCGACGCGGTCGGCCCGACGATCGCCACCCGAACCGGGGCGACCGGCGTCGCTGACGGAGTCAGAACTGCTCGCCCTCGGCGATTCGCTGATGATGGTGGATCACTTCGGCCACGATGAAGCGCAGGAACTTCTCCGTGAACGCTGGGTCGAGACCGGCGTTCTCCGCGAGCGCGCGCAATCGTTCGATCTGGATGCGCTCGCGACCCTCGTCCGCGGCCGGCAGATCGACCTTGGCCTTGTACCGCCCGACCGCCTTGGTGATCTTGAACCGTTCGGCGAGCAGATGCACGAGTGCGGCGTCGATGTTGTCGATGCTGTCGCGGTAGTCCGCGAGCTGGGGATCGACCGTCGATTCAGTCATTGCGAGAACGCTACTTCGTCGCTCAGAGCGCAGCGACGGGAATCCGGAGCTTGTGCGTGGGCTCCGAAATGAAGTCGACGAAGTCTCCTTCGAGGAAGTGCGGTGCAGCGCGTGTCACACGCACGGTGGCATAGCTCCCGCTACGCAGCGGACGTGGGGAGACGAAGTGCACGAGCTTGTTCTGTCGTGTTCGACCGCTCGTGACGTCGCGATTGCGCTTGCTGGGCCCCTCGACCAGCACCTCCTCGATCCGTCCGACGCGTGCTTCGTGGCGACGCAGCGCTGCTCGCTCGACCACCAGCCGAAGACGCTCGAATCGCTCGGTGATCACGCCCGGGTCGACGAAGTGCTCCTCCATCGACGCCGCTTCGGTTCCAGTGCGAGGCGAGAAGATGAACGTGTAGGCGTAGTCGTATTCGGCTTCGGCTGCGACCGCCAGCGTCTGCTCGAAGTCGGCCTCGGTTTCGCCGGGGAATCCGACGATGATGTCGGTCGACACGGCGAGGTCGTCGATCGTTGCGCGCGCTTGGGCGAGCCGTTCGAGGTACCGCTCGGCCGTGTAGCCCCGGTGCATCAGTGCAAGCACTCGGTCGCTCCCCGCTTGCAGTGGGTAGTGGAGGTGCTCGCACACCTCCGGCGTCTCTGCCATCGCGGCGAAGGTGTCCGGACGCATGTCCTTGGGGTGGGGGCTGGTGTAGCGCACGCGTCGAATGCCGTCGATCGCACCCACATCACGAAGCAGGTCGGCAAACAGCGGCCGCAGGCGCGCCGTGTCGTCGCCCGCTCGGCGAGCATCGAGCTGCAGGTCGCGTCCGTAGCTGTTGACGTTCTGACCGAGCAGCGTGACCTCGGTGACACCAGCGGCGGCGAGGTCGGTCGCCTCGGCCAGGATGTCGACGTAGGGCCGACTGATCTCGACCCCGCGCACGGCAGGCACGATGCAGAACGCGCAGTTGTTGTCACATCCGATCTGGATCGTGACCCATGCGTTGTAGGACGTTTCACGACGAGCGGGCAACGCTGACGGGAACAGCGCCTGGTCATCGATCACGGCCTCGGTGAGGATCTCCGTGATCGGACGCTCGGACGTGCGCGCCTGCGTCAAGAGCTCGGCCGCACGGTGCACGTTGTGGGTGCCCATCACCACATCGACGTGGCCGGCGCGCTCGGCCACGAGCTCCTGGTCCTTCTGGGCGAGGCAGCCGGACACCACGATCTGGCGACCCTCACGCTCGTGCTTCCAGGTCTTCAGGTGCCCCAGGTTGCCGTAGAGCTTGTTGTCGGCGTTCTCACGAATGCAACACGTGTTGAGCACCACGACGTCGGCGTCGGCCTCGTCGTCGACACGCACCAGTCCGTCGGCATCGAGCAATCCGGAGATCCGCTCGGAATCGTGCTCGTTCATCTGACACCCGTAGGTGCGCACGACGTAGCTGCGGGACATGCGTTCCGAGGCTATCGACGCCAACCTCTCGAAGGCCCTGGCGTCGGCCTTTCCGCTCGGAGCCGGGTGTCGATAGCGTGCCGTCCGTGCTCGCCATCCTCGTCCCCGAGAACAACGATCTCTACCGGATCTTGTACTTCGTTCACCTCCTGTCGGCCATCGCCGCGTTCGGACCGCTCTTTCTCTACCCGCGTCTTCAACGCGCTGGTGCGACCACCGAGGTCGCACGCCTGCACATGCGCTTGGTGTTTCCCGCGCTGGTGCTGCTGTGGGTCGCCGGTATGGGCATGGCGGGCGTCGGCAAGATCGACCTGGTCGGCACCCCGTTCGTGACGGCGACGATCCTGCTGTGGCTGATCTCGTTGGTGGTCAGCTGGTTCATGATCCGTCCGGCGCTCGTCGACCCGAGCGAGGGCGCTCGCAAGATCATGGCCGCCGGCATCGGGATCACACACCTGATCCTGGTGGTGTCGCTCTATCTCATGATCTTCAAGCCGGGCGGCTACGAGTTCAACACCTGACAGGCGCTGCTCGACACCTGGTCGAGCGACGACCCAACGATTGGTGTGGCGCAACGGCGTGGCGGGGGTTCAGCTCCCGCCGATGACGAGGCGCCCGTCGTCGTCGATGGTGGCGTACGGGTTGTGGGCGAGTTCCCACAGATGGCCGTCCGGGTCGGCAACGTAGGACGAGTAGCCGCCCCAGAACGCGGTGTGTGGCTCGACGACCGAAGCGGCACCTGCTGCCAGCCACTCAGCGAACACCGCATCGACTTCGTCCGTCGAAGCGAGATTCATCGCGAGCGTCACGCCGCGAAAGCCGGAACCGTCGGCCGGCACCTTGGCGTCGTCAGCGAGCGCTGACCACTCGTAGAGCCCGAAGACTGGGCCCTGCGTCTCGAAGAACGTGATCGAGGGCATCGACGCACCCGATCGCTCCCATCCGAGCGACTCGTAGAACGCGGTGGCCCGCGCGAGGTCGGCCACGCCGAACGTGACGATCGAGATGCGGTTGGGAACGGTCATGTGGGCCTCCTGTGACGAAGCACCATCATGACCGAACCCCCGCCCCGCTCGATCAACCCAGATCGATCGGCGCGTCGTCGGCCTCGCTGAACGACTCGGCCGCATCGGTGACACCATCGTCGACGGGGGCCTTCAGCCCGGCCGCAGTGAGCACCTTGTCACTGATCTCCATCATCACCTCAGGGTTCTTCTTGAGGTAGTCCTTGGCCTTCTCTCGGCCCTGTCCGAGTTGTTCGCCCTCGTAGGTGAACCAGGCCCCGGACTTCTTGACGATGCCGAGGTCGACCGACATGTCGATGAGCGATCCTTCGCGGCTGATGCCCTGGCCGTACATGATGTCGAACTCGGCCTGACGGAACGGTGGTGACACCTTGTTCTTGACCACTTTGACCCTGGTCCGGTTGCCGACCACTTCGGCACCATCCTTCAGCGCCTCGATACGACGAATGTCGAGACGCACCGATGAGTAGAACTTCAGGGCCCGACCGCCGGGGGTGGTCTCGGGCGAACCGAACATCACGCCGATCTTCTCGCGCAGCTGGTTGATGAAGATCGCGATCGTGCCGGTCTTGTGCAGGTTGCCGGTGAGTTTGCGCAGTGCCTGGCTCATCAGGCGGGCCTGGAGACCGACGTGGGTGTCGCCCATCTCGCCCTCGATCTCGGCGCGAGGTGTGAGCGCAGCCACCGAGTCGATCACGAGCACGTCGATCGCACCGGAGCGGGTGAGCATGTCGGCGATCTCGAGCGCCTGCTCGCCGGTGTCGGGCTGCGAGATCAGCAACTGGTCGACATCGACCCCGATCGCACGGGCATACACCGGATCCATGGCGTGCTCGGCATCGATGTAGGCACACACCCCACCGTTGCGTTGCGCTTCGGCCACGACGTGCATGGCGAGGGTGGACTTACCGGACGATTCCGGTCCGTAGATCTCGACGACGCGGCCACGCGGCAGGCCACCGACGCCGAGCGCCAGGTCGAGCGCGAGCGCACCGGTCGGCACGACCTCGATGTCGAGGTTCGTACGTTCGCCCATCTTCATGATGGCGCCCTTGCCGAACTGCTTGTCGATCTGGGCCAGGGCCATTTCGAGTGCCTTGTCGCGGTCGTTGCTCATGTCAGTCTCGCTTTCGTCGTGCTGCGGGCGAACCCGGTGCGGTTGGTGATGTGCACCGTAGAGAGGGGGTGTCACAGAGTTCGGTGGAGGCCACGACCGCGGTACCGCGATCGAATGACACGAGTGTAACCAACGAACAATCGTTCGGTCAAGCACCACCGAACAGAACGAACGAGACCCCTGCTCCCCCTCAGCCCTTCGGACGTGGAGCAGCAACGCTGCAATGCGACTCAGCCATTGTCGGGGTCGGCCCGTCGGGCCGCATCGGACGCGTCGGTCTCCGGGGCGCCCACCCCTGCCACGATCTCGAAGTCGTCGGGCGCCGGTGGTCGCATCATCAGGTCGATCGACTGCCAGATCAGATACGACAGGCTGTAGGTCAGCAGCGGCAGAACGAGCGCCAGCACGACCAGCACGGCGAACATCGGACCGGTGTTCACCTCCGGCCACGTGACGGCCACCATGGCTCCCAGGACGAGCATCAGCGGGCCGAACGTGATGATGGCGGTGATCGCCGCGGCGCCCAACTCGAAGCCGACGTCATCACGCCGCCACCGCAGGCCGCAGGTCTGGCAGTCCTCGGCTTTCTTGAACCATCCGACGAAGAATGCGCCGCGGCCGCCACACCATGGGCAGCGTCGCGTTGCGCCACGAAGGAGCATGCGTGGGAACTCTGGTCGCGTCACAGTTCAAGGTTACGCGCAAGATTTGTCAGACTCTCAAGATGCGGAGATCCCCGGGCGGCCTGATGTTGATCGTCGCTGCCGTGCTGATTGCTGTCGCAGCCGGATCGTTCTGGCTCCAACGGGTCGCGTTCTCGCCGGCCGCCGACTCCGGCGAAGCCCACTCGATCATGGGCGACGAGGAGATCCGCAGCCAGGTCGCCACGGTCGTTGCCGGTTCGACAGCGGGGGTACTGCTCCAGTCGCCGGTGCAACTGCGCGAGGACATCTCAGCACTCGCACGCATCCCGGCCGGGGCGGCGTTGATGCGTGGATTCATCGAGGATGCGCACGCTCGCCTCATCGGCGAGTCGGACGACCGGGTCGCGATCTCGGCCGAGGAACAGGTCAACATCGTTCGCAACGAACTCGTCGGCGACGCCGACCCGATCACGCTGCCGGTACAGCGCGTCGGTTCGGTGGCGTTCCTCGACGACTGGATCGGATGGTTCGCCCTCGCGAGCCTCGCGCTCGGCGCCGTCGCGGCGTTGGTTGCGCTGTTCCTACGCCCCGAGCGCGGTGAGGGAACGTTCGCGTTGGGCGTGTTCTTCGGGTCGCTCTCGGCGTCGCTGCTGGTCTTCGGCTATCTGATCCCACTCGTCGCACTTCCAGCCCTCTCCGACGACCCGTGGATGGGGCTCTTCTCCCGGCTGGCAGGCCACCACCGCAACGTCACGCTGCTGCTCGCTGCTCTCGCCCTGGTGATCGCCGTGTTGATCGTGTTCGGCACGAGCAGTCGGCGCCAGCGTCGACAGCACTCGACGCCGCTGAACATGGGCCGCTACCGGGACGATCGCAGTTGGGGCCGCTGACGGTGCTGCGCGGGACCCCGCACCAGAAAACCGAAACGGACAACACGGTCTGCACCGTGTTGTCCGCGATGGTGCTTCCCCTGGGACTCGAACCCAGAACCAATGGATTAAGAGTCCACTGCTCTGCCAATTGAGCTAGAGAAGCAAGCGGCCTGGAGGGTAGCGAGCAATCCGGTGCTCGCCACCATCTCAGGGCCTGCGTATGGGGTGGCCAAGGGGACTTGAACCCCCAACCGCCAGGATCACAACCTGGTGCTCTACCTGTTGAGCTATGACCACCATGTAGCGGCCAGTCTGCCAGGCCGAATCGCATTCGCCACCAACGATTGTCGATGCGTTGCTCACCCCGCCGACGTCGCCACCCACGATGCGGGAGATGCTCAGCCCCGCACCCCTGTGGCCCAGTCGTCGGGCTTCACCCCGAGTTGCACCATGCGCTCGACCGCCCAGACCGGCGGCTCCATGGCCCCTCCGGCTTCGAGGTGTGCGACCTGGTCGCCGTCCTCGGCCCAGATGTGGCACGTGTTCAGATTGCTCTGCCACATCATCCGGCGTTGCTCGGGCGTGGCAGTGGTCAGGTCGACTGCACCGTCGACGTCGCGACGAGCCAACGACGAACGCATCGACCAGGTGCACTGAATGGCCACGGGACCCATTGCCTGCAGCAGTGCCGTCGTGTGCGTGCACCCACGTGGACCGCCGAACAGCTCGCGAACCCTGTGGGTGAAGCCCCGAGCAATCGACAGTCCGACGAGCTTGTCGTAGTGGTCGGTGATGCGCGGGCACTCGTCGTGCGGGTGGGTCTCGATGGCGACGCCCGCCGCGACGATCTCCATCGACGGGAACGCGACCTCGAGGTCGATCTGCATGTGATGGATGGTGAGCGGGTCGGGATCGATCTCGATGTAGGACCCCGGTGGTTTCTGATCGCGCACCGCGCCGCGGATCAAGATGAGATCGTCGCGCTTTCGGAATGCCCTGACGCGGTACTCGCGATCGTGCAGCGCTTCGAGGGCGTCACCGCCGCTGTCGGTCGGGTCGGACGGCAGGATCGTCGAGTGGTCGAAGAGGTCGTCGATGGGAAGCGACGCACTCGCTCCCGTGGTGGTGTCGGCCATCGCCGCAAGGTAACGCAGCGCGCGCGTTCGGGTCCGATCGGCCAGACTCTCCCGCCATGAGACGGAGCAGGCGATGACATCGCGCACCCGCACGCTCGATGTGGGCCCCTTGGCCGGCGTGCATGTTCGGCTCGAACCGATGCGACCCGACCACGGCGACGAGATCGTTGACGCGGCTGCCGGTGACCGATCCAGCTTCGGCTACACCCACGTGCCGATCGGCGACGACGACACGACCGAGTACGTGCGCTCGCTGCTCGACGATGCAGCCGCGGGCCGAGCGGCGCCATTCGTCCAACGTCGGCTGCTCGACGACCGGGTCGTGGGCTGCACCCGGTACCTGCATCCCGCATGGCCGCTCGCCCGTGCTGACCCCGATGAGGTGGAGATCGGTGGCACCTGGCTGAGTGCATCAGCGCAGCGCACCGCGCTCAACACCGAGGCCAAGCTGCTCCTGCTCGCTCATGCCTTCGACGTGTGGAACGTTCAGCGTGTGGCGATCTGCACGGACGCGCGCAATGCCCAGAGCCGGCAGGCAATCGAACGGATCGGGGCGACATTCGAAGGAGCGCTCAGACGCCACCGGCGTTCCGCACTCGCCGGGGAAGCCGGTCGATTCCGCGACACCGCGTGCTACTCGATCACGGTCGACGACTGGGCGCGGGTTCGGGACGTGCTGCAGCGACGGCTCGATCCGGGAACCGTCATCTGAACGACCCGCCACCCGAACGCGGAACTACACCGCGGCCGCCGATGCGCCCTAACGTCACCGGCAGTGCCGATCTCGCAGACCTCCATCCCGTTCCGGTACGCGGTGATCGTGGGGTTGGCTGCCGGCCTCCTCGGCGGGCTCTTCGGCGTCGGAGGCGGCCTGATCATCGTGCCAGGGCTCGTCAGCCTCGCCGGGATGGACCGTCGACTGGCCCACGGCACCTCCTTGGCCGCAACGCTGCCGATCGCAGCAGCGAGCCTGATCACGTACGTCTCCCATGGCAACGTCGACTGGGCCGTGGCACTCTGCTTGGCGATCGGAGCGATTCTCGGCGCGATCGTGGGCACCCACCTCCTCCAGATCATCCCGAAGAACGCACTCATCATCGTGTTCGTCGTCACCGTGCTCGCCACCGCGACCCGCCTCGCGATCAGCACGGACTCGACCGGGCGCGCCGACCTCACCGTCTCGATGGCGCTGGCCCTCGTGGTGATCGGGGTGCTCACCGGCACGCTCGCTGGCCTGCTCGGTATCGGCGGCGGCGTGATCATGGTGCCGGTCATGGTCGTGATCCTCGGCATGGCCCCCGTGGTGGCGAAGGGAACGTCGGTGGCCGTGATCGTGCCCACGGCGATCATGGGCACGATCCGCAACCGCACCAAGAACAACGCCGACATCCGTGTCGCGGCCATCGTGGGAGGCTTCGGCGCCGCGAGCGCCGTTGTCGGCGGCACGATCGCTGACCGACTCAGCGAACACCTCAGCAACATCATGTTCGCCGGCCTCCTCGTCTTCGTGGCAATCACGCAGCTGCTCTCGTTGCGGTCGAAGCCGCCTGCCGCACAGCCCAACGATCGATCGGCTCACCAGGTCGAATGAACGCGCTCGCTCTCGTCGTCGTCGCGCATCCGTCGCCGGACAGCTATTGCCGCGCGCTCGCCTCCCGCGCCGAGATCGGCCTGCTCGCCGCGGGCCACGAGGTCGTGGTGCTCGATCTCTACGGCGACGGTTTCGTGCCGGCGATGAGCGCCGACGAACGGCGCGCATACGACTCCGACCGACCGATCTCCGATCCACTCGTCGCCAGGCACGCGGCGCTGGTCCAGCGGGCCTCGATCCTCGTGTTCGTGTACCCGACCTGGTGGAGTGGCCTGCCGGCGATCCTGAAGGGCTGGCTCGAACGGGTGCTCGTGCCAGGCGTCGGGTTCGTGTTCGACGAACGAACCGGCAAGGTACGCCCCGGCCTTGGGCAGATGCGTCGCCTCGTCGGCATCTCCACCTATGGCTCCCCACGCGGCTATGTCCGCCTGGTCAACGACAACGGTCGACGAATCCTGAGTCGAGCGCTGCGCATCAGTTGCGGGCCTCGAGTTCGCGTGTCGTGGCTTGGGCTGTACTCGATCGACACCGCACCGCCGGCCGAACGCCAGGCGTTCCTCGCCGAGGTCGAGCAGAAGATGGCGAGGTTGCGATGACGTCCACTCGCACGAGAGCGCTCGTCGTCTACTGCCATCCGTTGGAGGACTCCTTCGTGGCTGCGGCACGTGACCGCGTGCTCGCCGGACTCGCCAGCGGTGGGGCCGAGGTGCGCTTCACCGACCTGTACGCCGATGGATTCGATCCCGCATTCGGCGCTGCGGAGCGAGCGAACCATCTGGTGGCAGGCACGGACCCGTCACTCTCCTCGTACGCCGCAGATCTCCAGTGGTGCAACACCCTGGTGTTGGTGTATCCGACCTGGTGGTCGGGTCAGCCAGCGATGCTGAAGGGCTGGATCGACCGGGTCTGGGTCAACGAGATCGCCTGGACGCTGCCCGACGGGGCCAACCGCCTCCGGCCCGCTCTTCGCAACGTGCGGCGGCTCGTGGCGGTGACCACACACGGGTCGTCGAAGTTCATCAACGCTGTCGAAGGCGAGAGCGGCAAACGCACCCTCACCCGCAGCCTCCGCACGATGTGCCACCCCCTGGCGCGCACCACGTGGCTCGCCTGCTATGGCATCGACACATCGGCCTCCGCCGAGCGCTCAGCGTTCCTCGACCGGGTCGAACGACGGATGCGCGCATTGGCCTGACGTGGCCGATCACAGGCCGCCCGCCGCTCAGAAGGCGCCGACGAATGCCCCGTCGGGGTTGCCGTTGCTGATCACACCGGGAGCGTCCTCGATCGTGATCGCAAGCGCAGACACCGGCCCCTCGATCGTGAAGGTCTCCACTTCGGGATTCGGGCCGAAGATGCCGAGCGAGATCACCTCTCCGTTCTCGACCACACCCCAGAGCTGGTAGGTCTGGCCGTCGGGGAGCGGCGGCAGGTCCCGAGCCAACACGAACCCGTGGCCGTCCTGGTCGATGATCGCTTCCGCAGATGCATCCGACCCCTCGGAGACCAGCGTGGTGATGACCGAGTCGCGATCGGCGCGGGCGATCTCGGCGGCGTTCGCCAACGGCTCGGACGGAGCATCGGTGCCGCTGCCCATCCCGAACGCAACGAACACGAGCGCCACGACGGCTGCCGCCGACAACGCCCACGGCGCAGCCGACGCAAATCGGTTCCGCCGAGGATGGTCGTCGAGCGACATCACCTTGGCGAGCTCGGGTCCAGGCGGCGGCGCCTGCTCGCCGATCTCGTCGGAGATCCGACCCCACAGGTCGTCCGGAGCGTCCATCCCCGTGAACGCCAGCATGGTGGCAACTTCGCGATGTGCCTGCACCTCGGCCGCGGCCCGAGGGCTCACTTCGAGGTAGTCGTCGACTCGGCGTCGCTCGTCGGGGTCGACCGCGTCGAGGGCGTATGCCCCCAGCAGCTCGTCGAGTTCGTATGCGTCTCCGGTTGCACCGGTGATGTCGTTCATCTCTCCGCCCATCTCAGTCAGCCCCCACGGTCACACCCACCTGGACGAGTTCTCCCCGCAACCGCTTGAGACCGGACCGTATCCGGCTCTTGACGGTGCCTTCGGGCTCACCCAGGCGCTCTGCCACTTCCTTGTACGTCAGACCGCCAAAGTACGCGAGCTCGATCGCTGCTCGCTCGCCCTGCTGCAACGTTTCCATCGCCTCTCGAACATGACCGGCCAGCGCCATGTCCCACACCTCGCGGGCGACGTCGTACCCGCCGTCGGCCTGCTCGCGCGCTTCGCGCTCCTCGCGGTTGCGGCGCGACACGTCGGCGCGAATCATGTCGACCGACCGGCCGTGGGTGTGCGCCAGCAGGAAGCTGCGCAGCGTTCCACGGTCGGGGTCGTAGCGATTCGGCTCGTTCCAGAGCCGGACGAACACCTCCTGCACCACTTCCTCGGCACGCGAATGATCGTTGAGCAGGCGCTTCGCCAGCCCGAAGGTCGCGCCGGCGTGGCGCCGGTACGCCTCAGCGAGGGCGGCTTGTTGATACCGACCGATCGACACCACCAGGGTGGCGTCGGAGGCCTCGGTGTATTCCCGCTTCACATCGTCTGTACGTTGCAACGCGTCCTCCTGGATGACGTCACTTCAGAGTATTTCGATCACGGGCGGAAAACGAACCTGGTGACCGTCTCGACATGGTGGGTGTTGGGAAACAGGTCGAGCACCTCGATCGACTCCGGGACGTAGCCCGCAGCGTGCAGCAGCGAGACGTCGCGGGCGAGCGACACCGGGTCGCAGCTCACCAACACCAGCACCGCTGCGCCCGCTGCTGCGAGCGCAGCCACGCCGGGTTTTCCCAAGCCAGGGCGCGCCGGATCGGCGACGATCACGTCGACCGTCGGCGTCGGTCCCCCATCGGCTGGCGGCGTCCACCCCGAGACATCGGCGCGCACGACGTTCGCGGAACGTCCGCTGAGATTGTGCGCAGCGTCGGCGCACCCGGACCGCGACGACTCGATCACCGTCACGTGCTCGGCCGCATCCATCGCGGCAACGGCGAACAGTCCGACACCGCCGTATGCGTCGACGGCGTGGCCGGCGGTGGACAGTTCAGGGGCCGCCCGTCGCACCGCAGCCACCAGCAACTCGGCTGCCTGCACTCCCGACTGGAAGAACGACCCAGCAGACACTCGCAACTCGTGTCCGGCGACCCGCTCGCTCAACCACGCTCGTTCGCCGATGTGCACGCCCGATGGCACGCCTCGGATGCTCTTGCGGTACTTCTTGTCCCAGATCGCCGTGACGGCGCCGGTGGCCACCGACGTCCGCAACGTCAGCTCAGCTCCCGGATCGGCCTCGATCGTCGGCAGCAGACGAGACAACGTCGACTCGGCGACGGGGCAGCTCGTGACCTCGATCACGTCGTTGGACCCCTGTGCCCGGTAGCCGACCGAGCCGTTCGGGCCGCCGACGATCCGGATCGTCGTGCGATAGCCGAACGGGCTGACGGCTGCCCCCTTGGCGACGATGGCGTCGACGGTGGCCGCATCGAGCCGGCCGATCCGCCGGAGCGACTCCTCGACGATGCCGACCTTTGCGTCGTGCTGGGCGTCCGGCTGCAGGTGCATCCAATCGCAGCCGCCGCAACCGTTGCGGCGATGCGCGCACGATGGCGAGTCGCGCACCGCCGACCGTTCGATCACCTCGACGAGGTGCGCCCGTGCAAAATCCTTCTTCGCGGTGTCGATCTCGACCTCGACCACCTCTCCGGGCAGCGCTCCTTCGACGAAGACCACCCGGCCCTCCGGGTCGCGGGCCATCGCGTCGCCGCCCGCGACGAGCCGATCGGGTGTGAGCTGCATCCTGCCAGCGTACGGCGAGCCGTTTCCACTACGCCATCACGCGCGAGACTGGGGACCATGAGCAGCGACAGCGACTGGTACTGGGACCTCAACCGCAAGATCGCCGTGCACGCCTCCGAGCGCGGCTCCTTCGACCACGTCCTGGGGCCCTACGCATCGAAATCCGATGCCGAGAACTGGAAGCAGCACGCCGAAGAACGCAACGAGGACTGGGACGAGGCCGACACCGCCTGGGAGCACGCCGCAGATGCCGACGCATCGAACGATCCGGAGGCCGGCTCCGGCGGCTAGGTTCCTCCAGCGATGAGTCGCCCGATCCAGATCGCTCCGTCCGTACTCCCCGCCGACTTCTCCCGGCTGGGCGAGGAGGTCGCGGCGCTCGAAGCCGCCGGTGTCGACCTGATCCAATGGGACGTGATGGACGGCCAGTTCGTCCCGAACCTCACCTTCGGCCCCGACGTCATCTCGTCGGCTCGCCCGCACACGTCCGTGCCGTTCGAGGCCCACCTCATGGTCTCCACGCCCGACGTGATGGCGAAGCAGTACATCGACGCCGGCTGTTCGCGGCTGATCGTGCATGCCGAGGCATGCACGCACCTGCACCGCACGCTCGGCAACATCAACGACCTCGGCGCCAATGCAGCGGTGGCGCTCAACCCGGCCACGCCTGCGTCGGCGATCGCCCACGTGCTCGACCTCGTCGACCTGGTGCTGGTGATGACCGTCAACCCCGGCTTCGGCGGTCAGGCCTACATCCCGACGATGGAACCGAAGATCGCCGAGATCCGATCGATGATCGATGCCGCAGGTCTCGCCGACACCGTCGACCTCGAGGTCGATGGGGGCATCGGTCCCGCCACGATCGCTGACGCGGCGGCGGCCGGCGCCAACGTGCTGATCGCCGGCAGCGCGCTGTACCGCGATCCGGAAGGGCTCGAGCACGCCGTGACCGACCTGCGCGCTCGCGCCGAAGCGGCACGCCCCACCTGACCACCCCGTTCTCGTGAACTCGTGCGGGAACTATTCCGGCACGAGTTCACGAGAACGGTCAGGGGCGGACGCTGCGGAGCATTCCCCACATGTGCGGGCCGGTGGGCACGTCCCACTCCGAGCGCACCTCGAAACCGTGGCGGCGGTAGTAGGCGACGTTCTCGACGGTCTCCGTCTCGAGATAGCAGGCCAGCCCCTCGGCGTCGGCCCGCTCGAACATCACGTTCATGAGCGCGGCCCCGATGCCGCGGCGCTGCCAGTCCGGATGGGTCGCCAAGAGCTGGAGGTACCAGTGCGGCTCGGCCGGCGTGTGCTGCTCCATCAGCGGCCCGAGGATGGCGAAGCGCTCCAATCGGTCCGCTGGCGGCGGCGCCGGTGGGGGCTCGACCGTGGCGTCGATCTCCGGTCGCCCTGGCGGAATCCAGATCGCTGCGCCGGCTCCGTCATCGGTGCACCACACCTCACCGAGGCCGATCCAGCCGGTCATGGCGCCGCGCAACACCTCTCCGCCTGGCTCGAGGAACACCTCGTCCTCCGGATACAGCCACCGCATCACCGGGTCGTCGACGAACGCACGCATCGCCGTCACACACAGCGCCGTTCGATCTGCGGGCACAGCTCGACGCACGATCATGCGACAACCGTACGCCGCCAGCTCAGTCGAGCGACGTGCCGGTCCGATCAGGCCTCTCCGACGCCACGCCGAGCGCCGACTCCAACGCTGCGAGCCGGGCCTCGAGGTCGGCAACGCGTTGTGCCAGCGATTGGCCGACATCAGGGGGTCTGGCCGCTGCGCTCGACTCCGCATCGGTGGCAGCAAGCGCAGTGTGGACGTTGGGCGCTCCGTCGCCGAGCAGATGCGCCCAGCGGTCCTGGCTCTGCCCCGACGCTCGCCCGATGTTCACCGCCACCGGATCGACACCGTCGGCCAGTCGCTCCAGCACGGCCTCGATGTCGTCGACCGACCCGAATCCGGTGCCGTGCGAGGTCGGATACCGTTCGGTGCGGGCCTTGAGTTCACTCGCCGACTGCGGGCCGCGAAGCATCATCACCGCCAGCACCGCCAACTCGTCCCGATCGAGCCCGAGCGCGTCGTCGAGGATGTGACGGTGCTTGTCGGTGCGACCGCTGCTGTTCATGCGTGCCAGACCCTCGCGTCGCAGCAGGAGCGTCGTGTCCATCACGACCCGTTCGGAGTACTCGACGATCGGCTCACGGTTCGACTTCTGATTGCACGCGCTGACGAGTGCGTTGGTCGAGAGCGGATACTGGTCAGGGGTGGTCGCCCGCTTCTCGATCAGACAGCCGAGCACACGACATGCTTCGGCGGTGAGCTCCATCGCCACACCGTATCGCTGCCCAAATCGTCGCGCTGGGCGGGCTGCTGCATGGCCACGCTTCGGCCGCACCAACAACTCTGCGACACCCGGTCCCTACCATCGGTGGGGTGCCGATCTCCGCAACACTGGTTGCTCCCCAGCAGGCGCTCTCTGCATTGGCCGCGGTCATCGCCTCGGCCAAGGGCGGCGACGCGCTCGCCCCGGTGACCGTAGCGGTGCCGACCAACATCTGCGGGGTGATGACGCGTCGGGCGCTCGGGCGCAGCGTGGGCGTTGCCGGTGTCGACATGGTCACGTTGAACCGACTCGCGGAACTCATCGCCGGGCCACGACTCGCCGCAGCCGGCCGGTCGCCGGTGTCGACGCCGGTCATCGATCTCACCATCGCGTCGATCCTCGAGCTCGATCCCGGCCCATTCCGGTCGGTCGCCACCCACCCGTCCACTGTGGTTGCGTTACGTGATGCTCACAACGAGCTCCGCCTCGCCGAACCCGCCAGCGTGCAGCGCCTCGCCGAGCGGTCATCGCGCGGGCGGCACGTGGTTCGCATCAGCACCGCGATCACCGAGGCGCTCGCCGATGACTGGTACGACGAGGCCGACCTGTTCGCCGGAGCTGCGGCCTCGGTGGCGGAGTCCGGCCCGAACGGTCTCCAGCACGTCATGGTGTACCTCCCCGACGAACTGTCGGGCCTCGCCATGCGCTTCGTGCGGGCGCTGGGCGAGCGGGTCGACGTGCGCATGATCGCACAGCTCACCGGCGACGATGCCGCGGACGCCGACGCCCGCTCGTTGCTCGAGTCGCTGGCACCGACGACCACCACCGCAGCGAGTCGCCCGCCGACTCGCTCGGTCTCGATCGTGTCGACCACCGATGCCGACGAGGAGGTTCGCGAGGCCACCCGGCTGGTGGTCGCTGCCGCGCGCGCCGGCGTGCCATTCGAACGCATTGCGGTGCTGTGGCCCACCCAGCGCCCGTACGCACGCCTCGTCGAACATCATCTCGGCGCGGCCGACATCCCCTGGAACGGGCGACCGGGAGTGACGCTCGCCGAGCGTTTGGTCCCGCGCTTCCTCCTCGATCTCCTCGACGTCGACCGCCGCGGGCTCCGCCGCAGCAGCCTCTTCGACCTGCTCGCCGATGTTCCGCTCCGCGACGGCAACGGGGAGTTCGTCGCGACCGCATCGTGGGAACGAGTCAGTCGGGAGGCCGGCGTGGTCCGAGATGCCGACTGGGATCGTCGCCTGGGAGCGCTCCGCTCGAGCAACCGCTGGGGCGGCGACGCGAACGCCCTGCGAGCATTCGTCACCGCGCTGACGCGACGACCTCGGGCATCCATCGGCCACGAAGCCCTGGGCCGACTGGACCGACTGGTGCCACCACCAGATCGATCAGCGCTTCGGCGCACGCGTGGTCGATGCGCTCGGCGAGTCCGAGTACCGCGCCTACGAGGCGCTCACCGCATGTCTCGACCGCCTCGGACACCTCGACCCCGTCAGCGATCCGGTGACGCGCCACCGGTTCCGCACGACACTCGAAGCCGAGCTCGACACCGCCGCGAACCGTCGGGGCCGCGTCGGTCACGGTGTCACCGTCGCACCGCTCGGAGGCTCGATGGGCCTCGACGTCGACATCACGATCGTGCTGGGCGCAGCCGAAGGCGTGCTTCCTCCGCGCCCCACGAGCGATCCGTTGCTCTCCGAGACCGACCGCGCGCTCGCCGGCCTCCCCAGCGCCGACTCCCGCACGGCGCGGCTCCACCGTCTGCTGTTGGCCACCATCGCCACCAGCACCGTCACACTCACGGCGCCGCGTGGCGATCTCCGAGCGACCTCGACCGCCGAGCTGTCGAGGTGGGCCGAGCCGTGGGCCGATCGACAACGCACGATTGCGTCGCATCATGCCGGGTTGGTGGCCACCGAGTTCCCGGTCAGCGCCAGCGAACACCGCCTGCGCAACCTCGCTGGTGGTGTGGCGACATCGACCGCCGACGACCTCGTTCGCACACGTGGTGAGCAGCTACGGGCTGCGAGGGCGTCGAGCGACCTGACCGTGTTCGACGGCGACCTGTCGGGCGTGGCGGTTCCGCGACTCGACGGCGTCGTGTCCCCGAGCCGGTTGGAGGCGTGGTCCAGTTGCCCCCACGCCTACTTCGCTCGATACCTCCTCGACGTCGAGCCGGTCGAGGAGCCAGGCGACGAGATCAGTATCACCGCACGAGACCGCGGCACCGCCCACCATGCGGCGCTCGACCTCTTCCACCGCTCCGTCGTCGACGGCACACTCCCCCAGCCCGGTCCGTCTGGATGGTCTGCGGACCATCGCACGGCACTGGCAGCCTGTTTCGACGAGGTCTGCGAGCACACCGAACGTCGCGGCCGGACGGGACGCCCGGCGTTCTGGGCAGACGAACGAACTCGCATGCTCGCCGACCTGTTCGCCTGGCTCGATCGCGACAGCGAACTGGTGATCCAGCGCGGGTCGACCGTCCTCGCATCGGAAATGCGGTTCGGCGCCGACGACGACGTGTCGATCGCACTGCCCGACGGTCGACGTCTCGCGCTGCGCGGCACCGTCGACCGCGTCGACCGCACACGAGACGGCACGCTCGTGGTCACCGACCACAAGTCGGGGAGCAAACAGAAGTACAAGGACCTGTCGAGCAGCGATCCGACCGCCGGCGCCACACTGTTCCAGCTGCCCAGCTACGCCGCCGCTGCCCGATCACGATTCGGCGACGAGCACACCCCGGTGCTCGCCGAGTACGGACTGCTCCGCAAGGGCGACTACGAGCGGCCCGGTTTCCTGGTCACGCCTGCGGTCGATCGTGCAGTCAGCGAGACGATGGCGCACGTGGTGGCCGGCATCGAGACCGGGTGGTTTCCGAACCTGCCGGAACGACCCGGCTGGCGGTTCTTCATCTCCTGCTGGTACTGCGAACCCGACGGTCTCGGCACCTCCGATCGCTGGAGCGAGTGGGAACGCAAGCGCCACGATCCTCGAGTGGGCCCATGGTTCGGCCCTCCCTCGTCGGTCGACGACTCGACCGCCGGCGCGGCAGGGGCCGCTGCGACATGACCTCGCCCGCCATCGCAACACCTCCCGATCTCGCCGATCGTCGGCGTATCAGCACCGATCTCACCACGACGCTGTTCGTCGAGGCAGGTGCCGGTGCCGGCAAGACCACCGCACTCGTGGCCCGGATCGTCAACCTCGTCCGCTCCGACATCCCAATCACGTCCATCGCCGCCATCACTTTCACGGAGAAGGCCGCTGCCGAGTTGCGGAGCCGGACCCGTGAGCTCCTCGAGGCCGACTCGGATCCCCGTTGCCACGAGGCGCTCGATCGGCTCGACCACGCTCCGATCGGCACGTTGCACTCGTTCGCCAGGCGGATCCTGTTCGATTTCCCGATCGACGCCGGGCTGCCACCAGGCTTCACCGTCCTCGACGAACTCGAGAGCGGTCTCCAGTTCGAAGAGCAGTGGAACGAACTGCTCGATCGACTGCTCGATTCCGCCGAGCCTGCGGGCGGCCTCATCGCGGGGGGACGAGCACTCGTCGAACTCTGCGAGTTCGATGGATTCGGCATCGACCGAGGGGCGCGGCGCATGGCCGACGACTTCAGGGCCAACTGGGACCTGGTCCACGATCGTGTCGAACTCGACGACCCCGGACCACTGGACATCGACCTCGGGGTGCTCCAGGCCCGGGCTGCCCGAATCGTCGGGACACCTGTTCCAGCGCACGACACGCAAGTCGACACGCTCGCCGAGATCGCGCTCGGCGCCGCCGGCCTGGCGAGCGAGAGCCTGCGTACCCGCCTCGAAGCGCTCCACTCCCTCGCCGACAGGTTCGGCGGCTGGCACCAACGAACCCGTCTGCCCGGAGCGAATGCCAAGTGGGTCAGGGAGTTCGGTCCCACCGGTGGCGAGCTGCTCGATGCGTTGCGTGCCAACGAGGTCGAACTGGGCCGTCTGGCGCAGCGGTTGCTCGAGCAGGTCAAGCAGCATCGACGGCTGCTGCTCGGCGCCGTCGTCGGTCGTTTCGTGCTCGACGGCGCCACCGCGCGCGCCAGCGCCGGGCAGCTCGAGTTCCACGATCTGCTCGTGCTCGCTCGACGCCTCGTCACCGAGCGATCGCCGATCCGTCGCCAGCTGCACGACCGCTATCAGCGCATTCTGCTCGACGAGTTCCAGGACACAGATCCACTACAGCTCGAAATCGCCGTTCGTCTCACCGCACCGCCGGACGACCCCGCTCAGGTGCCGGTCGACGGCCGATCGTGGCGCGATCTCCGACCGATCGCAGGTCGACTGTTCATCGTCGGCGACCCCAAGCAGTCGATCTACCGGTTCCGCCGTGCCGACATCGCCCAATACCTCCGAGCGTCCGATCAGGTCGGCGCCGACGACGTCCGGTTGTCGGCCAACTTCCGGTCGACCCGTGCAGTCATCGACTTCGCCAACGCGGTGTTCGGTCGGTTGATCACGTTCGAGCTCGATGCCCAACCAGCCTTTGCACCGCTCGATCCGTGCCGGGCACCGGCACTGCTCGAACACGGCACGGTGACCGTGCTCGGCACCGATCGCCACGACGACCTCGCCACCAATCAGCGCAACCGCGAGATGGGTGCTGCCGACACACTCCGCCTGCGGGAGGCGACCGATGTGGCCGCGGTGGTGTCGACCGCCTTGGCCGACGGTTGGCCCGTGGTCGACACGGAGACCAAACGCCTGCGCCCCTGTCGCGCCGGCGACATCTGCATCCTGCTCCCCACTCGCATCTCACTGCCAGCGCTCGAGGCCGAGCTCCGCTCGGCGGGGCTCTCCTACCGCGCCGAGAACTCCTCGGTCGTCTACGCCACCACCGAGATCCGCCAGCTCCTCCTCGCGATTCGTGCGGCTGACGACCCGACCGACACGCTCGCTCTCGTGGAGGCGCTGCGCAGCCCGCTGTACGGATGCAGCGATGTCGAACTGTGGCACTGGAAGCAGCACGGCGGCACCTGGCACCTCTGGGCACCACCAGCCGACGGACTCGCCGAGCATCCGGTGGCGGCCGCGATCGCTCACCTCCGGTCGGTGGCCGAACGAACCCACACCACCGCAGTGGCCGATCTGCTCGCCGCAGTTGCCGACGAACGTCGGATGTTCGACATGGCCGCGGACGACACGGATGCCCGCGACGTCTGGCGGCGGCTGCGATACGTCATCGAGCAGGCACGAGCCTGGGCCGACGCCGGCGGGCACGGCCTGCGCAGATATCTGCGCTGGGCTCGCCTGCAAGCCGCCGAGAGCCGACTGTCCGACACGATCCTGCCGGAGCACGACCACGACGCCGTCCGGGTGATGACGATTCATGCCGCGAAGGGTCTCGAATTCCCGATCACGATCGTTGCCGGACTCACCACGAAACCGAAGCGGGCCGTCACCAACGGCGTCGTCTGGGCGAACGACACCTGGATGCTGGCCGGTCGGGGAGATGACGGCGTCTTCGTCGCTCATCAGCCGATCGACGAGCAGATGGGCGATGCCGAGCGCCGCCGCCTCCTCTACGTCGCCTGCACTCGCGCCGTCGACCATCTGGTCGTGTCGCTGCACCGAGGCGTCCCGACGAAGGCGAACGCGAACTATGACGACTGGGGACCGTTGACGTCAGCAGAACTGCTCTGGGCCGCCGGAGCCACCGATGAGTCGTCGGGCGCCCACACCATCGCTGCGCAGCTCCGGCCGCTCCCTCCCGCAGCGTCCGCGAACGCGCGACTCGACTGGACCGACGTCGACGAGTGGCGACGCGAGCGGAACCGAGTGTTCGATTCCGCTTCACGGCGCAGCGGAATCGCCGCAACTCGCCTGTCGGAAGAGCTCGCAGGCACCGACGAGCGCCACGAACTCGACGATCCCGGCCTCGACAAACGACCGGTGAACGTCGAACTGCCTCCCTGGCAACGGGGCCGCTACGGCACCAGCATCGGTCGAGCCGTTCACGGTGTGCTGCAATTCTGCGACCTCGACACCGGCCACGACGTCGACAACCTCGCACGTTCGCAGTGCGCGGCGGAGGGCGTCATCGGGCTCGAGCAGCAGGTCGCGGCGCTGGCTCGCTCGGCGCTGAGTGCACCGATCGTCCGGAGCGTCGTCGAGGGCGCCGAACACTGGCGGGAACTCTTCGTCGCCGCACCGGTCGGCGGCCGGGTGCTCGAGGGCTACGTCGACCTCCTCGTGCGATCTCCCGACGGTCTCGTCATCGTCGACTACAAGACCGACCAGTGGTCGGGACCCGCGGAGACCACCGAACGGGTCGGGAGGTATCGCCTCCAGTTGGCGGCCTACGGCGCCGCCCTCGGCACGGCGATCGGCGAGCCGATCATCGGTGGCATCCTCGTGCGCTGTTCCCCGCGCGGTCCCGCCGACCAGATTCCGATCGACGACTGGTCGGCGGCGCTCGTCCAGGTGCGCGCACAGCTCAGTTGACGCCTGACCTTCGGTGCGACCGCGGTCGTGGAGTCAGCGCGGCGGGGCGGTCGTGGGGGATTCCGCCGCCGCGCCACGATGCTCGCCGTCCTCCGAGGACATCGTCCAGTCGACCACTTCCCGCGGGCGATGCGAGCGAACACGCGTGGCTCGATGGTCGGTCACCGGGGTCACCGCCGCTCGACCGAGCGTCGCCACCGCACCGACCGCTGCGGAGCCGAACTTGCGAACCAGCACCAATGCGAGCAAGACCATGATTCCGATGCCGAGCGGCACCATGATCGTTGCCAACAGCAGGCGGCGATCCTGCGTCATCAAACTCAGGACGCCGGAATCGACACTGGTCCCGTCGACGTTCAAGGTCCGGATGGGATCATCGAGCACGGGACACTCGACGGCGAGGTCGTCGACTCCGACCACGTCATTGCCCCCGAATGTCGGCTCGGGCGGGCGTACCGTCGACGCCAGGACGTTGAACCGTCCGTCGATGCCCGCGCCGACGAGGTAGGTCTCACCCTCGACGAGGAATCGGTAGTCGGGGCCGTAGCGAATGTCGATCAGCCCCGTGCTCCCCCACGGATCCGGGGATCCGGCCCGAACCTGTTCGATGCCGAACCGTACCGTTTCGGTGATGTCGTCCTTGCCAACCATCGTGCCGGTGAACACCACCGCCGCAGGTTCGGGCCTGGGACACCCGGCCGGGACGGGGATCAACGACGCCGACGACACCTCGCCGCTCGGTGGTTCGGGCGGCGGCGCTGCCCCTGCGGCACCACCCTGCACGCCGATCGCCACCGCTGCAACGACCAGCAGGCCCGCCCGGCCAGCCAACGTCGCCCAGTGCATCATCTCAACGAGGCTAACGACCGGGGACAGCGCCGCGCGGGCAGCCCATCGCCGCACTCGCGATCTCGTGCAGACGCAGCGATCAGTGATCTCCGCCGGATCGACCGCTGGTGCTGCGGTGCAGGCGTTCGGAATGGCGGTTCAACCCGACCAGTTCGGCCTCGATGCCTCGATCGGCGAACTTCTCGACGACGGCGTCGAGCGCCACGACTGCGGAGGTGTCCCAGATCCGTGCATTGCTGAGATCGATCTCCACCCGCTTCACCTCGACGGCGTCGTAGTCGAACGAGTGGACGAGGTCGTTCGTCGAGGCGAAGAAGAGTTCGCCGCTCACGTCGTACAGTCGCTCGACATTGTCGGGGTCGACCACGCTGGTCACGTTGACCACGTGCGACACGTGCCGAACGAAGAACACGGCGGACAGCGCAACGCCGGCACCGACGCCGTATGCCAGGTTGTGCGTGAGCACGGTGATCGCCACGGTGACGAGCATCACGATCGTTTCTGTCCGCGGCATGATGCGGACGGTGCTCGGGGCCACGCTGTGCCAGTTGAACGTGCTGATCGACACCATCACCATGACTGCGACGAGCGCTCCCATCGGGATCTGTGCGACGAAGTCGCCGAACACGAGGATCAGCACGATCAGGAACACACCTGACGCCAGCGTCGACAGCCGTGTCCGGCCGCCGGTGCGGTAGTTGATCATCGACTGGCCGATCATGGCGCAGCCGGCCATGCCGCCCAGGAAGCCGGTGGCAACGTTGGCCACGCCTTGGCCACGCGACTCGCGGTTCTTGTCGGAGTCAGAGTCGGTGAGGTCGTCGAGCAGTTGGGCGGTCAAGAGCGACTCGAGCAGTCCGACCAATGCCAACGTGACCGAGAACGGCAGGATCACGAGCAGCATGTCGAGCGTCCATGGCACGTCGGGAAGTCCTGGGAGCGGCAGTGAACTCGGCAGATCGCCCATGTCGCCAACGGTCGGGAGCTGCAGATCGAACGCAATGGCACCGATCGCCAGCACGACGATCGCCACCAGCGGCGACGGGATGAGGTTGGTCAGCCGTGGCAGGCCATAGATGATCGCCAGCCCAACGACGATGAAGAGCGCGTTGAGCCCGAACTGGCTCGAGTCGGCATCGTCGCCGTTGAGCAGGATGTGTGGCACCTGCGCGAGCAGGATCAAGATGGCCAGCGCGTTGACGAAACCGGTCATCACCGTTCGAGGGATGAACCGCATGAGATCACCGACACCGAGGTAGCCGAATCCCACCTGCAGCAACCCGGCCAGCACCGTCGCCGCGAACAGGTACCCGGTTCCGTACTCCTCGACCAGCG
The DNA here is from genome assembly GCA_963793335.1 of Ilumatobacteraceae bacterium. GTDB lineage: Bacteria > Actinomycetota > Acidimicrobiia > Acidimicrobiales > Ilumatobacteraceae > Sva-07. The sequence continues at coordinate 76,267 of CAWBZS010000016.1, read as the reverse complement.
GCACGATCACCAACGCCATCGCGCCGGTCGCCGCCGAGATCATTCCAGGGCGGCCGCCCGAGAACGAGATGATGATCGCGATCGAGAACGAGGCGTACAGCCCGACCTTCGGATCGACCCCGGCGATGATCGAGAACGAGATCGCTTCGGGAATCAGCGCGAGGGCGACGACCAGACCCGACAGCAGATTGGCCTTCGGGTTGGAGAACCACTCGGCTCGGCCGCCCGGCAGCAGCCGGGCGCGCGGTGGTTCTACGGTGGAAACAGACATGGCACCTCAGGGGATCGGCGGAAAAACGCCAATCAACTCGCAGCGCTCGAGGAGCGATCGTACGCAGCAAACCGCGTCGACGGGCGACCGAGGTCACACGTCACACCCGCGAACGTGTGTATGTGGCGCTCGCCGGTGGTCAGACCGGCATCGCTGCGGCGCGCGGGCGCTGAACGCGAATGATCAGCGGCCCTCGAACACCGGATCGCGCTTCTCGACGAAGGCTCTGATCGCCTCGACCGTGTCGCTCGTGCCGAAGTTGACGGTCTGTGACAGGCCCTCATCGTCGAGCGCTTCTTCCAACGTGACGTGCATCGAGTTGTTGAGCAGCCGTTTCGACATCGCCAGGGCGATCGGCGGCCCCGCGGCGAGCCGTGTCGCCCAGTCGTCGACGAATGCGTCGAGGTCGGCATCGGGCAGCACCCGGTTGACGAGGCCCATGTCAGCGGCCTGCCGAGCGTCGATGATCTCACCGAGCAGCGCCAGCTCCTTCGCCCGATGCATCCCGATCAGCCGTGGCAAGAGCCACGAGCCTCCGAAGTCGAGGCTGAGGCCCCGGCGGGCGAAGATCTCCGAGAACCGTGCGTCGTCCGACGCAACGATCAGGTCACATGACAGCGCCATGTTCAGGCCCGCACCCACCGCGACGCCGCGCACCTTGGCCACGGTCGGCTGGGGGATCCGGTGCAGCGCCAGGCAGACATCGCTGATGTGACGCATCGCCGACAGCTGATGCGGTCGGGGCCCGTCGCCGGCCTGCCAGAGGTCGGCCCCCGAACAGAAGTTGCCACCCGCTCCGGTGATCACCACAGCTCGATCGTCTGCGTTGCCGGCGATGGCACGAAACTCGGCCAGCAACTCGTTCCACATCGCAGCATCGGCAGCGTTCTTCTTCTCAGGACGTCGAAGGGTGATCGTGACCACCCCGTCGCTGCGCTCCACGGTGATCGATTCGAGCTCACGAGTGTCAGAGGCCATGTCGGGCGACAATACTGACCAGCATGGGATTCAACCCGCACCGGAAGTACCGGGCGAGTCCGGCCGACTACGCGCTGGTGGCGAGTGCGCTCGTGGTGTCGGTAGCACTGCTGGTGTGGGCATTCGTGGGCTGACCGCCGGCCACGCATGCAGAAGCCGCACGCAGCCCTGGGTTCAGAATGCGTCCGTCAGCAGTTCCAGGTCGGTCCCCGTGATGGCGACGACGTCGAATCTGATGGAGCTCGCATGCACCTCGTGAGCACGCAGCCATTCCACCGCGAGCTGGCGGATCCGACGCTGCTTGGCCGGCGTGACCGCTGCGGCGGCAGGGCCGAAGTCCGCGGTGCGTCGAGCCTTGACCTCACTGAACGCGTAGGTCGTGCCGTCGCGGACGACGAGGTCGAGTTCGCCCGTGCTCGAACGCCAGTTGCGGTCGACGACCTCGTAGCCCAACCGGCGATAGTGCGCCGCCGCGCGGTCTTCACCCCACTGACCTCGCGCACGGTTCGACAGATCGGGGCTGGGTGATGGGTGTTCGGGCATGGCTGACCTCCGACGAAACGATGGGAGGGGCTCGATGCCCGAGCGTGGGACGGCGATTCGACGTCCGAAGCGGGGTCGCCCGAGGGCGACCGGCGATCAGAAGTCGCGCTTCTCGCGGATCTTGGCTGCCTTGCCCTTGCGGTCGCGCAGGTAGTACAGCTTTGCGCGGCGGACGTCGCCACGCTTGACGACCTCGATCTTCTGCACGGTCGGCGTGTGCAGCGGGAAGGTGCGCTCGACACCGACGCCGTAGCTGAGCTTGCGGACGGTGTAGGTCTCCTGCAGACCGCCGCCCTGGCGGCCGATCACATCGCCCTGGAACACCTGGATGCGCTCCTTGCCGCCTTCGACGACGCGGACGTGCACCTTCAGCTCGTCACCCGCCTGGAAGTCGGGGATGTCGTCGCGGAGCGAGTCGTTGTCGATGAGGTCAGTGGCTTTCATGGCGATCTACCTGCGTTGTAAGGGCTGCGTATCTGGATGCGAGCCGGTGGCCGATGTGTGTTCGACGTGGCCTGAGACCGGACGCTGACGCGCGCCGATGGGGCCCGTCAATGATACGGGACAGCAGGGAACTCTTCCAACAGTCGCCGATCATCTGTCGAGAGACCGCCGCGTGCCTCGATCAGATCCGGGCGGTCGCGGAGGGTGCGATGCAGCCGTTGCGCGCGACGCCAACGGTCGATTCGCCCGTGGTCGCCACTGCGCAGGATCTCGGGGACGTCCCATCCCCGGAACTCCGCTGGGCGCGTGTACTGCGGCTCCTCGAGCAGCCCGGATTCGCCGAAACTCTCGGTGATGGGACTGTCGACGTTGCCCATCGCGCCGTCGCGAAGGCGCGTCACCGCCTCGATCACAAGGCACGCCGCAACCTCTCCCCCGCTGAGCACCACGTCGCCAACGCTGATCTCACCATCGACGAGATGCGCTCGTACCCGGTGATCGACCCCTTCGTAGCGTCCGCACAGCAAGCTGAAGCCGCCGCTGCGGGCGAGCTCTCCAGCGAGCGCCTGGTCGAATCGACGGCCTCCGGGACCGAGCAGGAACAACGGTCGTGGTGGGTCGACCGCTTCGACGGCCTCGAAGATCGGCTGGGCGCGCATGACCATCCCAGCTCCCCCTCCGAACGGCGAATCGTCGACGGTTCGGTGCACGTCGGTGGTCTGCTCACGGATGTCGTGGCAGCACAGCTCGAGCACTCCGCGCTCGCGAGCCTTGCCCAGAAGGCTCTCCGAGCAGAAGTCGTCGACGAGCGCCGGGAACAGCGCGAACACATCAACCCGCAGCGCTCCCCTCGGTTCCGCGAGACCCGGGCTGTGGGGGCGTTGGGTCACGAGTTCAGATCGAAGAGGCCGTCGGGGGTGTCGACGGTGATGATCCCCGCGTCGAGCGACACGACGAAGTTCGAGGGCACGAGTGCGCCGGACTCGAGTTCCATCAGGTCGGCAGCGGGATTGGCCAGCACCGCCACGCACACGCCTCGGTCGGTTCCGTCGAGTTCCACCACACGACGTCCAATCATCTCGTGCACCCAGAGCGCATCCGGATCGTCGAGCGGGTGCCCGAGCAGCAGGCGATTCGCGTACCCTTCGGCCGACGTGCGGTCGTTGATCCGGTCGAATTTCACCACGCGACGGCCATTCGAGGCGGTCCGTGATGATTCGACCACGAGACGCTCACCCTCGCTGAACAGCTCGGCACCGGGAGCGACCCGCGCGTCGGAGTCGGAGAGCAGTTGGACGAAGACGTCGCCGCGCAGGCCGTGGGCCCGGCGGATGTGACCGACTTCGAGCAAGCCCTGGTCGGTCATGGGCTCGGCTCAGTCGTCGAGGAATTCGATGTCGACTTCGACATCGTCTTTGGCAGCAGCGGCACGCGTGACGGTGCGGATGCTCGACGCTGTGCGTCCACGACGCCCGATGACACGCCCGAGCTCGCCCTCGCCGACGCGCACATTGAGCGCGAGGCGGCGACCGGAGTCGTCGACTTCGACGCTCACCGAGTCGGTGTCGTCGACGAGCGACTTCACGATGTGGGTGAGGACAGCAACGGCGGTGGGGGCGAGTTCGTCGGTCTCGACGTCATCGCTTTCGACCTCGTCGGCCCCGACCTGATCGTCGACGTCGCTCACTTCGATGCCTTGGCGGCCTCGAACTGCTCAGCGGCACCCGAGATCTGCAGCAGCTTGGCCACGCGCTCGGTGGGCTGTGCACCTTCCGAGAGCCACTTCACGGCCTTGTCGTTGTCGACGGTGAGCACCGAAGGATCCTGTCGCGGGTCGTAGTGACCCAGGATCTCGATGAAACGTCCGTCGCGAGGCGATCGGGCGTCGGCCGCGACGATGCGGTACTGGGGCTGCTTCTTCTTGCCGATGCGGGTGAGCCGCAACTTGACTGCCATCTGAAATCGATACTCCTGGGTGCAAATGAGAACGTTGGAAGGTTAGCGGCGGGGGCCGGAATCCCCTCGCCGAGCGAGCCTGCGATGCTGACGGGACCACCGGCGGGATCGGCGACCCGGTTCAGCGGTTGGGCATGCCGGGCAGGCCCGGCATGTTCGGCATGCCGGGCAGGCCAGGGAACTCGCCGGCACCCGGCCCAGCGGGATTGGTCAACCCTGGCGGCAGGCCGCGGCCCTGCGAGCGGGCGGTCGTGCGACCCTTCTTGCCCTTGCCCTTCTTGCCCTTGCCCTTGCCGGGGCGGCCGCCACCTGGGCCACCCATGCCCATCTTCTTCATCATCTTCTGCATCTCGTTGAACTGCTTCACCAGTCGATTGACGTCGCCGACCTCGGTGCCGGACCCGGTGGCGATCCGCTGGCGGCGGCTGCCGTTGATGATCACCGGCTGGGCGCGTTCGTCGGGGGTCATCGAGCGGATGATCGCTTCGATCGGCTTGAGATCGTCGTCATCGATCTTGGCGCCCTTCAGCTCCTTGGGCATCCCCGGCATCATTCCCATCAGATTGCCGAGCGACCCCATCTTCTTGATCTGCTGCATCTGCTCGAGGAAGTCGTCCAGGGTGAACTGGCCCTCCATCAGCTTCGCCGCGGCCTGCTCCGCCTGATCGGCCTCGAACGCCTGCTCGGCCTGCTCGATCAGCGTGAGCATGTCGCCCATGCCGAGGATGCGTCCGGCCATGCGGTCGGGATGGAACTGTTCGAACTCGGTGAGTTTCTCACCGGTCGACGCAAAAGCGATCGGGCGGCCGATGACCTCCTTGACCGACAGCGCAGCGCCACCGCGAGCATCGCCGTCCATCTTGGACATGATCACGCCGTCGATCTGCAGTGTCTCGTGGAAGGCCTCTGCGGTCTGCACGGCGTCCTGGCCGGTCATCGCATCGACCACCAGGAAGGTGTAGTGGGGGTCCACCGCACCGGAGATCTGGCGAACCTGCTCCATCATCTCGGCATCGATCGACAGGCGGCCGGCCGTGTCGACGATCACCACGTCGCGACCGAGCCGTTTGGCTTCTTCCAGCCCGGCGGCGGACGCTCTGACCGGATCGGAGGGATCGGAGAAGACCGGCACGTCGATCTGGCGACCGAGCGTTCGGAGTTGTTCGACCGCGGCCGGGCGTTGCAGGTCGGCGCCGACCAACAACGGCTGGCGTCCCTGACCCTTGAACCAGGCAGCCAGCTTGGCCGAGTTGGTCGTCTTGCCGGAGCCCTGCAAGCCCGCCATCAGCACCACGGTGGGCGGCTTGGACGAATAGGTGATCGTCAGCGTCTCTCCCCCGAGTGCACGGGTGAGTTCGTCGTTGACCGCCTTGACGACCTGCTGGGCAGGATCGAGCGCGGACGACCGGGTGGCGCCGATGGCCACCTCCCGGATGCGGTTGCAGACCGATCGGACCACGGTGACGTTGACGTCGGCTTCGAGGAGCGCCGTACGGATCTCCTTCATCACCTCGTCGACGTCGGCCTCGGTCAGACGGCCCTTGCCGCGAACCTTCTTGACGATGCCTTCGAGTCGGGTGGACAGGTTGTCGAACATCAGGCCCCCGAGGTTACCGGGCGTCAGTTGCGCGGGACTTCGTTCCAGGGCACCGACTTGTCGACGCGTGGCTCGCCGGGCAGGCCGAGGACCTGTTCGCCGATGATGTTGCGCAGGATCTCCGAGGTGCCGCCCTCGATCGAGTTCGCCCGCACCCGCATGAACGAGTACCGGGTGCCATGCGTGCCGCCGGTGACGTCGAGGTCGCCGGGGCGGCGGAACGTGTAGTCGTAGCCGATCAACGCGTCGGCGCCCATCAGATCGATGCAGAACTCGTAGAGCGGCTTGTTCAGCTCGGAAAAGGCGAGCTTGGCGATCGACATCTCGGGGCCGGGGTTGCCGGCCTTCGCGTTCTCGCCCGCACGCCGGTTGGTGAGGCGGTTGACCTCGGCTTGGCACCACAACTGCATGAGCCGGTCCTTGCGGGCACCGTCCTGCTCCGACGGGTCGAGCGTCTTCCAGATCTCGACGGCGTCGTTGGCGGCCGCGCCGCGGCGAGCCACCGAGCCACTGCCGGCGCCGCCACCGGTGCCGATCGCGTTGCGCTCGTTCATCAGCGTGGTCAGACTCGCCCGCCAGCCCTCGCCGACGTCACCGATGCGGAAGGCGTCCGGGACGCGGGCGTCGGTCATGTAGACCTCGTTGAACTCGGCCTCACCGGTGATCTGGCGCAACGGCCGCACCTCGACGCCCTCGGCACGCATGTCCAACGCGAAGTACGTCATCCCCTTGTGCTTGGGGGCATCAGGGTCGGTTCGGGTGACCAACATGCCGAAGTCGGCGATGTGCGCCATCGTGTTCCACACCTTCTGCCCGTTGACGATCCACTCGTCGCCGTCTCGTTCGGCCTTGGTGGCCAGGCCGGCGAAGTCGGACCCGGCGCCCGGCTCGGAGAACAGCTGGCACCACCGCTCCTCACCGGTGAACATCGGGCGCAGGAAGCGCTCCTTGGCCTCATCGCTGCCATGGGTGACGATCGTCGGACCAGCGAGCGCCATGAAGAACGTGCTCGGGTCGGTCGGCTTCGCTCCGGCCTCCTTGAGGCGAGTCTCGACGACCTTGTTCAGGTCGGGACGAAGTCCGAGGCCGCCGTGGCCCTTCGGGAAGTGCACCCAGGCCAGACCAGCGTCGTACCGAGCGCCGCGGAACGCGACGTTGTCGATCGTGGTCGGATCGTTGGCAGCGAGCAGTGCATCGAGCGCTTCGATCACCTGGCGGGTGTCCGGATCGGTGTCGGCAGCATCGGGGCGCGTTTCGAGCGTGGTCATGGCGTCAGTCTGTCAGGCGGTCGCGCTGCGCCCGAAGCCGCAGCGTCCCAACCCCCGAAATGTGCAGCGATCGTGACGCTGAGCGCACGTTTCTCGCGCAATTTCGGGATTGGAGGGGGTTGGGGGCGGGGGCGTGGTGGGTCAGGGGTTGACGAGGGCGGAGACGAACTCGGCCGGATCGAACGGGATCAGGTCGCCGATGGTTTCGCCGATGCCGACCAGCTTCACCGGAATGCCCAATTCGGTCTCGATGGCGAACACGATCCCACCCTTGGCGGACCCGTCGAGTTTGGTGAGCACCACCCCGGTCACTGCGGTGGCTTCGCCGAACTCGCGCGCCTGGGTCAGCCCGTTCTGTCCGGTGGTCGCGTCGATCACCAGCAGTGTTTCAGTCACCCGTCCTGCGCCCTTTTCAGCGACCCGCCTGACCTTGCGGAGTTCTTCCATCAGGTTCGTCTTGGTGTGCAGCCGACCGGCGGTGTCGGCCATGACGAGGTCGATCCCCCGAGACGAGGCCGCCTCGACCCCGTCGTAGATCACCGCACTCGGATCGCCTCCCTCGGCGCCGCGCACGATCTCGGCCCCCGAACGCTCGGCCCAGGTGGTCAACTGCTCGGCCGCAGCAGCGCGGAACGTGTCGCCCGCTGCCATCATGACCGTTCGACCCTCGCTGATCTGTTGGTTGGCGAGCTTGCCGATCGTGGTGGTCTTCCCGACACCGTTGACGCCGACGAACATCCACACGTTCGGGCTCTCGCCGTCGCCGGGCTCGAAGCTGAGCGAGCGGTCGGCACCCTCGAGGCGCGCCACCATCTCGGCCTCGAGCGCGTCGAGCAGTCCCTGCGGCTCGGTGATCTCCTTGGCCGCGACCTTCGCCCGCAGCCCGTCGAGCAACGCCGTGGTGACACCGACGCCGACGTCGGCGCGCAGGAGGGCCTCCTCGAGCTCCTCGAAGCTCTCCTCGGTGATTCCACTTCGCCCGAGGACGCCGGCGAACGCCCCGGTGAAGGCCAGCCGAGCCTTGGACAACCGGTCGCGCAACGACGCCGGCTTGACCGGTTCTGGCTCGACCTCGACCTCGACCAGTTCGTCCGGTCGTTCGGCGACGAGCACATCACCGTCAGCGTCGTCGGTCGATTGCGGTGGCGGCGTGGCCGGCCGAGGCGGCCGCACCGGTGGCGCCGAGGTCGATGCAGCACGGCGCCGACTGACGACGATCACGCCGATGCCAAACGCGACAACTGCGATCGCCAGGATCAGAAACAGGATTTCGATGCCCATCGCCCACCGACGCTACCGGCCAGCCAGCACCCTGTTCCCCGACACCCGGGCAGAAGGAACAGGTTCCGCAGGACCTGGGGTCAGGTCGCCGGCGAGGTGGTGATGCGCTCGGTGACGACCTTGCTCGAACCGCCCGGCTGCATGCTCACCCCGAGCAGGCAGTCGCCGGCCTCCATCGTCCGCTTCTGGTGCGAGACGACGATCAACTGGGCGTCCTTGCGGAACTCTTGGATCAGCCCGAGGAACCGGTGCAGGTTGACGTCATCGAGGGCCGCTTCGACCTCGTCCATCACGTAGAACGGAGAGGGCCGCGAGCGGAACACCGCGAACAGATACGCCAACGCCGTGAGGCTGCGCTCGCCACCCGACAGCAACGACAGCTTCTTGACGTTCTTGCCGCTTGGCTTGGCCTCGACCTCGATGCCGGTGTTGAGCATGTCGTCAGGATGGGTGAGCTTGAGCTTGCCGACGCCGCCGGGGAAGAGCAGCCCAAAGAGTTCGGTGAAGTTCTTGCTCACATCGGTGAACGCCGATGCGAACACATTCTGAATCTCGGCGTCGACCGCTGCGATCACCCGAGAGAGGTCACGACGGGTCGAGCGGACGTCGTCGAGCTGTTCCTCCAGAAAGGTGTGGCGGGTCTGCAACTCGTTGAACTCTTCGAGTGCCAACGGATTGATCGGTCCGAGCAGACGGAGTTCGCGTTCGAGCTCGCGCACCCGTCCCGCCGGCGTCGCGCCGTCCGGGAGCTCGGGCATCGGTGCCGCTTCGGCGATCGACGGCTCGATGTCGAGCTCGCGCCGCACCGTTTCGATCGCAGCTTCCAGGCGAAGTTTGGCTTCGGCCTCCCCGAGTTCTGCCTGGCGAGCCCGCTCGCGCGACGCGTCGAGGGCATGCTCCTGCTCGGCGCGGGTGCGTCGATACTGGTCGAGTTCGGAGGTCAGCCCTCGCACCTCGTCGCTCTGACGACGGCGCCGCTCGACGAGGTCGACGTGCATCACCTCGACGACGTCTCGATGGGTGCTCACACGTGCGACGAGCCGATCGATGGCCTCGATGTCGTGTTCGATGGCCACGCGGCGATCCTCGGCCTCGACGCGGGCTTCGGCGTCGGCTGCGAGCCGTCGCTCGGTCTCGTCGAGACGTCGTTCCAGCAGCTGTTGACGTTCGTGCAGACCAGCGTTGTGAACTTCGAGGTCCTTGCGGCGAGACGCCAGGGCAGCAGCGCGTGATTCGAGCTCGGCACGAAGCTCGCCCCGGGCGCGTGCCGCGTCGGCCTCCGCTTGCTCGTCGGACTCGAGCGCCGGGAGGAGTGCATCGAGTTCAGCGATGCGTTGCTCGTCGCGCACGACGTTGCCCGTGATGTCGTCGATCGACCGCTCGAGATTCGCAAGCTCGGCCGCGGCCTCGCGGTGTTCGCGCTGTGCCTGTGCCAAACCCTCCGATGCGGCGCTGAATCGTGCATCGTTGGCGTCGAGCCGAGCGCTGAGATCGTTCTCGGCGAGGCGCGCAGTCTGCAATGAACGCTCGGCGACCTCGAGCGCTTCGGTCGCGTCGTCGAGCGCAGTGGCTGCGGCCGCGGCTCGGTCGGTCGCCTCATCGAGCGCAGCGGCCGTCGCTCCGCCGCCCGCGGCGCCGACACGCCATCCGCTGAGCCCGAACCGGTCTCCGCCCGAGGTGACCACGACCGCCGCAGGGTGTGCGAGCGCCACGTCGACGGCCTCGGCAACGTCGTCCACGCGCACCGCATGTCCGAGCAGACCATCGAGCAGCGCCTCGACACCCGGACGTGACGACCGTGCGTGCGAGCGCACAGCGTCGCCGAGAGGAGGTCGCGGCTGCGCTGGCGGGCGGCTTCCCAGTGCGATGACCGCACCGCTGGTGTCCGAGCTCCGAAGGGCCTCCAGTGCCCGACGTCCGGCGGTGGGATCGTCGACCACCACTGCCGTCAGCGATTCGCCGAGCGCAGCCTCCACCGCAGGTTCCCACCCCTCGTCGATCTCGATCAGATCGAGGAGCGTGCCCAGCACCCCGTCGACGTCTGCGAGACGTTCGGCCCCGGCTCGGGCGCGGGCGGCGTCCAGCGCCATTTCGAGTGCCTCCGCGCGTGCTGCGCACCGCGATGACTCTTCAGCGGCATCGTTGCGCAGCGATCGGCGAACTTCGACTGCGGCCGCCGCCTCGGCACACGCTGCCTCGGCGCGCTCCATCTCCGCGACGAGTGGTTCCTCGATGCCTCCGGCCTCGTCGCACTCGGCGCGGAAGCGTTCGGCTCGCTCGGCGTTCTCGTCGCGACGTGACGAGAGCTGATCGAATCGCTCGCGCACCCGACGAAGATCGCCGGTCGAACGCTCGAGGGACGCCCTGACCGATCGCAGCTCACCACGAACCTCAGCCGCAGCGCTCGCAGCCTGGCTCCCTCCCTGGTCAGCACCGACCGCGTTCATCATCTTGGTGCGCTCGACGCGGAAGGCCTCCTCGTCGGCGAGCAGCGCCTCCGATGCCGGTTCGATCTCGGCGAGCGCGATGATCACCGCGTCGAGCTCGCTTCGAAAGCGAGCAGCGTCGGATTCGAGATTGGCGACCACTCCGGCGTCGAGCAACTGGCCCTTGTCACGTTCGAGCGACCGTCGGCGTTCGACGAGCACAGCAGCGAGACCGCGCGCCCGCTCCCGGAGCTGCTCGACGCGCACCAGGCGATCGCTGACGTCGCTCGCGCCGCGTGCGGAGAGCTGCGCCTCGATCGCCATCACTTGGGTGTCGAGTCCGGCCAGCGTCTTCTTCAGATCGACCTCGACCGATGCGCTCTCCAAGCGGGTGGCGCCAAGCGCTTCGAGTTTCGTGCGCAGCGCTGCGATCTCACGGCCCGACACGAAGGTCTTCACTTCGGTGAGCTCGGTGATCAGGCTGCCGTGGCGCTGCGCCGCTTGCGCCTGTCGTTCCAGCGGCCGCAATTGGCGACGGACCTCGCGCAGCAAGTCCTGCACGCGCAGGAGGTTGGCCTCGGTGGCGTCGAGGCGTCGCTCGGCCTTCTCCTTGCGCTTGCGGAACTTGAGGACACCGGCCGCTTCCTCGATGATCGCGCGACGTTCCTCGGGTCGGGCGTTGAGCACCGCATCGATCTGCCCCTGGCTCACGATCACGTGTTGTTGACGGCCGACCCCGGCGTCGGACAGCAGTTCCTGGACATCGAGGAGGCGGCACGGGACCCCGTTGATCGCGTACTCCGAGTCACCGCTCCGAAACAGCACACGGGTGACGGTGACCTCGCTGAGTTCGACGCCGAGCGTGCCGTCGGCGTTGTCGATCACGATGCTGACCTCGGCGCGTCCGAGCGCCGGCCGGGTCGCGGTGCCAGCAAAGATCACGTCGTCCATCTTCTGGCTGCGGACCGCCTTGGGTGCTTGGGCGCCGAGCACCCAGGCAATGGCGTCGACCACGTTCGACTTGCCCGACCCGTTCGGGCCGACGACGACGGTGACACCGGGTTCGAGCACCATGGTGGTGCTGTCGGCGAACGACTTGAACCCCTTGAGGTTGAGACTCTTCAGGAACACAGCAGCTGCGAAGCTACCTGTTCTCGGACCGCCGGACGCGGCTCAGTGCTGGCACACCGGACACCAGTGGGTGCCACGGCCGCCCGTGACCGACCGGCGGACCCAACCTCGCCCACACGTCACACACCGTTCTCCCCCGCGCCCGTAGACGCAATGGTCGTCCTGGTAGCTCCCACCCTCACCCATCAGATCCACGTACTGGGCATCGCCGAGTGTCGAGCCGCCCGCCTCGATCGCTTCGGTGAGGACGTCGACGATCGACCGATGCAGCAGCGTCACCCGACGCCGATCGAGGCTCGATGCAGCCCGGTCGGGTCGCAGCCGGGCGCGGTGGAGGATCTCGTCCGCATAGATGTTGCCGATGCCCGCCACCACGTGCTGGTCGAGCATCAGGGACTTCAGCGCCCTCGATGTCGATCCGATCGCCCCCCGCAAGTCGGCAACGTCAAACGGTTCGGCGATGGGGTCGACACCGAGTCGAGCCAGCTCGGGGAGTTCACTCGCCACGTTCGACGGGTCGAAGACCACCACTTCGCCGAACGTTCGGGGGTCGACGAACCATGCCTCGTTGCCGTCATCGAGGTGCATCGCCACGTGCGTGTGGGCCGGACGAGGCGAACCGCCGGAAGCGAGCAACACCTGGCCACTCATGCGCAAGTGGATCATGGCACTGTCGCCGGAGTCGAGCGGCAGCAACAGATACTTGCCCCGTCGGTCGGCACGCTCGACGACCGTGCCGGTCAGCCCGAAGATCAGCGCCTCGCGAGACGTCCGCCGTACGGTCCGCTCGCGACCGACCTCGACCCGCTCGATTCGGCGGCCGACCAGATGCCGGTCGAGCCCACGGCGGACCGTCTCGACTTCGGGGAGCTCAGGCATCGAACGCCGGCCCGAGACGGGTCACTCCAGCGCGAGGCATGCTTCGGTGGCAGCGAGTTGTTCTGCGGCCTTCTTCGATCGCCCCGAACCCACCCCGAGCACGTCACCGTCGATCAGTACCGTTGCCACGAACGTCTTGGCGTGGTCCGGTCCGGTCGACGACACGTCGTACACCGGCGCACTCCGCCCCTGCTGCGCGGCGAGTTCCTGAAGTTGCGTCTTCTGATCGAACTGGCCGAACGTCTCGATCGAGTCGGGCATCCGTGGCACCACCAGGCGCTCGACCATCCTGAACGCTGCCGCCGGGCCGCCGTCGAGGTAGACCGCGCCGAGCACGGCCTCGAAGGCGTCGGACAGAATCGACGGCTTGTCGGCACCGTCGGCAGCCGCCTCTCCGCGCCCGAGCAGGATGTGATCGCCGAGCCCGATGGTCCGTGCAACCTCGGCGAGAGCGTTGGCGTTCACCACGCTCTTGCGGAGATCGGTGAGCTGGCCTTCGGCAACTGCGTACCGGTGATACACGATGTCGGCGATCGCCCACCCGAGCACGGCGTCACCCAGGAACTCGAGGCGTTCGTTGCTGACCGCGCCGGCTTGCTCGGCGCACCAGCTGCGATGCGCCAGCGCCCGCTCGAGCAGTTGCCAATCGCCGAAGTGGTGACCGATGCGGTCGGCCAGGTCGGCAAGCGCCGGCTCGGTCACCCCGCCTCAGCTCGCTGCGGCGCGTTCGTTGACGTAATCGACGGCATCGCGCACCGTCTTGAGGTCTTCGAGGTCCTCGTCGTCGATGCGGAAGTCGGCGATTCGGTCTCCGAGCTGCTCCTCGAGCGCCTCCACCAGTTCGATCAGGGCGAGCGAGTCGGCATCGAGGTCGTCGACGAACGACTGCCCCTCGGTGATGGCCGATGGTTCGATCTCGAGGATGTCGGCGAGGCGATCACGAACGATGTCGAAGATCTCGTCGCGTTCGAGTGGGGCGGAGTCTGCGGGCACGGGCAGCGAGTGTAGTTGTCGGATCGCTCAGGCGGCGTTGTCGGCGATCGCCGTACGGATCTCGCCGACCATGTCGTGCTCGACCATGTCTCTCGCCACGCCGATGCCATTCGCGATGGCGGTCTCCCCCGACGATCCGTGGGCGATGATGCACACCCCATCGACGCCGAGCATCACCGCACCACCGTAGGTGTCGGGGCTCAACGCTTCGTAGAGCGGAAGCAGCGCCGGCATCAGTGCGTCGGCGTGCGGCTTGTAGTGCTCCTCTGCGGCGAACGCATCGAGCATCGCCCGCACGATCACCTTCATGCCGCCCTCGAGGGTCTTGAGCACGACGTTGCCGGTGAACCCATCGGTGACACAGACATCGAGCTCGGCGCTCATCACGTCGCGACCCTCGACGTTACCGATGAAGTTCAGGTGGGATGCTGCGCCCAGCAGTTCGTAGGCCTCCTTGCGCAGCGAGTCACCCTTGCCCGGCTCCTCGCCGATCGACAGCAGACCGACCTTCGGGCGGTCGATGTCGAAGCGGTGGCGGGCGTAGACCGACCCCATCAGGGCGAACTGCACCATCCACTCGGCCTGCACCTCGGAGTTGGCGCCAGCGTCGAGCAGCACGGTTGGTGTGGCACCGGGAACCGGGATCGGCGTGGCGATCGCCGGGCGCTTGACGCCCGAGATTCGCCCCATCCTGAGCAATGCAGCAGCCATCGTGGCGCCCGTGTTGCCCGCGGAGATCATGGCGCTTGCGCGGCCATCGCGTACCGCCTCGGCGGCGCGCACCAGGGTTGCATCCTTCTTGCGACGTACACCCTGCGCAGCGTCGTCGTGCATGCCGATGACCTCGCTGGCCTCGATCAGGTCGAGCGTGGTGCCGTCGGCACCCACACGGCCTTCGAGATCGGCGGGACCCACCACGACGACGGGGATGCCCGCTGCCGCGGCTCGATGCGCTCCGGCAAGGATCGGCCGCGGGGCATCGTCGCCGCCCATTGCGTCGACCGCGACGGGAAGCATCAGCAGATCAGCCGACGTCGACGACGACGCGATCGCGGTACCAACCGCACGACGGGCAGACCACGTGCGGGGTCTTGGCGTTGCCACAGCGAGGGCAGAGGCTGCGAGCAGGCGCCTTCAGCTGCCATGCGCTCGCCCGACGGCTCCGTGTCTTCGACTTCGATGTCTTCTTCTTGGGAACGGCCATCGTTCGCTTCCTGGTTCTCGGGACGGTCGTGGTGACCGAATCTGGATCGTCGCCTCCGCACCGGCTGGGCAAACGAGCACCTGCGTGCTTGCTCGTCCAACACGTCGACACGGAACACCGTGCCTCGAAGGCCGGATCACGTTATCGGCGCTTGGGCGCAATGACGATGGCACTCAGTCGTCGTCGGGGACGAATCCCTCGAGCGCCGCCCAGCGGTCGTCTTGGATCGTCGTGTCACACTCGCAGCTCGCGGTGTTGCGGTCGATGCCGCACACGGGGCAGAGCCCGGCACAATCGTCGCGACAGACCCGTTCGAGATCGAGTTCCAGCAGGATCGTCTCGCGAACGAGCGGGGCGAGGTCGAGTTGACCGTCATCGATCTTGAAGGCGTCCGGGTCGAGGAGTTCGACCTGGTACAGCTCGTCGACCTCACCGACCGCCGTGCCCGACAGCGCCATCAGACAGCGCCGGCAGGGTGTTTCCCAGGCTGCACTGACGGTGCCATCGACGTCGATGCCGTCGTTGAGCGCGGTGAGACGCAGCTCGACATGGATGTCGCCGCTGAGGCGGTCGTGCTCGGCATCGAGCGCCGAGGCATCGATGTCGACATCGACCTCGCGAACTGCGCCGGGTTGGCGCAGGAGTTCGACGGCGTTCAGGCGAAGTGGACGCAGCGGGTCGACAGCCACGGCGAATTCGGGTCCGACTCAGTGATCCTGATCGAAGAAGCCCTTGGTCGGGTCTTCCTCTTCGATCACGTTGGTGTCGTCGGCGACGGCGCCGATCGAGAGTTTCTGACGGCCAGCTCCGACGGTCTTCTGCAACTTGTCGAGCAGGATCTCGAATGAGCCGAGACGCTGGTCGAGGAAGTCCTCGGTCTCATGCTTCAAACGACGCGAGTCCGCCTCTGCCGTCTCCATGACCTGCCGCGCTCGTTGCTCGGCGGCGCGGACCACCTCGGTGCGCTGCACCATTCGTTCGGCCCGCACACGGGCCGATTCGAGCAACTCGTCGGCCTCGCGTCGGGTCTTGGCGACGAATTCCTGACGCTCCTTGAGCATCCATCGCGCCTGGCGCAGTTCCTCGGGGAGCCGGTTGAGCGATTCCTCGAGCAGTTCGATCATCTCGTCGCGATCGATTCTCGGCGACGACGACAGCGGCATGGTCGGTGCCGTGGCAACGATGTCGATCGCGCGGCGCAACAGCGTCTCGGAGTCGCCGACGTAGCCGCCGGGGGTTGCCGGATCCGGGTACTCGTCGTCGATCTCGTCGTAGTCGCCGTAGGAAGTGTCGTCGTAGCTCATGGTTGGCTCAGTTCTCTGCATCGCTGTTCACACGACGCAGCGCGTCTGCGACGTGTGCCGGGACGAGATGGTCGATCGCCCCACCGTACTTCGCGATTTCGCGCACGAAACGGCTGCTGATGTATCCGAGATCGGGGCGACAGGGAAGATACACGGTGCGCACCCCGGTGACGGCGTAGTTGTTGTGGGCCATCTGCTGCTCGATCTCGAAGTCGCCCGGCGTCCGCAACCCCTTGACGATGAAGTCGACCTCGGCCTGCTGGGCGGCCTGGACGGCAAGCCCGGTCATCGCCACGACGGAGACCTGGTCGAGGTGGGCAAGCGCATCCTGGGCCATGTCGACGCGGTCACCGACCGGGAAGAGGCCAGACGGCTTGGCATGGTTGTGCATGACGGCCACCACGACCGATCCGAACAGCGCATGCGCTTGTTCGATCACGTCGATGTGGCCGAGATGCATCGGGTCGAAGCTTCCTGGGTACAGCACCCGAAGCGACCTGGCTGCTTGGTTCGATCCGTCCATGGGGCCCCGACCCTAGTGCTGATGCAGGGGGCCCTCGCCGCTCACACGCTCGAGGAACGTCACGCGGGTGCGTCCGTACTTCTTCTCGCGTACGAGCTCCCATCCCGCCGGTGGGCGGATCGCAGCCCCCGACTCGGCGATCACCAGATCGACCGTGACACGGGTCAGCAACCCCGCCCAGTCGTCGAAGTCGTACGGGGGGTCGGCGAACACGATGTCGGCATCGAGGGTGCCCGCGACCGAGACGGCATCGGAGGAGAGCACCCGAGCCCGGCCGTGCAGATCGAGGGCGTCGAGGTTGTCGTCGAGCGCCGACAGTGCCGCACGATCGCGTTCGACGAAGGTGCAGTGCGCCGCCCCGCGAGACAGCGCCTCGATGCCGATCGCGCCACTGCCGGCGAACAGATCGACCACGAGCGCCCCGTCGACGAGCCCGGCACTTCCCAGCGAATTGAAGATCGCTTCTCGCACGCGGTCGGTGGTGGGACGGGTCGACGTGCCCGGCGGCGCCACCAATCGACGACCTCCGAGCTCTCCCGACACGACACGCATGGTCGCCAGGTTAGGAAGGTCGAGGACGCGATTGCGCACCAGCGGGGTGCCACCGGCAAGACTGAGCGGGTGCTGACGCCCACACCCCAGATCACCTGCATCGACTGCGGCGGACGGTGCTTCCTGCTCAGCCATCCACCCGAGGACGGCATCTGGGAACCCGGCGATGTCGTTGCCTACCGGTGCGAGGACTGCCTCGACCGCTGGGATCTCGTGATGTCCGACGAGGATGACGCCGAGGTGGCCCGAGGCGACCGCCCCGACATCTGATCGCCTGCGCTCCGATCGATTCGAGGCACACGAGCTGCGTCAGCTCTTGGTGAGAAACGCCTCGTCCGACTCGCTGAACACGAGGGCGAGTTCGTCGAGCAGGTCGGGATGCTCCGACAGCGCCGGGTCGCCATCGACGATCTCGAACGCAACCTCCCGGGCCAGTTCGACCACGGCCCGGTCGCGCCGGAGCGAGGCCAGTTTGAGATCGCTGCGACCCTTCTGGGACGTGGACATCAAGGTCCCCTCCCCGCGCAGGTCGAGGTCCACCTCGGCCAATTCGAAACCATCGGTGGTGGCCACGAGCGCCTCGACTCGGGGGTTGCCGACCGGGTCGCCCGGCTCGTCACGCTGCTGGGTGATCAGCCAACACGTCGACGCGTGCGAACCGCGCCCGACCCGTCCACGCAGCTGGTGGAGCTGGGCAATGCCGAACCGGTCGGCGTCGAGAATGGCCATCACCGTCGCGTTCGGCACGTCGACCCCGACCTCGATCACGGTGGTTGCCACCAGCACGTCGAGGTCGCCGGCACGGAACGCCTCCATCGTGGCTTCCTTGTCGGCGGGAACGAGCCGTCCGTGGAGCAGCCCCAAACGGAGCCCGGCGAGCTCGCCGTTGTTCAGTTGCTCGAACGTCTCCTCCGCCGATGCGACTTCGAGCTTCTCACTTTCGCCGATCAACGGACACACCACATAGGCCTGGCGGCCAGCGGCCACTTCGTTGCGGATGTCGGCCCACACCTCCGCCTCGAGCAGGGCACCCTCCGCCCACTTCGTGACGATCGGCGTTCGCCCAGGCGGCAACTCGTCGAGCACGCTCACGTCGAGGTCGCCGTACACCGTCATGGCGGCAGTGCGGGGAATCGGGGTGGCGGTCATCACCAGCATGTCCGGTACCGCGCCGCCGACGGTCTTTGCTCGCAGCGCGGCGCGCTGCTCGACACCGAATCGGTGCTGCTCATCGACGACCACCACACCAAGGCTCGCGAAATCGACGGCGTCCTGGATCAGAGCATGGGTACCGATCGCGATGTCGATCGATCCGTCGGCCAGGCCAGCCAGGACGTCCTTGCGAGCGGACCCGGTGACCCGGTTGGTCAGCAACTCCACGCGCAGCGGCCGATCGCCGAAGAGGTTGCCGGGATCGGGCACGCTGACACCGTCGAGGAGCGCCCGCACCCCCGTCGCGTGCTGTTCGGCGAGCACCTCGGTCGGAGCCATCAGCGCAGCCTGATGCCCGCCCTGCACCGCGGCGATCATCGCAGCGACCGCGACCACGGTCTTGCCTGAGCCGACATCGCCCTGCAACAGCCGGTGCATGGGATGGCGTGCAGCAAGGTCGGCATCGATCTCACCGATCGCACGCTGCTGGGCGGTGGTCAGCGGGTACGGCAACGCCTCGCGGAAGCGATCGACCAGTTCGCCGCGTACCTCGTGCGACAGGCCGAGCTCGTCTCGCTCCATCGCCCGCTTGCGCAGCACGAGCACGAGCTGCACCCGCAGCAGTTCGTCGAAGGCCAACCGTCGGCGAGCTCGCTCCTTGTCGCGAATCGACTCGGGGAGGTGAATGTTCGACAGCGCCTCGAATCGCGACACGAGCCGCAGCCGACGGACCACGTCGTCGGGCACCGGGTCGGCGATGCCTCGATCACGGCAACGGCGAAGCGCTTCGTCGACCCATCCGGCGAGCTCCCAGGTGTTGAGCTGCACCTTCTCGCTCTGGGGATAGATCGGCACGATCTTGCCGGTGCGGTCGCCGATCAGGTCGACGATCGGGTTCGACATCTGCAACCCGCCCCGGTACACGTCGGCCTTGCCGAACAGCGCAACCTGCAGACCTGTGCGCAATTGGCGTTCACGCCACGGCTGGTTGAAGAACACCACGTCCATGCGTCCCGATCCGTCGCCGACGCTGGCGGTCACCATCGTGCGCCGATTGCGGGTGACTCGTTTGGTGACCGAACGTACGGTCACCAGTACCAACGCCTCCTCGCCCGGCACCAGGTCGGCCAGCCGAGCTTCGTGCGTACGGTCGACCCATCGACGCGGATAGTGGGTCAGCAGCGCCAGCAGGTCGTCGATGTCGATCGACGCGAGCGCCGCACGCTTCTTGTCCCCGACACCCTTCAACCGCCCGACGTCGATGGCGGCGAGGTCGCGCAGCGTCAGTGCCGTCACTCGACTCCGAAGAGGTACGGGTACAGCGGTTGGCCGCCGTCGTGCACCTCGACGTGGACGCTGGCATGATGATCGCCGAGCCACCCGATGATCTGCGCGGTGGCCTCGGCGCTGGCGTCGAGCCCGGTCACGACGGTGACGAGTTCGGCCTGATCGCTGACGATCGAGTCGAGCAGCGCCATCGCGGCACCCTCCATGGTCGACGCCACCGACGTGATGCCGTCGCCGCGCACCAAACCGATCCAATCGCCCTCGACGATGTCGCCGGCGCCGCTCGAACTCGCCCGGACTGCTCTCGTGACCTCTCCCGTCACCACCGAGTCGGCCGCCGATCGCATGTCGTCTGCATTCGAGGCCCCAGGGGCCTCGGGGTCGTACACGACGAGCGCAGCGAGCGCCTCGGGCATCGACCTGGTCGGCACGACGATGACCGTCTTGCTGGTCAAGGCGTCGAGTTGCTCGGCGACCGGAATGATGTTCTTGTTGTTCGGCAGCACCACGACCTGATCGGCGTTGACGCGCTGCACGGTCTCGAGCAACTCTGCGGTCGAGGGGTTGAGGGTCTGGCCTCCGGTGACGACGCCCTGGACGCCCAGTTGGGCGAACAGCTCGACGAGCCCGTCACCCGAGCAGACCGCCACCACCGCGGTGGTCACCGACGGGAGTTCCTCGGCCACCGGCGCTGCGAGCGCGGTCGACTGGAGTTCGGCCTCGCGCTTGGCGTGCTCTTCGTCGACCTCCTCGAACAGATCGCTGACCCGGATCGATTTCGGACGCCCGCCCAGATCGAGCGCTGTCTCGATGGCTGCACCGATGTCATTGGTGTGGACGTGACAGTTCCAGAGTCCGTCACCGCCGACGACCACGATCGAGTCACCGATCGCACCCCAGTGTTCCTTGAAGTCGCGGATCCGTTCGTCGGCGAGGTCGAGGAAGTACATCACCTCGTAGCGCTGTTCGCTCACGTCGAGTTCGCCGGGGGTCTCGGCATGACGATGCGCCACCGTGTCGAAGACGGCGCCCACTGCGCCACCGGTTCCGTCATCGGGCTCGGCCAGCGGCAGCGGCTCGCCGTCGACGACGTACAGCACCGAGTCGAGCAGCAGCAGGAACCCCGCACCACCAGCGTCGACGACACCGGCATCCTTGAGCACCTGCAATTGCTCGGGGGTGTTGTCCAGCGCCTGCTTGCCGGCCGCTCGAGCTGCACGAGCAACCTCGACGAGCGTGCCGCCAGCGTCGGCGGCCTCCTTGGCCGCATCGGCGCTCTCTCGGCACACCGTCAGGATCGTGCCCTCGATCGGCTTCAGCACCGCGTCGTATGCGCCGGTCGCTGCTGCCTGCAATGCCTCGGCGAACCGTGCTCCCTGGACGTCGGCATGCTCCTTGACCGTGCCGGCGAAGCCCCGCATGATCTGGCTGAGGATCACACCGCTGTTGCCTCGAGCCCCCATCAAGGAGCCGTGGCTGATCGCGTCGCACGTGGCGTCGTGGTCGTCGTCGGCCGCCCCGTCCATCTCCGCGACCACGGCGTCGAGCGTGCGGGCCATGTTGGTGCCGGTGTCACCGTCGGGCACCGGATAGACGTTCAGGCGGTTGAGCCCGTGTGCGTGGTCGCGGACAGCGTCGCGGAACGTCCGGACCGTCTCTCGCAGCGCAGAGGTGTTCAACCGTTCCAGAGTGGGCACGAGCGGGGAGCTTACGACGCCTGACGCCACTTGTGTCATGCCGTCATGGTGGTCTCGCACCACGGCGTGGGGGAGCCGAATCCAGTTGGTAGCATCTCATGGCTGTCGCGGCAGGCGAGTTCGCTTGTCGAGAACCATCATCGTGATCGCGCCGGGAACCCGGTTGCACTGCAGGAGAATCCAATGGCATCGAAGTGTGAAGTGTGTGGCAAGGGCCCGTCGTGGGGCATGTCGGTGTCGCACTCGCATCGCCGGACCAAGCGTCGGTGGAATCCCAACATTCAGCGCGTCCGCGCCAGCGTGAACGGCGCCTCCAAGCGAGTCAACGTCTGCACGGGCTGCATCAAGTCCGGCAAGATCGTCAAGGCTGGCTGATCCCCGTCATGCAGGGCGTCATCAAAGCGTACGACCCCGCAACCGGCGACGGCCTCGTCATGGCCGACACCGATCTGAACGATTACGAACTCGCCGCCGACGCGCTCGAGGGCTCACTGTTCCGCATGTTGCGCCAGGGCCAGCGCGTAGTGTTCGATCTCGACGATGCCGGCTTCGCCACACGGCTCCGCCTCGGCTCCGAGGTCGACATGGCCACACCCGGCGCCTGACCGTCACGAACTCGGTCGGTCCGAGTTCGTGACTTTGTGCTCTCCTCCCTGTTTCGTCTGACGACGTCCCGCGACCTACGCTTGAGGTCGGAGATCGAAGCGGTTCGTCCCCCACGACGCTCGTTCTCCAGCCGGGCGTGACGCCCGGTCTCAACCCCCGGAACTCGACGAGGAGTCACCAGATGAGCGGAACAACCAGCAACCAGGCCCTGAAGGACTGGGTCTCTGAGTGGGCAGCGGTGATGCAGCCCGCCGACATCTATTGGTGCGACGGCTCGGCCGACGAGTACGAGCGCCTGTGCCAGCAATTGGTCGACTCGGGCACCTTCACCAAACTCGACGAGGCGAAGCGACCCAACAGCTACTGGGCGCACTCCGATCCGGGCGACGTCGCGCGCGTCGAGGATCGCACCTACATCTGCTCCGCCACCGAGGACGAGGCGGGACCGAACAACAACTGGCGCGACCCCGCCGAGATGCGCGCCGAGATGAAGCGGCTGTACACCGGCTCGATGAAGGGCCGCACGATGTACGTCGTTCCGTTCTCGATGGGCCCGCTCGGCTCACCGATCGCCCACATCGGTGTGCAGCTCACCGACTCGGCCTACGTGGCGGTCAACATGCGGATCATGACGCGCATGGGCCAAGGCGCCCTCGACGTGCTGGCTGACAACGAGTGGGTCCCGTGCCTGCACTCCGTCGGCGCACCCCTGGAGAACGGCGCACCCGACGTGCCCTGGCCGTGCGACGCCGAGAACAAGTACATCGTCCACTTCCCCGAGACTCGGGAGATCTGGTCGTATGGCTCCGGCTACGGCGGCAACGCGCTGCTCGGCAAGAAGTGCTTCGCGCTACGTATTGCGTCGGTGATGGCCCGCGATGACGGCTGGCTGGCCGAGCACATGCTGATCCTCAAGCTCACCAATCCCGAGGGCGAGTCGAAGTACATCGCCGGGGCCTTCCCGTCGGCGTGCGGCAAGACCAACCTCGCGATGCTCGTGCCGACGATCCCCGGGTGGACCGCCGAGACGGTCGGCGACGACATCTGCTGGATGAAGTTCGGCGACGACGGTCGGCTGTACGCGATCAACCCGGAGGCGGGGTTCTTCGGTGTGGCACCAGGCACCAGCTACAAGACGAATGCCAATGCAATGGACACCCTGTGGGGCAACTGCGTCTACACGAACACGGCGCTCACAGACGACGGCGACGTCTGGTGGGAGGAGATGACCGACACTCCCCCGGCGCGTGCCACCGACTGGAAGGGCAACGCCTGGAATCCGGAGATCGACACCCCGGCTGCGCATCCGAACGCCCGCTTCACGGCTCCGGCGTCACAGTGCCCGTCGATCGCACCTGAGTGGGAGGACCCTGCCGGGGTGCCGATCTCGGCGATCCTGTTCGGTGGTCGCCGTCGCACCACGGTTCCGCTGGTGACCGAGGCCAACGACTGGGAGCACGGCGTGTTCCTCGGATCGATCATGGCCTCGGAGAAGACCGCCGCCGCGGAGGGCGTCCAGGGCGAGCTGCGCTTCGACCCGATGGCGATGCTCCCGTTCTGCGGCTACAACTACGCCGACTACTTCGCCCACTGGTTGGGCATGGAGAAGGTGACCGACCCGGACAAGCTGCCGAAGATCTTCTTCGTCAACTGGTTCCGCCGTGACGACGACGGTCGGTTCCTGTGGCCGGGATTCGGTGAGAACAGTCGCGTGCTGAAGTGGGTGTTCGAGCGGGTCAACGGCACTGCGGATGCAATCGACACGCCGATCGGCAAGCTGCCGACCAAGCAGTCACTCGACACCGACGGCCTGGAGATCGACGAGGTGGACCTCGACGCGATTCTGTCGGTCGACATCGACGGGTGGACCTCGGCGATCCCGCAGATCCGCGAGCACTACGCCCGCTTCGGCGATCGCCTGCCGGCGGTGTTGAACGTCGAGGTCGACACCCTCGAGGCGAAGCTCGCCGACGCCTGATCGTTCTCGTGAACTCGTGCGGGAATTGATCCCGCACGAGTTCACGAGAAGTCCGGTGGGGACGCGAAACGGCCCGGTCTCCTCACGGAGACCGGGCCGTTCGTCGTGTGGTACGACGGGGTGATCAGGCGTCGGTGGTCAGCACGCTGACCGTCTTGCGCCCCTTCGCCTGGCCGAACTCGACACGGCCGTCGACGAGGCTGAACAGCGTGTCGTCCTTGCCCTTGCCGACGTTCTTGCCCGGGTGGAACCGCGTGCCGCGCTGGCGAACGAGGATCGTGCCGGCGGTGATTTCCGAGCCGCCGAAGGCCTTGACGCCGAGGCGTTGCGCGTTGGAGTCACGACCGTTGCGAGTCGAGCCTCCACCTTTTGTCTTTGACATGAGTGTTCTCCGTTCGAATCAGGCAGCCAGATCAGACCGTGATCGAGGTGATCTCGATCAGGTGGTACTTCTGGCGATGGCCGTAGCGACGATGGTTGTTGGTGCGGCGCTTGTAGGTGAAGCCGTTGATCTTCGGACCCTTGACCTGGCCGACGATCTTGGCGGTGACCGACGCGCTCTTGAGCTCGTCGGGCGTGGCGAGCACGGTGCTGCCGTCGACCACCATGACGGGGGTCAGCGACACATCGCTGCCCTCGGTGGCGTCGAGGAGTTCAACCCGTACCTGCTGGCCCTGGGCCACCTTTTCCTGCTTGCCGCCTGAGGCGATTACTGCGTACATAGCGTTGTCCGATGCTAGCGGCGGATCTGGCCGGCTCAACGTTCGCGGACGGTCAATCGCATTCGGCGATCGCGTCGGATTCTCGGGCGGCTCCAGCAAAGATGCCCTTCGCCATCAGCGAGCTCTCGGATTTGCGGCGGGCGCGATAGACCAACGCTCGCTGGCGGTGGAGTCCGGCGTCGCTCGGTGCCGCCCATCCGGCCAGGTCGGCCAGGTGACAGGCGAGACGGAAGTCACCGGTGTCGCTCAGCTGGACCGCCCGCTCGATGAGCACGCTCGCACCACCGGCCAACTCCGCCAGCTCGGCTGCCATGACGGCGTCCGGTGGCGGCTTCAAGCGGCTCGGGGCGCCGTCCCACCAGCCGCCGAACTGACGCCAGATGTTTCGCACGACGAATTCGGGCTCGTCGTAGAGCGGCCGGAGATAGGGCTTGGCCAGCTCGTCGTCGGGGACCGACACCGTGTGGATGATGGTGTCGAGCACCTCGCCGGCGTTCATCATGTCGACGACCTCGCTCACGAGGTGCTCGAGGGCGCCGGCGATCGTCGTGAGTACCCGAGTGATTCGCTCGCTCCCCTCGATCGGGAGCCCGTGGGCGGGCAACAGCAGCTCGGGGCCGCGTGCGGCCATGTCACGCAGGGCTGCTGCCCATTCGATCGGAAACCGCTGCACCTTCTGCGGGTTGCCGGCGTTCGGGAAGTTCCAGATGACGAAGTCGCCCACGAACGCCCACTTCTCCTCCGGCATCCACCCCCAGAGGTGGTCATCGGTCTCACCACGAGCGTGGTGCAGTTCGATCGTACGATCGCCGACCACCAGCGTGTCGTGATCGTCGACGACATGATTCGGCCGCGCAGTGTCGGTCGGAATGAAGTCGGGGGCGTCGCCACCGATCCCGAAGTCGCCGCGCACCCCGCCGAACTGTCGAGCGTTGATCAGCACGTTCCAGTCGTTGGTGTAGCGGTAACGCGCGAAGCGTGTGTCGACATTGCGGTGGCCGACCACCGTCATGTCGCCGAACGCGGCCCCGAAGTCAGGGCTGCCGCCCACGTGATCGGTGTGGCCGTGGGTGTACACGAGATGACTGACCGGGGTGGTGCTCCACTGCTGGATCGCCGCGACGACGTCGCTGCCCGTGCGGGCGTGAGACGCATCGAATGCGACGAGGCCGTCACCGGCGTCGACGATGACCGAGTGCGAGAAGCTCTCGACGACCGCCAGCCCGTCGGCCACCTCCGACAGCTCATTGGTCACCCGATTGATCGGTTCATCGACGTTGCCCGAGTCGATCACACGGGATGACAGTGCGAGAAGGTCGGCCATTCCCCGACCCTAGGCAAGTCACCCCGGTGTCAACGGTTTGGCGACTCGTCCCTCAGGCACACGTCGACTGGCCGCGCCACGCCGCATGCAGGGTGGAGTGGCGGCCGGGCTAGATGACGCAGGCGTCGTCGGTCGGGCCGGCGGCACGAAACTCGACCGCGAGCGACTTGGACAGTCGCCCCTTGGTGACCACGCGGAGCGACTCGACCATGCCGACCAATGTCGGTGTGATCAGGATCTGGAACCGCTCATGACGGAGCTTGCGATACGCAGCGATGTTCTTGCCCTTGACGTTGGTGTCGACCGACACCTCAGCGACCTTGCCTCAACCGGTGGGACGGATGAAGTCGATCGACATCGTGCCGCCCTTGCGTTCGAGCAGTTCACGGGCATCGTCGGTGATCTCGATGTGCATCATGGAGCCATCATTCCAGCAGCCCGTAGTCGACGACCACGCCACGTCCGTCACAGTCGGGGCAGATTTCGGAGTATTCGGTGAGCAACCCTTCGCCGATGCGCTTGCGTGTCATCTCCACCAAGCCGAGTTCGGTGATGTCGAACACCTGCGAACGAGTCTTGTCACGCGCCAACGAGTCACGGAACCGTTCGACCACTTTGGCCCGGTTTCCCTTGACCTCCATGTCGACGAAGTCGATCACGATGATCCCGCCGATGTCGCGCAGCCGCAACTGCTTGGCGATCTCCTCCGCGGCTTCCATGTTGTTGTGGAACACGGTCTCCTCGAGGCTCGACTTGCCGACGTTCTTGCCCGTGTTCACGTCGATCACGGTGAGCGCCTCGGTGTGCTCGATGATCAGCGAGCCGCCCGAGGGGAGCCACACTTTGCGATCGAGCGCCTTGTGGACCTGCTCGTGGATGTGGAACTTCTCGAACAGCGAGAGGCCACCCTCGCCGCCGCCGTCGTAGAACTCGATGCGGTCTGCCAACTCCGGATTGAACGCAGCCACGTACTCCTTGACCTCGTGGTACAGACGCTCGTCGTCAATGACGACACCCCGATAGTTCGCGTTGAACTCCTCTCGGATCACGCGCACGGCCATCTCCGGCTCGCGATACAGCAACGCGGGGCGCTGGGTCTTGGCTGCCTTTGCGGCCACTTGCTCCCACTGCCCGAGCAGCATCGTCATGTCGGCCACCAACTCGTCCTCGGTCGCGGTTTCTGCGGCGGTGCGCACGATGATGCCGTGCTCGTCGGGCTTGACCCGGTCGAGGATGTTGCGAAGCCGCTTTCGGACATCGTCGGGCAGTCGCTTGGAGATCCCATAGGTCTTGGAATTGGGGATCAGGACCACGAACCGTCCAGGGAGGGAGACCTCCTGAGTGAGCCTGGCTCCCTTGTGGGCAATCGGGTTCTTGGTGACCTGACAGGTGATGATCTGTTTGTTCTTGAGGATGTCCTCGATGCGCGGGTCCTTGCCGCCCTCGACGATGTCCTCGGCGTCGTACTGGACGTCGCCGCGGTAGAGCACCGCGTTCTTCGGCGTCGCGATGTCGACGAACGCTGCCTCCATGCCGGGGAGCACGTTCTGGATTCTTCCGACGTAGATGTTGCCGTGGATCTGGCTGACATCGTCAGCGGGACGGCTGACGTAGTGCTCGATCAGGCTGCGCCCCTCGAGCACGGCCACTTGGGTCATCCCCTGACGAACCTGTACCGCCATGAAGTAGCGACCGACCGGCTTGCCATTTCGTTCGCGCCCCTTGCGCTGGGCGAGCATGGCGTCGTCGAGTTCGCCGCCGTCGGACTTCGACCGCCCGCGGCCGCGACCGCGACGGTTCTTCTTGGCCCGCGCCGACCCTGAGCTGTCGCCATCGGCGCTCGCTCGCGGCGAGCGACCTGACGGCTTGGCATCTTCGCCACCCGTGGTGGCGCCGCGACCGCCGCCGCCACCACCACCGCCACCACCGCGACGGCGACGCTTGCCGCCGCCGGACTTCGTTTCCCCGCGGGAGGTCACGTCTGCTGATCCAGCGCTCGTCGATGCGGGCCCCGGTGGCGGAGACGTCGGGATGGGCATCGTGTCGCCGATTCGAGGCTTGCGCACCAACGCCTTCTCCGCGGCTTCGGGCGATGCTCTCCCCTCGCTGATCGGCTCGGGCAGCTCGACGTCGTTGCGATCGTCGACCGAGCCATCGTGCTCGGTGACGGCCTCGTCACCCTGACCGTTTCCACGTCGACGCTGGCCCCCTCTGGACCCTCTGCGGCGCTTGGCCGACGACGACGACGACGACGATGATCGCCCAGCGGCGTCGCTCTTGGCAGGGCTGTCGGAGGCGTGTTCGCCCGTGTCAGCGCGCTCGGACGTCACCTCGGATGCACGTGACGTTTCGTCGTCGGGCGAGTTGTCTGCGTTGTGTTGTTCCATGGGTAGGACGTTCCCTTCTACACGGAGCTGCCACGTGGGCGCTCCGCCGGACTCGAGCCGTGTGCGCAGTGCAGCAGGGTCGGGCCCATCGTGGTCGTGGTCGCCGCCGATCGGCGGCGACCGTGCATGCGCTGGTGAGCGCAACGAGGAGAACGGCGACCCTGACGGGTGCCGGTGGTCGGACCTCGAGCCACCAGAACCCCATCGACGCAAACGAAACGACGTCGGACGAAGCGGGGTTCGTCAGCGGGGGGCGGGCTGTGTCGATGGTCACTTGAGCGCCAATTCTACGGCGACTGCAACCACAGCAGCGCGATGGGTGGCGATTCCGATGCCGGCGCGCCTCCGAGTCCGGTCAGCGCATCCGGCGCATGTGGACCGATTGCACGAGGCCGAACATTGCGAAGTACACGATCAGGCCGGATCCGCCGTAGGAGATGAACGGCAGCGGGAGACCGGTGACCGGCATGATCTGCAGCGTCATGGCGACGTTCTGGAACGTCTGCCACAGCAGCATGGTGAACACCCCGGCGCAGATGTAGGTGCCGAGCATGTCGCGTGAGAGGTGGGCGATACGCCAGATCCGCACCAGTGCCACTGCGAGCAGCGACAACACCACCGCCGAGCCCACCAGGCCGAACTGCTCGCCGATGGCGGCGAACGGGAAGTCAGCCCACATCACCGGGATGTCCCGCCCGTTGGTGAGTGGCCCCTGGAGCCAGCCCTTGCCCCAGACCCCGCCGGTTCCGATCGCACGCATCGCGTTCTCGGCTTGGTACAGATCGTCCGCGTCGGCCGCCGCCGGATTGACCAGCGCGCGGATACGGGCCGCCTGGTAGCTGTTGACGAGTTGTCCCACGAACGCAGCAAGCACCGTCGAGATCGACAGCGCCGTGATCAACACGATGTATCGGGCCTTGGCACCAGCCACCAGCAACACGCCCATCGCCATCGCCACCAGCACCGATGCCGAACCGAGGTCGGGCTGGATGATCACGAGCACCGCCGGCGCGCCGACGATCATCAATCCGCCCAGGAATCGGGCATAGGAGACCTCGTCGCTGCGCTCCTCGGCGAGATACGACGCAAGCATCAACAAGGTCGTGAACTTGGCCATCTCCGCCGGCTGGAAGTTGAACGGGCCGAGGTCGAAGGAGATCAGATCGTCGCCGCTGGCCACACCGAGGAGGAACAGCAGCGACAGGATCACCAGCGTGAGTCCGTACAGGAAGCGAGCGCGCTCCTTCCACCACTGGTAGTCGATCGACATCACGATGAGCATTGCGAGCGTGGCGAGAATCGCGAAGATCACCTGGCGCGTGGCGAACGCGTAGGGATCGCTGACGATCCGCGTTCGGGACGCCGAGAAGACCACGAAGCAGCCGATGACGGTGAGCGCGAACTGCGCCCCAATCAACACCCAGTCGACGTTGCGGCTCGGATCGGCGGGGCTGGCACCGAGGTTGCCGAGGCCCGAGTCGGGCTTACGCGAGAGGAACGACGCCGTCACGCGTGGTCACTCCGGTACCGCGGTGTTGCCGAATCGACCTGCGAAACACGAGGTGTCGTTGACCCGTCGAGCCGGTGCCGGCTCCGATGACGTGACATCGAGGGGTTCGGTGAGCACCACCGGATCAGCTGCGGTGACCCCGGACATCTGCATGAACATACACTTGACGACCGGTGCGGCGGCCTGGGAGCCGTAGCCACTCTTCTCGAGGTATGCAGCAACGGTGTACGGGCGCTGCGGATCGAGGCTGTACGCGGCGAACGCCGACGAGTCGTTCCAGGGGTAGTTGCCAGCACCCTGCGCGGTTCCGGTCTTGCCAGCGAGCGGTATCGCATTGGACGGATACGTCTCGAAGAGCTTCTCGCCGGTGGTCGAGCGGTACGCATTGCCCACCAGCTGGCCGGGTCCGGTGATCACGCGTCGGAGTCCGGTCCCGATGGCGTCCCAGGCGGACTGCGCAAGGGGGAGTCGACGGACCACTTCCCCACCGACATTCGCCGGGCGCGCGAGGCGGGCCTCGGTGAGGTCGGCGTAGCCCTGCACGGTCGAGTCGGGAACACCGGGCTCGTACACCGCCTTGATGATCTCGGGCTTCATCACGAATCCCTGGTTGGCGATCGTGGAGTAGGCGGTGGCGAGGTGCATCGGTGAGGCGGACAGCAGACCCTGGCCGATCGCAAGCTGCACGTTGTCGCCGGTGAAGTACCCGGATCCCTCTGCTTCGGAGATCACGCCGAGCTCCGCATACTCGGCCTTGAGCTCGGCGTCGGGCACCGTGCCGTCGAAGGCGTAGGGAAGGTCGATCCCGGGGTCCGCCCCGAAGCCGAACTTGCGCACCTCTTCCTGCAGGATCGGAGCATTGTCGTTCTCGGTCATCAGCAGTTCGCCGATGCGATAGTAGAACGTGTCGGAGGACACCGCGAGCGACGATTCGATGTTGACCGATCCGTACACGCACGGCCGTCCGCCCGGGCAGGTCGCATTGCGGTAGACGCAACGCACCAGCCCTTCGTTGCACAGGTTGTCCTCGACCGATTCCATTCGGTAGGTGCCCTGATCGGTGTACCAGTCGTTGACGCCCATCAAGCCCGTGTCGAGCGCGGCGAACGCCACGAACGGTTTGAAGGTCGAGCCGAGGTTGTAGCGGCCCTGGATGGCGCGATTGACGAGGATCGATTCGTCGGGGTCGATCGGGTCGCCGTTCTCGTCGACCGAAGGGAACAGCTCCTCGAACTTGCCGCCACCGAGATCCGACTCGAACCAGCGGTTGTCGAATGTCGGATAGCTCGCCATGGCCACGATCTGGCCATTGTTGTAGTTCTGGACGACGACTGCTCCAGCGGGAGCCTTGTAGTTGACCTCGCGCGGGTACCCGGCAAACGCGAGTTGGTTGTTGTTGTCGGGGTCGCGCGGGTTGATCGCCGTCGCCGAGCGGCGCGCCTTGAGTTGCGTCTCGAGCGCCTGCTCTGCGTACTGCTGCTGATCGAGGTCGATCGTGAGTTGGACGTCGTTGCCGTTGATCGGTGGAACTCGGCTCACTTCGCGCACGATGCGGCTGCGGTTGTCGACTTCGTAGGTGACCGACCCCCACTCCCCGTGGAGTTCCTCCTCCATGCTCAGTTCGATGCCGAACTGGCCGACGCGTTCATTGAGGAAGTACCCCTGGTCCTGGTAGAAGTCCTTGGTCTCCGCAGTGATGCTGCCCATGTACCCGACGATGTGACTTGCGATCGGCGCATACGGGTAGAGGCGCCGCCACTGCTCGAGAATCTGGACGCCCGGCAGGTCGACCACGCGTTCGAGCAGCGCGATCGCGCGTGGCTCATCGATGTCTTCGAGGATGGGCATCGGCAGGAACGGGCTGTACACCTGGCTGTCGAAACGAGCTTCCATCTCCTCGACCGGGACGTCGACCCAGCCGGACAACCGGCGGAAGATCTCGGCTCGGTTGCTGCTGTCTCGCAACACCTCCCAGTCGACGGCGACGGTGAGCACCCGGTCGTTGTCGGCAAGGATCCGACCCTCAGCATCGAAGATGCGGCCCCGTTCGGGCAACAGCGGCACCGTGCGCAACTTGGTGGTGTCGACCTCGGCTTGCAACGTCTCCTGCTCGACGGTCTGCAGGAACCAGAGTCGAGCGCCCACGACGCCGAACAGCAGCGTGGCCACGAGCGCGAGCACCCCGAGGCGGGCGGCGCGTTTGTCAGCGGCCACGGTGGATCCGTCGCGGGAGCATCATCTTCCACATCATGTCGCAACGCATGTTACAAACGCGTTGCGGCCTGTGTCGGTCAGGTCGGCAGGATCGAAGGTGACGTCATTCACCCCTTGGAACCCAGATGCCCGGCTCACGGCCCCGCGTCGATCGGCTGTTTCCACTCTGGTCGGCGCAGTTTGAGCACCCAGCGAGCGAACGGGACGAGCAGCGGACTCGCCACTGCACCGGCCACCGCCATCACCGCGACCACCAGCCCGAGTTGCGACTCGAACGGCTCGGCCTCGCCGATGAACACGCGGACCACCGGCACCGCTGCGACACCAGCCGCAGACCCCAACGCGGTGAAGATCGATTCCAGCCACCAGTGCGGATCGGCAGCGATCAGTGCAAGCAGCCCGCCGATGATGCCGGCAAGCGTGAAGGCAATCGCCGTCGAGCCGAGCGGTGTGCCCTCAGCCAGGTCGAACATCACCCCGAAGACGAACCCGACCATCGCACCGCGCTCGCTGCCACCGGCAACCCCCGCCGCGGCCGCCATGATCATCATGATCTGGATGATCACCCCGGCTGGCTGGATGTCGAGAAAGAGGGTGCGTTGCAGTGCCAGCAGCAGCAGGCCCAGCGGGATCACCCGAACGAGCGAGCTCTGCAGAAAGGAGGCGAACATCCACGCTCACTGGTCGACTTCGGACAGCGGCTTGTACAGCACCACTCTCACGAAGTTGAGACGATCCAGATCCGCATGCAGCTCGACGTCCAGCAGCGGTCCGCCCGAGCCAGGCCGATCGGCACGGTTGATCACACGCCCCACCGGGATTCCCGTGGGCGCCAGGCTCTCAGAGCCTCCCGCCGTCTCCACGAGGTCCCCGGGTCGGAGCTCGAGCAGCGACGGCAGGTCCTGCAAGAAGCGGATCTGCGGGAGGCGACGGCCGCCACGCCCCTCGAGGGCGCCGTACTCCTTGTCGACCACCTCGGCGGGCACGGTCGTGGTCGTCGTGGTGGTGGTGGTTCCCCGGCGCGGTGTCGGCAGTCTCGCCTTCGGCGGCGGCAACCGGGGTCGAGGTGGGTGCTGCTTCGAGCACGGCCGCCGATGGTGTGCCTGGAAGGGTGGTGTCCGGGACCGGCGCCCCGTCGGGTGTGGTCACCCCAGGCACCAGCGGCGATGGTGCACCGATGACGACCGGGCCGTCGGCGGTGATGCCAGACGGGAAGGTGTCGGAGGTGACATCGACTGGCCCGGCCGAGGTGATCTTCACGGTGACCGTGTAGCGATCGTCGGTGACCAGCATCACCCGGGCGCTGCTGCGCGACACCTGGGTGACCGTGCCGACGAGACCGGCCTGATTGACGACAGCCATACCGACGTCGATCCCGCTGGTACTGCCCTTGTTGATCTCGATCACCTGGTCGAGATTGTTCGCCGCCTTGCCGACCACCCGAGCCACCTCGGTGTCGATCCCCGACAACGACGGGAGGCTGTACAGCGCCTGAAGTTCCTGACCTTCGATGACCGCGGCTTCGGCAGCGGCCTGCGTCCCGATCAGGCGGTCGACCTGCTCTTGAAGTGCGAGGTTCTCCTGCTCGAGGTCGTCGTAGTTGGTGATGCCGTGCCAGACGCGTTCGATCGGGTTGGTGACCACCGCCGTCGCTGCCTCCACCGGGTTGAGGACGCGGCTGAAACCGTCTCGGACGTTGTCGATCACGGGGTTGCCTCGCAGATCGAGGGTGAGCAGCAACACCGTGGTGAGCAGGAGCCCGAGAATGACGCGTTTGCGTCCGACGGAGTAGATGGCCATGACGGTCGTGTGTGACGGCTCGAGCCGTCAGTCCTCGCCGCCCATCGACATCAGCCCGCGCATGGCATCGATGTTCTCGAGGGCGCGACCCGACCCGATCACGACGCTGTAGAGCGGCTCGTCGGCGATGCGAATCGGCATGCCGGTCTCGTGGGCGAGACGTTCGTCGATGCCACCGATGAGCGCACCGCCACCGGTGATCGTGATGCCGTCCTCCATGATGTCGGCGGCCAGTTCCGGAGGTGTCTTGTCGAGCGTGGTCTTCACGGCGTCCACGATGGCAGAGATCGGCTCCGCAAGGGCTTCACGTACCTGTTCCGTGTTGATCTCGATGGTGCGCGGGAGACCGGAGATCAGGTCGCGTCCACGGATGTCCGCGGAGAGCTCCTCATCGAGCGGCCAGGCCGAGCCCATCTGGATCTTGATCTCCTCGGCGGTTCGATCGCCGATCGCGAGCGAGAATTCCTTCTTGACGTATTGGAGCACCGCATCATCGAGTTCGTCGCCGGCGACGCGAATCGATTGCGCCGTGACGATGCCACCGAGCGAGATCACCGCGACCTCGGTGGTTCCGCCACCGATGTCGACGATCATGTTGCCGCTGGGTTCGTGGACCGGAAGGTCGGCGCCGATCGCTGCGGCCATGGGCTCTTCGATGATGTGCACCGGCTTGCGGGCGCCCGCGTACTCCGCGGCGTCCTGCACGGCGCGCTGCTCCACCCCGGTGATGCCGGACGGGACACAGATCACCATGCGCGGCTTGCTCCACTTCGAGCCGGCCACTTTCTGGATGAAGTACCGCAGCATCTTCTCGCAGACCTCGAAGTCGGCGATCACGCCGTCCTTGAGCGGACGGATCGCCTTGATGTGGTTGGGGGTGCGCCCCATCATGCGCTTGGCTTCCATGCCCACAGCGACAGGACGACCGTCGTTGACGTTGACCGCCACCACCGACGGTTCATCGAGCACGACGCCCTGACCTCGGACGTAGATCAGCGTGTTGGCCGTGCCGAGATCGATGGCGAGGTCACGCCCGAGGCTGAGCGGATTGTTGCGGGCCATGTGCTGGCCACCTTTCGCGAGCTGTCAAGACATCGAGGTACCGACAACCAATGATCGCCGGGAACCAGTGTCCAGGAATGTTACAGATTGGGGAAGAAGATCCCGATCTCGCGCTCGGCCGACGCCAGCGAATCGCTCCCGTGGACCAGGTTCTCGGTGAACAGGATGCCCAGGTCACCTCGGATGGTCCCCGGCGCAGCAGCGCGCGGATTTGTCGCCCCCATCATCGCACGAACCACTTCCCAGGTGTCTTCGGGGCCCTCGATCACCATGGCGACGACCGGACCGCGCCCCATGAACTCGACCAGGTCGTTGTAGAACCCCTTGCCGACGTGCTCTTCATAGTGGCGAGCCAGGATGTCGGCGTCGAGGGTGCGGACGTCCATGGCGACGATGTCGAGGTTCTTCGACTCGAAACGGGACACGATCTCGCCGACGAGCTTGCGCTCGACAGCATCGGGCTTCAACAGGACCAGTGTGCGATCAGACATGGCCCTCGAACCTATCGGCGTCCACCACCCGAAATGTGCGCGCCATCGGTCGCTGGGCGAACGCACCCGACCAGTTCTCGGACGATCAGGGTCGAATGGTCAGTTGGCGTGACGCTGGAGCGCGGGCCGCGCTGCGCCCGCGGTGTACAGGCTGCCCGTCGCCAACACCGCATCGTCGCCATCGGCGTACTCCATCGCCCGTCGGCACGCGGCCTCGACCGTGTCGAACGTGTACACGTCGTCGCAGCCCAGACGCCGGGCGGCATCGGCGACCTCGGCTGCCTTGACCCCGCGAGCCGACGGCGCAGTGCAGGCGAACACGACGTCGAACTCGTCGACGCGCAGCGCGGCGAGCATTTCCTCGGGGTCGCGCAACGTGCCCACCACCAGCAGGCGCCGGCCCTCCGGATCGAAGTCGTCGAAGAAGACCTGGGCACACATGTCGGCGCCCGGCGGGTTGTGGGCACCATCGACGATGGTCAGCGGCTGGCGCCCGAGCACTTCGAATCGTCCGGGCATGGAGACCTCGGCGAACCCTTCGAGCACCACCTCTTCGGCAACAGGGCCGGCGAAGAATGTTTCGACGGCCACCAGTGCCGTGGTGGCGTTGAGTCCCTGGTGCACGCCGTGGAGCGGCAGGTAGACGTCGGTGTAGATCGTGGTCGGGGTGCGGATGTCGAGGAGGCGTCCCCCCACGGCGAGCCGATTGCCGACGAGCTCGAAGTCGTCGTCGGTCACGAGCATGCTCGCTCCCCCGGCCCCGGCAAAGATCGACACGAGCTCGGGGCGGCTTTCGCCGACCACCACGGCGGAACGAGGGGTGATGATCCCCGACTTCTCCTGCGCGATGTGCTCCAACGTCGGCCCAGCGAACTCGGTGTGATCCATGCCGATGTTGGTGATCACCGCCACGGTGGCATCGACGACGTTGGTCGCATCCCACCGCCCGAGCAAGCCGACCTCGATCACCATCACGTCGACCGCGACATCCGCGAACCACCTGAATGCGGCCGCGGTCAGGATCTCGAAATAGCTCGGACGGATTCCGACCAGCGGCTCGAGCTCGGCGATCGCCCCGATCTGCTCAGCGAGGTCGTCGTCGGAGATGGGCTCGAGGTTTCGGCTGATTCGTTCGTTGATCCGCTCCAAGTGCGGGCTGGTGTAGGTGCCGACCGTGAGGCCACTCGCCACGAGCAGTCTCGAGATCATCTGCGCCGTCGACCCTTTGCCATTCGTGCCCGTGAGGTGGATCACGGGCGCAGCGTGCTGCGGATCTCCGAGGGCACCGCAGAGTGCCGTGATGTTGTCGAGCGACGGTGACGTGATCCGACCGGTCTTTTCGTAGGTCGCGTGATCGTCGAGGTAGGCCAGCGCGTCGTCGAAGTTCATCGATGCCCGAGGCTAGGGGCGAAAAGAAACCGTGGGTGCCGAACGTGGACCCGGTCGGAGTCGGTCAGGACGCGGCTTTGCGCTGGCGACCGGTCGAGCGCGGCACCAACGTCGGGTTGACCTTCTCGATCACGGTGCTCTCGTCGATGACGACCTTGCCGATGTCGGTACGTCCGGGCAGGTCGTACATCGTGTTGAGCAACACCTCTTCGAGGATCGCTCGAAGACCCCGAGCGCCGGTGGCCCGCAGGATCGCCTGGTCGGCGATCGCTTCGAGGCCATCCGGGGAGAACTCCAGTTCGACGTCCTCGAAGCTGAACACCTTCTCGTACTGCTTGACCAGGCTGTTCTTCGGCTCGACCAGGATCTGCACGAGGGCGTCACGATCGAGGCTGCCAACGGCACCGATCATCGGCAGCCGCCCGATGAACTCGGGAATCATCCCGAACTTCACGAGGTCTTCGGGCAGCACCTGCGCGAAGAGTTCGCCCGGGTCGCGATCGACCGCCGACCGCACCGTCCCGTGGAAGCCCACACCCTTGTGTCCGATCCGCGATTCGATGATCTGTTCCAGACCGGCGAACGCTCCACCGAGAATGAACAACACGTTGGTGGTGTCGATCTGGATGAACTCCTGATGCGGATGCTTGCGCCCGCCCTGTGGCGGCACCGACGCTTGGGTTCCCTCGAGGATCTTCAGCAGCGCCTGCTGCACACCTTCTCCGGACACATCGCGGGTGATCGACGGGTTCTCGCTCTTGCGGGCAACCTTGTCGATCTCGTCGATGTAGACGATCCCGGTCTCGGCACGCTTGACATCGAAGTCGGCGGCTTGGATCAACTTGAGCAGGATGTTCTCGACATCCTCGCCGACGTAGCCGGCCTCGGTGAGCGCAGTGGCGTCCGCGACGGCGAACGGCACGTTCAACTGGCGAGCGAGCGTCTGGGCGAGATGCGTCTTGCCGCAGCCGGTGGGGCCGAGCAACAAGATGTTCGACTTGGCGAGCTCCACCTCGTCGCGTCGGCCGACCGTGGTCGCCTGATTCTGGTGTTGGATACGCCGATAGTGGTTGTAGACCGCCACGGAGAGGATCTTCTTCGCCGACTCCTGGCCGACGACGTAGTCGTCGAGGAACGCCCGGATCTCCCGAGGATTCGGCAGGTTGTCGAAGCTCAGCTCAGCTGTCTCGGTGAGCTCTTCCTCGATGATCTCGTTGCAGAGGTCGATGCACTCGTCGCAGATGTAGACGCCAGGGCCCGCGATGAGCTTCTTCACCTGCTTTTGCGACTTCCCGCAGAACGAGCACTTCAGCAGTTCGCCGGTGTCGCCGAATTTCGCCACTTGTCGGTTCCCCTTCGTGTGGTTGCCACGCCCAGTGCCACCCGGGCTGCTGTGACGTATCGATCGGTTGGAGCCCGACAGTCTTGCGCGTCCACCACCGTGAAGCGTGGACCCGCCCGACGAATCGGACCGATCCCCGCCCGGTCAGCGGATGGGACCGGTGCGGTCCACCGCCTCGCGAGAGGAGATCACTCTGTCGATGATGCCATAGTCGAGCGCCTCGCTGGCCTCCATGACGAAATCACGGTCGGTGTCGGCGTGAATTCGCTCGATGGGCTGACCCGTGTGCTCGGCGAGAATGCCATCGAGGAGTTCACGCATCCGCATGATCTCCTTGGCTGCGAGTTCGAGATCGGTGACCTGGCCGTAGCCGACCTGGCCGCTCGGCTGGTGCAGCAGGACCCGGCTGTGCGGCAGTGCGAGGCGCTTGCCCTTGGTGCCCGCAGCGAGCAACACCGCAGCAGCGGACGCTGCCTGTCCGAGACAGATCGTGGCGATGTCGTTCTTGATGAACTGCATCGTGTCGTAGATGGCGAACAGCGCCGTGATGTCGCCGCCCGGGCTGTTGATGTAGATGTTGATGTCCTTGTCGGGGTTCTCCGACTCGAGGTGGATCAACTGGGCGCACAACAGGCTGGCGATCTGGTCGTCGACCGGGGTCTGCAGAAAGATGATGTTGTCCTTCAGCATCCGGCTGTAGAGGTCGTAGGCCCGTTCGCCACGACTCGTCTGTTCGACGACGTTCGGAACGAGGTAGTTCACCGCATCGAGATTCATGACGTCGTCTCCTCTTCGTTGCTTGCTTCTGGATCTTCGTCGGGCTCGCCGGCAGGTGCGCTGGCGGCCGCGTCGGTGGCGGCGATGACCGCAGCTGCCGCCGACTGCACGTCGGCAGCGGCCGGCTGCTCGTCGTGATCGTGACCGCCGTCGTCGTCGTGGCTGTGCCCGAGCAGCGTGTCACGGTCGATCGGCGCACCGTTGACGTCGACGAAGTCGACGTGGTGGAGCAGCCAGTCGAACGCCTTCGACTTGCGGATCTGGCCAGCCAGTTCAGCAACGGCGTCGTTCTGCTCGTAGGCCTTGCGGATGTCCTTGGCCTTCTGTTGGTACTGCATGGCCATCCGGGCGTACTCGGCGTCGAAGTCGTAGGGCTCCACCTCGACCGATTCGGCGTCGGCGACTGCCCGCAGCGCGAGATCGACCTTGACGGCCTCGACCGACGCGCCTCGCATCGACTCGATGAACTGGTCGGGCTCCTGGCCGGTTGCCGCGAGCCACTGGCCGAGGTCGACACCCTGGGCCTGGAACTGCTGCACGGTGCCCTGCACCCGCTGGTTGAGGTCGGCGTCGACCATCGCATCCGGCACGTCGGTGTCGACCAGTTCGGCGAGCTTCTCGTTGACGGAGCGCACGACGGCTTGACGTGCTTCGTTGAGCTTCTGATCCGACAGCGTCTCCCGCAGGCTCTCGTTCCACTCCTCGACCGTGTCGAATTCACCGAGGTTGTCCGACACCCAGTCATCGGTCAGCTCAGGCGCCACCTTCTGCTGCACGGCGATGACCTTGACGGTGAAGTCGGCCTCCTCCTCGACACCCTTGGGCGTGGAGGTGAACGTGACCACGTCACCGACCGAGACGCCGGTGAGGTGCTCGTCGAAATCTTCGGTGACCCAACCCTGGCCGAGTTCGTACGACCAGTCCTCGGTGTTGAGCCCCGTGAGCTCTTCACCATCGCGGGTGGTGGCCAGGTCGAGCGTGAGGAAGTCGCCGGGCTCAGCGGGCCGGTCGGCGTCGCTGAGACTCGCAGCGCGTTCGAGTTCGGCGCCACGGGCCTCGGCGAGGTCGTCGTCGCTGACCTCGATCGCCGGGAGTTCGACCGTGAGGTCGCCATATCCCTCGAGCGTGATGGTCGGGCGAACCTCGCACGTGGCATCGAATTCGACCGGGCCACTCTCGGTGCCGTCGGTGATCTCGACCTCGGGGGTGGCGATCAGATCGATGTCGTGCTCGCGCACCGCCTTCTGGAGGTACTGCGGGACCGCGTCACGCAACGCCTGCTCGCGAGCGGCGCCGATGCCGATACGAGCCTCGAGCACCTTGCGAGGCGCCTTGCCGGCACGAAAACCGGGGAGGTTCACCTCCTTGGCGATCAGCTTGAAAGCACGGTCGATGTCGTGATCGAACTCCGCTTCTTCCACTTCGACGTACAGCTTGACTTTGTTGCCCTCGAGGGTCTCAACGGAACTCTTCACAGGGGTGCGAGTGTACCGGTGGGGCCCCGATTCGGAACGAGCGACCGACGGTCGCTGCGGACACAGTTGCGGCCAGAGTCGCGCGTTGAGCGTCGGAGCGGGCAGAATGTGCGGCGATGGAGTACTGGAAACCACACGCTCTCGCCACGCCGCACGCGAACCAGATCGATCTTCGGATCAACGACAAGGTTCGCACCACCGCCGAGGTCCACGGTGTCCCGCTCGGCACCGAGGGCAAGGTGATCTTGGCCAACGGCTTCAATTGGCAGCGGTATCGCGTGCTGTTCGAGAACGGCGCAGAGGTCGGCGACCTCGACCATCGCCACCTGGAACCGATCGGTCGCACCGCCAAGCGGCTCGAGAAGGCCGCCAAGAAGCGCACCTGATCCGTCGGGGCCGACCACTGGCTCGGTGTCAGCGGCCGAGACGTGTCGCGAGGTCGGCGCCGATCGCCTCCACCCGACCCGGCCCCATGATCGAGTCGAACCCCCGGTGCCGTCCTGGGATGAGCACGGCGTCGAGGTCGTCAGCGACCTCGGACCAACGCTCGATCGTTCGACGGGGGTTGGTCGCCGACGCCCGATAGACCACGAGCGGCACGTCGATCGATGTGATCTCGTGGGCGAGCGAGTCGACCGGGAAGTGCCCCACCGACGTCCGCTTCGGCTCCTCGGGCAGCGTGGCACCCGAGAATGCAAGCAGTCGGCGGCCGACGCGCCCTGCGATCCGACGCACACGCCGCTGGATCATCAGCCTGCAGCTCGCGCTCGGATCTCCGACGCGGCACCCGGCTGCAGCATCGACTTGTACTTCCACCAGCGATTCGACCACAGGTGACGCTCCTCCCCCGGGAAGAACGTGTCGACCATGGCGACCAGGCTCACCGTCTGTCCGCGAGCCGTCAGCCGGTTGGCCAGCTCTGCCGCCACCACTCCCCCGACCGACCAGCCGACGAGCACAACGCTCGAGCGGCCGGCGGCGAGGTCCAGTGCACGTGGCAGCAAGGCGTCGACGACCGCATCGACCGTGGTCACCACCGGTCGGTTCTCCTGTTCGACGTACGCCGAGCGCGACGGCGGTCACGTCGTCGGGGCAGCGAGTGAGCGAGGTCCCGATACCCGAACACGTCATCCCACGCCGGCGTCATCAGCACCAGCGGGCCGTGCGGTGTACCCGGCCGGAACGTCACGACCGGGAACTCATCCGTCGATGTCGACCCCGACCGCTCCGAGTCCGAACCACCGATGATCTCGGCCATCCCTGCGGGCGTGCGACCGGCGAGGAGCGATGCGATCGGCACTGGGTGTCCAATGGCGTCGCCTATTGCCACCACGATCGACACGGCCGACAGCGAGTCACCGCCAATGCCGAAGAAATCGGTGTCGGCAGCGACGTCGTCGCGCTCGAGCACGTCGTTCCACACCGCGACCACCACGTCGACGCTCGAGCTCGACGATGCCTCGACCGGTCGCCGCGACGATGCCACCGGAAGCAGGGCGGCCGCACTGCGGTCGACCTTTCCGTTGGCAGTTCGGGGAAGTGCGTCGTGCACGGCGAAGCGGCGTGGAACCGACGTGCTGGGCAGGCGCTCGGCGAGGGCTGTACGCACGAACGCCTCGTCGAACCGGTCGGCTTCGAGATGAGCAACCAGTGCCGGAGGTTGACCGGCCGCCACCACGACGGCATCGCGGATCCCGTCGATGCGGTGCAACTCGGCTTCGACCTCGCCCGGTTCGAGACGCACGCCAGCGACGTTCAGCTGGTCGTCGGTGCGGCCGACGAACTCGGCGGCGCCGTCGTCGAGACGGACGAGGTCGCCCGTGCGATACCAGCGGCGACCGTCGAGGTCGAGGAACTTCTCGGGCGGTGCAGCCATCGAGATACCCCGCGACGACACCCGGCGACGACACGAGCAACTCGCCCGCGACCCCGGCGGCCGTGGGTCGGAGCTCGCCGTCGACGGTGCGCAACGTGGCCCCGGGATCGGGCCGCCGATCAGCACGCGGGCTCCTCGGGTGACAGCCGATGGGCAGTCGACCCAGACGGTGGCCTCGGTCGGGCCGTACTCGTTGACGAGTTCGACGCCGGCCAGGACATCGTGGTGCTGCCGCACGAGCGACCGTGGGCACGCCTCTCCCGCGACGATGGCAGTGTCGAGGCCGCGACAGTCGGTCGAGCGGCGCGGTCGAGCAACGCCCGGTACAGGCTGGGCACCATCAGCACGTGCGTCACACCGACTCGCTCGATGAGACTGCCGAGT
The DNA here is from genome assembly GCA_963793335.1 of Ilumatobacteraceae bacterium. GTDB lineage: Bacteria > Actinomycetota > Acidimicrobiia > Acidimicrobiales > Ilumatobacteraceae > Sva-07. The sequence continues at coordinate 33,444 of CAWBZS010000016.1, read as the reverse complement.
TGGTCGACGTCGCGCGACCTCGTCGTCGTTCGGGCAGCACGACGGTGCCACCCGAGGTCAGGGGCCACACGAGCCCGACCATCGAGCTGTCGAATCCGCTGCTGGGCGTGACGAGGAATCGGTCGGGTCCGGCGTCGTAGAAGACCGATCGGGCATCGTTGCTGGCGGCGAGGTTCCGGTGGCTGACCTCGACGCCGCGTGGCTCGCCGGTGGAGCCGGACGTGAAGATGACGTAGGCAACCGTGTCGAGGTCGATCGCCGCTGCTCGTTCGCACGGGGTCCGAGTCGCTCGGGCTCCGCGGCGGCGGTCGATGCGCCGACCGCGATGCTGCTGACGTCGACGGTTGGCGCCACCGACTCGATGTCCGGCATGTCACCGTGCGACCACCAGCACATCCGGGTCGGCTGCCGCCACCACGGCGTTCAGCCGCCCGGCAGGCGCTGCGGGATCGAGTGGCACGTAGGCCGCCCCCAGCGAGCTGAGCGCCCAGCATGGCCACCACCAGGTCGCTCGAACGACCAACGGCGACGCCGACCCGTCGCGGAGCCCCGACGGCAGCCGCGGAGATCTCGTCGGCGAGCAGCACCGCTGCGTGAACGAGTTGGGCATAGTCGAGCGTGCGCCCCGACGAGTCGACGACAGCCAGCGCGTCGGGCTGCGCCGCCGCTCGCTCGACGATCTGTTCGAGCGCACTTCGCCGCGGGGCGTCCAGCTCGGCACCGACGGTGTCGGCGCCGGCGTCGACGCCTGCGGCGAGCTCGCGCACCGAACGCTCCGGTGAGCCGGACCCGTCGACGATCAGGGCGGCGAACATGTCGAGGAGGAGTGCGGCGTCGCGTCGGCCGAGTACGGCCCCGCAGTACTCGAGCGCCAGTTGGACCCGGTCGGGTCGCTCCTGGACGAAGAAGGTGACGTCGGCGACTGCGGCGCCCGATGCGAGGATGCGCTGCTCGACCGTGCCCCGGGAAACCCGCGGGAGCGAGCTGTTCGTACGCCAACATGCACGAGACGTCGGGGGTGACGAAGCCCGGCAGCTCGTGGCATCGCGGACGATGTCGGCGAAGGGGTACGTCCGATGTTCGATCGTGGCGGCGACCTGGGCCGCGGCGCTGCGGACGACGTCGCCGAGCGCTCGCCGGCGTGCGACCGCAAACGCCATCGGGAGCGTGTTGAGGTGATAGCCGACCACGTCGTCGACACCCGGGTGATCCTTGGTGGACGCCGTGATCCCGAATTCGACTGTCGGCGGACGCAGTGGCACTGGACAGCACGACCGCGTTGCCGCGACGCGCGATCGCGAAGGGGGTGCGCCCTGCGGCGACCAGTGCCGCCGGGGGCACGTCGAGCGGCATCGAGAGGTACCCGTCGGGCTCGGCGGGTGTCGGCGACCCGAACGCCGAGGCGACCGCCGGCGGTCGATGCCGCGCACTGCTCGAGCCAGAACGCACGCGGCCGTCGTCGCAATCGGTGCGCTGCCACGCACCGTGGGCGGCATAGGTCACCGCGAGCTCCGGCACGTCGGCCGACGGCGTACCACGTCGGCGATCTGCTCCCAGAACAGGTCGAACGTGCCGGCGTCGACGCTGATGTGGTGCAGACCGATCAGCACGAGATCTCGGTGGCCCCGGTCCGCGTGAAGTGCACGCGAACCAGTGGTCCGACGTCGAGATCGAACGGCACCTGCCGCTGACGCTCGGCGAACAGGTCGAACTCGTCGCGCGTCATCGGTTCGAGTTCGACGACGCTCACCGCAGCATCCGTCGGCAGTGGCCGCCGATCGGCACCGTAGGAGGTGTGCAGCGGCTCGTGGACCGACGCCACCGCACGGACGGCATCCGCGAAACGGTCGGCGTCGAACCCGGGCACGCCGGAACCGGGGCCATCCGTCGACCCGGTCGCCGCATCGGAACCGAAGACCAACCGGTACAGGCGGGTGACGTTGTAGCGGGTGTCGCTCGGGTCGGAGCGGTGCTCGAAGAGCATTGCCTCCTCGCCCTGCCGACAACGGCAACGGCGATGACACCGGCTCGATCGCGTCGCCGCGGGTCCGCCGTGATCGCACTCCGAGGTTCGAGTCCTTCGCCAGCGCCGCCGCAACGACGAGGGCGAGTTCTCGAATCGTTCGCGCCCGGAAGACGGCGGCATCGTGCAGGTCTGTGTGGTACTCGACATCGATCGCCGCCACGACCTCGAGCGCGTCCAGCGATGCGCCGCCAAGATCGAAGAAGTCATCGGTGACGCCGACGCCGTCGAGGCCGAGGACGTCACACCAGATCTCACACAGTCGCGCTTCGACCGGATTGGATGCGGCCACCGAGCCGACACCGTGCCGGTGGAATCTCGATGGTGCAGGCAGCAGCGACGGGTCTGCCTTTGCGCTGGCAGCGAGCGGCATGTCGTCGACGCGGACGAAGGCCGTCGGGATGGCGTGCTCGGGCAGCAGCTCGCGCAACCGCTCGCGTAGCTCCGCTGGGTCGCGGTCGATCCCGTCGGCGGTTCGGTACCAGCCGGTGAGCACGCCGTTGGTCTTGGGCTCGTAGCCGATCTCTGCGAGCAGACGAGTGACCTCGCGGTCGTCGACCTCGTCGTCGAGTTCCTCCAATGCTTCGTCGCGGGTCTTGTGGCCGAGCCGGACGTCCCAGCTGTACGGCTCGGCGTAGTTGTGGAAGCCGCGCTCGCGCTGGTGCACGCTGATGCCCGCGATGTTGATCAGGCAGTTCGTGGATCGCCCGGTGTCGGCAGGGCGCACCCACGGCGCGCGGTGCTCGAGGAAGTCGTACAACTCGGCGAGGTCGACGTCGACATAGCGGTAGTAGTCGACGAACTCGATGTCATCGAGCACCGAGATGTCGTCGAACACTCGCTGCTCGGGCAGCAGTTCGGTCACCGCGTCGGGCGTCTGGTGGTACACGCGGCGGGCTTCGAGCACCGTCTGATCGATCTCGTCAGGGTCGAACCTGTCGGACTCGAACTGGTGTGGCACGAGTCGAGTCTCGAAGAACTGCCCCCGGGACAGCCCGGTCACGATGACCGGGATCCCGAGTTCGCGCGCCCGAGCCACCGCGATCGTGTAGATCGTCTTGTAGCAGCCCTGGCAGACGTTGGAGTAGCGATCGAGACTGTCGCGGAAGATCTCGTTCATTGCCTCGGCCGTGGCGAATTCGTGCGTGATACCGAGATCGGCGACGCTGCGACGGACGTTGTCCTTGGCTCCTTCCGAGATGAAGCCGTTGTCGAGGGTGAGCGCGTGCACCTTCCAGCCTCGCTCCACCAGCTGATAGAGCGCATAGGTCGAGTCCTTGCCCCCGGAGAGCAGATGCAGACAGTCGATCTCACCGGTGCGCCGCGCACGTGCCGCAACCAATCGGTCGTCGAGGTCGGCCTCGGTACGGAACCATTCGTCGGCCTGCGGCGCCACTGCGTCGAAGGCCCGGCACGAGGTGCATACGCCATCGGTGTCGAGGCCGATGCCCGGCACGTCGACGCCCAGTCCACAACGCACGCAGCGCTGGCCTGCGTCGACGGTGCCGACTCGGTCGGCCGGGTGCCAGACGCGGACCAGCGCCGATTCGACACCATCGATCGCAACGAGTGCGGCTTCGACCTCGGCGGGTTCGAGGCGGATGCCGTTGACCTTGAGCTGATCGTCGATCCGGCCGCCGTAGACGGCGACACCGGGACGCTCGACACGAGCGCGGTCGCCGGTTCGATACCACAGCGCTCCGCCCGGCTCGAGTTCGACGAACTGCCCGGCGCTGATCTCCGGTCGGTGCAGATACCCCTGTGCCATTCCGGGCCGCCGGACGTAGAGCTCACCCCATGCACCGGTGGCAGTGACGCCCCGGTCCGGGTCGAGAATCCGGAGCTCGCTGCCCGGACTGGCGTGGCCGATCGGCACGTCGACGCCTGCGTCGTCCTCGGGGTTCCAGTGGTGGATCATGCACCCGACGACGGCCTCGGTGGGGCCGTACTCGTTGAAGATCCGCACCCCCGGAGCGCACGACTCGAGCAAGCGTGTGGCGACAGGGCGGCGGAAGGCTTCCCCGCCGACCACCACGGTGCGCAGCGGACGACGCTCGGCGGCGAGTCGCACGAACAACTCGAGCTGCGACGGCGTTGCCTTGAGGAACGTGATGCGATCATCGGCCGCGATGCTGCCGAGCGCCGTGATCGGCTCCTGGTCGAAGACCACCACGCACCCTCCGGCGAGGTGGGCGATGAACAGACTCGTGATCGTGAGATCGAACACCAGCGCCGAGTGCAGCGCCACCACCGGTGGATCACCATCGGCGTACGCGTCGACGGCGAACCGCATGTAGTCAGCGAGCCCACGATGCGAGATCGGCACCCCCTTCGGCGTGCCGGTCGACCCCGAGGTGTACAAGATGTAGGCGCCGTCATCGAGATCGACCCGGGGCAGGGCGGTCTCTGCGTGCCCGGCATTGCGCCGTGCCTGCGCGATCTGGGCTGGTGCGGGAAGCGCGTCGAGGACGCTGAACAGGTCTGCGTCGGCGGCGATCACGTCGTGGCGAGCCGGTGGGTCGTCCGGCGCGAGCATCACGAACACACCGCCGGCTCGCAGCACGGCATGAATCGCCACGAGGACGTCGATGCTGCGCGGCATCCGCAGGCCAACCGCCCGGCCGGGTGTGAGTCCGGAGTCGACGAGCCACGCTGCGACGTCGTCGGCGCGTCGGTCGAACTCTGCTGCGGTCAGCGAACGGTCCGCATGCTCGACGACGATGCGGTCGGGGTCGGATCTGAGCTCGTCCCGAATCGCCGCGTGCACCGTGCTCGTCGGTGTGCGCGGCGTCGGATGCGGCGAGAGCAGGGCCAGTTCGGCGCGTTCGTCGTCGTCGACCACGGAGCAGGTGCTGATCGCGCGATCTGGGTGCTCGATGATCGCATCGAGGATGCAGCCCATGTGGCGCGGCAGTCGGGCAGCGCTCTCGTCGGCGCTCGTCGAGCGGTTGACGTCGAGCTCCCAGCGCATCGCCGACTGGCCGGCGCCGCCGGCGGCGTAGTCGTACACCTGCACACGGAGCTGGTGGCTCGGGTCGACATGGCCAGAACGCATCCACTCGGACGTGGCGGGCATGCCGTTGAAGTCGCCGTAGCGAGCGGTGAGCACGTTGACCACCACCTCGAAGGGCGTGTCGGGGCTCTCGCCCGGCTTCGCACGACGCAGGAGCGTGGTGACCGAACCGAGCACCCTGGCGAACATCTCCTGGTGCGTCTCGGATGTGTCGATGCTGACCGTCAGCGGGTACAGCTCCATCAGCGGCCCGACCAGGCGGCGGGTCGACTTGGCCGACCGGTGGTGGACCGGGACGCCGAGGACCACCGTCGATCGACCGTCGAGGCGGTGCACCGCGATCGCCGCCGCCATCGCGCCGAGGGCGAGCAGTCCGAGCTCGCGGCTGATCGATCGATACGGGCCGGCGATCGCCTCATCGAGGAGACGCTGTTGCACGTCGGTGAACGCCAGCGCAAGACGGTCCACGCGGGTGGTCCGCGGCCCTCGCGGCCCGTACAACTCGATCGGGGGCTGCGCGCCAGCGGCGTCGCGGTCGGCGGTCCACGCCGCCGCGCGCTCGGCAGGCGTCCCGCTCCCGCGGGGAGCGTCGGCCAATGCATCGGTGACGTCGAAGAAGTCGCCGACGATCACTCCGGAGAGGTCGATGGCGCCCCCGGCATCCAGCTGCTCGTAGGCCGCTGCCGTCGCGGCGTACACGAGCGCCGAACTCGCTGCGTCGGTCGCAACGTGATGCAGGTCGAGCCACCAGGTCCAGTCGTGGTCGCCGTGGCGGATCAGCACCGAGTCGTACACGCACTCCGTGGCATCGATCGGCTCACTGATGCGAGCCGCACTCCACCGATCGAGATCGTCGGCCGGCAGGTCGATCACCTGGGTCGATCGAGGTGGCCGATCCAGGACCCGCGCCCGCTCTTCGCCCGGTGACGACGCGGCATCGACCACCATCCGCAGAACGTCGCTGGAGCGAACGACGGCGTCGAACGCCTGCACCAGCAAGTCCGGGTCGAGCGCACCGCTGATCCGGGTGCGTTTGCCCATGTTGGCGAGCGGGACCTCGGGGTGGAGCCGTTGACTCGCCCAGATGAGCCGTTGCGTCCGCGTGAGCGCACCGGTGCGAAGCGTCCGGGGCCCGATGCTGACCGGTTGCGCCTCGGGGCTCATGTCGAGCGGAGGAACTCCATCATCGCGTCCACGGTCTGGAAGTTCTCGAGCACCACGTCGCCGGGGTCGATCGTCCGACCGGCGTGACGTTCCAGCCACTCGACGATCAGCACCACCCCGAGCGAGTCGACCAGGCCGGTCAGCAGGAGATCGGTGTCGCCGACGATCTCGCCGTCGTCGAGGGCAACGTCGCCCGTGATGAACGAGATCAGCGCAGCCTGGAAGGCACTGTCGATCGTCGCCGTGGCGTCGGCAGCCTCGCGGGCGTCTCGGTTGTCGGTCTGCTGGGCAGTCACGAGTTGTCGCTTTCTTGCAGGTGAGCCGACAGTGTGCCGGGCCCAGCGCCGTCGGTGCACACCGAAGTCACCAATACTTCGCCGATCACGATGTCACGAGGCTACTCGGCCGATCACGATGTCAAGAGGTCCGTCGACGCCGTGCGATCGACCTTGCCACTGCTCGTCCGCGGAAGCCCCGGCACCGCACGCACCTCCGTCGGCACCGCGTATCGAGGCAGCAGACGCCGGAGGGTCGCCAGCGCACGGTCGTGCACCTCGGTGGATTCGTGTCCGGGGGCAATCACGAGCAGCGCCACCAGTTGGTGGTCGTCACCCGAGCGGTCGACGACCACGGTGGCCGCCTCGACGCCATCGACGTCGGCGAGGACCACGTCGATCGCCTCGAGTTCGACACGGTGGCCGCGCACCTTGACCTGGTTGTCCACCCGACCCAGGAACACCAGCTCGCCCACCTCGTTCTCCACCACGAGATCGCCGGTGACGTACCACCGAACGCCGTTGGCGTCGATGACGATCGAGGCTGCCGTGAGGTCGTCGCGCTGCCAGTAGCCGATCATCATCGTGTCGGAGGCCACGAGCAGCACCCCGGCTTCGCCGGGGGCAACCGGCGTGCCCGGACCAGCGGCGTCGTCGACCGGTCGATCCGCAGCCACGACGCGCAGAGTCGCCGCATCCCAAGCTCGCCCGATCGGAACCGCTCGATCACCCTGCGGCGGCTCGGCGAGGTCATGGCGGGTGCACTGATTGACCTCGGCCGGGCCGTACACGTTCGACACCGTTGCCGACGGGATGAGACCCATGAGCTCGGCCAACAGACCGGGCGGGAACACCTCGCCACCGAAGAGGATCCATCGAAGCGACGACAGGTCCTTGTCACCCAACGCCCCCCGTCCGACCATCTGGATCAGCAGATGCGGCACCGAGTACCACACCGTTGCCCGTTCGGCTTCGACCAACGCAGCGACGCTGGCTGGGAAGCGCAGCACCGGATCGGGGACCACGACCACACACGCGCCGACGACCGGCGCTGCGTACAGCTCGAAGGTCGACTGGTCGAAGTGCAGCGGCGCGATGTTCACCATCCGATCGGATGCGACGAGGCCGTACGCAGCTGCGGCGGTTGTGGCGTAGGCCATCGCGCTGCGATGAGAATGCACGATCCCCTTGGGCCGCCCGGTGGAGCCGGAGGTGTAGATGATGTAGGCCGGGTCGTCGGGCTCGACCGGCACCGCCGCCGCCGGCGCCACCTCGGCGAGGTCCGGCCTCGTGAACAGCGTCGTGCCGTGGGCGCCGACATCGCCGTCGTCGATCGGCCCGTCGGTTCGTGGCAACAGCACCGCCCGCAGCTCGATCTGTTCGCGAAGGGTGCGCCGGACCGGCGCACGGGCGTCGGTGATCAGCACCTCTACCCCCGCGTCACGCAGCACGGAACGGGCCAAGGTGGCGGGTGCCAAGGGATCGATCGGCACCACCACGGCACCTGCTCGCAGCACGGCGTGCACGGCGATGAACGACTCGACCGACTTGGTGAGGTGGATGCCCACGCGGTCGCCGCGACGAACCTCGACGACACGGAGCGCTCCGGCCATTCGCGCGACCTGCTCGCAGTACTCACCCCATCCGATGGCTGCCGAGCCGTCGGTGAGCGCCGGCGAGTCGGCGGACACGCCGAGCTCGACGAGACGCGAGCGGTCGACGAGATCAGCGAGGGTGGACAGCGAGTGCACGAGTTGACATTCGTAGCCGAGGTCGGCACCGTATGGAAACCCGGCGGTCGCAACCTCGTCGGCCGAACCGTACGATCATCATGATGTTGACCGCCAACGGCAACCCCATCGACACTGCAGCAGACCGGTTCGGCGAGCTCCAGCCCGCCAATCATCTGCTCGGCGATCCGGCCGGGCTCCGCCAGCAGATGGCCGAGGCAGGGCACCTGTTCTTCCGAGGGTTGCTGCAGCCCGAGGTGGTCCTCGCGGCCCGCCACGAGATCCTCCAGAAGTACGCGATCATCGGCGAGATCGACGACCGGTACCCGGTCGATGATGCGATCGCCGGCGACGGTGCCGGTGTGCGCTCGGCAAACCTGCGTGCGTTCTCCGAGAGCGTCCGGACCGGCGCCCGGTATCTCTCGGTCACCGATGCCGACGAGGTGCTCGGGATCCACGAGGCGCTCCTCGATGGGCCGGTGCGCAGTTTCGACATGCGCTGGCCACGGTTCGTCCGTCCCGGCGAGGGCTGCGGTTTCCACTGCGACGGTCCCTACATGAACCGAGGGACCAGCCGGATCTTCTCCAGTTGGATCCCGCTCGGCCGGGTCGACCGCAGCGAGGGAGCGCTGATCGTGCTCGAGGGCAGTCACCGATCGGAGCAACTCCATACGGGGTATCTCGCAGCCGACGCCGACCGTGACGGCCTCACCTGGCTCGATGCCGACCCGACGGTGGTACAGCGCGAGTACGGAGCTCGCTGGTTGACCACCGACTTCCAGCCGGGCGACGTGCTGTGCTTCGGGATGCACACGCTCCACGGAGCGCTCGACAACCTGTCGACCACCGGCCGTTGCCGCCTGTCGTCGGACAGCCGATACCAGCGCATCGACGAGCCGGCCGACCCACGTTGGAACGGCGCCGACTTCGAAGGCCACGGTGGACGGCGCGTGTTCTACCCCGGTCTCGGTCAGTGGAACAACGACGATTTCCAGGACGAGTGGAAAGACATCGACGAATTCGGTCGCATCCAGCTGCGTTCACAGGAGCCGACATGAGCACTACCGTGGATCCCGCAACGACCGATGGGAACAACGACGCCGCCCTGCTCGGCGTCGCACAGGCAATGGCCGACCTCGACCACCCGGTGAAGACCGAGGTGTCCGAGTGGGCTCGTCGGGAGCTGGCGACGGGCGATCGCGTCGGTGCCGAGCACCGCTCCGAGTTCGCGGCTGACGACTGGAAACGCTGTGCCGATCGAGGTCTCCAGGGCGTGATGGTGCCCACCGAGCTCGGAGGTGCCGGCGCCGATCTGGCCACCACACTGCTCACGCTCGAAGGACTCGGCCATGGCTGCCGGGACAACGGGCTCGCCTTCGCCATCGGCAGCCAGATCCTGAGCACACAGGAGACCCTCGTCCGTTTCGGTAGCGACGAGCAGCAACGCGAATGGATTCCCCGGCTGATCAGCGGCGAAGTGCTCGGAGCGTTTGCCATGACCGAGCCCGAATCGGGATCGGACGCCTACAGCCTGACCACCAGCGCAGTTCGACGAGACGACGGGTCCTACGTGCTCAACGGCCACAAGGCGTATCTCACGCTCGGGTCGCGGTGCGCGTTCGTGATCGTGTTCGCCTCCACCAAGCCCGGTGCCGGAGCGTGGGGGTTGTCGACGTTCCTGGTTCCCACCGGTCTCGACGGTGTCGAGCGGCTGCCGAACCGCGACAAGATGGGGATGCGTACCACGCCCTTCGGCGACATCACGCTCACCGACGTGGTCGTCCCGCCAACCGCGCTGATCGGGCGCGAGGGTGCCGGCGCGGCGATCTTCAACGCCGTGCTCCAGGTGGAGCGCAGCTTCGTGTTCGCCACGCAGGTGGGCGCCATGCAGCGCCAGATCGAGACGAGCGTGGCGTACGCGACCGAACGCCAACAGGGCGGCCAGCCGATCGGGAACTACCAGGCGGTCAGTCACCGGATCGCCGACATGAAACAACGCCACGAAACCGCCCGGCTCATGCTGTACCGGGCCGCCCTGGCATCGGTGACCGGCCGAGACCTCGCGATGTCGGCGGCACTCGCCAAACTCACCGCCAGCGAGGCCGGCCTCGACGCCGCCCTGTCTGCGTCGATGGTCCACGGCGCCGTTGGCTACCTGTCGGAGTTCGAAGTGGAACGCGACCTCCGCGACGCAATCGGCGGCCTCGTGTACTCGGGGACGTCCGACATCCAGCGCAACATCATCGCCCGGTTGCTCGGCCTCGGCTGATCCGCCTTGCTCGACGAATGCGTGGCATGCGTCGTTGCGACGCCGTCGAGGACCTAGCCTCGGCTTCATTCGAGAGTTCATCACCGTGCCACGCCTCGCCCTCACCACCATCCTCGCCAGCTTGCTGCTCGTCGTCGGCCTCGCTCCATCCAGCGCGTCCGCCCACTCGGGGAAGCAGAGCTACCTGTACGTCTCGCTCTTTGACGACGGGGTCACCGGGCGCGTCGAGATACCGGCCGCAGACCTCGGCCCGGCCCTGGGAGTCGATTTTCCCAACGAACTGAACAACCTCCGCGAGGCGGTCCAGACCGCACGGCCCGACATTGCGGCCTACGTCGCCGAGCACACTCGCCTCGGCGCCGACGGCATCGACTGGACACTCGAGTACGGCGAACTCTCGATCCTTCCCACCGCTGGCGGTGTCTACGTCGTGCTCGACTTCGTCGTCACCAACGAGTTCGACGGGGCGCCCCGGACGTTCGATGCCGACTTCTCCGTGATCATCGAGTCCAATCCGGAGCGAGACGCTCTGTTCCTCATCGAAGACGACTGGGCCAGCGCGGTCTTCGACAACGAGAACGAGCATCTCCTCGGTTTCTCTGTCGGTCAAACCGAACAGACGATCTCGCTCGAGGATGCGTCGACGCTGTCGTCGATGGCCGAAATCCGAGGGCTCGCATCCGACGAGGTCCGGGAGAACATCGACCTGCTCCTGCTCGTGGCTGCGTCCGTTGCAGTCATCGTCGTGGTGCCGGCGCGTCGCGAGCAGCGCACCCCTCGAGGGTTGATCGCGGTGCTCCGTGGCGCATCGACGCGCAGCGGAGTGTTCGCCGCCGCAGCGATGATCGCCCTGTGGGTCGTCGGCCTGCGCATCATCACACTGCCGACACGTGTCACCGCAATGCTCGTGGTCGTCGCCCTCGCGCTGGTCGCGGCGTATCTCACCGCTGCTCGTCTCCGTGCGCAGTTGCGTTCGTTCGACACGGCTGTCTTCGCCGTTGCCGGCGCAGCCGTCGGGCTCGGGCTCGGTGCTGGCTTCGTTCTTCAGGACCTCGATCGCTCGAGGCCCGTCACCGGGCTCGTTGCGTTTGCGCTCGGAGCGCTCATCGCAGCGTTCCTGATTGCGATGTTCGTGGCGCTGCCGCTGCTGCTGGTGCGTCGGACCCGCTACATCGTGGCGATCACCCTCGCGATGTCCGTGATCTTCATCGGGTACGCCGCAGTCTGGGCCGGCGAACTCATCGCGAACGACGACTGGCCGATCGAGCAGTTCGCCAACCCGCTGCGCGTCTGGCCACGCAACTTCTGGTTCGTGTTGCTCGCCATCGCTGCAGCAGCCGGCCTTCGCGCCATCGAGCAACGCGCCGGAAGGCTCCAGCCGATCGCTGTCCCCCCGCCAACCCCGTCGGCCCCTGCCGACGCCACACGCGAGCCGGTCTCCACATGACACCACCACACCCACCACGCCGACCCGAGCGGCAGTCGACGCGAGTCGGTCGGAGCGCCCGAGCCGGTGGAGTGTTCGCATTCGTCGTTGCGCTCGTCGTGATGCTCAGCCCGCAAATGACATCGGCACACGAGTTCGGTCCGTTCGCGATCGACCGCTACGCAGCACTCCGGGTGGCCCCAGACGAGATCGAACTCGACTACGTCCTCAGTCTCGCCGAAACACCGACCCAGGCCGACGGCGACTCGATCGAGTCGGATGTCGATGCGTACTGCACGTCGCTCGCCGACGACTTCGAACTCGTCGTCGACGGAGCACCGCTCGCTCCAACGGGGCTCACCGCCACGACGCTTCGCGAGGACGGCGACGGCGGGCTGACCACCCTTCGCGTCGTGTGCAACTGGGTCACTCCGATCGAGGAGAGCGCCGAGACCCGCACGTTGAGCTTCGACGACGAGAACTTCAGCGGCCGTGTCGGTTGGCGCGAGATCATCGTCATCGGCGATCGCACGTCGGTGACCGGCGACGTGAGCGACGAGTCGCTCACCGCCCGCCTCACCGACTATCCCGACCCCGACGAGAATCCCGAGACGAGGTCGGCCGACCTTCGAGTTCACGGCGTCTGCCGACGTCGACGAGGCCGCTCTGCCCACCACCGAACCCAGCGACAGCGACGACGACGACGGTGGCGATGCGTTCTCGAACCTGATCTCGAGCGCCGACGGCGGTGTCGGGGCCATGATGGTTGCGCTCGGGTTCGCTGCGTTCCTGGGTGCCCTGCACTCGCTCGCTCCCGGCCACGGCAAGACGGTCATCGGCGCCTACCTGGTCGGTACGAGGGGCACGAAGGTCCAGGCGCTCATCCTGGCGATCGCGGTCGCCCTGTCGCACACACTCGGCGTGCTGATCCTCGGCATCATCACCTACGCGGCGGGTGCTGCGTTCGCCCCCGAACGTGTCTACCCGTGGCTGCAGGGCATGTCGGCGCTGATCGTGTTCGGCATCGGCGTCTGGTTGGTGTGGACCGCGGTGAGTGAATGGCGCGCCCGGTCGCGTACCGCCGGCGCCGAGCGCCAGTCGGGCGCACCGCAGTTGGCGCTTGCGCACGGCGACCACGGCACCGACGAGATCGACACCGAGGTGCCCGTGATGGCGAGAGCCGGCGTCGCGCTGGCCACCGGCTCTGCGCTGATCAACGACCCATCGGCGCTGCACGGCCACCAACACGGTTTGGTGGTGGAGCCGCATCACGACCACGACCACGACCATCCACACGACCACGACCATCCACACGATCACGACGATCCACGATCACGGCGACCACGACCACGACCACGGCGACCACGACCACGACCATCCGCACGGCGATCACGATCACGATCATCCGCACGACCACGATCACGACCACACGCACGACCACGATCACGACCACGACGATCACGATCACGACCACGATCACGATCACGACCACGACGCGATCACGATCACGATCACCCGCACGACCACGACCACCCGCACGGCGACCACGACCACGATCACGATCACCCGCACGACCACGACCACCACGATCACGACCACGATCACGACCACGCACGACCACGATCACGACGGCGATGGGTGGCACCGCCACGGCATCTTCCCGCACACCCACAAGTTCGACCTCGATGAGATGGACCTCACGGGCAAGGTCAGCTGGAAGACCTTGGCGGTGCTGGGACTCTCCGGCGGACTGGTCCCGTCGACCTCGGCGATCATCGTGCTGCTCGGCGCGATTCAGCTCAACCGTCTCACGTTCGGCGGCCTGCTGATCCTCGCCTTCGGCATCGGAATGGCCATCGCCCTGGTGAGCGTCGGTCTCGGCATGGTGGCCCTCCGCGACCGTGCGTTCGGCGTCATGGACGGCAACTCGATCATCCGGACCGCTCGAATCTGGGTGGTGCCGATCGCCGCAGTCGCCGTGCTGCTGATCGGCGTGTTCCTGTTCGATCCGCGCCGCAATCGAAATCGGCGGGCTCTGAGTCGTCGCAGGACCTGAGCTCGCTCGTGCAGCATCGGCGCACGAGTGAGATGCTCGCCTCATGCGGTTGCCACGTGACATCGAGTTGGAGCCTGACGCACGCTTCGCGCTCGGGCAGATCCTCGGGATCATGACCGATCAGGCGATGTCGGGCGACGCGAGCCGATGGGACGTCGAGCGCCTCATGGAGGTGGAAGCCCGCCTCGGCATCGGTGGGTTCGACACCGAACCGCCCGACGAGCCGACCACGGTGACGATCAGCATCGACGATGCCGCCCTGCTGCTCGACGGCATGGCCTTCACCGAGGTGGCGTCTGCCGATCTGCCCTGGATCGACATGGTGCGTTGGACCGCCGACTTCATCACCGGCGAACTGCGCGTCCACTGGAGCGACGACGAATGGATGCAGCTCGCAGCCGGTCCCAGCTGACCCCGCATTCGCTGGACCCAGAGACGACTGCGTCCGGCCGACGAGGCACGCGAAGGCCGGTACTCTCGCCGGGTGAGCACTCTTGACCTGGCGACCGCGACCACCATGCAACTCCTGATCGCTCTCGAGCGACGAGAGGTGTCGAGTGTGGAGCTGCTCGACGGGATGCTCGACAACATCGAGCGCATGAACCCTGCGGTCAACGCCGTCGTGGCGATGGACATCGAGCGGGCACGGGCTGAAGCGACCGCAGCCGACAACTCCCGCGCTGCGGGCGACCCGTGCGGACCGCTCCACGGGCTGCCGATGACGATCAAGGACTGCTACGAAACGCTCGATCTGGTGACGACCGCAGGCGCACCCGAGCTGGCCGAGCACGTCCCGACACGCGATGCCGACGTTGTGCGCCTGCTGCGCCGCGCGGGTGCGATCGTGTGGGCGAAGACCAACGTGCCGTACTACGCCGGCGACCATCAGACCTACAACGACGTCTACGGCACCACCAACAACCCCTGGGATCTCGGCCGCACCTCGGGTGGGTCGTCCGGAGGAGCAGCCGTCGCCGTGGCATGCGGTTTCACCACGGCAGAGATCGGGAGCGACATCGGCAACTCCATCCGTCAACCAGCTGCGCTCAACGGAATCTTCGGACTCAAGACCACCCACGGTCTCGTCTCCGGACGGGGGCACATCCCCGGCCCCGCCGGTTCGCTGACGTCGGGAGACCTCGGCGTGTTCGGTCCGCTCGGCAGGTCGTGCGGCGACCTTCGGGTCCTGCTCGAGGTGCTGACCAACTCCGCATCGGCGTTCGCCGGTGCCCCCGGAGCCGAGCTTCCCCGGTTCGAGCGACAGCCGGACGTTGCAGACCTCCGTCTCGGGGTGTGGCTGGACGATTCGATGTCACCGGTCGACCACAGTGTCAAGGTGCTCATCGAGCACGCAGCGGACCGGTTGAGCGAGCACGGCGCACGAATCGACGGCGACATTCGGCCGGCGATCGCCTCGTCCGAGCTCCATCGCACCTACATGCGATTGCTCAACGCTGCCATGTCGCCGGGGATCCCCCACGAGATGTGGGAGGCGCTCGTGGCGAAGGCCGCGGGGAGCACCGACGAGGTCGACGACGCCTCGGTGATGTTCGCACGTGACTCGGTGCTGTCACATCGCGACTGGCTCAGCGCCGACGAACGACGGGCGCACGCCCAACTCGCCTGGGCACGCGTGTTCGAAGACGTCGACGTCATGATCGCGCCGATCCAACCGGTGGCAGCGTTCCCGCACGACATCGAGCGCCCGTACGGCAAGCGCACACTGCTCGTCGACGGTTCGGAGGTGCCCTACCGCAACATTCTGTTCTGGGCCGGCCTCGCCACGATGCCGCACCTTCCGTCGATTGCCATCCCGATCGGCCACACCCCAGAGGGCCTCCCCGTCGGAATGCAGCTGATCGGTCCGAAATGGTCCGACCACCAGATCATCAGCATCGGCGAGGAGATCTCGTCCGTGCTCGGCCACCATTTCGTTCCCCCACCGCTGGTCGATGGGTCCAGCGACAGCTAATTCGACCCCGATCGATGGCATCGGTGGCGATCGTGCCGTGCTACGAATGGTCCATGAGCTGGCGCGACACGGCACGAACACAGCTCACGGACCTCGGCGTGGTCGACCACGTTCGAACGGGTCGGCACTTCGTGCGCAGCCGGGGCGGTCGACGCGACCGCGCCCTTGTCGAGCGCTATCTCGACTCGCACGATGCACCTCGCCTCCAACTGGGCTGCGGCACTCGACTCCTCGACGGCTGGCTCAACTCCGACTTCTCGCCGCGCACCAACGAGTCGATCCGGATCGATGCGACGAAGCGACTCCCGTTCGACGACGCCACGTTCGTCCACGTGTACAGCGAGCACATGATCGAGCACCTCGACCATGTCGCCGGTCAGCACCTCCTCGGTGAGATCAGGCGTGTGCTGCGACCTGGTGGCCGGCTGCGAATCTCGACACCGGACCTCGCCCGACTGCTGGCACTGTTCGGTCGGGCCGACGGCTACACCGACGACGAACGGGCCTACGTCGAGTTGATCATCGAGCAATACGTGCCGGGCGTGGACCCGTCGGAGGCCAATCCGGTGTTCGTGCTGAACAACAACGTCCGTGAGTGGGGGCATCAGTTCCTCTACGACCGGCCCACGTTCCGGTCGGCGCTCGAGCGGGCCGGCTTCGATCAGATCGATGAGTTCGAGCTGCAATCAAGCGACGACCCCGTGCTGCAGGACTTGGCCAATGAGACTCGGCTGCCCCCGGGACTCGTGGCGTTCGAAACGATGACGTTCGAGGCCGTCGCCCCGTGATACGGGTGGCGCTGATCACCAACGGCATCTCGAGCAACGTCCATTCCAGTCTCGAACTGGCTCGGCGGCTCAGCGAACGCGGCCACACGGTCAACTTCCTGAGCCACACAGACATCGCCGAGGCCGTGCAGGCCAACGGGTTCGGTTTCCACCGACTCACCGCCGACTCCCGCGCCTTCGCCGAGCTGCGAGCACTCGGCCGACAGCTGCGGTCCGGAAGCATCCGCAGTCGACTCGCTGCGGCCTGCCGGCTCCCGCTGGCGGCGTGGCGAGTTCGTCGCTCGACGGTACGGGCCGAAGAACTCGTCGACCTGCTCATTCGGCTCGACCCTGGGCTCCTCCTGATCGATCTCGAAGCCCACGTCGCGATCATCGGGTCGTGGCGACTCGGAATCCCGACTGTGCTCACCACCGCACTGTTCACCCTGGAGGAGCGCCCAGGTGTCCCACCGATCAGTTCCTCGGCACGTCCGCACGAGACCGCTCGCATCGCGGCCGACTGGGCAGCGGTGCATCGCGCCGCCGCCGATGCGCAGCGCCGGCGTCGACGCTCCCGTTTGGCCTTGGTGGACCGCTTCGGGCCCGTCTCGTATGCCACGACGAGTCGCGATGCGTTGCGATCGGTGGCCCGGCACAGTGGCTTCGACTTCGCTTCGATGACCGACCCAGGCGCGTGGTTGCGACCGCACGGCTACCGCGGTCTGCCGGTGCTCACCTCGAACCTGCGCGAACTCGAGTTCGGTGACGGCACCTCGGCCGACTGGCACTACGTCGGGCCGATGGTGCACGCCGGTCGACTCGACCCTGCTGCGGAGGGGATCGAGACATGGCGTGAGTTGCTCGGTCGAGGCGCCGGGCAATCGAGTGAGGGGGCACGCCGGCCGCTCATCTACTGCTCGCTGGGCAGCTACTGGGGCGCGGACCTCCGGATCCTCCGCGCCGTCATCGAGGCGGCCGCCAGGCGGCCGGAGTGGGATCTCGTCATCGGCCTCGGGGGTCGCGGCGACCCTGCCGCGTTGGGTGAGCTCCCGTCGAACGTGCTGGCGCTCAGGTGGGCGCCGCAGGTGCGCATCCTCGCCGAAGCCAACGCCGCCATCGTCCACGGCGGAAACGCAAGCCTCAACGAGTGCATCGTGTTCGGCGTTCCGATGCTGGTGTGCTCCACCGGCCACCTCGACCAGAATGGCGTGGCGTCGAGAGTCGACGTCGCCGGGATCGGCATCGCCCGCAGCGGTCGAGCCATCGAGAGCTCGACGATCGAAGCTGATCTCCGACGTTTGATCGACGAGCCCGAATTCGCCGAGCGCATCGGGCGGCTGCGCGATCTCGCAGCCAGGTCGGACCGCGTCGATCAGGCCGTCGACGTGCTCGAATCGACCGCGGCCTCGTCGGAGCCGCGTCAGGGATCGAGCGGGAGCCCGAGCGCAGCGCAGATGTCCTCGAACACCCCCTGCTTCGGCTGATTGGCGTCGATCGTCACCACGACCTCCTTGCGCTCGAAGATCTCGATGACGGGTGTGGTCTTGGAGTGGTAGTCGCGCAGCCGGTTCCCGAGGGCCTCGGGGGTGTCGTCGTCGCGGGCGATCAATCGACCAGCGCAGACGTCGCACGTGTCCTCGACCTTCGGGCGGTGGGCGATCAGGTTGTAGTCGAGCCCGCAGTCCTCGCACAGCCGACGCGACAGGATCCGGTGCTCGACCTGATCGTCGCTGAGGTGCAGGTTGATCACGCCGTCGATGTCGAAGCTCTCCAGGAAGAACTCGGCCTGCCGGGCGTTGCGTGGGAACCCGTCGACGATGAAGCCGTAGTTCCAGTCGTGCGCAAGGAGCCGGTCTCGAACGACGGACTCGACGAGGTCGTCGCCGACCAGTTCGCCGGTGTCGACCACTCGCTTGACGACGGCGCCCAGCTTGGTGTGGTGCTGCACGTTCCACCGAAAGATGTCCCCGACACTGACGTGGACGAGGTCGAACGTGTCTGCGAGCAGCTTCGCCTGCGTGCCCTTCCCGCTCCCCTGCACTCCCATGATCACGTACTTGCGCATCCATCGATGTTCTCACAGTCGGCGGGCCGAAACGGCGGTGCTGGGACGGCCACTGCGAAAGCAGTCCTTGGCCCCTGGCCGTCCGGGCATCGACGTCGCACGATGTAGCCATGAGGAAGCGGATCGCGGTCTCATGGTTCGGTGCCGTGGTGCTCGCGCTGACCACCTCGTTCGTCGCACAGGGCCAGGAGCAGGAGTCCAACGGGGTACTCCTGATCATGGATGCGTCCGGATCGATGAATCGCGTCGACGATGCGGGGATCACGCTGATCGACGGGGCGAAGCGTTCACTTGATCAGCTCATCGATGCCATGCCGGAAGGCACACCGATCGGGCTGCGTGTCTACGGCCATCGTGTCCAGAACACCGACAGAGAGAACGGGTGCACCGATACGGAACTCATCGTCCCGGTCGGACCGCTGCGCCGTGACGAGATGCAAACGGCGATCGCGTCGTTCGACGCGCTCGGTTTCACACCGATCGGCCTCTCGCTGCAGGAGGCCGCAGAGGATCTTGGCGGCGTCGGCACGATCGTGCTCGTGTCCGATGGCGAGGACACGTGCGCGCCGCCCGACCCATGTGAGGTGGCCGCAGGGCTGATCGCCTCGGGGTTCGATCTCCGGGTGGAGACGATCGGGTTCTTCCTCGATGACACCGCAGCGCGCGAGCAGCTCCAGTGCATTGCCACGGCGACCGGCGGCACCTACCGGGAAGTCGGCGAACTCGACTCACTGGCCGCCGAGATGGGTGTGTTGATCCAACAGTCGAACCCCGACGTCGGTCGTTTCCATCTCCCACTGCAGGGCGGGGCGACCGCCATCGCCGCGACGCCGACACCGCTGCGAGCGCCCTACGACGAGGGCCCCGACAACGGCTACATCGGTGCCGCCGGCTCGTACTTGACCACGATGGAACCGGGCGTCACGGAGTGGTTCAGCATCGAGGTCGCAGCAGGACGTGGACTGCTGGTCTACGGAGGTGACCCTGTCGCCGACGCCCCTCCGAGCGGCACCATCGAGATCGAGATCCTCGACCCGGAGGGGAACGACGCCCGCCGCAACTCGCCGCAAGGCGGAGCCGCAGTCGCCGATGCCGCTGCCCTCAGTGCGCCCGGTGAAGCCTTCCTCGCTGCCGGCAACCGCACCGAATATCAGCCGTGGGAGCAGCTCGAACCGGAGATGGTCTCCAACCTCGTCGCCCAGGGGTACGACGAGGAGAGCTACAACCGCGAGTGGCTCGCAGCGACGCTGGCACCACAGGAGGATCCGCCGCCCGCCGGCCCCTACTCGGTCGGGATCACCTGGAGAACCGAGCAAGATGGCGGACAGTTGGGCCTCAACTGGGGCACGAGCATCACGGCCCAGCCAGTCGACATCTACGGCCAGGTGTACGAGCGACTGGACGGCGGGGTCGACGAAGCATCCGCCACGGAGTTCGAAACAGCCGCCGACGTGGAACCGTTCGATCCGTACATGTTCCCGCCCGGAGAGTACGCACAGGGTGCGCGCAGCTATCAGATCGGTGCGGTCTCCAGCGGGGAGACGGGCTGGTACCGGCAGCCGCTGGAGTTCGACGAGGCACTCACGGTCGAAGCGCTCGCCGTCGACGCCGATGGACAACCGCTCGAGACCGGAACGCTCGATCTGGAGATCTTCGACAGCGACATGAACTCGGTAGGGCATGCCGTACCGACGACCCTCCCGATCGACCCCACCGGTGAAGCGTCGCTTGCGGCTGTCTCGATGGTGTACGACGGAGACGGTCCCCCGCCGCCGTCGAGCCACGACGGCGCATGGCTCGCCGTCACCTGGACCTCACCCACGGGTCAGACGGCCGATGTCCGCATGATCGTCGACGTCACAGCCCGCTATCCGAATTCACGGGCCCCAGAACCCGAGGCGTCTCGGGCGACAACGGCACCCACGGATGTCGGCGACCCGGGCTCGGTAGACGACACCAGCGAACCGGATGGGTCCGATGGACGTCCCATCGCGCTGATCGGCGTCGCGTTGCTCGCCGTCGCCGGCGGTGTGTTGCTCGTGATCCGTCACCGTCGCAGCACCACCTCCACCTCGACCTCGACCTCCTCGTCGAGCGGAAGGACAGTGAGCCGTTGATCCCGAGTGTGCGCAGCGTGGCAGAGTGACGGGATGATCGAACTGGTGTTGACCATCATCGGGCGCGACCGGGCAGGTGTCGTCGCATCATTGGCCGACGTGGTTCGCTTCCACGACGCCAACTGGAAACGCAGCGAACTGGCCGAGATCGCCGGAACATTCGCCGGCGTCGTCGTGGTCGAAGTCGGCGACGACCGGGTCGACGAACTCCTCACCAACCTGCTGGTACTGCGAGAGCAGGGACTGCACGTCACCGCGCAACAGGTCGAGGAACCCACGGTTGCACCCGACGCCGACGAGGTACGCCTGCGACTCACCGGCGACGACCGCCCGGGCGTCGTCCATCAGATCTCCACCGCGATCAGCGACGCCGGAATCAGCATCTCGCGCCTGGGCACGGTGACCGACCTGCCGGGCACAGACAGCGGCCGGCGGTTCGAGATCACCGCCCGGCTGACGGTGCCGGTCGGGGCCGATATCGACACTGCACTCGATTCGATCGCAGAGGTCGCCCGCAGCTTGGACATCACCCTGAACGTGGACGATCTGACGGGCGACGACGAGAGCAACTGACCACCGAGACGCGGGGCGCACCGACCGTGCGCAGGTGGCCGTGATCGGTGTTCCCGACGAGGCGCTACTCGAGCGTGACCGTCACCCGGATCGTGCCCGCGCGGTCGTGCACCACCTCGACCGGGCACTCAGTGCCTGCCGGCGCCCGAACGATCCACTCGGCCACGGTCCGATCACCGGTGCCGTCGGAGCCGGACGCGAACGAGCGCACTGCGTTCTGTTTGAGGGCGCGGCCGGCGAGCTGGCCGAGATCGAGCCGGTCGGTCCCCGTCGCGAGCGACGCCCCTGACGGCAACGTGATCCGGGCGACGAGTGGCTGGACGTAGCCGCTGTCGAGTGCCCGTTGCGTCACCGACGTCGTCATCCACCCGGCGTTCTCGACCACCACGCGCACCCGCCAGGTCTCGTCATCCACGCGGTCGACGATGGTCTCACGGTGGCGGAGCAGTGGCGATGACAGCGCGATGCGCACGGCCAGGCGAGAGTGGGGGCGGATCTCCGCCTCCAGCAGCTGCGGTGGCGGGTTGCGGAACACCAGCTCGCTGTGCCAACCGCCCAGTTCGACACGGCCGAGTTGGGGATGGTCGTACTCGTACCAGTCGACGTAGCCGCCCGGCACGTTGTCGTCGACCCATGCAAGCAACTGCAACTCCTCGTCGAGCGGGTGGGTCCGATACCACTCGAGTGGGTGGGCATCGTCGAGGCCGGCGGCGCGCAGCGCATTCCAGAACTCGGTGGTCCATCCGTAGACCCCGAGGTGGTCGTAGGCCCAGTCGGTGCCGACACCGCGGATCACACTCTTGGGGTGGTAGCGGAAGTCGTGGTAGCCGGAGATCGACGGATACCCGGTGAGGTCGGTGGCCATCTGGCCGAGCACGTCATAGGTCCACAGGTCGTCGGCGGCGAATGCCTCGTCGGCCTGATCGCTGTAGGCGCGGATGTGCACGCCGGAGAACGTGTGGTAGGCGAAGTAGGCGCAGATGTTCTTGCGCTCGGTGATCGCCTGGAGCAGTGCCGCGATCTCGGGTTCGCTTCCTGGGTACTCGCCGGCATCCCATGGCCCCTGCACCTTGCGTTCCCACTTGTAGGGAAACTGACGGTTCGGGTCGATGCCCTCGCGGAACGGGGCCGTTGGCACACGGACGCCGTCGTAGTTGTGGATCATTCCCTCGCCGAGGAGCCGGTAGTACGGCCCATCGCCGTCCTCGTCCGGTTCGCGTCCGACAAGCAGCCTCGCGTCGTTGCCGTAGGCCTTCCACGCACCGTTGCGATCCTCGATGCGCATCTGGAGAACGCGACCGTCCTTGTCGATGTCCTCACCGACGAGTCCGTCGAGTTGCTCGGTGAACGGCCAAGGATGCACGCTGCCGCGGACGAACGACGGGAGTTCCGCCCCCGCGAGTTCGGCGCCGTCGGGGTTGACGCGAGGAACGAGGTAGAAGGTGCGCGTGTCGAGCACCCGTGTGATGTCCGGGTCGGAACCGAACGAGCAGGTGAGGTGATCGACGAGATGGACGATCGCCATCGACGCCGTGACCTCCGAGGCGTGAATGTTGCCGTCGATCCACACCGCGGGCTTCTCGTCGGCGGCACCGACATCGTGGTTGGTCACCGTGAGCAGCCAGAGGTCGCGCCCCTCGAACGATGTTCCGATGGAACTCAGGCGCACCAGATCGGGAAAGTCCGCGGCGAACCGCTCCAGCCACGAGGTGAGTTCATCGAAGTTCGGATACCGGTCGTAGGAGATTGCTGTCACCTCCGCAGACTACGACGACCGCGGCGGCCACCGCCTCGCGCCAACTGCGGTGCCGGGGGACAGCGGAGAGGTCGTGATCGCTCCGACATTCCCGGGCGCGTTCGTCGTCATCCGGCTCAGGCAATACTGTGCGAGCACAGCGTGAGCTCAACGACGTCGGGAGACGCCGCTCGACCGATTCCGAAACCACCAACCAAACCGACGGAGCATCACATGCGACAACAAATGCCCTTCCCTGAGCCCGCCCCTTTCACCTTCGGCCTCGAGCTCGACGGCGTCTTGACCGCCTACGCTCAGCGTGTGAGCGGCATCATGGTCGAGATCGAGGCCTCACCGGTGAGTGACACGAGCGGCACGATCCCGGCCGAGCAGCCGGGCACGGTGTCTTTGCCTGACATCACCCTGAGTCGCGTGTTCGCGACCGGCACAGAGATCCTCGCGTGGCGCAAGCACGTCGACGCCGGCAACGCCCGCGAGGCCCACAAGAACGGTTCGATCCTCTTGTTCGATCCCACAGGCACCGTGCTGGCGCAATGGAACTTCACGAGCGGTTGGCCGTCCTCGTACACGGTGGCCAGCAACGAGCACGGGGACGAATTCACGGAAGAACTCACCATTGCTCACGCGGGGATCCAGCGCATCACATAGATCCCGAAGCGCCCGTCACACGATCAGCTCGGCCCGGCATCTCGTGTCAGGCGAGATCGAGGTCGGCCGACCAGAGAGTACTCATGGGCGAACACGGTCGCCGCTGCTCTGTCGCGGAGTCCGAGCTTGGGGAGCACGGAACCGAGGTGGGTCTTCACCGTGGCCTGGCTGATGGAGAGTTCGCTTGCGACCTCGGCGATGGTCGCGTCGTCGTCGAACGTGGTGAACACGAGCACCGGAGGCCCGTCGACACGCCGGACGTGCTTGGTGGCCGTCGCTCCATCCATTCGTTTCATCCGGATGTCCATCACGACGAGATCGACCACGTGGCGGTGGAGCGCGTCGAGGAGCAGCCAGGCGCCCGCAACAGTGTCGTCGTAGATCAGTTGCCCGCTGGCCCACGTAGGCATGCTCACGGCGAACAGGAACGAACCAGCGCCGACCCGCGGAGCACCGCCGAGCGGTGCTGGCGGTCCCGTCGTCAGCCACCATGGTCGACATGAACGACCAGCAGGCCACAACGCTCGAGCCGAGTCCTGGGCCCGTGTCGGCGGCCGAACGCATCACGTCGGTCGACGCGATCCGCGGCATCGCGCTGCTGGGGATCCTGCCGATGAACGCGCTCTACTTCGCGCTGGAACCCGCCGCGTACTTCAACGTGTCGGCCGACGGTGTCGACCAACCGCTCGACTGGGTGATCGGTGTGCTCACGATGCTGTTCATCGACCAGAAGATGATGGCGCTGTTCTCGCTGTTGTTCGGCGTCGGCGTCGTCGTGTTCGCCGACCGCGCAGCGGCGAAGGGCCGGCGCGTGGTCTGGCTGAGCCTCTGGCGTTTCGCGCTGCTGTTCGCGATCGGCCTGGTCCACACCGAACTCTTCTCGGGCGACGTGTTGGTGCTCTATGCGCTCTGTGCACCAGTGGTGTTGCTGCTGCGGCGACTTCCTGGACGCCTGCTGTTCGTCGCCGGCGCGGTGCTCGCGCTCGCTGGCACGGCTGCAGCGCCGTTCGTCCAGTCGACGATCGGTGCCGACGGCTCGGGCCTCGACGAGTTCTGGTTCGCCGGCGGCGAACCGCTCTCAGGCGCGGTTGCGACCTGGTTCTACGCCGACGCGTTCGGCCGGGCACTCGGGTTGATGCTGATCGGCGTTGCACTCTTCCGTGGCGGCATCGTGCAGGGTGAGCGGACCGACGAGTTCTACCGCCGCCTTGCGTGGTGGGGCGTCGGCGTCGGCACGGGGATCACCGCCGCCGGCATGACGGTCCAGATCGCGACCGACTGGTCACCCGACGTCGCGCTCGTTGGACGCATGCCGACCGGTCTCGGAACGATCCCGATGGCGCTGGGCTACATGGCGTTGATCATCTTGTGGAATCGTCGCTCCGGGCCGCATCGGGAACGGGTTCGCAACGTCGGCCGCATGGCGCTGAGCAACTACCTCGCCCAGTCGATCCTCGGTGTCGCCATGCTCACCTGGTGGCTCAGCGACATCGTCGATCTCACTCGAACGATGATCGCCGTGTGGATCGTCGGTGTCTGGGCGCTCCAGCTGTGGTGGTCGACCTGGTGGCTCACCCGGCTGCGCTACGGGCCGTTCGAGTGGGCATGGCGATGCGGCACGTATCGCAGCATCCAACCACTGCGCCGCCGCACCGCACCGTCCGCTGGCCGGAGCTGACCGGTCGACGGCGCTCGACGTGGTCGGGGTGGGGAGATTCGAACTCCCGGCCTCCTGCTCCCAAAGCAGGCGCGCTAACCAAGCTGCGCTACACCCCGTCTGGGGGCCGCCACTCTAATGACGCAAACGCCGAAACTGGGTCGCCGCCTCGGAGACGTCAGAGTGCGATGGCGCCGCTTGCGGATGTCGGCGGCGGCGGCCACCGACGACGACCCACTTCGAGACCCGCATCCACGAACGCACCGAGCAACTGCTGGACGTGGAGGTCTCTGCGACGGTCGGTGCTGGCGAGGTTGGTGGTCACGGCGACGACATCGACGTAGGCCGACCGGAACGTCGCGTCGTGGCCCGCTCCAGCTCCAGCAAGGGCGTGGGCGAGTTCGTGGGCGAGCGTGGCCACGGTCATCTGGCCGGGTGCGAGCCGGATCCTTGCACCGTTGCGACCATTGCCGGATTCACACCGGGTGCTCGACGATCGGGCATCGACCCGAGCACGGGTGAGTTCCACCTTCGGTCCCGGCCACCACTCCCCCGCAAGCACCTCGGCCGCAAGGAGGTGCAGCTCGTCGAACGGTCGCTGCTGCTCGAGGTCGGTGCCGTCGAATGCTGCCACCTCTGCGCCGTAGAGCGCCGTCCGTTCGGTGTCCATCGCTCAGCGCCGCTCCGAGTCGGTCATCGCCCTGGACCGAGGGCCCGACGCCCCCGAAGCCGTTGCCGCCCCACATCCGCGCCCGCGGCCGCATCGGAGCCAGCGGTCCATCCACCCACTTCGGCGCCGACGGATGCTCGGGCTGCACGGACGCGGCCGAACGACTCGTTGACGAATGCGTCGACTCGTTTCGTGCGCTCCGCCAGGGCCGGGAGTTGGCTCCCCGCGCTGTCGACGGGCTCGTCCGCTTCCACCACGCGCCGGGTCTCCTGGAGCAGCTTGCCGGTCCGGTCGGCGAACCCGAACATGAACGAGCGCCGGAACCGCTGCGTCGCGGCTGCAGTCGAGCGCCGCTCGCGAGCCATCTGCGACGCCATCTGCGCGTGCAGCGAGTGATAGATCACCTCCACGACGTCGAGATCGTTCGTGTAGCCAGCCACGTAGGCCATGGTTCCTTCAGGCGTCGACCCGAACACCACACGAGCGTCGTTGGCCTCTGCAACAGATGTCAGCAGCGCCAATCGACCGCGTACGTATGCCCCGCGGCCGAGCGGGATCTCACGAAGTGCGAGGTGATCATCTCGCCCGACAGCGTGGAGCTGATCTGGGTCGATACGGTGGCGGGAGACCAACTCCGCTGCTTTTTGTGCGAACGCGTCGGCTTCCTGCGGGTGGGCACTCGCCGCCGCTTTCGCCATGAGCTTCTTCACAAGGTCAACGACACGGGCGTCTGCGTCCGTGATACTTTCATCACCGGGCATCGCTAGATACGTCCGGAGCTTGAGGAGGACACCACATGACGAGCGTAGAAGACATGAGCAAGACCGAGCACACACCATCCGACGATGAGGCGATCTCCAGCGACGGGCGCACGATGCGTCGAACTCGCAACCGCGCATCGGTGATCGACGCACTGCTCGAGATGATCCGCGAGGGCGACCTCCGGCCCGCTGCATCTGAGATCGCCGATCGAGCGGGGGTGTCTCACCGATCGATCTTTCGATACTTCGATGACCTCGACGACCTCGTTCGTACCACGATCGCCCAAGCATTCGGCGAAGCCAGCGAACTGAGCGTGATCCCGCACATCGGCGAGGGCACCACGGCGGAACGCATCGACCATCTCGTTGACTCCAGGCTGGCGCTGTACGCATTCGTCGACCGGCCGATGCAGCTCGCGCGAACTCGCTCATACTCGATCCCCACAATCGATGATGAGATTGCCGGAGTCGCCCAGATGTTCCGCGACCAGATTCACCTGCATCTCGCATCAGAACTCTCCCACCTCGACCAGGAGCAGTGCTCCGCAGTCGTGGACGCGGTGCTCGTACTCACGAGCTACGACTCGTACTACATCCACGTCCGCCTGCTCGGCGATGACGTCGAGAAGATCCGATCCACCTGGAAGCTGTCGCTCGCAGCGCTGCTCCACACCTGACCAGTTGCCGCCACACCCGCTAGGGTGTGCGCTCCTGCGGACGTAGTTCAACGGCTAGAACCTCAGCCTTCCAAGCTGATGATGCGGGTTCGATTCCCGTCGTCCGCTCCACGCGAATCCCCTGGTCAGGACTGATTTCCTGGCCGGGACTCGTGTAACGCCGGGCCCTGGAAACGGCCGTCGTGCCTACACGTGCCTACAAGTTGGCATCGAGCACGAGGAGGCCGTCATGGCCCGAGGCGTGACAGGCCAGGTTGACGTACCGGTTCGGGTGCAGAGGATTCACTGGTCTCTCCGAACTGACACCAGAATCCCTGCTCCCCCACCGGGTCCACGCGACCCCGCGGCGCTGCGTGCCAGAGCAATTGGCGCGTCTCCTTGACCCATGGCGCAGTCGCCTCATTCGGTTCCTGCCCCAAAGACCGCCTCCTGCATGTACTCGTTCGGGTGCGGATAGGTGACGAGTTCGTGGGCGACCTTGCCGTTCTCGTCGAAGTCGATCAGGCTGATCCCGGCGACTTCGAACGGGTTGCCCCTGGCGTTCGTGCCGTTCCACAGCCACAGCGCGCCGCCCTGGGAGCCGTCTTTCGACACCCACGAGTGCGTGACGTCAAGCGTGGCGTCCATCATCCCGGAGTAGAGGGTGTTGTAGAACGCCTCCTCGTAGGGGATGTCGGCCGGGAACGCAGTGTCGTACATCACGGCGTCCTCGGTGGCGTGGGCAGCGATCGCTGCCGCCACTTCCTCCTCGGTGCCGACTTGTGACGGGTCGTCCAGCAGCGCCACGATCTCGTCGAGCGTGGCCCTGGATGCTTCGAAGTGTTGCTCATCGGAGGACTCATCGGAGCTGCACGCAGTCACGACGAGCCCGACAACCAGCAGTGCCGCCAGTGTGCGCCTCATCTTGAATCTCCCTGTCTCGCTCTGTCTGGAGGGTCCGCATCATCTGGGTGACCTGACCGTCACGCCCATTGTGGGCCTCACTCGGTTCATGCTTGTAGAGACCATCGGCCCAACGGGTGAGACAGGTGCGCTCGACATCCGGCGCACCGTTGCGGCCCCCGCCGGTCTGAGGCCGCCCACATCGACGTCGAATGCCCGTCACCAATCCGTTCGCTATCTGCACCTCGGGGATCGGGTGACCGCTCGAGATCGTGCGTCGCGCACCCGGGTCAGGCGTTGAGATCTTGCAGGCTGGCTGGGACGTCTCGGCTGTTGTGAAGGAGTCGCCAGACGTCGACCGAAGGTTTGCGCTCGAAGTAGCACAGCAGGTACGGAAACCTGCCGACTGCCACGACCCGGAGGTCCGGAACAGCCAGTTCGTACGCGAACCGGAGCGATCCGAGCCGAGGGTTTCGACCGATGCGTCTTGCTACGGCTTCGGCAGCGTCGACGAAGCGGATGGCTGTTGCGACATCGGCTTCGGCGGCGTAGTAGCCGCTGGCTGATTGGAGATCGAACGTTGCAAGTTCGCGGAACTGGACCGGCTTGGCCGCCAAGAGTTCAGGCCTCTGTCGAGATGCGCTGTCGCAGTGCGTCGAAGTAGGCGGCGTCGGCAACAACACCGGGGCCGGAGTTGGCGCCGTCCAGGACGAGGTCACGGAGGTGGCCTCGTTCGCGATCACGTCGGATCAGATCGCGGACGTACTCACTCGTCGACCCGTAACCGTCGTGAGTGACCCGCTCATCGACGAACGTCTTCAGCTCGTCGGGCAGCGACACGTTCATCGTGGTCATGGACAACACACCAACCGGGTCGGCAGACCTTGTCATCTCGCGATCACCGTAGTAGCGCATATCTCCACGTCGGCAGCCAGCGGCAGACCGCTCGCGATCGGCACTTCCCGATCGCCCGGGACGGCGACGGCGGCCACGCATGTCGAGGGCTGTGGCGCACCGACACCGGTGAACCGGCCCCGGGACAATCCCGCGTGCGGCTTGGGCCGCAGGGTCGCGCCCCGTCGATGCGTGCCGACCGGGTTGTCCGTGCCGGGCGTTGCCCCAGTTGATGAATGCAGTGCGCAGCGAGGTCTACCCTACGTCACTGGCACCTCGACCCGCAAAGTCGACGATCTCGTCAGCGTGGGCCGCCCTCCGTGTCGCAAGTCGACGGTCAGCCGGATCTGCAAGGGCATCACACGACTGCAGCGTTCCTCACCCGATCGCTCGACCACCTGGCGATCCGAGCGTATCTCGACGCGACCTACGTCGAGGCCCGCAACAACCATCGCATCATCAGCCGTGCCGTCGTCGTGGCAACGCGGTCACCATCGACGGGAACCGCGAAGTGCTCGGTCTCGATGTCGGCGACTCCGAAGACGACTGTCCTGGACCGCGTTCCTGCGCACCCTGCTCGACCGCGGCCTCACCGGAGTGCGCCTGGTGATCTCCGACGCCCACGCCGGGCTGAAAGCGGCTATCTCCCTTGTCTTCTCCCTCTCCTCCTCTCAGCGCTGCTACTTCCACTTCCGCGCGCTACGTCCTTGCCACCGTCTACCACTCCCACATGGCCCGCTGTTTGCCGACAGCGGCCGATCAGTGAAGACCACACGAGCGAGACACGCCGCAAAGAGCACGGCGGTCGGTTGCGGCGAGACCCGCCTGCACGCCGCCGCCCTCCACACGAAGGGTGATCGCGATGCCGGGGGTGTGGCTGCCGGCCGAGTTCGTGGAGCTGAGGGAACGTGTTGTGGCGGTTCGAAGGGTCATGCGGTGGGGACCGACGCGAGTCCGTTGCGGTCGATGACGCGGCGATACCAGTGAGCGCTGTCGCGTGGCGTTCGCTGCAAGGTGTCGAAATCGACATGCACGAGTCCAAATCGCTTGTCGTACCCCAATGCCCACTCGAAGTTGTCCATGAGCGACCACTGGAAGTAGCCACGAACATCGACGCCCTGCTCGATCGCTGCGGACAGCGCTCGGAGGTGCTGGTCGAGGTAGTCGATTCTGCGAGGGTCGTGGCAGTTGCCGTCGACGACCGCATCGTCGTAGGCGCAGCCGTTCTCCGTGATGTACAGCGGCGGCAAGTTCGGGTAGTCGGCCGAGAGTCGAATCAATCGTTCGGTGAGTCCGCTCGGGGTGATTGGCCACCCCATGTCGGTATGGACGGCCTGCACCGGCGCCATGACCACGCCGACGGTTGTCGGGTACTCAGGGAGTTCGCCCGTCATCGGATCGCTCGTCTGCCCACCCGACCCCTGCACGAGGATGTCGAAGTAGTAGTTGATGCCGATCCAGTCGATGGGTTGTGCGATGGTGGCCAGATCTCCGGGCAGTACCGCATCGGCGAGGTCGCCGAAGCTCTCCAACAGATCCGGCGGATACTCGCCGCGAAGCAACGCATCGAACCACCAACGGTTGTGGATCAGGTCGATCAACTCCACCTGCTCCGGTGGCGCAGGAGGTTCGCCGTCGGACCGGATGTTGCAGGAGTTGATCACGATTCCCGCCTGCACGTCGTCTCGAACGGCGCGCATTGCTTGCACGGCCAGTCCGTGTGCGAGCAGTTCGTGGTGGGCCACGGTGACCGCGGAGTGGGGGTCGGTCAGGCCGGGAGCGTGCTCGCCGGTGGCGTGACCGAGGTAGGCGTAGACCCACGGTTCGTTGAACGTCGACCACATCGACACCCTGTCGCCGAACTGTTCGACCATGAGCGCTGCGTAGTCGGCGAACCATCGAGCCGTGTCCCGGTTGCGGAACCCGCCGAGGTCTTCCAGGGCCTGTGGCAGATCCCAGTGGAACAAGGTCGGACACGGCTTGATGTCGTGCTCCAACAAGAGATCGATCAGCCGATCGTAGAACGCGATCCCATCGGCATTCACCGCTCCGCGTCCATCGGGGATCACCCTCGGCCAGGCGATGGAGAAGCGGTACGACTGCAAACCGAGTTCAGCCATCATTGCGACGTCGTCGGCCACCCGATGGAAGTGATCGCACGCCACGTCGCCGGTGTGGCCGTTGGCGACCTTGCCGCTCGAGTGCGAAAAGACGTCCCACACACTCGGGCCACGACCACCCTCGTCGACGCCACCCTCGATCTGGTAGCTGGCGGTCGCAGCTCCCCACCGAAAGCCCTCGGGAAACACGACCGCCGGTCGTCGAATCGTCATGGGATCGAGTCTGTCAGACGCACGATCGGTCGGTTGATCTGTCCGCAGTCACGTCGTTTCACGCACCGTCGACTGCACGCCGTCGGCCCGAAGCGCACGCAATGCCGTTGCAAATGCAGCACGCAAGTGATCCGAATCGGCGAGGCCGGTGCCGAAGACGTCGGCGAAGTCGAGGAACGATCCTGGGTCGACGAGGGAACGATGAGCAAACCCGACGGCCTGACCCAAACGAGGATCAGACGAGGGGTGCTCGGACGTTGCCAGGTATTCGCACCAACCAGCCAGGGCCAGAGCGGCCCTGGTGACGGTGCCTCCACGTTCCAACCGGGCCCGAATCGTCGGCAGGAGGAACTTCGGGAACTTTGCTGTGCCGTCTTGGCACAGACGGGCGATCTGGTCGCCGACAGCAGGGTTGGAGAAGCGCTCGATGAGGGTATCGATGTAGTCGTCGACGTCGATCCCCGCTGCCCGTTGGGAGGGTCGGCTTGACCTCCTCGTGCAACAACGCGGTGACGAACGCTCGCAGCACGGGATCGGCCATCGCTTCGTCGACTCGTACGTACCCGTCGAGCGCAGCCAGATACGCCAAGCAGGAGTGACCAGCGTTGAGGAGACGCAACTTGGTCAACTCGTACGGTTCGATGTCATCGGTGACGATCACATCGATCGACTCCAGTGGCAGGCGATCGCCGCCGAAGTCGTCTTCGATCACCCACTGACGGAAGGGTTCGGCGACGACAGGCCACCCATCGATGACACCGTGCTCACGTTCGAGCCATTCGATGTCCGAAGGAGTCGTCGACGGCGTGATTCTGTCGACCATGCTGTTGGGAAATCGGACGTTGGCGTCGACCCATTCGGCCAGGCCCGGTGACATGGCTGCGGCAGCGCCGAGCGTGGCGGTTCGAGCCACCCGGCCGTTCGCAACGATGTTGTCGCAACTCATGACCGTGAGCCGACCGCCACCGGACTCACGGCGGCGTTCCATTCCTTTCGCAAGGAGGGCGAACACGCCCGTGGGCGCGGACCGTTCGGGAACGAACTCGCCGGACTCATCATCGACGGGATAACCCGCCTCGGTGATGGTCATCGAGACGATCTGCGTGTCGGAATGGGCGAGCCGGTCGATCAACGGTGTGTAGTCATCGATGACATGCAAATACTCGACGATGCTTCCAACGATGGTCACCTCACTCTCGTCGGCACCTCGCGAAATGATGGTGTACAGGCAATCCTGACGTTCGAACACCGCCGCCATTCTCTCGTCGGACGCCAGTACTCCGACGCCCACGATGCCCCACCCCTGATCGCCCTGGCGTGCGATGTCGTCGACATACGTGGCGAGGTGAGAGCGATGAAAACCACCCACTCCGATGTGGACCACGCTGCGACGCAGTGCCGAGCGATCATACGGAGGCGTGGACACTCTGGCGGCGAGCAACGACAGCGTCGAAGCCGAAATCGCAGAGGCAGAAGCATCCTCCATCACCCCCGCACTGTAAACAACCAGGCGGCGACGGCGTTCCTTTCCTGAAAGGTTGGTGGACGACGGGCGAAGTGTGGCGGGTCAAGCGGGAGTTGCACCAGCCCACGATCGCGGGCGAGAGCGCCCTTGCATTGATTCTCGATACCGGTGCGCCCGGGAAGGCCCCGCCAGATCTCATCCCTGATTCGAGTTTCCGAACGCGTGCAGCATCTGCCCTGTGGCCGGCTGTG
>CAWBZS010000015.1:0-51436 GCA_963793335.1 Ilumatobacteraceae bacterium | reverse complement strand
ATTGATCCGGAAGTGATCGTCGGCGAGCTGTTCCCAGTCGCACAGGTACCCCTGCGCGTCGAGGAGTTCGGTCACCCGCGCGACCGGTCCTCGACCGAGGTGCCGGCGAGGTGTGCTTCGGCGTCGTCGACGAGCCGTTGACGCCGACGGTCGAACACTCGGTCGACGAGATCGGGGTCTTCGTCGCCGACGAGTTCGAGGAGTTCGATCGACAGGTCGTCGGACGTGACGAACAACGGCTCGGTCCGTTCGGTGGCGTGGTAGCGGTCGGCCGGGCGACCGGTGTTGCCTCGGTCCTGGCGGGCCTCGATCAGCCCTGCAGATCGCAGCGCGCCGAGGTGCTGGCGCACGGCACTGGGGGAGACCTCGAGCGCGGCGGCGAGCTCGTCGGCGGTCGCTTCGCCCAGCCGCTTCAGCGTCTCGATGACGCGCCGCTGCGTCGGCGACAGCATGGCGTTGGCAGTGGTCATGCGGCGATCGTAGCCTCTTTGGATAGTTTCGCAAGGAAGAACTTGTGAAACGCCATCCGTGCTGGTAGCAAGAGGTGTGATGGCACTGCAATCACGACACGAGACGGGACACGAGACCGTGGCGGCGCCCGACGGCACCGCCTCGACCGTCGGTAGCGTGGCCGACGGCCGGCACCACCCTCCGCAGACCGTGCGGCCACAGAGAGGAACGGCGATGAGCGAGACCATGCGTGAAATCGAGGAGTTGACCGAGGCCGGCTACCAGTACGGCTTCAGCACCGACCTCGACACCGACATCGCGCCCCCCGGCCTGAACGAGGACATCGTCCGGCTGATCTCTGCCAAGAAGGACGAACCCGAATGGCTGCTCGAGTGGCGCCTGTCGGCCTACGAGGCGTGGACGAAGATGGACGAGCCCGACTGGGCCAAACTGCAGATCGCGCCGATCGACTATCAGGCGATCAGCTACTGGGCGGCACCGAAGCAGAAGCCGGTGCTCGACAGCATGGACGACGTCGACCCCGACATCCGCGAGATGTTCGACAAGCTCGGCATCCCGCTGCACGAGCAGAAGCTGCTCAGCAACGTTGCCGTCGACGCGATCGTCGACTCGGTG
Source organism: Ilumatobacteraceae bacterium (assembly GCA_963793335.1). Lineage (GTDB taxonomy): Bacteria > Actinomycetota > Acidimicrobiia > Acidimicrobiales > Ilumatobacteraceae > Sva-07. Next base: position 50,350 of record CAWBZS010000015.1, on the reverse strand, counting down.
TCGGTCACCACCACCTTCAAGGAGACCCTCGCCGAAGCCGGTGTGATCTTCTGCTCGTTCTCCGAGGCCGTGCACGACCATCCCGAACTCGTGCGCGAGCACCTCGGCTCGGTCGTGCCCGTTCGCGACAACTACTTCGCCGCGCTCAACTCGGCGGTGTTCTCCGACGGTTCGTTCTGCTACATCCCCAAGGGCGTGCGCTGCCCGATGGAGCTGTCGACGTACTTCCGCATCAACTCGCAGAACACCGGTCAGTTCGAGCGCACGTTGATCGTGGCCGAGGACGACTCGCACGTCTCGTACCTCGAAGGGTGCACCGCACCGCAACGAGACGAGAACCAGCTCCACGCCGCCGTCGTCGAGCTCGTGGCCAAGGACCGTGCCGAGATCAAGTACTCGACGGTGCAGAACTGGTACCCGGGCGACGAGAACGGTGTCGGCGGCATCTACAACTTCGTCACCAAGCGTGGCCGTGCCCACACCGACGCCAAGATCTCCTGGACCCAGGTCGAGACCGGCTCGGCGATCACGTGGAAGTACCCGAGTGTGATCCTGCAGGGCGACCGTTCGGTCGGCGAGTTCTACTCGGTCGCGCTGTCGGCGCAACGCCAGCAGGCCGACACCGGCACGAAGATGGTCCACATCGGCAAGGACACCACCAGCACGATCATCTCGAAGGGCATCTCGACCGCCCACGGTCAGAACACCTACCGAGGCCTCGTCAAGGTGATGCGTTCGGCCGAGAACGCCCGCAACTACACCCAGTGCGATTCGCTGCTGCTCGGCAAGGAATGCGGGGCGCACACGATCCCGTACATCGAGGTGAAGCATCCGAGCGCCCAGATCGAGCACGAGGCATCCACGTCCACAGTGGGCGAGGATCAGCTGTACTACTGCCGCCAACGCGGCATGTCCGAAGAAGACGCGATGTCGATGATCGTCAACGGCTTCTGCCGTGAGGTGTTCAACGAACTCCCGATGGAATTCGCCGTCGAAGCTCAGCGCCTGCTGAGCGTGAGCCTGGAAGGAAGTGTGGGCTGATGCTGCACGTCGAGAACCTGACCGCATCGATCGAGGACAAGCAGATCCTCAAGGGGCTGAACCTCGACGTCGGCGACGGCGAGGTCCACGCCATCATGGGGCCGAACGGCTCCGGCAAGAGCACGTTCGCCCATGCGCTCGCGGGTCGCGACGGCTACGAGATCGGTGGCGTCGTCACCCTCGACGGCGCCGACCTGCTCGACATGTCGCCCGAGGCCCGCGCCGCTGCCGGCATCTTCATGGGCTTCCAGTATCCGGTCGAGATCCCCGGCGTCAACAACATGTACTTCCTGCGCACCGCGCTCAACTCGGTGCGCCGCGCTCGCGGCGAGACCGAGATCGGCGCGCGCGACTTCCTGGCGGTCGCCAAGAGAGGCGATGGATCTCGTCGAGATGAAGCAGGACTTCCTCGACCGTGCCGTCAACGCCGGGTTCTCGGGTGGCGAGAAGAAGCGCAACGAGATCTTGCAGATGGCGGTGATGCAGCCACGCCTCGCCGTGCTCGACGAGACCGACTCCGGTCTCGACATCGACGCACTGCGCATCATCGCCGGCGGCGTCAACGCCCTGCGTGGCCCCGAGCGCTCGATGATCGTCATCACCCACTACCAGCGCCTGCTCGACTACATCAAGCCCGACTTCGTGCATGTGCTCGTCGACGGCCGCATCGTCGAGTCCGGCGACCACACCCTGGCGCTCCACCTCGAAGATCACGGCTATGCCGACTTCGTCAACACCGAGCTCAACGACGCCCCTGAGCGCCCGCTCGCCGGCGCCCCATCGTGACGATGAGCGCCACAGCTGCAGCCACGACTCGTCTCGGAGCGATCGACGTGCTCGAAGCCATCTCGCTGCCCACCAAGCGCGACGAAGCCTGGCGGTACGCGCCGCACCGCGTCCTCGCCGAGCTGACCTTCGGCCCGACGGTCGCCGGCGCGGTCGACCTGCCAGTACGACACTCGACGAACGGCTCGGCTACCTCAGCGGACCGTGCATCGTCATGGTCAATGGCGCGGTCGACCACGAACGCTCGAACCTCGACGCTGTCGACGGGGTGCACCTCGCCGCGCTCGCGGACGTCGCCGGGGCAACTCCCGAGCTCGTTGCCCGTCACGCCGACGGCGTCGACATCGTCGACTCGTTCATGGCGTTCAACCTCGCCTACGGCACCGACGGCGCCGTGGTGCGGATCGATGCCGACGTCGACGTCGCCGCTCCGATCCACATCGTCGACATCGTCGCTCCTGGATCGGTGACCAACGCGTCGAGTACGGGTGTGGTCATCCAGCTGGGGGAGCGAAGCGCTGCCACGGTGGTCGAGACCCGTCTCGGAGCGGGTGCCGAGTTCGGTGGGTCGAATGTGCGCACCACGATCGATCTCGCCGCCGATGCGAGGCTCGAGCATCTCGTCGTCCAGGATCTTCCCGCCGCCCAGGTGCACCTCGGCCGGGTCGACGCCGTGCCAGGACGAGCGCAGCACACTGCACCTGCGGTCCTTCAACCTCGGGTCGGCGTACGGTCGTCTGGCGTGTCACGTCGTGTTGGCCGGCGCCGGCGCTCATGCCGACCTGTCCGGACTGTTCTTCGGCGTCGGTGAGCAGACTCTCGACCAGCAGATCACGGTGGTTCACGCAGGCACCCGATTGCACGAGCCGGCAGACGTACCGCGGCGTTCTCGACGAGTCGAGCACCGGCGTCTTCAACGGTGGCATCGACGTGTGCCCGGGTGCCGACGGCACCGATGCCGAGCAGTCGAACGACAACCTGCTGCTGTCCGACCGTGCCGAGGTGAACACCCAACCTCGTCTCGAGATCCTCGCCGACGAGGTCGCGTGCAAGCACGGCGCCACCGTCGGCCAACTCGACGACACTGCGCTGTATTACCTGCGGTCGCGTGGCATCGGTGTCAGCGACGCACGTCGGTTGCTGATCAACGGCTTCGCCGACCAGATCGTCGACGACATCAGTGTCGAATCGATCCGCAACTGGGTCACTCACCGGTTGGGTCACGACCATGACTGAGCCGGCCGACGTCGGTGTCGGAGTCGGCGTTCGCAAGGGCTTCGCTCTGCCGCGCGACTGCGAGGTCACGATCGTCCCCGCCGGGCAACGAACCATTCTCCCGAAGGGCGATCGGGTGACGCTGCTGCAAGCGCTCGGCGGTACCGCCACCGTGAAGACCCGCGAGGGCGAGATGGCGCGGCTCAGCCGTACCGACTCGATCGAGTTCGGTTTCATCGAAGCGCCTGCGGACGGCACCGATCCGGTCGCGAGCAACGAGCCGTTCAGCATCGATCGGGTCTGGGAGGCGGCCACCACCGTCTACGACCCCGAGATCCCGGTCGACATCGTCGAGCTCGGCCTGGTGTATCGGGTCGACGCCTCACAGCTCGCCAGCGGTGGCTGGCGAGTCGAGGTCGACATGTCGGTGACCGCCCCGTTCTGTGGGATGGGCGACATCCTGCGCCAAGATCTCCACGATGCCGTCGCCTCGCTCAACGGCGTCGAGGACGTCGAGGTCAAGCTCGTGTTCGACCCGCCGTGGGATGCGTCGCGCCTCTCCGACGTGGCTCGGCTCGAACTCGGCATGATGTGAATCGGCGGCTACCGTCGTCGCCGATGACCGACGAGCCACACCGCAACGTGAGCCGGGTGGTCGAGGCCGGCGCCGCGATCGGGCTCGACGTGCAGCCCGTCCGCTTCCCCGACGGCACCAAGACCGCGGTCGACGCGGCAGCCGCGATCGGATGCGACGTCGGGCAGATCGTCAAGAGTCTGATCTTCGCCGTCGACGGCGAAGTCGTCCTCGCCTACGTCAGCGGTGCCAATCAGCTCGACGAGGCAAAGCTGGCGATCGCCGCCGGAGGTGCGACGTGCAGCCGTGTCGACGCCGACACCGTGCGCGCGGCCACTGGATTCCCGATCGGCGGCGTGCCGCCGTTCGGGCACACCACCGAATTGCGGGTCTTCGTCGATCCCTCGACTGCTCGCGCACGAGACGGTGTGGGCCGCGGCGGGCACCTGGCACGACGTGTTCTCGCTGACCCCAGCGCAACTCGTCGAGGCCAGCAGCGGCAGCGTCGTCGAGCTGGCGAGGGTCTGACGTGTTCGACCGCTGGCGACGTCCCCCCGAAGCTCCGGTCGATCCGTGGGACGAGATCCTGGCGCTGCTCTTCCCCGACCGGCTCGACGACGTCCAGAACCACCTCGTCCGGCATGCGATCGGCGACTCGCCGCCAACGCTGAGCGCGGTTCGAGTGGCCCTTGGTGCCCTCGACCAACAGACCAGTACCTCGCCGGTCACGATCAGGTGGAGTCAATCGGATCTCGAGATGGTCGATCTCGACGGGCTGCAACTCGCGGTCGATCGGGCCGACGCATCGGTGTCGGTCCAGATCGCGGACGGAGCGTACGAGCCGCACGTCGCTGCCACGCTCGACCGGTTGCTCGGGCCCGGTGATCTGTTCGTCGACGTCGGAGCGAACGTCGGGTACCACGCGTTCAGGGCGTCGCAGCGGGTCGGCCCTCACGGCTGGGTGATGGCCGTCGAAGCAAACCCGGAAAACGCGCGGTTGATCGCGTACACGATCGCCGTCAACGAGCTGACGAACGTCGAGTTGGTGCCGCTCGCGTTGGCCGGTCGTCGGGGGTTCGTCTCCTTCGGCACGCATGTGGGCTCCAACGGCGGCTTCCTGCCCGACGATCAGGCCACGACCGGGTCGGGCCGAGGCACGATCGTGCCGACGCTCGCGCTCGACGACGTCGATCTCGATCGTGTGTCGGTGATCAAGATCGACGTCGAGGGCGCCGAGGGCATCGTGATCGACGGTGCACTCGACACCATCGAGCGGCATCGGCCGACGTTCGTGATGGAGTTCTCGCAGGAGATGACCTCGCGAGTCTCGGCTCGCCCGCCCGAGGATCATCTGCAGCGATTCATCGATTGGGGCTACTCGATCGCCATCGTCGACCGAGCGACGTTCGAGCCGAACCCGGTCGGCTCGGTTGATGAACTCCTCGCCGGTTGGGGCGATTTCCTCCGCATCGAGGACCTGCTGTTGCGTCCATCGGACTGACCGCGCCCGAGCGATGAGCGAACGCCGCAGATGTGGTGGGCTCGCTCATCGGAGCCTGGGCAACTGGAGGTTCAGGAGCGGTCGAGCGCCTCGGCGAGCGTGTTCCAGCCGAGCACGGCGCACTTGATGCGCACCGGGAACTTCACGACGCCCTGCAGCGCCTCGAGGTCGCCGAGATCGATGTCGTCGTCGCCTGGCTGCGCCTCGACGTCGTCCAGACCCATCATCGAGCGGAACCGTCGGATCATGGCGCGGGCTTCGCCGACCGACTTGCCGATGACGGCTTGGGTCATCATCGATGCCGACGACTGCGAGATCGAGCAGCCTTGGCCACCGATCTTCACGTCGGTGACGACAGCGTCGTTTCCCTCGCCGTCGACGAGGAGGTACAGCGTGATCTCGTCACCGCACAGCGGATTGTGGCCGCGTGACTCGACCGCTGGCGGAGATTCGAGCTCGCCACGGTTCCGCGGCGTGCGGTAGTGGTCGAGAATGATCTCGCGGTAGAGGTCTTCGAGGCCCGACATCAGAACCCGAAGATATCGGTTGCACTGTCGAGTGCATCGGCCAGGGCGTCGACATCGTCGGTGCCGTTGTACAGATAGAAGCTCGCTCGGGTGGTCGATTGCACGCCCAGCACCTGCATCAGCGGCTTCGCGCAGTGATGGCCGGCCCGCACGCACACGTTGCGTTCGTCGAGAATCTGGCTGACGTCGTGGGGATGGAGGTCGCGGAACGCGAAGCTCAGCACCCCGCCGCGCACGGCGGTGTCGTCGGGACCGTAGATGGTGATCTCGTCGCCGAAGCGTGCGTTCAGGGTGTCGAGCGCATAGCGCGTGAGGTCGATCTCGTGCTGGCGGATGTCGTCCATCCCGAGGTCTTCGAGGAACTCGACAGCGGCGCGGAGACCGACAGCCTCGGTGATCGGCGGGGTGCCGGCTTCGAACTTCGCCGGAACCGGCGCGGTGGTGTAGCCGTCGAGGGTGACGGTGTCGATCATGTTGCCGCCGCCGAGGAACGGTGCCATCGAATCGAGGAGTTCCATCCGGCCCCACAGCATCCCGATGCCGGACGGTCCACACATCTTGTGGCTGGAGAACGCGACGAGGTCGGCGCCCCACGCCTGCACGTCGGTGGCGTTGTGCGGGACGTATTGACAGGCGTCGACGACGGCCAGAGCTCCGGCGTCGTGGGCCGCGGCGCACAGCTGGGCGACGGGTGGGATCGTGCCGAGCACGTTGCTCATCGCCGTGAACGAGAACACCTTGGCGCCGTCGAGCAGTCGGTCGAGGTCGCTGAGATCGAGCTGGCCGTCCGCGGTGAGCGGCACCCAGCGGATCTCGATGCCGATCTCGTCGCGCAGCATCTGCCACGGGACGATGTTGGCGTGATGCTCCATGTGGGTGAGCACGACGACGTCGCCCTCGCGCAGATTGCCGACGCCCCACGAGCGGGCGATCAGGTTCATCGACTCGGTGGCGTTCTTGGTGAACACGACCTCGTCGGCCGACGACGCGTTGATCAGCCGGGCGACCGCTCGCCGCCCACCTTCGTAGGCGTCGGTGGCTTCACCGGCGAGGCGGTACGAGCTGCGGTTGATCGGGGCGTAGGAGTTCTCGAGGAACTCGCTCATCGCGTCGATCACCTGGCGCGGCTTCTGGGAGGTGTTGCCCGAGTCGAGGTAGATCGAGCGGTTTGCCGTCGATCTCGCGGGCCAGGATCGGGAACTCCTTGCGCACCCTGTCGAGATCGAACGCCATGGTCGATCCTACCGGCGCCCAATTCGCCCCGCCCTTGAGCCATCTCGTGCGCACCGTCCCGCCCAGAGGTGGAGTTGTCACGAGACGGGCTTGGGAGCGTCAGCGGGCTGTTCGATGTGTTTGGCGACGAGGTTCTCGAGTGCCTCCTGGCGGCCGCTGGTGCGGGTCGGTTCCTTGTCGCTCGCCAGTTGGGCGTCGTGGAGGTCCTGCAGGCTCGCTGCCGCCGGTGATGTCGGTGGCGGCTGTCCCAGCCGGCGTAGCGGTCGGCGACGCGTGGCGGTCGAGTTCGCCGTCGTCGATGATCGACTGTGGCGACGAGCAACGCCCGCGCCATTGTGTCCATCCCTCCGATGTGCGCGTGGAACAGGTCGTTGCGGTCGGTCGACTGCCGGCGCAGCTTGGCGTCGAAGTTCATGCCGCCCGATGTGAAGCCGCCGCCGCGCAGGATCTCGAGCATGCCGAGCGTCATCTGCTCGACGGACACCGGGAACCGGTCGAGGTCCCAGCCGAGGCGATCGTCGCCGGCGTTGGCGTCGATCGAGCCGAAGATGCCGGCCGCGAACGCTGCGGCGATCTCGTGGGCGAAGTCGTGCCCGGCGAGCGTTGCGTGGTTGACCTCGATGTTGACCTTGACCTCGTCCTCCAGGCCGTACTTCTGGAGGAACGCGTGGACCGCGGCGACGTCGTAGTCGTACTGGTGCTTCGTCGGCTCGAACGGCTTCGGCTCGATGAGGATCAGCCCGTCGAACCCGATGGCGTGCTTGTGCTCGACGACGAGGTTGAAGAACCGGCCGAGCTGGTCGAGCTCTCGTCGCATGTCGGTGTTGAGCAGGGTCTCGTACCCCTCGCGTCCGCCCCACAGCACGTAGTTGGCGCCTCCGAGCCGGTGGGTCGCGTTCATGCAGTGAGCGACCTGAGCGGCGGCGTACCGGAAGAGGTCGGGGTCGGGGTTGGTCGCGGCCCCGGCCTGGAACCGGGGGTGCGAGAACAGGTTGGCGGTGCCCCAGAGCAGCTGTACTCCCGTGCGCTCCTGGTGGCCGGCAGCGAGCTCGACCATCTCGTCGAAGTTGCGGCACGACTCGGCGAACGTCGAGCCCTCGGGGGCGATGTCGCGGTCGTGGAAACAGTAGAACGGCGCACCCAACTTCGACACGAACTCGAACGCAACGTCCATCTTCTCCTTCGCGGCCTCCATCGGGTCGCGGGCGGGATCGAGCCACGGGCGGTCGAGCGTGCCGGCGCCGAAGATGTCGATGCCCTCGGAGTTGAACGAGTGCCAGTACGACACCGCGAAGCGGAGGTGCTCGGCCATCGTCTTGCCGGCGACGACGCGGTCCGCGTCGTACCAGCGAAAGGCCAGTGGGTTGTCCGAGTCGGGCCCCTCGTAGGCGATCTGCTCGATGTCGGGAAAGAAGGAGTCGTTCATGGTGGCTGCGTCCTGCGGTCGGCGGATGTTTGTTGACAACTATTACAAACCCGACACTAGAGTGCAACCCGTCGCCGCGTACTCGGTCGTCGGCGCACTGTCGAGACGTGGGAGGTCGACACGCAGATGCCTCATGGTGGACTGGCTGCGGTGCGACCGCAGTCCGTACGGCAGGCCAACCTTGCCGCGGTGCTCGCCCAGGTTCGGCGTCGCGGCCCACTGTCGCGTTCGGAAGTGGTCGCCGCCACTGGGCTGACGCGAAGCGCCATCGGTGGTCTCGTCGGCGAACTCGTCGGCCTCGGCCTCGTCCTCGAGGAGGCTGCGCTGTCCGACGGGAGCCCGGGGCGTCCGTCTCCCGTCGCCCGGGTCGATGGCTCCAACTTCGGTGTGCTGGCCGTGGAGGTCGGTGTCGATGCACTCGCGGTCGCGCTGGTCGGACTCGACGGATCCGTCGTTCGGATGCGTCGAGTGCCGCGATCTCGCGATCGAATGCCGCCCTCGGTGGTCATCGCCGACGTGATCGAGAGCATCGACGTGCTGGGCTGTCGCGGCCCGGTCGCCGATGGTCGTCGGTTGACCGCCGTCGGCGTGGCGGTCCCCGGGTTGATCCGGCATGCGGGTCAAGTGGTCGAGGTGGCGCCGAACCTCGAATGGCGCGACGTCGAGCTGAGTCGGCTGCTGCAGGAAGCGCTCGAGGTGGAGCTCCCGGTCCTGGTGGGCAACGACGCCGACCTCGGCGCGCTCGGTGAGGCGACGTTCGGCGTGCGAGCCGATCACATGGTCTATGTCTCGGGTGAGGTCGGAGTCGGTGGGAGTGTGATCTCCGATGGGGTCCGGGTGACGGGCCGCGCCGGCCTCGCCGGTGAGTTCGGCCACATGCTGGTCAACCCAGCGGGTCATCGATGCTCCTGTGGTGCCATCGGGTGTTGGGAGACCGAGATCGGTGAGCGGGCACTGCTTCGGCGCGCTGGGCTCGACGTCGATGGCGGTGTCCCGGCGGTTGACGAGTTGTTCGCTCGCGCCGCTGCGGGTGAGTCGGCCGCGCTCGATGCGCTGGAGGTCGAGGGGCGCTGGCTGGGAATGGGAATCGCCGGGCTGATCAACGCGTTCGACCCGGACGTCGTGGTGCTGGGCGCCCTGCTCGACAGGGTGCTCCCGAGTGTTCGAGGGGCGCTCGATGCGGCACTCGCCGCGCGAGGTATCCACGGTTTGGTGCGCTCGGTCCGCGTCGTCGGGGCCACCTTCGGCGACGATGCGACGCTCATGGGCGCGGCCGAGCTGGCGTTCGGGCCCTTGCTCGCCGATCCGGCGGGGATCGTGAGTGCTTGACATCAGGCAGTGCGAGGCGGCACACTGGTTACGCATTTGTCGACATCGATGACAAACCTTCGATGACGAGAGGTGTCAGGCGCGTGAACTGCGCACTGCATCACCCAACACAACTCCAGAGGGGGAGTACCAATCATGAGGAAATCGACACGTACGGTCGTCGGTCTGGTCGGAGCACTCGCACTGCTCACGGCAGCCTGCGGCAGCGATGACGACAGCGGATCATCGGACGATGCCGCGACCGAGACCACCGAAGCTGGCGAAGCTGGCGAAGGCGGCGACGATGCCAGTGCCGGTTCCGGCGAAGGCCCGATCTGGGTCCTGCTGCCGGACTCGGCGAGCTCACCGCGCTGGGAGGCTGACGACCGTCGCTTCTTCACGCAGGGATTCGAAGACGCCGGTCTCGTCGAGGGTGAAGACTTCACCATCGTCAACGCCGAGGGTGACAGCGCAACGCAGATCAGCCAGGCCGAGCAGGCCGTGGCGGCAGGTGCCAGCGTGATTCTGCTCGTGAACCTCGACTCGGGTTCCGGTGCCACCATCATCGACATCGCCCGCGAGGGTGGCGCAGCGGTCATCGACTACGACCGACTCACCGCCGAAGGTGATGGCGCCGATGTGTACATCAGCTTCGACAATGTTGCGGTTGGTGCCACGATGGCTGAGGTGCTCGAGCCGGAGATCGACGCACTCGGGGTCGATGAGCCCCAGGTCGTCCTGCTCAACGGCAGCGAGACCGACAACAACGCATTCCTCTTCCGCGATGGCTACGCAGCGGTCGCGGAGGCACGTGCCGACGCCGGCGACTGGAACATCGTCGACGACCAGTACGTGCCCGACTGGGACGCCGAGAACGCCCAGACGATCATGGAGCAGATCCTGGTCGGTGCCAGCAACGAGGTCGACGCCGTCTTCGCCGCCAACGACAACATTGCCAACGCGGTGATCAATGCGCTGGAGAACGCCGGGCTCGACGCCACGAGCGTGCCGCTCAGCGGTCAGGATGCAAGCGTCGTCGCGATGCAGAACATCCTGCTCGGCAAGCAGTCGATGAGCGTCTACAAGCCGATCGAGCCGCTCGCAGGCGTGGCGGCAGCCGCTGCACTGGAGTTGCGCGACGGTGGGGATCCTGCAACCGTCAGCGGTGACTTCGAGACGATCGCCATCAGCACCGAGACCGGATTCCCGACCGATGAAGCGGTCGGCCCCGGAGTCGTTGCCTACCTGGCGCTCAACCCGACCGCGGTGACTGCGGACAACATGGCTGACACCGTGATTGCCGACGGCTTCCGTACCTGGGACGAGATCTGCACAGGTGACGTCGAGGCAGTCTGCCCCGAGTGATCGTCAGCTGTATTCGTACCATCTGAATTGATGCGTGGCGGGGGCGTTCTTCGCCCCCGCCACGTGTGTCTCGAGGGGGGACAATGAGCAACTCGGGCGAGGCGGAATCGCCGCTTCTCCAATGCCGTGGGGTGTCGAAGTCATTCGGCGCTGTGCAGGCCATCTACAAGATCGACTTCGAGGTCCGCGCCGGTGAGGTGATGGCCCTCGTCGGTGACAACGGCGCCGGCAAGTCCACCCTGATCAAGGGAATCGTGGGCATCTACCCGTTTGATGAGGGCACGGTCGAGTTCCAAGGCCAAGGGGTTTCGATCGGCAGCCCCCGCGAGGCGGCTGCTCTGGGGATCGAGGTCGTGTACCAGGACTTGGCACTCGCAGACAACCTCGATGTCGTCGCCAACATGTTTCTCGGGCGCGAGGTCACGAAGAACGGTGTGATGAACGAGGTCGCGATGGAGCATCGGGCGCAGGCGACGCTCGAGAGCCTCAAGGTCACGACACTGCGTTCTGTTCGTCAAACCGTTGCCGGTCTCTCCGGAGGACAGCGCCAAGCCGTCGCCGTGGCCAAGGCGGTCATGTGGGGCGATTCGAAGATGATCATCCTCGACGAGCCGACCGCGGCTCTCGGTGTCGCCCAGACCCGCCAGGTGCTCGATCTCGTCGGTCGCCTCGCCGAGCAGGGATACGGGGTCGTGATCATTTCGCACAACCTCCACGACATCTTCGAAGTTGCCGACCGGATCACCGTCTTGCGCCTCGGCCAGCAGGTCGCGGTGATGGACCGACGTGGCAGCACCCAACAAGACGTGGTTCATGCGATCACGGCCGGTGAGATGAAGTACGTCCCGGGGATGGACAACCAGGAGGTCGCCTCATGAGCGATGATGACATCAGAGATGTCGAGTTCGTCGACGAGGCGACCGGTGAGGCCTTCGGCATCGATGATGCGAACCAGGCTGCTCTGGCCGGCCCAGGGCGGACCGCCGGATTCGCCGGGCCGACCTCCGGGGTCAAGGAGTACCTTCGGCAGCGCTGGGACTCGGTGAAGGCCGGCGAGCTCGGCTCGCTTCCGATCATCGTGGGCCTCATCGTCATCGTGCTCGTGTTCGGAACGCTCGAAGACCAGTTCCTCACCTCGCGGAACTTCACGAATGTGCTGTTGCAGATGGCGCCGATCGCCTTTCTCGCCATCGGCATCATCTTCATCCTGCTCATTGCCGACGGCGAGGTCGTCACCATCGACCTGTCGGTGGCCTTCGTCGCTGCGACCTGCGGAACGGTGCTGGTATTGCTCCAGCGTCCTGACGATCCGGGTTGGCCCTGGTGGGCGGCCATTCTCGCCGCTCTGCTGCTCGGTACGGCGATCGGGCTCCTCCATGCGTTGATCATCACGAAGTTGGGGGTCCCATCCTTCGTGACCACCCTGGCCGGATTTCTCGTCTGGTCCGGTGTCGTGCTCTGGCTGACTCTCGACTTCACCGATGCCGGATTCATCCGCATCCAGGATCAACGGCTGGTCGATCTCGCCAACAAGTTCTTCGAGGATGACTGGGTGGGATGGGCGCTCGGTGCCGCAGTGGTCGCCGTGTACGCGCTGATTCGGCTGAACGATCTGCGAAGCCGGGCGGCGAGAGGTCTGACGTCCACGCCGCTTCCGATCGTCATCGCGCAGATCGTCGGTGTCGCCGTGCTCTCGTTCGGGGCGGTCGCCATCGCCAACAGCGACCGCGGCGTCCCGCTGGTCACCCTCATCCTGGGCCTCTTCCTCGCCTTCTGGACGTTCATCGTCTCGAAGACCCGTTTCGGGCGTCACATCTACGCGGTCGGCGGTAGTCCGGAGGCAGCCCGGCGCGCCGGTATCAGCGTCGACAACATCCGGATCGCCTGCTTCATGATCAACGGATTCATGGCAGGCGTGGGGGGCACCATTCTCGTGTCGCGGTTGCGTTCGACGAGCAGCAACATCGCCGGCGGCAACCTCCTCCTCGAGGTCATCGCTGCGGCCGTCATCGGTGGCGTCAGTCTGTTCGGAGGTTCCGGTCGCATCATCGCCGCGTTCTATGGTGCGCTCGTCATCACGTCCATCAAGAACGGAATGGAGCTGATGGGCCTCTCGTCGGGGTTCAAGTTCATCATCACCGGCATCGTCCTGCTGCTCGCCGTGCTCGTCGACTCGATCTCGAAGCGACGCCGGACCCAGCGGGGTCTCGCATGAAATGAAGCGGCAGCGATCAGCCGGGTGGTGGTGCTCGTTGCTCGGCTCGGTTGCCGTGGCCGGCCTGCTCGCCGGCTGCACGGGCGCTACCGACAGCGCCCGCGCCGAGGGTGCCGAGGTCGAGCGACCGGCAGCGGCCGTGATGGAGTCGGTGCGATTCGTCGACGTTGCCGCCGACGTCGGCGTCGAGTTCCGTCACGGAGCCTTCCAATGGGGGACCACAGGAGATCCCAACGCCATGATGGGCGGAGGCGTGTGCTGGATCGACGTCGACCACGACGGCTGGCTCGATCTGTTCGCCGTGAACACGTGGTCGAACGGAGAATGGGGGCGGTGGCGACGGGACGGCATGCTGCCGTCGAGCCGGCTCTTCCGCAACGAGCGGGGACGATTCACCGATGTCACCGAGCAATACGGCGCCGGTCTCGAGGTCCGCGGCAACGGGTGCGTGGCTGCGGACCTCGACCTCGACGGTTACACCGACCTCTACGTCACGACCGAGCGCGAGAACGTGATGATGTGGAACGACGACGGTGAACGGTTCGCCGTCGACGATGGCACCGCCGGTGTGAACACCTATGGCTGGCAAACGAGCGCGGCGGTTGGTGACGTCAACGACGACGGCTGGCCCGACCTGTTCCTCGCCGGCTACGTGGACGTGAACAACCGGCTCGAAGGGGCGATCCAGGGGTTCCCCAACATCTTCGCACCGATTCCCGACAGGCTCCTGCTGAGCGACGGTGCTGCGGGCGGCGGCCGTCCGACGTTCGTCGACGTTGCGGCCGACGTCGGGATCGAGCCGGATCGGGTCGACTACGGGCTGGGTGCGCTGTTCAGTGACGTCGACCGTGACGGCGATCTCGACCTCTACGTGGCCAACGACACCCAACCGAACCGGCTCTACGTGAACGAGCAGGTCGATGCCTCGCCGGGATTCCGATTCGTCGACCGTGCCGGCGCGGCAGGCGTCGACGACGACGGAGCCGGCATGGGCGTGGCGGTCGCCGACTACGACGGCGACGGTCTCCCCGACTTCATCGTGACCAACATGACCGACGAGCACCACGCCCGTGTTCCGGAGTTCTGTCGACGACCCCTCGGGCCCAGCGTTCCAGGCCGCGCTCGCGGACATGGGCCTGCCGGACTTGGGGATCGGGACACCGGGTGGGGGGCAGCCTGGGTCGATGTCGATCTCGACGGAGATGTCGATCTCGTCCACGCCCATGGGACGCTGCCGGTGACCGACCTTCAGGGCGACCGGGAACAGCTCCGCGTGTTCGAGAACGACACGAACGGCGACTCCGGAGTCTTCTCGGAGGTGACCGGCGCACTCGGACTCGAACAGAGCGGACGACATCTCGGCCGCGGTCTCGCTGCCGGCGACTACGACAACGACGGCGACGTCGACTTCGCCGTCGGGACGATCGGTGGGGACCTTGCGTTGCTCCGCAACGTCGGAGCCGGAGGGCACTGGCTGGTCGTTGCGGCCGAGCCGGCAGCGCCGGGCACGTACGTCACCCTCACCGACCGGAGTGGCAGGTCCCAGACTCGAGAACTCGTCGTGGGGAGCAGCTACCTGTCCTCGGAGGATCCGAGGGCACACTTCGGACTTGGCGAGAACGACGAGGCCGTCTCGATCCGCGTGGAGTGGCCCGATGGTTCGGTGTGGGAGCGTTCGGATGTCGAGGTCGACCAGATCGTGCAGGTCGAGCCCGAGGGATCGGGCTGAGCCGACACCCAGCGGCACTGCGGCGGCGGTACGGTCGCATGGGATTCGAGTCGTTCGAGGTGACTGGAGACTGAGTGGTGGGCAAGAAGATGGCGATCGTGGTGGCCGCCGGCGCGATCCTGGTTGTCGCCGCCGTCGGCGTCGCCGTCTCCCAGTCGGCTTCGGACGATGCATCTCCGGCCTGTGAGCGAACGGCCGACCCGGCTCACTCGGTCGCCCGCCACTGGAACGAGGCGGTACTCGCCGCGATCCGCAGCGACTTCCCCGCGCCGACCGTGCACGCCCGCAACCTGTTCCACTCCTCGGCCGCCATGTGGGACGCGTGGGCTGCCTACGACCCGGTCGCCGTGGGTGTCTTCGTCGACGAGGACCGCACGCCGCCGACGACGTGACCGCTGCGCCGCGAAGAGGCGATGAGTTACGCGGCCTACCGGGTCCTCGTCGAGCGGTACCTCCCGTCGCCCGAAGCCGAGACAGTCGGTGACCCGGCTCGACGAGCTGATGGCCGAACTCTGCTACGACCGTGAGATCACGACCGTCGACGGTGACGTCCCGTCGGCGCTCGGGAACCGCATCGCAGCGGTGATCCTCGCCGACACCTCGACGACGGATCGAACGAGGCGGGCGGCTACGTCGCGATGGACTACGCGCCGGTCAACCCGCCGCTCGTCGTCGACCGCATCGGGGACGACGATGAACGACCCCAACCGGTGGCAGCCGCTCGAACTCGAGGAGATGGTCGCCCAGAACGGGCTCCCGCTCGACGAGACCGTGCAGACGTTCGTCGGCCCCCACTGGGGTGACGGTCACGTCGTTCGCGCTGCCGCGACTCGGACGCCGACGGATTGATCCTGGACCCGGGCCCACCACCCGCGCTCGGCGATCCGGTGACCGATCGGCAGTTCAAGGAGGAGGCGAACGAGGTCCTGCGCTACAGCGCCACCCTCGACCCGTCTGCCGGGGACGACGATCGACATCTCGCCGGCGTCGCATGGGCGACAACGCGCTCGGCACCTACGACGGCGACGGCCGCGCCGTCAACCCCGTCACCGGCGAGCCCTACGAGCCCAACGTGGTGGCCCTCGGCGACTACGGCCGGGTCGTCGCCGAGTTCTGGGCCGACGGGCCGGACTCGGAGACCCCACCGGGTCACTGGAACTCCATCGCCAACGTGGTCAGCGACGATCTCGAAGCGCTCGGTCCGCTCCGCGATCGGCGGGGCGGGGCCCGGAGGTCGACCGCCTCGAGTGGGACGTCAAGCTGTACCTCGCCCTCAACGGCGCCACGCACGACGCCGCGATCGCAGCCTGGGGGGTCAAGGGCTCACTACGACTCGAGCCGACCGATCTCGATGATCCGCTACATGGGTGGGCGCGGACAGTCGAGCGACCCGGCGCAGCCGTCGTACGATCCCGATGGCCTGCTGCTCGAAACCGGGCCTCGTCGAGGTCGTCACCGAGGCGTCGAGCGCGCCGCGGCGAGCGACACGAGGACCTCGCCGACCACGTCGGAGAGATCGCCGTGCGGGCCTGGACGGGCACGCCGGACGACCCCGAGGCCGATGTCGCGGGCGTCGGCTGGATCCTGGCCGTCGACTGGGTGCCCTACCAGCGCCCGACGTTCGTCACGCCGTCGTTCGCCGGCTACGTGTCGGGTCACAGCACCTTCAGCCGGGCGGCGGCCGAGGTGCTCACGGCGATCACCGGCAGTGAGTTACTTCCCCGGTGGCCTCGCCGAGTGGTCGATCGAGGCCGGGGCGCTCGAGTTCGAGGCCGGGCCCGATGACGAGTTCGTGCTGCAGTGGGCCACCTACGCGGACGCGGCCGACGAGGCGGGAATCTCGCGGCTGTACGGCGGCATCCACGTCGCGGCCGATGATCTCCCCGGTCGGGAGATCGGATACGAGTGCGGCCGAGGTGCATGGGCGCTCGCCCAGCAGTACTACGACGGCTCGATCGAGCCACGCTGACCACCGGTTCGGGGAGAGGCCCGACCGGAACGGCGTGTCGTCGATTACCGTTCGAAATGTGTCAGAGCCGCCGCGATCCGACCAGACGCACGAGACCGTGACGGTCACCGGTCCGCCTGCGCGGCACCGATCGTCGAGCGGCTCGATCATGCGGCCGATCGCCGTGGCATCACCCGGGAGGAGATGATCGCCGAGGCCGTCGACGCATTCCTCGCCCGTGAGATGTGGTCCGGAGGATTCGTCACCCCGCCGCCCCGATGGAGGTGCCGAGCAAGTTCCCCTGGCGGCCCGGGCGCATTCCGGCTTCGCCGGCGGACTGACCCGTGAGGCGCAGCCGACGATCTCAGGTGTCGCGGAGGTCTTCCTTCCAGGCCGGAACGGTGTGGTGTTCGCCGCTCGGACCGACTCCGGCGCCGTGCCGTCGGGGAACAGGCGCAGCGTGAACGGCTCGTCGAGCCGGTCGACGTGTGCCGCCCAGTAGCGGGCGTCGGCGCCCTTCGCCGGCCCGGCTCGCCACAGCAGCCACGGCCCGATCCGGCGCTTGTACTCGGCGACCGGTCGCTCGGGGAGGTCGTCGCCGAGTGTCAGGAGGCTCTCGGGCGCCTCGACCCATGCCGTTGCCGGGATGTTGCGGTCGCGGATCGGCGTCGGCGGCAGGTCGTCGGTGTGGACCGGGGTGTCGTCGATGCGGCCGTTCGTCGTAGCGCATCAGCCGGCGTTCACCAGCCGCGTTCGATCCACTCGTCGAGGTGCGGGCGTTCGGTGCCGATCGTCGTGTCGAGGCCGTGGCCGGGCAGCACGATCGTGTCGTCGGGGAACGTGAACAGCTTCGAGGTGATCGAGGTGATGATCGTGTCGAAGTCGGCGTTCTCGAACGAGGTGTTGCCGGGCCCGCCGGGGAACAGCGTGTCGCCGGTGAACAGCAGCGGCGTGTCGTCGAGCGCGAACGAGATCGAGCCGGGCGTGTGGCCGGGGTTGTGGATCGCGTGGAGGCGGAGTCGGCCGACCTCGATCACCTCGGCGTCGTCGATGAACACGTCGTAGCCGACGTCGTTCGAGCATCGGCGCGTCGAGCGACGTGACGGCAACTTCGTAGCCGGCCTCGCGGATCGCCGGGACCGCCTGGATGTGGTCCCAGTGGCCGTGTGTTTCGAGCACCCGCTTCACGCCGAGGCGCTGGCACAGCTCGAGCAGCTGTTCGTGCTCGTTCGCGGCGTCGAGCAGCACGGCTTCACCGCTCGCCCGGCAGCGCACGACGAACACGTTGTTCTCGTACGGCCCGACCACCACCTTGTGGACCTCGACGTCGGCGTTGGACCAGTGCAGTGTGTCGGGCGCAGCCATCGGGCCAGTCTGGCAGCCGATCCGGCCAGTTCGGTTCGTCGAAGTGGCCGACGGTCGAACGACGGCTCGTTAGCCTGCCGTCCGTGCCAGCCCCAGACCCCTCATCGCGTTCGTCGTTCGATCCCGATTCGGTCGATGCGACGTTGGCGTCGTCGCTCGACTCGCTCGACGACGCACTCAACTACCGCAACTGGATCGTCGACCTGTGCGCGCCGCATCTCGTCGGCCCGGTGCTCGAAGTCGGGGCAGGCCATGGAACCTTCACCGAGAGCTACGCCCGTTCGGCGATGTCACCGCCGTCGAACCCGGATCCCATGCGGCGGCGCTGCTGGTCGATCGCTATGTCGACGATGCGCGGGTCACCACGATCGCCGGTGTCGTCGCTGATGTACCGCTGGAGTCCGCCGTTCGGATCGGCGGTGATGATCAACGTGCTCGAGCACATCGAGGACGACCAGGGTGTGCTGCGCGAGATCTACGACCGGCTCGACCCGGGTGGACGGCTGTGCATCTGGGTGCCGTCGTACGAGTTCCTGTACAGCGACTTCGACGCCAAGCTCGGCCATGTTCGTCGCTACCGCAAGCGTCAGCTCGAATCCGATGTTCGT
Source organism: Ilumatobacteraceae bacterium (assembly GCA_963793335.1). Lineage (GTDB taxonomy): Bacteria > Actinomycetota > Acidimicrobiia > Acidimicrobiales > Ilumatobacteraceae > Sva-07. Next base: position 31,509 of record CAWBZS010000015.1, on the reverse strand, counting down.
CTCGCCGGCTTCGAGGTGGTCGAGGGCTCGTCACGTCAACCTGCCGGGCTGGTTCAGCTGGCTGATCTTCTGCAGGTTCCTCCGTCAGGAACCGACGTCGCCGACCACCGTGAAGATCTTCGACAAGTGGATCGTGCCGGCCGTCCGCTGGTTCGAGACCCGGGTGCGGGTGCCGTTCGGGCAGTCGGTGTTCCTCGTGGCCCGCAAGCCCGGCTGACGAGCCGGCGGCTGTCGTCGATCAGCGGTGACTCAGGACCCTGTGAGGCGTGCGACCCACGGGCTTGCGCGGCGTACCCCGAAGCGCACGCCGGGTGGCGAGTAGGCGACGATGCAGAACACGGCTCGGATCCCGTCGCGCCAGCCGATCTTCTTGCCGTCGTCGTAGGTGCGGCCGTGGTAGCTGATGCCGACCTCGTAGACGCGGCATCCCATCGCTGCGATCTTCGCGGTGACCTCTGGCTCGAAGCCGAAACGATCCTCCTCGATGTCGATGCTTCTGGATGATCTCGCGTCGAAACGCCTTGTAACAGGTCTCCATGTCGCTGAGATTCAGGTTGGTCGTCATGTTCGACGCCAGTGTGAGGAGCTCGGTTTCCGAGGGTGTGCCAGAAGTAGAGGATGCGGCGTGCGTCGCCCCCGCTGAACCGTGAGCCGTACACCACGTCGGCCTCGCCAGCGAGCAGCGGGGCGATGATCCTCGGGTACTCGCCCGGGTCGTACTCGAGGTCGGCGTCCTGCACGATCACGTACGGCTTGCGTCGCCTCGGCGAATCCGCGGCGCAGCGCAGCGCCCTTGCCCTGATTGCTCGGCTGGGCCAGCACCCGCAGGCTCGGGTCGGCGTACGAGCTGAGAATTTCGAGCGTTCGGTCGTTGGATCCGTCGTCGATGGCGATGATCTCTCCGACGAGCGGCGAGTCGAGCACTCGGTCGAGGATCTCCTTGACGGTCTGCTTCTTCGTTGTAGCACGGGATCACGACGGAGAGCACGCCGTTGGTCGACGTCGGGTGGTCGTTCACGGGTCGCCGACCATACCGATCGCAGTGGGCCGCTGCGATCGTCGCGGTCACGAGCTGATCACGTCGAATCCGAGGCCGAGCGCCACGCCGATGTGGGCGGCGTCGAACGTGACGAAGCGGATCGGGCCGGGCATGCGTTCGGCGGCGGCGAAGTGGATCGCGTCGCTCAGCCGGACCGGCTGGGTGCGCGACAGCGCCGCTGCTCGATCGAGGCAGCGCTGGTCGACCGGGCACGACGTGGAGGTGATCCCAGCACGAGCCGGACGGCGTCTTCGAGGTCGAGGCGCAGGATCGCGCTGATCGGTCAGCCGGTCGATCGCCGGCAGCGCTTCGGTCAGCGCCATCGCCGAGGCCGACCACACCGGGTCGCTCGTCGAGCGCTTCGAGCGTGATCGCCCGCATGCGGTCCCTCGACCGCCAACGCCAACAGCGCCGCTGGTGTCGAGCGCCACCGTCATACCCCACGCCACACCCCAACCACGTTTGTGTTGCGATTCGGGTGGCCCGCTCCGCCGGAACTGCACGCAAACGGGCTGGGTCGGGCGTCCGACGTTTGTGTTGCGATTCGGGTGACCCGGTCCACCGGAACTGCCACGCAAACGGGGGGTGGTGCGGGGCTGCGGGGAGTGGCGGCATCAGCCGCGGAGCTCTCGGAGGACTTGGTCGAGGCGGACGCCGGCCCACACCGCGACGGGTTCGGGAGGTCGCCACTCGCTGGTGCGCCGCGGCGGGATCACGGCGCCGGAGCCGATGAGGCGTTCGAGGTCGGGGGCGTCGGCGTCGAGCGGGTCCGAGTTGTGCCACCGGTCGTCCACCGACGGTCACCACCGTGCGCTCGCCGGCCTCGGCGACCGCGCACCGACTCGGCGAGGCCCGCTCGGAGTTCGCGGATGCCGATCGATCGATGTGCGATGAGTGTCCACATGTGTACACAATCAGACTTGCGCGCGCTCGGCGCAAGCCCGCGATGATCTCGCCCATGAACTTTGCCTTCACCGATGAACAGGAAGAACTCCGCAAGACCGTGCGCTCGTTCCTCGAGAACAAGAGCTCCGAGGAAGCGGTCCGCGAGATGATGGAGACCGAGGACGGCTTCGACCCCGCCGTCTGGAGCCAGATGGGCGAGCAGATGGGCCTGCAGGGCCTGTCGATCCCCGAGGAGTACGGCGGCTCCGGCTACGGCTTCGTCGAGCTCGGCATCGTGCTCGAGGAGATGGGCCGCGCGCTGCTGTGCGCCCCGTTCTTCTCGACCGCCGTGCTCGCCGCCAACACGCTGCTGCAGTCGGGCGACGACGCCGCCAAGGCCAAGTACCTCCCCGGCATCGCCTCGGGCGAGACGATCGCCACGCTCGCCTACACCGAGCCCTCGGGCAAGTGGGACGAGTCGGGCATCACGATGGAGGCCACCAAGTCGGGCGACGGCTACACCCTCAGCGGCACGAAGAGCTTCGTGCTCGACGGCAACGCCGCCAGCCTGATCATCGTCGCCGCCAAGACCGCCGCCGGCACGAGCCTGTTCGCCGTCGCAGGGCGACGCCTGCCGGCCTCACCAAGACGAACCTGTCGACGATGGACCAGACCCGCAAGCAGGCGAAGCTCGACTTCGACAACACCCCCGCCGAGCTGATCGGCGAAGAGGGCAAGGGCTGGGACACCATCCAGACCGTGCTCGACCTCGCTGCCGTGGCGCTCGCCGCCGAGCAGGTCGGTGGCGCCCAGATGGTGCTCGAGATGGCCGTCGACTACGCCAAGGTGCGCGTGCAGTTCGGTCGCCCGATCGGTTCGTTCCAGGCGATCAAGCACAAGTGCGCCGACATGCTGCTCGAGGTCGAGTCGGCCAAGTCGGCTGCCTACTACGGCATGTGGTGCGCCAGCGAGATGAACGACGAGCTCGCCTCGACCGCCTCGCTCGCCAAGGCCTACTGCTCGGAGGCGTACTTCCACGCCGCGGCCGAGAACATCCAGATCCACGGTGGCATCGGCTTCACCTGGGAGCACCCCGCCCACCTGTACTTCAAGCGGGCCAAGAGCTCCGAGCTCCTCTTCGGTGATCCGACCTATCACCGCGAGCAGCTCGCCCAGCGCATCGGCATCTGAGACGGCCCTCGAGCCAGCCGAGTCACGAGCGATGAGTTTCCGCGCCCACGGGTGTCGCGGAAGCTCATCGCTCGTTCGCGATCGTAGACTGCCGGCTGATGGACGGCATCACGATCGTGTTCGCAGTGATGGCGGCGTTGCTCGTGTTCGCGATCGCCGCGGCCGTGGTCGGGCGTGAAGCCCACCGCCTCGATGCAGTCGCCCCGCGGGCGGTGTACCAGCTCGACGAAGCGGTCGACTTCGTGTGCGACCGCCTCCCCGAGGAGAGCCAGGCCCGCCTCACTCCCGAGGAGGTCGAGCAGCTGCTCGTGTTCCACATGCGCTGGTTGCACGAGCAGGGCCTGCAGCCCGACCGGGTCGTCGACCTCCCGCAGTCGATCGACGAACCCGTCGTGCTCACCGAGGACACGCTCACCGCGTTCCTGCTCGGCGAGGCCGAGGCGAACGACATCGCACTGCTCGACGACGTCGACGCGGTCAACGTGGTCGAGGCGCACCTCGGCTACTTCGAGGCGATCGGCGCCGTCGGCCCGCAGGCCCCGCTCGACGACGTGCTCTGATCCACTGCGACCGCCCATCGCCCGCTTTGCCAAGATGCCTCCATGGCATCGAGCATCACGAAGGACCGGACCGTCGCGGCACTCGGGGAGGTGTGGGCGAGCCTCGGCGAGCTGCTGGGGGAGCTGTCCGACGACGAGTGGCGCCTACCGTCACCGCTTCCGGGATGGAGCGTCCAGGACAACGTGTCGCACATCGTCGGCACCGAGGCGATGCTGTCGGGCGAAGCCGGTCCGAGCGTCGAGATCGATCGTGATGCCGCCGAGCACGTCCGCAACGACATCGGCGTCTTCAACGAGCAGTGGGTCGAGGCGCTGCGCCCGATGCCGCCGAACGCGGTGCTCTCCCGGTTCCGTGAGTTGACCGGTGCCCGACTGGCAGCACTCGAGGCGATGAGCGACGACGAGTGGAACGCCGAGTCGTTCACCCCGGCCGGGAAGGACACCTACGGCCGATTCATGCAGATCCGGGTGTTCGACTGCTGGTTGCACGAACAGGACATCCGCGATGCGGTCGGTCGCCCCGGCCACGAGAGTGGCCTGGCGGTCGAGGTGGTGCTCGACGAGATGTCGACCGCCCTCGGATTCGTCGTCGGCAAGAAGGCGGGAGCCACGCCGGGTCAGTCCGTGACGTTTGCGCTCACCGACGGGGGAGCGGTCGTGCGCCGGCTCCACGTCGAGGTGGGCGACCGGGCAGCGGTGGTTCCGGAGCTGAGCGAACCGGCGACGGTGACGCTGACGATGCCGATCGGGGTGATGACCCGACGATGCGCCGGCCGGGTCGGCGCGGACGACCTGCTCGACCAGGTCGTCATCGACGGCAACCTCGAACTCGCATCGAAAATTCTCGCAAATCAGTCGTACACGATCTGAAGTCGATGTGCTGAACTGTCCCCCACCAGAGAGAGGAGGTGGTCCAACACATGCCAGACAATTCATACGGGACCCTGGAGGTGGTTGGCCGCTAGGCCGACAGGCTGGACCGCCTGGCGAATTTCCGCCAACCCCCGCTGAACGTCATCGCCGCAGCTGGTCCCCGCGGTGTCCGGATGTTACGTCTGGTGTCTGACACCAAATGTAACGTCGGTCGTGATGCGTTCAGTCCCAACAGTCCGAGCAGTGCCGGGATCGATCGTCGGTCCCGGCACTGTCGCGTCCGGGATCATGTGCGGGATCACCGGTCCGATGAGCGGAACGGCTCGGCAGTCGGTACTTTTCCACTGTGAGACTGCTTCGACCTCGAGTTCGACGCGGTGGTGCAGTCGCCGTTGCGCTCGCGACGTGTCTCGCTGTTGCCGGAGGGTCACAGGCCTTCTCCGCTCCGGCACCGACGACGTCACCGACGGTGTCATCGGCGATGTCGTCGAGGTGGGATCGCTCGAGGGCGCCGACCTCGATGTGACGCAAGGGGCGGCGGCAGTCGAGCAACTCGAGGGGTCGGGCACGCTCGATGTCGTGGCCGGCGAGGCCGGTCTCGAACCGGAGGAATTGCGAGACGAGCTGCTCGAGGACCCGGCGATGTTCGTCACCGGTTCGGGTTTCGTCGGCTATGCCGACACGCTCGAAGCGCCACCCGTCGAGCTGGCCGAGCCGCTGGTGGCCGCGGCGCTGCCGGCGAACGTGTTCGCCCTCGACTCGCGGCCCTCGTCGAGCCGGGTGCTCTACCTCGACTTCAACGGACACGTGGCCGACGACCCGGCGTGGGGAAGCGTCGGCTACGCCGGCACGATCACTCGGCAGCCGTTCGATCTCGACGGTTCACCGACGTCGTTCTCGGTCACCGAGCAGACCCGCATCTTCGAGACGTGGCAGCGTGTCGTCGAGGACTACCGGCCCTTCGACATCAACGTGACCACCCGCGACCCTGGTCCCGAAGCGCTGCGGCGGACGTCGATCTTCGATGCGGCCTACGGGCAACGGATGGTGATCACACCGTCGAACTTCACGACGGCGAGCGTGATCGGTGTGGCACTCCTCGACGTCTTCGACGCCTCGTTCGACCACGCGGCGTACGTGTTCACCGACCTCGAGTACAAGCAGACGGCGAAGACCATGGGAGAGGCCGTGTCGCACGAAGCCGGCCACACGTTCGGGTTGAGCCACGACGGTGGACCGGTCAGCCCGAACTACTACGACGGGCACGGCTCGTGGGCGCCGATCATGGGTCGCCCACTCGATCCGACGAGACCGGTGACCCAGTGGTCGCAAGGTGAGTACTCGGGGGCGAACAACTTCGAGGACGATCTGGCCGAGATCGCAGCACTCGCCGGCTCCCGTCCGGACGATCATCCCGACACGACGGTCGCGCCGTCGGTCGTGTCGAGCAACGGTGTCGCCGTCGGAACGATCGGGCGGACCGGTGATCGTGATGTCTTCGCTGTCGACGTGCTCGCCGGCACGCTCTCGGTGCAGCTCCGCCCGCCGTTGGGTCAAGCCGCGTGGTCGAACCTGGCTGCCAAGCTGACGGTTCGCAACGCCGCGGGGACTGTGGTCGCATCGGTGTCGCCGGACACACCATCAGGCTGGACGCTCAGCGCCGGCCCGACGGTTCCTGCTGGGCGCTACACGATCGAGGTCGAACCGATCGGCTGGCTCACCGCCTCGACTGGATTCACGACGTACGGATCGCTCGGAGCCTACGAGCTCGTCATCGACGCGCCGCAGGGTCCGCCGCCGCTCGCTGCAGGTCTGTCGGCGTTCACGCCGATCACGCCGACCCGCCTCGTCGACACCCGTAACGGCATCGGCGTGTCGGGTCGAATCGAAGCCGGTCGTCAGGTCGTGGTCGAAGTGGCCAATCGGGCCTCGGTGCCCGCTGATGCGACCGCTGCGGTGGTCAACATCGCTGCGGTGAACCCGTCAGCGCCCGGCTTCGTCACCGTCTACCCCTGTTCCGATCGGGTGCCCGACACCTCGACGCTCAACTTCGTGGCGGGCCAGACCGTGGCCAACACCGCCATCGCCGCGCTGTCGGACGCTGGGCAGTTGTGTGTGTGGGCCTTCACGGAGACAGACATCCTCGTCGACATCACCGGCTGGCTCAGCCCCAGGGGCGCTTCTCGTCTCACTCCGATCGGGCCGACGAGGGTGGTCGACACCCGATCCGGCGTCGGAGGCCTTCGCATCGGCGCTGGGGCAACGCTGGCGGTCGACCTCGACGGTCGCGTGCCGAGCGGGTCGACTGCGGTGGCGCTCAATGTCACCGGGGTGAACGCGTCGACCCCAGGCTTCCTCACGGTGTTCCCGTGCAGCGGTGTGGTGCCGAACACCTCCACGGTCAACTACGTGGCCGGGGAAGCGAGGCCGAACAACACCATCGTGGGCTTGTCGGCCGGACGGATCTGCATCTACAGCGATGCTGAAACCGACGTGCTCGTCGATCTCGTCGGCTCGTACGGTGCGGCAGGCCTCGGCTACCAACCGACCTCGCCGGTGCGGGTGCTCGACACGCGCCGAACCGGTACGCCCGGTGCGGAGACCGCCGTGGGATACAGCGTCAGCGCCGCCGGACTCGGAGGGCAGGTGCCCGGGGCCGCTTCCGTGAACGTCACGGCAGCGAACCACGCCGTGCCCGGCTATGTGACCACCTACGACTGTGTGACCCGTCGCGACACCTCGACGCTGAACCAGCAGGTCGGCCAGGCCACTGCCAACGGAGCGATCGTGCCGTTGGACGGTTTGCGTTCGTGCGCGTGGACGTTCGGAGGCGGCGACCTGATCGTCGATCTCAATGGTTGGTGGGTGCCCTGAGGGCATCGCCGACTACCGTTGGCACTCGATGGAGCATCACCCGAAGTTCGAACACAGTCGCTTCGTCGGCGACAAGCGCACCCAGTTGGTCTATGACCTCGACTCGTGGGAGGACGAGGACATCATCAACGACATCGTCGACCAGGGCGTGGGGCTCAGTTTCGGCCCCGACACACTCGCCGAGGCCCGCAACCGCGGGTACACGCTGGCAACGGTGGGAGCCCATCGGCGCCATCGCAAGCCCTGGTCCTGACCGGACCGCACGAGGTGATGTGACATGCCGGGGATGAACGACCGGTTCGTCTCGAACGGCTTGTCGCTTGCGTGTCACATCGCGCAGCCGTCGGGTCACCTCGAGGCCGGCCCGGCGGTGGTGCTCTGCCACGGCTTCCCCATTGCGTCACTCGACGCACAGCGCGCCGGGGGAACGTTCCCGCAGTTGATGGACCGCACCGCCAACGAACTCGGGTGCGTGGCGATGACGTTCAACTTCCGGGGATGCGGAGAGAGCGAAGGCGACTTCTCACTGCAGGGCTGGGTCGACGACCTCCGCAACGCGATCTCGCATCTCCTGACGCTCCACGAGCCGACCGGGGTGATCCTGCTCGGCACCAACACGGGTGGTTCGATCGCCATCTGTGTGGCCGCCGACGATCCGCGGGTGTCGGCTGCCGGCTTGTTGAGCCCTCGTGCCGACTTCGACGACTGGGCCGATCATCCGCGGCGGTTCCTCGATCACGCCCGCGACATCGGGGCGATCCACCACCGCGACTTCCCGCCGTCGGTGGAGGAGTGGACCCGCGAGTTCCGCCGTTTCCGCCCGGTGGCGTCAGCTCGCCGCTTCGCTCCTCGGCCACTGCTGGTGATGCACGGCGAAGAGGACGACAGCGTGCCGGTGTCCGACGCCCGCCAGCTGGTCAACGCCCACGGCTCAGCCGAGCTGAGCCTGTTCGAGGGGGCGGGGCACCGGTTGCGTCACGACCCGCGGGCGGTTGCGGTCCTGCTCGGATGGCTCGACCGGATGCGTTCGAGCCAGGTGCATCCGAGCGCCGAGATCGTCTGACGGTGCCGAGCTGGTCGTTGGCTATCCGCGTGGCCGCCGGTGCTCTGCGTTTCGCGGTCGGTTGCACCAGTGCGGCATTTCGCCCCCGTACCTCGATGGTGAGGCAGGGCCCCGACGCGTGCCGGTGGTCGATACGCCGAATCCCCGGGGGTTCTCCGAAGCGTCAGTACACTTAGACCGCCTCCGAGCGCCCGACACCGAGTTCCTGGGGGTCGGCGTCATCCCAATGCCAACCAGGGTGCCTTCATGCGCAAGATCGCGTTGCTGATCACGAACCAATACCAAATCCATCACTACCAGTCGATTGCTCGTCACCTCGGCCCGGTCACGTTCGTGATCGAAATCCGAGATCGCGACTTCGAGGTCGACGAAGCCTTCGTTCGCCGTCATGTACCTGACGCATCGGTGATGACGATCCCCGCGGAGTCACTCCGTTCGCTGGACGGCATGTTCGACCTGATCGTGTGCCAGACGCCCGTGCTCCCCAACCTTCTCTTCGACAAGTCACTGGTGGTCGCACAGCAGTACAGCCTTGCCAAGGAGACCTATCAGTACGGTGTGTGGCGGTCGCTGCCGAACCTGAACCTGATGTACGGCGAGTACTCGGTGAACCGCGTGCGTGGATTCTCCAATGCAGTCGCTGTCGGCAACCCGATGTTCGATCGCTGGTTCGAGCGTGACCGACGACCGGCCGATCCGCAGTCGTCAGACAGCCATGGGCTCTACCTCCCGACCTATGGCTCGCTGTCCTCGATTCCGCTGGTCGCTCCCCATCTGGCCGAACTCGATGGCCGGATCACGGTGAAACTGCACCACAGCGAGGGGCCCGAGCTAGCGGCATTGCTGCCCGGCAACTGTGTCGTCCTCAAGTCCGACGCCGACCCCGTGGAGCTCTACGAGTCGGCCGACTACGTGATCAGCGACATGTCCGGCGCCGCATACGATGCGCTGTACGCTCGGCGGCCGCTGGTGGTCGTCGGCAACCCGATGGTCGAGAGCGATGACTACCATCGGCTCTCGGCCACGGATCTCGAGAGAGGGTTGTTGTCAGAGCTGGCCGCCGGCTGGCAGCCCGGCGAGTCGTTCGAAGCGGCGATTCGAGAAGCTTCTCGGCGACTCGGCGACGAGCAGCGTCTCGAGCGGTTCACGAGTCAGCTCTTCAGCAACCCCGGAATCGCAGGCAAGGCCTGCGCGGATGCGATTCTCGACGTCCTCGAGCACGGTGAGCCATCGAACTTCGGGCGCGAACAGGTGCGTGATCGCAGCGCCGAGCTGATGACCCGCACGCACGAGCTCGCCGCGGACAACCGGAGGCTCCGCCAAGCGAACGACAGGCTTCGATCTCGGCCCCGGAGAGTGGCTGCACGGACGAAGAACGCCGTACTTCGCCAGCTCAGGCCCATGCTGGCGAAGGCGCCACGGATCGAGTCGGCTGCGTTGTCGACACGAAGGTCACTCGGGCGCTCTCGCGAGCGGCTTCGTCTTCGGCGGCTCTACCGAACCGAGGCGAATGGCGCCGGGTCGGAGGAGTGGTCGTCGTCCGACCAGCGATACTCGGTCGTCGGAGTGGAGCGGCGACAGGAGATGTTCGTCATCGTGGCCGAAGCCATCGCCACCGCGGGCATCGATCACGGGACCGACGACACCGGCCTGAACCCCCTCATCGCCCTCAAGGTCGACGACAAAGCGGCGCTGGTCGAGGTCTTGAACGAGCTCGGCGCCGTCGAACCGGATCTCGAAGTGCGGGCACGGGTGGGAGCTTCCGTCCGGTCGACGAACCCTGCAGCCGACGCATTGCTCCGACACGTCTTCAGCGCCACATCGCTACGTGTGGGTGTTCCGTTGATCCATCGCAACTACCACCTGACCGAAGCTGGTTATGTCGACATCGTGTTCGTTCGGCACTCGCCGGAGAAGCACCGAGTCTTGGCGGTCGACCCGACGAGCCCTCGAGTCGATTGGACGTCGGAGTTCGCGGATCGCGGCGCAGCTGCCTCGTCTTCGCTTGGCCGAACGAGTCTGGTCGGTGACATCGACGTCGTCTACACCTGGGTCGACTCGGCAGATCCCGCTTGGCGCGAGTCACACAGAACTCACTCGGCAACTGCCGAGAACCAACTCGCAACGGCGAACAATGCAGAGCGGTTCCTCGACAGAGAAGAGCTCAAGTACTCACTCCGCGCGCTGTGGCTCCATGCTCCGTTTGTCCGCAACATCTTCCTCGTCACCGCTGATCAACGGCCTGACTGGCTAGACGATTCCGACGATCGGATCACGGTGGTCTCCCACTCAGAGATCTTTCCCGACGGTGACATGTTGCCGACGTTCAACTCGCACGCGATCGAGGCGTGCCTCCATCGGATCCCCGGTCTCAGCGAACACTTCATCTACATGAACGACGATGTGTTCTTCGGACGTGAGGTGTCGAGCGATCTCTTCTACACCAAGGCTGGCCAAGCTCGAGTCCGATTGGCTCCGTCCCAGTACATCTACCGCGGCGAGCCTGAGCCCGATGCGATTCCGACCGATTGGGCCGCCTACAACGCTGTACGGATCATCGAGCGGGACTTCGGGCTGACCTTTGACCGGAAGCTCCAACATGTCGCGCACCCCCTCCGGCGGTCAGTGCTCGAGGAGATCGAACAGCGCTATCCCGAGGAAGTCGAGCGAACCAGACGTGCGAGATTCCGCTCGCAAGACGATCTGGCCCTGCCGAGCATGTTCGCGGCCTACTACTCGATCGCCACCCGTCAAGGTGTCGAATCGCCCTTGCCTCGTCGTGGCTACATCTATGCCGACACAGGTCGTGCCGACTACGCCCAGCGATTTGCTGAGATCCTTCGTCACCGTCCAGCGTTGTATTGCCTGAACTCGACGAAGTACACCGAGGTCGACCTCGAGCTGCAGGCGGTCAACGTCCGCGACCTGCTCGACGGCTTGTACCCGTTTCCGTCACCGTTCGAGCGAACGTGATCACCATCGAAACCAACCTGATGTTCGTTACAGTTCGCTCCCAGCGACATCGCCAACCAGTGAGGAATTCCTGATGCCTGACCCCAAGGCTGTGTACGTCGGCATGAGTGCCGACTTGATCCACCCCGGCCACATCAATCTGTTGATTCGAGCTGCTGAACTCGGCTCGGTGACGGTTGGGTTGTTGACCGATGGGGCGATTGCGAGTTACAAGCGCCTCCCGCACATGACGTTCGAGCAGCGGTGGGCGGTGGTGGAGCAGCTGAAGACGGTCGATCGTGTGGTGGCGCAGGAGTCCCTCGACTATGTGCCGAATCTGGAGTCGTTGCGTCCCGACATCGTCGTGCACGGAGACGACTGGCAGACCGGGGTGCAGCGTGAGACCCGTCAGCGTGTGATCGATGCGCTCGCCCAGTGGGGTGGCGAGTTGGTCGAGGTGCCCTATACGGAGGGGATTTCTTCGACGCAGTTGAATGGGTCCTTGAAGCAGATCGGCACGACGCCGAGCGTTCGGTTGTCGCGTTTGCGCCGTCTGATCGCGAACAAGCCCATCGTGCGGTTGATGGAGGCCCACAGCGGCCTGTCGGGCCTGATCGTGGAGAACACGACTGCCACTCACGGGGGTCGCACGGTCGAGTTCGACGGCATGTGGTCGAGTTCGTTGACCGATTCGACGTCTCGGGGCAAGCCGGACATCGAGGCGGTCGACATCAGTTCCCGTCTGCAGATGGTGAACGAGTTGTTCGAGGTCACGACGAAGCCGCTCATCTTCGACGGTGACACCGGAGGCAAGCCCGAGCACTTCGGGTTCACGGTGCGCTCGCTCGAGCGTCATGGTGTGTCGGCGGTGATCATCGAGGACAAAGAGGGCCTGAAGCGCAATTCGCTGTTCGGCAACGATGTCGAGCAGACGCAATCGACGATCGAGGACTTCTGTGTTCGACTCAGGATCGGCAAGCAGGCCCAGATCACCGAGGACTTCATGGTGATCGCCAGGATCGAGAGCCTGATCTTGGAGAAGGGCATGGACGATGCGGTGGCTCGTGCAGCGGCGTACATCGATGCGGGTGCAGATGCGTTGATGATTCACAGCCGTCAGAAGACGCCTGACGAGGTGTTCGAGTTCTGTCGCATCGTTCGCGGGTTCTCGGCGCACATTCCAATCGTCGCGGTTCCGACTGCGTATCAGCAGGTGACCGAGACGGAGCTCGCCGATCACGGCGTCAACGTCGTGATCTATGCGAACCACATGCTGCGTGCTGCGTATCCCCAGATGCGCAAGGTGGCGCAGTCGGTCCTGGAGAATGGGCGCACGTTGGAGGCGGATCCGATGCTGAGTTCGATCAGTGAGATCCTCGAGGTCATTCCGGAGAACGCAGGGTGATCGATCCGGCCGGTTTCGTTGCCGAGCTCGATGGTGTCGGTGTGTCGCTCTACACCGGTGTGCCCGACAGTTTGTTGAAAGAGCTCGGCAAGTACGTGATGGCGTCGCTGCCTCGGTCGCAGCACGTGATCGCCGCCAACGAGGGCGCCGCGGTCGGCATTGCGCTCGGGCATTCGCTGCGCACCGGCGAACTCGCAGCGGTCTACATGCAGAACTCGGGTCTCGGCAACGCCGTCAATCCGCTGCTGTCGTTGAGCGATCCGGATGTCTACGGCATTCCGATGTTGTTGATCATCGGTTGGCGTGGCCAGCCCGGTGTCAAGGACGAGCCACAGCACGTGACCCAGGGCAGGGTGATGCCGGCGATGCTCGACGCGATGGAGATCCCATGGCGTGTGTTGCCCGATGATGCGGCAGCGCTCCCGGCGTTCGTGAGGGAAATGGCAGACGCGGCGATGCAACGTCGTGGACCGGTGGCGATCGTCGTGGAGAAGGACACCTTCGCCCCTGCGCACGTCGATGGCGAGGCACCATCGCCGACCACTGCCGGTCGCCCGACTCGTGAAGCGGGGCTCGAGGCAACCATCGACGCGCTCCCGTCGGGCTCTGTGGTCGTGTCGACCACCGGGATGCTCAGCCGCGAGCTCTTCGAGTATCGGGTGAGATCGTCGACCAGCGGTGAGCTCGACTTTCTGACTGTCGGCGGCATGGGCCACGCCAGCTCGATCGCTCTGGGCGTTGCGCTTCGCGAACCCCACCGGACCGTGTGGTGTCTCGACGGTGACGGTGCGGCGCTGATGCACCTCGGCTCGATGGCGATCATCGGAGATCACGCTCCGAGCAACTTCCGCCATGTGCTCTTCAACAACGGCGTGCACGACAGCGTCGGCGGTCAGCGCACCTCGATCGAGGTCGTCGATCTGGTCGCTGTGGCGCGGGCAGTGAACTACCGCTCGAGTTCGACCGTTTCCGATCTGTCGGAGCTCGCTGGTGTCATCGGCGAGATGAACAGCGTCGACGGGCCATCGTTCCTCGAGGTCATCGTTGCTCCCGGCGCACGCGCCGATCTGGGACGGCCGACGCAGACACCCGCACAGAGCATGGCCGCGTTCATGGCCGCTGTCGGTGGCGCCACGAACTGATGGCCGTCGGTCGCTTCTCGAACTGGAACGTGCACTACCGGCCCAACGCGATCGATGACCTCCCGGAAATCGTCGATCAGGCCGGCTGGGAACGGGTCCTCGTCGTTTGCGGGGCGCGTTCGTTCGCCGCAAGCGGAGCGTCGCGCATGTTGCCTCGGCTCCGGGCTGTGGCCGACGTGAGCATCTTCGATGACTTCGCTCCCAACACCGACGCCAACGACCTGCTCGTCGGACTTCGCCTGATCGACCAGCACCCCGTCGACGCCGTTCTCGGCATCGGTGGCGGGAGTGCGTTGGACATGGCCAAGCTCTTCACCGTCTACTCGGGAATCACCGGGGCCGACGCGCTTCGCACGGCGATCGAGAGTCACAGCATCCACGACCGTGCCAGCGGGCTGGTACTGGCACCGACCACCAGCGGATCGGGAAGTGAGGCAACACACTTCGCCGTGGTGTACGTCGGCGACACCAAGTACTCGATCGCTGACCCCCAGCTCCGCCCCGATCACATCGTGCTCGACCCGATGCTCGCAATCAGCGGCTCACCGCACCGAGCGCGCCACGTCAGGAATCGATGCGGTCTGCCAGGCCACAGAGAGTCTGTGGGCCGTCGGCGCAGCACCGTCCAGTCGACGCAACGCCCGCTGGGCGCTGGCCCACCTCATGCCATCTATCCATTCGTTCGTCGCAGCGCCCGACGAAACGCGGGCCCGCGCAATGGCGATCGGCAGCCACCTCGCGGGTCGTGCGATCGACTTGTCGAAGACCACGGCTGCGCACGCAGTGTCGTACCGCATCACCAAACGCTTCCGAGTCAGCCACGGCCACGCAGTTGCATTGACGCTCGGCGCATTCATCGATGCCCACGTTGACGCTGACCCATCAGCGCTGCAACCAGGCGTCGAGCTCGACGACCACCGCGCCGCGATGGACCAGGTGTGCCAGCGGTTCGGGATCACGAGCGACACAACCGGCCAGGAAGCAGTCGGCGCATTGCTCGACGATCTCGGGCTCGCCTCGCGCCTCAGCGACGTCGGCGCGACCGAGTCCGACGTGGACGAACTCGTCGACTCCGTCAACCCAGAACGGCTCGGCAACAATCCGATCGCTCTCTCCCGAGACGACCTCATGGTTCTCGTGAGGAAGAGCCTGTGAACGCGACCCCGTGACCGCGACCCTGTGACTACGGACTCCCACATCGTTGCCGGTCCGAACGCCGACGCATCGGCAGCCTCGCTGCGCCGGCTGAGTTATTCGGCGCCGCTCGACGGACTTCGAGCGATCGCTGTTCTTGCCGTCTTCGTCTTCCACAACAACGAATCCCGGTTGCCCGGAGGTTTCCTCGGGGTCGACCTGTTCTTCGTGTTGTCCGGGTACCTGATCACACGGTTGCTGATCGTCGAGAACGAGAGATCCGGAACCGTCGATCTGACGGCGTTCTGGGCGCGCCGGTTTCGTCGCCTGTTGCCAGCATCGCTGTCGGTTCTGGTCGCCGTCACGCTGTACGTGTCGGTGTGGGGGTCGCCGACGGAACTCCTTGCCCGCCGAGGCGATGTGCTCTGGTCGCTCTTCTACGTGGCGAACTGGAGATTCATCATCACCGATTCCGACTATTTCTCTTCCGACGCGGAGACGTCACCGCTGCGACACATGTGGTCGCTCGCAGTCGAGGAGCAGTTCTACTTCGTGTGGCCACTGCTCGTTGCGTTGGTGCTCCTGCTGACGTGGCGTTGGGCCGGACTGCGCGTGCTGCTCGCAGTGACGGTCGTGCTCGCCGTGCTGTCCGCCGTGCGCATGGCGCTCCTGTACGATGCGTTCTCTCCTTCGAGGGCCTATTTCGGAACTGATGCTCGGATCCATCAGATGCTCATCGGGGCCGCCTTCGGGATGTTGCAGGCTCGGGGTGTCCTTCGACTCGTCCGACGGCCAGCGCTCGTGCAGGGGGTGATGCTCGGAGCCGTGGTCGTCGCGATGTTCCGGGTGGCGGGCAGCGATCGGTTGTACTACGGGCTGGGCAGCTTCGTCTTCGCGTTGATCGTCGGCATCCTCATCGCCTCGTTGGTGGATCGCCCGGACTCTACGGTTGGACGAGTGCTCACCTGGTCGCCGATCAAGGGCCTCGGAAGCATTTCGTACGCGTTCTACCTGTGGCATTGGCCGATCATCATCTGGATTGCGTACCCCGTTGGAGCGGACTTCGCTGAACGTCGGATCGTCGATGCGATGCGATGCGATTCGGTTTGGTGCTCTTGCTGGCCGCGGCGTCGTTGCGTTTCCTCGAGGATCCCGTGCGACGCGGACGGCTGCCGTTCGTCGGCTCCCACTCTTGGCGTTCGATCGGTGCTGCCGCCATTGCGATGGCAGTCGTCGGATGGCTAGCCGTCACGATGCTGACGCCAGGGCTCGATGACGCAGTCGCTGTGGCGGCAACGGATCAGAGTGTCGAATACTGCCCTGATCAGCCCGAGCCGTGCGTCGTGTCCGACGCAGGAGCAGATGCTCCGGTCGCGGTCACCATGGGGGACTCCACATCGCAACACCTGACCCCGGCCATGGTCGAGCTCGCACAACAGCACGATTTCACGCTGATCCAAGCCGGACTCGGGGGGTGCTCTCTGGACGATCGCTCGCTCGCCGGAGGAACTGCCGACAACAGGTTCCGCCCCGTCGACAAGCGTTGCTTGGATGCCTACGAGCCGATCATGGAAGCGGTCATCGCAGCCGATCCTGACCTCATCGTCGCGGCGACGCGAAATACTGCAACCCGTCATGTCGGTCCCGACGGCGAGCTGGTCGAGCCGCTGACGGAGCAGCACCTGCTCGATGTGACCGAAGCGACCGGTGCCACCCTCGATCGGCTGGTCGAGGAGACCGACGCTCAGATCGTGCTGGTCGACACGCTCCCGCGACTCGGCGACGTCGATTGCCTCGCAGCGAACGAGCAGGACCCGACGGTGTGCGACACGGCCGCGGACGCCGGCAGGTGGGCGACCTACAACGAACTGGTCCGCGAACTCGCCGCGCAGCGACCGGAGCGGGTCAGCGTGATGTCACTCGAACCGCACGTGTGCCCCAATGGGACGACGTGCGACGCCATTCAAGGCGGTGTGGTCGTCAGCTACGACGGCGTGCACTTCACCGGCACCTACTCGGCGTCGCTGGACTCGGTGATCGAAGAGCAACTGAATTCGGTCGGGGCCGATCTCGACTCACTCTGAGCAGCAACGGCGCTCTCAACGCTTGGGGCAGCTGTATCTGCCCGGGTCGACCAGTGGCCAGGTGAGCGCTCGCACGGGAGCCGTCATGAGCACGATCGTCAGCACCGAGCTGCCGACGACGATCGCCACGAGGCCGACGATGCCGCTGTCGCTCGGAACCAGTCCGAGTTCCACGATGACCAGTCGGATCGGAAGGTGGAGCAGATAGGCGAACATGGTGAATGCGCCGAGTTGGGTGAGGATCGTGCGGCGCGAGGTCACGAGGCTCGCCGCGGCCAGCGCCAACACGACTCCGCCGACGATCGCAACGGTTCGCAGCAGCCCAGCGGTGAGAAAGTTGACAGACGGCTCGTACGCGTCACGTCCGAGGATCCATGTACGGTCCAGCCAGTCCCGGCTGATCCACGAGAAGCCGAGCGCAGCTGCCAGGAGCGCGGCCGACACGAGACGCACCGGCCGTCGTTTCAGGATCGGGACGAGGTCAGTCCCGAACATCGCTCCGGTGAGAAACGCTGGGAAGAAGACGAACGAACGAGAGAGCGACAAGGTGTGGCCGACCCGTGACAAGTAGCCGACGGCGACGGCGACCGCCACGACCCCGATGAAGGTGGGTGCCCGGTCGAGGTCTCTCAGCCACGGCCAGAAGATCCGCCACGTCGCAAGCGACAAGAGATACCAGAGCCCGAACGAAGGCGAGTCGAACGTCGGCCGGAAACTGGCATCATCGAGGATCACGGGGATCATCGCGGCGATCGCATCGAAGATCAGATACGGCAGGAGGAGCTGTAGACAGATTCGAATGAAGCCCTCTCCGCTCGCCACCAGCCGTTGTGCGGTCCAACCCGACACTGCAGCGAACAGCGGGATGTGGAAGAGGTAGATGAAGTTCGACAGGGCAGGTGCGAGCTCGGTTTGATTGCGAACCAGCCCAATGCCGTGTCCGACGACCACCAGCGTGATCGCCACGACCTTGACGTTGTCCAGCCAGGGGTCGCGGAGCTTTCGCGTGACAGCGCCGGCAGCGCCGGCCGTCGATGTGGACATCCGCGAGATGCTAACGAGCCGCGCGGCGGGCGCTCGGCTCAGTCGGACGGTGCCTCGCCGCCGGTGTAGAGGTGGCGGACCTCCTCGACCGGCCCGTCGGCGATGAGCACACCTTGATCGAGCCAGGCCGCTCGATTGCAGGTCTGGCGGATCTCGTTGAGGTTGTGAGTCACCATGACCACCGTACGAGACGTCAGCCCGAGCGATGTTCATCGGTAGCCACCTCTCCGGACGTGCGATCGACGTGTCCAAGACGACGGCGGCTCATGCGTTGTCGTGTGGCATCACCAAGCGCTTCGGCGTCAGTCACGGTCACGCGGTCGCACTGACCCTCGCGGCGTTCATCGATGTGCACGGTCAGGCCGACGCAACTGCACTCCAGCCCGGTATCGACCTCGCGGACCGCCAGGCCGTGTTGGACCACATTCGCCGACGGTCGAGATCACGGGCGACGCCGGGGGTCATCAGGCAGTCGGCGCCTTGCTCGACGACCTCGGGCTACCGTCACGCTCACGCGACGTCGGAGCAACCGAGGGCGATCTGCCGGGGCTCATCGACCCGGTGAACCCGGAATGACCGGGCAACAATCCAGTTCTGCTCTCCCGAGACGATCTCATGGGCATCGTGGAGAAGAAGTCGTGAGCACCACCTCGCGACCACGGCGGTTCAGACCGGATCGTTGGGCCGCTGTCGCGGTCGACGACGGGTGATCGTCCGCCGGATTCGGTTCCGGACGATGGGTCCGTACTCTGACCAGTTGGCCACCTGCCAGAACTTGAGAAGCGTCAGACGCCGCCGCAGACGCTCTCGTTCGGCGGTGGTGCGCTGCAGACGAGCCTGCACCGCTTCCAGCCGCTGCTCGGTCTTGTCCAGTTGTTTCTGGGTTCGTCGTAGGCGCTCGTTGAGTGCCCGCTTGGCCTCTCGATCGGCAGCCTTGGCTTCAGCCCGTTGGCGTGAGCGCGACTCGTCGTCGGCAGCTTGCTGTTCGTACACCGAGTGAAGCTGGCGAAGAACGGACTCTCGCACACCGTGATCGAAGAACGCAGCGTCTTGGGGCTTGCCGTCCCACTGCGTGTCGAGGTGGGGGCTCTGGCCATATCGGTCGAGCAGGGAAGAGAATGCAGGCACTGCCGTCCGCTCGATCTCGGCGATGGCGTCGTCTGAGAGCAGGCGCCCACCGTTGCTGCCGTAGTCCACGGTCATGGCCGTGACAAGTGCAGGTTTGACCGTGGTGCCCGCCAGCTTCAACCTGTTCGCCAACAGCTTTGCCAGCGTGTACTCGTTGCTGGCCCCGGGATTGCTGCTCGGGTCGGGCTGAAGTTCGAGATCCACCCCGGGCATCAGCGCAAGGAGTTGTTCCAAGATGTCGGTCGGTCTCCGGAGCTGGCCATGGGGGCGGACGATCATTTGGTCACGGCCGAACGCAGCCTCCCATTCTGCAGCCAGCGCAAGAACGTCGAGACACGGCCACTGCCATGAGAGGAACGCCTCGATCTCACCGGAATAGTGCAACAGGCGCACCCACTCCCGGTACTTCGACTCGATGTAGTCAACCGGGTGCCGAAGAAACAGCAGGACGGTTACATCGAAGTCGTCGAGTGCCGCTCGGAGATCCTCGGTGTTGGTTTCCGGCGTGAAGAATCCTTCATACGACACGATGACGGTGTGGCAGCCGTGCTCGGCCACTTCCTCGCGCAGGCGGGACATCGCAAGGCTGACGGGCCCCTCTTGATCAAGGCTGCGCCGTAGGCCGAGGTGGCGGTAGCCCGCCTGCGGCGAATCCTGATGTAGGCCCGCCTCAGGATAGAGAACCCCTGCTGCCAGGAGAGCCTCGCGGTTGGATCGGAGGGTGTTCTGGAGAAATGAACTCCCGGTCTTGTGCATTCCCGCATGCAGGATGAGCCTTGGCATCTTGCTCTCTCTCATCTACTCGGCGAGACCGCCGGTCCGCGCCGTGAGCGGTCGGCGGGAGAACCTTCCGAGGTCGGCCGATGACGAGGTGAGCGCCACGGTCTTCATGTGGCCCGGCCACGGATGGCTTCTGGCAGAGCGGCAGCGTCGTAGACATGGCCAGGTGGTGTGGACACCTGCGGAAGATTAGTGACCCGCTGGCTCAGCCCTGTGGTCAATCGGACGCAGCATCCCCGCTGGTGTACTGATCGAGGATCGTCTCGACCGGACCATCTGCGACGAGAACGCCTTGATTGAGCCAGATCGCCCGGTTGCAGGTCTGGCGGATCTCGTTGAGGTTGTGCGTCACCATGACGACGGTGCCGGCCTGGTCCCGAATGTCCCGGATGCGCTGCAGGCTGCGGGTTCGGAATTCCTTGTCGCCGACAGCGAGCGCCTCGTCGATGAGGAGGACATCGGGCACGCGAAGCGTGGCGATCGAGAACGCCAGCCTGGCACGCATGCCGGACGAATATGTCTTCATCGGGCGCCCCATTGCGGCTCCGAGGCCGGAGAACGAAATGACATCGTCCATCTGCGCCATGATCTCTGACCGCTGGAGTCCCATTGCGAGGCCCCCGAGCAGTACGTTCCGATACCCCGACAGTGTTGGTTTGAGCGCTGCGCCGACTCCGAGGAGTTGGGTGTCGCCGCGCACATAGATCACACCGCCAGCGAGCGATTGTACGCCCGCGATCCCACGGAGAAGTGTCGACTTGCCCGACCCGTTCGAGCCGACGATCCCGACCGCCTCGCCGACCCGGACATCGAACGAGACCTCCTTGACCGCCTCCACCTTGGTGGACGTTCGCGACTTGAAGCCACGAGACACCAGTTCTCGTGCGCTGAAGAACTGTTCCTCGTATACCCGATAGGTGATGCTTGCGTCCCGAATGCTGATCGCCAGGTCGCCATCGGCAGCCGGAGCATTCCGTGAGCTCATCTGTGTCTCAGTCACGTGAGTACCGTTCCTCGGCAGAGCGGAACCAGAAGAAACCGCCGATCGCGAGCACGAAGGTCCAGATCGTTGCCGAGACCAGCAGCCAGAGGTCGAGGTTTCCCGCCATGAAGCACCAGCGGCCGAGCGTGACGAAGCAATACATCGGGTTGAGCGTGAACAACGCTTGGACTCCGGGGTCGTCCTCCGTGTACGCGTCGACGCTGAAAATGACGCCCGAGGCATACAACAGCAACCTGAAGACGAACGGGAGGATCTGTGTCGTGTCTCGGAAGTGGGTCGTCATTCGGGCAGCGATCATGGCCGCCCCTAGGTTGAACACGAACATGAGTGCGATAACGCCAGGCAGCATCATCCACCGCCAGGTGATCGGTTCCTGTGTGAGCAGCGCGACGACCACCAACACGATGAGCTTCGAACCCGATGCGAGTGTCTCGGTGACCGTCGCCGTGATCGGCAGCAGTGCCTTCGGGAACTGAATCGCCTTGATCAGACCTGCGTTGTTCACGATGGATTTTGCGCCGTTGACCGTCGTCGACTGTGTGTACTGGAACAGGAACAGGCCGATGGTGAGGAAGAGGATGAAGTTGTCGACTCCCCGCGTCGTCTTGAGCAGCAGCCCGAAGATCACGTAGTAGACGCCGATGGTGAGCGCGGGATTCAGCAGGTGCCACAGGTTGCCCAAGACGTTGGTGATCTGACGGCTGCGCAACTCGTTCGCCGACACGTACCACAGGTAGCTGCGACGGGACCAGAGCGTTTGCAGGTAGGGGCGCAGCTGGGCAGCCTCGTGGGCATCCCGCATGCCTGCTGGCGGCAAGATCGCCGTCGCCGATGACATTTCCGAAAGGGTACCCCTATCGTCGGCGAGACGATGGCACCTCGAAGTACCTTCTCGGGGATGGACTGGGTCGTGCTCACGCCCGGCGGCCGGCCGGCAGCGCTCGAACAGGCTGTTGCTTCGCTGATGAGGAGCAATGACTCGAACCGCGTGCTGGTGATCAGCAACGGGGCAGGCGCGACCACCCCGCCAGCTGGGGCTCGCGTCGTCGAATCCGCCACGAATCGCCGCGTTCCCGGAGGGAGGGATCTCGGAATCGAAGCCTCGGTCACCGGCACCGTCGGGTTCCTCGATGACGACGCGGAGTTCAGGGGGAATACGGTTCGGGTGCAGCGCGAGTTCGACGTCGACGCCAGTCTCGGGGCCGTCTCGTTCCGCCTGGTCGACGAGAACGGCTCAACCTCGCGTCGGCACGTACCTCGCGCCGGGAGTGGGCATCCCTCGGAGTCGGGTGAGGTCGCCTACTTCCTCGGCAGTGCTTGCGCCATCCGGCGCGAGGCCTACGAGCAGGTCGGCGGGTACTTCACGGAGCTGTTCTATGGGCACGAGGAGATCGAACTCGGTTGGTGGCTCATCGATGCCGGTTGGAGGATCCACCATCTGGCTGATGTCGAGGTCTTCCACCTCGTACGGAGGTCGGCCGGCACACGGTGGGTGGCGGCTCACCGGTCGGAACCGGGTGTGGATCGCTCGCCGGACCTTGCCGTGGCCGGTTGTGGTCGTCCATGTCACTGCGTGGTTGATCCTCGGTGCTGGTCGGGCTTCCAGGGGTGACTGC
The DNA here is from genome assembly GCA_963793335.1 of Ilumatobacteraceae bacterium. Taxonomy (GTDB): domain Bacteria; phylum Actinomycetota; class Acidimicrobiia; order Acidimicrobiales; family Ilumatobacteraceae; genus Sva-07. Next base: position 8,736 of record CAWBZS010000015.1, on the reverse strand, counting down.
CGCCGGCCGTATCTCGCAGGATGTTGGTCGGGTTGGCGTGGGAAGATCGAACGACGCCCCATCCGATGGCGTATCGTGGCGGTATTGCTCGGCTGGGACGCGCCCACCGATCATCTGAGATTCCTTGTTAGGATCGGCCTTCCGGGACGCCGGATTGGTGCACCGTTAGGATCAAAGGGATGCGCCGGAACCTCGATCGACTGATCTCGCTCCTGCGTCGTTATCGAGTCGACAGGCGGCTCCCACCACCAGTCTCCTCGCTGGTTCGCGACGTCATCCGGCTGCGAACTCGAGATCGACTCCAGCGATTCGCTGCGAGCGCTCGGGTGCTTCTTCGCCTGCAGCCGCCGCGATTCGCCCCTTGCGCGTGAGCTGGCGGTGCTCGCCTGGCCGTTGGGCTGCCAGCGATAGCATCGCTCCGATGCAACGCCAGCTCGCACGTGTGAGGCAGCTCGCGCAGCGTTATCGGTTGGATCGGCGGCTGCCGCCCCCGGTGCGGACGTTGGTCCGTGATCGCGTGCGTCTCACGGTGGTCGACATCTGTGCCCGCACCTCTGCGCGGTGGAGGGGACTGGGCTCGACCGGGAGCGAATCCGAGCGTGGCCGCCATGGCGGGCGGATGTTCCAGACGACGGGGCCGCTCGACTGTTCGTTCGATGACCTGAGCCATCGGTTCGCAGGTGCGCTGGTCGGCGGCGCTCGAGTCGGCGGGGATCGAGACGTTCGTGACTGAACGGCGAGATGGTCACCTCGTCTTCGGCATCGATCTCGACGACCGACCGGGCGCACTGCAGGCACTGTCCAGCCAGCTTGACGGTGTTTGGTACGTCGAATACGACATCGGATCGTCGACGGGGCTGACCTCACTCGGCCGGGCACACCGCTCGCGGCGCGTGCAATCTGCCCGGGCATGGCGCATCTTCCAGCTGGCCTCGTGGGGAGAGCTGGCGGTCGGCGCGGAACAAGCGGCCGAATTGACCTTCTGGGGGCCAGGTGCATCCGGCCAGCTGGAACTGGTCGGCACCCGTGGGCACGCTCGATTCGATGAGCGAAGCCCGGTCACCGAGGAGCGCCTCGACGGGCGTGTGTATCCAGGTCGACGGGCCTTTCCAGTAGGTGCTGATCTCGCACACGTCACCGAACCGATCGACGTCGTGTACACCTGGGTCGACGGTGCCGACCCCGTGTGGCAACAGGCCTTCCGTGCCGAGGCGGAACGGTCCGGGCGCAATCTCGCTGAGAGGGCGTTCGACCCGGCACGGTTCACGAGTCGCGACGAGCTTCGCTATTCGTTGCGTTCGGTCTGGGCCTACGCGGGGTGGGTGCGTCACATCTACGTCGTGAGCGCCGGTCAGCGACCGAGTTGGCTCGCTGACGACCCTCGGATCACCTTGGTCGATCACAGCGACATCCTCCCCGCGGATGCGCTGCCGACCTTCAACTCCCATTCCATCGAGTCAGCGCTCCATCGCATCGATGGCCTCGCAGAGCAGTTCATCTATTTCAATGACGACGTCTTCCTTGGCCGACCGCTCCGACCGGAGCAATTCTTCACATCGGGTGGGTTGCCGTGGGTGTTTCTCAGTGAGGGACCGGTGCCCGGCTACGTCGACGAGTCGAGCCTCGACGTCGATCGGGCCGGCGAGCAAGGGCGTGAACTGCTCGCCCAACGATTCGGCCGTGTGGCGCGCGGGAAGCCGTTCCACACCCCATTTCCGTTGTTGCGGTCGGTGTTCGCCGACATCGAGCGCGAATTTCCCAATGAGGTGATGCGAACCGAACGGAGCCGATTCCGGGCGCCCACCGATCTCAGCATTCCCTCGTCGCTCGCTCAGTTGTACTCGCTTGCAACGGGCCGGGGCGTTCTCGGCGAGATCGTCAACGACTATGTCCACGTCGAATCAGGTCGCCTCGATTGGCACCTGGATCGGATCCGCCTCGGACGATCTGCTGACACCTTCTGCATCAACGAGACCGAACAGCAGGCTTCCGACCGGTCAGCAACCGAGCGGATGATTCGAACATTCCTCGACGACTACTTCCCAATCGCTGCGCCGTGGGAATCGGACGCAGGCGGAGCGGTGCGGTCATGACCGGCCCCTGGCGGTCGCGAGCATGGTGGTCGTACGCCCAGGCCCGCCGTGTTGTGACGCGGGCAGGGTCGTCCCGACCGGCTCGGATCGCAACGGGAGGATCCGATCGTCGCAACGCATCGAGCTGGACCGAACAACTTGCGGCGCGCCACCTGGCCTACCGATCGGCCATCGAGCCGGCAAGCGGAGCCGTCGCCGTGCTGTGCGTGACCAATCGACCCCACCTCCTCGACGCACTGCTCGACGGGGTCGCGCGCCAATCGCACCCGATCACCGAACTGGTCATCGTCACCAATGCTGCGGCCTTTGACGACGTCGACGTCGCAGCCGCGGCGACGGCGAGAGGTCGGGACCTCCCGCCCGTCACCGTGCTCGATCGGGCGCCGTCGGTGTCGTTGGGGGCATGCCTGAACGCGGCGATCGACGCCACCGACGCCCGGTTCGTTGCGAAGTTCGACGACGACGACGTCTACGGCCCGCACTACTTGGCCGACAGCATGCGAGCGCACGCCTACGCCGGAGCTGCGGTCGTGGGCAAGCACACCTACTACGCCTATCTCGCTGAGCAGGACCGAACCGTGTTGCGTTTCCCGACCCATGAGTTCTCGTACAGTTCGACTCTCGCCGGCGGAACGCTCGTGATCGATCGAGATCGGATCGGCTCGGTGCGGTTTGCGGACGTCTCGATCGGTGAGGATCGCGCCTTCATCGCTGCGTGCCTTCGCCGGGGGGCCGCCACGTACTCGGCCGACCGGTTCAGCTTCACCCAGACACGATCAGGAGACAACACATGGAATGTCGATCTGGAGCGGTTCCTCATCGGAACGACGCCCGTGCAGTCGGGGAACGCCGCCGACGTGGTCGACCTGTGAGGAGCGGCAGATCATGACGTACTGGGTCCCACTTCCGGACGGCGGCGCCCGTTCGAGACTGGACATCGTCGAGCCCAACTCGACCGCTGTCCAGCGTTTCCTGCGCCGCGAGGGGCTTGCGAACTACGAGCCGCCGACGGTGGCGACGCTGCTGGCCCTCTTCGAGCAACAGGATCCCGGGTTCGCCTTCTTCGACGTCGGAGCCAACATGGGGTTGTATGCGTTGCTCTGCGCGTCGTTGTTCGAACCGGGGGCGGTCGATGCATTCGAGCCGACGCCCAGCACCGCGGCGGTGCTCCGCAAGGCCGTTCGAGCCAATCGCTTGGACATCGGTGTGGTCGAGGCGGCCGCCGGTGATGCCGCAGGCCAAGCGACGCTCCATCTCTCCGACAAGTCAGACGCATCCAACTCGCTCGTGGCCGGATTCAAGGCCAGCTCCAGCGGCATCACCGTGGAGACGATCCGCCTTGACGATCATGTCGCGGCAACCGGGCATGCGCCCGCCGTGATGAAGATCGACGTCGAGACATTCGAGCCGGCCGTGCTTGCCGGCGCCGTCGACACGATCGAGCGACATCGGCCCTACATCGTGCTCGAGGTGCTCAATCGGCGAGGGCACGATCACGGCGTGGAGATCACTGAGGCGATGGCGGGCTACGGGTACAGCTTCTATGAGCTCTCGCAGACGCCGTCCTGGGAGCCGAGCGACGTCGTTCGAGGGATCCCGAAGAGTGGTCACCTCGATTGGCTGCTCGCGCCCACGCCCCTCGAGAGCGACTTCGCAGACCGGTTCGATCGTTGGGCAGATCGCTTGTCGGCGTGTACCGCCGACCGGAACTCGTCGGTCCCGCTCTGGTTGTCGGTCAAGGCGGCCATGGGTCGAGGAGGAATTCGGGAGGTCGTCGCATCGGGCCGCCGGTACGCCGCAGCGATTCGGCGCGGCAGAACGTCGACGTGACCGAACCGAACCTGACGGTCGGCTACTCGACGTTGGCAACGCGGGCGGGTGCCATCGAACTGCCCCCTGCTCGGGCAGACCTCGAGATCCTCATCGTGGTGCAGGATGCACCGCCGGGGTTCGATCTGGGTGTCGCTGATCGCTCCGACGTCCGAGTGGTGCTCGACGATGGCATCGGCGTGGCACGGAGCCGGAACGCCGTGCTCGACGAGGCCCAGGGCCGATACGTCCTGTTCGGCGACGACGATGCCACCTGGCTCGTCGACGGCATCGACGAGCTGATGGGCCACCTGGACCGATCGCCCCGGACATCGATCGTCCAGGGCCGCGTGGCTGACGAGTCCGGGCGGCTGCGCAAGCGATATCCCGATCGGGTCACACGCCTGCATCGGTGGAATTCGGCCAAGGCGGGCACGATCGAGTTGATGGTGCGACGATCCGACATCGTCGAGCACCGTGTTCGCTTCGACGAGGGGTTCGGTGCCGGGGCCGTCAACCATCTCGGTGATGAGTACATCTTCATCGCCGACGCTCTGCGGGCGGGGCTCCGGGGCGAGTTCGTGCCCGTGACGGTCGCCGTCCACGCAGCGGAATCCTCCGGCTTGGTCGGTGGGACGGTCGAAGATGCTCGATCACGCTCAGCGGTCTTCGACCGCGTGTTCGGTCGCTTGGCGCCAATGCCCCGGCTGCTGTTCCTGCTGCGGCGACCGAAGCGGTTCGGTTCAGTCGCGCTCGGATGTCGGTTCGTGCTTGGTGGTCGAGCGATCGAGCGAGCCGCGGAGGAGCCCGGCTGACCATGCTGTCGGCACGAGCCCGAACACGCCGGCAAGGCGGACGGGTTGGGCTCCGGTTCGGCGACCAACCCTGATCGATTCAGCCACGACGGCCCCGATCGCGACGGCGGGCACGACGGACAGCCTGCGCCACCGACACGCGGCGGCGGCAGTCAGCCCCGCCCCAGCGACCGCCACGGGCGGAGCGAGCTGGCGCAAGCGGGCCGAGTGCGGATGCATCCGCATCACGACCGCCTTCCACCGTCCGTACTCGAAGTACTGCGTGGCGAGCGCCCGCCATGACCCACGGGGTCGATAACCGACCGACAACGTCGGGTCGAACCACACGTCGCCGCCGGCCTTGCGGAGGCGGATGTTGAGTTCGTAGTCCTGGTTGCGGATCAGGCGTTCGTCGAACAGGCCGACCGCCTCGATCGCGGCGCGGTCGAACACCCCGAGGAAGACCGTGTCGACGGGACCCTCCTCGCCACCAACGCGATACGAGGCGCCCCCCGTGCCGAGCCACGACGTCGTCGCAGCCGCCACCGCTTGTTCGAACGGCGTCGTCGCGACCGGCACTTGGAGCCCGCCGACATTGACGGCCCCCGTCCGCTGCATGGTCTCGACCGCACGCTGGATGTACCCGTCGGACAACTCGCTGTGGCCGTCGACGCGGACCACGATCGGCGCCGTTCCGGCCCGGATGGCGACGTTCAGCGCCGAGGGGGTGAGACCGCTCGGGTTGTCGACGACGACCAGATCGTCACCGGTCGCAGCCAACTCGGCTGCGACGCGCTCGGTCCCGTCACCCGAGGGGCCGACGCCCAGGAAGATGCGAACCCGGCCCGGGTACTCCTGTGATCGGACCGCAGCGACTGCCGCGACGAGGTGCTCGGCTTCGTTGCGGATCGGCATCACCACGTCGACATCTGGCCACGCCGAGATCGGGTCACCCTGTGCTTCGGCGTCAGACACGGCGACTCACGACCACCCACACGGTCCGAACCAGGATCTCGATGTCGATGACGATCGACCAGTTGACGAGGTACTGCAGGTCGTAGCCGAGTTTGTACTCGGCATCGGTCCCGTAGCGGCCGTGGATCTGGGCGAGCCCGGTGAGGCCCGGCGGCAACTCGTTGCGGCGCACGTAGCCGGGTACTCGCTGCACGATCTCGGCCACCAGCTCCGGTCGCTCGGGGCGTGGACCGACGAGCGACATTTCGCCACGGAGCACGTTCCACAGTTGTGGCAGTTCGTCGGCCCGCGTCGATCGCATCCACCGCAGGGCCGGCACCACGCGGTCGTCGTCTTCCGAGGCAAGGCGGGCGCGCCCATCGGACTCTGCATCGCGCACCATCGTGCGGAACTTCACCACGCTGAAGATTGCGCCGTCGCGCCCACGCGGGCTTGACGGTAGAGAACGGGGCGCCCGGCGCGGATCCGCACGTAGAGCGCGACGAGGGCGACGACCGGAACCCACAGTGGAGCGAACACGATCACGACGGTCAGGTCGAACAGCCGCTTGAGTCGAACCTTGTGCGCCGGCACGGTGTGCAGTCGCAGCGGCACGAACGGCATCCCGCCGACCTGACGCACCGTCTTGAGCCCGAGCAGCGTCTCGCGGGCGCTGACCCGCTGCAGGAAGCCGACGCCAGCCGAGTCGAGCGAGTTGAGCGGCTCGGGATAGACCGAACCGAACGCGGTGACGTCGAGCAGCAGCACGTCGGTCGCCGCGTGGTCGGTCACAGCGGAGGTCAGCAGACGTGGCGAGCCCACTCGGTCGACGACGACGGCATCGCGGTCGCTCTCGCCGAGGTGTCGGGTCGCGAGATCGATCGAGGCAGGTTCGCCGACGAGCACGACCCGGGGTGGCCCGTTGCGGCGAACCGAGAGGCGCCGACTGATGTTGCGGTTGGCGACGAGCACGAACGAGGCCAGCGCGAGGAAGACCGCCAGGTTCAGACGCGGCATCAGGTAGCGGTCGAGCACCACGAACGCCAGACCCTGGACGGCCACACCGATACCGGTGGCGAGCAGCGCTCGCGGGAGCCACGGGCGGACACCGAGGCGAGGTTCGCGCTCGTACAGCCCACTGAAGTAGTTGATGACGAGATGGATCGTGGTCGCGATCGCGAAGCCGACGAAGTAGCGAGACAGTGGGTAGGTGTCCCAGTCGAAGCTGAACCCGAATCGGACGAAGCTGATCACGATCATCAGGACGTAGAGCGACACCGCGTCGAGTACGACGAGGAAACGGAACCCGTGATCCCACAGCCAGCTCAGTGGACGACCGAACAAGGTGACCAACCGCTCGATCGACGGCGCGAACGGGCGCGACGTCGCCTCGACCCGTTGCGTCTCCGACGTGGCTGCCATCGCCGATCGAGGGTACTGGAGCCCATGGTTCGCTCGCTCTCATGTTGCCTCCGGCGCCTCGGACGAACGCTGCCGTCGGAGCTGCGCAGCTACTCTTGTCGCCGTGTCGGCCGGAACCCCCTTGCCGGAGACGGTTCCCGCCTCCCCCGATCCTCGCGACGGCGGCGACGGCGGCGATAACGGCGAAGGCGGCGACCCGACCCTGCGGCGCCGTTGGCTCGTGCTGTTCCTGGCTCTGGCCCCGCTCGCGGTGACCTGGTCGCTGGTCAACCCGATGCTCGCCTCGCCGGACGAGACGATTCACATCGTGCGCGCACAGAGCATCGCTGCGGGCGATTTCAGCAACCCGTTCACCTCCGACGGCCTGCCGGTGGAGGCCATCGAGTGCCTCAAGTTCCAACCGGAGGTCACCGCGGACTGCCAGGACCTGAGTTGGGGGCCGGATGGAACGCAACAAACCGGGCCAACCGGCGGGTACCCGCCGTTGTACCACTCGATTGCGGCCATCCCAGCGCTGTTCACCTCCGGCCTGGCCGGCGCGTACCTCATGCGAATCTGGATGGCCGTCATCATCATGGCGCTGATCGCTTGGGCTGCTGCACTGGTGTCGCGTCCGGGTGCCGGCCCCTGGCCGCTGACGGGAGTGGTCGTCGCGGTCACCCCGATGGCCATCTTCTGTGTGGCGACCGTCAACCCCTCCGGGATGGCGGTGGCATCGGCGCTGCTGTTCGTCGTCGGGGCGGTGTCCGCGCTCGACAGCCGCTGGCGTGGCCGCGAGGTGGTTGCCGCCACGTTCGTGGGAGCGTTCGGACTGGCGCTGAGTCGACGTGATGGATTGCTCTGGCTGGGCGTGCTGGCGGTCGTGCTCGCACCGTTCTGGATCCCTCAGGTTCGTCAGCTCTGGTCTCGACGTACGGCTCGGTCGACGTGGACCGTGGTCGGTGTCGCCGCGGCGTTCGTGCTGGTGGCCGCTGTCTGGGGGCGGCCGACGATCAGTCGATTCGGGCGGAGCTGGCAGGACGGCGGTGGAACGTCGTGGTGGGAGGCCGCGAAGTTCCTTCGGGGGTACCTGTCCAGGTGGTCGGTGTGCTCGGCTGGTTGGACTCACCGATCGGCGAGGAGGCGCTGTGGGTGGCCCTGGTCATCGCCGGATTCCTCGTACTCGTGGGCATTGGGTCCGACAACCGCCGAGCTGCGCTGGCCACCACCCTCGGCCTCGTTCGCGCTGTTCGTGTCGCCCGTCGTGATCGGCATGATCCAGTTCCCGTACCTGCAAGGCCGCTATCTGCTCCCGATCTGGATCGGCACGGCGGTGCTCGCCGGAGCGGCTGCGGCTCGAGGCGACACCGGTCCGCGCTTCGACCGTCGCGCAACTCGGCTCGTGCTGGGCGTCTGGGCGATCATCCCCCTGATCGCGGGAATCCAGAACCTGCGTCGCTACGCCGTCGGTCGGAGCGGATCGTGGAACTTCCTGTTCGATGCCGCAGTGGAATCCTCCCACGATGCCGAATGCCGTTGCAGTGGCGGCGTATGTCGGCACCACGGTGCTTGCGGCAGGTGGGATCCTGCGGGCACTCCGCCTTGCTGATCAGCACCCGGTAGGCGCCCACGTCCCGAGGTGGACGCCTCGAGAAGTTACCGCCGACGTCGACAGGGTGAGGTCG
>CAWBZS010000014.1:0-166601 GCA_963793335.1 Ilumatobacteraceae bacterium | reverse complement strand
AGGCCGGCATCGACCAGGGCATCGACCTGCACCTCGCTCGGGTGAAGGCGCAGGTGATCGACGTGCTCGAACGGGACGGCTTCTTCGAGCTCGTCGATCGGAGCCACGTCCATGACAACATCGATGCTGCCGTCGCCATGCACCAGACACTCCACCCGACCGCACCGTCCGGCTGACGGCGCCGGCACCATCTGGTGCGGTGGTCAGGCCGGCGGATCGGGAACCTCGACCCGGCGTGACTTGATCAGGCCGACCACGACGGACGTCGTCAGATACGCCGTCGCCACCGCGATGATGACCGGCGCAGCGGTGAGCGGACCGAGCCCGACGGCGAGCACCGCGATGAACGTGAGCCCGATCGGTGCCTTGATCGTCGCTCCTGGCACGGCTGCCAGCATGCACCCGACCGCGATTGCGTAGGGGATGTCGGGGAACACCAGGTGTACGACGACGCCGGCGGTGCCGCCGACGAAGAGCATCGGCAACACGTTCCCGCCGATGAAGCCCGTGGCGAGGCTGATCGCCATCGCCAGCATCTTGCCGACGAGCACCGCGACGAGCAGCCAGATGCTGATCGATGCCGACTCGTCGATCACCGTGGTGAGCTGATCGTTGCCTGCTCCAATGGTGAGTGGGAGCGCGAACGCGATCAGCCCGACGAGCGCCCCACCGATGGCGCCGCGCACGTACGAACTCGTCAACTTCGCGGCGACCATCTGGATCAGCTTCACGATGATGACGAACACGATCATGATCACGCTCGACACGATGCCGAGGACGACGCCGACGACGAGGTGCCAGCTTGCGAAGTCGTCGACGGGAACAGCGAAGCTGTTGAGAAAGGTCGTGCCGACCACCCCGAAGAACACGGCGAAGGCAACCGTCGCGGCGATCAGTTGCGGCAGGATCGACTCGATGTAGCGGTCCTTCGGCGTCGGCGCCAGCTCGCTGACGATCAGCGTTCCGAGGCCCGGGGAAGTGAAGGCGCCACCGAAGCCGCCGGAGATGCCCGTCATCGTCATGTCGAGACGGGCGGTCTCGTCACCGGGCCAGCGCTTCGAGGCGATCCACGACCCGAGGCCACCACCGATCATCACCAGCGCGAACGACGGCCCGAGGCTGGCGCCCGCAATCGCGGAGACCGCCGAGAGCAGCACCCACGACGGCGCCGCGGTCTGGTCGACCTTGCCGGATTCGATCACCGCGACGCCGCCGGGCACGTGGTCGGTGATGTTCAGCCAGCTGCGCACCCCGGCCGCAACCAGCCCACCGGCGGCGATGAACGGGATCCACCACCAGTCACCGGACCATGTGTCGATTCGTGGGTCACCGAAGATCCGATCGGTCAAGGCGCCGGTGATCCCGAGATAGACGAGCCCGAGCACCCCGATGACGAGGCCCATCGCCACGGCGATCGCGAGAAGCTGTCGGTACCACGTTCGGTCGATGGGAAGCGCTGTCGTCATGTTGAAGCCTCGGGTTCTCTCTGGGACGCGACCGTGTTGCCCCCGCACGGTTGACCGCACGCGAGTGGGGACCTGTGCCCACGCTCGCAGGCGTCGGTCGATGAGCGATCATCCACAATGAGTGACTGGTCGAACGGTGGGGTCTGGGAAGATGGCGAGGAATGAGGAGCTGAGTTCTTCGGGCGTGGGGGCCATCGGCGCGTAGCGAGGCCTGGGCAGTGCCGATCGCGTCGTTGCGCTCAGCGACGGCGTGTTCGCGATCATCATCAAGAACCTGGTGCTCGAGATCGCCGTCCCCTGGCAGTCTCCGAGCACGACATGTGGGCTGTGCTCGTGTTCCGTGACCCCGCCAACGTCCAGCTCGGGGTCATTGCTTGGAGCCGGGTGCGAGGATCGAACTCGCCACCTCATGATTACAAATCCGATCGGCGCCGTCCGGCTGATGGAGCCCTGTACGTCCGAGCCCGGAGAAGTGCGGGCTCCAGCCGTGGAGCCGTCCGGGGGGTGCGTTCAGTCGCATGCCGTGGTGGACCGTTCGTGGACAGTTGGTGGACAGCACGAGGTTCGCGGCGACGAGGAGCGTTATGTGCGGGTCAGTCGTGCGCAGAATGCCGGTTCCAGGACGGGTTCTCGGCTGTGTGATCTCCGGCGATACCTAGCGGAGGTGAGGGTGTAATCCTGAGCCCGCGCCATCGAGGCAACTCGGTCGCACTCCTGGTGGCGTCCTGACCAGGACGAATGTGGCCGGGGTCAGCACCAACCCGACCTGCTATTGTGACGGCCAACCCGGAGCTGCGCAGCGCCAGATCGGGCTCAGCGACGACTGCGGAACCACTCGACAGTGGTGGCGGCAGCTTCGGGTAGTGGTGTCGGGCGGAGTCCGAGTTCTGTCTCGATTGCGCTGGAGTCGACGATGTAGTCGTGGTCGAACTCGTAGAGCATTTCGATGCCTTCCTTGGCCGCCTTGAGGAAGAGTCCGGCGAGGCGGAGTTGCCAGGCGCTGAGCACACGGAACGCGGGATCAGCGCCGGCCGCCTGCGCCGCAAGGGCGACGAGCTCGCGCTGGGTGACTGCGTCGGCTGTGGGTGCATGCCAGGCCCGGCCCCATAGATCGGGTCTGATCGCTACAGCTGTCATGGCCGCTGCGATGTCGGGCACGTACGTGACGGAGTGGCGACTGTTCGGGTCGCCCAGCAGTTCGGTCTTCTTTCCCGCCAGTAGCGGCTCGAAGAAGCGCTCGCCGTAGGCAGACGCCAGTACATGGGGCCCGAAGAAGTCGCTCGCCCGTACTGACACGGTCCGAACTCGTCCTGCAGTGTGGGCTTCGGTGAGTTCGGAGGCGAGCTGGGCTCGCACCGTGCCCTTGACGCTGATTGGGGCGAAGGGAGTGGACTCGGTCATGGGGCCCGTGACGCGGCCGTAGGGGTAGGTGTTTTCGATGGCGACGACGCCGGCGCCGATTCTCTCGGCGGCGTCGAGGATGGCCCGCTGTAGCGGGGGGAAGTCCTGTGGCCAGCGGTGGTAGGCGGGTTGGGCGCAGTGGAAGAGGACGTCGGCGCCGACGGCGGCCTGTGCGGTTGCGTCCACGTCGGTGAGGTCGACGGCGACAGGCGTCGCCCCGGGGATGGCCGCGCCGGATCGGGTGAGCACTCGTGGCTGGTGGCCGGCCGCAACGAGGCGTTGGGCGATGGCTCGGCCAACCGGTCCGGCTCCGAGGACGACCGGTGTCGTGAGGTCAGTGGTAGGCATGGTTGGTCTCCTATGGGGTTGAGATGAGGATGCGGATGCCCATGAGGAGCATCGAGGCCAGCCAGAGCAGTGAGCCGACCAGAGCGGGGCCTACGTAGGGGAAGTGCTCGATGACGGTCTCGATCAGGTCGTGTTGGCCAGACTGTAGATCGCGGCGGCCGCCTACCCCAGCCAGCCCAACCATCGGGGGACGAGTTCGGAGCGGAGCTTGGCTGCGGCCAGGACCACACCGCACGAGCCCGACCATCTGGACGATGAGCCCAATGACCCCGATCGTGGTGGCGGTTCAGGCCAACGGGTGGCAGTCCTCTTCGAGCTTCCCTCTCAACGGCAACAGCGGCCAACAGCGAGATGCCGCTTCACGCAAAGGCCGGCCACGCGAAGATCAAGCTGTCACCGTCGCTGGCGAAATCGGTCGGTGAACGAACGACCGAACGTCGGTCGTTCGCTCACCGCGGGATGATGCATCCTCGGGATGGTGCATCCTGTTGTGACCCTTGGGCTCAGCTCATGCCGCCGTCGACGATGAGCTCGGTGCCGGTGATGTAGCTCGACTCCGATGACAGTAGGAACGTGACCGCTGCGGCGATCTCTTCGGGGGCTCCGAAACGTCCGAGTGGGACCTGCGAGAGGATCTGGGTGGCGAAGCCTTCGATCTCTTCGGCGCTGAGGCCGGTGGCACCGAAGAAGCCGGTGTCGATCGGGCCAGGGCTGACGGCATTGACCCGGATCTGGCGCGGAGCCAGTTCGTTGGAGAACACCTTCATCGCCGAGCGTACGGCGCCCTTGGTGGCCGAGTAGACCCCAGAGTTCGGCATGCCGATGTCGTTGACGACCGAGGTGTTGAACACCACGGCGCCACCTTCCACGAGCGCAGGCGACAGCGCCGCCAGTTGCAGCAGCGGGCCGCGCACGTTGATGTCGAACTGGTGGGCGACTGCGTCGGCGTCGACGTACTCGATCGGTTGGAATGCGCCGAGGCCGGCGTTGAGGAACACGCCGTCAAGGCGTCCATCGAACACCTCGTCGACCGCGGCACGGAGGGCGTCGACGCCGGCGGGGTCTGCGGAGTCGTTCTCGAGCGCAGTGACACCCTCGATCGAGCCGACCTCGGCGAGGCGCTCGGCATTGCGCCCGGTGGCGAGCACGTTCGCACCCTCGTTGGCGAGCCGGGTGGCGGTGACGCGTCCGATGCCGCTGGTGGCGCCGGTGACAACGATGTTCTGGTTCTGGAAGCTGGTCATGGGAGGGTCCTTTCGGAAGTGCCGGGATTGGCAGGTGGCTGACGCCGGACGGCGCCAGAGGCGGTCCCGTCAGGGAGCGAACGTTTCCAAATCTGGTCAGCGAACTGACGCTGCTGATATCCGGGGGAGATCATCGGGCGACGGCTCGTCGGGCGATGTCGAGAGTGCGGCGGGTGTCGTCACGACTGATGCCCTTGCGGGCCTCGACCTGGACACCGTTGACGGCGGTGTACAGGAACCGGGCGGTATCGCTGAATGGTGTCGTGACCTCGGCACGTCGGAGCGCGTCGGTCAGGCGGCCTTGTCGAACGAGCCGACCTCGGCGATCCGAGATCTCGCCGCGGCGAGGCCCGACTCGGCGTCGATGGCGAGTTGGTTGGCGGCCACGACGGTGACGTCGTGCAGACCGATGAAGCCGAGGAAGTGACGCAGCCATCGGGTTCCGTAGTCGATGTCGCCACCGATCTCTGTGCCGCCGCTGGCCGCCACGATGTAGGTGGGCCGGTTGTCGAGCAGACCGACCGGCCCGCTTTCACCGTAGGCAAAGGTGGTGCCGGCGCGGGCGACGAGGTCGGCCCACGCCTTGAGCGATGCCGGTACGCCGAAGTTGTAGATCGGTGCCCCGATGACCACCACGTCGGCGGCAACGAGCTCGGCGATCAGCGCGTCGGCGGTCGCCAGGCCGGCCGCGGCGGCGTCGCTGCGGTCCGCAACCGCAGCCGTCAGCTCGGCGGTCACCGCAGGCGACAGCAACGGGATCTCCGAACCGAGGGTTCGGCGGACCACGACGGTGTCATGGCCGGACAGTTCGCCGATGAGTTCCTCGGCCAACAGGTCGGTCACCGACTCGGCGCCACGCGTGCTCGACGAGACGTACAGGATCTTCGTGGTCATTTGTCTTCTCCTTGTTGTGGAATGTTTGTTCAAGAATTGGGGCATGAAAAGAGACTCAGGTGAGGATCGCATCGAGTGCGGCATCGATCACGGGGCTCAGCGTTGCCGCGTCCGTTCCGGTCTTGGTCAGGACCTGCAACCCTTCCATCAGGACCAGCACCGCAGTCGCGGCGACCTTCGGGGACACCCCGGGTCGCAACTCCCCGCCGGCAGCCGCCGACTTCATCGCGCCTTCGAGGGCGCCGATCGTGGCGTCCATCGCAGCTGACGCCATCAACCGGCTCTCGGCGTGCTCGTAGCTGCGCTCGCACGCCGTGTTGACGATGAAGCAGCCTCGGCCGTCCGGCTCGGTCACGAGTGCGAACAGATAGTGGCGCAGCCGCTCGCGGATCGACCCGGGGCCGTCGAGCACGTCGACGAGCTCCGCTCCCCGTCGCTGCGCGTACGCCGCGAACGCTCGCCGGTACAGCTCGTCCTTGCTGCCGAAGGTGTCGTAGAGCGAGCCTCGGTTGATGCCCATCCCGTCGACGAGATCCTGCATCGAGGTCGCCTCGAACCCCTTCGACCAGAACACGTCCAGGGCCGAGTCGAGTGCTCGGTCCACATCGAACTCTTTCGGGCGGGCCATGTCCATCACCATACCTGGTTCTGGAACGAATAGTCAAGAACTTTCGTTCCGCATCGATCGAAGCCCTCCCAAGCCCTCGAATCGATGAGATGGCGGCCGTTCGAGCACAGCCCCGGGACCTGCGATCGCTCCGCAGGGAGCAGCCCTCGGACGAGTGACTGCGATCCGACCAAGCGCAAACCGTCAGGACGTTTCGTCGGCCTGCGGCTTGGCATCTGGGCAGACTCCGGTCACGAGTTCATGTGGTCGCGGCACGAAGGTCGTGTCGCCAACGGAGGGGCTGCTGATGCGATCGGCGCCGGAACAGCCGGGCGGCATCCGGGGTCGGGTCCCAAGCGATGATGTACCACGCCGGCACTCGCACCAGCAGCCCGTGGGGTTCGACCGTTCGGGTGGTCCGCTTGCCTCTGGCGTCCCGGTAGTCGAACTGGAGAAGATGCTGATCGGTGAAGGCCCGCTCGAACACCGCAACGAGCGCCGGGTCGATCGTGCCGAGATCACCGGGCGGGATGCCGGCCGGGTCGCCCACGAGGATCCGCTGCATGAGGCGTTGCAGCTCGGCCACGCGTTGACGCGGCAGCGACACCCCGATCTTGCGAACGGCTTGCTCGGCGCTGGCGACGAAGGGCATCCCGGGTTCGCCCGAGCGAGCGCGACCGACAAGATCGGCGCCACCCATGTCCAAAAACCACCGTCGTCGAGAACTTCCTCACCCGTTTCGCGTCCGGTGACGCGGCCGAAGCCGCCGAACTCCTCGACGACTCCTTCGTCTTCCGCGGCCCGATGGTCCAGACGGACGACAAGGCGGCATCCCTCGAGGCAACAGCTCCGCTGGCGACGATGCTGCAGGGCTTCGAGATGCACCGGCTCTGGGAGGACGACAAAGAAGTGTGCGCGATCTACGACCTCCACGTCGCGACGCCGGCCGCATCCGGATCGGTCACGGTGGCCGAGTGGTCCGTGGTCAACGACGGCAAGATCGCGTCCCAGCGGATCGTGTTCGACACCGCCGCGTTCGCCGCACTCATGCCACAGGGGTGACGGTCGCGGCTTCAGCCGCCTGCGAGCGCGTCGACGACCTCAGCCATCGCCCTCGGGAACCGGCGTTCTCCCGCGCAATGGCCGCCCGTATCGCCGGTTGCACGAGCCCATCTGACCCGCCCGAGATCGGCACGTTCGATCGGGCGTACCTGCTCCAGAATGCGCAGACGGGCTCCGACGGTTATGGGTCGTCGTCGAGATCAGGCGGTCTTGGTGTCGTGTTCGAGTTCGTGGTCGACCGCGCGGCGAATCCACGCTGAAACAGATCGGTCATCAGCGTCGGCGGCGTCGCGGATCTTGGCGAGCGTGTCGGGCGGGAACCTCACCGGGACTAGCTCGGTCAACTTCGAGTTGCGTCGCCGAGCCGGACCTTGCGGTGTCTGGTTCTCCGGGTCTGCGTAGAAGTCGTGCTCTTCTTGGCGGGTCATCTTCTTGTTGGTCATCGGTCCTCCTTGTATCGGTCAGCGAGATGCTTGGCAGCGACATAGCAACCAATCGGGCGACACTTCGCTGGGTCGCCGTGATCGGACGGTGCGAGTGGCACCATCACGACCTGTCCGGCAATGTCGGCGAGCATCAGCCAGTGTGCTGGAGGGATCGCTGGGTAGAACAGCGGATCCGAGTTCCAGATCTCGTAGATGGTGTCGATGCCGAACGGGTCATGTTTGAAGAGGTGGGCTGCTTGCCGGTCGATCTCGAATGGATCGGTGTCGTCCAGTTGGTCGAGATCGAACAAGTCGTCCACCGCCCAAGTGTAATACAAACGAATACGGAAGTCGAGAGTCGGCGCGGCTTGAACGAGCGGCCGGCCTGTCACCACTCCGGTCGACTGTTCTCAGGCGCTCATAACCCCGGCTGCCTACATGCCGCGAGACCGTCCGAGATCGGCACGTGAGTGAGCGGGTAGGTGTCCGATAATTCCGGGAGTTCCGACCCATGGGTGGAGGGCATGCCGCACGATCAGGCACACGACACCCGATCACTCCTGCTCAGCGCCGTGATCGTGTGCCCGATCGTGTGGCTTCCCCAACCAGCGGGCGTGCCGCGAAGAGCAGAGTTCGCGCCGGTGGGCATCGGGCGCGCGCCCAGGCGCGCTGCTCGCCCGTGTTCGTGGGGTCTGGCTCCGTCTTCGTCGAGGTCGGCGATCGGGCCTGGGCAGTGCGGGCGTCCGGCGGTCCGGTCGTGTGAGGTCCGGGCGTCGTTTGGGGCGGTCCGCCTCGTCGGGTCGTGTCTTGTCGGAGGTCGGGTTTGCAGGTCGCGCGCGGGGGTGTTGGGAGGGCATACACCCTTGCAGATTCCCCTGGCGGGAACCTTCGACCCTCGGCACGCCGTCGGACGCCAACCTGCCGCGACGAACTACTCTTGAACCATGTCGAGCACGTGGACGATCGAAAACGGCAAAGCCGTTTGGGACGGTCGGCGTCTCGACGAATGGGCCCAGGTCGTCGTTGCCGACCTCGTCGCCGAATTCGATCCCGCCGCTGTGTGGCTCTACGGCTCGGTTGCCCGCGGCGACGACGACGGCGACAGCGACATCGACCTGCTCATCGTGCTCGACTCATTCGACCCACGAGACGCCATCGCCCTCAAGGTTCGGGCGTTCAAGGCATCACCTTCAAGCGCCCCGTTCGACGTCTCCTTCACCGACCCTGACCGCTACCAGGCCCGAAGCCAGACCCCCGGCACGATCGAACGGGCCGCCGTTCTCGACGGTCGCTGCCTGTATCAACGTGGCTGACCGGCCCGACACATCGGCGGCGGCCGCACGGAGTTGGCTCGCGAAAGCGGACGACGATCTCGCGATTGCGGAACTCGTTTTGAACTCCGAGATCGGCGTCGAGTGGGCGGCGTGCTTCCACGCCCAACAGGCAGCCGAGAAGGCCGTTAAGGCCATGCTCGTGCATCTCGGAGTCGACTTCCCCAAGTCGCACCGTCTCGACCTTCTCGCCGGGCTACTTCCAGCATCGAACGATGTCGGATTCGACATCGACGCGCTGACCGACCTCGCACCTTGGGCAGTCGCCGGGCGCTACCCCGAAGACATCGAGAATCCGACCGAGATCGAGGCACGCCGACTCGTCGGACTCGCACAAGCCGCCGTCCAACACGCGCACGACCAAATCGCGTCGGACTGATCGATCGGGTCCGCCAGGTTTCCCATTCGGGGAAACCTGCAAAGGTGTATGCCCTCCCAACGCCTGCGCGCACGACCCCCGGACCCGACCTCCGACAGGACACGACCCGACGAGGCGAACCGCCCCGACGGCGACCGGACCTCCCACGACCGGACCTCCGGACCCCCGCCACACTGGCCACCCGATCTCGCACGACCGAGCAGAGCCGGACCTCGCTCCAGCCCGACCCGGACGGCCAGCGGAGGCGAGTCTCGCGGCACCGCGCCGACCGCTGCGACCAGCGCCACACCCAAATTGTCCCGTTCGACGAAGGCGACGGCCTTTACGTGGGTGAGGGAGGACACCGCAGCGCTCCCCGGACCGATGGAGGACCCCAGTGAGCACGAGACCCAACCCGGCGACCATGACGGTGACCCAGACGGCAGCGATGCTCGGCATCTCACGTTCGAGCGCCTACGAGTGCGTACGTCGAGGAGTCATTCCGTCGCTCCGCCTCGGGCGACGAATCGTCGTGCCGACTACCGCCATCGAGGCGCTGCTGGATTCGGCCGCGGCCAGCACAACACGCAACACCAGCGTCGAGATCTGACCACGCGTTGAACCCGCTATTCGAAGAGCCCAGCGATGCGCCCAGCGCTCTCACGACGGACAGCTTGGGGGATGTGCGAGTAGATGTCCATCGTGACCGCGATCGTGGCGTGACCGAGTTGTTCCTGCACGACCTTCGGATGCACCCCGGCCTCGAGTGCAGTGGTCGCCATCGTGTGTCGCACATCGTGCAGCCGAATCTTCGGGACATCGACCCGGGCGATCGCCGTTGCGAACATCTTGGTGAGTCGCTGCGGCAGCAGCGGTGTGCCGCCCTCGTCGACGAACACGTAGCCGGACTCCACCCACGCCACGCCCGCGCGCTCACGTTCCACTTGCTGGCGTTCCTGATGATCCCTGCAGCACCTCGACCGTCGACGAGGCGAGCAACAGTTGTCGTTGACTACGCGCCTTCGGCGTCGTGGTGACCGTCTGCTTGCCGGCAGTCGTACGTTGCTGCGCGATCGTCAGAGTCGCCGCTTCGAGATCGACATCACTCCAACGGAGGCCCGCGAGCTCTCCCCGACGCATCCCCGTATGCAGCGCGAGCACCCACAGTGCCCGCAGCCGGTCTTCGCTCAGCGAGTCGAGGAACCGACGGGCCTCTTCGGAGGTCCAGACGGCCATCTCTCGGTGTTCGCCCTTCGGCACCCGAACCGAACTCGCCGGGTTGGTCGGCAGCACGTTCCAACGGACGCCGTCAGCGAGGGCACGGTGCAACACTCGATGCGCGAGCTTGACCGAGTTGACCGCCAACGGCGTGCCGTCGCGTCGTCCGTGATCGAGCAGCTCTCCGTGCCAGCGCTTGATGTCCATCGGCGACAACTCAGCGAGGCGCTTGGCACCCGAGGTAAGGCAACACATAGCGCTCGACCACTTCGCCGTAGTTCGTCCATGCCGTCAGCGCCACCTCAGGCTTGATCGTGTCGATCCACACGACGAGGAAGTCCCGCACGGTCTGCTTCGACGGCGCAACGTAGGTGCCGTGCTGGAGGCCAGCGAGTGCATCGTTCAATGCGGCCTGCGCCTCGCGCTTCGTTGGGAAATTGCCCACCTGTCGCTGACGGCGCTTGCCGCTGTCGTCGTAACCCAGGTCGAGGCGATAGCTCCACGAGCCTCCCGGCGTCCGGGGTTTGCGCAGCGTGCCCTTCATGTGGCCACGGTAGTCCTTCGTGGACACTCTCGTGGACACCTGAACGGTCTCCCGCTCAACGCTGCGACCAGAAATGGCCTCTACGCTGGGGTGATCGTGGAGCCGGGTGCGAGGATCGAACTCGCCACCTCATGATTACAAATCAAGTGCTCTACCAACTGAGCTAACCCGGCGTGGTGGATCAGAATATCGGCGTGGCACACGGTTGCCGGGCGACGTCCGGCAACGCAGCGTCGACGTCCGGTGGTGTAACGATTGGTGTCAGACACCAAACGTTACGTCCGGGCAGCGAGACGAGCCCTGGCGACCTCGTAGAGCGCGATCGCCGCGGCGGTGGACACGTTCAGCGAACTGATTCGACCGGCCATCGGGATGCTCACGATCGCGTCACATCGTTCACGGGCAAGGCGCGACAGCCCGGCACCCTCCGCCCCGAGCACCACGCAGATCGGCTCGACGGCGAGCGAGTCGATGTCGTACAGGTCGCGGTCGGCACCGTCGTCGAGGCCGACCACCCAGATGCCGCGATCCTTCAGCTGCTTCAACGTGGCCGGCAAACCTGGGATCAGCGCGATCGGCACATGCTCCACGGCACCTGCCGAGGCCTTGGCAACCGTCGGCGTCACATGGACCGAACGGTGACGCGGCAGCAGGACACCGGTCACGCCAGCGCCCTCGCAGCTCCGGATGATCGCACCGAGATTGCCGGGATCGGTCACGCCGTCGACCGCGACGAGAAACGGCGGCGCCGCGCGGCCCGCACCGCGAGCCCCGATCAGGACGCCGAGGTCGGCTTCGGGAAGCTCGGCTGCGTGGGCGAGCACCCCCTGCGGTGCCTCGCTGCGCGCCTCGCGCTCCAGCTTCGCCTTCGCCACGTGCAACAGCACGATGCGTCGGGCGGCGGCGATCTCGACGATGTCGGCGACGCCGGGGTCGCCTTCGAGTTCCGCGCTGATCCACACTTCGTGCACCTTGCGACGCTCGGCCATCAGAAGTTCGCGAACCGCCTGGCGGCCCTCCACCTGTCGGCCGCCGAGGCCCTTGGCGGCTCCGGCACTTCCCATCGATCCGTGCGAACCGCCGGCACTCGTGCGCGACGAGCGCCCACGACCCGGTCCGTCGTTCCGGGCGCCCTTGCCGCGCGATCCGCTGTTTCCCCGAGCGCTGCCCCCCGACCCGCTGCGACCGGATCCACGACCGGCCGAGCTGCGACCCGAACGGTCGCTGTCACCCGACCGTCCACGCGACGACCCACTCGACGGCTTGT
Organism: Ilumatobacteraceae bacterium; assembly: GCA_963793335.1. Classification (GTDB taxonomy): domain Bacteria; phylum Actinomycetota; class Acidimicrobiia; order Acidimicrobiales; family Ilumatobacteraceae; genus Sva-07. Next base: position 154,436 of record CAWBZS010000014.1, on the reverse strand, counting down.
TCGGATTCGGACCGCGACGGCCCGGGGTGGAGCGACCGCTCACGACGCGTCGGCCGATCGATGGATCAGTGCCGTCGCGAAACACACGACGCCCTCTTCGCGTCCGATCGAGCCGAGTTGCTCGGCCCGGTTGCCCTTGACGCTGACGGGAGCCCCGACAGCGGCGCTGAGATTGCGTTGCATCTCGTCACGGTACGGGGCGATCTTGGGCCGTTCGCACACCACTGCACAATCGATGTTCGACGCTCGCCAACCATCCTCGGCGAGCATCGACACCACGTGACGCAGCAGTGCCATCGAGTCGGCACCAGACCAGCGGTCGTCGGTGTCCGGAAAGTGCATCCCGATGTCACCGAGGCCGGCGGCGCCGAGCAATGCATCGGCACAGGCGTGCGCGACGGCATCGGCATCGCTGTGGCCCTCGAGGCCGATCACCCCATCGAAGTGGCACCCGCCGAGCACCATCGCCCGGTCAGGATCGGCGCTGAATCGGTGGATGTCGAATCCCTGACCGACACGCATCTCGCTCGGATTCACCTGCCGGCTCCCATCTGTGATTCGACCTGCGCCCTGGCCCAGACGAGATCGTCGGGCACCGTGATCTTCCGATTGCGCGGGTCGCCTGCGACCACCACGACACGCCCACCGAGCGCCTCCACCAGGGCGGCATCGTCGGTGGCATCACCGTCGAGATCGTGCGCTCGACGCAGCACCTCCGCCCGGAACGCCTGCGGGGTCTGGACCGCGACCAGGGACGAACGATCCGGCGTGGACACGACCGCGCCATCGGCGTCGATCACCTTGATCGTGTCGGCGACTGCGACACCGGGAATCGCTGCGTCAGCACCGGCGGCCACCGCGTCGATCACCCGCTGGTAGAGCGCGACATCGGCGAGGGGACGTGCGGCATCGTGGACACAGATGATCGTCGCCGAAGCAGGCACCGCTGCGAGGCCGGCACGAACCGACTCACTTCGGGTGGCACCACCTGACACGGCATGCTCTCGGGCAGCGTCGGCAGGTGGCACCACGGTCACCACGCCGTCGCAGGCGTCGCGGGCGACGGCGACCGAGCGATCGATCACACGGGCATCGCCGAATGCCTCGTACTGCTTGGGCGTGCCGAAGCGGCTGCCGCTTCCACCACCGACAACGATGGTCCATGTCTGCTGGGCACCGGGCACAACGCCGCAGGGTAGTACCGTGACCGATGTCATGGCTCATGAAGACACCCTCGCCCGTACCGACTTCTTCGCCGACGCCGCACCTGACGCCCTGGGACGGGTCGCTCGTGCCGGCCATGAGGTGCACCTGATACGCGGCGACATGCTGTTCAACGAGGGTGATCCTCCCGAGGCGCTGTACCTCGTGCTGCGTGGTCGGCTCGCCATCGCCTTGGCGAATCCGATCGACCGACGCGAGAGCGTCGTGGCATTGATGGAGGCGGGCGACCTCTTCGGCGAGATGGGCATGCTCGACGAGGGGCCCCGATCGGCGATGGCCCGGGCCCTCGAGCCCACCACCGTGCTGTCGATCCCCTACACCGACGTGCTCTCGATGTTCGACGAGAATCCGAAGCTGCTGTGGAACGTCGCTCGGCTGCTCGCGCAGCGAATCCGGGTCACCGACGAGGCGCTGGCCGACTCGGTCTTCCTCGACGTCACCGGGCGCACGGCCAAGCGCCTGTTGGAGTTGGCCGACGGCATCGACGAGTTCACGCTGCCGGTCACCCAGGAGGAGCTTGCCGGCATGGTGGGCGCCTCGCGAGAGCGTGTCAACAAGGCAATCGCCAGCTTCATCCGTCTCGGCTGGCTCGAGCAGAACGACCGCAGCTACCGCATCACCCAGCGCGACCGCCTCGAGCTTCGCGCCCGCTGATCACGGTTGTCCTGCTCGGGCAGTCGTCAGGTGGTCAGGTGGTGAGCCACGCGTGGGCTCGTTGCCAGGCATCCGCGGCGTCGTCGGGGCGATGGGCCGGCCGATCGGGGGCGTGGGCGAAACCGTGCTCGGCCTCGGGGTACCGGACGACGCTGACGCCCAACGCTTCGAGCGCAACCACATCGTCGGGTGGCGTGTACGGATCGAGGTCGCCGATGATCGCGAGCACCCTCGCTGGATCGCCCACCGCGAGATGGTCGAGCGGCTCGCCCTGCCCCGGGCCCTGCCACGTGTCTGGCAGGCGGATCATCCCGTAGAAGCCGGCGATCTTCGAGAATCGTTCGCTGCGCGCCGCCTTGAAGCAGTACATCGCACCCATGCAGAAGCCGAGAAGACCAACGGTGTCGCAACCGGTGGCGTCGGCCGCTTCGACGAGGTCGCGAAGATGAGCGTCGTCGTCGAGTTCCGGCACCGCGGCGAAACGGGGATCGACGTCGTCGCCGAGATCGCGGCCCGGAAAGGGTTCGACCGCGCACACGGTCATCGACCACACCGACGACAGTCGAGCGACCATGTCGTCGAACAGTGGACGCAGACCAAAGATGTCCGGGGCGATCACCAACCCCATCGTTGCCGGGTCGTCGGTGTCAGACGGTTCGGCGATCTCGGCCTCGGTTCCGGACGGCAACGTGATGCGCATGCCCCCAGACCATAGGCAATCGTGATGTCACGTTTGGTGTCTGACACCAAACGTGACGTCAGCGGGCGAAGGTGTCGATCATCAGGTGGACGTCGTCGGCGAGCGGGTAGAGGATCGGACACGTACATCCAGCGGCCACGTACTCATCGACCTTGGCGCGCACCTCGTCTGGGGTTCCCGATGCGGTGATCATCTGCACGATCTCGTCGGGGACGAGCTTGCTCGCCGTCACCACCTCGTCGTGGGTGGCCGGCCACGTGAGCACCTCGCCGATCTCGTCGAGCAACTCCTGCGGCACACCCGACGCCTTCATGATGTGCGGCTGCTGGCCGAGGTACTGGGTGACGAGCAGCCGGGCGCCGTCGAGCGCGGCCTGACGATCGTCGTCGACCGAACACACCACGAGCTGCGGCCGGTCGATGTCGTCGATCGTTCGGCCGGACGTGGCGGCCCCCTTGCGCAACGCCTCGATCGCACGCACGTTGTAGTCCGGCGAAACGAGATAGTTCAGCACCGCTCCATCCGCGATCTCGCCCGTGAGTTCCATCATCTGCATCCCGGTGGCACCGATGTAGATCGGCACGTCCTTCGCTCGCCGCTCCTGGTAGACGTAGTCGAGTTCCACCCCGTCGAGTTGCACGTGGTACCCGTCGACCGAGACGGTCTCGTTCGCGAGCAATCCCCGTGTCGCCTCGACCACTTCGCGCATCACCTTGAGCGGACGGCTGCGATCGATGCCCACCTTCGACGCCAGCGGATCCCACCAGGCGCCGAGACCGCAGATGATCCGACCCGGCGCAAGATCGTCGAGCGTCGAGAACGTCGACGCCAATCGAGCGGCGTTGCGAGTCCAGATGTCGAGCACACCGGAGCCGATCTTGATGCGCTCGGTATTGGCAGCGAACGCCGCCATCGGCACCACGGCGTCGCGCACGAGCCGGCTGTCGGCCTGCCACACGGCATCAAAGCCCTTCGCCTCGGCAAACTGCGCCAACTCGATGCCGTGGCGGATGTCGTGAGCGTCTTGCAGATACAGCGCAACCGGGTACGTCATCAACGCAGCTTCCCACGGCGTCGCCGGTACCGCCAACGATGGACGATTCGATCGACTCGTCGCTAGCGTCCTGCGCCGAGGTCTGCCGACGATGTTTCTCGCGTTCAAAGAGATGGCTCGCGCCAAGGTGCGCTTTGCCCTGTTGATCGCATCCATCGCGCTCCTGGTGTTCCTGATCCTGTTCCAGCAGTCGCTGCAGAACGGGCTGATCAACGGCTTCATCGGCGCCATCAAGGAGCAGAGTGCACCCGTGCTCGTCTACAGCGTCGACGGTCAGCGGGTGATCCAAGGCAGCGTGATCACGCCGCCGATGGAGGAGCAGGTCCGCAACGCGCCGGGAACCGGTGAGGTCGGTCGAATCGGCCAAGGCACGTTCACCGCCTTGCCGAGCGGCAACGAGGACAACGAGGCGTTCGACACCACGATCATCGGCTACGAACTCGGCCCTGACGGCAACGGCATCGGCGCCCCGACCGACGTGACCGAGGGACGACTCCCCGTCAGCGACGACGAAGCGGTCGTGAGCGACGCCGACGTCGGCCTCGGCTACGGCATCGGCAACACGGTCACCCTGCTGCCGGGAGGCAAGACCATCGAGATCGTCGGCCTGGCCGCAAACGCCCAGCTCAACGTGTCGCCCACACTCTTCACGTCGTACGACACGTATCTCCAAGCGGTGGCCAGCGTGAATCCCGATGCGGGCACCCCGTTGCCGAACGTGCTCGGTGTGATCCCAGCCGAAGGGTTCACGCCCGAGCAGGCGGTCGAATCGATCAACGATCAGTCGCTCGACCTCGACGCGTTGACCCGTGAGGACGCCGCCGCCGAGACCCCGGGCGTGGCGCAGGTGCAGCAGTCGTTCAACATCATCTTCTTGCTGTACGGCCTCGTGGTGCCGTGCGTGACCGGCCTGTTCTTCCTGATCGTCACGTTCCAGAAGGCCAACTCGCTCACCCTGCTTCGCGCCATCGGGGCCCCGGCGGGCCGACTCGTCGCGTCACTGCTGATCCAGGTGGTCGTGATCATCGGCGCCGGCTTGCTGGTCGGCACACTCCTCTACTACCCGCTCTCGCAAGGTGCACTCGGTGGGATCGCGCTGAACTTCGAGACCGGCGCGGTGATCTTCTGGTCGGTGCTGCTGATGGGACTCGGCCTGATCAGCTCGCTCGTGGCCGCTCGACGAGTGCTCGCCATCGATCCGATCGAAGCCACCACAGGACAGGGTGTGGGTTCGTGAAGCTTGCACTCACCGAACTCCGGCGGCGTCCCGGCCGGTTCTCCGTCGCCACGGTGATCCTCACCTTGATCGCCATTCTGCTGATGTTCCTCGGCGGCCTCCTCGACGGCCTGATCGCGTCCTCCACCGGGGCGATCCGAGCCCAGAACGCCGATGCGATCGTGTACTCCGACACGGCGCAGGCCTCGTTCGTGCGCAGCCGAATCGAGCCGCAGACGCGCGCCGAGATCGAGGCCATCCCCGGGGTCACTGCGGTGGGCGGCATCGGCAACGTGCAGCTCGGCGCCCGCATCCCCGGCAAGGGCCCGCGCGACCTCGCCGGTGTCGCGTTGTTCGGCTACGAACTCGCGCCGGAGGGCGTGCCCGACGCCCCGCCCCCCGGACAGGCCTGGGCGGACGACATCCTCGAAGCCGACGGTGTCGAGGTCGGCATGATCATCGAGCTCGGTCCGGCACGCTCCCCGATCGAGATCGCCGGTTTCGTCAGCGACACGACCTTCAACGGGCAGGCAAGTCTGTGGGCGGCGCCCGACACCTGGCGCGAGGTGCTCAGCGACAATCGGCCCGACGCACAGCTGGGCGCCGACGTGTGGCAGGGACTGATCGTCCAAGGCGCCGGCGACGACCTACCCGCCGAGATCGACGCGGCAACGGACGGCGCCACCGAGTCGTTCACCGTCGACGGTGCCATCGACGCGATCCCCGGGATCCAGGAGCAGACGGCCACGTTCAACCAGATCATCGGTGTCACGATCGCCATCGCACTCGTCGTGATCGGCCTGTTCTTCGCGCTCCTCACCGTCGAACGCACCAGTCTGTACGGCGTGTTGAAGGCGCTCGGGGCGAAGTCGTCGACGATCTTCGCCGGGCTCGTCGCGCAAGCCGTGGTCGTCACTGCGATCGCCGCGCTGATCGCGGGCACGCTCGTGGTGCTGCTCGACGTGTTGTTGCCACCTGGCTCGATCCCGCTGCTGATCACACCGGGCCGCATCATCTTGAGCACCGTGCTGCTCCTCGTTGCCGCCGTGCTCGGCTGCTCGTTCTCACTGCGGCGCGTGTTGCGCGTCGACCCCGCTTCTGCCATCGGAACCACCTCATGACGGGAATCACTTCATGACCACCGCACCAGCCCCGGCCCCCACGTCGACCGCACTACAGCTCAACGACGTCCGCAAGGTGTACACGATGGGAGACGGCTCCGACGTCGTTGCCCTCGACCACGCCACGCTCACCCTCGGCTCCGACGAAATGGTGGCCCTGGTCGGACCATCGGGCTCCGGCAAGACCACGCTGTGCTCGATCGCCGGTGGGATCTTGTCGGCCACCGAGGGAACGATCGTCGTCGGAGGCGAGGACATCTCGAACCATGACGCGAAGGAGCTCACCAAGTTCCGCCAGGACAAGGTCGGGTTCGTCTTCCAGTCGGTCAACCTGGTGCCGTTCCTCAACGCCCGCGAAAACCTGCTGGTGGTCGACGAACTCGGCAAGCGCACCGGAGCACCGGCGAAGGCCCGCGCCGATCAACTGCTCGCGGAGCTCGGCCTTGCTGACCGGGCCAAGAACCTTCCCTCGCAGCTCTCGGGCGGCCAGCGTCAGCGAGTGGCGATCGGGCGTGCGTTGATGAACGATCCGGCGCTCGTGTTGTTCGACGAACCGACCTCGGCGCTCGACACCGAGCTCGGTGAGCAGGTGATGGAGCTGATCCGCAACGAGATGAAGTCGCGCGGTACCGCAGCCATCGTCGTCACCCACGACGAGCGCATCACGCACTACTGCGACCGCAGCGTCCACATCATCGACGGCCGCCTCGAAGCCTGAGGTTCCCCGAGCCCGGGTCTCGCGGAACCACCAACGCCCCCGGAGACCCGGGCTGGGGGAACTTCGGTGTGCAGGTGTGACATCGACGGGGCATGATCGTGGGATGTCATCAGCGATCCTTGCCCGGGAACTCCGGCGAACCTTCGGCGACAACCATGCCGTCGACGGCATCGACCTCGACGTGCCGTTCGGCGAGATCTACGGGTTTCTCGGCCCGAACGGCGCGGGCAAGTCGACCACGGTCAAGATGCTGTGCACCTTGCTCGGCATCACGTCCGGCACCGCCTCGGTCGCCGGGTTCGACGTGGCCACCCAGTCCGACGAGATCCGACTTCGCATCGGCGTGGCGCTGCAGGACTCGTCGATCGACGGCAAGCAAACCGGTCGCGAAATGCTCAATCTGCAGGGGCGCCTCTACGGGTTGACTGCCAGCGACATCAAGTACCGAATGGACGACGTCATCGGGTTGGTCGACATCGGCACTGCGATCGATGACCGGGTCGAATCGTATTCCGGTGGAATGAAGCGACGCCTCGACCTGGCCATGTCGCTGATCCATCGCCCGCAGGTGCTGTTCCTCGACGAGCCGACCACCGGTCTCGACCCGGCGAGCCGGTCGTCGGTGTGGGCCGAGGTGCGCCGACTGAACCGCGACAACGGCATGACGATCTTCCTCACGACCCAGTACCTCGAAGAGGCCGACGAGCTCGCCGACCGGGTCGGTGTGATCTCCAACGGACTGTTGGTCGCCGAGGGTGCACCAGCGGAGCTCAAGCGTCAGATCGGTACCGACCTGATCCAAGCCGAGGTCGACGGCGATCCGAACCTCGCCGCTGACGCGGTACGAGCCATCAACGGGATCGACGAGGTCCAGATTCACAACAACGAACTCGCTGTGGTGACCACCGACGGGGCCGGGCTCATCGCCCAGGTCGCCGTTGCCCTCAACGGATGTGGCATGCCCGTTCGGTCGCTCACGCTGCGCACCCCGACCCTCGACGACGTCTACCTGCACGTGACCGGGACGCACTTCGCCGGCGACGAACCCGACGAGCAGAATCCCGATCGATCCAGTACCGACGACCATCAGGAGGCCGCGTCATGACCACCACCACAGCGGTCGAGCCATCGCGCGACCCGAAGGAGTACACCCCCCTGGCCCGCAAGGCACCGGCGGTCCACGACTTCTACACCATTGCCAGCCGCTCCGTGCGCGGCGTCTTTCGAGAGCCCGAGTTCTTCATCCCGGCGCTGATCGTTCCGGTGTTCTTCTTCGTGGTCAACGTCGGAGCCCTGCAGGACTTCGCCGAGCAGAGCGGCACCGTCGACGACTTCAAAGCATTCCAGTTGCCGGTGGCCATCGTGTTCGCCGTGACCGGTGTGTCACGAGCAAGCGCGCTCGTCACCGACATCCAGAGTGGCTACTTCGATCGTTTGCTGCTCACACCGATTCGACGCCCGATGCTGCTGCTCGGACTGATGGCGGCCGACATCGTGTCGATCGTGCTGTTGACGATTCCGGTGCTGATCCTCGGACTGCTTCTCGGCGTGAGTTTCGTCACTGGCATCCTCGGCATGGTCGCCTTCATCGCCTACGGCGCGATGTGGGGTTTGGCCTTCGCTGGATTCCCCTACGCGATTGCGCTCAAGACCGGCAACCCTGCAGCGGTCAACTCGAGCTTCATCCTGTTCTTCCCGTTCGCGTTCCTCACCACCTCGTTCCTCCCGGAAGAAGCGCTCACGGGCTGGCTGGCCACGATCGCCACGTACAACCCGGTCACCTACGTCCTCGCTGGACTGCGCAGCCTGATCACCGAGGGCTGGGAGTGGGACACGCTGGCCCAAGGAGCCGCGGCGTCACTGGCGCTGATGGTGATCAGCTTCGGGTTGGCGAGTCTTGCCATGAAGGGTCGAATCACGAAGGATTGAAGCTGAGTCATAGGTTGTCAGGATTAGTGCGTCGCACTACACTGCTTTGTGTTACTTCGACTACTCACCTTCACTGAGGAGGAAACAACCATGCTCATGCAGAACTCACCCTTCCGGGAACTCGATTCGCTGTTCACTCAGACCTTCGGGAACACCCCACGTGCGGCGTGGGCCGCATCCCGTCCGATGCCGATGGACGCATATCGGCGCGGCGACAACGTGTGGGTCCACCTGGATCTTCCCGGCGTGAGCGCCGACTCGATCGACATCTCGGTCGAGCGCAACGTGCTCACGGTGTCGGCCGAGCGCACATATCAGCGCGAGGAGGGCGACCGCGTCTACTTCGACGAGCGCCACGAGGGCGCCTTCCGGCGTCAGGTGAGCCTCGGCGAAGGGCTCGATGCCGATGGCGTCGAGGCCGACTACTCCGACGGCGTGCTCACACTGCGGGTCCCGGTGATTCCTCAGGCTCAGCCTCGCAAGATCAGCGTGGGCACGGGCCAGGCGGCCGTCGAGGCCACGGCATCCGACGCCGACTGACATCCGACGACGCAGTCGCATCGACCAATCACGGGTTTGTGCTGCACTTTCGGTGGGCCGTCCCACCGAAAGTGCAGCGCAAACGGTTTCGTCCGAATCTTCTCGACTGTTCGGGTTTTCCCGGATAATCTGGGGCGATGCCCCCCGACTACGAGCTTGCACCGAGCGTTCAGGCCGACACGCCCGAACAGCTGCGAGCCATTGCTCATCCACTGCGCAGCGTGATCCTCGATCTCGTGCTGGAGCGAGCGGCCACCGTCACCGAACTGGCCGCCGCACTCGACCGGCCGAAGTCATCGGTTGCCTATCACGTCGATGCGCTCGTCGACGCGGGGATGCTGCAGGTGGTACGCACCCGCCAGGTTCGCGCCATCGAGGAACGGTTCTACGGACGAACGGGCCGCACAATCGTCGTTGGTGACACCCCACTCCCGAAGGGTGCCGTGAGGCAGAACTTCCTGGCCGAAGCGCAGGCCGAGGCCGTCGTCTCCGAGCCCGGCCACATGCTCGCAACGCTCCGACACGCCCGCATCCCCGAGGAGCGAGCCGACGAGTTCTTCACCCGAGTGGCCGAACTCGGCGAGGAGTTCTCCAAGCTGCCTCGCTCCGGCGACACCGTGTTCGGTTTCGTCGGTGCCGTGTACCCCACCGCCCACCCGGTCCTGCCGGAGCCATCGTGACCGAACCGACACCGACGCCGGACGGGACATCGAGCACAGGTGCTGACAGCACCACGACGACCACCACCACCGCCACAGCCACCGCCACAGCCGCGACGACGGCGACCCGAGCGGCGCTCGATCCCGAACGCCTGGGCGGCAACTACTTCAAGCTCTTCTCGGCGAGCACCATCTCCAACCTCGGCGACGGCATCGGCGTCATCGCCTATCCCTGGTTGGCGTCTGCGATCACCCGCAATCCGCTCCTGATCGCCCTGGTCGCGGTGGTGCAGCGCCTGCCGTGGCTGTTGTTCTCGCTCCCCGCTGGCGTGATCACCGACCGCTACGACCGGCGCGTCATCATGATCTGGTCGAACGCGGCGCGCGCCGCCGTCACGCTCTTCGTGGCCTTCGTAGTTCTCGCTCGCCAGAACGAGCTCCCGGGACCTGATGTCGTCGCCGACGCCGCAACGGTGATCACCACCGACACCACGCTGTATCTGCTCGTGTTGACGGCAACGCTGCTGCTCGGCATCGGCGAGGTGCTGTACGACAACTCTGCGCAGACCTTCATGCCCTCGATCGTCCACCCAGACAACCTCGAAAAGGCCAACGGTCGGTTGTGGAGCGTCGAGCAGGTCGCCAACACGTTCGCAGGCCCACCCCTCGCCGCGCTCCTGATCGCGGTCACGTTCTCATTGCCGTTCTTCGTCGACGCCGCCACCTTCGTCGTGTCAGCGGCATTGATCGCCTGGATCAGACGACCCAACGTCACCGATGCACAGCGTGCGGCACGTCTCGCCGAGCGCCGCCCGTGGAAGACCGAACTGGCTGAAGGATTCCGATGGCTGTGGCAGCACGACCTGCTCCGCACCCTGGCCATCGTGCTCGGGCTGCTCAACATGCTGGGCGCGCTGTCGATGGCAACGTTCGTGCTCTACGGCCAGGAGGTGTTGGGGACCAGCGCCACCGAGTTCGCGCTGCTCGGCACGGGCGGTGCGATCGGCGGGATCGTCGGCGGCTGGACAGCCTCTGCGGTCGCCAAGCGGATCGGCGTGGGCCCCTCACTCGCCACCACCCTGGTGGGCGGCGGGATCATCATGATCACGATCGGATTCATGACGTGGTGGCCACTCGTCTGGGCGCTGTTCGCCATGTTCATGTTCACCGCGGTGTTGTGGAACGTGATCACCGTCAGCTTCCGCCAGACGGTGATCCCCGACCAACTGCTCGGCCGGGTGAACAGCGTCTACCGGTTCTTCGGCTGGGGCATGATGCCGATCGGAGCGGCCCTCGGCGGCCTCACGGTGGTGATCGCCGAGCAGTTCTGGTCGCGGGAGTTCGCACAACGGATGCCCTGGTTCGTCGCCGGGGTACTGACGATCGGCCTGTTCGTCTACGCCGGTCCGCGGCTCACCAGCGCCAGGTTCGCTGAAGCGAGAGCGGCCGCGCTGGCCGACGCCGTCACCGAGCCGGCCTGACGCGGCGGGCCGACAGGCGATCGATCGACGGGCTCCGCCCCGCCTGATACACATCAGGCATGGAACTGTCCGACGCACTCGACTTCATCCGCGACAAACGCAACGGCATGTTGATCGCACTCAAGTCCGATGGGCGGCCGCAATCGTCGAACATCGCGTTCGCGGTCGGCGACGACGACGTCATCCGCGTCTCGGTCACCGACACCCGGGCCAAGACCGCCAACCTCCGACGCGACCCGCGTGCCTCGCTGCACGTGAACCGCGATGACTTCTGGGCGTACGTGGTGATCGAGGCCGACGTCTCGATGCTGCCCGTTGCGGAGCACCCCGACGACGCCACGGTCGATGCACTCGTCGACTACTACCGCGTCGTTGCCGGTGAACACGACAACTGGGCCGAGTACCGACAGGCGATGGTCGACGATCGCCGCCTGCTGCTCGAACTTCGGCCGACCCGCGCCTACGGCATGCTCAACCGCTGATCAGGTGTTCTTGGGAAGCTCGCTGAACGGCAGGACCTTGTCCTGGTTGGGTTCCTTGGGCAGGCCGAGAACGCGCTCGCCGATGATGTTCTTCTGCACCTGATCGGTACCGCCATAGATCGGCGGCGCCTGCGCGAACAGCGCCATCTCGGTGACGAATCCGAGGAACGGGTTGCCCGTCGCAGCGTCGAGCGCCTTGCGGCTCGCTCCATCGTAGGCGTGCAACATCCCTTGCGGGCCGACGATCCGCAGGCCGAGATCGCGTTGGAGGCGGACCATGTCGCTCATCGACAGCTTGGCGATGTTGCCCATCCCGGCGATCTCCTCACCCTTCGCCTTCGCCGCCTTGACGCGCAAGTTGTTGATGCGACCCAGTTGGCTCATCGTGTAGAGCCGCACGATGTCCTGGCGGATCGTCGGATCGTTCGCCACGCCAGCACCCTGCGCAAGACTGATCATCATCTTCGAGGTGTCGCGGAAAGCAGCCCCGCCGCCGCCGCCGGACGGTGTGCCGGGCTCGCGGACGTAGTCGCCCGCACGGGTCTCGAGCTGTCCGCCCACCGTCCCCGGAATCGCGGCACTCGCCGAACTGCTGCCACCTCCCGAGCCGAGCCCTGCCCGTTCGTGAGCAAGCGTGGTGTTGGCCACCGCCCAGCCGTTGTTGAGCCCGCCGATCACTGCGTCGGCCGGCACGCGGGCGTCGGACATGAACACCTCGTTGAAGAGGGCTCGGCCGGTGAGCTCCTTGAGCGGGCGCACGTCGACGCCCTCCTGATGCATGTCGATGGCGAAGTAGGTGATGCCCTGGTGCTTGGGGACATCGGAGTTCGTGCGAGCGATCAGCATGCCCATGTCGGCGTAGTGTCCGCCAGAGGTCCACACCTTCTGCCCGTTGACGATGTACTCCTCACCGTCGAGCATCGCCTTGGCCTGGAGCCCGGCGAGGTCGGAGCCGGCACCAGGCTCACTGAAGAGCTGGCACCACGCCTGCTGTCCGGTGACGATGTCTCGGACGTAGGTGTCGATCTGGTCGCGGCTGCCGTGCCCGGCGATCGTCGGTGCAGCAAGGAGCAGACCGAGCCCACCGGGTGCACCCAGCGCACCGAATTCAGAGATCGTGTTCGCCACCAACACGGCGTCGCCACGCGACAGTCCTCGACCGTAGGAGTCCTCGGGAAGCGTCGGCGCCGACCAGCCGGCGAGCCCGAGCCGTTCCCACCATTGTGCGACGGTGAGATCGGGGTCCCAGTTCTCTTCGAGCCAGGTTCGGACCTCGTCGACGACGTCGGGGCTGGTCGAGGCGGGGCGTTCGGTCGTGTCCGTCATCGTCACAGCATCGCCGATCACCCACGCTCGATTCGCACCGAACGAACGCCACCACCGACGCAGCTACCGACGCAGCCCCGCGCAGCATTCACCGGGTTGCATTCCTCCCGACCCTTCGCTACATTAACGATATGTCGATAGCGATCGCGTAACGCTCGGCACCACCTTTCAACAACACTTCAGGAGCACAATGAACGACGAGTACACGACGAACACCATGCACACCGACAGCTCGACCAGAAGCGACGGCCGGCGTCGCGGACGTCATCGGGCGCGACGCGGTGCGGTCCGCATCGCCATCTTGACGTTGCTCGACGAGCGGCCGATGCACGGCTACGAGTTGATCACCGAACTCGAAACCCGCAGCGAGGGCCGTTGGCGACCGAGCCCCGGTGCCATCTACCCGGCGCTCGAGAAGATGGAGTACCACGGCGCGGTCACCTCGACCGAGGTCGACGCCAAGCGCGAGTACACCCTCACCGATCAGGGTCGCCAGATGCTCGCCGAGATCCGCGAAGCACAGGGCGACGACGCCGAACTGCCGTGGAACCACACCGGTACCGGAGGCCGCGGCGAACTGCGGGGGCTGATGTCGGAGCTCAGCGGCCAGACCCGCCAGGTCGCTCGATTCGGTTCACTCGAACAGCGCGACGCAGCCACTGCCGTCCTCGAGGACACCAAGCGCAAGCTCTACGAGATCCTCGCCCGACCGGCAGACACCCCGGCCGACGCCGCAGCGTCCGACCCCGACTGACCTCACCCGAGAAGAACGGAGTGGCTACTTGGGGCGCATCGGGAGGGTGTTGCGCCACTCGCCGTCGACGGCGTGCAGCGCCGCCGCAACCGCCGGCGCTGTCGGCACCAGCCCGATCTCGCCGACGCCCTTGATGCCGAAGGGAGACCTGGGCTGGGGCACCTCGACGAGCTGAACGTCGATCTCCGGCACGTCTTTCGCTCGCAGGATCCCGAGCGACCGCAGGGTCGTGTTGGTCGGAAAGCCCGTTGCGCGATCGGTCGGGAAGTCCTCGGTGAGCGCATAGCCGAGCCCCATGTGCACACTGCCTTCCACCTGGCCCTCGACGAGCGTCGGATTGACGGCCCTGCCGACATCGTGGACCGCGACGACCTTCTCGATGGTGCCGGTGTCGGCGTCGGCGATCACCAACTGTGCAGCAAAGCTGAAGACTGCGTGGATGGTGGGGTTGGCCACCGATGGGTCGCCGAGCTGCTGCGTCCAGTCGACGACGTACTCGCCCTCGTAGTCGACGCCGACCGCGCATCCGGCAGCCAGCGCGACCGCGGCAGCGTCGCTGACCGACCCGGCGACCATCAGCGTGCCGCGCGACCCGGTCGTCTGACCGAACCCCAGCTCGCGGGTGGTGTCGACGATCACGTCGATGCGGTCCGGATCGACGCCCAACTCCTGGGCGGCGACCTGCAGGGCCACGGTGTGCACCCCTTGGCCCATCTCGGTCCAACCGTGGCGCACCTCGATCCGACCCGCTGCGTCGCCGACCGGCTCGAGGAACCGTACGACCGCCTTGGAGACCTCGCGGAACCCGTTGCCGAGTCCGGAGTTCTTCAACCCCAACCCCAACCCGACGGCCTTGCCGGAGGCGATCGCCTCGTCGTAGGCCGCCCGAATCTGATCGAGACATGCCTCGGCACCGCCGGCACCGTCGTCCATGATCTGGCCGGGGCCCCACTCCTCACCGGGCGTGATCACGTTGCGCTTGCGGATCTCCCAGCTCGAGATTCCCACCTGGTCCGCCAGGCGATCGAGCACACCCTCCATCGCGAACTGGGCCTGGTTCGCCCCGAAGCCGCGAAACGCCCCACAGACCAGGTTGTTGGTGCGCACGGCGATCGTCTCGATGTCGAGTGACGGCCACCGATATGGCCCGCATGCATGGCCCGCCGCGCGCTCGAGCACCTTCATCCCGACGCTTGCGTAGGCGCCCGAATCGCCGATACCGCGCACCTTCAACGCGGTCACCTTGCCGTCCGCGTCACAGCCCGCCCAGTACTCGAGCTCGATCGGGTGCCGCTTGGCATGCATCCGAAAGCTCTCCTCACGTGACAAGGTGCACTTCACGGGGCGACCGAGCTTCCAGGCCGCCACCGCCGTCTGCGCCTGGTTGCTCATGTCCTCCTTGCCGCCGAACGCGCCCCCGTTGGACACGAGTTCCACCGTGACCCGCGACGGATCGACGTCGAGCACTGCGGCGATGTCGTTGCGGTCGTCCCACACACCCTGGCCGCCGGAGTACACGTGCAGTGTGCGGCCCTCGTCACCCTCGCTCGGCACGGCCACCGTCGATTCCGGCTCGAGGAACGCGTGCTCGATCCGCTGGGTGTGAAACGTCTCGTGCACCGTGAACACACTCGCGGCGAACGCCGACTCGAAGTCGGCGCCACGTGTGTACGAACTCGTCGACAGCACGTTCGAGTCGGTGCCCCACACCGACAGCGGCGCCGTGTCGGCCAACGCAGCACGCGCGTCGGTGTTCGGCTGGTGCACCTCGTAGCTGACCTCGACGAGCGCGGCCGCCGCCCTGGCGTGGTCACGGGTGTCTGCCACCACCACCGCCAGGACGTCTCCGGCGTACGACGTCCGCCCGCCGACGGGGATCATCACCGGCCAGTCCTTGTGGATCAGACCGACGCGCAGTGTCCCCGCCACGTCGTCAGCGGTGAACACCGCCTCGACTCCCGGCGCGGCGAGCGCTGCGGCCACGTCGATGGCAACGATGTCAGCACGGGCGTGGTCGGTGAGATGCAGCGCTGCATGCAGCATTCCGGGCACCCGGATGTCGTCGATGTAGCCGCGGTCGCCGAGTGTGAGTGGCGCCGCTTCGTACTTCGCCCCGCCACCTCCGACGGTGTCGGACAACGCCGGACTGCACACGGTGCCGTGCGCGACCGCCTCGATGGCGTCGAGCACCTTCACGTACCCCGTGCAGCGGCACAGGTGCGCTCCCAGGTGCGGGGCCATCTTCTCGCGGGTGAGCCCGGCGCCCTTTCTGTCGATCTGGGCCTTGGCCCGCATCACGATGCCCGGGATGCAGAATCCGCACTGCAGCCCACCGCATGCGGCGAACGCATCGGCAAACGACTGCCGCTCGACCTCGTCGACCCCTTCGAGCGTGACCACCGTCGATCCTTCGACCTTGTCCATGTCGCACTGACAGGCAACGATCGCTTTCCCGTCGACGAACACCGTGCAACACCCGCACTGACCCGACGGTGAGCAACCGTCCTTGGGTGAGGTGATGTCGAGTTCCTCACGCAGTGCCGCAAGCAGATGCGGATGCGAACGCCGAACGGTGACCGGCATGCCGTTCACCACGAACGAGACGCGCCCGGCATCGCCGGAGTCGTGCGGGGCGGACGCGTCGGAGAGTTGGGTCACGCTTGACAGTTTGTCAAAGCACAGGGGCAACCGAAAGCCCGGCCGATGAACGCCGCATGACAACCTGTTGCGCCGTCGAGCAGGTCAGGCCGAGCGGCAGCGGTCACAGCGAACCGCGAGCGCGAAGTGACCGAGGGAGAGCCGTAGTCCGTAGCGCTGAGCGAGGCGGTCATCGAGGTCGTCGAGTTCGCTCGATGGGATGTCGGTGACGGCTCCGCAGCCATCACACACCGCAGCGACCGTGCGCATGCCGGCCCACCGGTAGGCGGCTGGACCATGACCGAGGTGCACGTGTTCGACCACACCGACCGATTCGAAGTGCGACAGCGACCGGTACACCGTGGCGAGATCGATGTCGTCGTGGCGTTCGGCGAGTTCGTCCGCAGTCACGCGCATCTCAGCGTGGAACAGGTCGTCGAGCAACATCCGTCGTGCTTTGGTGATCCTCCCGCCGCCCTCACGCACCCGCTCGATGGCGTCGTCCAGTGCGAGGGTCACGTCGCAAGCGTAGACGTCCGGAAGCCTGCGGGCACGACGTGGGCGCACCGCCCGCACCAGCGGTCAGGTGGCCGCGAGCGGACCGTAGAGCTCGGGGCGGCGGTACTTGTCGAAGTCGAACAACGTCTCGGTGTACTGCTTGCACCAGTCGAGGTCGCACTCGGCCACGATCACCTCGTCATCGTTCGTTCGAGCCTTCGCCAGCAGCTCACCCGACGGCGCGAAGATCGAGGACTCGGCCAGAGAGTCGACGCCCTCCTCGACGCCGCCCTTGGCAACGCCGACCACGAACGTGCCGTTCTGGTAGGCCCCCGACGACATGACGAGCCCGTTGTGGAACCCCTGCAGCGGGTCCTGCGAGGGGTCGGGTGCGTAGTGCAGCGGTGTGTTGTAGCCGCACAGGATCAGCTCCACTTCCTGCAGCCCCATCAGTCGGTACGACTCCGGCCACCGCCGGTCGTTGCAGATCATCATGCCGACGCGCCCACCGAACGCATCCCACACACCGAACCCGTCCGGCGACGGCTCGAAGTAGTACCGCTCGAGGTGCTGGAACGGACGATCGGGCTCGTTGCCTGCGTGGCCTGGAATGTGCACCTTCTTGAACGTGGCCACAATGCGACCATCGCGTTCGACGAGGGTCTGCACGTTCCAGCGACGTGCGGTGCCTCCCGAATCGTCCTCGAGCAGGGCGTACCCCAGGCTGAAACCGATCTGGAGCCGACGGGCCTCGTCGAACAACGGCCGGGTTGCGTCGTTGGGCATCGACCGTTCGTAGAAGTGATCGGCGGAGGCGATGTCGTCGACGAACCAGCGGGGAAAGAACGTCGTGAGCGCCAATTCGGGGAACACCACGAGGTCGGCACCCTGGCTGGCCGCGTCCTGGAGCAGCACGATCAGCCGTTCGACGACGTCGGCTCGGGTGTCGGTCAGTTGCACCGGCCCGAGCTGGGCCCCAGCGACGGTGACGATGCGGGTCATGACGGCATTCTGGCAGCCACCTGCACCAGCCGGTGGCCGCGCTGATCGATGGCCCAAGCCAGACCGGGGCGCGGTGAGATCATCGAACGGCGCGGCAGCGTCGCCCCGAGGAGCTCACCGTCGACGTCTCCGGCCGAGGTCATGATCAATCCGCAGCGGCTCCGGGCGACCTCCCGCGTCCAATGGCCGTACGCGACGCGCACCGCCTCGAGCCGAGCCGCCACCGCCACCGTGACCCCCGGCGCCCGACTGGCGATCAACGCAGCCAGATGCCCGCCGGTGTCGTCCACGCGGTCGGCGTCGTCGACCAGCACCAATCGCGGTGTCACGGCCTCCACCTCGCGCGGAGCATCGGGCGCCACCACCAACTCCTCGTCCAGTGGGTGCTGTCGATCGACGTACACCACGACACCGTCCGGGTGGAGCCACCGCCAACTGGACCCGATCTGACGCAGCGCCGTGCTTCGCCCGGTGCGGGCCCCACCGCCGACGAACACGTGGTCGCCGGCCGGAACGCACAGCACCGCCGGCTCGAGATCGCCAGCGTCGAGCCCCACGACGAGTCGAAGTGGCTGCGTCATGTCGATCGCAGCCGGCGCCCGCACGTCAGGGCAGCTCGACGGGGCCGTCGGGTTGCTGGTGCTGGTGCTGGTGTTGTTGGTGGTGGTCGTGGTGGTCGTGGCGGCATCGAGCGCCGCGGCATCGACGACGTCGGGAAGCACTGCGATTCGCGGTGGGCCGCCAGTGCCGATGTCCCCATCCCCCACGTCGGTGACGGGCTCCGCATCGAACACCACCTGCGCCTCCAGGCCGGTCTCCACGACTCGTAATCGGCCGGGCACCGAGACCATGGGGACGTCACGAAGCCCGATCGAACGTGCCACTCCCACGTCGTCGAGTCGAAACACCCACGTTGCCGATCTCGGGATGCACAACGCGTTCGTCGATGATCCGTCGGTGGTGATCCAGCTCGAGAGCCCGAGCGCCGGCCCATCGCGAAGGAGCCGATCGAGGCGCGTCGACGCGTCGGTCATCGAGACTGCATCCAACACGTCGCGCACGGCGGCGAGACCGTCGATCACCACCACGACCTGCGGGACGCGTTCGCTGGATGCGGTGGTGGCTGCGGCCGTGCGGCGATCCATCTCGTCGGCCAGGCGCAGAAGCACCCGGTTGAGCCGCTCGAGTTCACCGATCCGGATCACGCCACCGCAGTGCGGGTGCCGATCGACGTGGTTCCAAACATCGTCGCCTCGGGCGTCGATGACGTACAGGTGCAGGTCGGTTGGCTCCGCGACGCGCAGCAACGACCGTGCGAGCGCAACCACCGCAGTCGTCGTTCCGGACCCGACGGCGCCGACCAGGAGCACGTTGCCGTCGCCGGGTCGCCAGACGAGCGGCAGGCGGCGCTGGTGCGCCGGATCGTCGACGAGACCGATCGCCGCTTCGCTCCGCGCCTCCGCCCCATCCACCCGGTGCGGTGTCTCGGCGTCGCTCGCGGCATCGAGCCAACGTGCAAGCTGCTGCCGCGTCAGAAGCGCAGGCAACTCGTCGAGCCACGGGCGGTGCGGGGCGTCGACCCCGATCATGACAGCGGCATCACAGATCGCATCGGTCAGGCGCTCCAACGAGCTCGGTTTGCTCGGCTCATCGGAGCCACGATCCGACTCCGACCCGACACCGAGCTGGACATCTCATCGCGGCACCACTCGATCGAGAGCCGTGAGGATTTCGTGGGCGTCGGCGACGAACTGTCGGCGGTCTGAAACGTGACGAGGTCGCCGGGGCCAAGACGGAGTGCCGCCCGACCCGGCACCGCCACCGGGAACGCCGCGGGCGTGGCGTCACCGACGACGTCGTTGGCATCGCTGCGATCCTGGAGCCGCAGCGCGATCCTCAGGTTGGTGTTCGCCCGGATGTCGTCGGTGACGACGCCAGCCGGGCGCTGGGTCGCCAGGATGAGATGGACGCCGAGGCTCCGTCCACGCTGTGCCACGCCGACGAGCGCATGGAGGAAGTCGGGAAGCTCCTTGGCCAACGAGGCGAACTCGTCGATCACGACCACGAGCCGAGCCAGCGGGGTGGCCGAGGCGCGGCGATATCCCACCAGATCGCCGGCGCCGGCGGAGCGCAACAGGTGTTCGCGTCGCCGTACCTCGGCGTCCAGACTCACGAGCACGCGCTCGGCCAGGCCGCCGTCGAGGTCGGTCACGACACCCACGGTGTGCGGCAGTCGGGCGCACGCATCGAAGGTGGAGCCCCCTTTGAAGTCCACGAGCACCAACGTGAGATGGTCCGGGCTGACCTGCGCTGCGAGCGACACCACCATCGTCCGAAGCAACTCGCTCTTGCCAGCCCCAGTGGTGCCGGCGATCAATCCGTGCGGACCGTCGCGCACGAGGTCCACATCGACCACGCCGTCGGCAGACATCCCGAGCTGCGCCAACGGAGCAGGATCCCGGCCCCCGGTGCGCCAGCGACGCGCGATCGAGGCCGACGTGCCCGCCCCGATGGGCTCCAGCTCGGCCAGCGAGACCCGGGTGGGCACCCCACCTCCGTCGTCGTGATCCTCCGGGTCGAGGAGCGGGGCGAGTCGACGTGCGGTCACGTCGGCGGTGGCCAACGAGATCCCGGCGATACGGATGTGGGTGGCGCCGACGTCCCAGGTCGACCGTTCGCTCGTGTCGGCCCAATGCCCCCGTGCCGTTTCGCCGACGTCGAACACGCGGGTGGCCATCGCCGGCACCGACGCCTCCGGTGCGACCACGACGATGCACGATGCATCTCCCTGATCGAGACGGCGCCGGAGCGGACCCGTCCGCGTCGTCAGCAGCTCGGGAGCGTCGAGCACCACCACCAACTGACGTCCGGCTCCCGCTGACGCCCCACGGGGCAGACCGTCGATGCTGTCGTGAACGCCCGAAGCGTCACGTGTGGTGTTGTCCACCGAACGATCGAGCGCCACGGCGAGCTCACCACTGTTGCGTGCATCCACGATCGCTGCAGCGTGGCCGCTGGCGTGCGGCAGCCATCCGACCCAACGCCAGTCCGCAGGGCGGTTCGACACCACGAGCACCTGCCAGTCGGACGGACCGTAGGTGGTGGCGAGCTGCACCACGATCGACCGACAGAGTGCGTCCCCGACCGACGTCGGACCATGCAGCGCGAGCACCGAGCGTCGCTCCAACTCCACCGGCACGGGAACATCGACCAGACGCTCGCCGTCGGCGACTGTGACGAGCAGCTCCGGGTCGAGTGACCGTCGACGGTCGGCGTCGATCGGCGGATTCCAACCGCACGTCCCGCGACCGACGGTGGCTCGCAGCGGATCGTCGACGCCCGTGCGTCTCGACCACAGTTCGCCACCACCACGAGACGCGATCTCGAGCGCATCGATCACGCTGCGATGCGTTGCACAGTGCCGGCGAACCGCATCATGCTGCCGGGCGCGCAGCGCTGCGCCGAAGGCCTCCAGCTCCTCGGCGTGGTCAGCGCACGCTCGCCGACGCTTGCGCCTCGCCGACGCTGCTCCGACCACCCACGTTGCCAACGATGCGATGGCGCCGATGGCGGCGAACATCGCGAACATCGCCTGTCCGAGCACGGCAGCAAGCAGCCCGGCGCCGGCCACGGCGACCGCAGCACCGACGAGCGATGTCAGCGAGGGTGCCCGGTGGTCGACAGCTGGCCCGGGCACCTCGATCGACTCGACCGGTTCGGGGGTGACGACTGTCGGTGCCCGACGCACGACCCGACGCCATGGGTCCATCTCCGACCGCACGACGCTGCCGACGACCGCAGGCCGGCCATCGAGGTCGGCGTCGCTCCGCGTCCGGATGATCACTTCGCTCGCACCCAGGCGGATCGAGCAGTCGGGGCCCACACGGTGGGCTTCCGAGCACGGCACGCCACCGATCGTGGCTGGAACCCGACCGGTGAGTTGGGTGAACCGCACCCCCGCCTCGTCATCCACCTCGAGCACACCGTGGTGAAGTTCCACAGCCGGGTCCTCGATGCGCAGATCGGCCGACGCCGCCCGCCCCACGGTGTACCGACCAGCAACCAATCGTCTCCAAGGCACGCACGCCGGTCCGCTCGCAACCGCCACGGCAAGACCAGCACCGGCAGCGATCTTGGTGGTGTCGATCTCCCCGCCGACCGGCTCGATCGTCGGCTTCTCCGGGCCCACCGCAATCGACGAGCCAACGCACAGCTCGGTCTCGGTGAGCCGCTGGTGTCGTTCGACGACGCGACCGTCGATCGACAGCGCCGCCGAGGGCGAGACGTCGAGTGCTCGCGCCAATTCGGCAACCGAGTCGGTGAGCGAATGCGGGCGCACCACGATGCGGGTTCCATCGGGTGCGGTTGCGGCAAACGGGGGCAGGGATCGTGCGTTCACAACGGGACAGTGGGCGGCGCGGCCACCGAGTTGGGCACACAGTGCGCACAATTTTCGGGACTGCTCCTCCCTGCACACTTCCGGCAGAAAACTGCCCCTGAGCTGGTGCTGTGAGTCGCCGTACCACCTCGAACGGCACGCGGTGAGCTGGCGCAGTCGCAGAATGGGCCCACCGATGGCTCCAGCGGTGAGTCCTCCGGTGAGGGGTGTCACGCACCATGCTCGCCATGACATCGACCACTGCTCCGCCCGCATCGCCCACTCGGTCGGCCAGACCGTTCACTGCGGGTCTTCGATCCGGCTTGCTCGGGTCGCTCGACGCCGAGTGGGCCCGCCTTCGGACCTCCCGCCGAGCCCTGAGAACGGCACGATCCTGGTCGCAGGCCGTCACATCCGGTCACCCGCTGGCGTCGGCGCTCGAACAGCTCGAAGACCTCGATCAACTGATCGCGGCGACGCAGCGCCGGTCACACGGACGACGCACCGACAACGACGTGCTGATTGCGCTGGTGGCCATCGCCAAGGCCGACGACCTGGCCGGGCGGGTGGTGCTCCAGCACCTGCTGCCCGGGTTGATCGACCGATCCCGCCGCTATCGATCGTTCCGTGATCGGACCGACCCGCTGGAGATCGCGGTGCCGATGGCATGGATCGCCATCCGCTCGTACGACACCGAGCAACGACCACGGCACGTGGCAGCATCGTTGCTGTCCGACACCGTGTTCCAGGCATTCCGGCGGCCGATGCGTCGACTCTCGGCGCGTGAGGAGGTGCGAGCGCCGAGCGTGTTCGTGTCGACGCCCCATCGCGACGACCCGGACACGCCGCTCGACGAGTTCGTGGCGGTCCTGCGCGAGTCGGCGAGGGCCGGGGTGCCGACCCACGATCTCGACCTGCTTCGCCATCTGGTGCGGGCCGGGTCACCCGGCGTGGTGGCCCGCGAACGCAGCGTCACACCGCGCACCATCCGCAACCATCGAGACCGTGCGATCGACCATGTCCGCGCCGCTGTTGCGGTGGCGGCCTGATCGACGCAACGAGTCAGGGTCGTTGGGTGAAGTTGGCGTGACGCTTCTCGAGGAACGCGCTGAAGCCTTCCTGCGCGTCGTCGAGCATCGCCGCTGACGCCATTGCCTCCATGGCCACCGCGTACGCATCCGACTGTTCTCTGCCGACCTGCGCATAGAACACCTGCTTGCCGAGCGCCTTGGAGAGGGCGCTCCCACGGGTGGCCCGCCGAAGCAGGTCCGCGACCGCAGCGTCGAGTTCGTCGTCGGGCACGACGCGGTTCACGAGTCCCCAGTCGGCCGCCGTGGCGGCGTCGATGGGGTCACCGGTCAGCGCCATCTCGAGCGCGCGCTTGCGACCGATGTTGCGAGCGACAGCGACCAGTGGCGTGTGGCAGAACAACCCACCCTTGCCACCGGGGATGGCGAACGACGACGACTCGGCCGCCACCGCGAGATCACAGGTCGCGACGAGCTGACATCCTGCGGCGGTCGCAAGCGCGTGCACGCGCGCCACCACCGGCTGCGGCAGCATCTGCACCGCGTCCATCATCTCGGTGCACACTGCGAAGAGATGGCGGGCATCGTCGATGCTCGCCCCGGCCATGTCACCGAAGTTGTGGCCGGCGGAGAAGACCGGGCCATTGGCTGCGAGCACCACACCCAGCGCGTCGGACGCTCCCACGTCACGCAGCGCGCCAGTCAGTTCCACCATCACGTCAAGCGCAAGGGCGTTGCGTTTCTCCGGCCGGTTCAAGGTGATGGTGGCAACATCGCCATCGATCTCGACCATCAGGTGCTCGTAGGTCATGACCAACAGTGTCGCGCCTCGGACCGCACGGTCTTCGACCGGTCGTCGGCGACTGGGGATCTCTAGGGTCGTGGCATGAAATTCGGGATCATGTTTGCCAACACCGGCCACGGCGCCACCGCGGCTGGCGCGTCCGCGATCGGCGCCGCGGCAGAAGCCGGAGGATTCGAAGCGATCTGGACCGTCGAGCACGTGGTGGTGCCGTCGGGCTACGAGTCGAAGTATCCGTACGATCCGAGCGGCAAGATGGCCGGTGGAGCCGAGGAATTCGACCTACCCGATCCACTGATCTGGCTCACCTGGGTGGCAGCGCAGACCACCCGCATCAAACTGGCCACCGGCATTCTCATCGTCCCGCAGCGCAACCCGGTGATCACCGCCAAGGAACTGGCCACCCTCGATCACCTGTCGGGCGGCCGGATGATGCTCGGCGTGGGCGCCGGTTGGTTGGCAGAGGAGTTCGCTGCGCTGAACGCATCGTTCGGCGATCGCGGCAAGCGCCTCGACGAGTACATCGCGATCATGCGAGCACTGTGGTCCGGCGACAAGACGACATTCGACGGCGACTTCTTCCAGTTCGAGAACTGCATTTCGCTGCCGCGACCAGCCAATGGCACGATCCCGGTGGTCGTCGGTGGCCACAGCACGGCAGCGGCCAAGCGGGCCGGTCGAATCGGCGATGGCTTCTTCCCGGGAAGTGCGTCGGCGACCGAGATCGGCGAACTGATCACCCTCGTCCGTCAGACCGCGGAGGATCACGGGCGCGACCCCGACGCGATCGAGATGATCGCTGGCGCCGGTGCTCCTCCCGGCCCCAAGCTCGATGCCCGCATCGAGGAGCTCGCAGCGATCGGTGTCACCCATGCGATCGTGCCCACGTTCCGGCCGGACGCACTGGCGGAGATCGGCACGACGTTGAACGCCACGTACGCGTCGGCCTGACAATCCGCAGCACCGTTCGGTGTCAGCGCGCAGTGCCGGTACCGTGCGCACATGGCCAGCGACATCATCCCCGCCCGCCGCGAACGTGCTGAACTGTGCGACGTCTTCGTCGAACTCGGCCCTGACGAGCCGACACTGTGCGGAGAGTGGACCACTCGCGACCTTGCCGCACACCTGGTGGTTCGTGAGCGCCGTCCCGACGCAGCGATCGGCATCATCTTCTCGAAGGCCGCCGGCTACACCGACAAGGTGCAGTCCGGCGTTGCCGACGACGAGTGGGGCAACCTCGTCGACACCGTGCGTTCGGGGCCGCCGATCTGGTCGCCGACGCGAATCGGCAAGCTCGACGAACTCGCCAACACCGTCGAGTTCTTCGTCCACCTCGAAGACGTCCGGCGGGCCCAGCCCGACTGGGAACCACGCGAACTCGACGCCGATCTCGTCGCCACCCTCTACAACGTGCTGGCCACCATGGCGAAGCGACTGGTCAAGAACGCTCCGGTCGGCATCGTCTTGGAGCCCACCGACGACCATGAGCCGATCGTGGCCAAGGATGCCGAGCCGTCGGTCACCGTGCGGGGTCCGGTCGGCGAGCTCGTGATGTTCGTGTACGGCCGCCAGGCACACAGCCGGGTCGAGGTGTTCGGCGACGATTCGTCAGTGGCATCGGCGAACAGCGCCGAGTTCGGAATCTGAACGATCATGGCAACACGTGACCTCAACGGTGCCGTCGTGGCTGTCGTCGGCGCCACCGGCGGCTTGGGTTCGTCGCTCACCGACGTGCTCGTCGGCCGTGGTGCCAGCGTGGTGCGGGCGAATCGCTCCGGTGGTGCCGGCAGCGATCTCGCGATCGACATCCGCGACGTCGAGGCGGGCGATGCGCTCGTGGAGTATGCGATCGCTCAGTACGGTCGACTCGATGGCGTCGTCATCGCCGCCGGCATCGTGGCGTTCGGCGACCTCGTCGACACCGACGACGTGGTGATCGAGGAACTGTTCCTCACCAACGCCCTCGGGCCGATGTGGTTGGCCAAGCGAGTGCTGCCGGCGCTGCGAGACACCAATGGGTTCCTGGTCAACTTCTCCGGCGTCGTCGCCGAGTCGCCCATGCCGGGCATGGCGGCGTACTCGGCATCCAAAGCGGCTGCCGCCGCGGCGACCGAGGCGATCCGGCGGGAGTTCCGGCGGGCAAAAGTGAGTGTCATCGACGCCCGCCCACCCCACACCGAGACCGGTCTCGCGACTCGGCCACTTGCGGGCACCGCGCCGAAGATGCCGACCGGACTCGAACCACATGCGGTGGCCGAGCGGGTGATCAGCGCGGTCGAACGAGGCGACGCCTCGGTCGCGTCGACGGACTTCTCGACCTGACCGACGCGCCGGTCGTCGGCGGTGCCTCCCCAGGGGCTCGAACCCTGAACCAATGGATTAAAAGTCCACTGCTCTACCATTGAGCTAGAGAGGCGGGAACGGTCATCGTAGGGGTCGCAGACCACCGCGACGACTTCTGATCGAGGTGCAGGCCCGCCTCGGGTTGCGTGAGCGGCCGCCGTGGCGTACATCGCTTCCGCGGTGTGCGCCGCCGCTTCGAGACCTCGGCCGGCTGACTGCAACATCATCGACCATCGCACTCAGGCGACGGCGGGTTCGGTGAGTTCGGTGCCATCGGGACGGTGGACGTGCCAGGTGCCGGTCGAGTCGCGGCGAGCCGTGTACCCGTGGGTCTTGAGGCGGTTGTGGCGGCCGCATGCGGGGCCGCCGTTGTCGGGCGCCGTTCGACCACCACGAGCGTGCTCGCGAGTGTGGTCGATCTGGTTTCGTGCGGACGCCCGACCGCAGCCGGGCCACAGACATCGTCGCCCATCCAGGAGCACCGCCTCGCGTGCAGCACCGGTGAAGCGTCGCTTGCGGCCGAGGTCGACGACCCTGCCCGAGCTGTCGATCACGACTCGGCGGACGTCGCCGAGCATCGAGGCGATCACGGCGTCGCGAGTGCTGATCGTGAGCCCTGTGGTCGTCTCGCAGCGCTTGTCGTCGACCTCGTCAATGGTCGCTGACATGCTGACTCGGTCGCCACGCATCATGGCGGCGAGTTCCGCGTCGAACTCCGCTTTGGTGATCACGATGTTGACCAGCGGCTCCGGTGTGACCGCCTCAGGTGATGCGGCCACGCCACGGACAACCAACCGATGGAGTGCGTCCATTCGTCGCTGGGCGTCGGTGCGAGCGAGGCACGCCATCGCATCGATACGATCGCCGTCGGCGTCACGCTCCCAACTCTCCGCGCGGGCGGCTTCCCAGTCGGCGAGGAACTCGGCGTCGCACTGGCGTTGGAAGATTTCCATCAACACTGCGCCCTGCCCGCTGCCACACGTTGCGTGCACATGTACGACGCCGTCGCGTTCGAACACCATTGCGTTGCGACCTCCATGTGCCTGGGCGTGGCGCTGTTCGGCGCCGGTGGGGTCGCCGAACTGTTCCCAGCGATGCAGCACTTCGCTGAACGACTCGAAGTCCCTCTGCGCGTGGGCGACCAACCGGACGTCGCCGTCGACGATCAGTTCGCGGAGGCGAGGGTTGGCGTGCAGCTTGGCAATCTCCCTGACCTGGTCGACACCGATCTCGCCGGCAGCGAGGCGTCGGGCGGCCTCGGGCAGGTCGCGAAGTGCCCGCATGGTCTGCAGCCGGCGCCGCGTCTCGGCCGGCGATGAGTTGGTCAGCGCCATCGACCACCCCCGAACCGACGCATGCCCATCGTCTCGATGGCGGCCCGCTGCATCGGCACGATCCAACAGGGCGAGGTAGGCCGCCTCGAGTTGCCGGCGGGCCGTTTCGACCTCGACCAGCGCTTGGTCCAGGTCGGCGCCCGACAACTCGGCCACCTGGGCCGGAGTCGGGAGCGAACGGATGTCCATACCGACCATGATGACGAAGGGGTGTCACAGAGATGATGAGCACCGACGCTGGGAAACCATCATCGGGATGTTGTGCTCTGGTCGAAGCGACCACCAGGCGTTATGTTCCGCGAATGAGACCGCTGACCATCACCAGCCGCTTCGGGATGTTGCTCGTGTGCGCCGCCCTCGCTGTCTCCGCCTGCGGGAGTGACGATGACGATGCCTCAGCCACCACCGATGCATCGCTGACGTCCGTTGCCGCCACGACAACCGCGGCAACCCCCGCCACCGCAGCACCGTCGGCAACCACCGCAGCACCGTCGGCAACCACCGCAGCACCGTCGGCAACCACGACAGTCGCGGCAACCACCACGACCATTGACACCAACACGCTCGCTTCCGGCTCAGGCTGCACGCCGGGCGCCGGTGCCCTTCCGGACGGCGAATGGTTCGGCTTCGTGGCAGACGCGTCCCCGGGCGGAATCGAGTTCGATCTGGCCTGCTGGTTCATTGGCGACGCCGCAATCGCGGCATCAGCGGAGGACGGCGACGAGTCGCCACCACCCAACGACTACCACGTGCGCAACACCAATCCGGCACTGCGAACGATCCCTGTTTCGTCGGGTGCCCAGGTGGTCTGGCTGGCCAACGTCGGCGATCCGATGTCGTCGGCGACGATCGACTACCCCGATTGGCTCACCGACCGGGTGACCCGCGGGATCGCACTGCAACCTGGCGTGTGGATCACGATCGCCGGGGGCAATCTGACCGCAATCGAGGAGCAGTACGTGCCGTAGCAGGTCATGGACCTGCCGCTGACGACGACCCGACGTGCCCGAGGTTGGAGAGCGTCGCCACGACCCCCCGAAACCAACGAAAGCCCCTGGCAGACCGACGGCCGTGAGCCGCGCGATGGTGGTACAGGAGGTCACCGAGCCATGACCAAGGAAGCCGAGGAACTCCACACGCTGATCACCAGTTCGCACAACGCGCTCGAGGAGGATCGGACACAGTCAGCGCGGGACGCTGACGAACCCAGCAGCGGCGACAGAGGGTTGTTCCGCAACTGGTACGCCCTCGTGACGACCGCCGGTGTCAGGGTCCCCTATTTCGTCGCGCTGCTGGTCATGATGCTGATTGCAATCGGGCTCGCGTTGTTCGCTGGCGATGACGCCAGCGCACCCTCGAGCGAGAGCGACGACGCGGCGACCGAAGCCGACCAGGACGGCTCGGCAACCCCCGACGCAGCGGCTGCTTCCGACGTGCCGGAGTTCGTCGACGCCGGCGGCGCGACCCCGCTGAACGGAACATGGGTCATGTACTGGCGCAACGCAGAAGGGAGCGAGAACCCGGCGTTCACGCTGCAGTTCAACGGCGTGAACGGCGGCAGCGTCGACGTGCTCAATGACGAGACCGAGTCCGATACCTGGATCGAGTTCGACGGAGACGAACTGCGCTTCGGGTTCACCCGCACGTTCGACGCTCCGGAGAAATGGCCGGAGGGCACCCCCTTCCCTGCCGGTGGCTGGGAGGAGAAGAGCGAGTTCGTGGGCACTCGGGTGAGCGACGGGCAGTACTTGGGGAATTGGTATCGGGACGATTGGGAGTGCCGACCCGATCGCACTCCGCCGTGTTCGACTGGACCAGACCCCAGCTTCTTCACGTCCTGGATCGAACAGGAGCCCTGAGACGGCTGGGGCGGTGTGGTCAGGCGTCTCCGTACGTCGTGATGCGCAGTCGCTGCGTGGATTGTTCCCAATCACCGTCGTTCGCACCGGCTGCACCCTCCAGGTCGCCGACCGAGACCGCGCGGACCGCGATGCGGTCGCCGATCGCAACCGGCGCCGAACCGAGAATCGACCATCGCTCGGTGCCGTCGAAGTCGATCCCCACCAGCCTCGTGCCGACATCGGCAGTCTTGAGCACCACGGCACCATCGCCGGCCACGACCACTGCCTGCAACGCACCGGGCATCATCGTCAGGTGCTCGACCGTCGCCCCAGTGAGACCGTCGATGAGTTCCATCGCGCTGCCTCCGCGGGTCGCCAGCTGGATGAGCGACCGACCCACGGCCGGGTGATGCCGAACGACCACTCCATCGCGCCGTGACCACGTGACGTCCAAGGCATCGCGCTCGATGCCGACACCGCTGATCGTCCCCGGCGCCGACACGACGAATGCCGACGTCGACACCGGGAGCATCGAGCGAACCGACTGCGGCACGTCCGAGGACACGGTCACGGACCCGCGACCCGCATCGAATGCGATCGACCCCGAGTCGTCGACGACCGCGAGCCGATCATCGACGACGATCCACGGCCGGCTGGCGTCGGTCACCCGGCCGAGGACCGCCGCTTCACCCAGCTCGACACGCAGGTCGTACTCGACGACCATCCCGCCATCGATCACCTGCCAGATCCCCCCTCCGGCGGTGGACCACCCTCCCGGTCGACCGGCCGATGTCGGATCGCCCACGATCGTGCCCACCTCCGCACCCGAGGAGGCGTCGATCAGCGACACGAGGCGGTCCGGCAACAATGGCAGTCTGGCGATGAACGGGGTGTCGATCAGACCCACGTGACCATCCGTCGGGACACCGTCGGACGACCACCGCGGCTCGCCCGTCGCGATGTCGACACCGGTGACGATTGCGTCGGTTGCACCGGGACGTTCGAGCACGAGCACGTCGTCGACCGCCCCGATGACGCTCACGTCGCGAGGCCTGCCGTCGATCGGCAAGCTCCAACGCTGCTCACCCGTGAGTGCGTCGAGACCGATGACCGTCGTGGCTGGCTCGCCAGCCGTGTCGAGGGGTGTCGGCGCCTCCACCGCAGCGATCACGAGATCGCGGCGGACGACTTCGACCCAATGGTCACCCTCGTGTTCGATGTCGACCTCCCAGAGTGGGGCTGCCTCGATGGGGAGCCGGCGCGCCTCCGGGCTCCCGAAGACCGTGGGGTTCGGAGGTTCGATCGTCCACTGAGACGGTTCACCGGACGGGACCGCATCTGCGCCGTCGTCCGACGGCGACCCAGTGCGAGAGCCCAGCGGATCGACCGCGACGATCGTCGCGATCAACCCGAGAGCGACGCCGCCGACCACACCGAGCCGCCGCCGACCACGCCGACCACTGCGTGGGGTCCGCGCTGCGGTACCCGTTGGATGCTCCTCGACCGGCGCAACCGGCGCGATCGACGCCGGGCCGTCGTAGCCCGGCTTCCAGATCGCGTCGGGGTCGTTCGTCTCCACCACGGTCGGACCCTAGGAGCCCATCGAGCCCGGGTCGACTCGTGGCCGATCCCACGTTTCATCCAAGGCGTCGGGCCCTGTCGAGCGACCCGAGTCGGCCGAGTGCTTCCACGACCCCGGTGAACCTTCAGGGTCCTTTCGTGTTGGGGATGAGTTCGATGCGCAGGTCGTCGCCGACCCGCTCGACCGTGTCGAATCGACCGCGCCAGAGTGCATCGATCGTGGGCGCGGTGGGTGCTGCTATCGCGCCGGTGGCGCCCGTGCCACCGAACAGCGCCGGCGCCACGTAGAGCACGTACCGATCGACGAGGTCGGCGGCGTGGAACGAACCGATCACCCGGGCGCCGCCCTCGACCATCAACTGCACGACGCCGCGGTTGCCAAGGTGCTCCAGCAGGTCATCGAGGCTGTCGTGCCACTCGATGCAGGGATGGACGCTCGCGCCCGCTGGTGCCGACCCGAGCACCACCCGCAGCGGATCAGCGCCTTCGACATGACGAACGGTGAGCGACGGATCGTCGGCTCGAACGGTGCCGGCACCGACGAGGATCGCATCGCTCTCAGCCCGCAACCGGTGGGTGTCTCGTCGCGCCGGTTCCGCCGTGATCCACTGCGACGTGCCGTCCGCGGCAGCGGTCCCACCGTCGACGGACATCGCCACCTTGCAGACCACGTACGGCCTGCCGGTGCGCCGATGGTGCAAGTACGGCGCCAGTTGGGACTCGATGGCATCGCCGAGCACGCCGGTGTGGACGTCGAGGCCGGCGTGGGCGAGTGCGCCGAGCCCGGTCCCGGCCACCTGCTGATCCGGGTCGGTGATGCCCACGACCACACGCCGAACGCCTGCGGCGATGATCGCATCGGTACAGGGCGGCGTGCGGCCGCGGTGTGAGCACGGCTCCAGGGTGGAGTACAGCGTGGCGCCGCGGGCGGCAGCACCGGCGTGTTGGAGGGCGACGATCTCGGCATGGCGCCCGCCGGGCGGCTCGGTGGCGCCCACGGCCACGAGATCCCCGTTCGCTGCCACGACGGCGGCGCCGACCCATGGGTTGGGCGACGTGCGGGAACGTACCGCGGCGGCGGCGGCGATCGCTGCACCCATCGCCGCCTCGTCGCCGACAGCGCGGTGGGGTCCGCCAACGTGCTCGATGTTGCTGCTGTCGTCGATCGTCGAGACGCTAGCGGTACCCGGTCAGCGCTGAGCGACCGGGTCAGCGGCGACGGGCCTCCTCAGAGATGGCGCCCGCACGACGGCCAGGGCTGCGCGCCGCGTTCGCTGTAGAGCGCCATGGCCATCGCATCCTGGTCGGCGGGTGCCGCCGCCGCCGGATCGACACCGACGAGGTCGGGTGCATGTCGTTCGGCCACCGAATTCCAGGTGGACTGATTGAACTGGTACGCCCCGCGATACTTCCCGGACGGATTGGTGATCGTGTAGTCGCCGCCGGACTCGCAGTCGCGCAACGCAGCCCACGCGCTCGGCGACGGGCCTGCTGTCAGGGCGAGCTCAGGCACCACCGGCACGTTCTCGACCGACATCTGTGCGGCGTCGAGCGACTCGCGGTGAGCGTTGAGCGTCGCGGTTCCGTACTGCCCGTCGACCGCCACACCGAGCGTCTCCTGCAACAGCTCCACCCGGGCGCTTCGCTCACCCCACTCGTAGGTGTCAGCGAGCACCGCAACGACGAATGCCAACGCCTCCCGATCAGCTGCGTCCGATTCCTGCACCTGCGCTCCGGCCGTCGCGTCGACGACGGTTTGTGGACCTGCCGCCGTCGCACGCGGCTGAACGGTGCCACCAGCATCGACATCACCAGCGTCGACGGGTTCTGGATCGTCGGGCTGAGATGCCGGCATCGGAATGTCGGTCGCCAGGCCGAGGGGGCCCACCAGCTCGAACGCAACGTCCCGGCCGAGCTCCGAGACGTCCAACGATGACTCCGTTTTCGCCGGTGCGTCGGTGGATTCCGAAGGGCTGTTGTCCGCGCCGGCCGCGGCAGCAACGAGTGGCGCCCCGCCGAGTACGAGCAGGCCGGCGGCGACCGCTGCGGTGCGGCGGATCAGCCGCCGCCGAGGGGCGAGCATGGCGATGCTGGAGTTGGGGGTGAGGGGGGTCATGACGCTCCTTGGCAGCTGGGGCCGAGATCGGCCCGCCGGCATGTCGACGCAGCAGTGCGCCGAGCCTGGTGGTTCGTGGAGCATCATGTTACAGAATGATGACGAAAACCCCACTCCCCCCGGATCTGACCCGATCTGCGCCGTCGGCGTCCCGGATTGCGGGACGTATGCGGCGCAGATCGGGTGGTGGGACGTATGCGGCGCAGATCGGGTGGTGGGACGGGGCGTCGCGTACCGTCGTGAGATGACTCGCCTCACCGCCACCGACGGACACGAACTCGACGCGTACGAGGTCCACCCCGAGGGTGCCGCTGCCTCGATCGTGATCGTGCAGGAGATCTTCGGGGTCAACGCCCACATTCGCTCGGTGGTCGATCGCTACGCCTCGTTCGGCTACCACACGATCGCGCCCGCACTCTTCGATCGGGGGGAGCGGGGGGTCGAGCTCGACTACGACGATGCCGGCCGCGCCCGCGGCATCGAGTTGGCGATGCAGATCGCGTTCGATCCGGCGATGCTCGACGTTGCGGCCGCCGTCGACCGCGTCGCACCCACCGGGCCGGTTGCGGTGGTGGGCTACTGCTTCGGGGGCAGTCTCGCGTGGATCTCAGCCGGCGAGCTGCCGATCGCCGCTGCTGTCGGCTACTACGGAGGCCAGATCCACTCGATGATCGACCGCACACCGTCGGTGCCCACGATGCTTCACTTCGGCGAGCTCGACCACGGCATCCCGCTCGACCAGGTCGACGCAATCGCGCTCGCACACCCCGACGTCCCGGTGCACGTGTACCCGGGCGCCGAACACGGCTTCAGTTGTGATGCCCGGGCATCGCACGACGCTCGATCCGCAGCGATCGCCCTCGGCCGCACACTCGAATTCCTCGCGAATCATGGAGTCACGCCGTGATGCGGACGCCATCGGGTCGACACTCACAGGAGACGCCGAGATGAGGGTCGGCGTGCTGCATCCGGGAGCGATGGGCGCCAGCGTTGCGGCGGCCTGTGCCGGCGACGTCAGCTGGTGTTCCGAGGGCCGGTCGGGCGAGACCGCGGAGCGGGCCACAGCGGCAGGGCTCACGGCAACCAACACGCTGGGTGAGCTGGTGGAGCACGCCGAGGTGATCGTGTCGGTCTGTCCACCCGGCTCGGCGTTGCGCGTGGCGACCGACGTCGCGGCACTCGGATTCGACGGCATCTATGTCGATGCCAACGCGATTGCGCCAGCGACGGCTCGGACCATCGGGTCGCAGTTCGAACGCTTCGTCGACGGGGGCATCATCGGGCCACCGGCAATTCGTCCCGGCATCACTCGGCTCTACCTGTCGGGCGACGACGCCGGAGTAGTCCGTGCGGTTGCCGACCTCTGGGCCGACTCCTTGCTCGATGCTCGGCCGATCGACGGTGGACCCGGTGCGGCCTCAGCGCTCAAGATCGCCTATGCGCTCTGGACCAAGATCTCCTCATCGATGCTCCTGACCGTACGAGCCTTGGCCGAGGCCGAAGGTGTCGACGAGGCGCTGCTCACCGAGTGGGAGATCTCCCAGCCCGGCGCCGCCGAACGCTCCGAGGCGACCGCCGCGATGACGGCACCGAAGGCTTGGCGCTTCGTCGGCGAGATGGAGCAGATCGCTGAGACACTCGCCGCGAACGGACTCCCCACCGGCTTCGGTGATGCAGCCGCTGACGTCTTCGGGCGCATGACCGAGTTTCGAGATCGACCCGGGGTGAACCTCGCCGACGTCCTCTCATCGATCAACCGACGCTGAACGAACCAACGGCGTGAGCGGTCGAGGAATCGTTCGCTGACGCCTCGGCGTCGGTCGGCCATGACGGACGAGCAGCGCGATCCGTCAGTCCTTGTGCAGGACCTTCTCGCGGAAGATGCGCGGGCTGTAGGCCGTGAGCACCACGTCGGTCGTGGCACGCACCGACGCCGAACGCGGGAACCCGAGGAACGGTCCGAGCTCGCCGAAGTACTGGTCGGGGCCGAGCCGAGTCAGCAGCTCCTCGCCACCGTTGGCGAGCACTCGAACCACTTCGACGTTGCCCGACTCGATCACGTACACGAGGTCGGCATCATCGCCCTGCTCGAAGACCGAGGCACCCGCGTCGAAAGTGACCTGATGGGTTGGGACCTCGGCGTGATCGCCCTCCGGCACCATCTGCACGATGCGATCGGCGATCGGCACCAGACGCGAGTCGTGGGTCGACACCACGATCATCCGCCCGTCGTCGCGCAGACTCTGCAGCAGCCGGATGATCGCCTCGGCCTGAATGTGGTCGAGGTTGGCGGTCGGTTCGTCGGCCAGGAGCAACGGCGGGTTGTGGCCGAGCCCGCGGGCGACCGCGACGCGCTGCATCTGACCACCGGACAGCTTGCTCGGCAGGTGATCGGCCCGTTCGGCGAGGCCGACCTGTTGGAGCAGTTCGTCCGCCCGTGCGAACGACTCCTTTCGGCCGTGACCGGTGAGTGTCAACGGCACGGCGATGTTCTGGCGTGCAGTCAGTGACGGAATCAGGTTGAACGCCTGGAACACGAATCCGATCTCGTCGCGCCGGTACGAGTCGAGGTCGCTGCCCTTGAGCCCGGTCACCTCCGTTGGGCCGAGCTGGATCGAACCGCTGGTCGGCGTGAGGATCCCGCCGAGGCACGAGAGCAGGGTGGTCTTGCCGCAGCCCGACGGCCCGAGGAGCACGACGAGCTCGCCGGCGTGCGCCTCGAACGAGAGCCCATCGAGCGGGCGGATCGCATAGCCGTCGTGCACGAATTCGACCACGAGGTCGCTGACGGTGAGTGGTCCGATCGTCATGTTCCTGCCCCCGCGAACGCTTGTGATGGGTCTGATCTGAGCACTTTGCGCATGCCGATCGCACCAGCGGCGAGCGCCATCACGACCGCCATCGCCGGCAACTGCCAGAAGGCGCTCGCCGGAACGGTCACCGACAGCGGAAACCGCGGAGCGAGGAACACCTGGATGATCGCGGCAAGCGCCACGGCGCCGAGGGCGATCACCACGGCTTGCAGCGCCAGGCTGCCGAGCAGCGACGCGTTCGAGGAACCGATCGCCTTGAGCACGGCGAAGTCGCGTTGCCGATCGAGCGCCGACAGGTACACCACCGCACCCACGATGATCGCCGCCACGATCCAGAGCAGCGCACGGACCAAGTCGATCGACGCGATCGCGCCCTCGAGCGGCTGCAAGGTCTGCGCGACGACATCGTCGGACGACAGCGATGCCAGCCCCGGCGGCAACGCACCCACCTCGCCCGCAACGATCACCGAGCTGATGACGTCCGTCGAGGTGAACGCCAGGACCTGAGCGTCGGGCAACACGAGATAGGCAAACGGGATCCCGGCCAACACGGTGGTCCGCTCGGTGAGCCCGACCACGCTGAACGGCTCGCCCGACACCGTGATGTCGGTGCCGAGACCGATGTCGAGCGTCCGGTCGAGCGCCACCTCACCTGCGGCCTGTGGCACCCGGCCATCGACCACCTGCGGGGCACCGAGACCGCCCGACTCGAAGCCGACCAGCACCACTTCTTCCGGTGACCCGCCATCGGACACGCTCGAGCGGGTGATCACCACCGGCGACTTCGCGGTGGCGTCCACCGCATCGAGCGCCGACGCAGGCATCACCGACACCGAGGTGAACGGCGCCGAGACACCTTCCGGCAGCACCCACTGCTCGGCGGCGAACTGCTCAACGGCCTCCGCTGGCTCGAGGTTGAACTGGTTGACGAGTCCAGTCATCACGAACAGCAGCGCGAACACCACCGCCCCGAGCACGGTGACCACGATGAACCGCGTCTTGCGGTACACGAGGTCGCGAATGGTCAACAACAGCATCAGGTGCCTCCCCCTGCGAGAACCGGCGACTCGGCACGGACGGATGCCCACTCACGTACCGTCTGCACGGAGGCCTCGTATCCGGCTTCGGCGACCTCGCGAGATCGTTCGAAGTCGAGCAAGCCGACACCGGGCAGGTGCATTGCGACGAGCAGGTCGATCGAGCCGTCCTGCATCGACTCCTTCTGGTTGCGTACTGCGCCGGTCAACATGCTTCGCAGGAGCACTGACGTGACACTCGGATACACCGACGTCGACCGTCCGAGCGACGCGCCGAGCGCCTTGAAGCCCGAGACCGACAATCCGAAGTCGGCACGAGCCAGCGGTCCCCGATCGGGAGCGACGTCGACCGCGATGATGGTGCCGATCGTGCTGTCGTCGCGCATCACTTCGAATGGCATGTTGTTCAACACACCACCATCGACGAGGAGATCGCCGTCATGCGGAACGGGCGGCAGCACACCCGGGATCGCAACGCTGGCGCGCACCGCCACGGCGGCACTCCCACGACGGTGTACCTCGAGCCGTGACTTCGTGAGGTTCGTCGAGACGCAGTAGTACGGCAACCAGAGGTCTTCGATGTCCCGACCACCCAGGCTCGCTTCGATGTTGGCCATCACCCGCTGACCCTTGATGATCGAGACCACCGGAAGGGTGTAGTCGAGCAGTTTGTGGAACTGCTGCTCGGCGAGTGCCAGCAGCGCGTCGCCGCGCACATCGAGCGCGATGGCCGCAGCGATCGCCGAACCCATCGAGCAGCCGGCCACCTGATCGACGGGCACGCCATGCTCCTGCAGCGCCTGGAACACGCCGAGGTGTGCGAAGCCGCGTGCGCCACCGCCACTGAGCACCAGCCCGTATCCGTGGCCGCTGGCAAGCCGAGCGAGGCGAGCGACATCGCTCGATCGACCGCTGCGCACGTGCACCACGTCGTCGGCGCCGGTCATGGCGAGCAGCGACGCCGTACCTCGAGGACGGTCCGACGTCGAAGGATGCAACACGGCAAGCATCCGCGCGACGTGGGGGGCATCGTCGACGATGCCGAAGATGTCTGCGATGCGCTCCCGCTCGGCGACGTCCGGATTCGGAGAGCACACCACCACCACGCGATCGGCCTGACGCAACGCACGACGGGTCCACGCGGTGGCTTCGCGATCGGTCTGCAGTACGACGTGGTCGTTGCCGACGTCGGCCTCGTGCATGAACTCGACGAGTCGCGGGACGCCGACGTTGTCGGTCGCCACCTGCGAGATCTCCGCTCGGTTGAGAACACGGTCGACCCGGGCACTCGACAGATGTGTCGCAGTACCGAACCGAGCAATCTCGGCAACCATCTCGGAGACGAAGGCGTCGGCATCGGTGTCAGCCGTGACCGCAACGGTGAGCGACGACGCCCGATCGAACTTGCGCTGCGTCGGGCTGCGCAGACGCGTGAGGATACGCCGGGTGACGTTGAGCATCATCGTCGGCGAGGTCACCACGAGGTCTTCGAACGTCGAGCTCGAGAACGAGGCCAGCGTCGTATCGCGAACCGCCCGCACCGTTGCCGATCGGGGCGTTCGGTCGAGCAGGCCGAGCTCCCCGACGACCTCGCCGCGCCCGAGTTCGGCAACGAGCCGCTCGTCGCCGTCGTCGACGACGCTCACCGCGACCCTGCCGCCCACGACGAAGTAGGCGGCATCGGCCACATCACCCTGCTCGAACAACACGTCGCCGGCAGCGAGCCGTTTCCAACCGACGCTGTCGACGACCTCCTGCACGAGCGACTGATCGGTACTGCCCATCAGGTCGGCGACCATCGTCGCCACGTTCGTCCGGTCGACGCGCTCGCGCGCTTCGTCCGACACGAGGTCGGCCATCTCCGGGTGGCTGTTCAACCAGTCCTCGAAATCGGCCCGTTCGATCTCCAACACCTCGACGGCACCGACAGCAGTGAGCGTCGCTGTGCGCACGCCACCAGCGACCACGGTGACTTCGCCGATCACCTGGCCGGCCTCGACCGTCCCGACGACCACGTCTCCGTCCGCCGTGGCCTTCGACGCCGACACCCGCCCGGCCTCGATGAAGTACACCTTGTCGGCAGCGTCACCCTGCTCGACCAGCAGTTCACCATCGGCCAGCGACACCGTGCGAGCCCGAGACGCCAGGCTCGCGATCAGATCCGCCTGCAGTGTCACCCAACCCCCCCCCTCGTTGTTCAGCATCGTCGACCGTCGGCAGCACGCCCCCGCGTGCCATCGCCGACAGTAGTCAGATCACTCTTGACCCCAGCAACCCCACCGACGCCCGATCGACGAGTCACGGATTGGTGCGCACGGCCCCAGGACCGGCTCGCCGGCGGAGCGCCTCGGCGTCGAGGATGTGGATGCGGCCGCGACCCGTGGCGATCACCCCGTCACGCTCGGCCTGCCGCAACAGGCGGTTCGCCGTCGATCTCGTGATCCCGGTCATCGACGCGAGGTCGAACTGCGTGAACGGAATCGGCTCACCGTCGAACGCGTCGAACTGCTCGGCCAGCCGCCACAGGCAACAGTGGAGTCGTTGCTCGGCCGGCATGTAGCGGGCCGCCACCAGCTGTCGGGTCGTGGCTGCGAGCCGCTCGCTCAGCACCAACATCAGAAAGCGACTCGCCTCGGACCGACCCTCGCTCAGGCGTTCGAAGCTCGCCGGGTCGAGGAGGAGGGTTTCCACCTTGCTCATCGCCACCGCGGACGCCGATCGATCACCGTCTCCGTGGACGAGTGCCCGCTCGCCGAAGCAGTCGCCCGATTGGAGGACATCGACGATTGCGACGTCGCCGAGCACCGTCGTGAGTCGGATCGCCACATGGCCGCTGTCGATCAGATGGAGCGCGCCCGCGGGGTCACCCTCGTGGAAGATCACCTCGTTGCGCGAATAGTGGCGGCGGCGGCACGCGGTGAGGAGTTCACGCTCGTCGAGCCCCGCCATCGAGCTGAGCTGTCGCCAGTCCGGGGCCGACGATGACGACGACGGATCTCCCATCGACTCGACCGTAGCAAGGCAACAGCAGGGTCTGCGGCGATTGTCGGACCGGACCGACCGAACACGCGTGTGTGCCCGAGCGCACGCTCCATGTGTGTGCTTGCTGCTGGTCGCGTTCGCGAAATCGGCAGACGCTGGTGGTGTGAATCCGTCAGCGCACCTCCATCGTCGCCTTGCAGGCGTGGCAGCCGTTGCATCGATCATCGCGCTGGTGTTCGGGTTGATCTCGGTGAGCGGCAGTCCGTCACCCGGCCCGGGATCTTCTGCGCCAGGCGCCCTGATCCCACCGGCCGCCGCGCCGGCCGCTCTGGCCCCACCCACGACGGTCGCGCCCCCCACATCGACGACCCCTGCGCCGACGACCCTCGCGCCGACCACCACGGCCGTCCCGACAACGGTCGCGCCGACCACATCGACGGCCCCCGCATCGAGTGCACCGGCCAACCCGCCGATCGACAACGTCGCGGTGCGTTCGCCGGCGGTCCCCGCCCCGGTCGGGCCGCTGACCCGGCCGGTCGTGGTGCTCTACGGCGACTCGCTCGCCTGGGAGGCCCGCCACTCGTTCACCGGGGCGTTCGCCGACCTCCCCCACGTCGACGTGTACACACGCACATTCGGTGGCACAGCGATCTGCGACTGGTTCGACCAGATGGCCGACGATGCCACCGCAATGGCGCCAGGCATGGTCGTGGTCGAGTTCAGCGGCAACAGCCTCACGCCGTGCATGCACGGCACCGACGGAGTTCCGGCGAGCGGCCCGGCCATCGCCGAACACTATGCGGCGGATGCGGCCAAAGTGATCGCCACGTTCGCGCCGGTCGGAACCCACGTGGTGTTCGCCGGCGCCCCGGTGTTCGATCCCACATCAGCAACCGGCGGCGAGATCAACGATCTCTACCGCAACCTGGCCGCCGTGCACGACGGCGTGTCGTACGCGGATGCCGGCGCTGCGGTACTCGACGGCGACAGCTACACGATCACGCTGCCGTGCCTCTCGTCCGAACCCTGCGAGGGCGGCTACAACGCTGATGGGCTGCCGGTCAACGTCGTGCGGGCACCCGACGGAGTGCACTTCTGCCCGGTCAGCGGCGAAGCCGTTGCCGGCATCACCGACGACTGTCCGGTCTGGTCGAGCGGGGCGCATCGCTACGGACGGGCCCTGGCGCAGCCAGCCATCGAAGCGATCGGCACCACCAGCTGACTACTGGCTCCGATCCCCGGGTCAGGACTCCCGGTGGGTCGCAAGGCGGGCGGCCATCGCCTCGACGAGCGCCGATGGTGCAGCTCCCGTCTCGTCGAGCGCGTCCAGGAACACCTCGCCCGGAATTCGCCAGACGACGGTCGGTTCGGTCGCTGACACCGTTGCCGTCCGGGGCCGTTCCTCGACGAGCCCGATTTCACCGAACCAGCCATCTGCACCGATGGTGCCGACGGCGGTGCCGTTGCGGACGGCAACCAGCGCTCCCGACCGACACACGTACACATCGTCGGCCGTTTCACCCTGGGCAACCACCGCCGTCCCAGCAGCCACCTCACGCTCGACCGTCTCGGCGGCAATCCGCTCCAGCGAGAGACTCGATGCGCCTTCGAAGATCCCCAACCGACCCAACACATCGACGATTGGCGCCAACTCGCGCTGGCGCGCGGCGGTGATCCGCCCGATCGGAACCAAGGGCCAACCTGCAGCCGCACCGATCACGAGCACGACGGCGCCAACCGCCACCAGCGCACCCTCCACCCCGAACGCTGCGAGCAGCGCTGGCGCAGCCAAGGCACCGATCAGCTTGCCGGTGTTCGACGCTGCGTTGACGGCTCCGAAGACTCGTCCCAGGGCAGCCGGCGACGCAATCCGCTGCACCATCACCACGATCACCACTTCGAACACGACCATGCCGACCCCGACCAGCACGAGCACCGCGCTCGCCGCCAGCGTGGTGGCGACCACCGCGAGTGCTGCGGTCGGCACCGCCGTCAGCACCAACGAGAACAGGATTGGACGCACCGGACTGACCGAATCGGCCGCGCGTGCGGCGATCGGCATCGCCACCAACGCTCCGAGACCGACCGCACCGCTCAACAGACCGACACGAGCGACGTCGTCACCAATCTGGTCGCGCACCACGTAGACATGCAGCACCATCTCGGCGCCTCGCACGAACGACATCGTGGCGATCAGGGCCACGAGTGGCGGGAGCGCCCGGACCGATCGAACTGCCCGGATGCCGTCGACCGACGCCGCAACGAGGTTCAACGGTGACGACAGTCCGTGGTGCTCTCGCAACCGCTTCGGTCGCTGCGGAATGCCGCTGACCGTGGCGAGGATCAGACCGGACAGCGCAAACGTGGCCGCGTTCACGGCGAACCCCGCAGCCGCCGACCACGCTGCGACCGCAACGCCGAGCAACGGTCCGACGAAGGTCATGATCTGACGCACCGTGCTCAGCACTGCATTGGCCCCAGCAAGGTGCCGCTCGCCCGCGATGCTCGGGACGATCTTCGACAGCGCAGGTCGGGTCGGCGCCCCGACCGAGTACGACACCATGACCATCCCGATCGCGACAGCAGGCGGCCCATCGAAGGCCACCACAGCGGCGAGGCCCGCCATGATCAGCGTGCGGGTCGCCTCGATCGAGACCACCAGCCGGCGAAGATTGCATCGGTCGACCAATGAACCCGCTGGCAGGCTCAACACCGCTCGAGGCCCGAGGCGAGCCACGACTGCGAGCGTCAGCCAGAGTCCGAATCTCGGCTGGTCCGACAGGAACACCACGAGCGCCACCCAGAAGATCCCGTCCCCAGCGCCAGAGACCAACTCGGCGCCGTAGAGCTTGCGGAGCCCACCATTGCGCAGCGTCGACGCGAGCCCGGTGCGCGTTCGTTCCCTGTCGTCGACGCTCATGCGTCGCGGAGTCTGGCACCTCCGTGGAGGTCGACGGGCAGTCGGCCGTCGACGAGACCCCGCTAACTTCGACCCGGTGACCGACACCGCAGCAGTTGCCCGCGCAGGATCGATCCTCGGGACTCGGGTCCTGCGCACCGAGGATCCCGGGCTCCTCGCCGGCAGCCGGAGGTACCTGGCCGACCTGCCGCTCGCCGACAAGCTGCATGCCGTGTTCGTGCGCTCCGACGTCGCTCACGGCACCATCCGGTCGATCCACACCGACGACGCCGCCGAGATGCCGGGCGTCGTCGAGATCCTCACCGCCGCCGAGCTCGGCATCGCGCCACATCACGGGTTCGCCACGGTCCACGCCGATTTCGCTCGCCCGCCGCTGGCCGATGGAACGGTGCGCTTCGTCGGTGAGCCGGTCGCCGTGGTGCTTGCCGAGACCTTCGAGCAGGGTGAGGATGCCGCTGAAATGGTCTGGGTGGAGATCGACGAGCTCGCCGCCTACACCGCCGCCGAAGCGGCGTTGGCCCACGACGCCACTGCGATCTTCGCCGAACACGGCGACAACCAGGCGTTGGTGATCATCGACAGGCACCGCGCCGATCTCGCCGAGGCCGACACCGTGGTCCGCGGGCGCTACGTCAACCAACGCATGGCAGTCGTGCCGATGGAACCCGACTGCTGCGCCGCCGAGATCGGCGACGACGGTCGCATGACGTTCTGGGCCTCCACGCAGATGCCTCACGGATTGCACGCACAGCTCGCCAACGCGCTCACGATGGACCAGAGCGAGATTCGCGTGATCACCCCGCAGGTCGGCGGCGGCTTCGGGGGCAAGGCCGGCATCCACGCCGAGTACACCGTGGTCGGGGCGGCGGCACGGCGTACCGGACGTCCGGTGGTGTGGGTGCCACCGCGCAGCGACGACATGAAGGCGCTTCCCCACAGCCGCGGCCAGATCCAGTACGCGGAGCTCGGCTGCAGCACCGACGGTGACTTCACCGGACTCCGGGTGCGACTCGTCGGAGACGCCGGCGCCTATCCGAGCGTCGGCGCGTTCCTGCCCGGCGGCACCCGACGCATGGCGCAGGGCACGTACGCTTTCCCGGCGATCGAGTTCGACGTGGCGGTCGCGGTCACCAACACCACACCGATGGGCGCGTACCGCGGCGCTGGTCGACCCGAGGCCACGGCACTGCTCGAACGGCTCGTCGACCAGGCAGCGATCGAGTTGGGGATCGATCCGATCGACATCCGACGGCGCAACTTCCTCGGCGACGACGTGTTCCCGTTCCGCACCCTCACC
Source organism: Ilumatobacteraceae bacterium (assembly GCA_963793335.1). Taxonomy (GTDB): domain Bacteria; phylum Actinomycetota; class Acidimicrobiia; order Acidimicrobiales; family Ilumatobacteraceae; genus Sva-07. Next base: position 109,969 of record CAWBZS010000014.1, on the reverse strand, counting down.
GGCAACACCTACGACTCGGGTCGCTACACGTTCCCACTCGATCGGGCCGCGGCCGAGGCGGGCTACGAGGGCCTCCGCGCCGAGCAGGCACGTCGACGCGAGCGCGGCGATGTCGTCCAGCTCGGCATCGGCGTGGCGTCGTACGTGGAGATCACCGCTGGAGGCGGTGCGGACGAGTTCGGCGCGCTGGAGGTACATGCCGACGGCTCGGCCACGATCTATGCGGGCACACAGTCGCACGGACAGGGCCACCAGACCGCGTACGCCATGCTCGTCTCCGATCAGACCGGCATCCCGGTGGAGCAGATCACGCTGGTCGACGGCGACACCGACCGAGTGCGCACGGGCGGAGGGACGGGAGGATCCCGATCGCTCCAGCTCGGCGGTTCGGCGGTGCGCGGCGCCACCGAGGCGCTGGTGGCCAAGGCGAAACAGCTCGCGGCACGGCTGCTCGAGGCCGACGTCGCCGACATCGTGGTCGACACCGACGCAGGCACGATCGGTGTCGCAGGCGTGCCGGCGCAGGCGCTCAGCTGGGGCGAGCTCGCCACGCAGGCCGCTGCGATCGACGAGCAGCTCGACGGCGAGTTCGACTTCCATCAGGAGGGTGCCACGTTCCCGTTCGGCGCTCACATCGCCGTCGTCGAGGTCGACACCGACACCGGCAAGGTACGCCTCATTCGCCACGTCGCGGTCGACGACTGCGGCACGGTGCTCGCCCCGCTCCTGGTGGAAGGCCAGCAGCACGGCGGCATCGCCGCAGGGGTCGGCCAGGCACTGTTCGAGGAGGTCCGCTACGACGTCGACGGCAACCCGGTCACGTCGAATCTGGCCGACTACGGCATCCCGTCAGCAGCCGAACTGCCGTCGTTCGAGACGCACTCGACCGAGACGCCCACCCCGCTCAACCCGCTCGGGGCGAAGGGCATCGGCGAAGCGGCCACGATCGGTGCCACGCCAGCGGTGCAGAACGCGGTGATCGACGCCGTAGCCCATCTGGGCGTTCGCCACATCGACCTGCCCTGCACACCGGAACGGGTGTGGGCCACCATTCGAGACGCGCGAGCCGGCACGCTGGCCGACCCTTGGAGCGAGCCACCTGAGGTGTTCGAGCGCCTCCGCTCGGCGCACGATGTCGCAGTCGAAGAGGACGCCGCAGGCGCAGCTGCCGCCGACGGAATCTGAGCAATCGTCATCAGCCCCGTCACCTTCGGTTCGGTCGGCATGCCACACTCGGCACATGGACGAACTCTGGTTGATCGGTCGGATCCTGTTCTGCGCCCTCTTCATCGCATCGGGTGCAGGCATGCTGATCGACCTCGAAGGGTCGACCCGCTACGCCGCTGAGCGCGGCGTCGGACCGACGAAGGCGGGCGTGATCGCCACCGCGATTGCGTTCATCGTCGGCGGCGTGTCGGTGTTGTTCGGGATCTGGGGCGATCTCGGAGCATTGCTGCTGATCGTCACGTTGCTCCCCGTCACCTTCCTGATGCACAAGTTCTGGGCCGAACGCGACCCCGCGGCGCGCGCCAACCAGATGGCCCTGTTCATGAAGAACATCGCGCTGATCGGTGCCTGCGTCGTGCTGTTCTCGTTCTTCGCCCGCGACACCTTCGGCTTCGGCCTGCCGTACACGATCACCGACGGCGCCTTCAACTTCCGCTGAGGCGCACGACCCCACCCGGTTGCGGTGAGAGGTGACAGCCACAGGTACACACCGATCTCACCGAAGCTCGACTCCACCCGGTTGCGGTGAGAGGTGACAGCCACAGGTCCACACCGATCTCACCGGAGCGGGACATCGACCGACGCGCCGGCCGGGATCAGCGACACTCCGTGCAGCGAACGTCAGCGGGGACGTCGCCGTCGACCAGCGCGGTGAACCAGTCGACGAGGCGCACGCCCTCGACGTCCATCTCGTAGAAGGCGTCGCTCAGCACGATCGTGTGATCATCGCCTGGAGCGACGTACGAGGCCACGTCCACGCCGGCTGCCTCGATGTCGGTCTCGGTCTGATCGATGAAGGTCACGAGGTCGTCGGCGGCGATGCCCGCCAGCGCAGCGAAGCCGGCCTGTACACCGTCGTAGGCGTAGTCGAATCGGGCGAACGTGATGTCCGGGTGCTCGGTGCCCGCGCTGACGTAGAGGCCCGGAAAGCTCCACTCCTCAGCGGTGATCCCGTCGTAGACCGGCCACTCGGGCACGGTCTCCAGCACGCCCCACAGCCCGCCGATCGACGCGTTGAGCACGGGTGTGTCGGGATAGGCAGCTGAACTGTCACCGAACGTGATGATCTCCACCCCTGGGAGCGAATCCGCGGCGAGCCCCGCGAACAGTGGCGTGGGAATCGAGCCGGCACTGGCCCCGGCGACCACGAGTTGCTCGACGTCCGGATAGTTCTCCAACACCGTCTCGAGGCCCTTCGTTGCGTTGAGGAAGCCACGGTGTTCGATGGTGACCGTGTCGGAGTACTCGTTGGTCCGTGTGCCGAGATGGACGTCGCCGGTGCAGTACGGCACGTAGACGATCGAGTGTGCGGCCACCGGGTTCTCGGCGTTGGTCTCGTCGAAGATGCCATCGAAGCCCGGTGCCACACCGAGGTCGAGGTTGCGGGTGTACGTGGGATTGTCGGGTCCACAGGTCTCTGCGCTGAAGCAGGCTCCTCCGCCTTGGAGATACAGGACCACCTTGGTGGGATCCGCCGGGCGTTCCCACAATTCGAACTCGCTGCCGTCGGCGCACATGCAGTCGTCGCCCACCGGGATCGCCGTCCAGTCGCCAACCGTGGCGGCCACCGTGCTCTCGGGGCCTGCCGTCGTCGGGGGCGATGCGGTCGTCGACGGAGCGGTGCTCGTGGCCGGTGCGGCGCTCGTCGTGGGTGCCGCCTCGGCCTCGGTGGTGGCAGCCACATCGCCGGTGGCACCGTCATCGGTGCTGCACGCCGCCATCACGATCGCAGCGACGAGGGCGAGCAGTGCCGTGGTGCGCTTCATCCGAGCATCGTGGCCGATCGGCGAGCGCTGAGCCAATCCCAGCCCGGGCTCCGCCGACAGACCATGCACCGAGCAGCGGGGGTCAAGCCGGGTGATAGCTCGAGTCGAGGCGAGGACGGGTCGAGCCGACGACGGCCACCGATCCCTCGTCGACGAGCTTCACGAGATGCGACAACACACTGCGTCGAGCCGGCTTGTGCAGCTCGCGGCGCACGTCGACGTACAGCGACTCGACGATCGCGCCGATCGTGTCGAGACCGGACCGCACCGCCGCCAGCACCTGTGACTCCCGCTGCAACCGATGCTCGATCAACTCGTTGACGAACTGCGACGGGTCGGCAATCGGTGGACCGTGGGTGGGGATCGCGACGTGGTGTTCGCGCCCTGCCACCTGGCGGAGCGATTCGAGATACGCAGCCATGTCGCCATCGGGCGGCGACACGACCGTGGTACTCCATCCCATCACGTGGTCGCCGGTGAAGATCGTGCGGGTGACGCCGTCGTCGAGGGTGAAGCACGTGTGATTCGAGGTGTGCCCGGGCGTCTCGAGCGCCGTCATGCGCCAACCGTTGCCGCTCGCCACCTCGTCGCCGGTGCGCACGGACATGTCGGGAACGAAGTCGCGGTCGGTCGATTCCTCGACCACCGACTCGGCGTCGGCGGCTGGTTCGGTCGCTTCCGCGTCGGCGGCTCGTTCGGCCGCTTCCGCAGCGAGCAACTCCGGGGGATCGTCGCCAATGTCCCACGAGTCGTCACCGTGGGGACCGAACGCGAGCGTCGGCGCCCCGGTCTCGGCCGCAAGCCAACCTGCGAGCGGCGAATGGTCGGCGTGACAGTGCGTGATCAAGATGGCCCGCACGGTGCACCCGGACAGCGCTGCGCCGAGCGCGTCGCGATGGCTGTCGAGACGAGGCCCAGGGTCGATCACCGCCACGTCCCCGCGGAGGCCACCGGCGGCGGCTCCGTCGGCACCGACGATGTAGGTCCCGGTGCCGTGATAGGTGAACTTCGACGGGTTCTCCGCGATGACCCGGTGCACGAGCGGGGCGACCGGCATCACGGCGCCGTAAGCGAACGCAGATCGGTCGAGGGTCAGGAACTGCACGACGCCCATTCCAGCGCATGGAGCACACCGACCTCGTGCCCGTGTCCGAGGATCGGCACACGAACGTCGCCCACCGTGTCGGGTGCCACCTGGTCCACGTCGACGCCGAGTGCTCTCAATGCCTCGGGAGTGACCGCCCGCCGAGCCAGATCGGAACCGTCGGCGATCTTGAATGCAGCTGCCCGCCCGTCGGCCAATCCCATCGCCATCACGCCTGCAGCACCATCTTTGGTGATCAACGTCGGCACCACCTGCATCCAGAGCGTGACGTCGCGCTCAGGCCCCGCGACCATCACCGGATTGCCCCACATCGCTCGCGCGACCGCCGAGCCCTCTGCGGCAAGTGCCCCGAAGGCGGCGGCGAGATCTCGAAGCGACAGCGCGTGCGTGGGTGCGCCGCAACCATCGACGCCGACGTGCGCGACCGTCGTGCCGCCCCCTTCGATCGCATCGGTGATCGCCCGCTGCAACGGGTGGTCCTGTTCCAGGTAGTCGTCGATCGGCCAACCGTTGATCTTGCAAGTGGCGAGCATGCCCGCGTGCTTGCCCGAACAGTTCTGCTGCAACGGCGACGGCTCGATGCCGGCCGCACGCGCCGCTGCGCGTGGGCCCGGTCCGTAGGGTCGGGCCGCCGTGTTGGCGAGGTCGTGCTCCGTCAGACCGTGACGGGCGAGGATCTCTCGGACCGCAACGAGATGGAGCGGGGATCCGTCGTGGCTGGCGCACACCACGGCGAGCAACTCGTCCGGCAGATCGAGACCGAGCTGCACCATCGCTGCTGCCTGCATGGGCTTGAGGCAGGATCGTGGATACACGACGAGATCGACGTCGCCGATCGCCGCGGTTGGCGTCCCGTCGGCATCGACTGCGACCGCTGCACCATGATGCACCGACTCCTCGAGACCACTGCGCGTCGCCACGGCGATCGGCCCCACGACACCGTCGAACCGGGTCACGCTGGTGCCGCGTCGCCTGGTGCGCCGGGCGGTTCAGCTGGCCCGTCCGGCCCGTTGCGCGAGCGCCCCGACTTCGGCGCGGGCATGGTGGTGAGGTGGTTGTCCATCACGTCGTAGCGGCTCCCCCACTCACTCGCGAACGCCTGGGCCATCGCGGCGGCCGGAAGGGCCAACAACGCTCCCACGAAACCGAGCAACGACGCACCGCCGAGTGCAGCCCCAAATGCGACAGCGGGGTGCAACTCCATGGTCCGCGCGGTGATGCGCGGTGAGAAGACGTAGTTCTCGATCTGCTGGTACACCACGATGAAGACGATCACGATTGCTGCGTTCAACGGCGACTCGAGCAGCGTCAACAGCACCGGCAGGATGCCCGCCAGGTAGGTGCCGACGACCGGCAGGAACTGGCTGACGAGGCCAACCCACAGTGCGAGCGCGACCGGCGCGGGCGTGCCGATCGCTTGGAACACGATCCAGTGGAAGAACGCCGACAGCAGGGCGAGCAGCGCTCGCGAGTAGAGGTACCCGCCGGTCTTGGTGATCGCCAGTTCCCAGCCCTGCAACACCCTCGCCTGCCGGGCCGGTGTGAGACGCGAACAGAGCGCCCGGCGCATCCGGGGGCCGTCGGCAACGAGATAGAAGGTGAACAACAACACCGACAGCGCCTGGAAGATCACGCCAACTGCCGTCACCGAGAGTCGCAACGCTTCGTCGCTCTGCGAGGCGATGAACTCCTGCACCCGACCATCGGGATCGTTGAACTCCGCGATGACGTCCACGGGGTCGACGTTGGTGCCGAAGTTGTCATTGATGAAGTTCACCGTGTCGGTGATGTACGCATCGGATTCCGAGAGCAGGTCGGCCACCTGCGTACCGACCAGTGTCCCGACGGCACCGGCGAAGATCAGGAATGCACCGAGGACTCCGAGCAGAATCATGATCGTCGAGCGGCCGCGTCGCCAGCCGCGGTCGGCCAGACGGTTCACACCTGGCTCGATCGCCAACGACAGGAACACCGAGACCAGCAGCAACACGAGCAGCGACGACAGTCGGTGGAACACGAACCTGGCCGTGAACGTCAGCAGGTACCCGGTCCAGAACACCACGATGGCGGGGAGCACCCAGCGCGGCATCGCCCGCTCTCGTGGCGACGACACGCCAGCATCGAAGGCGGTGTGGGACGCTGCCTCGTCCGCTCGGGGATCCGTCGAGGAATCTTCGGGCACGCCCGGATGGTACTCACGGGGCCATGGCACGATGGCCACATGCCAACCGACGTGCGCTCATGGCTCGGCCAACAGGTGCGAGATCGTGTCAGCGGCCCGGGTGGGGCGGCTCGGCGCGCAGAGCTGCTCGACAGCACCGAGCCGGGGTGGTTCGCCGACGACGCTCCCATCCGGAGGGTGCATTCGGACGCATCGATGTTCATCGGCGGGATGCGCGCGCTCCTGTTCCAGTCGCTGCATCCCTTGGCGATGGCCGGCGTGGCACAGCACTCCGACTATCGACACGATCCGTGGGGTCGTCTCCAGCGAACCGCCGACTTCCTGGCGGCCACCACCTTCGGGCCGGCGTCCGAGGCGCAGCTCGCCGTCGACCGGGTGCGCCGCGTGCACCGGCGCGTCGTCGGTGAAGCACCTGACGGCCGGCGGTACGCAGCGAACGATCCACACCTGCTCGAGTGGGTCCACATCGCCGAACTCGACAGCTTCCTCGCAGCCCACGACCGCTACGGACAGCAACCGCTGGTCGGCGACGAACGAGACCGGTACGTCGCCGACGTTGCCGTGGTCGCCCGGGCACTGGGCGTCATCGATCCTCCCGAGTCCGAGGCCGCACTCCGCGACCGACTCGCCGCATACCGACCAGAGCTAGGCGGGAGCGGCGCCGCGCGTGACGCCGCTCGATACCTCCTGCTCCAACCACCACTCCCGCTGCCGGCGCGTGCTCCGTACGCCATGATCGCAGCCGCCGCGGTGGCGCTGATGCCGGTGTGGACCCGACCAGCGCTGCGACTGCCATGGCTTCCCGTGTCCGAGCGGCTGGCGGCGCGCCCGATCGGCGAGCTCGTCACCAACACGCTCCGATGGGTCGCTCCACCGCCCTGACCCCTCAAAACCCGTTTGCGTTGCACAATCGGTGGGCCGGGCCACCGGGAGTGCAACGCAAACCTCCGATGTGCCCTGCTTGCGTCGATGCGCAACCAGTACCGTCGTGCCATGAGTTCACCCGCACCACCTGCCCGTCGCCGTCTCGTCACCGTCGCGGCAGTCGTCGCCCTGGCTGCCACCGCGGCAGCCTGCGGCAGCGACGAGGCAGGCCCCCAACTGCCCGAGGGCGGCACCGGGAACCCCGGCAACGACGCGATCATCGCGTCGGAATCGCACGACCCCATCCTGCTCAACGGCGGCGCCGCGCAGATGCTCGTGGCGGTCGACTGCGATCCACCGACTGGCGACGAGCCACTCGTCACCGTCGTGGGCGAAGGCATCGCTGCTGGCAGCTACATCGGGGTGTTCGAGCCGGCGACAGGTGTCGACCTCCTCTTCGAGACACCTGGTGAGGTGCAATCGGTCGGCACCAGTCGGATGACGCTCGACGCCGACGACTACACCGTGACGTTCGCCGGCATCGACGATGCGTTCTTCGAGGTGCGTGGCTGTTCGAGCTGACCGATCGCTCCACCGAGCGCGACCAACGGGTGACCATCTGCCCTGCGCTCGCCCGCATCCCATCAGTACGCTTTCGGCCATGAAGCCACCTGCCACCACGACCCGACGCGGCCTCGCCGCCGTTGGCGCCGTCATCGCCCTCGCCTTCGTCGCTCCCGCCTGCGGAAGCGACGACCCGGCCCCCGAAGTACCCGAAGGCGGAACGGGCAACGCCTACAACGACGCGATCATCACGTCGGACTCGCACGACGAAGTGCTGCTCGGCGGCGGCACCTCCGAGATGGTGGTCGCGATCGATTGCGACACCGATCCGAGCGGCAACCTCGTCACGGTGGTTGCCGAGGGACTGACACCTGCGGTGTACACCGGCGTGTTCGAACCCTCGACCGGCGTCGACATCATGATCGACGCCACACCCGGCGGTCAGGTGGTCAGTACCGCGGTGATGACCCTCGACGCCGAGGAGTACGACGTCACGTTCGCCGACATCGAGGGCGCCGAGTTCACGGTCAGAGGTTGCGAGAGCTGAGGTCCCCGATCGAACGTCGGAGCGCAGGCGCCAGGTCGCCACGCCCAGCCACCTCGATGCCGGCGTCGAGCTCCAGCCAAGCCGCCATCGATGTGAGTTCGGCTACCAGTTCGTCAGCCACGTATCGCTCGTCGATGCCCGGCTCACCGAAGGCGCTCTGCACGAGCAACCGCTTGCCGGCGCGATCGGCCTTCAGGTCGACCCGGGCCACGAGTTCGTCGCCGAGCAGGAATGGCAGGACGTAGTAGCCGTACTGGCGTTTCGGAGCCGGCACGTAGATCTCGATGCGATAGTGGAACCCGAACAACCGATCGATGCGGTCGCGATTCCACACGACCGGATCGAACGGGCTGAGCAGCGCTCGTGCGGTCACCTGACGCGGCAGCGTCGCGTCAGGATGCAGGAAGGCCGGCTTCGACCACCCCTCCACGCTCGCGGGTAGCAATCTCTCCTCGTCGACCAGTTCGGCCAGCAGCGTTCGAGTGTGAGCGAGCCGGTGGTAGTCGGTGAGGTCCGCAGCGGTGCCGACCCCGTGGTGCTTCGCCGCACGCACGAGCAGTTCCTTCTTCGCCTCGTGCGCGGGAGGGCCGGGCTGTGAGAGCACGTCGGCCGGGATCACCCGCTCGGCGAGGTCGTAGAGGCGAGCGAAATCGTTCGGTCGGCGGCGGGCCGCGACCTCACCGGTCCGGAACAGGTGCTCGAGTGCTCGCTTCCCGTCGTCCCAGTCCCACCAGGTCCCCTTCGGCCGATCGCGCATCTCCAGGTCGCTCGCCACCAGGGGACCATCTGAGCGCACCCGATCGAGCACACCCGACACCAGCGTCTCGTTGGCGGCGGCCCACTGTCGCAGCGACTTCCACCGTGCATGGCCGTGCATCGCCCACCGCTGCAACGGGTAGAGCTCGATCGGCACGTGGCACGCCTCGTGCACCCAGAACTCGAAGAGATCGCCATGAAGCGTCGCGTCGTCGATCAGCGTGCGGGGGTGCGGGCCGAGCCGTGCGAACAGTGGCAGCTCCTGGCTCCGCACCAGCACGTTGACCGAGTCGATCTGAATGAGCCCCATCCGATCGACCACCCGGCGAAGATGCCGACGGTCGATGCGCCCAGTGGGCCGCCGATCGCTGAGCCCTTGCGCTCCGAGCGCCAGCCGACGAGCCTGTGCGTTCGAGATCTGGGCGGCCGACACCATCGCTGGACCGTAGCCGTAACGTTTGGTGTCTGACACCAAACGTTACGCCACTCGTGGCGGCGGTCAGTCGTCGGCGACGGTGATCTCGACCGACTTGATCACGACGTCGGTCTTCGGCTTGTCCCCACCACCGGTGGCGACGCTCTGCATCTGATCGACGATGTCGAGACCCTTCACGACCTGACCGAAGAGGCTGTAGGCCGGGGGCAGGCCGACGCCCGACGGGCCCGACACGATGAAGAACTGGCTGCCGTTGGTGTTCGGACCCGCATTGGCCATCGCCACCGAACCGACCTGGTACTCACGGGGCTTGGGCAGTTCGTCCTCGAAGCGGTAGCCGGGGCCACCGCGGCCCGTGCCGGTCGGGTCACCACCCTGACACATGAAGCCGTTGATGATTCGGTGGAAGATCACGCCGTCGTAGTAGTGGTGCAACGCGAGGAACACGAAGTTGTTGACCGTCTTCGGTGCCTTCAACGCATCGAGCGCGATGACGATCTCGCCGAGCGTGGTGTCGAGCTTTGCGGTGTACCGCTTCGATGGGTCGATGCCCATTTCCGGAGCTTCCTTGAAGTCCTGGGTCTTGGGAGCGGAACCGTCGAACGGGGGAAAAGCAGTAGCCATGACAGCGACCCTACCTGCCGACCCGTCACCCCCGGTCGAGCGCAACCTCCACGCGCTCCCCGCCCCAGCCGTTGGCCGAGTCACGGCCTTCGACGACGACCACGTCGACCTCAGGGGGGATCTCGACACCGCGCAGCGACCGAGTGAACGGCTGCTCGGAAGCGTGATCGTGGGTCAGTTCGCGCACACCGAACACTGCGCCGTCGGGCCCGACCACCCGCCAAGCATCTGCGTACCGCTCTGGCGTGTCGTACGGCGACGACACGGTGACGTCGAAGTCCCACCCCTGCTCACCGAGGGCAGCAACCGCGCCGACCACATCGGGGAACAGCTGCGCATCGACAGCACCTGCGACGGTCACGACGCCAGTCGTCGTAGTGCTCGCTGGAGCCGTCGTCGACGACGACGCGCCACACGCGCTGGCGAGCACCCCGATCACAACAACGAGGAGGCATCGAATGCTCATTGCGCCATCATCGTCGACGCAGGGATGCCTGCGCAGTCGGTCGCAACATGAGCGACCGACCGCCGCAGCACGGTCAGTTGCGTTGGTTGTAGCTCTCGATCAGGGCGTTCGACTGGGCAGCTGCATCCGCGAGGGCCGATGCGACATCGGCACCACCGAAGATCGCCGCAGTGGCATTGGCCGTGGCCACACGCACCTCGCGTTGCGGCCCGAGTACCGGCGCCAACGAGGCTGGCTCGACGTTGCCGAGCATCTGGTCGTACGCCACCCGGAACCTCGGGTCCTGCGCGTAGGTGCTCAGCAGCGGTTCGAGGTCGAGCGCATCCTCACGAACCGGCACGTAGCCGGTCGCCGCTGCCCACTGCGACTGCGCCTCTGCGGTGGTGAGGTACGTGATGTAGTCCCACGATGCGGCTGCCTGTTCGTCGCCCTTCCCATCGACGATCCACAGCGACGCACCACCGAGGTTGACCCCAGGGTCGGGGCTCGGCCCTGGCATCGGACCGACGCCGACGTCGGCGCCGGTCAACCCGGGAGCCAGCCCGCCGTCGATCGCTCCGAGCACGCCGCCGAGCGCAGCGCTGGTGCCGATCGTCATCGCCCCGTCGGCCGACGGGTCGATCAACTTCAGGTACGTGTCCTGACCGGTGGCGTTGTCGCCGATCGACACCGCCAACCCGTCGTTGATCATGTCCTGGACGAACGTCATGAACTCGACGCCGGCCGCGTTGTCGAACAACACCTCGGTGGCGGGAGCGCTCCGGCCGTTGTCGTTGTCGGCGTACAGCTCACCGGCTCGCGCGAACCACTGCTCGAGGAACCAGCCTCCACCCGAATTCGGGCCGGAGTCGAGCACCCAGCCGTACGTCGCCGCGTTCGCGTCCACGATCTGTTGCGAGGCGGCACGCATCTCCTCCAAGGTGAGCGGAGGTACCTCCGGATCGAGTCCGGCGGCCTCGAACTTCGGAAGCAAGTAGTAGAGCACCGGGTTGCTCACGTTGAACGGCAACGACCACTGCACGCCTTCGAAGGTGTACGCGTCGAGGGCACGATCGAGGAACTCCGAGGTGTCGAACCCACTCGATTCGATGCAGGCGCCCACCGGGATCAGGGTCTCGGACTGGGCGAAGGTCTGCAGCGAGTACTCCGGGAACTGGATCATGTCGGGCCGGCTGTCGGCGCTCGACTGGATGTACTTGTCGATCGCCGCGTCATAGCCCGTCTGGTTCTGGAGGGTGACGGCCACCCGGTCCTGGCTGGCGTTGTATGCGTCGGTCAGTTCGATCAACGTGTCTTCCAGGACGTCGTTCATCCCATGCCAGAACGTGATCTCGACCGGACCGGATGCCCCATCGAGGGCATCGGTCGGGCAGTCGGGAAGATCCGCAAGCGGGGCGACAGTGGTCGTGGACGCTGCTGCGGTGTCAGGAGCGGCAGTGTCGTCGGGCGCTGCGGTTCCAGCTGGATCGGTTGCCTCAGTGGTTGCTGACGCATCGGTTTCGTCGGTGTCGCTGTCGATCTGGAGCGCCGACTCGCCCGATGAACACGCAGCGGCGATCGAACCGCCGATGATCGTGACCGCAGCGATCCGGACGAGCGGGCTGCGCCGCGAACGGCCGCGTTGAGCGTTGCGAGTGTGAGACGGGGGAAGCATCAGATCATCCTTTCACGGCGCCCGCGGTGAGACCACGGACGAGTTGGCGTTGGAACACGAACAGCGCGATGAAGATGGGCACCGCGGCGATCACGGTGCCCGCCATCACCAGGTTCGGCTCGGTCAGGCTCGAACGGCTCAGCAGACGCAGACCGCTCTGCACCGTGTTCATGTCGGCTTCGTTGACCACCAGGTTCGGCCACAGGTACTGGTTCCACGTCCCGAGGAAGCTGAACAACGCCAACGCCCCGATCGTCGGCCGGACGAGTGGCACCGCAACGTGACGTAGAAAGCCGAGATGGCCGACGCCGTCGATGGCGGCAGCATCTCGCAAGTCGCGCGGCAACGTGAGGAACACCTGACGCAACAGGAAGATGCCGAACGCCGTCGCCAGGAACGGCACCGAGAGCCCTTGATAGGTGTTGAGCCAGCCGAGGCTGTCGACGGTGTCGAGGTTGACCACCAGCGTTGCCTCGAGCGGCACGAGCAACGTGGCGACGAACACGAGGAACGCGATGCGCTTGCCGGGGAACTCGAGGATCGCAAAGGCGTACGCCGCCAGCACCGAGGTGATCACCTGCGCGATGGTCACGATGATCGCCACCACGAACGAGTTGAAGAGGTAGCGCCCGAGGCGGCCCTCGTTCCAGGCGTCGACGAGCACGTCGAAGGTGACAGTGGTCGGAATGAGCGGGTTGTTGAGCACCTCGTCGCCGGGCTTGAGCGCCGCCACCACGGTCGTGTAGATCGGGAACAGCACCACGAACGTCACGAAGCACAGCAGGGCGTAGCGCGCGACGCGCCCAACACCGGTGGGCTCGTCGAAGCTGGTCATCACCCGCCGACGGGTGCGCTCCTGATCGACGTCGCTGCCGTCGTCGATGCCCTCGGGCGCAGCGTCGTCCGTCGCGGGGCCCAGGTCAGTCGCCATAGTGGACCCTTCGACCGATGCCGGCGAGTTGCAACCCCGACAGCGCGAGCAGCATCAGGAACAGCAGCACGGCCGCGGCGGCCTGCAGACCAGCGTCGTTGCGAATCGGTGAGTTCTGGCCGTAGATGAAGTACGGGATGGTGGTGGTGGGATTGGTCGGCTGGGGTCCCCCGCCGGTGAGCAGGTCGATCTCGCCGTAGGTCTGAAACGCCCGGGTCGACGACACGATCATCACGAACAACAGCGTCGGGCCGAGCATCGGCACCGTGATCGACCAGAACCGACGGACCCCGCCGGCACCGTCGACGGCAGCGGCCTCGTGGAGGTCTCGCGGGATCGACTGCAACCCGGCGGTGACGAGAATGAAGGTGAACCCCAGGTTGGCCCACACGCTCGATGCACCGACGGCCCACAGCGCGGTCTCAGGATCCTGGAGCCAACCTGGACTCTTGACCGACGGGAACAGCGTGTTGAACCAGCCGACGTTCGCGAGCGCACCGACCGACGGCTGCAAGAGGAACAGCCACATCAGGCTGGCCACCGCGACCGAGGTGGCCACCGTCGAGGAGAACACCGTCCGGAACACCCCGATTCCGCGGAGGTACTTGTCGGCCAGGACCGCCAAGCCGACGCCGAGAATCACGCCAGCGGGCACCGTGATGAGCGCAAATCGGAACGTGACCGACAGCGCGTTCTGGAATTCGGTGCTTCGGAACAGATCGAGGTACTGCCCGAAACCCTGCGAGACGCAGTTGTCGCCGAAGTTGTCGCACCGCTGCTGTCCGAGCCACACCGCTCGACCGAGCGGGTACAGCACGAACAGACCAAGGATCACCGCAGACGGGGCGAGCATCACCGCGGCGAGGGGAAGGTCTCCCCAACGAGTTCGCCGTCGCGGTGTGCGCCCCACGCCGCCGACACTATTCGCCTCGGATCCATGACGGCCTGATCCCCGACTGCGCAGCCCACTCGCACGGTTCGATCTCCTGGTTGCCCCGATGACGGCTAGCGTCGTCGACGTGAGCGATGCCCCCGACACGCCGTCCCCCACGGTCGACGATCCGGCGCCGAGCGCTGCCGTCGCCGACCCGCCCGTCGCCGATCCGCCCGCCACCGACCTCGATGGCGGCGACGTCGTCGATCTCGATGCCATCGAGCGCGAACTCGAGGGAGTCGAACGGGCCCTCGAACGACTGTCCGACGGTAGCTACTGGACCGACGAGGTGACTGGCGAGCCACTGCCCGACCACGTGCTGGCCGCCGACCCGACCGCTCGGCGGGCATGATGCAGAAGAAAGCCGTTGCCGGCCTTGCCTCGGTGGTCGCGCTCGCGGCCGGCCTCGCCGCCGCTGCTCAGAAGGCAAAGGAGTCGCCGCTCACCAACCGCTTCAACCGATCGGCACGCGTGTGGAAGCTGTCGGCGCGCAACTCAGCCCGATTCGCGGTCGCACGCGTCCGCGGGATCGGGTCGGCCGAAGAGCGACGCGCCCAACTCGACGAACAGTTCGCGATTCGGACCGCAGAGGACGTCGCCAAAGAACTCGGCGAGATGAAGGGAGTGCTGATGAAGGCGGGCCAGCTGATCTCGTTCATCTTCGAAGCGCTCCCCGACGAAGCACAGGAGGCACTCGCCACGCTGCAGGCCGACGCGGCGCCGATGGCCCCCACGCTTGCCGCCAACGTGGTGCGCGGCGACTTCGGCAAGCCGCCCGAGAAGCTGTTCCTCGACTGGCAGGACATGCCGGTTGCGGCCGCATCGATCGGCCAGGTCCATCGAGCGATCACCCACGACGGGCGCGACGTGGCGGTCAAGGTGCAGTACCCGGGGGTGCACGAGGCGATCGAGAGCGACCTCGATGCTGCCGAGGTGATGTATGCGATGTTCTCCTCGATGATGCTGAAGGGCCTCGATGCGAAGGGGCTCGTCGACGAACTCCGGGACCGCATGCGCGAGGAGCTCGACTACTCGATCGAGGCGGGAAACCTGGCCGAGTTCGAGGCGCGGTTCCAAGGCCACCCATGGGTCCGGATCCCGAAGCTCGTGCCGGAGCTCTGCAGCGCAAGGGTGCTCACCACCGAGTGGATCGACGGCATGACGTTCGACCAGTTCCGCACCTCAGTCTCGTACGAGACCAAACAGCGTGCTGGTGAGGTGATCTGGCGCTTCGCGCAGGGCGCCATCATGCGCAACGGCATCTTCAATGGCGACCCGCATCCCGGCAACTACAAGTTCCACCACGACGGCAGCGTGAGCTTCCTCGACTACGGCCTCGTCAAGCGGTGGTCGCCGGGCGAGTGGGAGACGCTGCGGCCCACCATCGACGCGATCATCATCGACCGCGACCCCGACAGGCTCGTGCGCGAGATGGTTCACTCCGGCTTTCTGCCCGACGGCCACGGTCTCGACCCCGCGCTGGTCTACGACTACGTGTCGAGCCCGTACATTCCGTATCTCACCGACGAGTTCACGTTCACCCGTGACTGGATGCGCGACACCATCTCCAAGATCTTCGACGTGCAGGGTCCACACGCTCCGGTGATCGAACAACTCAACCTGCCCCCCAGCTTCGTGATCCTCGACCGTGTGGTGTGGGGGGTGAGCGCGATCCTCGGCAAGCTCGAGGCAGCGGGCCCCTGGCGGCACATGCTGCTCGAGTACATCGACGACGGCGATCCCGCCACCGACCTCGGCGCCGCCGAAGCCGCGTGGCGCACCGGCCGCCCGATCGCATAGCCCGCCCCCACTTCTCCGTGCGGTGAGAGGTGAGCGGGAACGTCGCACACAACGCTCACCGCAGACGGTCGACGCGGCGCATCGGTGAGTCTCCTGTGCAACAGGGCCGCTCACCTCTCACCGCAGGGTCGGGTTTCACCGCAGGGTCGGGTTTCACCGCACGCTCGGGTCGAAGGTCGAGTGCACGAGTTCACTAGCGTCGTCGCGATGACGGGAACGATCGAGACCGAGTCGACCGCACGGGCGCCGTTCGCGCCGTGGGACCGACGCGACATTCCAGGCTCGTTCAGCGTGGACGACACCGCCCGCCGCGTCGGCAACTACAAGTGGACCGAGATGAAGCTGTTCGAGGCGCTCGGCGGTTGGGTGGCAACCGTGCCCGAACTCGACGTCAAGATGCGCCTCGGTACGCACTGCTACCACCACGCGTGGCACGCCGATCTGTGGCACAAGCGTCTGCCCGAGCTGCGCGAAATGAAGCCGGAGCGGCTCACCGTGCCGGCCAACGAGGCCATGGAGCGGTTCATCGACGCGATGACCGAGCCGGAGGCGCCGGAGCTCACGATCGAGAAGCTCGTCGGGGTCTACCGGGTACTGATCCCCCGCTTCATCGCGGCCTACACGTACCACCGCAACAACACCAGCGAGATCACCGATGCACCCACCATCCGGTCGATCAACTTCATCCTGCAGGACGAGTTCGACGACTGGCGCGACGGCGAAATGCTGCTGCAGTCCTTGATCACCACCCCCGACCATGTCCGACGAGCCGCCGACCATCAGCGCAAGCTCGAAGCGATCATGGTCGAAGCCGGCGGGATCACCGGGGTCGACAGCATCGGCGGCGGGACTACTCTGATCAACAGCACCAGCACTGAAGGGGGCGCCTGATGCGTCAGTTCTTTCCGGTAGAAGACCTTGCTCGCGACGAGCGGTTCGTGCAGACGAACATGGCCGAGCGCATGAAGGACGGCCGCACGGCGATCGACGTGAAGGAGTCGTCAGCGAAGAGCCGTGGCGCGTCCAAGCGCCTGACGCCAGAACGTCACGACGCATCCGACGCAGCGCGGGGATTGATGCACGGGATCATGGTGGGCGAAATCCAGGCGCTCGAGGGCGCCGGCCGAACCGCCCACGACTTCGCCGCCGGCGACGGCACCAACGACACGATCCCCTTCGAGCTCAAGCTCGACATGGCCCGTCAGGCATGGGACGAAGCTCGCCACGTCGAGATCAGCGCCAAGCTCTCCGATTGGATGGGCACCGAACTCGGCGAGTTCGCTGAGAACACGGTGTTGTTCGAGGCGGCCTGCTCCAACGACCCGGTACTGCGGCTCGCCGGTGTCAATCGCGCGCTCGAAGGCCTGGCGATCGACGTGTTCACCCAGATGAAGGAGTTCGGCGACGTCGCCGGAGATCCGTACCTCGAGTTCTGCGAGGACTGGATGCTCGCCGATGAGGTCACCCACGTGAAGATGGGCTCCGACTGGTTGCGCAAGGTCACCGCCAACGACCCGGATCGGCGCAGCAAAGCACTCGAGTTCCAACAGGTCGTCGACAAGCTGTTCAGCTTCGGCGGCGCCCGCGGCGAGAGCGCCGAGAGCTCGTTCAGCCTCGCCCGTCGCTTTCGCGAATTGGCCGGATTCACCGACGACGAGGTCGAGACGATCTCGGAGATGGACGCCGAGGCGTTGGAGGAGCGCAAAGCGGCGGTGCGTACCTACCGCGAGCGCGTCGGCGCCGACGCCTGACGGGTCGAGCGACGATGCCCGACTCCACGACCACCTCCTCGGCGTCCGCCACCCCTGCCACGTCGAGCGCTGCTGCAGCCAAGGTCACGATTTCGCCCGAGGAGTTCACCTTCGTCCGATTCGACGCAGCGGAGATCATCGCCATCGTCGCCGACCTCGCTGCGCAGCTCGGAATCGCCAACCCCATCCGCGTCGTCGTCGACGAAACCACCCCGCTCGCAAAGGTCTCCGAGGAGGTCGACGGCGGGTCGTCCGATGCGCTGATCACCCTCCGTGCCGAGAGCGGAGCACTCGAAGACCGCCGGCATCCGATGTCGTTCAGCGCCGACAATGCTCGCGAGTCGTTCGGGAGGACACTGTTGCGGGCGCACGATCGGCTTCGACCCGACTTCGGCAATGCGCCCGCCGACCTCGACCTCACCGTTGCCGACAATGCGGCGTGGGATGCGTACTGCGTTGGCCGCCTTGCCCGCATGGGCGTGCCCGTCAACGAACAGCGGTGGCGGTACAACTACCGCAATCGGTATGGGTTCAACGACCACGTCGACACCGACTTCGATCGGCTCTGGTCCGCCGACGACCTGGCGTGGGCCGACATCGCCAGCTCGGCCTGACCGGCCCACCACCCCCACCGTCTCACCGCGGAGCAGCCCAGCATGTTTGCGTTGCAGTCTGGGTGGGCCAGCCCACCGGAACTGCAACGCAAAATCGGTTTGGGCGCGGGGCGTCGGCTCAGGCGGATGTGCGAAGCGGACGGACGATCGGGCGACGCCAGCCGAGGCCGCGCACCTTGCCCGACGGCGGCCAGTGATCGTCGCGGCTGTACGCCCACCACTCGAACGGGTTGAGATAGTACGCACACGTCTCCACCACCTTGGCGAACGGCGCCGCTGCATCCGGGTTGCGGCGACGAACGATCCACACCAACGCACCGACAGCACCACCAGCCACCATCCAACCGCCGTACAACAGCGGGTAGAACGGGCCGAACCAACGCGCCTGCCACACGTGGACGTCCTCGTGATCGGTGATCAGGCGGCGACGTCTCGGGATCGACGTGTCCCCGGCGCCGTGCACCGCGTTGCCGACCGTGATCAGGAACCCACGTCGCAACACGAAGCCACGGCGGTACACCATCCGATTCGACCGTCGGCTGAGCGACGGGTCGTACCCCGGTCGACCCCGCAGCTGCCCGATCGCCTGCGACATCAGCGCAGCCGCCGTCATCGGGAGCGCCCACGTCGAGTCGAGCGCGAAGGCCACGAGACCGTTCGAGCAGTTCCAGTCGTACATCCGCCGCCAGCCGGCGAGGACTCCGTTGGCAGCGCCGACCACCGCAAACGGCACGGCCAGACCCAGCGGACTCCCGACCGCAGCGGCGATGCCGGCGCCGAGAACGCCGACGGCGGCAGCCTCGGCGAGGCTGCCGCCGTCGGTCGGTTCGTATTGGTTCATCGCGCAGCGCCGACCGGTCGGACGTGCACTGCCGGCGATCAGTTGCGCAGGTAGGAGATCAGGCGAAGCAGTTCGAGGTACAGCCACACCAACGTGACGACGAGACCCAGTGCAGCGACCCACTCGTAGGCCTGGGGCAACCCGGCGTTCGTGCCCCGCTCGATGAAGTCGAAATCGAGGGCGAGGTTGGCAGCAGCGAGGCCACAGATCAACACGGAGAAACCGATGCTCAGCATCATGTTGTCGCCGTTCAGGAACGGCAGCGAGGCGCCGAACAGGCTCATCACGAACGACGCCAGGTAGAGCACCATCACACCCATCGTGGCGAAGATCACCGTTCGCCGGAACTTGTCGGTGACCTTGATGATCCGTGTCCGGTAGAGCACCAGCATCACGAAGAACACCGACGCGGTGCCCATCACGGCCTGCAGGACAATGCCGTCGTAGAACGTCTCGTAGCCCTTCGAGATGGCGCCGACGGCGAAGCCGTATCCGAGTGCATACACCGGGCCGAGGAACTTGGCGAGGTTCGGCTTGAAGTTGGCGGCGATCACGGCGATGAAGCCGACGACGATGCCGATCATCGCGATGGCGGGGAACTGGTAGGTCTCGACGCCTTCGTTGTTGACCGGACCGGTGGCGGCCTGCCATCCGAACCACGCCGAGACGAGGAGCAGCACGAGCAACACCGACGCTGCGGTGATCGTGCCGTTGACCGTCATCGACTTCTGCCAGCCGCTCACCGGACCATCGGTCATCGGCGACGGCGCCGTCTGGCCAGCCGCTGCAGCAGCGGAGGGCGCTGCCCAGCCAGCCTGTTGCGCACCCTTGATGGTGCTCTCGTTGAATACAGGATTGGACATAGTCAGGAGATTGTACCTTCGAGCACCTGGGACATGCCCCCGCGAGCAGCGCGATTCACCGAGCTCTCACCCTCGTACGACCCCCCAGCTGCAGCTCCGGCCCGGGCGATCACCGCAGGTCGTGAGCGCTCGTGGCATCCCAAAGATCGATCTCCGGCGCGGCTGCCAGCACGTTCACACACGACGTTGCCATGTCGACCATCACGTCGGAGTCGAAGTGCACACGCTGGTGCTGCGGTGTCGCCCACTTCTGCACGACGAGGTGCCGCCCGGGGCGGGTGACGCTCGAGCACAGATCCACGTTGCGGCACCCGTCCTGCATCCGTGTCAACACGACGTACTTCGACAGGATCGCCAGCAGCGCGGCGTGGTCAGCGGCATCGAAGGTCATCGTCACGATCGTCAGTTCGACGTCGTCCTCGACGGGCCGATCCCCTCGATCGGTTGCATCATCGGTCCCCGATGTCCGTACATCGCCCATCACGATCTCTCCGTCCGTTGCATCTCCAACTCCGATATCTGTGTTGCGGTTGTGAACAAGTGGTTGCCGTACCGAGCCTCGTCGGTATCGTGACCCGAGTCTCATGTCGTCTGTCGTGCACCTTTCTTGCAGACACCGCCATCCGACACATTCGCACGCCGAATCCTCCACGACGGCCACGGCCCAGGCCAACGCCTTCGTTGAAACAACACAGTAGGAGCACCAGGTGGCCAAAGATCGCGTCGACCGAGACGACGAAGACCTCGTCCGTCTCTACCTCACGGACATCGGGCAGTACACGCTGCTCACGAAAGACGACGAGGTACGACTCGCCAAGGCCATCGAGGCAGGCAACGAAGCCATCGCCCAACTCGACGACGGCGGTGAACTGACCGCAGCGAAGAAGCGCGAGCTGCGCCGCACCGCCCGCAAGGGTGAAGAGGCCGAGCGTCAGTTCGTGCAGTCGAACCTGCGGCTGGTCGTGTCGATCGCCAAGAAATACCAGGCATCCGGCCTGCCGTTGCTCGATCTCATCCAGGAGGGCAACCTCGGATTGATGCACGCGGTCGAGAAGTTCGACTGGCGCAAGGGCTTCAAGTTCTCCACGTATGCCACATGGTGGATCCGTCAGGCGATCACCCGGGGCATCGCCAACACGGGTCGCACGATCCGTCTGCCGGTCCACGCCGGCGACACCCTCGCCCGCCTGCAGAAGGCACGTTCGCGACTCGAGCTCAAGTTCGGTCGTCCCGCCACGCTCTCCGAGCTGGCCAAGGAAGTGGAGATGCCCGAGGAC
Organism: Ilumatobacteraceae bacterium; assembly: GCA_963793335.1. GTDB lineage: Bacteria > Actinomycetota > Acidimicrobiia > Acidimicrobiales > Ilumatobacteraceae > Sva-07. The sequence goes on along the minus strand of CAWBZS010000014.1, from coordinate 88,767 downwards.
AAGGTCACCGAGGCCTTGCGTTTCGCCGCCGAGCCGTTGTCCCTCTCGGAGCCGTTGCGTGAGGACGGCGACGCCGAGCTCGGCGACGTCGTCGAAGACCGCTCGGCCGAGTCCCCGTTCGAGGTCGCCGCGACCGCGCTCCTGCCCGACGAGATCTCCCGGTTGTTGGCGCCCCTCGACGAACGCGAACGCGAAATCCTCAAGCTCCGCTTCGGCCTCGACCGTGGCGAGCCTCGCACACTCGAAGAGGTCGGCGAGCACTTCAACCTGACCCGCGAGCGCATCCGCCAGATCGAGGCGCGTGCGATGAGCAAACTGCGTCACCCCTCGAGCGACACCGGCGCCCGCGACCTCCTCGCCGTCTGACCCGTCTCCGGGCCCAGGGCGGCCCCCCATCCCCGTTCGGTGAGCGGTGACCGTCGCCCCTGCACACAACGCTCACCGGCAACGGCCGCGTACGCGCTGCGGTGAGCATCGTGCGCACCCCTGGCGCTCACCTCTCACCGGTGGCGAAACTGGCGGTTGGGCTGAGCACTGGGTATGACAACGTGGCCGAATGAGTGACTTCGACATCAGGCCCGTGGCGGTCGACGAGCGACGCACTGCGGTCGACGCCTTGCGCACTGCGCTGTTGAGCGGCCCCGTCGGCGACAAGGACTTCGAGGCCGGACGGGCGTCGTTCGACGACAGCGACTCGCTCGCTGCGTGGGATGGCGATCGCTGCGTCGGCCACGTCGGATCGTTCCGGTTCGACTCCACCGTGCCAGGAGGTGCACGCGTACCGACAGCCGGCATCACTCGCGTCGGCGTGCTGCCAACGCACACGCGGCGCGGCCTGCTCACCCAGTTGATGCACCGACTACTCGCCGAGTCGCGCGATCGAGGCAACGTCATCGCGACGCTGCATGCGAGTGAGACGCCCATCTACCGGCGCTTCGGATTCGGGCTCGCCAGCGATGCGGTCGCCGCTGAGGTGACCGCGAGAAACACAGTGCCTTGGACCGCCCCGGCTGTCCCCGGTTCGATGCGGTTGTTGGCACACACCGAGGTGCTCGACGTCGTGCCCGACCTGTACGAATGCGTCGCACGTTGGCGAGTCGGCTCGATCAGTCGACCCAGCTGGATGTGGAGTCGAATCCTGAAGGATGCCGCACAGCCCACCACCACGCTGCACGGCAAGGGGTCGTTCGTTGCGGTACACACCGATGTCGACGGAAACGACGATGGCTACGTGTACTACGACGTCGACTGGGACGAGCCGTTCGCCGCCAACCCGGTCGGGGCCGGCACCCTCCGCGATCTGTGGGGTGCGTCGTCGACGGTGGAGATCGAACTGTGGCGCTACCTGCTCGGCATCGACCTGGTCACCAGATGGCGCGCCGGCATGCGACCGGTCGACGAACCGGTGCGACGGGCGATGTTCGACTCGCGCGCCTACGAGGTGAAACAATGCATCGACGACCAGTGGGTACGCGTGCTCGACGTCGACGCCGCGCTCGCCGCCCGCACCTATGGCCCCGTCGACTCGGCCATCGTCATCGAAGTCGACGACCCGATGTTCGCCGACAACGGCGGCCGCTGGTCGCTGTCCTCAGCCGGTGCGGTGCGCACCAACGCGCCAGCCGATGTCGATGTCGGCATCGAGACGCTGTCCGCGACGTACCTCGGGGCGGTGTCCTGGACCGATCTCGGGCCGATCGCCGGCGTGACCGCGAGCGACGAACTCCTCGGTCGACTCGATGCGCTCTTCGCAGTCGGTCCGACGCCGTTCTGCGGCACCGGCTACTGACGCAACGCTCAGGGTCCTGAGAAGATCCCGTCCTTGGCGTCGGAGGTACGCGAGAGGTACGCAGCCTTGGGGTCGTAGGTGTTGCCACCCTCCTGCTCCCAGTAGCCGATCTCGGCGCGGCCGACGACGAACCAGTGCACCTCGTCCGGGCCGTCGGCCAGGCGCAGGGTGCGCTGCGAGGTGTACATGTCGGCGAGTGGTGTCCACTGCGACACGCCGGTGGCGCCGTGGATCTGGATGGCGTTGTCGATGATCTCGCACACCCTGATCGGCACCATGGCCTTGATCGCACTCACCCACACTCGGGCCTCGGCGTTGCCGAGTTCGTCCATCGCCTTCGCCGCGGTGAGCACCATGCGACGCATCGACTCGATCTCGATGCGCGACTGGGCGATCATCTCGACGTTCTTGCCGAGGTTCGACACCCGCTTGCCGAAGGCCTCGCGGGTGAGGCCTCGCTTGACCATCATCTCGAGGGCGCGCTCGGCGGCGCCGATCGAACGCATGCAGTGGTGGATCCGTCCGGGGCCGAGGCGCACCTGGGAGATCTCGAAGCCGCGGCCCTCGCCGAGCAGGATGTTCTCGTAGGGAACGCGAACGTCGTTGAACCGGATGTGCATGTGGCCGTGGGGGGCATCGTCCTTGCCGAAGACCTGCATGCCCTCGAGGATCTCCACGCCCGGTGTATCGGTCGGCACGAGGATCTGCGACTGGCGCAGATGCGGCGGGCCGTCGGGGCTGGTCTGCACCATCGTGATCATGACCTTGCAGCGAGGATCGCCGGCGCCGGAGATGTAGTACTTCTCGCCGGTGATCACCCATTCGTCGCCATCGCGTACGGCCTTGCAGGCGACGTTCTTCGCGTCGGACGAGGCCACGTCGGGCTCGGTCATGGCGTAGGCCGAGCGGATCTCGCCGGCGAGCAGTGGCTCGAGCCACCGCTGCTTCTGCTCGGGGGTGCCGACACGTTCGAGCACTTCCATGTTGCCGGTGTCGGGTGCGGCACAGTTCATCGACTCCGATGCCAGCGGGTTCTTGCCCAACTCCATCGCGATGTAGGCGTAGTCGAGGTTCGACAACCCCTCACCGGTCTCGGCGTCGGGCAGGAAGAAGTTCCACAGTCCCTGCTCCTTGGCCTTGTCCTTGACCGTTTGGAGCAGTTCGAGCTGTCCGTCGCCGTAGCCCCAGTGCTCGGCGCGCCCGACGCCGAGGCGGTGGAATTCGGCGGTGATCGGTTCGACTTCGGTGACGATGAACTTCTTCACCGCGTCGTAGAGCGGGCGGACACCTTCGGACATGCGCAAGTCGTACATGTCGGGGGTGGATTCGAGCGCAGGCATGGGGTCTCCTCGGGTCGAGCGGTTGGCTCAACGGTAGTGACCCGATCGAGGCCAGGTCTCATCCAACGCCCCCGGAGACCCGGGCTCGGGGGGCGTTGGCTGGCAGGTGGGGCACCAGTACGTGCTGCGCGCCGTGCGCTGCCCTGCCGCCGAGAACGCAATGGCGTTGTCGCAGCGCCGGCACCCGAGTCGGCGACGACCGTAGACGTAGGTGCGCGCACCATCGCCGGGTCGGGTCGTCGACCGGTAGGGCCGCCCCCGATTGGCGACGAGCTGGCGGTGGGCGATCGACCAGACCGACTCGAGTTGCTCGTCGCTGAGTGCCGCCACCAGCGTGAACGGGTGAACACCGGCCACGAACAGCGCCTCGCTCTTGAAGACGTTGCCGACGCCCGCGGCGACCGACTGGTCGAGCAGCACTTCGGCAACGGTCGTTTCGGCAGTGGCAGCAACCCGACTTCGCGCCACGACCTCGGCGAGATCGATGTCGTCGTCGCTCAGGTCGGGGCCGATTCGATCGGCGGGTGCGGTGCCCGAGCCCGCGACATGCGTGGAGATGTCGGGCGCAGAGAAGCACAGTGCACGACCTGCCTCGGTGGCGATCACGATGCGCAGTTTCGGTGACGTGGGGACCGCCCGTTCCAGTGTCGTCGCCCGCCACGAGCCGGCCATGCCCAGGTGCGTGTGCAGCACGATGCCCGGCCGCGACGCAACCGAACCAGCGATCGCCGGCGGTCGGAATTCGATCAGCAGGTACTTGCCGACGGCGTCGACACTGCTGATGCGGTCACCCACACGAGGCCGATAGCCGCGCAGTTTGCGAAACCACAGATCGGTGACCACCCGCCCCTCCAACACCGGGGTGAGCACCTCGGCGGCTCGACGGAGCGTGTCACCTTCGGGCACGACACCGAGTATGGCGCAGGCGTCGCGCATCGGGGCGAGCGCCGAGCGTCACTCCCGCACCATCGGTCGCCACGTCGGGATCGACACGAGCAGGTTCGGTAGGGTCCCGCGGGTGAACCGTCGGGGTGCCCTCGTTGTGATCGTGGGCGCATTGATCACTGTGTTGTTCGCTGCGATCACCACCGCCGGCGCCGTCCGTCTGTCCGAGGGTCCACCCAGCTTCTTCGACGGTGACGACTCGGGACAGCGCCCCACCGCTCAACAGTTCGACATCGCCGAGTTCGAACCCGTCGGCGACCGCGAACCGCGAGAGGTCTCCCCACTCGTCGAGCAGATCGCTCGCCTACTTGGGTGGACGGTCCTCGCGATCGCGGCGATCGCTGCGGCGATCGCACTGTGGCGAGTACGGCCAACGTTCCATCGCCGACGACGGCGACGAGCATCCAGTGGCGAGCCGTTCGAGTCGCTCGTCGGTGTCGCGGCCACCGTCACCGACGGCGCAGCAGCACAACGGGCTGCGCTCGAACGCGGCAACCCTCGGAACGCAATCGTCGAGTGTTGGCTGCTGCTCGAAGCCGCCGTGGCCGATGCCGGCGTGCAGCGTCGCCCCTCCGACACCTCTGCCGAGCTCACCGAGCGGGTGCTCGTGAACCATGACGTCGATGCAACAGCGCTCGCCGACCTCGCAGCTCGATATCGCGAAGCCCGATTCTCCGACCACGAGATCAGCGAAGGCTCGCGCACCGCCGCGCTCGACGCCCTCGACCGCGTGCACGACAGTCTTGGATCGACGAATCCAAGCGCCCACCGCTCGGCGGACCGGTCATGAGGGCGTGGGCCAAGTCGGTTTCCATGATCGCAGGAGCCGCCCTCGCGATCAACGTCGCGATGATCGCCGTGGGGATGGGTCCGAACCTGCTGGTGGTCGCCGCGCTGGTCGGGCTCATCGGAGTGGCGGGATGGACCGTCGCCGAACTCGTCGACGCAACCCCGCCAACCGCCCCGATCGATGCCACGACGCAACTGGCACCGCCGTCACGAGGCGAGCGCCGCGTGACACGGCTGCGCACCGGATTGGCCTCCGCAGGCCCCGACGGGCCGGTGTTCGAGCGACTCCACGAGAGCCTGGTCGAGGTGATCGACGATCAGCTGCGCGTCGTCCATCAGATCGACCCCGCCAGCGACCCCGAGGCGGCTCGAGCGGTGCTCGGCGAAGAACTCCACACGTTCGTCCACGATGGAGCGACCGCGACAGCGCGAACTGGCGCGACCTCGCCGGCTCGACCACATCCTCACCCTCATCGAACAGCTCTGATCGGAAGGCCCCATGGATCACTCGCAACCACCCGATCACAACATCGGCGACGACCTCGACCGCCTCGACATCGCCACCGTGTCGCGTCTCGCCAACGAGGTGCTCGACGAGGTCGAGGTTGCCGTGGTCGGCAAGCGAGCGGCACTCACACTCGTGCTGGCCGCGATCCTCGCCGGTGGCCATGTCCTCCTCGAAGACTTTCCCGGCCTGGGCAAGACACTGGCGGCTCGGTCGTTCGCACAGACCCTCGGCCTCGACTTCTCCCGGGCGCAGTTCACCCCCGATCTGCTGCCTGCCGATCTCACCGGCTCGTTCGTGTACGACCAGCGATCAGCAGAGTTCTCGTTCCGACGCGGCCCGCTCTTCGCCGGCCTCCTCCTCGCCGACGAGATCAACCGCACCCCGCCTCGCACGCAGGCGGCCCTCCTCGAAGCCATGCAGGAGCATCAGGTCACCGTCGAGGGATCGACCTTCGTGCTCCCTCCGCCGTTCCACGTACTCGCCACCGCCAACCCGGTGGAGTACGAGGGCACCTACCCACTCCCCGAGGCCCAACTCGACAGGTTCATGATGCGAACGAGCTTCGGATATCCAACGGCGGACGAGGAATGGGATGTGCTGCGCCGACGCATGGACCGACGAAGCGAAGACCAGGTGCTCCGACGCGTCGCCGACGCCCGAACCGTGCTGGCGATGCAGGCCGCGGTCGAGCGTGTCCTCGTCGACGAGAGTGTCGGTCGATACTGCGTCGAGCTCGCCGCCGCCACCAGATCGCACCCGCATGTGCTGATGGGAGCATCGCCGCGGGGCGCGCTCGGCCTGTTGCTCGCATCACGTGCGTTCGCGATCATCGCGGGGCGCGACTACGTGACACCGGAGGACGTCAAGGCCGTCGCGGTCGCCGTGCTGGCCCATCGCATCACCGTGAAACCCGAGATGTGGATGAGCGACATCTCCGGCCACACGGTCGTCGACGGAGTGCTCGCCACGGTGACCACGCCCGGAGCGTTGGAGCCCGGGCCCCCCGGGACCTGAGGAGAGCGACCGATCGTGCCAACGACCACCGGACCGCCAGCGTGGCACCCAACACCTGCGTTCCTGCGCAGCTCCGGCCTCGCGATCGCGTGCACGCTGATCGCACTCATCTGGCGGCGTCCGGACGTGCTGGTGATCGCTGCGCCGTTCGCGGTGGTGACGACGTGGTCGGTGCTGACCTGGCCGACCCGGACGCCGACACTGACCGACGCGGTGATGCACCCAACGATCCGCGAGGGTGACGCCACGACGTGGCAGGGGGTACTCAGCGGGGCCGACGACGTCGACCATGCGATCGGTTCGCTCCTGCTCGACCCGTGGCTCGAAGCCCGACCTGCCAGTGCGACGACATCGGCAAGCCGTGCTGACGATCGCGTCGAGCTCGATGTCGCGGTGCGGGCCACGCGCTGGGGCGTTCGCGAGATCGATCGAGCGCGAGTGATCGCGGTGTCGTCGTGGGGGGCCTTTCACTGGTCGACCACCACGTCGCCGCGCCACCTCACCGCACTGCCGATCCCAGGCCTGTTCGATGTCGGAGCATCGCCGCGCCCATCGGACGGGCTCGTCGGACTCCACCGCTCGACTCGCGCTGGCGACGGCACCGAGTTCGCCGGGCTGCGGGCGTTTCGACCGGGCGACCGAATGCAACGAATCAACTGGGCGCGATCGGCGCGCTCCGGCGAACTCCAGGTCAACGGCACCTGGGCAGACCTCGACGCTCATGTCGCGTTGGTGATCGATGCCGCCGACGACTTCGGTCTCAGCGGTGGCGTCGATGGTGCAGCGTCGAGTCTCGACACCAGTGTTCGGGCAGCGGGAGCGATCGCCGAGCACTACGCCCCCCGAGGCGAACGAGTCTCGTTGCGAACGTTCGGCGCCCGGGTCACGCACGACGTCCCTCCGGGCACCGGGCGAGCACAGCTGCGTCGAGTCCTCGACACGATGGCGCGCATTCGACCGGGAAACGAGTTGCGTGCGGCCGGGTCCGCCGACGCTCGCCGCCGGGGCACCGGTGGGCGGATGACCGTGCTGCTCTCGCCGCTGATCGCGCCCGAAGCGCTCGACCTCGCCGTCCGACTCGGGCGTGGAGGCCTCGCGGTTGTCGTGATCGACACGCTCCCCGACCACCTCGTCGACCACGACGACGACCTGATGGCACTCGCCTGGCGGGTGCGTCTGCTCGAACGCCGACGCGAGGTTCGGATGGTCACCGCAGCGGGGATCCCCGTACTGCAGTGGCGCGGACCCGGCAGCCTCGACGTGGTGATCCGCGACATCGCCCGCCGGACGACCGGACCGCGGCTGGTGCAGCGATGAACATCGATCCCACCGAGCAGTTGGAGCGCCTGATCAGGGTGTCGCCGCAGCGGTGGCGGTTGTCCGCCGGGGCGGTGGCGGCCGCGTCCATCGCATCGATCGTCGCGGGAGCGTCCGCCGGCGGGGCGCCGCCGATCGTGCTCATCGTCGTCGGCACGCTCGCGGTGGTGTCGGCAACGAGGCCGGACACCCACACGGCGCTGGTGACCATGGCGATCGTGGTGTGGCAGTGGCTGGTGATGGCCGACGACCCGGTCGGACCGGCGGGTCTGGCGGTTGCGCTGGCGCTCTTCGTGTTCCACTCGGCGATCGCACTGCTGGCCGCCGGCTCCGTCACGACCCGGCTCGACTCCTCCATTCTTCGGCGCTGGGCGGCGCGGCTCGTGGCGGTGTGCGTCGCCACCAGCGCCACATGGGCACTGGTGGTGCTGATGGATCAGCGCAACGCACCGGGCAACAGTTCGCTGACCATCGCCGGACTGGTCATCGCGCTGGCGCTCACCGCAGTGCTGCTGAGCCGCGTTCGCGGCGGCGACGCCTGAGTCGATGCCGGGCCGTCGTCAGGACGTTGTGTCCGCCTTGTCGGCGACCTTGTCGGCCACCGATGTGCCGGCATCGTCGATCTTGTCGGTGACACCATCGACGACGGTGTCGGCCACGTGGCTCACGTTGTCCTTCACCGACTGGTTGATCGGGGCCGCCTTCTTCTTCACGCTCGCCGTGATCTGCTGACGCTGACGCTCGGTGATCGCCGCGCCGACGCCGAAGCCGATCAGGCCACCGATGATGAAGCCCTTGATGAACTTCATGCCGCCACCTGGAGGTCCGCGCTCGTCGACGACTCATCGTCGCGCCGAACCCACACGACCAGCGCGATCACCGCAACGACTGCAGCGAGCACGCCCAGTGTGTGCTTCGGGTGTCGACGGACGACGCTTCCGGCATGCCGGCCCGTTCGGACGGCAACAACCGACGCGGTGCCTGCCACGTCAGCCAGGTCGGTCGCCGCGTCGACCACTGCGTCCGAAACGGCAGCAACATCGATCGCGTCGAGCGTCGACGTCACCGTGTCGACGACGCCGCTCAAATCGGGAATGGAATCGGAAGGGAGTGCGCTCATGAGGGACGGGTACCCCTCCTGCCCGCATCCAAACATCGGCCATGGCGAGCCGGCGGGGTACGCAGGGTTTCGCCGGCAAGCGGACGGGGGACGATGACTCCATGGTGACGTCCGCCCCGATCCGCCTGACCATCGTGAACGACTACGAGGTCGTCGTGCGTGGGCTGTCGGAGATGCTCGCCCCATATTCCGACCGAGTGACCGTGGTCGAGACCGAAGCGGGCGGCCTCCCCGACCTGTCCACCGACGTCGTGCTGTTCGACACGTTCGCTGGGCGCCGCAGGTCGCTGTCTCGCATCGACGACCTCGCCGCCGACCCATCGCTGTCCAAGGTGGTGTTGTACACCTGGGATCTCCCGGAGGACTTCGAGCGAGACATCGACCTGCGAAAGGTCGATGGCGTGATCATGAAGCGCGCCACCGGTGCAGAGTTGATCGACGCCATCGAGCGCGTCCATCGCGGCGAATCCGTCGGAGTGGTTCCCCAGCCATGCCACGATCCAGCCGCCGCGTTGACCGAGCGCGAGCGCGAGGTGCTGGCGTTGCTGGCACAGGGTGCCACCAACCGCGAGATCGGCGATGAGCTCTACCTGTCGTACGACACGATCAAGACCCACGTCGCCAAGGTGTTCACCAAGCTGGGTGTCGCCAACCGAACCCAGGCTGCGCTGATGGCGAGCGACTACGGACTGCAACTCAGTCGTCGCTGATCGAGCCCGGCGACACCTGTCACGCTCGCTTGACGCAACGCAGATGCTGGTGGCCGTCCACGTCGACGAGTTCGACGGTGTCCATGATCGACTGCACGATGAACAACCCCCGCCCGGACAGTTGCTCCGGATCGGGCGGGCCGCTGGTCGCCAGGGCCGCGAGCGCTGCTGTGTCGAGCGCGTCGGCGTCTGACACGTCGATCAACCACCCATCCTCGGCTCGATCGACGACCACCGTGAGCTGCTCTGCGTCCGTGTGTTGCAGCACATTGGTCGCCAACTCGCTGACGGCGAGTTCGAATGCTTCGGTGACATGGGTCGGAGCATGCGCTTGGGTCACCAACGCAGTGAGGCGCGTCCGCAGCCCGTGCAGCGCTGCGGACTCGGCGACGACGGTGATCTGCGCAGGCAGGCTCTCGCCAAGTCGGTCAGATGCTGTGGACGACGCCTCCATCGCCACGATCATGCCCAATCCACCGGCGCCGAAACACCTTCGGCGTCACGCTCGGTGACGGTCAGTCGCTGGTGATGACGTGCAAGTGGTCGAGCAAGCCACTGATCTCGATGAGGCGAAGCACCGATGCACTCGGACGCTCGACGACGACCCGACGATTGGCCTCCGTTGCCTGCTGGTGTGCCCCGATGATCACCCGGAGACCGCTGGAGTCCATGAAACTGACGCCCGAGAGGTCGAGGCTGACATCGCTCGATCCTGGGAGCGGCTCGAGACGCGCTGCAAGATCGGGGCAGGTGTGGGCGTCGATGTCCCCGACGACGACCAAACGGTCACCGTCGAGTTCGATGCTCAGACGAGAAGCGGGGTCGGACACCGGACGTACCATATCCGTTGCGTGAACCGACGACTCCTGCGGTGGAGCACATCACCCGTTCGGGTGACCGCACGCCTACGTGGCGACGCACACGACGGCCGCGGCGTCATCGGTGCGATCTGGGCTGGCGACGCGATCCGACATCATCGAAATCAGTGCGTCGAGTGCCGCCGGCGCTGCGGTGCCCTGTTGGGCGCCCTCGATACAACGGTCGATCGCCGCACAGAAGTCGACCATGCTCTCGTCGATCGTCTGACCGCGGAGTTCGACAACCCCGTCGGTGAAAGCGACCAGTACCGCATGCTGTGGAAACGATCGGTGCAGGGATCGATACCCGCCGAGGCCGCTGCCGATTGGCGGACCGAGACCGCAGTCGACGATGCGGCTGGTGGCTCCGAGTTCGGCGATCACCGGAGGAAGATGGCCTGCAGAGGCCAGTTCGATCGTTCGTTCGGTCGAGTCGAAGAGCATGATGAGCGCCGTCGCCATCGTGTTGGGCGACCGCCGATCGAAGTAGTCATCGGTCAACCGCAGGCTCTCGGCGGGATCGCCGGTGACCATGAGGTGGGCGGCGAGCACGTGGCGAACCTGGCCCATCTCGGCTGCGGCCCGAGCATCGTGGCCGACGACATCGCCGATGACGATCGACGACCGACGATCGTCGACGCGAACCACGTCGTACCAGTCTCCGCCAACGTCCATCGCAACACGGCCAGGCTCGTACAGGGTGGCCACGTCGAGGCCGTCGACGTCGGGGAGGTCAGCGGGCAGGAGCCACGTCTGCAACGTGGCGACGAGGTCACGATCGACCTCGGTCGTGCTCGCACGGGCGAACGCAGGACGGGCGGCGTCGATCAGTTCGTCGAGGAGTTGCTGGTCGTCGGGATCGAGTTCGTGTGCCTCCGGCCACCCGAGCGCAACCACCGCATGCGGGCGTTCGCCATCGGAGATCGGTTGGACGAAGAGACTGCCGAGCTCCGCTCGCTCGGCCCACTCGCGGAGAATTGGCCACGGCGCGAACGCCGACGGTTCGGTGAGCGCCACGCTGCGGAGCTCCCCACGAAGCACGTCGCAGATGGGCACGGCGGTGGTCAGCGGGGCCTGTTGCCAGTCGCGGGCGACGACGTCGGGGACGCGTGGTCCGTGAACGAAGCTGACGATCTCGTCGTCACCGACGAAACCGACCATCACCCAACCGCTGTCGAAGATGTCAGCAGCACCCGAGGCAATGACCTCGGCGACGCCATCCCGTGTGATCTCTCCACTCGCCTGTGCCGCCATCCGGTGGACTTCGAGCCGCTGTCGGCGCGCCCGTTGTTCCCGATCGAGTTCGGCTCGAACTGTCGCCAGCTCGGCGCGGAGTCGCTGTTCGCGATCGAACACCACGCCGCAGTGTATGTCGAGCTCAGTCGGCGGTTCGGCGGTGGACGATGTTGCCGTCCGAGTCCTTCAGGTGCGCGCGGACGAACCACTGGAACAACTCGAGCTGACCGAGGTGCTGGATGAAGAGATCTTCGGAGACCGGATCGAGTTCCCCGAGCTTGCGGATGGCCTCGCGATGGTCGGCAACGATGCCGTCGTACGCCTTGTCGAGCTCGACCAGGTGCCGGACCGTTGGTGCACGGTCGAGCGGGTAGTCGTCCCAGGTCCTCGTGGAGGTCACGGCGCCAGGTGTGCCCTTGGGTTCGCCACCCATCGTGGCGATCCGTTCGGCGAGGGCATCGGTCATCGCTCGGACGGCGTCGACCTGCGGATCGAGCATCTCGTGGACGGCGATGAAGTTCATGCCCACGACGTTCCAATGGATGTGCTTCAGCGTGAGCTGAAGATCGATCAGGGCCGTCAGCCGCTCCTGCATGACGTCGATCGCCTGGATCGACACGTCCTCGGACAGCGACGGCAGTGTGTTTCGAAGTTCGGTCACATTGGTCATGGGGAGAGGTTCCCCACCCGACCGCACCCTCAAACGTCTTGTTGGTCGAGGTGGCCCCTCATCTGCTCGAACGAGCGCCTCAGCAGGCGGCTGACGTGCATCTGGCTCACGCCCACTTCGTCAGCGATCTCGTTCTGGGACCGATCCTCGTAGAACCGAAGCTCGATGATCCGTCGCTCGCGTGGTTCCAGCCCGGCCAGCAACTGTTCGACGAGCTCGTGGTTCTCGGCGTCCTCGTACGATCGATCGTCGGTGGCGAGTGCGCCCTGGCGGTCGGTCGGCCCGTCGTCGTCGCCCATGCCGGCATCGATCGTCGCAACCGAGGACGCAGCTGTCGCTGCCAGACCCCGAAGCACGTCGTCGCGGTCGATCGACAGATGCCGTGCGAGCTCGTCCACCGTCGGAGATGGACGACCCGAGGCTTCGAGCTCGGCGACGGCATTGCGGACCATCAGGTGAAGCTCTTTGGCTCGGCGTGGAACCTTCACCGCCCACGATGCATCACGGAAATGGCGCTTCAGTTCGCCTTCGATCGTTCGGCCGGCGAACGACGAGAACTGCACCCCGTACTCGGGATCGAAGCGATCGACGGCCTTGACGAGGCCGATCATCGCGACCTGGCGCAAATCCTCGTCGTGTCGGCCCGCACGAGCGAACCGTTGCGCGATGTGCGCTGCAAGGCCCATGTGTCGCTCGACCAGTCGGTTCCGAACCGATCGCCTCCGGCTCGAGACGAATGATCGGAACAGCTCGAGGTCGTCGACGTCGTCTGGCGCGGCGGCGTCGTCCACGTCAGGCGTTGGTCTCACGGCGGAACATCACCAGCGAGAACCCGGCGTCGGTGATCCGGTGTTCGTCGACGACCGACGACAGGATCGTGGCGGCCAACGCGTCGAGCTCGACCGCCGCTCCGGCACCGATGCGTTCGACGTCGACGGTGATCGATTCCGCAGTGGTCGAGTAGGTAACGCGCGCACGAGCATCGTCGTCGTTGGCACCCTCGACGAGCACGGCGAACACTTCGGACACCGCCAATTGCAGGTCGTCGATCTCGTCGACGTTCAGACCGTGGTCTGAGCCGAGCGATGCCACGATCACGCGCAGTGTGGCGGCGTGCTGAGTTCGCAGCGGGACGAGGATTTCGATCGTCGAGTCCACGTCGGTTGCGGTGCTGTGCGGTTGATCAGCCATCGGCCTGAACCGTATCGTTCCGCGACTGCTTGGTCATCGGAGCTCCCCGAGTTGGGCTGCTGGAGTGCGTGTCGGAGGCAGCGGCACGGCGGTTCGGGTCAATGGTCATGGAGTCCTTTCGGTGTCGTCGCCAGATGCGCGAACGCTGATGGGATACCCGGTCGTCGGGAGTTGAAACGTCGGGAACCGGTGTTTGACACCGAGGCGGCACGGGCACATTGGCCCTGTCCATCGGACGCCGAGCAACATCCCGACAGGAGCATCATGAGTGGAATGACCGAGCGCCATGGTCGATGAGCAGCCTGTTCGCCGGATACTGGGAATGGTTCGTCTTCGTCAGATCGTCGATCGTCTGCAGCACCGGCTGTCGTTCATTCCGGGGCTCTACGTCATCGGCGCCATCGTCTTGTCCCAGGCGATGTTGCTCCTCGACCGCTCGAACAGCGAGGTCCCCGACGTCATCGCCACCACGGTCGAGAGCGCCCGTGCGGTCTTCTCGGTCATCGCCGGCGGACTGATCACCTCGATCACCCTGCTGCTGTCGATGATGCTGATCACCGTCCAGCTCGCCAGCTCACAATTCTCACCCCGCACGCTGCGCGACTGGCTTGGTGACAGCTATCTCAAACACACGATCGGGATCGCGCTCGGAACCACCGTCTTTTCGCTGCTCGCGTTGCGTTCGACCCGGTCGTTCACCGACGAGGGCCCAGCAGCGGTCGTCCCCAATTTCTCACTCCTCCTCGCAGTTGGTTTCACGGTGGTCTCGCTGTTCGCCGTCGTGCGCTCGGTGGATCACATCACGCAGAGCCTGCGTGTGGGCTCGGTTGCGCGCCGCATCGCCGACGACACGATCGCCGTGATCGAGCAAGCGGCGCAGGTCGCGCCCAGCCAGCACCCCGAACAGGCCCCCAGCAGCGGCAGGCCGGATGCGATCGAGGGTGTCGGCGAGGTGCCCGACGACGCATCGGCGATCGAGGCGCTGTCGTCGGGTTGGATTCAACAGATCGACGCCGAGTCGATTGTCGAGGGGCTCCCCGAGCAGTCGACCGGCTACATCGTCGCCCCGCTCGGAGCGTTCGTCCCTGCGGGAACTCCGCTGATGTGGGTGGCGCCCGCGAGCGACGGCGACGACGACTGCCGACCGCGACTCCTCGAAGCCTTCGCGGTGGGCGACACCAGGACGTTGCAGCAGGACGTCGGCTTCGGCCTCGCACAACTGACCGACATCGCCGTGCGGGCACTGTCGCCCGGCATCAACGACCCGGGCACCGCCAACGACCTCGTCGTCCACATCGGCGACGTCCTGCTCGCCCTCTGGGCGCAGCCCGCTGCTCCCCGATGCGTCGAACACGATGGACGGACCCTCATCCGGCACGAACCCGACCACGCCGATCACCTCCACGGTGCGATCGACCCGATCCGGCGGCATGGCGCCGCCGACCCGTCGGTGGCGACCACGCTCGTGCAGACATTGCAACAAGTGCGGTCGGAGGTGGAGCGCCGCGGTCTACCCGGGCCCCCCGAGCCACTCGACACGATGATCGCGACGACGATCGACACCCTCGACTCCGCGGGCTGGTCGGCTCATGAGCGCGACGTCGTGGAACGCTTGGCAGCCGCCGTCCCCTCCCTCGGGCGATGACGGCCCTCGGCACGCACAACAGATCGCCTCAGCGGAGTCGCGTGAAGAGGTAGGCGAACGGTGACGTCGTGTAGGCGATGCCCCGACGCGTCTCGTGGAGCCCCTCGACCGTGATCGCTTGCGGCTTCTTTGGGATCAGATACCGACCGAGGTCGCTGGTGCTGACGGAATAGTCGCCCGTGCGGGCCAGGACGACGCCAGCGAGCTCGTAGCGAGAATCGATCGATGCCATCGCAGCATCACCGTGGCTGGAATTCACGAGCAGGGTGCCACCGATGCGGAGGTGCTGCGTGCAGTGTTCGGAGATGAACCCGGCGTAGAGCGACACCAGCAGATCGAAGTGCTCCTCCGGCAGCGGGAGGTCGCTGGTGTAGTCGGCGTGGACGAAGGTGACATCGGGGTTCGGCGGGCCGTCGTGAGCGGCCACGATCTCGCGGATGCCGTCCACGTCGGCGAAGAACTTCGGTGTTCGTTTGTCGATGTCGACATACGTGACGGAGTCGAAGACGAACGACGGTGCGATGTCCACGTAGCTTCCTGGGTAGAGCACCGTGGGCGACTCGATGGCCGCGGCGACAGCGCTGAACAGGCGCCATCGATCACCCTCGTGCTGGTCCTGTTTCGCCCAGAGCGCAGCGGTCTCGGGATTCATGAGTGGCTCCAATCGCTCGGGGTTGCTCAGCGGCCGAGCAGCACCGGGATGTTGCGCGGACCGCGGATCTGCCCATTGGCCCACGTGGTGGTCTTGGTGAGGTCGAGCCTGTACTCCGGGAACGCCCGCAACCATTCCTGCAGCGCAACCAGAAGTTCGAGTCGTGCCAGGTTGGAACCAACGCATCGATGGATGCCGAGGCCGAACGCCACGTGCCGGTTCTCCGCCCGATCGAGCTGGAACTCGTCGGCGTCGGCGAAGGCGTCGGGGTCGTGGTTGGCCGCCGGGAACGTCAGCAGCATCTGATCACCGGCGTGCACGGGGCAGCCCGCGATCTCGGTGTCGGCGATCACCTTGCGCGCCATCGTCACCGGCGCGTAGAAGCGCAACACCTCTTCGCTCGCGGTCTGCCAGAGCAGATCGTCGTTGTCGGCCGCAACGAGTTGCGCAACCTGCTCGGGGTGTTGCGCGAAGTGCCAGAGGCCAGATCCGATTGCGCTCCAGGTGGTGTCGATCCCGGCGACGATCAGGAGCCGCACGTAGCCGACCTTGAGTGCCCACGCCACGGGTTCGCCGTCGATCTCGGCGTTGGCGATGTCGTCGAGCATGTCGCCGTTCGGGTTGGCGAGGCGGTCGCGCAGGATCGCATCGATGTACTCGCCCATCTCCATGGCCACCTGTTCGCGCACCGCATTGTCGCGGGGACCCAACTGGAAGTTGCGATAGATCCAGTCGCGGAAGAGATCGGCATCGCGCTCGGGGAGACCGGTGAGCTTGCAGATCCCGTGCACCGGAATGTGCTGGGAATACTGTTCGGCAGCATCCGCGGTGTCGGCGCCGTCGAGTTGCGCGATGAGGTCGCGACAGAACTCCCGCAGCCCCTCCGCCATCGGGTTGACCCGCTTCGGCGAGAATGCCGGAAGCAGCAGACGCCGATGACCGTGATGATCCGGCGGGTCCGACGTGATCGGCGGCGCCGGGTGCCGCACCGCGTCGGGCCGCCCGACGTTGACCCAGATCGACGAGAAGCGCTCGGTGTCCTGGGCGACTGCGGCAACCGCGTCCATCGTGACGGGCATGTGGGCGCGCCCGTACCGTTCGGTGATCGCCATCGGCGTCACGACGCGCACGGCATTCCAGATGTCGATCGCGTTGGCCCCCCATTGCGAATCGAGCCAGTCCCAATCGTTCACCCAGTCCTCGACGGGCTTCACGTCCTGCTGATCGATGTCGTTCGACATGTCACTCCCCTTTCCCCTCGTCACAACGTACCGAGGAGCGCACGCGCGAAGCGACCGCAGCTCGAACGGGACAGTGCGGCCTGTTCACCCGTCAGTGGTGAGCATCGGGAGCAGCGATTTCGCAACGGCCTCTGGAGCTTCCTCGTGGGAGAAGAGGGGGAGGAGGGGGAGGGGGGGAGGAGGGGGGGAGGGAGAGGGGGGGGGGGGGGAGGTGAGAAAGAGGGAACGAGAAGAGGACTGCGGGACATCGAGAAAGCATGGGTGTCGAAAGAGTGGAAGAGAGAGGGGAGTGATGGTGACTCCTCGATCGGGTAGGCACGTTTGTAGTGATCGCTACAACCCTATTGGGCCGCAGGTCGCCGATCAACCCTGCCGCACCTACGATCACCGACGTGGGCCACAAGCACACCAAGGCCGGTGGGGGCGCTCGCCGGAGAATGACCTCGCAGCTCGCCGTCAGCGAGCTGCTACTCCCGCGCACCGATGCCGGTGCCGGGATGCAGGCGCTGATCGTGATCGTCCTGACGATCACGATGATGCTGCTCGTGCGCCGCGAGCACTCACTGGTGCTCTTGACGCTGGGGGTCGGCATGGTCGTCCTCGGCGCGATGGGACTCCGCACGCTGCATTGACCCCGACGGGCCGCGTCACTGCTGGGCGTCGTGCACCGCGTCGATGATCGCACCAATCGTCGGCCGCTCATCGGGGCTGGGTGGCAGCCACACACGCCGGATCCGCCCATCGCTCCCGACGATGACATCAGCGCCGAGCTGGCGGGTGTCCTCGGCAGGCGATCGGAGTCGACGCCCACGCCGCAACAACCGGACGTACATCGCGAGCGTGCCTGGCGACCACACCTGGCGGATCGAACCTCGACCGGCACCCAACAGTTCATAGAGCACGCGGTCGACATCGGCGAGCACCGGAAACTCGATGTCGAGGTGCTCGCGGTAGGCGCCGAGCCACTGTGGATCGTCGGCGAACGTGATCACGACCGGGAGCGCATCACCGAGCTGGTCGAGGTGGTCGCGCACGGCGAGCACGTGTTCCTGGCACGGCAGTCAAGCGAGGTGACGGTGCAGGATCAGCACGAGCGGCCGCCCGAGCTGATCCTCGATCGACCACCGCTGTCCGGCATGATCGATCAGCGCCACGGCAGGGAGTCGGTCGCCCTCGCCAAGCGCCGCATTCGGACTCATGCGGGATGCTCGACGTCGACGTCCATCGACAAATCCTGCCACGGCGACGGCTGACGTGATGAGATGGGTCCCATGACGCAGCAGTCCCTCCTCCAGTCAGAGGGCCCACGTGTGGGCGACTGGGCCGTCGCGAGCGACATCTCCGAGTGGATCGAGGTCATCGCCATCGGGGTCATCGCGCTCTCCGTGGTCATCGCGATCGTGCTCTCCATCCGGGCCGCCGTGAAGACGTCAGCCGCTGCCGGCCAGGACGTCTTCAAGAAGGAGATCTCTCGAGGGCTGCTGATCGGCCTCGATCTCCTCATCGCGGCCGACATCATCCGGACGGTCACACTCGAACCGACCCTCGAGAACGTGGCGGCGCTCGGCCTGCTGGTGATCGTTCGCACGTTCCTCTCGTGGAGCCTTCAGCTCGAGGCCGAAGGACGATGGCCCTGGCAGCAGAACGTTCCCGACCTGCCTGCTCCCTCAGACCTGGGCTCGGGGAACCGAGGCTGACCCGCCGGTCGCCGTTCGTGGCGACCTCGTGGCAACTTCGTGGCCGGCGTTCCGGCCGTCCTCCGGTCGACCTTGACACCGAGCGTAGGGTGATCGGCGCAGACGGGGAGACGGACCACACGACACCACAACCGGAGGTGCGATGTCAGGACGAGACCAGCGCAAACGCATTCTCGTCGTCGGATTGTCGATCGGCCTGGTGCTGGTGGCCGCGCTGATCGTCGTCTGGGTCGTCCTGTCACCACAGACCGGTCCCCGTGAGACGCGCAACTGTGGGGAGGTGCAAGGCATCGCCACCGCCGACCCGGACAGTCCGCACTTCCTCCTGCCCAAGAGCGAAGGGAATCTCGGTTTCGCATGGACGTTCGACGACCCGAATCAGGCCTACGAGGACACGACCCGCCTCATCTGGGAGACCGTGGTCGACGGATCGCCACAGCCCGAGATCTCCAACGATCGGCCGGCGGGAGTCGAGCCGGGCACGTTCCTGGACGTCTCGATGAGCAAACTCGCGAACAAGAGCAGCTCGCAGGCAATCCCGAATGATCAGATCGGGTACTTCGCGCTCGCCACCGACGATGCAGTCGAGATACAGATCTGCATCGATGCTCGTGGCGTGCCCCCCGGCGTCTATGGCGCCGCACTCGAGTTCACCGACCGCAACGTGCGGGCCGCGCCGATCGCTGTGCAGATGACGGTGCCCTACAGCGACGAGCGTGTGCCGCTGACCTTCTTCATCGTCGGAGCACTCATCGCGCTCGCCTTGGTGATCCTGCGAGCCTGGGGCAACAACAACGTGCCCGTGTTCGGGCTGGTGTTCGCCCTCTCCGTGGCAATACTCGTGGCCCTCACGGAGGTGGGTCCGCTCGAGGTGCGATCCGACCCCGGCTGGGGATCGCGAACGCAGGACTTCGTGTCGCTGACGATCGCCACCGTCCTTGCGATCCTCGGCGCAAGTGCCTTGGGTGAGATCTTCGAATCCGGCAAGGATGCCGTTCACCCCGACTCGGCCGACTCAGGGATCAGACCTGAACCCACACCCGAGTCTGATTCCGAGTCCAAGTCTGATTCCGGGCCCGAGTCGGAGTCCGAAAGGAAGCACGATGATCCGTGAGCTGACCGACCATCGCCGTGGCAGCGCAGCGGAGATGGCACGCCGTGTTCGCCGCAGTCGGATGTCTCATCATGGTCGCCGGATGCGGGGGCGCGAGCGACGACGACTCCGCACAGGGCCAGATCACCGTTCCCCCGGCCGAGCAGACGACGGCGCCGAACGACGTCACGCCGACAACGGAGGTGCAGGGAACGGTTGCGCTCAGCCAGAGCTGGTTCGGGCAGCCGGCCGACGCAGCGATCACGGCGATCGAAGACCAGGGCATCTTCGTTGCCGACTTCAGGGTCTGCTCCGGCTCGGTGAATGAGGGTGAGGTCCGTCAGATCACGACCGGCGATGGCGTGATCCTCGACGACAAGGACGGGCTCACCGACGACGCCCAGGAGATCGCTGTCGGTTCCGTCGTGCAGATGAAGGTCGGTACCGGCACGCCCTGCGACTAGCTCCCGGTCGTGTCGCAGCGACCTTCATCCGCTGGCGGTCACCCGCTGATGCCGGCGACCAACCGCGGTCCCCGCCTCCAGGAAGCGCCCGGTCGTCCGCCGCCGAATACGCTCGTCATCGGATGACAATCCCCACAGGTGCATCGAGCGCAGTGCTGTTGCCGACACGTAGACATCCCAGAGGGCGAGATCGGTCAGGTCGATCTGCATGGAGCGATTCCGGCGGTCGTCGAGATAGCCGGCCGTGAACTGCTCACATGCGACCCGCGCCGTAGGCACAGGTCAGTTCCACTCGGGCGCATGCGAGATCCACCAGCGGGTCGCCCCAACATGCATCCTCCCAATCGAGGACCGCCACCAGTGCGCCGTGCTCGAACATCACGTTGCCAGGCCAGAAGTCGCCGTGCAGGAGCACGCTGGGGTTCGGGCGCCGCTGCACACCCCGCTGGAGCGCATCGGCAACGGCTCGGCCGGCCTCGTCGCCGGCGAGGTACCTCGGCAACGCCTGGACAGGGTCCTCGATCTCCCCCATCCCGGGGGCGTCGACGTACCCGGATCCGATGGCGTGGAGACGCCTCAGAAATCGGGCCATCTGCTTCACGCGGCATCGAGCTCGGACGACGCGACGGTCGTCGTCCCCTCGATCCACTCGGCGACCAGCCACGGGCCGTCGGACGTGTCGGCTCCGTGCAGTGCGAGCGGCCGGGCGACTTCGACCCCGTCGTCGGCCAACCTGCGGGTGAGATGGAACTCCTTGGACGCCACCAGTCCCGTCTGCTCCTTGACCGCTCGGTTGGCGTGCTGGCGGAACACGACACGGCGCTGTTGACCGTCGACCGAGGTCAACGACAGCTGTGCAACGAACGCCGAACTCCCACCGTCCAGCGGCGCCACCTCGATCGCAACCACATCGGGCATCACCGATTCAGCGGCAGACCAGATGTCTGATGGTTCGAGCAACGGCGACCCTGCGATCGGAGAAACGCTCAGCTGGCTCTGACCGAGCACGCGACCTCGCCCTGCAGACGGACTCGCAGGGCCCACACCAGCAGGCCCAGCGCCACGACACCCAGATAGGGCTGGATCGGGGCGAACCAGGTCAGGGCGCCGGAGGTACCGAGCGCGATCACGACGACCTTGTTGCAGATCGGGCAACCGACGGCGAAGAACGACAGCAACCCTCCGAGACTGCCGAACCGACTCGGTCGGTCGAGCCCTCCGATGTCGTCGGTCTCGGCAGTGTCCGCGGTATCGGCGGCGTCGCCAGTCTGGAGGTATGTGGCGAAGAGGAGGCCGCTCAGCACCGCGGTGATCGCCAGAACTGGCGTGGCCCACGGCTCGACCGGGGTGCCTTGGCGCCCGAACACGGGATTGGGAATCACGTCGGTCGGCAACCCGATGGCGAGCGCGCTGACTGTCGCCATCGCCGCTGCGAACCACCATCGCCGTCTCGTCCAGCCTTTCAGCGCGTCGAGTTCGAGCACGATGTCGATCGTACCCTCGCGATCAGCCACGATCCCGCGCCGAGCGGCGCAGCGCCGAGTCCGATGAGCGGAGTCGATGAGCGGTCGGATGCTGTTGCTGCCAGCCGGTCGACGAGCACACCAGGCACTGCTCGCTCTGGTGCGTCAGCGGTTTCGGCTCAGGAGGGCGAGAAGACGCAACAACTCGATGTAGAGCCAGACCACGGTCACCATGAGCCCGAAGGCGCAGTACCACTCCATGAACTTGGGGGCGCCCGCCTCGACACCTTCCTCGATGGCTGCGAAGTTCAGCGTGAGGCTGAGCGCGGCGAGGATCACGGCGATCCCCGTGACAACGATGCCGATCGTTCGGAAGCTGTCGCTGTACAACCATGTCCAGTTGAAGATCGACAAGATGAACACGAAGAGATAGAGCAACCCGAGCCCACAGATCGCGGCGGTGACCCCGAAGGCCATCTTGTTGGTGGGACGAATGATCCGAAGCGCGTAGAGCACCAGCGCAGCGACGAACACGCAGACGGTTCCGACGACCGCGGCGCCGACGACGCCTTCGGTCTGGGCATCGAACATCGCCGAGATGGCTCCGAGTACGTATCCCTCGAGGGCTGCGTAGAGCACACCGAGCAGCGCGGCTCGGCGGGGGTTGACGGTGACGAAGATCCCGACGAACAAGGAGCCGAACGACGCCAGCCAGAAGCCGCCGGGGATCGTGACGGTGGTGTTGGCGTATCCGGTGCCGGCGTCGACGGCCACTGGCTCGGTTGCGGAGGCCCAGCCCCACGCCCCGGCGGCAACGAGCACGATGAGGAACGCGATCGTCTTGACGGCGACACCGCTGACGGACATCGTCTTCGACTCGGACATGGCGCCCGAGAGGTACTCGCGTTGGATCTTGTCGCTGAATGCGGGGTTTCCTCCGCCGAGGTCGACCGGAGCTGCCGATTGTGTCTGCATCGAGGGCCAGCGTAGGAGTCCGGTCGGCGTCACGTCAGCGATGGCACCACAGACGCTGCGTGGCCTCACTCACCTCGAAGCTGCGACTGCGCTCTTGCAGCGAATCCGACGCACTCATCCCACCGCAGGGTTGTGGAAGGCCCCCGATCGTCAAGGGTGATGGCACCCACAGCGTGCTGCGTGGCGTGTTGTTCGACCGCGGCGCACCGTCGATGGCGTCCACACCGGACGTCGGACCGAGCGGAGCGGGCGGACTGCCGTGGCGCATTTCGAAGACTGATTGGCGGAGGTGGACGGGAATCGAACCCGCCGGATGGGGATCGCCCATCCCAACCGCTTTGAAGGCGGCGGAGCCCACCAGGTACTCGGACACCTCCGCCGGTGAGACTACCGGCGAGCGGCGAGCCCCACCAGATTGGTCACATCCAGGAGCGACGGTCGGTCTCCACCCCATGAAGGATCACATCACGGGCGGCGCTGGCCTCGTCGAGCGGCACCATGCCGATCTGGATGGTGCCGGCTGCCGTGGCCACCTCGACCTGGGCCAGGCCGCGCCGACGTTCGAAGATCGTCTGGCTGACACGCACCACGTTCGCCTTGCGGAGCACCGCCTGCTCCGTCGTGGAAGTGAGCACGCGGCTCGTGGTTGCGACCTCGGCGCCGAGCGACCAGCGATGGTTGCGTACATGCCGGTGCGCCGTCCACCACACCACTGGCACCGCTGCGAGCGCGATCGCACCCCACCACCCGATCAACAGTGAAACGGCCACCGAGACCGCAATCGAGACGACGGCGGTGTTGCGGACCCGCAACCACACCTCAGCGGGATGCACGCGACGGTCGAACGCGAGATCTCCGACCGGTGTCAGCCCCGCCCCACGCGCCGTTGCGGCGAAGTCGTCGTCACGACATCCGATCAGCGACAGATCGCCCTCACCTGCGTTCGACAGCCGCACCTCCCGCAGCCCGGCTCGTCGTTGCAGCCAATTCTGACGACTGGTGAGCACCTGCATCCGAGCCACGCTGCTGGAGCTGCTGAATCTCGACAGCAGACCGGACGACCGACGCAGCGTGACACCATCGGTCCGAAGCGTGAGCTGCCAGTCGGCGAGGAACACACGCGCCAGGTTCAACAGCACGATGAACAGTGGGGCGACGACGAGCAGGATCGGCACGAGCCACCAGCCGAGCCCGTCGACGTCGACGCTCGGTGGGGCCTCCGGATCGTCGGACACCACATCACGCACCTGCTGGAGCCCCACCCACAGCGGAAACAGCAGCGCAACACCGGCCCACGGCGACATCGTGAGCGCAGCGACAGCAAGCCGCTTCGGCGTGTGTTGGAACAGCACCCGCTCATCGGCCTCGACATCGACGTCGTTCGCAACGCCCGCCAATGCCGAACTGGGACGCGCCGCCGTTGCCTGGCGTCGGAGCTCTTCAGCGACCGGCAACGACACCGCGTCGATCGTGAATTCGGCCTGGGCGGTACCGGCGGTGTCGATCACCACCTTGACCACGTCGGTCACTCGGTGCAACAACTCCTGCTCGATTGCGATGCTCTGGATACGGCCGACAGCAACGGTGAGGCGATCGATCCGGAGAATCCCTCTGGTCACCACGAGTTCCCCGTCGACGAGCGCGAACGTGTACCGCCACCACGACAACACCGAGATGGCGCCGAGTACCAGCGCAGCAACGACACCAACGAACAGCAATCGGCCGTCGGCCGCACCGCGTACGACGAAGAAGAAGAGGACGGCGAGCTGCGCGAAGCCCAGCGACCGGATGGCTCTCACACCCAGCAGGACGATCCCGATCGGCGACTGGCGCTGCGGCTCGGTGAGATCGATCACGGCGCTGGTGGCGCAGGCCACGACGGTCGCGGCAGGGCATCGGGGTTCTGCTCTGGCTGGACCACTGGCTCATCGTCGTCGTCGACACCAGCGCGCTCCGCCAGCAACTCCTTGATCCGATCGGCATCGGCGACTGCCAGGCCCGGCACCGAGATGTCGGGCCCCGCTGAACTGATCACCAGCGTTGCGAGGCCGAGCCACCGCTCGACGAGACCTCGGCCGACGTTGACGTGCTGGATCCGCGAGAACGGAACCGTCTCGACGACGTGCGTGACCACGCCGCGACGCAGCGACAGGTCGTGCTCGCGGACCTGGTAGGCCAGACGGCGCGACTCGAGGACCCACACGACGGCCGTCGCCAGGATCAATGCGCCGACGATGCCCGCGAGCACTACGGGCCACAGCAGCGAATCGGTGCGCCAGATCAACACGGCTGCGACCGCCACGACGACCGCTGCCGATGCGACGAGACCCCCAAGGCGACCCCACACGTACCGGGGGTCGACCGACACGAATGCCTCATCGGACAGACGCGGAAGCTGCTCGACCGGAATCGGTTCGTTCGAGAACGGCTCGGTCATCGGGCCCCATTCAATCTGCGTTGTCGGCACGGCGTGCCGTCGGTACCGTTTCCTCACCGACTTCCCCCATCACATCCGCCCGCTGATCGGGGGAACGTCATGGTCACACTCTGCTGGGCTGCCAAAGGTGGCAGCGGCACGACGGTCGTCGCAACGTCACGTGCGCTCGCAACGACGCGCCCGTCGCTACTCGTCGACCTCGACGGCGAGATCCCCGGCGTCCTCGGGCTCCCCGAACCGGAACGTCCCGGAGTGGCGGAATGGCTTGCCAGCGACGCCGCTTCCGACCACCTTGCGGATCTGCTGATCGACATCGCCCCGAGGCGATGGCTGCTGCCATGGCGCGGCACCGTTGCGCCCATCACCGACCAACACAACGACCTCGCAGGCGACCTCTCGGCGCGTACCAGCGATCGGGCCCGCTGGGCTGCACTGGGACATTGGCTGCACGACTGGTCCGACCAGTGGGGGTGCGACGTCACCGTCGACTGCGGAACACGAACGCCACCACAGCCGCTGCGCGAACGCTCCACCTGCTCGCTGCTCGTCACACGGGCCTGCTACCTGGCGGTCCGACGAGCGGCGCGACATCCGGTTCGGCCCACCGGAGTCATCGTGGTCGACGAACCCGGCCACGGCCTGGGCAGACGCGAGATCGAACACGCCCTCGGAGTTCCAGTCGAGGCGATCGTCGCGTTCGACCCCTTGGTGGCGCGTGCCGTCGACGCCGGTCTGCTGGCCTCACGGCTCCCCCGAGTGATCGCCCGAGCGCTTCGCGACGTCGCAGCATGACCGACTCCGATCTCGTCCGGGCCATTTGCGCCACGGTCGCCGACCACCCCGGCGACCCCGCTGCGCTCGTCGACGCCGAAGTGCGCCGGCTCGCTCCGCTGTACACCGACGGAAAACGCCAGCAGCTCTCCGACCGGGCGATCGCTCACCTGCGCGGCCTCGGCGAGCTCGACGTCTACGTCCGCGACGACAACATCGATGAAGTCATGGTCAACGCGGGCCGCGAGATCTGGATCGACCGCAACGGTGACCTCGCACTCGTGGGCGAATTGGACGGTGACAGCATCCACCTGCTGATCGAGCGGATCCTTGCACCGCTGGGACGTCGCGTCGACCGCTCGTCGCCGATCGTCGACGCCCGACTCGACGATGGGTCGCGAATCTGCGCGGTCCTCCCACCCGTGTCAGTCGACGGAGCAACCCTGTCGATTCGTCGCTTCCGGAGCGACGTGCTTCCACTGACCGCGTTCGCCAATGCGACCGGATGCCAACTGCTGACCGAATTGATCGATCGACGCTGCAACATCGTGGTGTCGGGAGCCACCTCGTCGGGCAAGACCTCACTCGTTGCCGCGATGCTCGACGGCGTCGACGCCACCGAACGTCTCCTCGTCGTCGAGGACACCACCGAACTCCCGATTCGCCACCCCCACGTCGTGCGTCTCGAAGCACGTCCCGCCACAGCGGACGGTCCGACACCGGTCGACCTCGCCCAACTCGTTCGCACCGCCCTCCGGCTACGACCCGACCGGCTCGTGGTCGGCGAGGCACGTGGCGACGAGGTCCTCGCGCTGGTGCAGGCGATGAACACCGGCCACGACGGCTCGCTCTCCACCTGCCACGCGAACAGTCCGCTCGACGCGCTCCTCCGACTGGAGTCGTTGGTGCTCGCCGCATCTCCCACCTGGCCGCTCGATGCGATCCGACACCAACTGGGCCGGTCGATCGACGTGATCGTGCAGGTCGAGCGCGGTTCCGAGAACTCCCGGCGAGTGGCGATGATCAGCGAGATCGACCGGCCGGGACCGACACTGGGGCCCGGGCCGCCGACGCTTCGACGACTCGCTCACCACTGCGAGGAACACGGCCTCGTGGTCGACGCTGCGCCATCGAGGACTCGGCGATGAGCGCGCTGGGCGTGCTCTGCACCGCTGCCATCGTCGTGGTGCTGTCGATCCGATTCCGGCCACGGCGACAGCGGATCGACGACGTGCTGGCCCCGGCACCACCGCAACAGCGTCCGGACGCGCTGATGCACGCCTGGCGGCACCGACGCCTGGCCAAGCGCCAACCGACCGCGCGGGCGGTCGCGGGGTGGTGCGACGAGCTGGCACGCAGCGTGCGATCGGGCTCGACGCTGCGCGACGCCCTCGGCGCAATCAGCACAGACGAACCAGCGATCGACCGTGCGCTCGCACCCCTCAAGCTGTCGCTCGACCGGGGGTCATCGGTGCACGAAGCCACGCAACGAGCCGACGACCCCGGCCAACACCTTCAGCTGGCGCTGGCCGTGGTGGCCACGGCGAGCAGGATCGGTGGGCCTTCGTCCGCAGCGATCGATCGCACGGCGATGACACTACGACGGCGCGCCGCCGAAGACGACGACCGCTCCACCCAGGCAGCCCAGGCGCGAATCTCCACCCATGTGATGACGGCGCTGCCCTTGCTCATGCTCGCCGTGCTGGCAGTCACCGACGCCGACGTTCGGGGCGTGGCGGCCTCGCCCTTGGGCGCTGGATGCATCGCCGCAGGCCTGGTCCTCAACCTCACCGGGTGGTGGTGGATGCGCCGCATCGTGAGGGCCGGCCCGTGACGGCAACCGGGGGCGTTGTCGTCCCGACCGGCGTCGTGGTGATCGCCGCAGCGGCCGTCGCGGTGATCGCATCGGGTGCAGCACGCCACCTGACCCGTCCCGAGTGTCGCCGTCCTGTCGCCGCCGAACCCTCACCCGATGCGTCCGTACCGTCTCGTGGCCAGGCCATGATGGCGGCGCAGCACCACCGGCGCATGGCGACCACGGCAGGGGTCGCCGCGGTGGCCCTCGGGGGGCTCACCGTCGGTCCGTTCATCATCGTGGTCGCTGGAACTGTCTGGTTGATGCACCGACTCCGGCCGCTGCGACTGGCGCGGCGACGGCGAGCGACGATCGAACGCGAACTGCCCGCGGCGATCGACCTGCTGGTGCTCAGCGTGCGCGCCGGGCTCACCCCGAGGCAGGCGGTTGCGGAACTGTCCACCAACGTTCACGGTGTCGTCGGCGAGGCCTTCGGCGAGGTGCTCCGGCGGACACAGCGAAGCCAACCCTTCGCCGACGCACTCGGAGCGCTGGGCGACCTGCTTGGACCACAGGCTGGGACACTCGCCGATGTGATCGCGACCAGCGATCGCCACGGTCTCGCCCTCGGACCGACGCTGGACCACCTCGCGCTCGAGGCAGCTGCCGCTCGCAAGCGCCTCGCCGAGGCAGACGCTCGTCGCCTCCCGGTGAAACTCTCGTTCCCGCTCGTGCTGTGCACGCTCCCGTCGTTCGTTCTGCTGGCGATCGTCCCCGCGATGATCGCTGCTCTCTCGTCGCTCGGTGGACCCGCCTGGTGACCAGCTCGACCCCTCACGATCCAGGCGATCGTCGTGGTCCTCACGATGCACCCCAACGACGTACCACGGAGTTCCCATGCCCAACCATCTCGCCAACCGTCTCGCCATCATCGTCTCCGTCCACCTCTACGCCGCTGCGTGCACCGCGCTGGATCGCGCCACCGATGCGGCCGGATCCATCGATCCGTCGCGCCGACTCGGCGACGAGCGGGGACAGGCCACCACTGAGTACGCACTCGTGTTGCTCGCAGCAGCCCTCGTCGGGTTGATGGTGGTCGCCTGGGCCACCGCCGGTGGTGGCGCCCAACGCATCAGCAGGCTCTTCAATGCGGTCATCGATGCCGTCATCGACCGCGTCTGACCGCGGCCAGGCGGCGGTCGAGTTCGCCATGGTGCTGCCTGTCATCGTCGTGATGACGGTCGGCATCGTGGCGGTCGGCGTCGCCGTGCGCAACGAGCTCGCAGTGGAACTCGCCGCTCGGGAAGGCGCTCGGGCAGCGAGCGTGTCGGCCACTCCGGCAGCGGCGGCGAGCGGTGCGGCGACCCGCGCTGTGTCGCTGCCGATCGACGTGGCCACCACCGAGACCGGCGCCACGGTGTCGGTCACGGTCACCTACGTCGATCCGGTCGACGTCGCGATCATCGGCGCACTGCTGGGTCCGATCATCCACACCGCCACGGTCACCATGGCGCTCGAGCCGCCGTAGGGTGAGACATCGTGCAGGTTCACATCACGGTCGCCGACGTTGCCGGAACCGCTGTGGCAAGCGTCGATGGTGCCGTCGACCTCGCGTCGGTCGGTTCGTTCCACAATCAGCTGGGGCGCGTGCTCCACCAACGTCCGGGCGAGGTCGTGGTGATCGATCTCGACGCGGTCACCGCGCTCGACGATGCCGGCCTCGGCGTGCTGCTCGGTGCAGCGGCGACCGCTCGCGATGCCGGTGGCGACATCGAGATCGTGTGTGCGCGAGCGACGCTGCGCGAACGGCTTGCGCGCACGCGACTCGATCGAGCGGTCACCGTGCGCTCGTCGATCACCTCGACATGACCGGCAGCGGCACGACCACCATCTGGGTGTTGGGCGACCAACTCAATCGCGGGATCGGCGCACTGCGCGATGCCGATCCGGCGACACACCGAGTCCTGATGGTGGAGAGTCGTGGCAAGCTGGCGAGCAAGCGGTGGCATCGCCAGCGGGCCCACTTCGTGATCGCGTCGATGCGCCGATTTGCCGACGAACTGCGTGCGGACGGGTTCGAGGTCGACTACCGCACCAGCGCATCGCAACGCGCCGGGCACGCGGCCCACGTCGCCGAGTGCTCACCGGACGAGGTGATCGCCACCGAACCAGCGAGCTTCGACGGGCTCGAGATGCTGCGCGGTCTCGACGTCACCGTCGTCCGGTCGAATCAGTTCCTGTGTCACTACGACGATTTCGCCACCTGGGCCGAGGGGCGACGCCAGCTCAAGATGGAGGACTTCTACCGCTGGCAGCGGCGACGCCTCGGCTATCTGATGGAGCCCACCCCAGACGGCGGCGACCCACAACGTGCCGAACCGGTGACTGGGCGCTGGAACTACGACGACGAGAACCGTGAACGGCCGCCGAAGACCGGCAATCCGTGGCCGGAGCCGCAGCGATCGCGCCTCGATGATCTCGACCGCGACGTGCTCGCCGATCTTCCCGACGCCTGTTGGGGCGCGGAACCCGACGGCACGTGGGCTACGACGCGGCGGGCCGCACTCTCCCGCCTGCGCCACTTCGTCGATGACGTACTCCCGATGTTCGGCCCCCACGAAGACGCGATGGTTGAACGGTCGTGGCACCTCGCCCACTCGGTGCTGTCGCCGTACATGAACGTCGGTCTCTTACTCCCGGGCGAAGTGTGCGACGCCGTACAAGACGCATACGACGAGGGTCGGGTGCCGATCGCGTCGGCGGAGGGCTTCCTCCGCCAGGTGATCGGCTGGCGAGAGTACGTGTGGGGCGTCTACTGGCTGTGGATGCCCGACTATCGCGACCGCAACGCGCTCGACGCCAACCGAGCAGTACCGCCCGTGTTCCTCGGCGAGGCGAGCACCGACATGAACTGCGTCCACAACTGCATGTCGACGCTCCACGACCAGGCCTACAACCACCACATCCAACGTTTGATGGTGCTCGGAAACCTGGCAATGCTGCACGGCGTCGATCCGTGGGAGCTGACCGAGTGGATGTGGTCGAGCTTCATCGACGGCGCCGAGTGGGTGATGCTGCCGAACGTGATCGGCATGAGCCAGTGGGCAGACGGCGGGATGATGGCCACCAAGCCGTACGCAGCCGGCGGCAACTACATCGACAAGATGAGCGACTACTGCACGGACTGCCGATACGACCGAAAGCAACGTGTCGGCGACGACGCCTGCCCGTTCACCACCCTCTACTGGGATTTTCTGGCGCGGCACCACGACACGCTCGTGCGCAACCCGCGCATCGCTCGGCAGGTGCGCGCTGCCGAGCGGCTGTCGGATCTCTCCGCCGTGCGAGAACGCGCCGTCGAGGTGCGGCGCCGCCTCGACGACGGCACCCTGTGAGGGTGAACACCGACGACGACCCGATCTTCCATCTCGCTCTGCCCGATGAGTGGGCAGCTGCGTTCGCCACCGGTGAGTACACGATGTCGACGCGTGGCGTCACGTTGGACGACGAGGGGTTCATCCACTGCTCGACCCGCGAGCAGATGTGTGACACCGCCAATCGCTTCTACGGCGACCTCGACCAGCTCGCGGTGCTCACGATCGACCCACGCCTGGTACCCGCTGAGATCCGGTGGGAGGCCCCGGCACCGGGCATCGATGTCTTGTTCCCCCACATCTACGGACCACTCCCGATCGCCGCGGTCAATCTCGCCAGCTTCTGGACGCGACGAGCCGACCGCGCCTGGTCCTTCGACGACACCTGACTCCCGGACCCCACGCTCCCGATCCCGCGATCCCTCGATCTGCGCCGAATACGTCCCAGCACACGCAGCATCCCGCACCATCTGCGCCGAATACGTCCCGAGAAGCGGGACGTATTCGGCGCAGATCGGGCCGCGGGACGTATGTGGCGCAGATCGGAACGCTCACCAGTGGCTGGTGCCGGGTGCTCCCTTGAACGGGCCGGTCACGTTCGCCGTCACCCAGCCTCCGTAGAAGCTCCCCTCATTGCTGGTCACGCGCTCGTCGTCGATCCAGCACTCGTCGGCTTTCTGGGCGTAGAACGCCCAGTGATCGGTCAGCTCGGCGAACGTCGAGGTCGGCTCCGGATAGGTCCAGCCCGCATCGGCCACCCGCTGCTCGCCGACGACGATGTCGGCATACTCGGCAACGCCCTTCCACTCGCAGAACGTCCGCCGCTCCGACGGCACCAGCAGGCTGGCGTCGACGAACGCCGCCGCCACGTAGTACGCGGGCGGCTGGCTCGTCTCGAGCACCCGCATGGCATGCGGGGCGTCGACGATCATTGCGCCCGCATGCACCACCCGCACGCGCCACTCGACGCGTTCGAGCCTCGGTGGGCGTGGGAAGTCCCACACCGATTCGATGGGTTTGCCGTTCGCTGCGATCTCCACGGGTCAACGATGAGCCCACACGCCAGCGAACGTCGAGTCGTGCTCAGAGATCGTCGAACTCCGACTGCTCAGGAGGGCGGGTTCGGCCGCCGGCGCGCCGATCGCCAGCCTTGTCGTGTGCCCGCTGCTCCTCCTCCAGCGCAGCTTCCTCTTCGATGAGTCGCTCGAGGCTGTGGAGTCGGATCGCATCGAGTTCGCCGGCAGCGATCGCGCTCTGCACTGCGCACCCCGGCTCCTGGTCGTGCTTGCAGTCGCGGAACCGGCAGTGATCCATCAGGTCGAACACGTCGGCGAACGCCCGCTCGATGCCGTTGCCCGACAGCCACAGGCTCAGCGCCCTCACGCCCGGCGTGTCGATCAACCATCCCTCGCCGGGAAGTGGAACCAGCTCGGCAGCAACGGTGGTGTGGCGCCCGCGCTGGTCACCCTCGCGAACCTCGAAGGTCGCCTGACGCTGCGAACCGATCAGCGAGTTCACGATCGTCGATTTGCCGACGCCACTCGCCCCGAGGAACGTCAGCGTGCGGTTGCCTGCGGCGAACGCCCCGATCGCCTCGATGCCCTCGCCGGTCGCACCGCTCGCCAACAGCACCGGCACACCAAGAGCCACGTCGCACAGCGCCTGTCGACCGGGCTCCGGGTCATCGACCAGATCGGTCTTGGTGAGCACGACCACCGGGTCGGCACCGGAGTCGAACGCCAACACGAGCTCGCGTTCCAGGCGCCGCGGACTCGGAGGTGATCCGAGCGCGTGCACGAGGAACACCACGTCGATGTTGGCAGCGAGCGTGTGCGACACCGCTCGCATCCCGTCGAAGGATGCCCGCCGCGTGAACGCCGACCGGCGCTCCAAGACGTGCTCGACCCGCTCGCCGTCGTCGGATGAGATCACCCAGTCGCCAACGGCGACATCGGCACCGATGTTGCGGACCCGCAGCGGATCGGCAGCACCGCGCGCTTCCTCCATCGAGCGGACCACGGTGCTCCACCCACGGTCGAGGCGCGACACCCGCCCGGGCATTCCGGGGCAGCCGATGTTGGCCCATGCCTCGGCGAAGTCGACCGCCCACCCGAGTGCCGGGTCCGGCTCGTGGAGTGGGTTCGCCATCGACGTCGAACCGTACCCGCGATGGGGATTCGCTCGTTCCTCGGGCACACTCACATCGGCGGTCGCCGCCGGGAGCACTTGACAGATCGGCTCGCGGTCGCCTAGCGAACACTCCGAACACCAGGTCAAGAATCAACAACTCTCCCCACCGCAGACCCCGTCATCTTCCCGCCAGGAAAGGCCCGCATGCCCAAACCCCTCGTCGTCGTCGAGTCGCCCGCCAAGGCGAAGACGCTGTCGAAGTTCCTCGGCAGCGACTACGACGTTCGCGCCTCAGTCGGCCACGTCTCCGATCTGCCCAGCAAGGGACTGAACATCGACGTCGACAACGGCTTCAAGCCCACCTACGAGCTCACCGAACGCGGCAAGACCGTCGTGAAGGACCTCAAGGCGGCACTGAAGGACGCCTCGGAGCTCTATCTCGCGACCGATGAAGACCGCGAGGGGGAGGCGATCTCCTGGCACCTGATCGAGTACCTGAAGCCGAAGGTGCCGGTGAAGCGGATGGTGTTCCACGAGATCACCAAGGCCGCCATCGACCACGCCGTCGACAATCCCCGCGATCTCGACTACGGCTTGGTCGACGCCGCCGAGACCCGCCGGCTGCTCGATCGGCTCTACGGCTACGAGGTGTCGCCGGTGCTGTGGCGCCGTGTCAACCGAGGGCTGTCGGCAGGCCGAGTGCAGAGCCCATCGGTCCGCCTGATCGTCGAACGCGAGCGCGAACGCATCGCCTACGTCACCGCGGACTACTGGGACATCGAGCTCGGCACCGCCACCCAACCGGCCTTCGGCGCCAAGCTCGTCGCCGTCGACGGCACACGGGTCGCCACCGGCAAGGACTTCGACGCGAACGGCCACGTGTCGGCCAAGGCGGTCGCCCTCGACGAAACCCGGGCACGATCGTTGGCCGACGGCCTCGACGCCGCGACGTTCACCGTGCGCTCGGTCGAGGAGAAGCCCTACCGTTCCGGGCCGAAGCCGCCGTTCATGACGTCCACGTTGCAACAGGAGGGTGGACGCAAACTGCGCCTGTCGTCGTCGCAGGTCATGCGTGTCGCCCAAGGGCTCTACGAGCGTGGCTTCATCACCTACATGCGTACGGACAACGTCGTACTCTCGGACGAGGCGATGCAGGCCACGCGTGCTGCCGTCAGCAGCGAGTACGGCGCCAACTACCTCAACAAGGCGCCCCGGCAGTACTCCTCGAAGATCAAGAACGCCCAAGAAGCCCACGAAGCGATCCGCCCCACCACGCCGTTCCGATCGCCGCAGAGTCTCGGCTCCGAGCTCAACAGCCAGGAGCTCGCGCTCTATCGGCTGATCTGGCAGCGAACACTCGCCTCACAGATGGCCGATGCCACCGGTGTCACCGTCAGCGTTCGCCTCGCCGCCAACGCTGCCGACCGCAGCACCGGTGAACTCACCGACTGCGAGTTCGCTGCGTCGGGGACCACGATCACGTTCCCGGGCTATCGAGCGGTGTACGTGGCCTCGAAGGAGGAGACCGGCGACGACGCAGCCGACAACGAAGCGCTGCTGCCGGCGCTCGCCCAGGGCGACGAGGTCCCGGTCGCCAGCATCGAACCGAACGGCCACAGCACCTCACCTCCGGCGCGGTACACGGAGGCATCGCTCGTCAAGCGCCTCGAGGAGTTGGGCATCGGACGACCGTCCACCTGGGCGTCGATCATCCAGACCATCCAGGATCGCGGCTACGTGTGGAAGAAGGGGCAGGCGCTGGTGCCCACGTGGACGGCGTTCGCAGTGATCCGTCTGCTCGAGGAGCACTTCGACGCACTGGTCGACTACGACTTCACCGCATCGATCGACGCCGACCTCGACGAGATCGCGAACGGCCGCCGTGCGAAGGACAAGTGGCTCAAGCGCTTCTACTTCGGTGACACCGGCGACGGCGACACCGAACCGATCTCGGCCGAGGCCGGATTCGGCGAGGATGCGCTCCTCGGACTCAAGCGGCTGGTCGAGGAGAACCTCGACGAGATCGACGCCGCCGAGATCAACACGTTCCCGCTCGGCCTCGACGAGGCTGGCGAGTTGATCGTGGCGAAGCCAGGCAAGTACGGCCCATACGTGAA
Organism: Ilumatobacteraceae bacterium; assembly: GCA_963793335.1. Classification (GTDB taxonomy): domain Bacteria; phylum Actinomycetota; class Acidimicrobiia; order Acidimicrobiales; family Ilumatobacteraceae; genus Sva-07. The sequence goes on along the minus strand of CAWBZS010000014.1, from coordinate 53,427 downwards.
GCGCGGCGAGGACACCGCCAGCGTGCCCGACGACCTCGCACCCGACGAACTCACCGTTGCGAAGGCGATCGAATTGCTCGCTGCGCCGAAGTCCGACGAGCCGATTGGCCAACTCGACGGGTACCCGGTGTACGCCAAGAACGGGCGCTACGGCCCGTACGTCCAGTGGGGCGACCATGATGATCCGCCGCCCGGGCTCGAGAAGCCCAAGATGTCGAGTCTGTTCAAGACGATGGTCCTCGAGCGCATCACGATGGATGAAGCCGAAGCGCTGTTGCAGCTCCCACGCCACCTCGGCGACGACCCGTCCGACGGTGTGGCCATCATGGCCAACAACGGGCGCTACGGCCCGTACGTCCAGAAGGAGAAGGACTACCGCAACATCGACTCCGAGGACCAACTGCTGCAGATCACCCTCGACGAGGCCCTCAAGATCTTCAGCGAGCCCAAGGTGTACAAGCGTGGCGGCCGCAGCATGGCCGCCAAGGGTCCGCTTCGCGAGTTCGGCAACGACCCGGTGAGCGAGCGCGCCGTCGTGGCCAAGGACGGCAAGTTCGGTGTGTACGTCACCGACGGCGAGACCAATGCATCGCTCGGCAAGGGCGACCGGCTCGAGGAGATGGTTGCCGAGCGCGCCTACGAGTTGCTCGCGATTCGTCGCGAGGCGATCATCGCCAAGGGCGGCGTCGCCAAGAAGCGCCCGGCGAAGAAGCGGGCCGCCAAGAAGAAGGCTGCGGCGAAGAAGACTGCGGCGAAGAAGACCCCGGCGAAGAAGCAGGCCGCCAAGAAGCGGCGCAAGAAGCAGGCCGCCACCAAGAAGACCCCGGCGAAGAAGGCCGCTCCGGTGATCACCGACCTCAACGGCGACTGACCGGGTTCTCGTGAACTCGTGTCGGAGTAGTTCCGACACGAGTTCACGAGAACACGGGTGGGGGTGGGGTCGGACTGGCCGGGCGCAGGTTTCGCTCATCGCTCATCCTCTGTTAGGGTTGCCTAACTCACTGACCGCACTGTGGTCGCCGACACACGGATGCCGACACCGCACAGAACACCCCCGGGGAGAATTCCGTGTTGCAGACATTCCTCACCGGCCTTCGCGAAGGCCTCGAGGCGGCACTGGTCGTCAGCATCCTGATGTCGTTCATGGTCCGCACGGGCCACCGCAATCGCATTCCTGCGCTGTGGGCGGGGGTCATCGTCGCCGTGCTCGTCTCGTTCGGCTTCGGTGCACTGCTGCACTACACCTCGGCCTCGATGAGCTTCGAGGCGCAGGAGGCGTTCGGCGGCATCCTCTCGATCGTCGCCGTCGGCTTCGTCACGTGGATGGTGTTCTGGATGAAGCGGGCGTCGCGCACGATCGCGGGCGACCTGCACGACAAGATGTCGGCGGCGATCGAACTCGGCACGATCGGTGTGTTCACCGCAGCATTGCTCGCCGTGGGCCGCGAGGGCCTCGAGACCGCCTTGTTCCTCTACCCGACATTCCAAGCTCAAGGAGCGGGCGCCGGGCCGGCGGTCGGTGCGCTCCTCGGCATCCTCACCGCCGTCGTCATCGGCCTGCTGCTCTACCGCGGCGTGGTCTCGATGAATCTCGCGGTGTTCTTCAAGCTCACCGGCGCAGCATTGATCGTGATCGCTGCCGGCGTGCTCGCATACGGCATCCACGACCTGCAGGAAGCCGGCATCCTGCCCGGCATCGACTCGCTCGCCTGGGACATCCAGGGATGGGAGATCACCAGCTGGTACGGGGCCCTGCTCAAGGGCATCTTCAACCTCGGCCCTCAGATGACCGTGCTCGAGATCGTCGTGTACGTCGGCTACCTGGTTCCGACGATGTTCCTCTTCCTCCGGCCGGCGACCGAGGTCGCCCGCCCGGTCAGCGACGCTGCGACAACTCGCACCGACGCTCACGCCCAGATCTGACCCCCACCCCCGGACATCCCCCCGACCCCGTACATCCCTGGAGCACCACCATGTCCCCCCGTCGAACACTGCTCGCCGCTTCCACCATCGCGCTGCTGGCGCTGACCGCGTGCTCCACCGAATCGGCCGACGTCACCGTCGACGTCACCGGTACCGACGATGCCTGCGCGATCGCGAACGACATCGTCGACGCCGGCACGGTCGGCTTCGAATTCCTCAACGAGAGCAGTCAGGTCAACGAGCTGTACGTGCTGAAGGCGAACGGCGACACCCTCAGCGAGGTCGAGAACGTCACCACCGGTACGTCGCGAACCCTCACCGTCGATCTCGTGGCGGGCGAGTATCTCGTGCGCTGCAAGCCGGGACAGAGCGGCGATGGGTTCGAGTCGGCGTTCACGGTCGTCGGCGACGGCGGTACTGAGGTGGTCGCCGAGCGCGAGATCGTCTTCGACGCGATCGACTTCGACTACGAGAACCTCGACCTGTCCGGCATCGCCGACGGCGACACGATCCGCTTCGTGATGGACAACGTCGGCGAGCAGCCCCACGAGTTCGAGGTGATCGACCCCGACGGCGAGCCGATCGGCGAAGTCGCAGCGACCATCGCCGGCGAGTCGGGCGGCGCGACGATGACGTTCACTTCTCCGGGCGTCTACACCTACCAGTGCATCCTGGTCGACCCCGCGACCGGCCTGCCCCACACCGAACTCGGCATGATCGGCACCTTCGAGGTCGCCGAGAACTGACCCCGGCTTCTCGTGAACTCGTGTCGGAATAATTCCGACACGAGTTCACGAGAACGGTGCTGGGGCGACGTCAGGTGAAGATGATCTGGCCGCCGGCCGCCATGTCGTAGAAGTCGCCGACGGTGATGATGTCGTCGAGTTCGTCGATCAGATCGTCGCGTTCCATGCCGAACAGCTCGACCGACGCGAGACACGCATAAAGGCCGGCGCCGGTGTCGTGGATCATCTCGATGAACTCAGCGATGCCGGGGAAGTCGAGCTTCTCGATCTGCTTCTCCATGTACTTGGTCATCAGCGCCGAGGCACCGGGAATCACGCCCGCGAGCGTCGGCATGTGCAGGCCCGGGTTGCCGACCGCTGCCACCTTGATGTGGTCGTGGCGCTCCTTGTGCACGGCGTCCATGCCGAAGAACGTGAAGAACAAGTTGGCATCGATGCCCTCATTGCGGGCGCCATTGGCCATGATCAGCGCGGGATAGATGCCTTCCAGTGAGCCCTTCGACACGATGATCGAGACCTTCTCGATCGGCGCGGCCACCGGGGCTGGTGGGATGGGATGGGTGTCGCTCATGTCAGATGCAACCCTTCGGCTTGGGGATGCCCGCCACCATCGCGGCGAGCTTGGCGGGGCCCTTCGGGAAGAGCACGAAGAGTTCTTTGGTGGTGACGTCGGAGAGCTTGCTGATCTTGCGCACGGTCGGGCCGGTGCCCTTGGCGAAGTATTCGTTGCGCATCAGGTCGATCACGGTCCAATGGCGATCGTTCAACGGAGTCGGTACACCGATCTCGTCGGCGATCTCGGGCGCCATCTCCTTGGTCCACTGCTGGGCGTCGACGAAGAACCCCTCGTCGTTCACCTCCACAGGAGTTCCGGCGAGTGTCTTGGTGGGCATGTTCGGGGTCCTTTCGGGTGCGTTTCGTGTCAGCCCGTGACGGGCTGCTTCTTGCCGAGCTTGGGCATGTCGGGTCCGATGCCGGGGATGTCACGACCGGGCAGCAGCCCGTGCCAGTAGAACGACTGGAACATCAGCTTGCCGAGGTGGTTCGCCCGAGACTCCTTCAGCAGCGGCAACCCGAGCGGGCCCGGATAGTGGCCACCGACCGGTTCGTCCTCGTAGTTGAAGTCGATCAACAGCGCCTTGGAGAACCCTGTCTCGATGAAGCAGTTGGCGTGGCCGTCGTAGGTGTGCTCGATCGGTTCGCCGTTCAGGAATGCCTCGATGTTCTCCACCAGCACCTCACCCTCGAAGTGGGTGACCGAGCCCGCCTTGGACGTCGGAACGTCGGCGGCATCGCCGATGACGAAGATGTTCGGTTTCACCGTCGACTGCAACGTGGCGTTGTCGGTGGGGATGAACCCGAGCTCGTCGCCGAGACCGGGCGAGTCCTCGACGTACTCGGCGCCACCATGGAGCGGGATCATCACGGCGAGGTCGAAGTCGACCTCCCGGCCGTCCCAGCTGATCAGCTTGCAGCCCTCGCCGTCGACCTCGCCAGTGTTGAACTCGGCGATCACCTCGATGTGCTTGTCCTCGAGCAGAGATCCGAGTGCCGCCGACGCAGTCGGCTTGGTGAACGCACCGTCGAGCGGGGTCACGTAGCTGATCGTGACGTCGTCTCGCACACCCTTCTCGGTGAAGTACCAGTCGGCGAGGAATGCGAACTCGAGTGGGGCCACCGGGCACTTGATCGGCATGTCGACGACGTTGATCACCAGGTGACCCTCGTCGAAGTCGTCGAGCGCGTCGGCGAGGATCGTCGCTCCCTCCATGTCGTAGAACGTGTGGACCGTCTCGCGCCAACCTGGCCCGGTCATGCCTTCGGTCTCGTCGAAGAGGAGCGAGGTCCCGGTGGCGACCAGGAGCACGTCGTACTCGAGTGTGGTGCCATTCTCCAGGCTGACCGTGTTCGCCTCGATGTCGACCGAGTCGATCGGGCACTGGTGGTAGTGAATGCCCTTCTTGAGCTGACGCCGGCGTGAGCGCACGATCTCGTCGGGTTCTGCGAGGCCGAACGGGACGAACAGCAGACCCGGTTGATACACGTGCTGGTCGTCTTGATCGACGATGTCGATCCGCAGCCGGTCGTCCTTGAACTTCTTGCGAAGCCGGTTGGCCGTCAGCGTTCCGCCGGTCCCAGCACCCAGGATCACCAGCCGTTGTTGTCCGCCGTCGCTGTGGTCAGCCACGAGTCCTCCGATCATGCATCTCGCAACTGTTGCGAATGTCCTCGAGCATTGACGGTACGGCGCCGCCGATCTGGCCAACACGGGCTTTCGTCACTATCCCGTGGGGGTATCCCGACGACGACTGCCGAGGTGGTCGCCTCCCCGAGCCGAGAACGGCACCGCCGACCGACGGCCTAGCCTGTGCGGCTCATGCTGCTGAAGCCGAACGAACGAACCGGTCGACGCCACAGCGCAGCGCTCGGTGCGGTGGCTGCGGTCGTCGTTGCGATCGGCCTCTTGGTGCTGCCAGGGCAGGTGTTCGCTCACACCGCGTTCGACTCGTCGAGCCCGGCCAATGGCGATGTCCTCGACGCCCCGGTCGACACGGTGACCATTCGTTTCACGAACCCTGCCGAACCGGCGGGCGACGAGTTCACGATTCTCGACGGCGACGGCACGTTGCGCACGCCGACCGAGGTGACCACGCTCGACGGGCAAACGTTCGATCTTCGGTTCGATCCACCACTCGCTGGCGGCGACGTCGGTGTCCGCTGGCAGGTGCGCGCCGGTGACGCCCATCCCATCGATGGCAGCTTCACCTTCACCGTGGCTGCAGCGGCAGCGCCCGTGACCACACCGGCCAGTGCGCCGGCCACTGCGCCGGCGAGCACACCTGCCCCGAGTTCCGTTCCCGACGGGGCCGCAGCAGCGGGCACCGAGGCGCCGACGGATACTTCATCGGTACCGGCATCGACCTCCTCACCGACATCGCTCGACGACTTCCTCGCGGCCCCTGCCAGCACGCCCGGCGAGTCGCTGGCCCGAGCGGGGCGCACCATCGAGTTCCTCGGTGCAACGATCGGGATCGGCGCCCTGGCCTTCCTCGGCGCGGCGTTGCGCGGACGTCGCTCGGAGGTGCAGTGGGCCCTCACTGCGGTCCGGGTGTTCGCAGCGGTGATCGTCGTCGGGGCTGCACTCGAGTACCTCGGGGTCACCCAGCTCCTCGACGAGTCGATCGTCGGAACGCTCTCCACATCGGCCGGTGTCGCTGGCCTGTTCCGACTCGCGGGCGGTCTCGCGCTCGCGTTCGGCCTGGCAGTGACGATCGTGGCGGTACCTCGAGTACGGCGGGCCACGGCGCTTTCGGCAGCGGTGGTCGAGCCCGAGTTGCTCGAGGCTGGCGCCGCAGCTGCACCGCGAGACGACATCGGCGATGTGGTGCGGTGGAAGCCGGACCGCAGGTCGTGGTTAGCCTTCGTCGGCGTCGGGTTGATCGTCGTGTCGTTCTGGTTCGACGGTCACACCGTGACCAAGGGGCTCCGTCCCCTGCACGCCATCGTCAACAGTGTGCACTTCATCGCTGGATCGATCTGGATCGGCGGCATCGTGTTGATGGCGGCAGTGATCTGGAAGCGATCACGCGCCGGTCGAGCGACCCGCGCTGCTGAACTCGCCGTCCGATTCTCACCGATCGCAACGGTGTCCCTCGTCGCGGTTGCGATCGCCGGCCTGCTGATGACCGTGCTCGTCCTCGACTCCTTCGGCGAGCTGACCGGCACCGAATGGGGCCGGATCCTGCTCCTCAAGGTCGCCGCAGTCGGGCTCGCCGCCATCGGCGGGGCGTACAACCACTTCCGGTTGGTTCCAGCGCTCGACACCAACCCTGACGACCCCGAACTCCTCGACCGCGTTCGGGCCACCGTGACCGCTGAAGCAATCCTGCTCGTGTTCGTCGTCATCGTCACCGCCGCCCTCGTGGCAGCCGCATCCTGACCGCTCGACCCCGACGGCGCCACCTCGACCGCGCCACCTCGACCGCGCCACCTCGACCGCGTCACCTCGCTTCGGCCAGGGATGTCCATCCTGGAGTGAAGCCTGGGGTGGAGTGTTGCGATTTCTGGGAGGAGTACGCTCGGGCGCCGTGAGTCAACCGCCGCCCTACATCGCGTTCGAGGGGGCAGAGGGTTCCGGCAAGTCGACCCAGGCCGCCCGCTTGGCGCACTCGATCGGCGCCGTGCTCACCCGAGAGACCGGCGGCACCGACGTCGGCGCACGATTGCGCGAGGTGCTGCACGACACGACGGTTCGCAACCTCGATCCCCGCTCCGAAGCACTGATCACCGCCGCCGATCGCGCCCAGCACATCGCCGAGGTGGTCCGACCGGCACTCGATGCCGGGCGTGCCGTGGTGAGCGACCGATCGGTGTACTCGTCGCTCGCATACCAGGGCTACGGGCGCGAGATCGACGTCGACGAGATCCGCCGACTCAACGAGTGGGGAACCCGCGGGCTCTGGCCGAGCATCGTGGTGTTTCTCGACACTCCCGACGACGTCATCTCCGAACGGATGAGCCGCCGCGACCTCGACCGCTTCGAGGCCGCCGGCGAGGCGTTCCACGCCCGAGTGCTCGCCGGATTCCGATCGATGGCCGCCGCCGACCCAGCGCAGTGGATCACGGTCGAAGCCGTCGGCTCGATCGACCGCGTCGCCGACGACATCCGAGGCGCACTCGCAGACCGCGGGGTGGCGTGAGCGACGCGACCGCCAGCACCGACACCCGCCCCGGGCCCCTGTGGGACGCCGTGGTCGGACAGGGCAGGGCGGTCGCCCAGCTGCGAGCCGCAGCCGAGCGCGGGGCGGTCCACGCCTACCTGTTCGTCGGGCCCGCCGGCTCCACCAAACTCCAAGCTGCTCGATCATTCGCAGCACTGCTACTGACCGGCGCCGAGGACCCCGACCAGCGCGACGCTGCCCTGGCGCTGCGCGGCGAGCATCCCGACGTACGCGAGGTCCGACGGGTGGGCCCGAGGATCGACAAGCAGCAGGCGAAGGAGATCATCCACGAGGCGTCGCTCACCCCGTCGGAGGGCGCACGGAAGGTGATGATCCTCGACGAATTCCACCTCCTCGCCCCGGAGGGAGCCGGGCGTCTCCTCAAGCTGATCGAGGAGCCACCCGACACGGTGACGTTCCTGATCCTCGCCGACTTCGTTCCCCACGACCTGATCACGATTTCATCACGTTGCGCACGGATCGACTTCCGGGCGATCAGCCCCGACACGGTGGCTGCGCGACTCGTCGCCGAAGGCGTCAACCCGGCGGCAGCGATGGCTGCGGCACGAGCCGCACATGGCGATCTCGATCGGGCGAGAGTGCTCGCCACCGATGCTGCGCTGTCCGAGCGGCGGGCGGCGTTCGCCGAGGCGCCGCATCAACTCGACGGCAGCGGAGCGGTCGCGATTCCGCTCGCGAGTCAACTGTTGGAGCTGATCGACGCGGCGGCCGAACCATTGGCAGCACGTCATGGCGCCGAGGTTGCCGAACTCGACGAACGCATCAAGGCACATGGGGAGCGCGGGAGCGGCAAGAAACAACTCGATGAGCGTCACCGGCGCGAGCTGCGCCGGCACCGCACCGACGAGTTGCGCAGCGGCATGGCGGCGATGGCTGCGACGTATCGAGACACCGCCGTCAGCGGCGGCACCACCGACATCGACGGATGTGCACACGCCGTGCAGCAGATCCACGCTGCGATCGAGGCCCTCGACCGCAATCCCAACGAGAAGTTGCTGCTCGAGGCGCTGCTGTGGTCGCTGCCCGACGCGCAAGGCGTGCGCTGACGCTCGTCGGCGACGGGAGCAGCGCGCCGTCAGCCGTTCGTATTCCCATCGCGGGTGATCTTTTTGTCACGCGGGCCCGGCCCGTGGTATCAGGCAGGCGCCGGTAGGGTTGTCGCACGGAATCCCCACGTTGTGGAAAGGGCACTCCATGTTCGAACGCTTCACAGACCGGGCACGTCGAGTCGTCGTGCTTGCACAAGAGGAGGCACGCCTCCTCAATCACAGCTACATCGGCACCGAGCACATCCTCCTGGGCTTGATTCACGAGGGCGAAGGCGTCGCCGCCAAAGCACTCGAGAGCCTCGGCATCTCGCTCGAAGCCGTACGAAGCCAGGTCGAGGAGATCATCGGTCAAGGCGGCTCGTCCCCGTCGGGGCACATTCCCTTCACGCCCCGCGCGAAGAAGGTGTTGGAACTGTCCTTGCGTGAGGCACTCCAGCTCGGCCACAACTACATCGGCACCGAGCACATCCTGCTCGGCCTGATCCGTGAAGGCGAAGGCGTTGCTGCCCAGGTGCTCGTGAAGCTCGGCGCCGATCTCTCCCGCGTGCGCCAGCAAGTCATCCAGCTGCTGTCCGGCTACCAGGGTCCCTCGGGCTCCTCCGGCGGTGGCGGGCGCAGCGAACAGACCCCGGCCGGCGCGGGCGTCGGCGCCAGCAAGGGCGGCGACGACGAAAAGGGCGGCAACAGCCAGATCCTCGACCAGTTCGGCCGCAACCTCACCCAAGCCGCTCGCGAAGGCCAGCTCGACCCGGTGATCGGTCGCAGCACCGAGCTCGAGCGAGTGATGCAGATCCTGTCGCGCCGCACCAAGAACAACCCGGTGCTGATCGGTGAACCTGGCGTGGGCAAGACCGCCATCGTCGAGGGCCTCGCCCAGAAGATCGTCAACAACGACGTACCCGACACGCTCACCGACAAGCAGCTCTACACGCTGGATCTCGGCGCGCTGGTCGCCGGTTCGCGCTACCGGGGTGATTTCGAGGAGCGCCTCAAGAAGGTGCTCAAGGAGATCAAGACCCGCGGCGACATCTTGCTGTTCATCGACGAGATCCACACGCTCGTCGGCGCCGGGGCCGCCGAAGGCGCCATCGACGCAGCGTCGATCCTCAAGCCGATGCTCGCCCGTGGCGAACTCCAGACGATCGGCGCCACCACCACCGACGAGTACCGCAAGCACGTCGAGAAGGACGCCGCTCTCGAGCGTCGTTTCCAGCCGGTCAAGGTCGACGAGCCGACGCTTGCGCACACCATCGAGATCCTCAAGGGCATCCGCGACCAGTACGAGTCGCACCACCGGGTCACGATCACCGACCAGGCACTCGTGGCCGCAGCGAACCTCGCCGACCGCTACATCTCCGATCGTCACCTGCCCGACAAGGCGATCGACCTGATCGACGAAGCCGGTTCGCGTCTGCGCATCAAGCGCATGGCCACACCTCCCGACCTCCGCGAGATCGAGACCAAGCTCACCGAGGTCCAGGAAGCCAAGAAGCGCGCCGTCGAAGATCAGCAGTTCGAAGAAGCCGGCCGTCTCCGCGACCAGGAGAAGTCGCTGCTCGAAGAGAAGGCCGAGAAGGAGTCCGAGGTCAAGGCCGAGGGTGTCGATCTGTTCGACGAGGTCGACGAAGAGGCCGTTGCCGAGGTGCTCTCGCTGTGGACCGGCATCCCGGTGTACAAGCTCACCGAAGAGGAGACCGAGCGTCTGCTCAAGATGGAGGAGAACCTCCACAAGCGCATCATCGGCCAAGAGCAGGCCGTGTCCGCCGTGTCGCAGTCGATCCGCCGCACCCGCGCCGGCCTGAAGGACCCAAAGCGTCCGTCGGGTTCGTTCATCTTCCTCGGCCCCACCGGCGTCGGCAAGACCGAACTCGCCAAGACCCTCACCGAGTTCCTGTTCGGAGACGACTCGGCGCTGATCACCCTCGACATGTCCGAGTACATGGAGAAGCACACGGTCAGCCGCCTCGTCGGTTCACCTCCCGGCTACGTCGGTTACGAAGAGGGCGGCCAGCTCACCGAGGCCGTGCGGCGCAAGCCGTTCTCCGTGGTGCTGTTCGACGAGATCGAAAAGGCACACCCCGACGTGTTCAACACGCTGCTGCAGATCCTGGAGGAAGGTCGTCTGACCGACAGCCAGGGACGCTCGGTCGACTTCCGCAACACGGTGCTGATCATGACCTCCAACCTGGGCACGCAGGACCTGCGCAAGGCCAACGTCGGCTTCACGAGCGACGACACCGCCATGAGCTACGAGCGTATGAAGGAAAAGGTCAACGAGTCGTTGAAGAACCACTTCCGGCCCGAGTTCCTGAACCGCATCGACGAGGTCATCGTCTTCCACGAGTTGACCCGCGATGAGGTCCTGCAGACCGTCGACCTGCTCACCCAGCGTCTGATCGGCCAGCTCGAGGGCCAGGGACTCGGCATCGAGATCAAGCAGGCGGCCAAGGAACTGCTGGGCGACCTCGGCTACGACCCGCAACTCGGTGCCCGCCCGATGCGGCGCGCGATTCAGCGTCACATCGAGGACGCGTTGTCGGAGAAGATCCTGTACAAGGAGTTCTCCGCCGGCGAGATCATCGTCGTCGACGCCGAGGACGACCCGGACAACGTCGGCAAGAAGCGGTTCACGTTCACTGCGGTCGAGGGGTTCGTTCCCCCGGCATCGGTCGAGCTGGCCACGACGGCCACGGAGGCTCCGCTGCCTCCTACGACTGGCGCCGGCGAAGGCGAACTGCCGCCACCAGAGCTCTCCTGAACTCCGGCGCCCTTCGTCGGCCATACTCGACACGTGATTCGCCGACTCCTGGCCCTGTGCGCCTGCGCTGCTGCGCTTGCTGGGTGTCGGGTGGATCTCAGTGTCGAGATGGTGATGGAGCCCGACGGCACCGGAGTGATCACGTTCGTGGCCACCGCCGACGCCGACGTCGTTGCTGCGGTCCCCACGATCGCTGACGAACTGGCGATCGACGACGTCGCAGACGCCGGCTGGGCGATCGACGGGCCGACGGCGTTGCCCGACGGCGGCCTCACCATCACCATGCGCCGGGCCTTCTCGTCCGACGAGGAGGCGACCAACCTGCTCAACAGCCTCGGGCCGCCGTTCAGCGACATGCTCGTCACACGCAATACGACTGGCGAGGACGCCACCAACCGTGTCGGTGGTCTGCTCGGGCTGCCCGACGGATTCGACAGCTTCGCGGACGAGGATCTCGTCGCTGCGGTCGGTTCGGTGCCCTTCGCCGAGCAGATCGCCGACAGCGGCGCCACACCGGGGACAGCGATCACCGCCGACATCCGGATCTCACTGCCCGGAGAGGTCGACCTGAGCGAGACCAACGGACGCGAGCTGGACGACGGCGAGCTCGAGTGGCTGGTGCCGACGGAAGGCACCGTGATCGAGATGCGAGCGGTGGCGGTCCAGTCACCCGGCGACGATCGTTGGTGGGCACGACCGTTGTCGGTGATCGCGCTCGTGGCACTGGTGGCATGGGTCGGCTTCATGACCCTCTTCATCGGCTACGTGCTCTGGGCGCGGTGGAAGCGCTCTCGACGCCGACGCGACATGTGACATCGTTGGGCATGCCCCACGCAGCCCCGACCCGCGTCGACTTCCACTTCGACGTCATGTGCCCGTTCGCCTATCAGACAGCGCAGTGGATCCGCGACGTCCGTGCACAGAACGGCCTGCAGATCGACTGGAAGTTCTTCAGCCTCGAAGAGGTCAACCGGGTCGACGGCAAGAAGCACCCGTGGGAACGCGACTGGTCGTACGGGTGGTCGATGATGCGCATCGGCGCACTCCTGCGCCGCACGAGCATGGATGATCTCGACAGGTGGTACGAGCGCGCCGGGCGGGCGCTGCACGAGGAGGGACACCGCCCGCACGAGCCGGACGTGGCACGTCACCTGCTCGAGGAGATCGGGCTCGATCCGGGCGTGGTCGACGCTGCCATCGCCGATCCGACGACGCACGACGAGGTGCGCAGCGAGCACGAGCGAGTGATCGCCGCCGGCGGCTACGGCGTGCCGACGCTGTTCTTTCCCGAGTTCCCTGGACCGGACGGCGAACCAACATGCCTCTTCGGGCCCGTGGTGCTCGATCCACCGAGCGGCGACGCAGCAGTGAGGCTGTGGGACGCGACCACGGCCTGGCTCGAGTTCCCCTACCTGTTCGAGCTGCAACGACCGAAGAATCGCCATCACGGCGAGGTGATCGCCGATCGTCTTCGCCCCTACCTCGAGGCCCGCGATTGGGTGTCGATCAACCGCGGCAAGGTCATCAGCTTCGACTGACGGGGACAACACGGGTCTGACCCGTGTTGTCGACCCGTGTTGTCCTCCAGGCATCGCCAACTGTGCGACAGCCCATCGTCATGATGGTGTGATGGCATCGAGTCGAGCGAAGTTGGTCCACGTGTGCACCGAATGCGGCACCTCCCACCCGAAGTGGGCAGGACGGTGCTCGGGGTGCGGCGACTGGAACACGCTGGTCGAAGACGTCGAAATGGCGGGTGTCGCCGAGGTTCCGCTCGCCGCATCACCCCGTCCCGGACCCACACGCATCGGCGACGTCGGCAGCGAGCACGGCGACCCGATCGCCACACACCTCCCCGAGCTCGATCGGGTGCTCGGCGGTGGCCTGGTGGCCGGTTCGGTCACCCTGCTGGGTGGCGAGCCGGGCATCGGCAAGAGCACGCTGCTGCTGCAACTGCTCGCGGCGTGGCGTGGCCCCACCCTGTACGTCACCGCCGAGGAGAGTGCGCAGCAGGTCAAGCGACGCGCCGAGCGTCTGGGCGCCACCCGAGACGATCTCTGGTTGCACGCCGAAACGTCCTTGCCGCACATCCTCGACGCCATCGACTCGACCAACCCCGAGCTCGTGGTGATCGACTCGATCCAGACAGTGTCCGATCCCGGTCTCGCGTCGCTGCCCGGCAGTGTCGGACAGGTGCGCGGCTGCGCACAGCGGCTGGTCAACGAGGCAAAGCAACGCGGCGTGTCGATCGTGCTCGTGGGGCACGTCACCAAGGAAGGTGGCCTGGCGGGGCCACGGGTGCTCGAACACGTCGTCGACACCGTGTTGCAGTTCGAGGGAGACCGCCACCACGACGCTCCGACTGCTGCGTGCCTCGAAGCATCGCTTCGGTCCCACCAACGAACTCGGCCTGTTCGAGATGGCCACCGTCGGGCTCATCGGGGTGCCCGACGCGTCGTCGCTGTTCCTCGCCGACCGCCGAACCGGGGTGCCCGGCTCGGTGGTGGTGCCCACGATGGAAGGCCAGCGCCCCATCGTGGTCGAGGTGCAGGCCCTTGCCAGCGCAACCGTTCCTGGCGTACCACCTCGTCGGAGCGCCCTCGGACTCGACGGGGCCCGGCTGTCGATGCTGATGGCCGTGCTCGGTCGCCGCTCCCGCCTCCCCGTCGGCGATCAGGACGTGTACACGTCCACGGCGGGCGGCATGAAGCTCACCGAGCCCGGCCTCGATCTCGGCGTCTGCCTCGCGGTCGTGAGCGCCATCCGCGATCAGCCATTGCCCGCCGATCTCGCGGTGTTCGGCGAGGTTGGTCTCGGCGGCGAACTCCGCCAGGTCGGCCAGGCACCGCGCCGGCTCACCGAAGCATCCCGGCTCGGCTTCGCCCGCGTCGTCGTGCCCGCCAACTCGCCCGATTGCGATGTCGACATCGCGGTGATCCGGGCGGGCACCCTCAGCGAAGCGATCGCGGCCGCTGGTCTGGGAACACACACCGCGCCGACTGGTTTGCGCAGCGCCGTGTGACCCGCCCAGCTCGATTGCCGCGACGTGCACCTAAGATCGGACCATGAACTCCGGGTACGCCAGCGTGAACGAGGCGATGCGCGATGCGCTCGCACGTGTCTCGCCGGGCACCCCGCTGCGCGACGGCATCGACCGCGTCGTGCGCTCCAAGGCCGGCGCGCTGCTCGTGCTCAGCGACGACGCCGAAGTGTTGTCGATCTGCTCCGGCGGCTTCCTCGTCGACGCTCCGTACAGCCCGCAGCGGCTGTCGGAGCTCGCCAAGATGGACGGCGCCATCATCATCTCTGCCGACGGTGGTCGAATCGCCCGGGCCAACGTCCACCTGGTACCCGACCCGTCCGTGCCGACCAGCGAGACCGGCACACGCCACCGCACCGCCGAACGGGTCGCCCGATCCCTCGACGTGCCGGTGGTGTCGGCCAGCGAGGAGATGGGTGTCATCAACGTGTACGCCGGCGGCATCAAGCGACAGCTCCACGAGGTCGGCCACCTCCTCGACCGTGCCAACCAGGCGCTGCAAACACTCGAGCGCTACAAGGTCCGCCTGGACGACGCCATCGCCAACCTCACCGCAGTCGAGGTCGAAGACGTCGTCACCCTGCGCGACGTCGTCGCTGTGGTGCAGCGCGGCGAAATGGTGCACCGAATTGCCGACGAGATCGAGACCATGATCATCGAACTCGGCGTCGACGCTCGGCTGCTCCGATTGCAGATCGATGAGCTGTACGGCGAGATCGACAACGAGCTCGACCTCGTCGTGGCCGACTACATGCCAGCGGGCCGCACGGTCGCTGAAACGCTCGAAGGGATGGCGCAGCTGTCCGACGACGACGTCCTCAATCTGCGTCTCGCCGCCGATGCTCTCGCTCCTGGCACGGACTCGACCGACCTCAGCCAGGAGGTCACGCCCAAGGGGATGCGCTTGTTGCATCGCGTGAGCCGGTTGCCCTCAGCTACCGCAGTCGACGTCGCCGAGCACTTCAGCAGCCTCGCCAAGTTGCAACGCTCCACAGTCGAGGACCTGATGGCGGTCGACGGCGTCGACGAGGCCACTGCGACGGCGATTCGCGACACCCTCAGCCGGGTGACCGAGACCACCATTCTCGACCAGTACAGCTGACGCCCTCACGTGCGCCAGGGACCGCCCGGCGGCGACGAGCTCAGATGCGTTCGATGATGGTGGCGGTGCCCATGCCACCGCCGGTGCACATCGCCACGAGGCCCGTCTGAAGGTCGCGTCGTTCGAGTTCGTCGATGAGCGTGCCGATCAGCATCGCACCAGTGGCCCCGATCGGGTGACCGAGCGCGATCGCTCCGCCGTTGACATTCACCTTGAGCGGGTCGGCGCCGGTGTCGCGGAAGAACCGCAACACGACGGACGCGAAGGCCTCGTTGACCTCGAACAAGTCGATGTCGTCCACCGTCATTCCCGCCCGCTCGAGGCACTTGTTCGCCGCCGGCCCAGGCGCGGTCAGCATGATCAACGGCTCGTCGGCAGCGACGGCCGTCATCACGATGCGCGCCCGAGGGGTGAGCCCATGGGCCCGCGCATAGTCGGGTGAGGCCACCAGCACGGCCCCCGCACCATCGACCACACCGGAGCTGTTGCCCGCGTGGTGGACGTTGTGCAGCTCGACCCCGGGGTACTTCTGTGCAACCAACTGCCCCATCGTCAGCTCGCTCTGCTCGAACTTGAAATCGACGAACTTGGCGAAGCTGGGCCGCAGGGCCGCGAGCCCTTCGGCGGTGGTCTCCGGACGTGGGAACTCGTCGTGGTCGAGCGCCACGCTGCCGTCGTCGTCGACGATCGTGACGAGGCTGCGATCGAATCGACCCTCGGCAATCGCTGCGGCGGCGCGACGCTGGCTCTCGAGCCCGAGTGCGTCGACGTCGACTCGCGTGTAGCCATCGAGGGTGGCGATCAGGTCGGCGGACAGGCCCTGCGGAACCTGCGGGTGCGTCGCGAGCAGATGCTCGTTGTTGGCGTGGAAACCATCGGTGCCGTTGCGAGCCGGTCGGCTCATCGACTCGACGCCACTGCCGATCACGAGCTCTTGATGTCCGGCCCCGACGCCCATCGCCGCAAACGTGACCGCCTGCTGCCCGGAACCGCAGAACCGGTTGAGTGTGACGCCGGGAACGGAGATCGGCCAGCCGGCGTCGAGGACCGCCATGCGTCCGATGTCGTGCGCGTGGTCACCAGCGTGGGAACCGTTGCCACAGACGACGTCGTCGACATCGGTGGGATCGAAACCGACACGATCCCGCAGCGCGTTGAGCACTTGGCCCAACACCTTCTGCGGATGAATGTGGGCCAGGCTGCCCTTGTCCTGCTTGCCGATGCCACGCGGTGAACGCGCTGCGTCGATGATCCATGCCTCTCCGACTGTCATCTGCTCGTTCTAGTCGGTGACCGTCGTCGAACTGGGGTCGGCGACCGTCGGCAGAATTGCGTCCCACACCGCCGCGTCATCGAAGCCGAACGCCCAGAGCGACACCCCGTCGAGGCGGTACTGGCGTGCGAGGTCCATCCGCAGCGCGATGCCGTCACCGTCGATGTAGTGCACCTGTCGGGTCTGCACGCATGTGGTGGTGCCGTCACTGATCTCGAGGTCGTACTCGAACACCCACTCGCCGGTGGCCTCGACCGGCACCGGGGTGGCACTGCGGAGTGCGATCAGATCATCGACCGATCGTGCGGTGACACTGGTGCGGCCGGGCACATCCTCGTCGGGGCACACGCCAGCGGTCACCACCGGCCAATTCCGTCCGTAGGCGGCCAGCCCGAGCACCAGCTTGTCGGGCGATCCCGTCGCCTCGATCGCCCCGTTGATCGAGGTCTCGACCCAGTCGAGCGGCGCGATCGGTCCCGCATCACCCACGGAGAAGTCGTAGGTCATCATCCGGAGACGATCCACGTGGTCGATGATCGCGCCGTAGTCGTACACCCAGAACCCGCTCGCCGACGTCTGCCCGGCGTCGTAGACCGGTGGGATGCTGACCGTGAGCGTGCGACCGTCGGAGCGCAGGGCCGCGGACAACTCCTCGATGAACGCCACCCAGTTCGGACGAGTCGTCGCCCACGTGTCACGCCCGTCGGCGAAGGCGAACTGCTCGTAGTCGATGTCGATACCGTCGTAGTCGCCGTCGTCGGCGAACTCGCGGATCGTCGCGACGTGCTGCGATCTCGTCGCTGGGTCGGCGAGGATGGCAGCCATGCCACCGGCAGGCATCGCATCGACGATCGACGGCACCAGTTCGACATCGAGATCGCGAACGATGTCCATGAATTCCGAGGTCATCTCCTCAGATGCATTGGGGTCGACCACGATCTGATCCACACCAACCGCGTTGAACCAGAATGGTGACACCTCACGCATCGAGGGCACCCGCTCAGGCGTGTCGGCCAACGCGGTGTCGAGACCCCAGTACGGCACCCAGGCATCGAGTGGAATGTCGGGTTTGGGCGGCGGAGCGCTGTCGCCGGTGGACACGAAGACCGCAACACCGGACACCCCGAGAATGGCCACGACCAGCGCGCCGAGCACCAGGCGCCGTCGACGCTCCGCACGGATGTACGTGGGCGACGTGACGTCGATCGGCGACGACTCGTCAGCGAGAAACGAGTCGTCGAAGCGTGGCGACGTCGACCCCGACGAGTGAATCGACGAGCGTGAGTCTGCTGGTGGCAGTGAGGGCGACGACATGGGGGACCCCAAGCGTGGCACACCCGGCAGCGACGGCGGAGGCAGCTCCGGTCGGCGAGTCCTCGATGGCAACGCAGTCGGCCGGGTCGAGACCGAGTGATGCAGCGGCGGCAAGGTACGGCTCGGGGTCGGGCTTGCCGTTGGTGACCTCGTCGCCGGTCACCGAGCCCACGAACGATCCCGGTGGCGCGGCCTCGATGACCGCGTCGGCGAGTCGCCGCCACGACATCGTCACCAGCACGCACGGCACGCCGGCAGCCACACAGTCGGCCAGCAACTCCGCAGCCCCGGGACGCCACGGAAGTGCACTCGCGACCCGTTCGATCACTCCATCGAGCAGGCGTTCGACGATCTCGACTCGTTGCAGCGGCACACCTGCGCGGGTCTGCAGTTCGCGAGCGGCGTCGAGCAGGTCGAAGCCGATCAGCGAATGGGCATCGGCGTTGCTCCAGGTCCCACCGAACTCGGCGACCAGTTCGTGCTCACACTCGATCCAGTACGGCTCGGTGTCGACCAGCGTGCCGTCCATGTCCCACAGGACGGCCGCAAGACCGCTCACGAACGGAAGACGGTGATCTTGTCTTCGCCGATCCGTTCACGCTTCTCGGGGTCGTCGATACCGAGCCCCTCCGCTGGGGCGAGACACAGCACGGCGAGCTTGCCTTCGGCCTCGTTGTGGTGCACGGTGAGGGCGGCCTCGCCGACGTGTTCGAGGTCGTACGTCTTGGTCAGCAGCGGCTGGATGCGGCCTTGGTCGAGCAGCTTGTTGGCAGCGTACGACTCGGCGTAGTTGGCGAAGTGCGAACCGATCAGGTTCTTCAGCTTCATCCAGAAGTGCCGGTTGTCGAACTCGACCATGTAGCCGGACGTCGCTGCGCACGTGACAACCGTTCCACCGCGCTTGACTGCGAAGATCGAGGCGCCCATCGTCGAGCGACCCGGATGCTCGAACACGATGTCGACGTCCTCGCCGTTGTTGAGCCCGCGGATCTGCTTGCCGAAGCGGCGCCACTCCGATTCGTCCTGGGTGTTTGGGTCGGACCAGAACTGGTAGTTCTCGGCACGCCGGTCGATGACCGCCTCGCACCCCATCTTGTTGAGGAGCTCGGCGCGTTCGGGCGACGACACGACGCCGATCGGGGTGCCGCCCCCGTTGAGCACGTACTGCACGGCGTACCCGCCGATGCCGCCGGTGGCGCCCCAGATCAGCACGCTGTCGCCCTGCTTCATCTGGGCGCCGTTCTCGCTGACCAACATGCGGTACGACGTCGAGCTGCACAACCCGTTGACGGCCGACTCCTCCCACGTCAGGTGGCTGGGCTTCGGCATGAGCTGGTTGGCCTTGACGACGGAGAGGTCGGCGAGGGCCCCGAAGTTGGTCTCGAAGCCCCAGATCAGCTGGTTGGTGGCGAGCATCGAGTCGTTGTGGGCGCTCGGGTCCTGGTCGTCGACGTAGTTGCAGTGGACGGTCACCCGGTCGCCGGGCTTCCAGTTGCGCACTGCGGAACCGGTGCGCACGACGACGGCTGACGCGTCCGAACCGACGACGTGGTATGGCAGGGCGTGACGCTTGCCCCATTCGTTCTGACGGCCCATCTTGTCGAGGAACCCGAACGTCGGCAGCGGCTCGAAGATCGAAGTCCAGACCGTGTTGAAGTTGATGCTCGACGCCATCACTGCGATGTACACCTCGTCGGGGGCGAGCTCGGGTGTGGCGACCTCGTCGACGTGCAGCGATTGGCGTGGATCCTTGTCCCACGAGTCGACACCTTCGAACATCGCCGCGTCCTCGCGTCTGACGAACGCCGCACGGTAGCTCTCGGGAATGGGAAGGTTGGCGATCTCCTCGCCACTGGCTCCCGTTTGGATCGCTTCGAGGATCTCCTGCATGGGCATCGACGCTACTGATCACCGAGTCATTGCAACAAAGCCACCCCCTCGCCTCACCCCCACCCCGAAACTGCCCTCGATCGTGACGCTGAGCGTCACGATTCCGCACATTTTTCGGGGGTTGGGGTGTGGGGTAGCGTTCGAACATGGCTTCTCAAGGTTCGTACATCGTCGCTGGCGCCCGCACTCCGATCGGCAAGATGAGCGGTGCTCTCGCATCGTTCTCCGCTGCCGACCTCGGCGGATTCGCCATCAGTGCTGCGCTCGAGCGCGCCGGGGTGGCGCCCGACGAGGTCGAGCACGTGATCATGGGCCAGGTGCTGATGGCCGGACAGGGCCAGGTGCCGAGCCGCCAGGCCGCAGTCAAGGCCGGCATTCCGATGAGCGTCCCATCGGTGAACATCAACAAGGTGTGCCTGTCCGGGCTCAACAGCGTGTACCTCGCCAACCAGATGATCGCTGCCGGCGAGGCCGACATCGTGGTTGCCGGTGGCATGGAGTCGATGACCAACGCCCCCTATCTCGCCGACGGCGCACGCAGCGGCTTCCGCTACGGCAACACCGAGCTGCGCGACGCGATCATCGCCGACGGGCTGTGGTGTGCGTTCGACGCGTGCCTGATGGGCCTGGGCACCGACCGATACACCGGCGACAGCATCACCCGCGAGCAGCAGGACGAATTCGCCGCCCGCTCGAACGAGCTCGCCGCGAACGCGATCAAGGACGGCAAGTTCACCGACGAGATCGTGCCGGTCGAGGTGCCACAGCGCAAGGGCGACCCGATCCTGGTCGAACACGACGAGGGCGTCCGCCCCGGCACCACCGTCGAGACGCTGTCGAAGATGCGCCCGGCGTTCGACAAGGACGGCACGATCACCGCCGCCAACGCGTCACAGCTCTCCGACGGCGGCAGTGCGATCGTGTTGATGAGCAGGGCCGAGGCCGAGCGCCGTGGCGTCGAGCCCCTCGGCGAGTTCGTGTCCTACGGCATGGTCGCCGGCCCCGACAGTGCCTCGCTGCTCCACCAGCCGAGCCGCGCGGTGGTCAAGGCCGCGGAGCGCGCGGGCATCGCCGTGGCCGACCTCGACCTGCTCGAGCTCAACGAGGCCTTCGCAGCGGTCGGCATCGCTTCGACCGCCGAACTCGCCGAGCTGGGTGCCGACCCCGACAAGGTCAACGTCAACGGCGGGGCCATCGCACTCGGTCACCCGATCGGCATGAGCGGCAACCGTCTCGCACTCACCTTGCTCCACGAGCTGAAGCGTCGTGGCGGCGGTGTCGGCGCGGCTGCTCTGTGCGGCGGCGGCGGCCAGGGTGACGCCGCCATCTTGCGCACCGTCTGACGCACCGGCAGGCAATCGAACGTTTGCGGCCGAGCTGACCCTGCGCGCACCGGCGAGATGATGCGGTGGGCGAGGCGTTGTTGTCGGCGTGGGCGACTCTTGATGACGAAACCTTGACAACATCTCGTCGATTCCGTAATCTAAATGACACAACAGATCGAGCGAGTCCGATCCTGGCTCGCCCCCTTTCTGGGGCATCATCGACACGAATTGGCCCGTCCGCCCGCTACCAATTCGTGGAGGTGATGTCCCAGTTCAGTGTTCCGACTGGGATCAGTCCTCGACGTTTCGACGACCCTCGAGTGCCCGACCGAGTGTCAGCTCGTCGGCGTATTCGAGGTCGCCGCCCACCGGCAGGCCACTCGCGATTCGACTGACGACGAGCCCGATCGGCTTCAGCAGGCGCGCCAGATACATCGCGGTCACTTCACCCTCGGTGTTCGGGTTGGTGCACAGAATCACTTCCTGGATTCCTTCCGGATCGATCCGCGTGACCAACTCGCGGATCTTGAGCTGCTCGGGACCGATCCCCTCGAGCGGGCTCATCGCCCCCAACAGCACGTGGTAGCGGCCGCGGAACTCACCGGTGCGCTCGATCGCGACGATGTCGCGGGACTCCTCGACGACACAGACGATCGACGAATCGCGACCGTCGTCGTTGCAGATCGGGCACAGCACGTCGTCGGCCACGTTGAAACACCGCTCGCAGAAACGCACTCGGGCCTTGGCCTCGGTGATCGCGTGAGCAAGCCGTGTGGCATCCTCGGTCGGAACCTTCAGCAGGTGGAACGCGATCCGTTGCGCCGACTTGGGCCCGATGCCCGGCAGCCGGCCCAACTCGTCGATCAACGACTGGACGGGGGGTGTGTAGTTGCCGGCCATACTCGGTCAGTCAGCTTGCGTCCTCGATCAGTTCCGAGCCCGGGAAGGCCTCGGCCAATCGATCGATCGGCGACTTCACCGACTCGGGTGGCGCGTCGACCAGATCGTCGAGGTCGACATCGTCGTCGTCTGGGTACACCGCAGGCGCGGCATCGGCGACCTCGTCGCCGTACGAGGTGTCGACGCGATCGCTCCGAGGCTCGCCAGAGCGTTGTGACATCGCACGGGAGTCGTCGCCGGCCGGACCCGGCGTTGCCGTCCCGCCATCGGGCACGCCACCGGCACCAGCCGCGGCGCCGCCACCGGCGGCACGGTCGCCGCCACCGCCATCGATGAGTTCGACCGTGACCGGCACTCCGGTGAACTGCTGCAGCGCTGCCTCGACCACCGTGCGGTGCTGCTCGCACTTGCTGAGGTGCACCGCGTTCGGCACCGACAGGCTCAGGCTCGACACGGTGCTCCGAACGAATCCCGCCGGCGCATACACCGCACGCGCCATGCCGCGGAGGCCGGGACGCACCGTGTTCTCCCAATCGTCAGCGGTGACGGCGGTCGCTGCAGTAGGAGCAGGAGCAGCCGACTGGTCGTCACTGGGAGACGCGGGTGCCACGGCGTCGTCACCAGCCACGGGCCCGGCAGCGGGTGTCGGAGCAGCAGGAGCGGGCGCAGCCGGGGCAGGAGCGGGCGCAACCGGCGCCGATCGGGCACGGCCGCCCAGCGCTGCACGGCCCGTGCTCGGATCGACGGGCGGTGCGGGCTCGGGCTTCGAGGCCGCCGCGACCGGACCCTCGGCGATCTTGCGTTCGAGCCGCTCGACCCGCGCGACGAGCGCAGCGTTGTCGTCGGACATGGTGTCGGCGGTCAGTTGCACCACGACCACGTCCAGCAGCACACGGGGGTCAGGAGCGTGACGCATGTCGGTGAGCGCCGTGCCGAGTTGCTCGATGCCGCGAACCAGCCCTGCCGCGCCCAGTCGCTGCGCCTGGGCTGCGAGTGCGTCCACTCGACTGGACGGCACCTGCACCAATTCCGGTGCCATCAGCGAGAGGAACCCGTCGCGGAAGTACGCGATCAGTTCCTCGGTGAGCGTCCGCGGATCCATGCCGTTCGAGACCGCATGACCGACGAGCGTGAGCGCCCGACCCGGCTCACGATCGATCATCGCTTCGACGAACTCGTCGAGCGCCACCACGTCGAGGTCGTCGTCGCCGGTGTTGGCGACCAGTTCGAGCGCCGACAGGGTGTCGCGGGCCGATCCGCCGCCGCGACGCAACGCCTGGTCGAACGCCGCCTCGCTCACGTCGAGTCCGGCATCCGACGCGACCCACCGAACGTGCTCGGCCAACGTGTCAGCGGCAAGCAGGTGGAACTGGAGGTGCTGCGTGCGGCTCCGGATCGTGTCCGACATCTTCTGCGGGTCGGTGGTGGCCAACACGAACACCACGTGCGGCGGCGGCTCTTCGAGCGTCTTGAGCAGCGCCGCCTCGGCCGCCTTGGAGAGCATGTGCACCTCGTCGAGGATGTACACCTTGTGCCGACCGGGTGTGCCGAGCGACGCCTTCTCGATCAGGTCACGCATCGCCTCGACACCGTTGTTGCTGGCAGCGTCGAGTTCGTGGACGTCGTAGCTCACACCACGCTCGACGGCACGGCACGAGTCGCACTCGCAGCAGGGCTCGCCATCTTGAGGGTTCTGGCAGTTGAGGACCTTGGCGAGGATTCGCGCTGAGGTGGTCTTGCCGGTACCACGTGGCCCGGAGAACAGGTAGGCCTGGCCCTCGCGTCCTTCGGCGACCGACGTTCGCAGTGCACGGACGACGTGGTCTTGGCCCTTGACTTCTGCGAAGCGGCGCGGCCGATAGCGGCGATAGAGCGACTGGGTGGCCATCGATGCCACGATAGCGACGCACCCGATCCACCCGTGGCCCAGGTGTCGACGAAGGCGCCACGACCCCGGATGCAGCAGACCGCGCTCTAGCATCGACACGATGCCGACCCGCTCCATGGCGCTGCGTTCGATGGCGCTGCGTTCGATGGCGCTGCGTGCGATGGTGCTGATCGCGATGATGGCGGTCGCGTCGTGTGCGAGCGAACCCACGTCGGTCACCCGCGCCGACTACCTCGACGGTTTGCAGCGAATCTGCGACGACACCACAGCCACCATCGACCAACTGCCGCAGCCGCCCGAGCAGATCTCGGTGGTCGACTTCGCGACCAGCGCATCCGACGCGCTGGTCGACGAAGCCGACCGGGCACGAGCACTCGACGTTCCCGACGACCTCGCTGCCGACCACCGTGCGTTCGTGCTCAACACCGACGAACAAGCAGCGGCCTGGCGAGCGATCGCTGCGGCACCCGACGAGATCGACGCACCGACGACGCGACTCGGCGAACTCGTGCGTGGACGCAACGATCTGGCCGACGAAATCGGTGCCGTCAGGTGTCGACGAGGCGACGTCTGACGCTCCCGCCGGATCTCCCTCGAGTCGGTGTGCACAACCCCGCGCCCGTACGGCCAACTAGCCTCTGACGATCGTGAACGAGCGAACCCGTCCCGCCCTGTTTCGCCGACCCCGACGATTGATCGCCGGGGTCGTGCTGGTGGTGTTTGCCGCGCTCGGGTTCCTGCCCAGCACCGCGCTTGCCGACAACACCGTCGTGAGCTCCGATCCCGAAGACGGCTCCACGATCGAGCAGTCACCCGAACAGATCTCGATCACCTTCACCGAGCCGCTCGGTGAGGTCAACACGATCACCGTCACGTGCGACGACCTCTACACCGTCGGCCCCCGACAGGTGAGCGATGACCGCCTCACGATGACCGCCGAAGTGATCGATGAACTCCCACAGGGATCCTGCGTGGCGAGTTGGCTCGTCAGCGACGAAACGGGCGACCCGAACGGCCAGGGCAACATCACCTTCGTCGTGCTCAACGGCCCGGTCTCCACCGACAGCACGGTTCCGACCTCCGAACCCGCCACCACCGATGCCGGCACCGGCACCGATCCAGCGACGTCGACCACCGCCGCAGACGCCACCGAGGTCACGCCGCTGTCCGACGTCGATGGCGGCCAGGGCCCGCTGTGGTTGGGTCGCTTGATCTCGGTGTTCGCCCTCGGCACCCTCTTCGGTTCGCTGGTCGTCATCGCAGCCGCCTGGCCAGAAGGCGTCGAATACCTGATCACGATCCGCTTCTTGCGCGCCGTGTGGATCGTCACGCTCGGCGGCACGCTGTTGTACGTCGCTGCTGCCACCGCTGCGGTCACTGGGACCGGTCTCGGCAGTGGCTTCAACCCGGCCAACTGGGTGGACCTGCTGGATGCCGGCATCCCGGCGATCGCGGCGCTCGTGCGTCTGGTGCTCGTGGTCGCCTGCGGATGGGTGGCGTTCCGCCCCGATCGGGTCATCGATCCCGTGACGCAGATGGCCGGGCTCGGGCTCCCCGCACTCGCGGTGGCCACGATCGGCTTCAGCCGCACCGACATGGACCTCGCCGTCCTCGGCATCTCGTTGGCGATCGTCCACGCGTTGGCGATGTCGGTGTGGGTCGGTGGCACTGCGCTGCTCGCACGGGTGGTCCTCGCCGGTCCCGGCGAAGAGGACCTCGTCCATGCCGTCCGGGGATTCGCCCGGTTGTCGAACATCGCAATCGGCGTCACGATCGCCACGGGCATCGTGCAGATGCTCCTGCTCGACAGCGACAACCTGTTCGGGTCGTCGCACGGTCGAGTGGTGCTCCTCAAGACCGTTGCGGTTGCCCTGATGATCTTCGTGGCGATCTCGGCGCGTCAGTTCATCAATCAGCGATTGGCGCGAGCCGACGAGCTGACCGTCCCGATGGCCGACCGGCTGCGTCGCGCCTTCGGCGTGGAGTTCGGCATCGGCGTGATCGTGCTGGCGATGAGCGCCTGGCTGCTCTCGCTCACGCCTCCCAACATCAGCAGCAGCCCCGACATCGACTACGCGATCACCCTGCCGATCAATGCTCCCGAGGCCGATCTCGACGTGACGGTGCAGCTGACCCGCGACACCGTCGGGTTGTCCGGACTCGAGGTGTCGGTGCGAGCGCCAGACGAAGGGCTGTCGGGTCTGGAGGTGGTGTTCACCGCACCGCCGAACGACGAAATCGGCACGATCACGCAGCCGGTGCCACTGACCGGCGCCGGTGTCGCCGTGTTGTTGGAGGGTCCACAGGGCCTTCCGCTCATCGTGGCTGGCGACTGGACGATGACGATCAACGCCGTCACCCCGGTGGGCGTGGTCAGCAGCCCACCGTTGGCATTCACGATCCTGCAGGCCGACGGCGGCACCGACACCGTGGCGGTCACCACCACGAGTGCGCCCCCCGTCGTGATCCAGACGATTCCGCCGCTCAGCGAGGAGTGACCTCGCCCGAGGTCCTGCGCGCCGGAGGTGCCGACGGTCAGTCGATGAAGTCGTGGAACGAGATCGGCTCGGCCACGTCGAGTTGGTCGTAGGTACACGACTCGGGCGTTCGGTCCGGTCGCCACCGCAGCAGGGACACCCCATGGCGAAATCGGCGGCCCTCGAGCTGGCCGAACGAGACCTCGGCGACGAGTCCCATCGCGATCGGAACGAACGACAGATTCTTGCCCGCGTTCCAACGGCTGCCACCGCCGGTGGCAACACCGGCGGCATCACCGTCGGAGGCCGCCCACGCTCGCCACGGGTGCCCGACGAGTGCGTCGTGGGTTCGAGGTTCGAGTTCGGCGAGCAGCTCCGCACGGCGTGCCACCGAGAACGACGACGCCACCCCGACCGAGTGCATCTCACCGTGGGCGTCGAACAGTCCGAGCAGCAGCGAACCAACCCCGTTGCCATCCTTGTGCACCCGGTAGCCGGCCACGGCACAGTCGGCCGTGCGCTGGTGTTTCACCTTGACGAGCGCCCGCTTGCCCGGCTGATAGATGCCGTCGAGCGGCTTGGCGATGATGCCGTCGAGGCCCGCTCCCTCGAAGCGGTGAAACCAGTCGTCGGCCACGGCACGCTCGGTACTCGCCGGGGTGATCCGCACCACCTGGTTGGGCACGATCGCCCCTTCGAGCGCGGCTCGACGATCGGCCATGCGGTGATCGATGAGCGACTCGTCGTCATGGGCGAGGAGGTCGAAGGCAACGAACGCTGCCGGCGTCTCCGCGGCGAGGCGGTTGATCCGCGACTCCGCTGGATGGATCCGCTGCAGCAGGGCGTCGAAGTCGAGACCGCGACCGTGGACGTCGGCGACCACGATCTCTCCGTCGACCACGCAACGCTGGGGCAGGGCATCGAAGAGGGGGCCGATCAATTCGGGGAAGTAGCGGCCGAGGGGGCGCAGCTTGCGTGAGATCAGCTCGATCTGGCCACCGTCACGGAACACGATGCATCGGAATCCGTCCCACTTCGGTTCGTACAGCCAGCCGTCCCCGTCGGGGATCGTCCGCGCCAGCTTCGCCAGCATCGGTTCGATCGGCGGTTGAATCGGCAACTGCATCGCCATGCAGTCTGGTCGATCTTCTTCCAGCGGTGTGCAGCCGGTAACTTGCGAGATGTGACCAATCCCATGCAGGACAAGCTCGACGACCTCGCCGACCGCCGAGAGCAGGCGATCAACGCCGGGTCGCAGCGCTCCGTCGAGCGACAGCACGAAAAGGGCAAGATGCTCGCACGCGAGCGGCTCGAGTATTTCCTCGACGATGGCTCGTTCCACGAACTCGACATGCTTGCCCGTCACCGCGCCACCGGCCTCGAAGACCGCCCGTACACCGACGGTGTCATCACCGGCTGGGGCACGGTCGAGGGTCGCAAGGTCTTCGTTTTCTCCCAGGACTTCACCGTGTTCGGAGGAGCGCTCGGCGAGGTGTTCGCGGAGAAGATTCACAAGCTGATGGACCTCGCGCTCAAGGTCGGCGCTCCGGTGATCGGCCTCAACGACGGCGCCGGTGCGCGCATCCAAGAAGGCGTCGTCAGCCTCGCCAGCTACGGCGGCATCTTCCATCGCAACGTGTTGGCCTCCGGTGTGGTGCCCCAGATCTCGGTGATCCTCGGCCCCTGTGCGGGCGGAGCGGTGTACTCGCCGGCGATGACCGACTTCATCTTCATGGTGCGCGAGTCGAGCCACATGTTCATCACCGGACCCGATGTGGTCAAGACCGTCACCGGCGAGGACGTCACCCTCGAGGAGCTCGGCGGTGCGATGAGCCACGCGAGCAAGTCGGGCGTCGCGAGCTTCGTGTCGGCCGACGAGAAGTCGTGCCTCGACGATGTCCGCTTCCTGCTGTCGTTCCTGCCGTCGAACAACCTCGAAGAGCCCCCGTCGGAAGACCTCGGCGACGACCCCGACCGGCTCTGCCCCGAACTGCGCGACATCCTGCCCGCGAGCCCAAATCTTCCCTACGACATGGCCGAAGTGATTCGCCACGTCGTCGACGACGGCGAGTTCTTCGAGTACTTCGCCCACTGGGCCAAGTCGATCGTGTGCGGGTTCGCCCGCATCGACGGCAGGCCCGTGGGCATCGTCGGCAACCAGCCGAAGATCCTCGCTGGCGTGCTCGACATCGAGTCGTCGGAGAAGGCAGCGCGTTTCGTCCGCACCTGCGACTCGTTCAACATTCCGCTGATCACCTTCGTCGACGTGCCCGGCTTCCTGCCCGGCGTCGACCAGGAGTACGGCGGCATCATCCGCCACGGCGCGAAGCTGCTCTACGCCTACTGCGAGGCGACGGTCCCACGCATCCAGGTGATCACCCGCAAGGCCTACGGCGGCGCCTACGTCGTGATGAACTCGAAGTCGATCGGCGCCGACCTCGCCTTTGCCTGGCCGACCGCCGAGCTCGCGGTGATGGGACCGCAGGGCGCAGTCGAGATCGTGTACCGCCGAGAATTGCAGCAAGCTGCCGATCCGGTGGCACGCCGAGCCGAACTCGTGCAGGACTACACCGAGAAGTACGCATCGCCGTATGCAGCGGCCGAGCGGGGCTACATCGACGACGTGATCGACCCTGCGGAGACCCGACAGAAGCTGGTGGCCGGCCTCCGTCTCCTGGCGACCAAGCGTGAGGAACTGCCCCGCCGCAAGCACGGGAACGTGCCGCTGTGAGCGACGTCACGGCCCCGTCGGCCAACACCGGAGCGGCGAACATCCAGAGCGTGTCGCCTGCGCCGACCGACGACGAGGTGGTGGCGATCATGGCCGGCGTCGAGGCGCTCTGGCCGAAACCGGTCGTCGCCGTTGACGCACCACCCGAGCGCAGCACGGCGTGGCGATTCAGTGGACGCTGGTGGTCGCGTCCGATCGCGGCGCGTCGCGACCGCCCCTATCACTGAGCAACGTTCCCGAGCCACCGACGTTCGTGGCACACTCGCGCCATGGCAATGCCTCCACCGCCTCCGCCGCCACCCAGCCAGGGTTCGACACCGCCGCCGCCACCCGGGGGTCTGCCCTCGGCGCCGCCACCGCCTCCCGGAGCGATCGCAACTGCACCGGGGTACCCACCGTCATACTCCCCGCAGCCGTCCGCGTTCGGCGAGCTCGCCAGTTTCGGGACCCGACTCGGCGCGTGGCTGCTCGACGGGCTGCTGTACGGGCTCGTCAGCATGCTGTTCGTGGTGCCAGGCATCGTGCTGACCGGCTCGGCATTCACTGGCTGCGATTGGATCGAGACGAGTGAGAACTCCTGGGAGCTGCTCTGCCCGCCAGGTGAACCCAACGGTGGAGTCATCGCCGGCGGCATCGCGCTCATCCTGGTCGGCATGCTGTTCGTGGTGTTCCTCTACGTCAGGGCGATGGGCAAGAGCGGCCAGACCTGGGGCGCTCGCATCGTCGGCGTGAAGGTCATCGATGGGCGCACCGGCTCGCCGATCGGCTTCGGCAGGGCGCTCGGCCGGAGCCTGTTCGCCAGCTTCTTCTCCTCCTCGATCTTCTATCTCGGCTATCTGTGGATGCTCTGGGACGGCGAGAAGCAGACCTGGCAGGACAAGGTCGTGAGCTCGATCGTCGTCAAGACCTGAGGCTGCCGACCGATGGAAGTCACCACCGTTGCTGACGACCTCGTCGTCCTCCACGACGGCCTCGATGTGCGGCGCCACAGCGGACTGACCGCCGACACCGAGCACGATCTCGACGGGGTGCGCGTCCGCACGCTGCCACGACCGGGGGGCGAGTTGCTCTGTCGGTTCGCCACGGTCAACGACGTGCACTTCGGCGAAGTCGAGGCCGGCAAGATCGACGACCTGCCCGACGGTCCGATTCGTCGGTCGGAACCAGGAGCCGCTCCGTATCCCGACGTGATGAATCGAGCTGCCGCCTCCGAGATGGACGCAATCGACCCACTGGCCGTCATCGTGAAAGGCGACCTCACCGCTGACGGGCACCAGGAGGAATGGGACGCGTTCGAAGCGTGCTACCGCACCCCGTTCGGCGACCGGCTCCACGTGGTGCGAGGCAATCACGACTCGTACCGGCACCAGGCCGAGTACGCCGGCGACCAGCTGATCGCCCTGCCGGGGGTGATCGTGGCGCTGCTCGACACCGCCATCCCGGGAGCGACCACGGGCAACATCACGCCTGAGCAGATCGACTGGCTCGACGGCGTGTGTGCGGCCACCGATCGACCCGTGTTCGTGATGGGGCATCACCAGCAGTGGATCGGCGATGGACCCGACGCCAAGCGCAGCGACGACTACTTCGGCCTCCACCCCGACGCCAGCGACCGGCTCGACGAACTCGCCGCCCGACGCTCGGAGATCGTTGCCTATGCCGCTGGCCACACCCACCGCCATCGCGTGCGCTCCATGGCCCGCTCGGGCGTGCCCTCGATCGAGATCGGCTGCACCAAGGACTTCCCCGGCACCTGGGCCGAGTATCGGGTGTACGAGGGAGCCATCATGCAGGTCGTCCACCGCATGTCGACCCCCGACGCACTCGCATGGAGCGAGTCGTGTCGCAACCTCTACAGCGACTTCGGCGTCGACTACGCCACCTACGCCCTCGGCACGCTGGACGACCGCTGCCTCACCATCCCGCTGCGCTGACGAGCCGCCACGTCGACCCTGGCGCTGCCGGTCAGGCCGACTGCCGAGTCGGGGACGCTCGGTAGAGCACGTGTGGCCGCAGTGGGTCACCCGCGGGCACTGCAGGGTGATCGAAGTCGTCCACCGGGTCGTGCGTCATGGCGAGCTTCTCCATGACTCGGCGTGAGTTGCGGTTGATCGCTGCGGTGAACGACACGATCTCATCGACGCCGAGACGGTCGAACCCGTCGCTGATCGCTGCGCGAGCCCCCTCGGGAGCAAGCCCCGATCCCCAGAACCGGTGAGCGAGGCGCCACCCCACCTCGATCGCAGGCGTGAAGTGGGCGTCGAACGTGGCCGGCCAGAGCCCGATGAAGCCGATGAACTCGTCGCGCTCGAGCAGTTCCGCGGCCCACAGCCCGAACCGGTGCTGCTCGAAGTTGGCCTCGATGCGATCGACGAAGGCGTCGCTCTCGGCAGCCGACAACGGCGCCGGGAAGCACTCCATGACCGCAGGGTCGGCGTTGAGTTCGGCGAACGACGTGCGGTCGTGATCGGTCCAGCGACGCAGCAGGAGCCGATCGGTTCGGAGTTCGTGTGCGTCCACGCACGAAGTGTCCCACGGAACCGTTCCCCGGCGCGCCCGAGATCACCGACGACGACGGGACATCCGCGTCCGCCCAGCGCAGCGCCCATCCGCAACTCTGTGACACCCCCACGTCATCATGGAATGCATGGACATCGTGTTGTTGTTGATCGCCGTGCTGTTGGCCGCCGGGGCCGCTGTCGGGGGCTACCAGCTGGCCGCTCGGCGCACCGCCGACGTCGCCGCCGCACAGGCCGCACGCGACGCTGAGCGCGAAGTGGAGCGGCTCGCCACCAACGAGAGCGTGCAGGTCGCCGTCGAGGCGGCCGTGCAGCATGCCGTCGCCCAGGTCCGAGAGCAGGCAACCGCCGAGCGTGATGCGGCCGTGTCGGCGGCGCTTGCGCAAACCGCCGTACTGCAGCGCGAGCAGTTCGGGGCGATGGCAACGGCATCTCGCGAACAGAACACTGCAGAACTCGGCGCCAAGAAGGACGTCATCGACGCCCGCCTCGACCAGGTGCACACCGAAATGCGCGCCGAGCTCTCCAAGCTGAGCGAGATGGTCACCACGCTCGGCCGATCGAGTGCCGAGAACTTCGGGCAGGTCACCAACTCGCTGCAAGCGCACGCCGAAATCGCGAACACCCTGGCCGACTCGACACGCGCGCTACGCGAGGCCCTCGCCAACCCGCAGGCCCGCGGTCAGTGGGGTGAGCGGATGGCCGAGGACGTCTTGCGCCTCGCCGGGTTCGTCGAGAACCTCAACTACGTCAAGCAGACTCAGATCGAAGGGGGCTCCGGCCGGCCCGACTACACCTTCCCGATGCCCAAGGGTCACGCCCTGTACATGGACGTCAAGTTTCCAATGGCGTCGTACCTGCGCTATCTCGAGGTCGACACCAACGCCGAACGCGAGGTGCACCTCAAGCGGTTCCTCGCCGATGTGCGGCTGCGGGTCCGAGAGCTCGCCAAGCGCGACTACGCCGGCGAAAGCGACACGCCGTCGGTCGACTACGTGCTGCTGTTCATCCCCAACGAACAACTCACCGGATTCATCCACGAACACGACGCCGGTCTGATCGACGAAGCGATGGGCCAGAAGGTCGTGCTGTGCTCACCGCTCACGCTGTTCGCGTTTCTCGGTGTGATCCGTCAGGCGTTCGACAACTTCATGATCGAACAGACGAGCGACGAGATCCTGCAGCTGCTCGGTACGTTCTCGGCGCAATGGCGCAAGTACAACGACCAGGTCGACTCGGTGAAGAAGAAGTTCGATCAGGTCGACCGTGCATTCGAGCAGCTCACCGGCCCCCGGCGGCGTCAACTCGAAAAACCACTTCGCCAGCTCGACGAGCTCCGCCTGCAACGCAATCTCCCGGTCGACGGGGAACTCTTCGCGACGCCGATCGCCTCCGATGACGCCAGCGACGACACCGAGACACCGCCGGGTGGCACGGTCCGGATGTTGGGCGCATGAATCACGCCAGGGGTCAGACCCCGGGCGTGATCGCGCCGGTATTCAGCGACGCTGCACGCCGATGTGTGACCGACTGATTGAATCGGTCCCGTGAGCCAGCCCGCGTTCGACTTCGGCGACGACGAACTCGACGACGCCGCGAACCCCACGTATACCGTCGGCGAACTCGGCGAGGCCATCAACGACGCGCTGCGGCGAGGGTTCTCTGACGGGGTGTGGGTACGCGGCGAGATCACCGGATGGAGCGACCGGGGCCAGCACGCCTACTTCACCCTCGTCGACGAGGACGAGGGAAACCGCCGGGCCGTCGTCAACGTGCAGTTCTTCGCCAACGCTCGTGTGCGGTTGCGCCCGATGCTACGCAAGCACCGGCTTCGCCTCGCCGACGGCATGAAGGTTCGAGTCTTCGGCCACCTCGACTACTACGCACCGAACGGCCGGATCGGCCTGAAGATGTCGGGCATCGACCCGGCGTACACGATCGGCGACATCGCACAATCGCGCGACCAGGTCCTTCGTCGACTGGTCGCCGAAGGACTGCTCGATGCCAACAAGCAGCGCCCGCTGTCACCGATCCCACTACGAGTCGGTGTGGTCACCAGCGTGGGCACTGCTGCCTGGCACGACTTCCACGACGAACTGCATCGGAGCGCCCTCGGCTTCTCGCTCACCGTGATCGACACCAGGGTGCAGGGCGACGTCGCCGAGCGGTCGATCGCCGCCGCCGTCAGGACGCTCTCGCGTCGTATCGACCTCGATGCGCTGGTCCTCATCCGGGGCGGCGGGGCACGAAACGAACTCGCGGTGTTCGATGCCGAATCGATCGCCCGCTCGATCGCCGCATCACCCGTCCCCGTGCTCACCGGCCTCGGCCACGAAATCGACCGCAGCGTCGCCGACGACGTCGCGCACAGCGCCCTCAAGACCCCCACGGCCTGCGCCGGCGAATTGATCGCCCGCGCCGCTCGGTACTCCGCCGACAGCGAGGCCGCGTTCGAGGCCATCGTTCGCCAGAGCAGCCACGCGCTCGGTACCGCAGGCGCCGAGCTGTCAGACACCGCACATCGCATCGCCCGCCGAACCCACGCCGCGGTCGAACGAGCCGACGAACGCCTCACCATGCGAATCGACACGCTGGGTCGTGCGGCCCCGGCAGGACTCGCACGCGCGGAACAACGCCTCAGCGACACCCATCGACGACTCCTCAGCCGCACCACTGCCACCATCGAGCGAGGCAGCAACCACCTGAATCTCGGCGCGGCACGCCTCGCCGCGCTCGACCCCGCCGTGCAGCTCGCTCGCGGCTGGAGCATCACACGCCGACTCGACGGAACCGTCGTGAGGTCCGCCGCCGACCTCGCACCCGACGACGTCGTCACCACGGCGCTCGCCGATGGCACCATCACCAGTACCGTCACCAGCACCCGACCGAAGGACTGACCCATGGCCGAAGCACCCACCCCCGGCTACGCAGACGCACTGGCCGAACTCGACTCGATCCTGCGCGAACTCGAGGGCTCCGACGTCGATGTCGACCATCTCGCCGATCGCGTCGCCCGCGCCGCAGAACTGATCACGCTCTGTCGCTCCAAGATCTCCTCGGCGCAACTGCGCATCGAACAGGTCACCGCCGACCTCGATGCCATCGCCGACCCCGAGTGACCCCGCCCGAGCAGCAGCAGTCGCCGCTCGCAGGCGGATCGAGCAGATCGGGACAGGCTGCGCAACACGGCAGTAGCCTTCGCTGAGATGCCCGGTACCGCCCCGACCAGTCTCCGATCCATCGCCGACCGGGTCGAAGCACGCCTCGACGAGTTGCTGACCGCAGAACGCGACCGTTGGGCCACGTTCGACCCCGATCTCGCCCAACCGATCGATGAGATCCGCAGACTCGTGCTCTCCGGTGGCAAGCGCCTGCGCCCCGCCTTCTGCCACTGGGGCTATGTGGGTGCCGGTGGTGGCACCGACGACCAGATCGACATCGACGCCGGCGCCGCATTCGAACTGATGCACGCGTTCGCGCTGTTCCACGACGACGTCATGGACGACGCCGTCACTCGTCGTGGCCAGCCCACCACCCACACGCTCGCCGCTGAAGAACACGCCGCCAGAGGCTGGGTCGGCGAATCGAGGCGCTACGGCGAAGGCGTCGCGATCCTGGTCGGCGACCTTGCGTTCGTCTACGCCGACCGCCTGATGGAGAACGCCACTCCGGAGGCGATGCGCATCTGGAACGAGCTGCGTATCGAACTCAACATCGGCCAGTACCTCGACATTCTCGGTTCGGTGCAGAGCATCCGCGACGTCGACAAGGCAGAGCGGATCTGTCGGTACAAGTCCGGCAAGTACACCATCGAGCGTCCACTCCACCTTGGCGCCGTGCTCGCCGCACCCGAGCGTGAACAGGAACTGCTCCCTGCGCTCAGCGCATACGGTCTTCCGCTCGGTGACGCGTTCCAGATGCGCGACGACGTGATGGGGGCGTTCGGCGAGGAGAGCCTCACGGGCAAGTCGGTCGGCGGCGACCTCCGCGAGGGCAAGCCCACTCCGCTGCTGGCACGGGCGGTGCGTTCGGCCAACCAGGCCCAGCTCGACGTGCTCGCCGAGGTGGGCGCCCCCGGCCTCGACGGCCACGGCGTGGCGCGCATCCAACAAGCGATCGTCGACACCGGTGCGCTCGACGAACTCGAAGCTCACATCACGGCGCTGACCACCGCCGCCATCGAGGCGATCGAAGCTGCGCCGATCGTCGACAACGCCAAGAACGAACTCGTCGCCTTGGCCAACTACGTGAGCTGGAGGAGCGTCTGATGAAGGTTGTTGTTGTTGGTGCAGGTCTGGGAGGGCTCTCGGCCGCTGCCCACCTCGTCGGTGCCGGCCATGACGTCACCATCGTCGAACGTGACGCGATTCCCGGCGGCCGAGCCGGAATGATCACCGAGGGCGGTTTCCGACTCGACAACGGGCCGACGGTGCTCACGATGCCGAACCTCCTCGAGACCGCGTTCAACGCTGCGGGTGCCGAGATGAAGGACTACGTCACGATCAACCCGGTCGACCCGATGTACCGGGCGGTGTATTCCGACGGATCCACGCTCTTCGTGCGCCACGGCCGCGAGGCGATGACCGAGGAGATCCGGCAGTTCTCGGGCGACAAGGACGCCGAGGCGTTCGGTCGCTTCTGTGTCTGGCTCGAGAAGCTGTACCGGGCGGAGATGGATTCGTTCATCGACGCGAACTTCAACACGCCACTCGACCTGATCAAGCCGTGGAAGTCCGGCCTCGAACTCGTCAAGCTCGGCGGATTCGGCAAGCTCGGCCCCAAGGTGGCGTCGTTCTTCGACGACGATCGCCTGCAGCGCATCTTCAGCTTCCAGTCGATGTACGCCGGGCTCGCCCCGTACGAAGCGCTCGCGCTGTACGCGGTGATCACCTACATGGACTCCGTCGAAGGCGTGTTCGTGCCCGAAGGCGGGATGCACATGATGGCCGCTGGTCTCGCGAACGCCGTCACCGATGCCGGCGTCGACATTCGATACTCATCGCCGGTCACGCGCATCCTGCGCAAGCCCGGGGGAGCGGTCACCGGTGTGGAGATCGCCGGTTCCGAACGAGTCACCGCCGATGCCGTGGTCTGCAACGTCGACCTCCCGGTCGCGTACGACGAACTGCTCCCCGGTATCCGTGCGCCGCGCGCTGCTCGGACCGGCAAGTACTCGCCGTCGTGTCTGTTGTGGGTGGCCGGCGTGAAGGGCACGCCGCCCGATGACGCCAGCCATCACAACATCCACTTCGGTGACGACTGGGACGGCTCGTTCAAGGCACTGATCGATGATGGTGTGCGGATGCCCGATCCGTCGATCCTCGTCACGCTGCACAGCCTCGACGATCCATCGCTGGCCCCGGAAGGCCACTCCAGCATCTACGTGCTCGAGCCGACCCCGAACCTGAGCGGCACGATCGACTGGTCGAAGGAACGCGACACGATCGTCGACAGCCTGCGCGGCGGGTCGACTCGCTCGGGTACCCCACCGAGGTGGTCGTCGAGGAGATCTACGACCCCGAGGACTGGAAGCGAATGGGCATGGAGCAGGGCACACCGTTCGCACTTGCGCACACCTTCTTCCAGACGGGCCCGTTCCGTCCGAACAACGTCAACAAGAAGGTGCCCGGCCTCGTCTTCACCGGCTCGTCGACGCTTCCCGGCGTCGGCGTGCCGATGGTGCTCGTGTCGGGCAAGCTCGCCGCTGAGCGGGTGGACCAGTACGCGAAGTCGCGGGCCACGTGAGGCTGCCGTCTCGGCTGCGCCGTACGCCGCCGACGCCCACCACGCACCTCCTTCCGGAGGGCCCCGTCACACTCGACGAGAGTTACGAGTTGTGTCGCGAGTTCAACAAACGTCACGGCACCACCTACTACTGGTCGACCAAGGCGCTGCCGAAGGTCAAGCAGCATCACGTGCACGCGCTCTACGCATTCGCCCGCTACGCCGACGACATCGTCGACGAGATCCCGTCACAGGGCGGTCGCGACGTTCCCACCGAGGTCCGTGCGGCTGCGTTGGCCGACTTCGGCGACCGATTCTTCGCTGACCTCGACGCGGACACTCCGACGATCCAGTGCTCAAGGCCGTCGTCCACACCGTGCGAGCCTTCGACATCGATCCCGGCGGCTTCCGTCGGTTCATGGCGTCGATGACGATGGACCTCACCGTCGAGCGCTACGCCACCTGGGACGACCTACTCGTGTACATGGACGGCTCCGCTGCGGTGATCGGCGAGCTGATGCTGCCGATCCTCGAGCCGACCGACTACGACACCGCACTTCCGCATGCCCGCGACCTCGGCAACGCATTCCAGCTGACGAACTTCCTCCGCGACATCGACGAAGACCTCGACCGCGGGCGCCAGTACGTGCCCCAGGAGGACATCGCACGATTCGGCGCCGACCTCACCCAGCGCACCGTCACCCCCGAGTTCATCGCGTTGATGCGCTTCGAGATCGACCGGTGCCGCGAGCTCTACCGATCGGCACAGGTCGGCATCGACATGCTGCCTGAGCAGTCGGCCAAGTGCGTCGGTGCGGCGCACACGCTGTACGGGCGCATCCTCGACAAGATCGAAGCGAACGACTACGACGTGTTCTCCTCACGGGCGAGCGTGTCCACGATCGAGAAGGCCACGATGGTGGCCAAACTCCTGCTCCCGTGAACCCAGGCCCCACCATCGACCGACCAGTTGCGTTCTCGTGAACTCGTGCGGGAATAGTTCGCGCACGAGTTCACGAGAACCACGGTGGGCTGGATGGGTCGCCACGGCGTCCGGCGCGATCACCGTGGCGGGCATGATCGCCACCCCACTGCTGCCCCAGGGCGGGCGAGCGCGTCGGGTGCTGTCGACGGTGGTGGTCGTGGGATCGTTCACCACCACCGCAGCGAACGCCGTGCGGCACTGGGGTACCCGCCAGGCCGCACTCGCCGGCTCCGCCACGGCGGTCGGCACCACGATCGTCGAACGGGTCGGCACCGCGACAGGTGTGCCGTTTGGGCGCTACGCCTACACCTCGGCGCTACAGCCCCAGATCGCCCACGTACCCGCGATCGTGCCGCTGGCCTGGTTCGCGCTCGGCCTGCCGGCTCGGGAGACCGCCCACGCCGCGCTCGGTGAGCGATCGACACCAGCCACGCGCATCGTGGTCGGCGCAGCGGCCCTCACGGCCTGGGACCTGTTCCTCGACCCCCAGATGGTCGGCGAGGGATACTGGAAGTGGGCCACACGAGGTGTGTACCGCGGCATCCCGCTCAGCAACTACGTCGGGTGGTTCGTCACCGGCCTCGGGGTGATGGCCCTCCTCGAAGCAGCACTGCCACCGAGCGAGCGGGCACAGGACGCCGACGGGACGCTCATCGGCGAGTACGCCTACATGGGCGTGATGGAGACGATCGGCTTCGCCCGCTACTTCCGGGACCCTGTGGTCGCCACCGTCGGCGGCGCGGCCATGATCCCGCTCGCAACCGCCGCCGTCGCCCGCAAGCTCGGTGTCACGAATGGTGTCTGACACCAAACGTGACGTCGTGGTGATCGGGAGCGGCGTCGGTGGGCTGGCCGCGGCCATCCGGCTGCAGGCCGCCGGGCACCGGGTGACGATGTTCGAGCGCAACGACGTCGTCGGCGGCAAGCTCGCCACGTACACGCGCAGCGGCTACACGTTCGACATCGGCCCGTCACTGGTCACGTTGCCCCATCTGTTCGACGACGTGTTCCGCGTGGCCGGGACCAGCCTCGACGAACAGGTCGACCTCGTTCGCCTCGATCCGCAGTTCGTGTACCGCTGGCCCGACGGTTCGTCACTCACGGTGCCCGACGGCGATGACGACACCGCCGCAGCGTTCGATGCGTTCGCGCCGGGAGCAGGCGACCAGTGGCGCAGGTTCGATGCCCGCGGACGGCGCATCTGGGACGTGGCCGATCGCACCTTCTTCGCTGGACCGATGGCCAACCCCATCGCGCTCGCACGCCGGATGCGATCACCGCTCGACCTCACCGCCATCGACCCGATGCGCACCCTGCAGCGATCCGCCGAGTCGTTCTTCGACGACCCTCGACT
Organism: Ilumatobacteraceae bacterium; assembly: GCA_963793335.1. Classification (GTDB taxonomy): domain Bacteria; phylum Actinomycetota; class Acidimicrobiia; order Acidimicrobiales; family Ilumatobacteraceae; genus Sva-07. Next base: position 13,687 of record CAWBZS010000014.1, on the reverse strand, counting down.
CGTGCAGTGGGCCGGCCGCTATGCGACCTACTCGGGCTCGTCGCCCTACGGTGCACCGGCCACGCTCGGCTGCATCCCCCACATCGAATCCCGCTACGGGTGCTGGTACCCGACCGGTGGCCTCGATGCGATCCGGGCCGCGTTCGAGCGGGTCGCCCGAGCGGCTGGCGTCGAGGTCCACACCGGCACCGAGGTCGCCCGGGTGACCAGCGCTGGAGCGGGAGCCGTGTCTGGGGTCGAGTTGGCCGACGGGTCGGTCGTCGACGCCGACATCGTGGTGGCCAACGTCGACGCCGAGTACCTCTACGCCGATCTCCTCCCAGATGCGACGGCGCTGAAGCGGGTTCGCCGGGCGAAGCGCTCCACGAGCGGCTTCGTGCTGTGCGCAGGCGTTCGGGGTCGGACCCCGGTGCTTCACCACCACAACGTGTGGTTCTCGAGCAGCTACCGAACCGAGTACGACCAACTCGACGCCGGACAGCTCGCCGACGATCCGACGATCTATGCCTGCGTGTCGTCGGTGACCGACCCGAGCCAGGCGCCCGACGGCAACGAGAACTGGTTCCTCCTGGTCAACACCCCGCCCGATGTCGAGGTCGACGCCGACGCCTATGGCGACCTGGTGCTCGATCGGCTCGCGGACCGGGGTGTCGAGCTGCGGTCGCGCATCGAGTTCACCCACACGATGACGCCCGCCGACATCGCCAACCGATACCGCTCACCAGGCGGGGCGATCTACGGCACGTCGTCGAACGGCAAGCGGGCTGCATTCGTGCGTCCCGCGAATCGTGGCGCACGGGCCGGCCTGTACCTGGTGGGCGGGTCGAGCCATCCCGGCGGGGGTCTTCCGCTGGTGACCACGAGCGCCAAGATCGTCGCCGACATGATCGCCGAGGACCTGGCGTGAGAGACCGGAGCTGATCGTGCGCACACTGGTTCGATCGTTCACACGGCTCCTGCTGGTGGCGCGAGTTGCGGCTGGTGTGGTGGCGATCTCGCGCATCGCCAAGGCCGCCAGGGTCGCGCCGCCGGTGCGGCCCACACTCACCCCGGTTCAGTCGATCGCCGTGGTGGTGCCCGCTCGCGACGAAGCCGCGCGCATCGGTCCACTGCTCGACGCGATCGTCGGCGCACCCGGCGTTCAGGAGGTGATCGTGGTCGACGACCAGTCGAGCGACGGCACCGCTGACATCGCCACCGCCGCGGGGGCGCGAGTGGTGCCGGGCGTGGCGCTGCCGGACGGATGGGCGGGCAAGGCGTGGGCGTTGCAGCAGGGCATCGAGGCGGCAGCATCCGACTGGGTGGTCACCCTCGACGCCGATGCCCGACCCGACCCTCGTCTCCCGACCGCCGTGGTGGCGCGGGCCGTCGGGGACCGGCTCGATCTGCTGACCGTCGGCGGACGATTCGAATGCCCCACCGCCGGGAGCCGCTGGCTGCATCCCGCGATGCTGACCACGCTCGTGTACCGATTCGGTCCGCCCGGCGCAGCACCGAGCCGGCCCGACCGCACGATGGCCAACGGGCAGTGCATGGTGTTCCCCCGCACACCGTTCCTGGCGAGCGGTGGGATGGAGCGTGTACGCAACGACGTCGTCGAAGACCTCGCACTCGCTCGGCACCTCGCCACCGACGGTCAGCGGGTGGGGTTCCTCGACGCCAGCGAGCTGCTGACGGTGCGCATGTTCGAGTCGTTCGGGGATGTCTGGAACGGGTGGGGCCGCTCGCTCGCGCTCCCCGGTGTGGAGCCTCGCGACCGCCAGCTGTTCGACCTGGCGATCGTGGTGCTCACCCAGGTGCTGCCGCTGCCCCGGCTCCTGCTGCGGCGCGGCACTGCGGCCGATGCCCTGGTCGACGTCGTGCTGGCCGCCGCACGTCTCGGCACCCTGTTCGGCACCCGCCGCGCCTACGACCGCGTCGACGCTGCGTACTGGGCGAGCCCGCTTGCCGACCCGCTGGCTGCGCTCGCGATCGCCCGCGGGATCGCGCGGCGAGGGCGCCAGACCTGGCGGGGCCGCAGCTACACCTGATGCGCTACTCCTCCTCGTGCCGCGTGATGCGACGATCAGCCAGCGCCGCCATCGCGAAGCGCGCGCCGATGAACGTCATCAGCACCCCAGTGGCAGCAGTGCGATACGGACCCTCGATGGCGATCTGCACCACCGGGAACGCAACGAACCCGACGCGGGCGGCGACCGCGAACGAGCGACGAACGACGAACGTGAGCAGGAGGAGCCCGATCGAGATAGCGAACGGGATCGGGGCGAACACGGCGGCGCCACCAGCAAACGTGAGAATGCTCCGCCCGCCACGGAAACGCGCGAACACCGGGAACGAGTGCCCGACCATCGCGGCTCCACAGCCGACGTACGGCATCCACCAGTCACCCGACTGAGCGAGGGCCACGCCGACGAGCGCAGCGACGACCCCTTTCAGGCTGTCGCCGACGAACACTGGGATCGCCGCCGTGCGGCCAAGCGTCTCGCGGGCGTTCCAGAAGCCAGGGTTGCGGTCACCGACCTCTCGCAGGTCGATGTGCGCACGCCGGGTGGCAACCAGATTCGCGATCGGGATCGATCCGACCAGGTAGCCGACCACGATCGTGACTGCCACATCCGCGCTCATCGGTGACAGCATGGCCGATGCATGGGTCGTATCGCATCGTTCCACCTCATCGACGAACCCGCGTGGAAGACCCCCGTCGTCCTAGCGAGGCTCGGCATCGATCGGTTCCGACTCCGCAACGTCGACGGCCTGGTCTTCTGGCGCCTCCTCGGCACCGGCAGCGGCAGCAACACCGGACGCGGTGCCGACCTCTCACGGAGCGCCCTGTTCGCTGTCTGGGACGACGAAGTCCACCTCGACAGGTTCCTCGCCGGCAGCAGCGTCGCTCGTCGGTGGCAGCACGCCGAGCAGAGCTGGCACACCCGGCTTCGTTCGATCGGCGGACACGGAACCTGGAAGGGGTTCGACCCGCTCGATGGCCTCCAGCCGGGCAGCAAGGACGGCCCCGTCGCGATCATCACGCGGGCCGATGTGCGCCGACGATCCTGGCGGGCCTTCGGCAGGGCCAGCGAGGTGGTCGACGTCGAGTTGCACAAGGCGCCCGGCTTGATCGACGTCGTCGGCATCGGTGAGACGCCCGTGGGGAGCCTCGCAACGTTCAGTCTCTGGGAATCGCTCGCTGCCGCCCGCGCCTTTGCCTACACGATGCCGCAACACCGTGAGGTGATCGATCGCACCCGCGACGAGGACTGGTACGCCGAAGAGATGTTCGCCCGATTCGAGCCGTATGCCGCAACCGGCACCTGGGACGGTCGCAATCCGCTTGCGATGTAACGTTTGGTGTCAGACACCAATCGTTACATCGGTCGTGACGGTCGGGGCCCACCGATAGCATCTCGATCTGCGCTCACTGCGCGCCCAGATAGCTCAGTCGGTAGAGCAACGCATTCGTAATGCGTAGGTCGCGAGTTCGATTCTCGCTCTGGGCTCCACGAAACACCAGGTAGATCGGCATGAGGCCCCAAGAGGTCCGGCCGGTTTCCGGGTTTGTCCCATATCTGTCCCATATTTCACTACAGTGACTTCATGGCACGAGGGAGCCTGCGCCTCAAGCGGCAGCCCGATTACTGGGAGCTCCGCGCCTACGCAGGGCCGGATCCGATCACTGCTCGACCCCGATACGTGAGCCGAACGTTCCGCGGCGGCAAGCGCGAGGCCAACAAGGCACTCGCCCAACTCGTGGCCGAGGTCGACTCCATCGGGACCCACGCCGACCAGTCCGTCGCAGGGCTCCTGCTCGCCCACATCGACCATCTCGAGCAGCGAGGGCGCGAGGCCCGCACGATCGAGAGCTACCGCGGGATCGCACGCAAGGTCGCTGCCGACCGCCTCGGCGGCAAGATGATCCAGGATCTGGGACCGAAGGACTTCGACGACTTCTACGTCCGGCTCCGATCGAACGGCCTGTCACCCGGGTCCATCAAGCGCTACCACTCAGTCCTCGGTGGGGCATTCCAGCAAGCGATGAAGTGGGGGTGGACAAACCGGAACGTCGTGCGACTCGCCACACCACCCGCGGTCCCCCGACAGTCTCGGACGACCCCAACTCCGACCGTCGTGACTGCGCTCCTCCGCGAGGCGGCCGAGAGCCGCAACCCCGAGAACCACGTTGCGTTCAGACTCCTCGCCGCCACCGGCGCGCGACGGGGCGAGATCTGCGGACTGCGATGGTCGTCGGTCGACCTCGACCGGCGCGTGCTGTGGATCCGCCACTCCGTCGCACGCTTGAAGACCGGCAAGCTCATCGAGAAGGACCCCAAGAGCCACCAGACCCGCGAGGTCGCCCTCGACCACGGCACCGCCCGGATCCTCCGCAACCACCGCGAACGACAGGAAGAGCTCGCCGCCATGATCCGGACGAAGCTCGACCCCGACGGGTACGTGATCGCCGATCTTGCGACCGACCCGACTGGACTCACACCGATTTCACCAGACCGGCTCACCCAAGCCTTCAAGCGCGTGACAGCGCGAGTACCCGGCGCCGGCGACGTCCGACTCCATGACCTACGCCACTGGTACGCCAGCACCCAGCTCGACGCCGGCGAATCTCTCCCCGCTGTCGCAGCACGCATCGGCGACCACGTGGAAACCCTCGCTCGGGTCTACGCCCACCGCGGGCACCGCGGCGACCACGACGCCGCCGACAGCCTGGGCGCCCTCATCGACGACCCGGACTGAGCGACCACGGGTTCTCCTGGCGGTGATTATGCGCTGCCCAATCGGAGGCTTGACCTCCCACACTTCGCCGGCACTGCGGCGTTCGCTTGAGGGTGTCGGGTCGTGATTACCGAGCGGCTCGGCTCTCGCTCCACACCTAGTCCGCTACCAGTACTGCTGCGAGTTCGAATCGATCATCTCTTGCGACGATCTCAGCGCCACTGTTTCGCTGCGGTTGATGACCGTGAGTCAGTCACTGTCGACAATCGTGCCCGGAAACTGTTCGGCGGGAACGGCTCGTAGACCCTCAATGAACCGTTCGGCTTCCGACCTGTCGAGACCGTGCAGACTGACCGAGACCGCGAACGAGCCACTGACAGCGTGTCGCGCCGCGCCGAAGTCGTTCCACACCCACGTGAGGCCTCCGATGTCGACTGGCGGGTGGTTGGGATCGTCCAGCTCACTGGCAGTGGGAGGCCCGAGCGGCCTGCCGACGTCGTGGAGACCTGCAGAGTTCGCGTAGATGCCGTCAAGCGTCTCGAGGTTGAACCAAGTTTCTCGTGTTCCGTCACCGTGGATGAACCGCTGTGCCGGGATCTGGAGTCTCAGGCCTGGCGGGATGTATGTGGGAACGAGGACGTCACCCTCCACCAGATCAGTGAGCGGGCGTCCAATTTCGGAGCCGACGTCGCTCGGCACCGATATTTCCCGGTCACCGGACGGTGTCGTGGATGTGGCAGTCGACGATTCCGTCGCAGCGAACGGGTCACCCTCTGCGCCAGCGTCGCCGCACTGCCAGCACGCCTCACCCACCGCCGTCACGACGTCCGGTGAACCGACGCGCAGACCTTCGAGGAACTCGATGATCGACGGGTTGTCCAGCCATGGTCCGTTCAACATCTGGGGAAAGCCGTGCCTGAGCCACACACACCGATCTCCGACTCGCGACGACCAGGGTCCCGGGATCGGCGAACTCATCGCCCTCGGCGAAGCGTTCGCCTCCAACCGCCTCCCACACCACGCCATTGGTGGTGATCGTCGCGGACACCCCCGACGTCGTACAGGTCGTTCCACGTCTCTGCGTCAGATAGAGGATGTGACCGTTTCCGTCCGGGCGGGCCTCGATGATCTCGACGGACCACTCCTCGACCGTCGGGGCGTCGCGATCTGCCCATCGCGAGTCTGCAATCCTCCAGCCATCGGGTGCGGTCGGAACGATCGCATCGCCCTCGGTGAGGGCGTCGAGCGGGCGGAGGAGCCGGCGTCGATGTCGTCGAGCAGTCCCCCGGTCCATGCCGATTCGTTCTCGGGAGTCGTTGTGGTCGGTGCCGGCACCGATGTGGAAGGGACTGTTGACGGAGTGGTGCTGTCGGTTGGCGCCGTTCGGTTCGGCGTCGTAGAGGAGGACAGCGGCCAGTCCTGCAACAAGGACAGCGACGCACGCTGCTGCGGCGAGCCAGACTCCGGTCCGACGGCGCTGCGGCGGTGGAGCATGATGTTGCTGGGCGCGGTGTTCGACGTCGGCCCACGGGTGCGCGTCGGGAGCGTCGGACATTGCGCGTGCCAGCAGATCGCGGATCTCCCCGGTGTGTTGATCGCTCATGACGACAGCGCTCCCCGCAGACGTGTCCGGGCCCGGGCGAGTTGGCGCCGCACGGTGCCATCAGCAACGCCCAGTGCGTCGGCAACCTCGGACACCGACAAGTCGTGCCAATAGGTCAGATAGGTCACTGCACGCTGCTGCACACTCAACTCCTTGAACGCATCCAACAGCTCATCGGGTGGATCATCGACGATCACCGCCTCGTCTCGATGTCCGGCGACGACGAGTTGACGCTCACGGCGGCGGCGGCGGGCGGTCTGTCGGTGATACATGCGCGCCCGATTCGCCACCGCACCGAACAAGAACTCCTTCGGATACCGAACGTTGGACCAGGCTCCGCCGGGGTTGCGCAACAGATCCGCGAAGGTATCGGCCACGACGTCAGCTGCCGCAGAACCGGGCACGAGGACGGTGGCGTAGCGAACTAGGTCACCGGCGTACTGGTTGTACGCATCCTCGAGCGACACCTCGTTCACACCCCAACGTTGCCACCGCACCGACATCCGGGTGACACGACCCGAAGAAATCCAAACGGATCAGGAGCCTCGCTGCAAGCGCATCTCGCGCACATCCGGTGGGTCCAGGGCGCTGCTACTCTTACCTGATCTCGGCCACACAGAGGAAGACCACCAAGACCACCCGCGCCACGACTACCACCACCAAGCCAGTGGAGTGTCCCAGAAGTGCCGGTCGGGGGCACTCGATATCGCCGCACGTAATCCCGCTCCGGACATGGTCCGACGCGCCGCATCACGGCCCAAGCCGAGCACCGCATAATCTCGGCGAGGTGGCCCGCCGGGGACAGGGTCGCAATGGTTCGGTGAGCTACGGGTTGACGCGACGGATTTCGTTTCCGTCTTCATCGAGGATCTGGCGGTCGCCGAGAGGCTCATCCAGTTCAACACGCCGGGGATCGGAGCAGTCGTCTCCTCCGCTGCAACCGAAGCTGGCCCGAGTGCTCGCCGTCACGACGATGTCGCGGTCGGACTCGACAACTGACACGCTGGTGCTGTCCTCGTTGCAGGTATTGACCTGAAGCACGAGCGTCGCCCCGTCGTTCTGAACCGACACTTCTTGTACCTCGGCGTCCGTTCTTCCGCTACATGCGCTGGAAGCACCGACGAGCAGGATCGCGCCGAGGACGAGTGTGCGGACCCGCCACGAAGAGAGCGCCCGTCGAACCCCCGCAAACCCCATCACTGGCTCCATTGGTTCAAGTCGTCCGGGATGGTCGTCCGTAGCGACTCGAGTTGTTCCGGGAGCCTGACGTCTTGACGTAGACGGAGATGCTCGACGTGGTCGTCGTGGAACCCGTCGTAGCTGATGGACACGATCCGCCATCCTTCGGTTCGTCGGAGATCCAGCACGACATCAGCGCATCGTCCGTCGCCGCTCGGGTGGACGGAGCAGAAGATCACCTGGCCCTTGTCTCCGGAGTCGCCGCCCTGGCCGCTGGCGAACCCGATCGGCACCATTACGGGATCAAGAGCAGTGACAACCTGCCTGAACATCATGTCGCTCGGTTGATCGCCGGAGGAAGGCATCTGTTCATGATGGCCGATCACGGACACGTCTCGCGGCCCGATATCCACACTCATATTCACCACCCGCACGAGCAGCGGACCGCCGCACTGCGGCCCAACCAGCGCACCCGGTAATCGCACCATCGAAACTGCGATTGGAGCGACACGCAAGAATGGGGGCGTGCTCCCGATCGTGGGAATCAGACCGCTGTCGGGCAGGACCGGGACCACCCTGCTGATGAGCCTGCTCGGCACCTCCCCGTCGATCGCATTCGACCGGCGATATCCAGCCGAGTACAGAATCGGCTCCTATCTCACTCGGATGGCTTCCCAGATGACCGAGCCCTTCGACGAACGCACGCACGTCGGGGTGACGGACTTCTTCTTCGGGCCACAACCCTCATGGGGTCCGCTGCCGTTTCGGAGCGACGCACTCGACATCGAAGCCTGGCGACCGGAACTTCTCCGGGCGATGTGGGCATCGGCGTCGGACGCACTGCTGGCAGCCCGTCCTGATGCTCGTTGGTACGCCGAGAAACTGGCGGTGGATGAAGGGCCACTTCGAGAAGCTGGCGTCGAGGTGTTCACGATCGATCTCGTGCGCGACCCTCGAGACATCCTTGCGTCACGGCGATCGTTCCTCGCCGGCGGCACCGACCACTGGGCGAGAGACGCCGAGAGCGTCGCCGACGAGCTTTCTGTGCGTCTCGATGAGCTCGACGCTCAGCCGCCCGATCTTCGGTTGCGCTACGAGGACCTCGCCCTCGACCTTGACACCACCGCCGAGATGCTCGGCGAGCACCTCGGGGTTGAGCTCGTGCTCATCAGACGTCGATCGCCCGATGCAGCACGTCACGACGCCCTCTGCGACAGCGAGCGTCGGACGGTGGCGAAGCGATCTGGACGACGACGACGCAGCGACCCTCACACCCATCGCAACGCGACTCGGCTACTGACGCAGCGTCCTGGAAGCGCCGGTCGTGGGCGTCCGATTGCTGCGAGCAGGGGAAGTGCACTGATGTTCGTGATGCGTCGCACGAAGCTCTTTGCCAGGCACAGCGGTATGCCGTGGACGGCCAGAATTCACGAGTTCGTGGCGACGAGTGCGCGCCGAATCGCTGAGCGGATCTCCCCTCCGACGAGGTCGTCGTGTGCTGCAGCGAGCCTCATGTCGTCGCCGGCCGCTTCTCGGATCACCGCCAGAGCGGTCCCATCTGGTGATTGCGTCGTGGTGACCACGGCGCCAAGCACGGAGTCTCGCATGTGAGCCAACACGACAGCGTGTGCTCGCTCGCCACCGAACCATCCGCGAGCTCGTGAGTTCAGCGTCGGTACCCGCGATCGATGGCGAACCCCAGGGTCGGCTCCGAGCGGATCAGACGGCGGCGAGGATCGGGAGGCTCGGTGCTTGGCTGCCGTCGGCCAGTTCCTGGGTGACGCCGAGCACGAAATCCGTGCGATCCGCAGTGGCGAAGAGCGCCACTGCGGCTGCAGCGAGCAGCATCGGGCGGAATCGTCGGCGTGCACGTCGAGCGGCGAGGTCATCCACCGCCGCCGCCGACTCGGCTGGCGAAGCGGCAGCGTTCGTCGGGTCAGGTTGGGATGTGCTCAGGTCGTCCTGAGGTGTTGAAGCGATCGCTGACAGCACGGCGGGTCGTATCGATGCGGGCGGTTCCACGGAACCGAGGCGTTGGAGTGTTGCTGCTGCAGTGAGCGCATCGTCGAGCTCGGCCCCCACAGCAGGGTCGTCCTGGATGGCCTGGTCGAGTTCGAGTTGTTCGGCTGTTGTGAGCTCGCCGAGGGCGGCGAGCGCGATGAGTTCGTGGGTGCGTTCCATGTCGCAGCTCCTGGTTTGCCACCGAGCTTCTTGAGTCCGAGCCGAACTATGCCGTTGACGGTCCCGAGCGGGACGTCGAGTTGCGCGGCGATGTCGCCGTGGCTGTCACCATCGAGGAACGCCATCTCGATGACGACTCGTTGCTCGGCGTCGGGCTCGGTGAGGACGTCGTCACAGCTGTACTCGATCGATGTCGCGCTGTGTGTTCATTCCTCGGTGCAGCCGACCGTGGATTCCGTCGCTGGCGTCGCCGCCGAGACTTGCAGAGAAGGCGAGGGCGTGGATGTCGTCGTCATCAGTGGGTACGAACACGACGCCGTGACATTGTTCCACCCTGTGCCGTCAACCAGCGACGGACGAGCCGTCGGTGAGTGGTCTCGGTTTCACTCTGAACACGAACCGGGAGTGGTCATCGGGGTCGTACCTCACCTCGACAGGCTCACCGTGCCGCGGGAGCATGAGCCGGGACACCACGTTCGTCGTCGAGATGGAGAACACAGGGCTCCCGTCGGGCACGACATCGACCGTGATGGTGATTCTCGGATCCCTTTGCATTGTTATCCCGGTGTCGACGAGTCCCGATACCGAGCCCGGTGCTCGGGCGCCAACGAATGTTGTTTCGTTGATGGCTTCGGTGGTGCCGATGAAGCCGACCGCCAGCGCTCTCGACGCAAAGTGGCTTCGACGTGCAAGTGCCGCTCGGGTCCAGGCCCTGATCGCCTGTTTGTTGATTCCGTCTCCTCGACTCTCGCCGTGCACGCGTCGACTCAGCACTGACAGCAGCGCAACGCCCTCGTTGACGAGTCGGTCGTCGTCCGGGCCGACGGCGCTCGCGAAGATCTCGTCTGAGGTTGCTCCGCGCAACACCGCGGTGGTGCGATCGACCTCGACCGCGAGCCGATTCGAGGCCGATCGCCTCATGCCAGAAACGTCTCGCCCACATCCACAGAAGCACTTCACGATCGGCCCGCAGTCCGGTCGATGTTCAGGAGCCCACTGGCGATCGCTGCCGCGCCTGGACTCCCCTGCGATGTGCGCATGCCGCCGGGTGGCGGCTCGCAGTAGTCGACATTGAAGCCGTCGGCGGCGAGGTGACGATTCGGCGACACGATCTCCAACGAATACGTCCCTGACCACAGCGACTCGTCGACGTCGGCGACCTTGCCACCGATCGCCCCTGTGGCCTGCATTGGTACGAAGTCGTCGCCGGCGTCTGCAACATCCAGCACGGGCACATCGACGTGGCGGGCAAAGAACCCGACGTGGGTGTCGTCGATGTCGATGGTGAAGGTGTTCGATGGCTGGCCGTGCTCGTTCAAGAACCGGTACTCCACGCTGGTCGCCCCGTTGGTGTTGATCGTGCCCGACAGTTGCAACCGGCACGGATCGGCAGGGTCCAACGTCGTGGTGATCGACGCGGCGGTGACTTCCACAGGGGACTGCAACCCTGACGGCGCCGGAAGCTCGCCAACTGGCTGCGGCAACAGATCTACTGGAGCCGCTGCGAACTCGATGCGCAGTGGGACGTGGATGACTTCACGTTTGATGCGCGGCTGCGCAGCACCTGCGAGGTCGCAGACGAGTTGGCCGGCGATGCGGAATTCGGTGTTGACGGTGTAGGGCACGCTGCGTGCTTCGGCGGGTGTCCACCCGACGTCGATTCGACCCTGGACCCGGTCCTCGCCGGCGGCGAGCACGTCGGCGACGGTGTCGAACCCGTCGATCCATCCGCTCTCGAGTGCGTCCTCGATCGGAACGTCGACGGCGATCGGCTTGGTGGGCATCGAGATGGCGTCGGGGACCGAGATCGACATCGGGAACGGCCCGGCGAACTGCTGGGTGAGATACGAGTCGTCGATGACGCCGTCGATGTTGCGGTCGGGAAGCCCGTCGACCCAGGAGTTGATGAGACGGTGCAGCGATCGGCACGACCCGCCGATCTCGACGCCGATCCAGAGATGATCGTCGAGCAGGCTGGTGCCGTCGATGGTGTCGTAGACCAGTTGGCCGTCGACCAACGACTGGGTCACGTGCAGCACGTTCAGCGTCGCCCTCGCCCGCGCCCGGCGTGCATGGCTGAGCCGCCACGGGGTCGCACTGGTCGGCGAGGCCGGCGAAGTGCATCGAGGCAACACCGGTGTTGTACGTCGCCTCGCTGACGCCTGCCGGCACCAGAACCATCGACGAGGCAAGTGCCAGTCCCACGGCCGCTCCGCTCAGCCATCGAGTACGCCGAGAAAGGACCCGCTCTGGAGCGTCGAAGAACTCAGGTGAAGTGGTGATCATCAACGTCCGTCTCCGTTCGTGAAGGCGGCGCCGATCGGCGCCGTCATCTGTCCTGACGATCGAGGCGGACGTGCCTTACGCGAAACGGTGGGGGAGGAAAATCCTGCCGTCATGTGTTGACGTCGATCTGACCGCTGCACCCGGGGCAACCGTCGTTCAGTTCATGGAGCGGTCATCGATGAAGCGTCCGAGGGGACTGTCAGATCGTTGGTGTAACTGGTCTGGCTGGTCATTGTTGTTGGGGATCGTAGAGCCTTAGAAGAGGCGGCCTTCGAAGGTGATGGCGAAGGCGTTGAGTGCGGGCTTCCAGCGGTTCATCCAGCGTTCCTGGCCGGTGCCTTTCGGGTCGAGCGACCGCACCACCAGATACAAGCACTTCAACGCTGCCTGCTCGTTGGGGAAGTGCCCGCGGGCGCGTGTCGCGCGCCGGAACCTGGCGTTCAGCGACTCGATCGCGTTCGTCGAGTAGATGACCCGTCGGATCTCCGGCGAGTAGTCCAAGAACGGCACGAACTCGGCCCAGGCGTTCTTCCAGAGTGACCGGATCGCCGGATACTTGTTGCCCCAGATGGTGTGGAACTCATCCAGGCGTGCTGCTGCGTCGGCCTCGTTGACCGCGGTGTAGATGGGTCGGAGATCGCGGGCCATCTTGTCCCAGTCTGCACGCGACGCAAGGCGGAAGGTGTTGCGGATCAGGTGCAGCACACAGGTCTGCACGATCGCCAACGGCCAAGTCGCTTCAATCGACTCGGGCAGTCCTTTCAACCCGTCGCACACGACGATGCAGGCGTCTTCGACGCCACGGTTCTTGATCTCGGTGAGGACCTGCAACCAGTACTTGGCGCCCTCACCGCCGGTGCCGACCCAGAGCCCGAGGATGTCGCGTTGACCGTCAACGGTCACACCGATCGCCGCGTACACCGGGCGGTTGGCGACTTGGCCGTCGCGGATCTTCACCACGATCGCGTCGATGAAGATCACCGGATACACGCGATCCAACGGCCGGTTCTGCCACTCGGCCAACTCCCCGAGCACACGGTCGGTGATCTTGGAGATCGTCTCACGTGAGATGTTCGTCGAGTACACCTCCGCCAAATGGGCTTCGACCTCACCGGTCGTCAACCCTTTCGCTGTCAAGGAGATCACCATCGAGTCGACCCCGTCGAGCCGGCGCTGGTTCTTGCGCACCGTTTCGGGTTCGAAGCTGCCGTCGCGATCGCGGGGCACGTCCAGCTCGATCGGGCCGATCTCGGTGATTACCGTCTTGGAACGGGTCCCGTTGCGGGAGTTGCCGTGGTTGCGGCCCTCGGCGGCGTGTTTCGGATAGCCGACATGTTCTTCCATCTCGACCTCCAACCCGGTCTCGAGGACCTGCTTGGTCAAGTCCGACAGCAGCCCGCCGGGGCCGACAAGGTTCTTGCCGTCAGCGCGAGCCTGGTCGACGAGCTGCTCCGCGAGCGACCGATCCGGTCGCTCGTCGTTCATGTCCTCGGGCGGTGTCGCCACCGCCACATCATGGTCTGTCATGGTTGTCTGTCCTTCCAGCCGAGCAAGTCGCTCAGCGTTTCAGGCCAGACCAGTTACACCGCGGATCTGACAGTCCCCGGCAGGAACGAACTTCAACACGTGGGCAGAACTGATGGCCGCCGCTGGGCAATTCTGTTGACCGCCAACGGGCAGCTACATGACCGCCACTGGGCAGGATCTCATGGCCGC
>CAWBZS010000013.1:0-269621 GCA_963793335.1 Ilumatobacteraceae bacterium | reverse complement strand
CCGCATCAAAGGCTCTTGGCCATCCGTCTCGTTCATTGAAACTGAGCCCTTTCTGCTCGGCGCCTGCCGCTCACAGGTAGTCGTGGCGGGTGAGCCAGCGCAGGCTGGCGTAGCCCCACAGTGGTGGGAGGTAGTAGCTGACGAGTCGGTAGATCAGCACGGCGGACACCGCGACGTCGGCGTCGACGCCGATTGCGGTGAGTCCTGCGGTCATGCCGGCTTCGGCGACGCCGACGCCGCCGGGGATCGGCATCAGGCCGGCGAACAGTGAGACCGTCACGTTGATGAAGATCGCTTGGCCGAGGGTGATCGATCCGCCGACGGCGAGCACGCACATGGTGAACCCGGCTGCGTAGAGCACTTCGGTCCCGATCGAGCTGCCGAGCGCGGTCAGCGCGACCTTCGGGTTCTTCACCGTCTTCACGGCGTCGCCCATCTGGGAGATCGGTGTGCCGATCTTGCTCCAGGCCCACCTCCGCCACGCAGGAACGACGAAGACAACGACGAGCGCGACGACGAAGATGGTGACGGCCATGCCCAGGAGCCGAAGCGCGCCGCCTCCGCCCTGCATCGCGGAGAAGTCGATGCTCCCGGCGCCGACGAGAATCGTGATCGCGACCAGGATCGCCTGGGCGATGAAGCCGGTGAGGCCGGTGATCGCGCCGGTCGTGGTGGACGTGACGGGGCTGATGCCGAACTTCTGGAAGTACCGCGCGTTGGTGGCGATGCGTCCGGCCGAGGAGGGCACGGCGATGTTGATGAATCCGATGGCGAACTGCTCGATGGTGGTGATGCCGACCGGGACGGGCTTGGGGGAGACGGCGGCGAGCGCGATCGCGTCGGTGTAGTTCGTCGCTGCGGCGAGGACGAGGCCGAGCAGGATCAGGCTCCATCGTGCGTCGGCGAGCGTGTTGAAGATGGTGGCGAAGCCGACGTCGGCCAGCTGCGCCATGATCGTGTAGACGGCGAGGCCGACGAAGCTGATCATCAACGCGCTCTTCCAGGTGACCCTGGTGAGCTGTTCGAGCTCGGGGACCTTGGTGCCGATCGCGTCGGCGGTCTGCGAGCGAAGCTCCTTGATCTTCAGCTTCTCCTTCTTGACCCGATGTCGCAGTTGCCCGTTGAGCGATGCGGTCTGCAGCAGGGGGAGCATCGCCGTCAATTCCTCGTCGGTGTTGGCACGTCGGGCAGCGGCGATCGCTCGTTGCTCGCCGACCGTGGCGGCGGTCAGCACGAGCAACGCCGCCATGTCGCTGTGCCGTTGATCGGCGCTCGGATTGATCGCGGCGTCGGCGAACCCCATCAGGGCGGGTCGACCCGTCGAGTCGAACCAGATGTGGTCGGCGTCGAGCGATCCGTGGCTGACGCCCGCTTCGTGAAGCTTGCCGAGCGCGTTCCAGATCTCGTCGAGCAGGCCATCGTCGACGGCGTCATCAGCGATGCCGTCCAGCTTGTGGTCGAGGCGTTCGGAGACGAGGACGGCATCATCGCGTTCGGTCATCCCGATCGTCACGAGTGCCGGCACCGATGCCCCGCCCTGATCGGCCAGCAGCATCGCCAGGGCCTCGTGTTCGATCTGCTGGCGGCGATCCGACCCGAACTGCGACCCCTGATCCTGGTACCACGCCCGCTTCCAGAGCAGGGTCCACTTCCGCGAACTCCACGCATCGCGTCCCAACGCGGTGACGAACAAGGGTGCACCATCGGCCGACGTGCCGGTCAACACGAGCGATGCCAGTGGTTGTCGATCGGTGTAGTGCAGGTCCGTCACCTGCACCCCGAGGTCCGCGAGCCCCGCCCGCATCCGGCTGGTCGACGGCAGCCCGGCCGATGTGCCGAACACGTACCGGATGACCGCAGCCGCGATCAGCCCGACGAGCACGCCACCGAGTGCGTCGCTGATCGTCGTGACACCGCCGAGCACCGACGAGACGATGGCGGCCAGGATGAACGTCCAGCCGATCTTTCGCATCGGGGCGGTGAAGTGGGGCGCCGCCGCTGATTGGATCGCCGTCGACGTCGTGATGAAGAACGCCGGGAATGTCGACCGGGTCTGATCGAGGTCGATGAAGGCGAGCTCAGGCCAGCGGTTGTCGATGAGCTGTGTGATCAGCACGCTGCCCGCGGCTGCGAGTACCGCTGCGAGCAGCATGTCGCGGAGCAGTTCCAGCCGGTGCCGGGAGAACAGCCCGACTCCGATCAACACGCCGAACGCGTAGACGACACCCACGATGTAGGCGGCCTGGCCGAGCCACAGCAGCCAGCCCGGGAACGTGCCCACGAACGTGAGCGTGTTGGTGTCGAGCGTCGAACCATCGCCGGCGACGATGATGAGGAGTGTCAGCAGGGAGGCGGAGAGTCCGGCCGAGACGAGATCGGTGTGCCATCGAACACGCGGCGCGTCCGACGGCGCCGAGAAGACCTGGATTCCGTGACTCTCGGCAGTGGAAGTGTGCTGCGTCCGGTCGATCATCGGTCGGCGTCATGCCTCATGCCGAGCGGGAGCTCACGGGTCTTCAGCATCGGCGTGGGTCTGCTCCTCGATCTCGTCCGGCGTCCGGGCCGACATCTTGAACGGTAGACCGGTGTTCGTGCGGCCAACGCGGGTGAACTCTCGGTCACCCGGGGTGAGCAGTCGGATCAGACCCGCTTGCGCCGTCACGTCGCGGCGGGGACGCGGTCACGCGTTGCTGGTCGAGCAAGCCCAGGGCAGTCGCCCGATGGATCGCCTCGTCGCGGTTGGTGACTCTCAGCTTGCGGTAAGCGCTGCGGAGATGCGTCTTGACGGTGTTGACGGAGAGAAACAGCTCGCTCGCAGCGTCCGACCGTGACTCGCAGCGCGCAACGGCATCGAGCACCTCGAGTTCGCGCTCGTTGAGTGGCTTGATCGTGTCGAAGGCGGCTTGTGCGAGTTCCGCGCGCAGTGTGTCCTGAAGCACCGCCAGGTACCCCGGCTCGGGCATTGCGGCCAGCGCGTCCTCGGCTGCGTCCAAGGCGCTCGCCGCTTCGACCGGAGCACCGAGCCGGAGTCGCAACTTGGCGACCGCCAAGGCGGCGAACGCGGTCCCCGGGAGATGCAACACTCCGGCGGCTGCACGCTGGACGATCCGGAAGTCGTCATCGAGACGCGGTCCGTCGTCGCACACCCAGAGCGCGGCGACGCTGAGAAACCCTGCGTCGCCGCCACCGCCCCGGTACCGCTCGCAGACGCGCTTGCCCGCGGCGAACCGCCTCGCGGGCGGCCGGCTCGTCGCCGCGCCACGCAAGCGCCAGAGCGAGCATCCCCAGCCCCATGATCGTGAGGCGGGTCGGATCGAGCATGCGTTCGGGGCGGAGCAGGTGCTCGCCTTCGGTGATCGCACGATCCAACTCGCCGTCCAGGACGTATCCGGTGATGAGCGAGACGTGGAGGGACTCGCTGTCGATTCCGGCCATCTCGAGCACAGCATCGGTCTGGCAGCACTCGAACTGGGCGCGCCGTTCCTCGATCGGCCGACCGAGGCGTCCGAGGCGTCCTTCCCAGAATCGGACCGAGAACTCGAGCTGTGCCAGGGCAAGCCCGAGCCCGTCGGAAGCCTCGTCGGTTCCGACGAGTTCCCGAATCGTCCTGAGCACCGCCCGTCCGGTCATCGGATCACCGGTCAGCCCGGCAGCACGACCCATCACGATCGACAGCTCGACGTCGTTCCACAGCACGTCAGCGGGCAGCTGTTGCAGCCAATCGGCAACGAGATCAGAGTGGCCGTACCGGATACGTTCACCACACACCCGCTTGATGAGCGCAACAGCGCGCTCCGGTCTGGGGTCCTCGAGCGCCAGTTCGATCGCGGCGTCCACCAGCCCGACGTCCTCGTACCACTCGATGGCGCGGGTTCGGAGTGTCGCCTCGGCGCCGGAATCGGCCGATCGGCCGCGCGCTCGAAGGTGCCCGGCGAACATCGGGTGCACGGCGAGCGCCGGCGGGTCCACCGACAGCGGCTCGACCAAACAGCTGCGCTCGACGAGGTCGGCGAGCAGCGCTGCTGAATCGGTGCGATCGAGGATCAGATCGCAGAGCGGGGGGTCGAGCCGACGGAGTGTTGCGGTGGCCTCGAGGAGTACGAGCTGGTCCGTCGAGAGCGAAGGAACCACCTCGTTGTCGATGTAGCGACGAACCAGGCGTTCGTGTTCAGCATCGACGGCCGGCGGGACATCGCGGCCGATCTCATGGGCGCGTGCGGCGAGAACGAGGCCGATCGCCCAGCCGCGGACGCGGCGCTGCACCCGTTCGAGCTCGTCATGGGACACGTCGGGAACGCCGAGCGTGGCGAGCAGCTGTCGTGCTTCTGTGTCATCGAAGCGGAGGTCGCGTTCGTCGATCTCCACGGGCTGGCGGTCGGCCGCCACTCGTCGCCAGTCGGAGATGTCGACGACCTCGCGGCCGGCGATGATCACCATCAGTTCGGGCGGTCGTTGGGTGAGACACGTGGCGAGGGTGCGTGCGAGTTCGGCGGCACCCTGAACACCCGACTCGTCGACGACGAGGACGACGGGTCGGCGTCGGGTCCGGGCCGCACGGCTGAGTGCTGCGACCACCACGGGCAGGTCGAGGGCCTGGTCGTCCGACGATTGCAGCCCGAGTTCGTCCGCGAGCCGTTCGGCGAACTCGTCCTCGTTCGGTGACGTCAGCTCGATCGACACCACATCGAACTCCGTTCCCACGCTGGCGATCCAGTCGCGGAGCAGCGTGGTCTTTCCGTAGCCGGCGCCGGCACGAATCACGACGGTGCCGCACCGGACGACGTCGGACAGTCGACGGTTGAGTCGGGGGCGGGGGACGGTCTTGCGCTCAGGGCGCACTGATCCGGCCGCGTCTGCGGAGATCGGTTGCTCGCCCATCCGCCGAAATGCTAGGGCTCTCGCCGGGGTGAGCCGCCATTCACGCCATCCCCTGCTTGCCGGACGCAGCGGCACGGTGGGAGGATCTCGGCTCCTTCCGTCCGTCTGGACCGGGCCGAGCACATGTCCGAAGATCCCCGAGTCGGCGCTGCAAGCGTCGGCGTGTGCTACTTCTGCTCGGACGGCGTGTTCGCCATCATCATCACGATTCTGGTACTCGAGATGGAGTTCCTCCCGAGCTCCCGGAGCAGTCCCTCGCTGATGCGATCGGCGAGACAGGGCCGCAGCTGCTCGCCTGGGTGATCAGCTTCTTCGTGGTCGGCATGTACTGGGTCTGGCACCGGGATCTGTTCAATCAAGTGAGGCTCGTCAACCGCGACGTCGTGTGGTTGAACCTGTTGTTCATGATGCCGACGGCGTTGATCCCATTCGCAGCGTCGGTGCTGGGCCAGTACCACGACGAGCCGATCGCGTTGCACCTCTCTGGGGCTGTGCTCATCGCGTCGGCGTTGCTGCGCTGGCTCCTGTGTGGATACTTGATGCGTCGCCCGAGTCTCCTGTGGGAGTCGCCGCTCGGTGAGTCTGTTGCTCTACTTCGCCGTGCCGCTGTTGCACCTCATGTCCATCGCGGGTCTGCGCCAGAGCTCCCAGACTCGTGACGAGGCTGCGGACCATGGCTGAGCGCGCTGGAGGCTCGAGACGACACCAGCGCTGAACGAATCGCTGGGAGCGCGTGTTGCGGGCGTCGGCCGGGAGTTCACGATCGGGAGCGATGCAAGCGGAGGGTGATACCCGAATCACCCCGCGGATCTGGCACGCTGCGAGCGCGGCGTGTGATACTCCTGCTCGGCCGGCCCGATGTCGGCTCCTTTCGATGATGACCACTGATGCCTGGCTGACCGTTGCGATCATCGCCGTGCTGTTCGGGCTCCTCATCTGGGACCGGTGGCCGACGTGGTCCGTCTTCGCAGGCGCGCTCGCTGCAGTCCTGACGCTCGATCTGGCACCGGAGGATCAGGTACTCGCAGGGTTCGCCAACTCCGGCGTGCTGTCGGTCGTGGTGCTGTACGTCGTGGCCGCCGGCATGTACCGCACCGGGGCGATCTCGCTGATCATCGATCGTTTGTTGGGTGTCCCCGCGAGCGAGTCTGCGGCAAACCGGAAGCTCCTCCCGGTGACAGCGACCGGCAGCGCGTTCCTCAACAACACGCCGATCGTCGCCATGCTGATTCCGGTGATCGCGGATCTCGGGACGTCGGCGCGCCTGGCGGTGTCGAAGATCTACATGGCCGTCTCGAACGCGTCGATCCTCGGCGGGGCGGCCACGCTGATCGGCACATCGACCAACCTGATCATCGCCGGGCTGGCAGTGTCCGAATACGGCGACGAGCTCGAGATCTTCTTCCCGACCCGGATCGGACTTCCCGCGGCTGTCGTCGGCCTGCTGTTCCTGCTCGTGGTGGGGAACCGTCTCATCAGCCATCGGACGGCAGAGGACGAAGCTGCCGCGATGACCGTGACCACGTACCGCGCCGACTTCCAGGTGGGAACTCGGCTGGCCGGCAGGACGGTCGGTCGGGCTGGGTTGACGGCGCCCGCGGGGGCGACACTCCTGGCAATCCGGCGGAACGGAGACCTCCTCCGCGACCCCACACCCGAGACGTCGCTCGCCGAGGGTGACGTGCTCGAGTACAACGCCACCGTCAGCGCCGTCGGCAACCTCTGGACGACGATGGGCCTGGCTGCTGCGACGCCGCCGGGGGCGCCGACCGGCAACGAGTACGCACATCGGCTCGCCGAGGTCGTCGTCGCCGAGAACTCGTCAGCCGTCGGTCGTCAGCTCCGCGATATCCGAGGCGGTGAGCGCAAGATCGTGGCGCTCGCACGCCACGGGGCCGACCGGACGAGGCCGATCGCCGAGGAGACGGTCCGCCCGGGTGACCTCGCCATCCTCGAGGTGGAGAGCGAGTGGCTGGATGCGCCGCACGACGACGATCTGCTGCTGGTGACCGAGCACGCCGGGTATCGGGTTCAGCGTGCCGACCGTGCGGTCATCGCCACCATGATCGTCGCAACGATGGTGCTGCTGTCCGCCTTCGGCGTCATGAGCCTGCTCAACGCGGCGCTCCTCGCCTCGATCGCGCTGATCGCCTCTGGCTGCCTGTCGTTCCACGCGGCATGGCAGTCGATCGACTGGCAGACCTACGTCGTGCTGGCAGCGGCCGTCGGGCTGGAACCGGCCGTGACCGAATCCGGGCTCGCCGAGGTGCTCGCCGACGCGCTCGGCGCGATCGCCGGCGACAGCCTCATCGTGTCGCTCGCGGTTGTCTACGCTGGCTCGATCCTGCTGACCAACCTGGTCACCAACGCCGCAGCGGCAGCGCTGATGTTCCCCATCATGGCCGGGATGGTCGCCGCCCTCGACACCCCGTGGGAGCCGTTCGTCGCCGTGCTCATGCTCGGGTGCTCCTACGCGTTCATCAACCCGGCCGGCTACCAGACCAGTCTGATGGTGATGAAGCCTGGCGGCTACAAGTTCCTCGACTTCGTGCGGGTCGGCGTCCCGCTCACGGTGGTCGTCGGCGCGGTCGCAATACCCCTCGCGGTCCTCTTCTACTAGCGATCTGCCCCCGACGGCGCCCATGACGCGAGCTCCCCCAACCCGATGTCACCCAACCGACGGCCACCCGGTTCGGTCGAAGTCCAACGTCACAGCATGACGATCTGGTCGACGCACGCGTGACGCGAGCGATGCCGCGGCGGAACGTCCAGCGATGAGCGATGCCGCTCGAGATCAGCCTGATGTGCCGGATCGGAGACGATCGAACGGAGCAGGTGGTGATCCGCTGTTGGACCGGCCACGCCCGGTCCGAAGCGAGCATCGCCTTCGTGCGTGGGGTCTGGCCCCTGGCGTGATCGTTCGTCAGTTCTCGGCAGTTGCGATCTGAGGATCGGGAAGCGGCGGAGCGGCATCCGTGGTGTTCGCGTCCGCTCGCAACTGCAGGTCGGTGTGCGCCGACTTCGTGAGGCTGACGATCACGTAGACCACGTTCGGAATGAAGAGAAAGAAGAGCGATGGAATCAGGAGCGCTGCGTGGACCGCCCCTCGTCCGTAGTTGGCCTTGAGCAGGTGGACATGGCGGCCTTCGATCACGTCGCGTTTCTTGTACCCGCGGGATTCGAAGGAGTCGATCGCTGCGTCGAACTCGGCCTTGGACGTCACGACCACGCAGCTCGGCGGCGTCGAAGGCCCCTTCTCGAGCAGGCTGATCAGGATCTGTGCGACCACCCGAAGCACGACCAGCGCGGCCACAACGGTGACGCCGAGCGTGACCGGGTCCAAGCTCTCGTCGGTTTCAGCAGTGTCGGTGGCTACCCCGACAAGGCCGGCGACCAGGAAGGCGAAGCCCGCGTACATCAAACCACCGACGATGTACGAGGCCCGATTCGCGTACGGTCCCAGCGCGAGCAGCAGACGAAGCGATCGGACGAAAGCCCCGCTGCGGTCCTCTTCGATCGTGGACTTGCCCTTCTCGAGCGCATCTTGTGCCTCGGTGTAGGCACTCTCGAGTTCTCGTTTCGTTCGTTCGGCCACGATCGCGAGACCCGCATCGTCGGTGTGGACCTTGAGACTGGTCTCGTACCAGCTATCGGCGAATTCGGTGCGTGCCGAAGCGAGCGCGAGTCGTCGTTCGGCCTGCTTGCGGGCATCGCGTCGTTCGACGGCGTTCTTGACCAGCGCGGTGAGCGCGGCGACGAGTGCACCGGCGACGATCGGGATGAGCGCTCGAAGTGCGACATCGCCGATCTCGTCCAACTGAATGCTCAACATCGTGGAATCCCGACCCCGCTCCCAACTTCCTGAAGCCGAACCTACCAGGCGCTGTCGAGCTGCTGGGAGGTACGCGCCTCGTCGTGCTCGGTGAACTCGACCACAATCCGGTGCAGCGCGGCATGCCGGTGCGATCACCGTGCGCGTTCGTTCCGGTCGACGTAGATCGTTGATCCTCCACGGGGCGGAAACTGGAGACCGTCTTCGCTGAGCGTCATATCGGCATCTGTCGATATGACACGGTAGGCTCCGGGGATGGCAAACATTCCGTTCATCGAAAAGATCCGACGGAGCTTCGGAAGGGCCAACCGCCCCCTCAACTTCTACTGCTGCCATCGTCGCGAAGATGGAACGTGGCGAGCAGGCTCAGCGACGAGGCCGTGGCAGAACCGGCGAAGTGTGGGAGGCTCGAGCGGCATCGACGGTCGTGGCACCGAGAACAACTCGCCAAGATCTGAGGTCGTGGACAACTCGCCTGCCTGAGGGCTCAGCCTCGGTCGCTGCGCACACCTGGAATTCACCGCGATCGAGTGGCAACGGTCAGCACCCATCTGGCACAGTGCGGCGTGCGCGTGCGGGCTGCCAATTCGAACTCGATGCGCCTGGCTGGCGCGCTCGCGCTCTCGTGTGCGCTCATCGCTGCGTGTACCAGCGACGACGATGCCGGCAGTGAGGCGCCAGCGCCGACGACGTCCGGGACGATCGGTGAGCTGTCGGTCGAGGCGGAGAGCGGCGATGTCGGCCGGGCGGCCGATCTGTTGCCCGCCGACACCAGGGGAGTGTTTGCCGTCGACCTCGCAGCGCTGTCGAGAGGCGGTGACGTCGACGCAGTCGGCGATCTGTTGAGTGGCACCGTGCCGCTGTTCGGGGACGTGTTCCGTTCGCTCGGGTCGCTGGCCCCAGCCTCCGAACGACGGGCCATCTCGACGGCACTGCTCGTTCAGACGACCGACCCCGACGACGAGTTCCTGCTCCTTGCGGAGATCGACGGAGCGCCGCTCGAGGATGTCGTCGATGATGACGGCAACCGGCTGGTGGTGCTGCCTGGTGGTGTGCTCGTCGCGGGGAACGACTCCGCTGTGGCATCGGCGCTGGAGGTCGCACGTGGCCACGACCTGTCAGAGCCCAGCCCGATCGCTCCGTACCTCGATGCGTTGAACGACGACGCCGACGTCAGATTCGCCTACGGGCTGCCCGCTCTGGTCGACGACGTCGCCGTCGACCGTTCGCTACGCAGTGCTGCGGTGATCAGCGGGCAGCTCGACATCGATGACGGCGAGCTGTCAGGCGACGTCGCCTTCCACACCCCGAACGCAGCGACGTTCGTCGAGTCGTTCAACTCGCTCGACCGCCACGGCCTCGGTGCGCCCGGGTCGACCCTGCAGCCGCTGGTGGTCGCCGAAGCCGACGACGACACGACGTTGGACCGCGTCGTGGTCTCGCTGCCCCCGACGCCGCTCGACCCCACCCCCGAGCAGGCCCTCGATCTGCGCAACGTCTTCAAGAAGCTGCTCGTCGGCATGGAGGCCCACGAGTACGCCGAGCAGGTCGTCGACGATGGTGCCCCGTGGTTCGACCTCGTCGTCAAGAGCGAGGCCGATGGCGACACGCCGCCGTCGCCGGCGTCGGTGTTCTTCCGGTGGGAGTTTCGCGACGCGGCGGCGATCGCCGAGTTCGAGGAGAACGAGCTGCCAGAGGGATTCCGGTTGGCGCCGACCCGTTTCTTCGAGAGCGACGACCCCGCGGGGCAGTACTTCTTCCTGCTCAACCTGTACAACGCCGGCGGTGGCTCGATCGTCGGTGGTGCCCGCGCTGAGTGGGACGTCTACGTGTACTCACCGGACGGCGGACCGGACCCGAACCCGGGAGAGCGGCCGCGCTTCTTCGTCGTCGACGCACTTGCAGAAACGGTGTCGTTCGACTCGGTCAACCTCGTGACCCCGGCCGAACCGCTGTCGCACGACCTCGTCGACGGCGTCGTCACCTCGAGCGTGCAGCGCGTGGAGGCTGATGGCCCGGTGCCGGTGTGGGCCTCGACGTTCCCAGCGCCCGACCCGGCCGAGAGTGAGGTGGCGCGCTTCACGCGTGAGATGGCGATCGGCAACGACTTCATCTACTGGGGCTACGGGGCTGCCGACCGGGTGCTGTACAACGCGACGACGTTCAACTACGACGCCTACTTCGTCGACCCCGACGAGGTCGACTTCGTCGACAGCTCGCGGTGGGCGCAGTACCTGAGCCCGGAACTGGTCGATGTCGTCTACTACGAGAACACGCTCGACTACGTCGTGTCGCCGCTGACCAACCTCGAATCGGACCAGCTCGACATCACCCCGGAGTGGCGCGAGGAGTTGCTCGGCTTTGCGAACAACGGGCATCAGGAGGGCCTGATGCGCAAGGCCGTCGAGCAGCTGTTCCGCGGGCAGGGTGACCCGATGGTCGGCTACAGCGTCAGCAACGAGACCCCGTCTGCGTACTACCACTTCGAGGTGGCCGATCCCGACAGGTTGGCGGCGACGCTCGACCTTCCGGCCGGACACACATTGGCACCGACGACGATCTTCGAGGGCGGTCCCGAGACCTACTACCTCACCCTGTCCGTCGTCGAGATCGACGGGGCGCCGACCGGCCCGACGGCTGAATGGAGTGTGTACACCGACACGGGCGACGGTCGTCCGAAGCAGATGGTCCTGGATCGGATGACCGCCGATGTCGCTGTCGACCCGATCGAGATCCTCAGGCTGCCGGACCTGGTCGAACACGTAGCTCGCGGGGAGCGCGTGGAGACCACCCTGTTGGGCGGCGACATCGAATTCGCGGCCGAGCTCTTGACGTCAGGCGCATCCCGGCAGGAGCTCTCGATGGACTGGGTCGAAACGGGCGACGTCGTGTGCCACCTCAATGGGATCTGCGATGCGCTGTACTACGACGCCGAGACGCTCGACGTGCCCGTCGGCGTGCCTGCCGAGTTCACCATCCAATCGATGTCGACGCCGTGGGACGATCTGATCGACACCATGCCCGCTGCGGTCTTCTTCCGTGACAACGCGCAGGACTATGCGGTCAAGCGGTGGTACAACCTCGACGTCGCAGTCGACGAGTTGCCGTTCTCCGGTATCGAGAACGCCACGCACACCATCACCGGGACCGGCACGCTCGACGGCCGCGACACCGACGTCGTCGACTCGGTCTACCGGTACGCCGGCGATGCGGTGATCGAGGACGCCAAGCTGAGGTTCGCGATCGACCAGGAGATCGACAATGCGCTGGGCGTTGGCAACATCTACACGACCGGCAGCTTCGACCTGGCTACTGGAACTGGTACGCAAACCGTCGTGGACTGCCTCGGCCCGGCCCTGTTGTGCAGTGACGTGGTCAATGGCACCACCTCGATCTACACCGCTGGCGATCTCGACTCGTCGGATCCCGACAACATCTCGTGGCGGGTCGATCTCGCCGTGCTGCTCAGCGGCAGCTTCGGCAGCGCCGACAGCGCCTCCGGCTTCGTCGCGCAACGTGCGGACTGAGCCCGATCGGACCCGCGTGGTCACCCAACCCTGACGAACGCCTCTTGTGGCGTCTGGCGAGAGGCGAGAACCTCGAGGCATGAAGACGCGTGAGCTGTTCCGCGCTGTGGTCGTCATGGCAGTAGCCGTTGCCGCCTGTGACGCAGGCGACGAGTCCACCTCGCCTGGTTCGCGCTCATCCGATTCGGTGTCACCCGGCACCGAGTTCGTCGACGAACTGGTGCTTCATGACGTCGATGTCGGCGGCAGCGACACCGACATCTTCCTTCCTCCCGACAATGATGAAGCGGTTCCCGTCGTCGTGATGCTTCACGGAACCCAGGGGGAGCGAAACCGGATGGCGGAGCTCGCATCGGCCGTTGCCGAGGACGGTTCGCTGGTGTACGTCCCGAGTTGGCCGGTGATCGATCAGGTCGCGCCATTTCCCGAAGCGGAGGGTGACGAGTTGTACCGGATGCAATCGGAAGCGGTGATCTGCACGTTGCGGAGCATCAAGCAGTCTGCAGCTGATCTCGGCGGCGACCCAGCCGACCTGACGGTCGTCGGTCATTCCGGTGGCGCGATGATCGGAGCGCGGGTTGCTGTGGTGAGCGAACCTCCGTGGCCGTCCATCGACTGCGACCCAGATGTCGAGCACCAGCCGACCCGGTTCATCGGCTTGGCCGGCGACTGGCTCGGTCGGTACCAGTACTCCCTGCCGTTCAGCGACATCTACGCCCCGTACGACGTGTTCGGCCTGGAGCCGACCAACACCGATCTGGAGGTCAGGCTGCTCCATGGCCACAACGACGCGACCTTGAACGTCTTCGTCTCGGCGGTGCTCATCGATCATCTTCGTGCCGCAGGGATCGACGCACAGCTGCTCACCACGGACACCGATCACGTTGCGCCTCTCGACGCCGATGGAGCGGCTGGCCAATTCACCGCTGACCGGATCTCGGCCCTTGTTCACGGCGTGTCGGAGACCGAGTGGTGGGATACCGCCCTGCCGGACGCGACCATGAGCTTCGACGACTCGGAGACGTGCACGTACGATGGTCCAGCGACGTGGTCGACCGACCGAGCGATGACGATCCGCTTGCAGAACCGCTCGGCCCACGAGGTGCAATTCGCGCTCGTGAGCATCCGTCCCGATGCTGCCTGGAACGACGAGTCGGTGCTCAGTGGAAGCGGCTACCTCGGGATCGACGACCCCGACTGGGTGGACTGGGGCGGGTTTCGCCCAGTTCCGCCCCAAGAGGAGCGAACAATGCAGTTCGCGTTCGTCGAAGCCGACCAGGCGTTCGTGGCCTACTGCCATCTTGCACCGGAGGCCGACCATCCCCGCGCGAATTTCATGTATCCGACCGCCGTGCTGCGCCCGGCCGACGAATGATCCACCGTCACTCCCGTCGGAGGGTCGGGGGAGCGGTGGGCCAGACCCCGGTGACGCCGCGGCACCAGTCGAGCAAGTGGCCTGCACGACTCCCGTGTCCAAACGGCTCAGGCGGCCTCGCTTCGCTAGGGTCATCGCATGCTGATCGTCGCCGGTTCCATCACGATGCATGACGGAGGGCGCGACGCATTCTTGGCCGCGGTTGCGCCGATGGTCGCGTCGACACTGCAGGAACGCGGCTGCCACGAGTATGCGTTCACCCCCGATCCGAACGACGAGAACCGGATCCTCCTCTACGAACTGTGGGAGGACCAGGAGGCGTTGGACGGCCACTTCGCCAGCGAACACATGGCACAATGGCAGACCGACAGCAAGGGGCTGCCCGTCGCTGGCGCCGACATCAAGAAGTACACGATCTCCGAGGTCGGACCCGTTCGCTGACCCGTGCGGCGAGCAGATGTCGACGTGCGTTACAGCGAGGGTCTCGATGGTCGAGCACACCGACGGCAACCGGGCTGCGTTCCTCGATTCGGGCGATCGAGGGCGTCGTGAACGCGCCGTTCGACTCGCCCTACGAGTTCCCCTACCCGAACCCCGAACTCGCTGCCAGCCACCCGTTCGTTCCGCTTGCCCACGAGCCGGTCGACATCGACGAGACGCTGCGCCGCGGTCGAGCGTTCCACGAGCGCCTCGCAACGCGACGGTCGGTCAGGATGCTGGCGCCCGACCCGGTTCCGCTCGACGTGATCGATCAGGCGATCGCCACCGCATCGACGGCACCATCGGGGGCGCACCGTCAACCCTGGACCTGGGTGGTGGTCGGCAATCCCGACGTGAAGCGACAGATCCGTGAGGCAGCGGAGGCCGAGGAGCGGCAGAACTACCTCGATCACCGGATGAACGACGAGTGGCGAGCGGCGCTCGAACCGCTCGGCACCGATCACCACAAGGAGTACCTCGAGGTGGCGCCCTGGCTGGTCGTCCTGTTCGAGCAGCGCTACGGCGTCGACTCCGATGGGTCGAAGCGGCATCACTACTACGTCAAGGAGAGCTGTGGGATCGCGGCGGGCTTCTTCATCGCAGCGATCCATGAGGCCGGGCTGGCGACGCTCACGCACACGCCGAGTCCGATGGCGTTTCTCACCAAGCTGCTCGGTCGGCCCGAGAATGAGCGCCCGTTCGTGCTCTTCCCGGTCGGTCGCCCGCTCCCGGGCACGCTTGTCCCCGACCTCCGACGCAAGCCGCTCGACGACGTCCGGGTGGTTGTCGGCGACGACAGCTGAGGGCCCGCTGGCGACCCCAGCGGTTCGGGACCGTTCGGCCGACCCGACCGAGTGGCTGCTCAGAAGAGGCTCTTCTGGGGGCGGAGCACCAGCTCCTCGATGTTGAGTTCGATCGGCTGCGCGACGACGTACTCGACCGCGGTTGCGACGTGGTCGGCGTTTCCGTACGCCGTTGACATGGCGGCCTGGAACCGGTCGATCTGCTCCTGGGGCAGGCGGCCCTGCTCGTCGATCTCCAGGTCAGTGATGCCGAGCATGTCGGCAAAGCCCTGGATCGCCTCGCGCCCCATGTTGCGCGCGAAGTTCGTCGCGAAGGCGCCGGGCATGATCGACGTCACACGGATCGTGTCGTCCTCGAGTTCCTGTCGCAGCGTCGAGTTGATGCAGTTGACCGCGTGCTTCGTGGCGCCGTACACGCCGGACTCACGGCGCAGGGCGGCCACCGAGGAGATGTTGATGATGTTGCCCTCGGAGTTCGTGGCTCGCATTGCCTTGATGGCCGCCTGGCAGCCGACAACGAGCGCCAGCACGTTGGTCTCGAGCATGCCGCGCCAGAACTCGGGGTCGCCGTCGGCGATCGTCTGGTCGGGAGCGCCGAAGCCGGCATTGTTGACGAGCACGTCGAGGCGACCGGTCGAGTCGGTGGCCCTCTGGATCCACCGTTGGAGCGCTGCGATGTCGGTGACATCGAACGCTGCCACGTCGGCACGACCGCCGGCTGCGACGATCTTCGCAGCCGACTCGTCCATCGGAGCCTGGGTTCGGCCCGTCAGGAACACGTGGGCGCCACCGGCGCCGAGGCGCTCGGCGATTGCGCGGCCGAAACCGCTCGATGCGCCCGTGACGCAGACGGTGCGGTCGGTGAGTGAACGTGGTGTGGTCATGGTGGTCTCCTCGCAGGCTGACTGACATTCAACGGTAGAAACGTCAGAGACGTGGAGACTGACATTCAGACGCCGATCTGTCAAGCTGCGACCGTGGAATCGGACCTCGACGTCACCGGCACGCCTCGCGCTGATGCGATCCGTCGTGCGGCGATCCCCGTGTTTGCTGCGCACGGTTACCGCCGGACGTCGATGGCCGAGGTCGCCCGAGCGGCCGGCCTCTCACGGCCGGCGCTCTACCAGTACTTCGCCAACCGGGCCGACCTGTTCCGCTCTGCGTTTCAAGCCGTGCTCGAGGATGCGACCGATGCGGCGCTGGCGGCCCTCGCCGCCGACGGCACGGTCGCCGAACGACTCGACCGGTACCTGCAGCGGCTGTCTGGCGACGGCTACGAGATGCTCGCCGCCACCCCATTCGGAAGCGAGTTGATGGACGCCCGTCACGATTTCGCCGCCGACGTCGCCGATGCTGCGGCCGAGCGAGCGCGCAACGGCCTCTGGGCGTACGTCGAGACGTGCGACGCTGCCGACGACGCAACCCGACGAACGGTGATCGAGCTCCTGGTGTTCGCGCCGGCCGGCCTGAAGGGTGGCGCACCGTCATCGGCCACCTACCGGTGCCGACTGACCGGTCTCGCGAACGCCGCCGCTGCGCTGCTCGGCGCCGTCTGACCGTTCGGCTCGGGCGTGCGACGACGGCGCCGAAGTGGAGGTGTCGAGGTGGTGGTGTCGAGGTGGTGGTGTCGAGCGCCTCTGCTGAGCTGTGTGGTCGCTGCCCGCATCGTCGGCGGTCTAGGTTCTCGACATGGGACTGATCGTGTCGAATGCAAGCAGGGAAGTCGCAGGAGCGGTGCTGTCCGAAGCCGCAGATGAACTCCGCGGCCGCTCGAACCGCAAATGGGGGGTGATGATCGTGGCGTTCGTGATCGGCATGGTCGTCGCCGTGGTCGTCATCAAACGTCGCGGCGGAACACTTCCGATCGAGAGCGATCCTCGCTGGAACGAGGTCGTCGAGCACCCGCCTGTTTGACGGTCAACCGCTGTCGTCGAGGATCTCGTCGAGGACCTCCTGCGGTGCCCATACCGAGATGCCTCCGCCCAACGGCAGCTCGTTTCGGAAGATCGCCGTGACGGTCTCGCGTTGCTCCGGCAACATGGACAGCATCTGTACGTAGACGTCGCAGTCGCCGTAGTCGTCGCTGATGGTCACGAGTCGAATCGGTGGCGTGTAGACAGACAACGGTTCCACATGACGGCCGCACACCTCGAAACCTTCCTCGCGCGCACGGTCGACCACCGCAGCAGCATCACGAACGGTTGGTTGCACGGCGACCACATCTCGCACATTTGGCAGCAGCAGCACCACGAGCAGCACGATCACCGCTGGTTGGGCCAACCGAGGCAGTGCAGCGAGGCCGAAGCCCGCGACCACCGCGAGCAGCGGAACGACGCTCATGAAGAACCGGAAGTACAGGTCTGCCGGTTGCGCAATCTGCCACAGCCACAGGACAGCGGACACGAAGACCGCTCCTGCTGAGCACAACGCAATCACGTGACGCCAGGAGCGGCGGCCGATCATGAACAGTCCCACTGCGATGAGCACCGAGGTCACAATGACTGCTGGCCACACCCAACCCGTCAGTGCCTGGGCGAGGGCTCGGGGAAACCACGAGTAGTACCGCGACCCCCGGGCTTCTGCGTTCCGCTGCATGTCGTCGAGCACCGGGTACATGATCAACAGCGCGACGACGGCTGCGATCGACCACGTCACGAAGTGCGCCATCCGCACTCGACCGAGCGCAAGCGACGCGACCGCCAGCATGAGCAGCGTGAGTGCGCTGAACGAGTGCGTCGTGACCGCCAGGACCATGCAGATGCCCTGGACCACGAGCCAACGTCGTCGGTGATCCGACCATGAGATCCACAACGCAACCGCTGCCGCGGTGACCGCAGCTGTCGCCAAGGCGTAGCCACGGAGCAGACGAAACTGCTCGAAGAACACCGGGTTCATCGCGAGGACCACGCCAGCGCCCACCGCCGGCATCGGGCCGACGTGGCGGGCGGTGAACCAGACGATCAAACCAACGGCCACAGCACCGCATACGACCGGCCCCAGCCGCTGCACGGTTTCGCCCGTGAACCCGAGCCGCCACCCGACGGCCTGGATCGCAGAGAACATCGGATGGTTGTTGAACACGATCTGCGTGGTCAGGGCACGGCGAACGGAACCGCCGTTGATGAAAAAGACGTAGGTGAACCCTTCGTCATAGCCGAAGGACCGACCGATCCGGATCAGTCCAGCGAGCAGCGTGCCGACACCGCATGCGAGCGCCACCGCCACCGCGGAGCGCCCCGATCGGGTAGCCGGAGCGGAAAGATCAACCATCGGTGCGACACCGCGCCCGGACCGAGATCACTGGCGGACCCGATGGAACTCGACGACGAACTCCACGGGGCCGTCGATCTCGACGTGGTGCAGTTCGCCTGGGGGAATGATCTGAACGTCCCCTGCCCGGATCGTGTGTCGGGCCGACTCGTTGCGCAGCTCGGCGAGCGCCGCATCCTCGAACACGAAGTCGAGCTGTCCCGATGACACGACCAGGCGTCCCCACACTCCCTCGCCGACTCGATGGGCCCCGAGCAGTCCAGCGGGGACCGATCGTTCATCGAAGACCGGCGTGCTTCGTACGAACTCGAGACCTGTCGGCAACTCCACCCCGTCAGTCTGGCTTGCCGGCCCTGTCGGTCGGGTGTTTGGCGTCCCGCTTCGATCTACGATGCCGCCCATGACACTGCTCGTCCTCTGGGCGGCGCCGCGCACCGTGTCGACCGCGTTCGAACGGATGATGATCGAGCGAGGCGACCATCGGGTGCTCGACGAGCCCTGGTCGAGGGCCTACTACTTCGGTCCCGAGCGGCGATCGAGCCGCTACCCGCTGACGTTTCCCGAGTCGACCTACACCAACGTCGAGACCGGAGTGCTCGCCACAGCGGAGTCGGGGCCGGTCTTCGTGAAGGACATGGCCTATCACGCAGCGCCGGGCATCACCGACGACGCACTCCGGGCGATGACGCACACCTTCCTGATCCGAGAGCCGTCGGCTGCGCTGCGGTCGCTGCTCCGCCGGTGGCCGGACTTCACCGACGACGAAGCAGGCTTCGAAGCGCAACGCGCGCTGTTCGACCGCGTGACGTCCGCGACCGGTGAGGAGCCAGCGGTGATCGACAGCCACGCGGTGCGCACCGACCCCGACGGGGTGGTCGAGCGCTGGTGCGAACGGATCGGAATCGAGCACCGTCCCGACTCGTTGTCGTGGGAACCAGGCATGCGTCCGGAATGGCAGCTGTGGCGTGACTGGTACGCCAACGTGGCGGCATCCACCGGGTTCTCGTCGCCTGGATCGAGCGAACCCGCCGGATCGGTCGGCACCGCCGATCCCGATCGGGTCGCCGAACTCCTCGAACGCTGCGAGCGGGCGATCGAGCCGCTACGACGAGCAGCTCAGAGCTGGGGGGCGACGACGTAGTTGGCGCCGCCGGTGGCGATGAACTCGTCACTCCACGAGGTGCCGTAGGTGTCCTGCACTTCTTGGGCCTTGTCGGAGTCGGCGCCATCGGGAGTGGATTCGAGCGTCCACGCCTGACGTTTGTAGGTCCAGTTCTCGGGGAAGAGCTCGTGCGCTTGCTTCCACCAGCGCACCGCCGCATCGTGGTGGCCGCGTTGCTCGGCGTGCACCCCGAGGTCGAAGCACGCTGCAGCCTTGCTGTGCTCGGCCGACCGAGGCTGCGACCGGGCGATCACCTCGTCGGGGGAGAGGGCGAACCGACTCTCGGCGCCGTGGTTGGCCCAGTCGACGATGGCGGCTCGATAGGCCGGGCCCGTGTCGGGGAACTGCCGCATCTCGCGCAGCACGTTCTGGGTGCGCTCGGGCATCTCGTCGGTGATCTCGATCGAGGCGTACGGGCTCGGCTTGATCGACGCTGACTCGGCGGGACGCACCAGGGTGCCCGTCTCGTCGATCCACACCGCCATCGGAACGTTGGAGATGCCGAACAACTCGTCGACGCGGTGTGCGCTGTCGATCAGGGACGGATGGGCCGGCGACGCCCGCTCGACCCACGGCCGCGCCTTGTTCGGATCGAGGTCGAGCGCAACGGTGACGATCGTGAGGCCGAGTGGTTCGACTTCTTCGTGGAGTGCCTGCCACACGGGCAGGTCAGCAGAACAGCCTCACCATGACGCCCACGCGACCAGGAGGACCTTGCGACCCTGCATCGCTTGGAGGTCGAACGGGTTGCCGTCGACATCGGGGAGTTGCAGATCGGGTGCCACCGCAGTGGTGAGCGCCTGCCCGCCGCTCTCGGGTCCGAGACCCCACACGCCCGCGGAGTCGTCGCGGACCAGCGCCATTCCGAGCCGGTCGGCGACGTCGGCCAACTGGAACGTCCCGTCAGCATCCACCGCCCCCGGAACCGGCACGCATGCGTGGCCCTTGCACATCCCTTCCGGCTTGGCAGCCCAGCCGGTCGCATCCTCGAACTCGCTGGCAGTGATGTCGAGCGTGGTCAGCAGCATCGTGCGAGTGTCGCACTTCGTGCGAGTTCGGCGAGTACCGGAGGAAGTTCGGGCAGTCTCGGTTCGGATCACCTAGGGTCATGGCACACATCACACGGGGGGTGGAGATGCACAAGGTGCTGATCGTTGGGAATCGGTCGCTGGGTGGAGCCGAGCTGCGTGCCCAGATCGAGCGATGCGTCGCTGCGGGCAGCACGGAGATGTATCTGGTGGTGCCGGTGCCGAGCCCGGTTGCGGCCGCGGTCGCGGTGGGAGCGACCGCTCCCGACATCGCTCCGACGTTGAGTCGCGACGTCGAGGACGATCGTCGCACCGCTCAGCAACAGCTCGCCTATGGCATCGAGTGGCTCGAAGCGCTCGGGGTCACCGCCACTGGCGAGCTGTCGATGGACACGGACACGCCCTCCGTCGTCGCGCAGCTGGTCGAGGTCCACGGGGTCGGCGAAGTGGTGGTGTCGACGCTGCCACGCAAGGTGTCTCGCTGGTTGCGCCAGGACCTGCCGTGTCGGATCGGGCGCAAGTTGTCGGTGCCGGTCACCGTGATCTCGAACGACAGCTGACCTCATCTCGCGCTCCGGAGTGCCCCGATCTGCGCCACATGCGTCCCGGATCCCGGGACGTATGTGGCGCAGATCGTGCGGTGGAACGTATGTGGCGCAGATCGTGCGGGCCGTGTGATGATGGGTCGGGGCGATGGGTCAGCGGATGGTGCTGTAGGCGTCGACGATCGGAGCGAGTTCGGTGGGGCTGGCCCCGTGCATGATCACTGCGTCGGCGCCGAGCTCGAATTGTCCGCGCACGGCCTCCGCGCACTGTATGGCGGTCCCGGTGGCCGATGGTGCCAGCCACTCCTCGGGAATCAGGGTGGCGATGTGCTCGAGCTGGTCGGTGGTCGCTCCCACGTCGATCGCCCCAGGGAAGCTCGACACCATGTCGTCGGCGCGGAACGCCGCCAGCACCGCAGGGTCCCAACGGTTGGTGGTCACCATCAGGTCGCCGTACGCCTGGAGGTAGGTGGCGAGACGGCCGACGGTCTTCTTCAGCCTGACCGCTTCGGGAAGATGGTCACCGATGGTGGCGAAACACGACCACACCGTGACGTCGTCGGGGTTGCGTCCAGCTGCTTCGGCCGCGTCCTTGACGGTGCGAACACAGCGCTGGAGTGTCTCGTCGGTGAAGAACGTGTGCAGGATCACATGGTCGAACGCTCGGCCGCCGAGCTCGAGCGAGTTCGGTCCGAACGCCACCAGGCCCAGCGGGATGTCCTCGTCGAAGGTCGGGTCGAGCCGGAGCACGGGATACGAACCGAGCGGTCCGTCGTGGCCGATGATCGTGTCGCCGTGCCACAGGCGGCGCATGACGGTGGCGAAGTCCTCCATCTGAGCGGTGGTGATCCGAGGCAAGCCGTAGGCGTCGAACAGCGGCGCGATCCCGCGCCCGATGCCCAGGACGAATCGCCCACGGGTGAGGCGGTGCATCGTGGTGGCGTACGAGCCCGAGACGATCGGGTGACGCGTGTTGTGATTGGTCGCGCCAGTGATGATCGTCATGTTGCTGGTGGCAACTGCCGCGGCACCCGACAGCGTGACCGCCTCCTTCACGTTGAAGCGCTCGCTGATGAACACCGCTCCGAGCCCGAGTTCCTCGGCGCGTCGGCACTCCTCGACCAGCTCCAGCGGGTCCTGGGCTCCGCCGGCAAGCGTGTAGAAGCCCAACTCAGGGAAACGTGGAGCGCTCATGACAACATGTCAGGGAGACAGTGGATCATGCTGGAACGGTGGCTGGGGCGGGCACCAGCGGCACTGGTGTCTTCTCTCGGATGAACACCGCGGCGCGGATCACTGCTTCCGTGGCCTCGGGCATGTACCCGGCGAGGATCTGATAGACGTGCCACATCTCGTCACGCAGATCGAGGCGGATGTCGACCCCGGCGGCTTCGTAGCGTTCGGCCAGCCGGGTCGAATCCGACAGCAGGATCTCATCCATCCCGGTCTGGATCAACGTGGGCGGGTAGCCGGTCGGGTCGGCGAAGAGCGGCGAGACGCCCGGGTGGTCGAGGGGGGTGTTCGCTGCGTAGGTCTGGGCGGCTTCGATCAGCCCGTTGCCGTCGAACATCGGATCGAAGGGTTCCCGGGTCACGATCGACTCGCCCGACGCGGTCAGGTCGGCCCACGGCGACAGGACGTAGACCGCGGCGGGCATCGGGTCACCCGCTGCGCGGAGTGCACCGAGTGTGGCGAGGGTGGCGCCTCCGCCCGCCGAGTCGCCGGCGATCGTGACCAACGACGGATCGACGCCAGCGATGATCGCTCGATATGCGGCGACACAGTCGTCGACAGCGGCCGGGTAGGGGTGCTCGGGAGCGAGCCGGTAGTCGATCACCGTGACGGTGGCAGCTGCCCGTTTGGCAAGCCGCGCACACATGGCGATGTGGCTCTTCGGTGACCCGACGACGTAAGCGCCCCCGTGGACATACAGGATGTGGCGGTCCGGTCGAATCTTCGTCGGGGTGGCCACGATCGCGGGGATCCCCCCGACCGTGGTGTCGGCGTAGTCGACATGGCGGGGGCGAGGGAGCCGATCGATTTTGTCCATGGCGGCACGACGATCCTCGATCGGAACATCTTCGCCCACGCTGAAGTTGCCGATCCGCTTGCGGATGAACCGTGCCCGTCGACTCGTTGCCATCCCGAGAGGGTAGGTCGGCGCTCTCGGCGGGCAACAGCCGTGACCGTCAGCCCGAGTTGCGCAGCCCGGTTGCGATCGCGTTGATCGAGAGCTGGATGCCTCGTTCGACGATCTCGTCATGGTCGCCGTCGCGGAAACGGCGCAGGAGATCCACTTGCATCACATGCAACGGGTCGAGGTACGGGTAGCGGTTCTGCAGGCTGCGTTCGAGCAGCGGATTGTCGGCGATCGGTGAGGTGGACCCCGTGATCGTGCGGTGCCACGTGAGCGTTCGGGCATGCTCGTCGGCGATCGCTCCGAAGATGTCGTCGCGCATGGAGTCGTCCTCGACCAACACGTCGGCGTATCGGCGGGCGATGTCGATGTCGGACTTGGCCAGCACCATGCCCATGTTGTCGATCGCAGCGCGAAAGAACGGCCACTCGGCGTACATGGCGTTCAACAACTCGACGCGATGGTCGTCGTCGGTGCCCGGAGCGTCGACGAATCGCTCGACCGCAGCGCCGACACCGAACCAAGCCGGGATCATGAGGCGACACTGTGTCCAGCCGAACACCCAGGGGATCGCTCGCAGGTCTTCGATCGCGTTCGAAGCCGTTCTCGACGCTGGCCGGCTGCCGACATTGAGTTTGGCGATCTCGTCGGTCGGAGTGATCGACCGGAAGAAGGTCACGAAACGCTCGTCTCCGTAGACCAGGGCCCGGTACGCCTCGAAGGCGTTCGACGAGAGTTCACCCATCGTGTCGGCGAATCGTGGGTCGACGTCGGGGCCGTCGGGATCCTCGCTCGGGTGACGATGCAGGAGCGTGGCTTCGAGCGTCGCCGCAACCAGCGTTTCGAGGTTCCGGGTGGCCATCGCCGGGTTCGAGTACTTGGCAGCCACGATCTCGCCCTGCTCGGTGAGTCGAATCGAGCCGTCGACCGAGCCGGCCGGCAGTGCCAGAATCGCCTGGAATGCCGGGCCTCCACCTCGTCCGACGGTGCCGCCCCGGCCGTGGAAGAAGCGCAGCTTCACGTTCGCACGTCGCGCCACCTCGGTCAGTGCGGTCTGCGCTGACGACAGGCTCCACTGCGAGCACAGGTAGCCACCGTCCTTGTTCGAATCGGAGTAGCCGACCATCACCTCCTGACGGTTGCCTCGCGACTGGACGATCTCGGCGTAGACGTCGTTGCGCAGCATGTTGTCGAGCACGTCGGCGCAGCGTTCCAGGTCGTCGATGGTCTCGAACAGCGGGACGATGTCGAGTTTCGACGATGCGGCCGAGCCGTGGTGGCCGGCGTGGGCAAGCCCGACCTCCTTGAGCAACACCGCAACCTCGAGCACGTCGCTGACGTCGTGGGCCATCGAGATCACGTAGTGGGGAATGATGCGGCGCCCCACCCGTCCCACCGCATCTGCGGCGGCCTCCAGGATCGCCAACTCCGATGCCGTCCGGTCGTCGAGCTCGGCGCCCGGGTGGCGAAGCAGCCGTGGGGTGCGCAGTTCAGCGGTCAGGACAGCGACGCGTTCGTCCTCGCCGAGGACCATGTAGTCGTCGCACACGCCCGCCTCGGCGAACAGATTGGCCAGCACCGTCTCGTGTACGGCCGAGTTCTGGCGGAGGTCGAGTCCGCAGAGGTGCGCGCCGAAGATGGCAACGGACCGGCGCACGGGTTCCACGAGCGAGTCGGCGATGGCAGCCGCACCGTGGCCGTGCAGCGAGGCGATCACCTGATCGAGGTCGTCGACCAGTTCCGACAGGTCGTCGTACGCAGCGCGCTCCTCGGTCGGCACGGGGCCGGGCACGGGGGTGTCGGGGTCGAGCACGCGCCTGGCGAACGCGTGCAGGCGGGCGTGCATCCCGCGAAGCGCCCGCCGATACGGCTCGTCGGCTCGAAAAGGTGAGTCGTCGCCGGAGGCCGACGCAAGCGCCTCGACCGCGGGGCTCGGCGTCACCAGGCGATCGGTCATCGACAGGCGATGTGAGAGGCGGTAGAGCGCAGCGAGGTGGCGAGTCAGCACCGTTTCGGTTTGCCGACCGGTCGCATAGCGGACCACATCGGCCGTGACGAACGGGTTGCCGTCTCGGTCGCCGCCGATCCACGACCCCATCTTGATCGTGTTCGCCGTGTCGATGATCGTCGCATCGGGAGCGTCGA
The DNA here is from genome assembly GCA_963793335.1 of Ilumatobacteraceae bacterium. GTDB lineage: Bacteria > Actinomycetota > Acidimicrobiia > Acidimicrobiales > Ilumatobacteraceae > Sva-07. The sequence goes on along the minus strand of CAWBZS010000013.1, from coordinate 244,439 downwards.
CGTCGCGCTCGGCCGACTGGACGCTGTGTGCAAGGTCGCGGGTGAGCGACGGAATGACCTCGAACAAGCTCGTGTCGTAGTAGCGGATCGCCTCGTTGATCTCGTCGCGCACGCGAAGCTTCGACAATCGAAGCAGTGCGGTCTGCCAGAGCAGCAGCACGCACACGGACAGCTCCTGCTCGATGTGTGCAGCGCTGCGCGCGTCGTGGCGTCGCACGTCGAGCTCCTCCAGCAGGCCGCTGAGTTCTTCGAGCACCTCGAGAATCGTCTTGCGACGGACCTCGGTGGGGTGCGCGGTGATGACCGGGCTCACCTCCAACTCGCTCACGGTCCGAGCGGTCACCTCGGCGCTCACTCCGGCATCGCGCAAGCGGGCGAACACTGCGTCGAGGCTGCCCGGTCGGGGCGTGCGAGTGGCATCGGCCTCGCCAGGTCGGTCGTGGAGCCGTCGACGTCGTTCGAGATGGACGTCCTCTGCGGTGTTGGCCAGCAACGACAGCCAGTCGAGCGCCCGCAGCACGAGGATCTGTTCGTCGAGCGGATGCTGCGCGAGCAGCGATCGAATGTCGTCGACTGCACTCAGCCCGGACTGGCGCCCCTCGACGGCGACTCGGCGCACGTCCTCCACCAACTCGTAGACGGCATCGCCCTCCGTCTTTCTGATCGCGTCGCCCAGGAGCCGACCGAGGAGGCGGATGTCCTCGCCGACGGCATCGTTCGTGGTGGCGGACGAGAATTCCGCGGTGCTGGCGATGTCGGACATGGAGCCAGTCAAGCCGAAGTGGTCGGCCGAGGAAACCCAACCGGTTGCGATCGGTTGTGCCAGTCTGCATCGTGACCGTCTCGCTGCACTACGCCACCGAGAGCGGGACGCCGGAGGACCTGCTCGCACCATGGCTTTGGGTGCAGCGCCGTCTTCGAACGCCGACTCGGCGGCGTACGTTGCAACGGCGCATCAAGGCGATCGACTGGTCGTGGCACGGCTCGGCGAGCACGTCTCTGGAGCTGTATCGGGAACTGTCGATGAACGTTGGTGGACGCGCGCCGAACACTGCGTGACGAGGCGCGCCCTGGTGGCGCCGGCTGTGTACGTTTGAGATCGATGCCCATGGAACCGAAAGTGCTCGTCATCGTCCTGGCCGGAGGCGAAGGCAAGCGTCTCGCCCCGCTGACCAACGACCGCGCCAAGCCGGCGGTGCCGTTTGCCGGCACCTACCGCCTGATCGACTTCGCCCTGTCGAATTTCGCAAACGCCGGCTACCTCAAGATCGTCGTGCTCACTCAATACAAGAGCCACAGCCTCGACCGTCACATCTCCCAGACGTGGCGGTTCTCGGCGATGCTCGACAACTACGTCACCCCGGTGCCCGCCCAGATGCGTCGCGGCCCCTACTGGTTCCAGGGTTCGGCCGATGCGATCTACCAGAACCTCAACTTGATCTCCGACGAAGCACCAGACATCGTGTGCGTCTTCGGTGCCGACCACATCTACCGGATGGACCCGCGTCAGATGGTGGACGAGCACCGCGAGAGTGGCGCAGGGGTCACCGTGGCGGCAATCCCTGTGCCGAAGCACGAAGCGACCGAGTTCGGCGTCATCGAGGTCGACGACGATGGGAAGATCCTCGCCTTCCACGAGAAGGTCGCAAGTCCTCCGACGATGCCGGGCAACGATCAGATGTGCCTGGCGAGCATGGGGAACTATGTGTTCGACACCCAGACACTCATCGATGTGGTCACCCCGCGCGAGAACTCCTACACCGATCTCGGCAGCCATGTGATCCCGGCGCTCACCGACGCCGGCGTCGCACGGGCCTACGACTTCTCGAAGAACATCGTGCCCGGCCAGGACGAGCGTGAGAAGGGGTATTGGCGCGATGTCGGAACGATCGACTCGCTGTTTCACGCCAACATGGACCTGATCGCCCCGGTGCCGATCTTCAATCTCTACAACGAGCACTGGCCGGTGTACACCAGCCGGCGGGCCCTTCCGCCGGCCAAGGTGTCGCGTGGCCGCGGTGGCGAGCCGTCATTCGTCGACGGCAGCCTGCTGTGCCAGGGGTCGATCGTGTCTGGCTCGCATGTCGAACGTTCGATCGTCGGGCCTGGCACGTTCATCGACCACGATGCCCACGTCACCGACTCGATCATCTTTCCCGACGTTCGCATCGGACCAGGCGTGCGTCTGCATCGCTGCATCGTCGACAAGAACGTGGTGGTACCCGAGTGGACCCGTGTCGGTCTCGAACTCGACGCCGACCGGCAACGATTCACGGTCAGCGACGAAGGTGTCGTCGTGATCGAGAAGGGCCGCGATCTCGCCAACGGCTGACCTGTCACGTTTGGTGTCTGACACCAAACGTTACAGGTCGAAGAGCTGGGCGGGGGTGCGGTCGCGTGGGCCGGCGAAGGGGAGCGGCACCTCGATGGCGTTGCGGCCCGCAGACCAGTGCGCGGCGCAGATCACATCGAGCACCTGACGTCCGAGACGTGACGTCGCAGGCACGGGGCGACCGGTTCGGATGTTGGTCCAGAATCGCTTGAGTTGCGGCGCGTAGCCGTAGTCGTCGACGAGCGACGGCGACAGGCTGCGCGCCGGTGATCCGACCGGTACGCGTGTGCCGTTGTGCTCCAGTGTCGGCGACGGGTACAGATCGGCACGCAGCACGGCAGCGGCGCTGGAGGCCTGGAGATCCCAGTCGGGGGAGGTATCGGGTTGCCATCGCGCGCTGATCGTGGCCACCAGTCCCGACTCGAAGCGAAGCTTGACCGTGCCGTGTTCGGAGCGGGTCTCCGCGTCGACGATCACCGCCGTCAGCGAGACCGGCCGACCCGCCTGCGCCTCGGACGCCACCCGCAACGCCATTCCCACCGGGTGGACCCCCACGTCGAACAGCGCGCCGCCACCCCAGTTGGCGTCGACCCCGTCTCCGGGCCGCCAGGTCGGCGGTGGCTGCGTGGCACGGGTCGAGAGGTGCGTCAATGCACCCACGGCACCGACCCGCGCCAGGAGACCGTCGACGGCCGGCGACGCCACGAGATGCTCGGAGTACAACACGGGACGATTCGCTCGGGTCTCCGCCTCGATGATCCGGTCGGCATCGGACAAGGTGCATGCGATCGGCGCCTCGACCACGACGTGATAGCCGGCGTCGAGCAGCGCGACCACGGCGTCGGCGTGCGTCGCCGGGGGAGTGGCGACGATCGCGATCTCCCCACGACGAGTGTCGAGCAACTCGTCGAAGGTCACCGCTGCGGCACCGATCGAGGAGGCGAGCTCGGCGGCGCGGTCGGGTGAACGCGAGGCAATGGCGCTCACTCGCCAGTCGAGGGAGTGGCAGGCCGCAACGTGAACCCCTGCGACCATGCCAGCTCCCCACAACACCACCTCGGGTCGCCGTTGCACCGGGCTGCCCTACGTTCCCGCGAGTTCGGCCACCACCGGCGCGAACGACTCGATGTCCTCGGCGCCGACGATGACGTAGCTGAATCCATACCGCTCGCGGCGCGCCACCAGGTCCTCGGCGATCTTGGCGGGACTCCCGATCAGGGCGAAGGGTGACTCGGCGATCATCGCCTCGTCGACGGCGATCATCTGAGCGGTGGCTGCGAGTTGGCCGGCTCGATCGTCGGTGACGCTGACGAAGAACGTGCGGATGTTCATCTCGATGTGATCGATCCGGTCGCCCGCTGCGGCTGCGACGATGTCGACCTTGTCGGCCACGGCGTCGTTGGTCATCGTGGCGATCGCTTCCGGGCCGATGACCCCGGCATCCAGCGTGCCGTTGACCCCGACGATGTCGGCGTGCTTGGCGGCGAGGGTCAGGACACGCTTGCCGCCGCCGCCGATGAGGATCGGCGGCCAGGGAGCCTGCAACGGCTTCGGGAACCCGTCGTACCCGGTGATCGTGTAGTGCTCGCCGGCGAAGTCGAACGGCCCGACACCCATGGCCCCTCGGATGACGGCCACGCCCTCCACGAACCGGTCGATGCGCACACCGGGTCGGTCGTACTCGATGCCGAGTTGGTCGTAGTCGGATCTCATCCAGCCGGCGCCGAGGCCGATCTCGACGCGGCCGTCGGAGAGAACGTCCATTGTGGCCAGTTCCTTGGCCAGGATCGCCGGGTGTTTGTAGTCGTTGTCGAAGACCAGCGCTCCGGCGCGAAGCGTTGTGGTGGCGTCGAGGACCGCCTGCAGCGCTGGCATGGGCGCCAGCTGGCCGGTGAAGTGGTCGGGCATGGTGGCGACCGCGTACCCGAGCGACTCCGTCTTTCGGGCGGTCTCGGCCCAGGCCGTGCCCGAACCACTGGTGGACAGCTGCACGCCGAATCGGAACGGCTTGATCGGGAACCTGGAGGCAACGTCGGACATGAGTCGAGACGGTAGCCCGGTGGGCTGACGTCGTTGCCACTGTTGCGGCCACTATCGTCGGTGCCACTGTGCGATTGATCGGATTCATTCCCAGGATGCTGCTGGTCGTGGCGGCCGGAGCGCTGCTGGTGACCGCCACCGTGGTGGGCGTGGCCCCGCGCGTCTGGTCGACGGCGAATGCGCACGAGGAACTGCCCGTCGAGTTGCCCGAGTTCGAGGCCCTGGCGCAGCGGACGTACGTGTATGACGCCAACGGTGAAGAGATCGCGATCTACGAGCTGGAGAACTCCCAGCCGATCGAATTCGAGGACATCCCGAGTCAGGTGATCAATGCGTTCCTCGTCGTGGAGGACAAGGAGTTCTTCAGCCACGACGGCATCAACGTACGCAGCCTGGTTCGTGCGACGCTGTCGAACTTCGCATCCGAGGCTCCCCAGCAGGGCGCCTCGACGATCACGATGCAGGTGGCGAAGAACGACTACCTGGCAGGTCTGGAGCGCGACGGCCGCTACAAGCTGCTGCAGATCCACTACGCCCGCATGCTCGAGAACAAGCTCTCCAAGCAGGAGATCCTGGCGAGGTACCTGAACACCGTCTTCTTCGGCAACAACGCGTACGGCATCCAGGCGGCCGCAGAGACCTATTTCGGCAAGAACGCTCAGGACCTCACCTTCCTCGAAGCGGTGTTCATGGCGGGTCTGGTGCGGTCGCCTTCAGGGTTCGACCCGATCAACGAGCCTGAGCGCAGTCGAGCGCGCTGGATTCAGGTCGTCGACCGGCTCGTCAACGAGGAGGTGTTGACCGAGGCAGAGGGCGAGCAGGTCCTCGCAGAGTTCGTGCTGCCCGTTCGGGTCAAGACCCTTCCCGAGCGAACGTTCGCCCGCACGTACTACACCGAAGCGCTGCGCGACTACCTGCTCAACAAGTCCGACATCTTGGGCGACACCTACCAGGAGCGGTACAACCAGCTGTTCCGTGGTGGTCTGAGGATTCACACCACGCTCGACTCGAACTTGCAGTCGCTCGCCGAGCAGGCGCGCAACAATCTGCCAGATACGCCGTCGCGAATCTCCAACAACTTCGACGCCTCGATCGTGTCGCTCGACTCGACCTCCGGCGCGATCCGGGTGATGGTCGGCGGACGAGGGTTCGTCGCCAACGATCGCGAGCTCAACATGGCGCTGTCACCGCGCCAGACCGGCTCGAGCGTCAAGATGTTCATCCTGGCCGCAGCCGTGCAGGCGGGCGCTCAGCAGAACGACGTGCTCGACGGGACGCTTCCGTGCACGCTGCCGAACCCTGGCAACGAGGCGGAGCCGTTCGAGATCCGCAATGGCGTCTCACGAGGCGTGGTGACACTGCAGAACAACACGACGAACTCGATCAACTGTGCCTACGCCCGGCTCAGCCAGATGGTCGGACTGAACCGCGTCGTCGACACGATCTACCGGATGAGCGAGTCGCCGTATCTGTATCGCGACCAGCCGCGTGAGGAACGCCGGCCGATCGAGCCGTTCGCGAGCCTCGCCACGGGCGCCAACGAGATGTCGCCGATGGACATGGCGTCGGGCGTGCAGGCGTTGGCCAACGAAGGCCTCCACCACGATCCCTACTACGTCGAGTTCATCGACGGACCCGACGGCGAGCGGATCTACACCCATCTCGATCCCGGCGCCCAGGTGCTCGACCGGGACGCGGCGCTTCGCAGCGTCGAGATCCTCAAAGGCCCCATCTATGGCGGTGGCACCGGTCGGCGCGCCGGATTCGATGATCGCCGACCCGCGTTCGGCAAGACCGGCACCCAGGACAACAACACCAACGCCTGGTTCGTTGGCGGCACCAAGCAACTGTCGACCGCCGTCTGGGTGGGCGACCCCGACCGCTACACCCCGATGCGGAGTGTTCCCGAGTTCGTTGCCGCCGGCTACGGCAGCAACGTTCAGGGTGGCCACTTTCCTGCGGTGATCTGGAACGCCTACATGGAGCCGGCCCACACGTTCCTGCCGCAACTCGACTGGGAAGTCGTGCCGCCGAGCCGACCGAATGCACGACTGTTCCTTCCTGGCGACGAGTGCGAATCCCGCATTGTCGGCACGCAAGTGGTCGGTTTCGATCTCGTGCCCGGCGGACTCGCGCCAGTCCAACCTGCGCCGGCACCCGTCGAGGGTGGGGATCCAGCCGTCGAAACCGAGCCGGCCGGTCCGGCCGCAACGTTGCCGCCGGTGCAAGTCCCGATCACTGCGCCGGTTGTGGAGCGCGTCGAGGTCGGCACGACGATTCCGCCGGACAACCTCGATCCACTGGCTCCATTGCCGTCGCTGCCGGCCAACGCCATTCTCGGACGCTGCTGACCTCCTGCTCGCGTCGCCACCCGTGGCACACTGGGCGCAATGACTGACCCCGACGGCCCGGATCCCACCGCAGACGAAACGACGGAGTCGTCGCGGACGCTCCCCGAGACGCTGCTGGCGTTGCAGGCGGTCGACACTGAGGCCAATCAGCTGGAGCACCGTCGAGCCCACTCGCCGCTGCGTGCGGACTTCGTCGATGCGACCAACCAGACCCGCTTGTGGGAGCAGCAGCGTGATGCCTTCCGGACACGCATCGACGAACTCGGGGCGGAGATCGAGCAGGCAGAACGAGCGCGGTGTCGAACTCCAGACACATCGTGAACGTCTCGAGAAGCAGATGAAGACCGTGTTCGCCCCTCGCGAGGCCGAGGCGCTGATGCATGAACTGGCAACGATCGCCGAGCAGGTCGACGAACTCGACCTCGGTGAGCTCGAAGCGCTCGAAGCGCAGTCGGCGCTCGATGATCAGCTCAGCGCGCATCTGGAGGGGGCGGAGCAGACGCGAACCCGGTTGCGTTTGGCTGACGACGCACTCGCCGCAGAGCTCGCAGACATCGAGCGCGAGCTCGCCGCACTGGCCATCATGCGTGATCAGCTGCGCGCTGAGCTCGATGCGGGCCTGCTCTCCACCTATGACCGCAAGCGGGCCGCGCTCGGAGTGGCGGTGGCTCCGCTGGTCGGCCGACAGTGCCAGGGATGCCACCTGGAGCTCTCTGCGGCCGAGATCGACACCGTCAAGGACGAAGCGGCGCAGACCGGGGTCACCGACTGTCCCGACTGCGGCCGCCTCCTGATCGTCTGACGCAACCGTGTTCTTCTGGTTCATCGGTACGGCGGTCGTCTCGGTGGCGCTGGTGTTTCGCGACCCACGCTTCGACTACCGCCTGTTGATCGTCGGCTCGGTCCTGCCGCTGAGCGACGGCCTGTTCGGCGGTGCCCGCGCGCTGCACAGCGTCACGGTCTGTGTCGCGTTGCTGGCGGTCCTGATGATCGCCACGTCGGGTCGCAAGCCCATCCGCAAGATGCTGCTCGGCCTTCCGATCGGGATGATCCTGCATCTCGTGTTCGGCGGCGCGTGGAGCAACACCGAGGTGTTCTGGTGGCCGCTGTTCGGGACATCGTTCGACGACGCGCCGTTGCCGCTGGTCGAGCGTGGTTGGTGGAGCCTTCCGCTCGAAGCGATCGGCATCGTCATCTGCGTGTGGCTCTGGCGCAACAACGATCTCGGCAGCGCCGATCGTCGGTCGGAATTCCTGCGCAACGGCCAACTGGACGCAGTCCCCGAGCGCTTCGCCTGAGTCTCCGAGGTCCGCTGTGCGACACTGCTGGAATGCTGATTCTGGTTCGTCATGGCCGCACCCCCGCCAACGCGGCGGGCTTGTTGCAGGGGCGCCTCGACCAGGATCTCGACGATCACGGCCGCAATCAGGCGCTGGCCGTTGCCGACTTCGTGAGAAGTCGGTTCCCGGTCGACGTGGTGGTGTCGAGTCCGCTTCGGCGAGCAGCGCAGACCGCTGAGGCGTTCGGCGAGCCGGTCGAACTCGACGATCGGTGGATGGAGCTGTCGTACGGGGAGTACGAGGGTACGCCACACACCAGCGTTCCGTCCGAGGTGTGGGAGCACTGGCGCAAGGACCCGGAGTTCGTGCCGCCAGGTGGGGAGTCGTTGACGGCGTTGGCAGCCAGGGTGCGTTCGGCGTGCGACGATCTCGTCGAGCGGGCGACCGATCGCAACATCGTGGTGGTCAGTCACGTGTCGCCGATGAAAGCTGCCTCGGCGTGGGCGCTCGGTGTGCAGGACATCTCGTTCCGCAGCCACCTCGATCAGGCTGCGGTGTGCCGCATCGGCATGCGCCCTGCCGGGCCGGTGCTCCTCAGCTTCAACGAGACGGCCTCCCCGTCTGCACCGCTGCGGTGAGCGGTGAACGCAACAGGTGCGCTCACCGCTCACCGGTGGCGGGTGATGGGACCGACGATCAGCCGTTGGGGCTGGGGTACTGCGGTGGCTCTTCGCCAGCGGGAGCGGTGTCGTAGATCGTGACCGCGCCCTCCGGATCGAACAGCTTTTCCTCAGCTGGCCACTGGCCGGGCAGGTAGCGGGTGCCGCCGTCGACGAACTGGTACATGCCGTTGCCCTCCTTGCGGATCTCGTCGGGTCCGGTCGCCGCTGGGTCCCACCAGATGATGGTGGCGTCGTCGACGCCGCTGTAGTCGGCCTCGGGCCAGATGCCCTTGTCGCCGTACGTCAACAGTGGGGCGCTGATCGCCGGGGTGGTGCCTCCGTCAGCGAACAGTGCATCGCGCCACGACTCGTGGGTGAGGTTCGGCCCGGCGCCCTGCAGCGCTGCATAGAACAGCGTGAAGGGCGGCATCAGCACGCCGATTGTGTCGGCGGCCGGCGGATCCTCCCCGCCGGTCCACCAGCGGTACAGTCCGAAGAAGCCGGCGTTCTCGGGTGTGATCGGGGTCGCCACGTTGTGGATCACGCCGAAGGCGTTGGCCCACTGCTCCTGATCGTAGGTGCGGGCGAACGCGGTGAGTTCAGGTCCGGACGGTGCAGCGATGATCCACTCCGGGAAGTATTCCTGTGTCGTTGCCTCGTTGGTGAAGTCGCGCGGTGCAATACCGTCGGACACCAACACCACGCTGGTGACACCGGACGACTTGAGCTTGGCGATCGCCTGCGAGGCCTGCGACGGCAGCGTCGCCGGGTCGAGCGTGTACGGCAGGACTTCGGCGACGTCGGCTCCTTCGGCCCGCAGGTCGTCGGCGAACGCGTCGTTGATCTCGGCCGATTCGGGGCTCGATGAGATGTAGACGAGGCCGAACTTGCGCGGCTGTGTCTGGAACGATTCGTCGCCGGCGTGCTCGGCGTTCTTGCCGACCAGCTGCTTGCCGATGAACTCCGTGGCGTGGGTGCGCGCCTGTTGTGCGCTGATGCCGAGACCCCAGACATTGGGATCGCGTTCGGCGTACCACGATGCCGGTTGTCCCGGCGTGCAGCTGACACACAGGATGTCGCGGGCCGCCAATTCGTCGGCGAAGGCGCTCGTGAGGCCCGGGCCGCCGAGCACCGCAAAGGGCTCGAAGTCCTCCGCGATACGCACTGCGTCGGCACGTGCGGTGACTTCGTCGTTGGTGAGTCCGGTACTGACGTAGGTCTCGAGATCGACACTGCGGCCGTAGAACTCGTAGTACGACTCGAACATTTCGAGCAGCTCCCGCGTCGTTGCGTCACTCTCGGCGTTGCTGTCGTCGACCGCGATCGGCTCGGTGAGGAAGTTGACGACCGGGTCGTCGTCCGGTCCTTGGTAGTACACGACCTTGATCGAGTCGGCCGTGACCCCTTGCGCGGTGTCGCCACCGTTGTCGCCTTCGAACGGGGCGTAGCACTCGGGTGCGAAGAACCACTGGATCGCGACGTTGCCGGTCTCGATGTCACAACGTTCGCCCCAGTCGACGTCGATGCCCTGTTCCTCGGCAGCGCTGAACGACAGGGGATAGGTGATCTCACCGCCACCACCCTCCGGTTCGGTGCCATCGGGTTCGGTGACGTCGGGTTCGGTGTCTCCGGTCGTGTCGGCCGGAGCGTCGGTACCGGTTGGTTCAGTGACCGCTGTGGTGGTGTCGGCAGCTGCGTCGTCACCGTTGTCGTCTCCCCCCGAGACGAGCACGATGCCGGCAACCGCCGCGACGACGAGCACGATCGCGCCGATCGGCCCCCACTTCTTCACATTGCTCGACGAGGAGCCCCCGCCATCTGCCTGTGCTGGTTGCATGATCTACTCCGTTCCCCCTGATCGGGTGATCGCGGCACCGTTGGTGCCGAGGTATGACTCGATGACGTCTGGATGGGCCAGCACGTCCGCTGGCGGCCCGGTCGCGATGACCTGACCCTGTTCGAGCGCGAGCAACCGGTCGGACACGTCGGACACGAACGGGATGTCGTGCTCGACGATGACCAGGCTCGCGCCCATCTCGTCGCGAAGGCGCCGGATGACCGGCGCCAATGCTTCGACTTCGCGCTGGGCGATTCCCGACGTGGGCTCGTCCAACAGGATCACCGATGGTCGGTGGGCGACGAGGCAGGCCAGGTCGACGACGCGCCGAGTGCCGGTGGAGAGCTCGTGGACGAACGAGTGGCGGTAGTCGCCGAGGCCCATCAGCTCGATCAGTTCGTCGACGCGCAGGGCGACCTGCTGCTCGGAGTCGATCACCATCGGCAGGTGGAGGGCGGCCGAGACGACGCCGCGGCTGCCGATGAACCGTTCCTGAGCGATCGCCAAGGTCTCGGCGACCGTGAGCTCGGGAAACAGTCGTGCGTCCTGGAAGGACCGGCCCAACCCCAAGGCCGCACGGCCAGACGAACTCATCGAGGTGATGTTGCGTCCGTTGAGCTTGATCTGGCCGACGTCGAGCGGGGTGAAGCCGGAAATCAGATCGAACACCGTGGTCTTGCCGGCGCCGTTCGGGCCGATCACCCCGACGATCTCGCGTGGCCAGATGTCGAACGAGGTACCGTCGACGGCGCGGATGCCACCGAATGTGACTGCCAACTCGCTGACCGACAGCACCGGGACAGCGCTGCGATCGATGATCGCACGATCGACGGCGTCGACCGGATCGATCCCGTCATTGGCCTGCTTGGCAGCCTGGTCGTCGGCATCGTCGTCGGAGCCACCCGCTGCCGACAGGAACACCGACCGGAGGAGGTCGGGGCGGTCGAGCAGTTCTTGCGTGGGACCGTCGAACATGATCGTGCCCCGCTCCATGAAGTACGCACGCTCGGCGACGGTGAGCGCCACGTTGACGCTCTGCTCCACCAACACCACGGTCACACCGTCGGCTGCCATGCGCCGGATGATGGGGAGGAGCTGGCCGACCACCACCGGTGCCAGCCCGAGTGAGAGCTCGTCGATCAGCAGCACCCTCGGTCGCATCACGAAACTCATCGCCAGCGCCAGCATCTGCTGCTGACCGCCGGACAGATTCGCCGCGGGAGTGTCGATCCGGTTGTCGAGGACGGGGAACATCTCGAGCACTTCGGCGATCGCAGACGCAACGCCGGCGCTGTCGCGTCGATTGGTCCAGCCAGCGAGATCGAGGTTCTCGCGCACGGTGAGCGATCCGAACACCCCTTTGCCGCCCGGCATCTGAACGATTCCGAGCGCCGCGATCTCGTTCGGCGGTGCATGCGTGATGTCGCGACCGTCGAGCACGATGGCGCCGCGGTCCGCTTCGACGATGCCGCTGATCGACTTCAGCAGCGTCGACTTGCCGGCACCGTTGGTGCCGAGCAGCGCGACGACCTCACCTTCGTCGAGGCGGAGATCGATGCCGTGCAGCACGGTGCGGTTCTCGTAGCCCGCCTCGACGCCCTTGAGCAGGAGCAGGCTGGTGTGGCCCTGCCGGCGGTCGTACAGCACCTCCGAGCGTGCTGCCGCAGACTGCCAGACCTGGCCGATGTCGTCGTCGATCACGTCCGCGACGCCCCGCAGGAGCAGGCTGCCGATGATGAACATCGGGATCATGACCAGCATCCCGATCTCGATCGACCAGTTGTCGGCGACCCAGCCGATCACGGGAAGGACGAACAGCCCGGGAATCACCCACAGCGAGCCGATCGCGAAGCCTGTGGCCCGAGCCCTGGGCGGGATCGCAAGCGACAGGGCTGCGAGGACGCCGGGGCCGATGATCGCCAGCGAGGCGGAGATCACACAGTTGAGCGCGACCGCCACATACACGTTCGGGGCGAAGGCGAAACCAGCCGTGGCCACGGAGGTGAGCAGTGCGACCGTTGCGACGAATCTGATCAGACCCTTGACGTTGCCGATGTAGCGACGTGTCGCGATGCGGGCGCCGATGACGAGACCGACGAGCGCGAACGGTTCCGAGACGGCAGCAGCGACCCCTCTGGCTCGCTCGTCGAGGTCGAACTTCTGCTCGTAGAGCAGTGCAGCGAGCGTGACGAAGCCGATCAACGACGTGGCGAGGAACGGCAAGCTCCACCAGATCCGCTGCAGCGACTTCACCTTGTGCGCAGTGCGCCAGCTCTCGGCGAACGAGGGTGACTCCTCCTCGGTGTCGATCACGTCTTGGCTCGCTCCGGTCGCGTGGCGCTCCCAGCGGCCCCGAATCGGTTCCTTCATCTTGAGTGCGAGCATTGCGAAGATGACGGTCGGGAAGACGAACACCAGGAAGGGCACCCGCCAGTCGAAGTAGAACGCCAACATGCCGGCGGTGAGCGGCCCGATGAAGGCACCGACGGCGTTGGCCGCCCGGTGAAAGCTGTACACCCGGGCGCGGCTCTCGATGGGGTAGTAGTCGGCGATCAGCGAGTTGTGGGTGGGGTCGATCACGGCCTTGCCGAGCGATGACCCGGATCTGGCGATGGTGAGCAGGATCAGCCCGGTGGCCAGGCCGGTCATCCCCGAGAATCCGGCCCAGGCGAGTGCGCCGACCACCACCAGGGGAATGCGCTTCGACTTGTCCGCATACTGGGCGATCGGCACCTGCAGGGCAAGCGCAGCGACCGACGACAGCGCCACGATCGACAGTGCCGTGGAGATGTTGATGTTGAACGACTCGCGGATCTCTGGCAGCAGGATCCCGAATGCGGTGCGGTCGAGTTCGTCGACCGCGTTGAGGCCGAAGAGCACCAGCAGGGGGAACGCAGCCTCGCCGCCGCAGATGTCGTGCATCCACTTCTTGGGGTGCCGAACGCCGTAGGCGAACCGGGTCATGATGTGCGCGGACGGGTCCGGGGCGGTCACGTGGGACTCCGTTCGGGTGGTGCCACGTCGTGGACGTCAGGCGACAGCTGGGCGTCGTGGTCCGGTGCGGCATCGCGACCGTTCGTGGTCGGCGAGCCGTTCGCGGCTGGCGAGGTGTCGGGCGTCTCCGGTTCGTCGAGATCGGCCGTGGGGTCCGTCGGCGTGGCGTCGCCGCCGCGGCGCAGGACCACGCCCACGTACCAGTCGCGGACCTTGATCACGAGGCTGGCAAGGCCTCCGGGGATGATCAGCAGCACGATCAGCACCCCGAGTGCCGACGACAGCAGTCGCCACTCGGGGGCGGTGATGAACCACTCGCTGCCGCGCAGGAACACCGCGCCCAGCACGCCGCCGAACAACGAGCCCAATCCGCCGACCACGGCTGCGGTGAAGACGTCGATGCTCGCTCCGGCGCTGTAGCTGGTGAGGTCGAAGCTCTGGCTGAGGTGGACGAACAGCCCGCCCGCGATGCCCGCGACGAACCCTGAGATCATGAACGCCGTGAGTTTCACCGGGACGGGGGAGACCGAGAAGGCCTGGGCGGCGAGTTCGTTTTCTCGCATCGCCACGATGGCGCGACCGGTGCGGCTGTGGCGAACGCCTCGCAGGCCCACGTACACCAGCGCGAACACCACGAGGCTGTACACGTAGAACTGGGTGGGGCTCGACACGTCGATTCGCCCGAACAGCGGGAGGCGTTCGACGCGTTCCTGGGGAACCCAGTCGAAGAACTGGCGGTTGAGCAGCCAGGAATTGACGGCCAATGCGAACACGAGTGTGGTGACGGCAAGGTACAGCCCGCGCAGCCGGAGCGCGGGGAGTCCCACCACCAGCGCAGCACCCGCACCGGCGGCACCGCCGAGCAGCAGCGACAGCGACATGTCGACGTTCCACGTGATCGTGGCCTTGGCGCTGATCGCTGCTCCGACGGCCACAAACGCCATCTGCCCCAACGAGATCTGGCCCGCCCAGCCCGACAGCACCACCAGCGAAAGACCGATGACGGCGAAGACGCCGACCGCCGTGGCCTTGATGATCTGGTCGGTGCGGAGCACCAGTGGGATCACCGCCAGGCCGACAAGGACGAGTGTGATCGTGCTCCAGCGCATCAGGCGCACCAGTGGGAGGCGTGAGACCCATGTCTGCAGCGGGCGTACCTCGTCGGCGAGTCGCCATGAGGCGTCTTCGTCGCGGTCTGCGCGCCCGTACTGGCGCCGCTGGAGCAGCAGCGCGACGAGGACCGCAACCCCGATGATCGGCATCACGAGCAACGGGCTGCTGGCGTTCCATGCCACGCCGTACTCGAGTACGCCGAGGGCAATGGCGGCGGTGGCGACGGTCGGCAAGCTGCGCAGGCGCCCGATGACGAGGGCCGCCAGGGCGAGCACCAGCATTGACAGGCTCAGCGCCGAACCCAATGGGACACCGAGAATGCCGGCGCGCAGGAACAGCGCCAGGAACGAGAGCCCCGCAGCAATCGACCACACCAGCGTCGACAGCCACGCCACCGGGATGCCGAGCATCAATGCCCGTTCGCTTCGCTCGGCCGACCCGCGAATCGCCGTGCCCAGGCGGGTGGTTCCGAGGAACAGTGCCACGGCGACCATGGCGAGTGGCGCGACGATCAGGGCGATCAGGTCGTTGGCCGAAAGGATGAACGTGCCGACCGTGAGCTTCCAGTCGACCGGATCGGGGATGCGCTGCGCGGCGGCGCTGCGGTCCCACATTCGCGGCACGAGCAGGGCGAGCACAGCGAGCAGCTGGGTGATGCCGATCGTCGCAACGGTGAGCACGAGCCGGGATGCCTTCGCAAACCGCCGGACGAACGCCAGCTCGACGATGGCGCCCATCGCAATCGCCGCGGCAAGGCCGACTCCGAAGCCGAACAGATAGGGCAGACCGGAGAACACGATGAGACCGACCGCCAACGAGGTCGGCACGAATCCGAGGTCGGCTTGGGCGAAGTTGATCACCCGGTTCGCCCGATAGACGAGCGCCATGCCCATCGCCAGCAGGGCGATCAGCAGCCCGAGGATGACACCGCGGATCCATGCGCCGGCTGGCATCCCGAAGAACACCAACTGGACGCCGACGAGCCCGACCGCCGGCAGGAGCTGCCAAGCGACCCGTTGAAGTTGAGCGGCCCCCCGGCCAGTGAATGACACCCCCATGTCGGAGGTGAACCTAGCGAAACGTTCGCGCTCGGGAACGTACCGGAGCGTCGATCCTTGGCGTTCGAGTCAGGTCAGCGGGCGGCGATGTCCCGGCCGGCGTGAAAGCCAGTCGTCCAGGCGCTCTGGAAGTTGAAGCCGCCGGTGACACCGTCGACGTCGATGACCTCTCCTGCGAAGTAGAGCCGGGGCACGAGCTTGCTCTCCATCGTCTTGAAGTCGATCTCGTCGAGCGCAACACCCCCACACGTGACGAACTCGTCCTTGTTCGTGCTCTTGCCGTCGACCGAGAACGTCGAGGCAGTGAGTTGATCGAGCAGCGCGGTGGTCCGTGGTTTGCTGAGCTGTGCCCAGGTCATCGTGTCGGCGATGCCGGCAGCAGCGAGCAGGCGGAGCCACAATCGCTTCGGGATCTCGCCGAACGGGCTTCGACTGGAGAGTTGGCGCTTTGCCTCGTTGCGCCGCTGGTCGGCGATGACTGCCGCGGCGTCGGTGTCCGGCAGCCAGTTGACCGTGATGTCGAAGCGGTAGCTGCGCTCCGCGAGCTCGCGTGCGCCCCATGCGGAGATCTTGAGGATTCCTGGCCCGCTGAGTCCCCAGTGGGTGATGAGCACGGGTCCGCTGCTGCGCAGTCGGCTCTGCAGGATCGTGACGTCGGCGGGCTCGACCGACAGGCCCTGCAGCCTGTCGATGCGGGGATCGGCGATCTTGAACGTGAACAGTGAGGGTGTCGGAGGTCGAAGGCTGTGGCCCAGCGCTGCCGCGAGCTTCGCTCCAGCGGCGAACCGGGTTCCGCCGGTCGCAATCAGGACGCTCCCAGCGGTGTAGGTGTTCCCTGCTTCCGTGCGAAGTTCGAAGTTGCCGTTGGTGCTGACGATCGAGGTCACGCCTTCGGAGGTGCGGATACCGACCCCGGCAGCGCCGGCGGCGTCGAGCAGTGTGTCGACGATCGTCTGCGAGGTGTCGGTGTCGGGGAACATCCGGCCGTCGGCTTCGGTCTTCAGGGTGACGCCGCGGCTGGCGAACCAGTCGACGGTGTCGGCGGGCCCGAACCGGTGGAACGGACCGATCAACGACTTCTCGCCGCGCGGGTAGTGCCGACTCAGGTCGAGCGGTTCGTAGCAGGCGTGAGTGACGTTGCAGCGACCACCGCCGGAGATCTTCACCTTGTGGAGCAGGTGCGATGTCTTCTCGAGGATCAGCACCGACTTGCCGGAATGCTCGGCGCAGGTGATCGCTGCGAAGAACCCGGCGGCCCCTCCGCCGACGACGATGAGGTCCACGAACATGCCCGATCACTGTAGGGATGTGGGCGTGTCGAGTGGGTGGCAATGGTGAGGTGGCCTGTAAGCGGGATTCTGTGGGCGAACCCAACGAGTGGTTTCGCCCGGTGACCATCCATCTTTGCGGCCTACCCGAGGGTGTCCGACACACCTTTCGAGTGCGCCGAACGAACGGGCCGTTCATGTCCTCTGCTCGGCCTTGCTCCGGATGGGGTTTACCGAGCCGACGACGTCACCGTCGCCGCTGGTGCGCTCTTACCGCACCGTTTCACCCTCACCTGTGATCGGCTCGCCGTAGCGGGCCGGTCCATCGGCGGACTGCTCTCTGTTGCACTTGTCCGTCAGGTCGCCCCAACCTGGCTCTCGCCAGCATCCTGCCCTGTGGAGTCCCGACTTTCCTCGACGGAGCAGCACGCACCGCCGCGGTCACCCGGCCACCTCACCATTGCGCTCCGCAGTGTAACGATTGGTGTCAGACACCAAGCGTTACGGCGACGAGGGTGATGTCAGCAGGTGGGTTCGAGCTCGTTGTAGACGAACGAGTTGAGCGACGGGGTCTGAATGATGAAGGTCTGGCGGACACCGAGGTCGTTCGGTGCTCCGGCGACCAGTTCGAACTGACCGGTGGTGCCGAAGCGAGCGAAGATCGCAAACTTGTACGGCACGCCGTCCGGGTCGAGCTCGGGTTCTCCGAGGCCGTCGAGCAGCGGACTCACATAGCCAGGAACGCCTCGCGCGCTGGCGATGATCCATGCCGAGTGGCGCGCCTCGAGCGTGGATGCGGCCATCGTGGCCGCCGATGCGTCGGCGTCCTCGAGTGCCACGGCGAGCGTCTGGTGCGTTGCCGACGCAAGGTTCTCCAGCATGAACGACGCATTGACGATGTCGCGCAGCGGATTGTCGCTGGCGATGACCTCGGCCAGCAGCGGCTCGATGGTGCGGGCCATGTACCACTCGTTGGTGCATTCCCACGCCACACCGCCGACCGCTTCGGTGAGTTCGCCCATGATCTCGGCGGTCTCGAGGTGGTCGGCGAGCAGGCGCTCGACGAGTGCCGTCTGCTCGCTGTCGAGGACGTCGGTCTCCAAGACCGCCTCGTACACAGCGGCTGCGGTGAGTTCCAGCGACGACGCCGTGCGCAAGAGCACGGCGTCGTCGACCTGGTAGTCGGGCGGATCGGTGATCGGCGGAGCGAATCCGACGCGGCCCGGCGACTCGTCGCCGCCGCGGCCTGCGCCACAGGCTGCTGCGAGCGCCGCGACCGAGATGGAGAGGCCGCTGAGCCGGAGAGCGTCGCGACGGCCGTACCGGGAGCCGGAGTTGGGGGAGATGCTGCTGGTCATGATGCGCTCCCGGTGAGGTCGATCGGTTCAGCGTCTGGTTCGAACACGTCGTTGAGGCTGGCGTCGGGATCGGCGAGGTTGGTGAGCACCGTGGCCATGCGTGCCTCGACCGGGATCACCGCAGCGGTGAGCGTGCGGGCGTCGACCGACACGTACTCGCCGAGCAACTCGCTGTGCGTGGCGGCTGCGGTGTTCTCGAGAAGAATCGCAACCTCGGTGAACTCCTCGACGTCGGTGGTGTCGAACGCCGAACGGAACTGGTTGAAGATCTCCTCGTTCATCGAGTCGGCCGAGAGGCCAGCGATGCCGGCGATCTCATCGGCGTAGGTGACGTGGTTCTCGGCGAACACGACAGCGAGTTCGCCGGCCGCGTCGGCCAATCCGGCGTCGATCGAGACCTGATACAGCGCGCTGGCGGCCAATTCGAAGCTCATCGCCTCTGCCAACAATGCGGTGTCTTCTTCGGTGGGGCTGGTCGGGGGCGCCGCAGATGCAGGGCGAGCAATGGCAACGGCAGCAGCGCTGGCGAGGCCGGCTGCGCCGAGAGCGCCGAGGAGGCCGCGCCGGGATGTGGCCGGGGCAGCGGAATCGAGATCCACGGGGGAGGGTCCTTTCGAGGTCATGCGTGCAACAGCCTTCCCGCTGGGAGGGCGTCGGAGCAATTCTAGGGTGACAGGGTCGGTGAATCGGTGATCGCTCAGAACTCCAGCGCAGACAGATCGGCATGCCAGTTGCCGGCACGTTCGAGCGCGTCCAACCAGCGCGAGCGTCGCTGTTCGTGCGTCGAGGGCTCGCTCGGTTCCACAACCCGTGCAGGTCTCCAGAGACCGTCGAGGTCATCGAGGCTCGAGAACACCCCGACGCCGAGTCCGGCCATGAACGCCGCGCCGATCGTGGTGGACTCGGCCACCCGAGACACCTCGATCGGGCAGTTGGCAGCGTCGGCGAGTGCTTGGGTGAAGGTCGGGTTCGAGCTCATCCCACCATCGACGCGCACGGTGTGGATGTCGACCCCGCTGTCGGTTCGGGCGGCGTCGATCAGATCGGCGCCGCGGTGTGCGACACCTTCCAACACGGCGCGGACGACGTGGGAACGGTTGGTGCCGCGGGTGAGTCCAAGCAAGGTGCCGCGTGCGCCGTAGTCCCACTTCGGCGTGCCCAGTCCGAGCAGGGCCGGGACGTAGACCACACCGTCGGAGTCGACGCACCCAGCTGCCACCTCGTGGCTCTCGGCGCTGGTCGAGATCAGGCCGAGGTCGTCGCGCAGCCAGTCGACGTTGGTACCCGCTGACAGCATGATCGCCTCGACACCCCAGGTGAGCCGGCCGTCGAGCGACCACAACGGCAGCGGGTACGTGCCGGCCGCATTGCGGTGTGCCCCGCTGGGCGTGGAACTGTCGGTGCACAGATCGAGCATGCCGCCCGTGCCGAAGGTGATCTTCGCTCGCCCAGGTCGTACACAGCTCTGGCCGACGAGCGACGCTTGCTGATCACCGAGCATCGCTGCGATCGGAGGCGCTCCCGCGAGTGCCGTGGCGGCTCCGATCACGCCGACGGAGTCGACCACCGTCGGCAGCATTGCCTGATCGATCCCGAACGCGTCGCAGATGTCGGCGTTCCACGACAAGCCATCGACCATGCGCAACCCGTTGGTGGTCGCCGACGCGTTGGTCTGGTCGCTGACGTGCAGCGCCCCCTCGCTCAGCGTCCACGCGACCCAACTGTCGATCGTGCCGATGCAGAGATCGCGCCCTTCGAGATCCGGCGTGTTGGCGAGGATCCACGCGGCCTTCGTCGACGACTGATTCGGGGCGATCGACCAGCCGTGTTCCAGCTTGGCCATGATGCACTCGCCGACGGTTCTCAGGTCCTGCCAACCGAGTCCTGGCCCGACCGGAACCCCGGTGGTGCGGTCCCAGACCAGTGTGCTGGCGCGCTGGTTGGTGATCCCGACCGCGGCGACCGGTTCGTCCGATCGCTCCATCACGGCGTGGGCTGCCTCGAGCAGCGTCGTGGCCATGGTGGCCCCGTCGAACTCGACCAGGCCTGGTGCGGGTGCGAGCGGCGGACACGGGCGGTACTCCATCGCCTGCACGTCGAGCGCCTCGTCCACCAGGGCGGCGCGGAGGCCGGTGGTGCCGACGTCGATCACCAAGACGGTGGTCATCGGGGACCTCGCTGGCTCGACGGGACGACACCGCGTGCTTGCAACTGACTGCCGAGCATGCCGCCGAACACGCCGGCGAGCAGGACGAGTGACAGCGTGAAGAAGACGCCGAGCCAGCTGATGGTCTGACCGCGCAGGAGCGCGATCGTGATGAAGATCAGCTGCGCACCGAGGTACGCAAGCGTGGTCGCCGCGACGCCGTGCGACATCGGCGTGCCGCGTCGCTGCACCCAGGCAGCACACCCGCCGCCGAGAATGAACCCGAACATCGCACCGAAGAAGAACAGGGCGTTGAGCCCCGACGAGTCGGAATCGAGCACCGCTGCGATGACGGTGAGTGGCACGGCGAGCAGCAGGCACACGCCGATACCGGCGCGGATCGCCTCGGGGTCCCATCGTCCGCCGGCGTCACCAAGCGGTTGGTTGAGTTGGCTCATGGCCACTGCACCGTTCCGAACGGGCTGGGCAGGCCCAGCTTGCCGGGGTTCATGATGCCGTTCGGGTCGAGCACGGACTTCAGCGAGATCAAGACGTCGTGTGACGTCCCGAGCGCCTCGGCCATGAACCGCCCTCGATTGAGCCCCACGCCGTGATGGTGGGAGAGGTTGCCGCCGCCGTCGAGCACCGCCCGCTGACCCGCGTCCCACAGGGCCACGTAGGTGGACTCGATCTCGCCAGACGGCGGGGTCGCCGCGAAGGTGAAGTAGAGACAGGCGCCGTCCGGATAGCTGTGCGAGAGATGGCAGGTCGCAGCACGAGCGTGTGGCACCGCCATCAGAGCAGAACGCACCTGATCGAACAGGGCGTCGAGCGCTGACCACGGCGCTGCGATCTCCATCGTGTCGACCACGAATCCCTTGCGGGTGAGCCCCTGCAGGGCGGTGGTGTCGTTGCGGTGCGACATCCAGGCGTCGACGAGCCCAGCGTCGTGTGACACACCCCCTGCGGCGGCAGTGCACTGGTTGACGATCGACATCGTTGCCTCGACCAACTCCGGGTGGCCTTCGTCGAGCACGAGCAGCATGCACTGCGTGCCGTCGCCTCCCTGCCCGCGTTTGGACTCGGCCGCGTCGTACAGCCGCAGCACGGCCGGCGTTGCTCCGGCTTGCAGCACCTGCCGGCATGCCTCGATGCCACTGGAGAACGTGGCGAACGAGTAGGCGGCACGACGTTCGGCGATCGGCAGCGGATGGGTGCGTAGCCACACCCTCGTGATCACGCCGAGCGTCCCTTCGGAGCCGACCAGCAACTGGGTGAGGTCGGGCCCGGCCGCAGCAGCCGGAGCTCCTCCGGTTCGGACAACGGTCCCGTCTGCCAGGACCGCTTCGAGGCCCACCACCATGTCCTCGATCTTGCCGTATCGAGTCGAGTACTGGCCTGCGCCGCGCGCCGCCACCCACCCGCCCACGGTGGCCAGGTCGAAGCTCTGCGGGAAGTGGCCGACCGACAGTGCGAACGGCGTTCGGAGTTCGGCCTCGAGATCCGGGCCGAACGTGCCGGGGAGCACTTCGACCACGCCGGAGATCGCATCGACGTGGACGACGCCGACCAGCGCCGTGGTGTCGAGGACGACTCCGCCGAAGACCGGCACCGCCGCGCCACACACACCGCTGCGGCCGCCCGCCACGGTGAGCGGGACACGAGCGTCGTTGCACACCCGCACAACGCGAACGACCTCATCGGTCGTGGTCGGTCGCACGACGACTGCAGCGCGTCGGGGAACCTGACCGGCCAGCGCCCAGTGCAGCGCGAGCGGCCACCAGTCGCGACTCGCCTCACCCACCGGAGTGGAGCCCGCGTCGGCAGTGCCGCCTGCGGCAGCGTCGGGGACGAGAGTCGGGCAGATCGACGAGAGGTGTTCGATCGTGGCGGAGGTGACGCTGGCGGGCACGCCGGTGAGGCGCGACGAGTCGCCGAGGAGCTCAATCGGCGGGGTGGGCGATGTGGGCATAGGTGGCTCCTGCGGTCTCTTCGGTGTTGCAGCGTCGTCGGTAGTCGTCGAGCTGTCGTTGCGTCTCCTCCGCACTCCAGCCCAGTTCGTCGCCGAGCAATGCGGCCACCGAGGAGGCAGCAGCAAGCGAGGCCGAGCGGTCGAAGAGGTGGGCCCGCGTCCGGCGTTCGAGCACGTCGTCGAGTGTGGTTGCCATCTCATGGCGAACTGCGTACACAGCCTCGGCGCGCAGGTAGGGCTGGCCCGGAACGAGGGGGTCGCCCAGGTCGGGGCGGATCGCACTGAGCGCCCGGATCTCGTCGGCCATGCTCCCGTACCGGTGGTCCAGGTGGTGGGCCGTCGTCCCTGGTCGTGCACCGTGTGTGCTGCGGCGCTCCACTCCGAGCAGGCGGAGTCGTCGCGTCGCTGACCGACGCAGACGGAGTGGCAGCTCCAGGCGTTTCGCCACGAGGTTGACGGTGTCCTCGGCCATCTCCCGGAAGGTGGTCAGTTTGCCGCCGTTGACGCGCACGACTCCGGCGTTGCTCACCGCCACCTGATGCTGACGAGAGAGATCTGCGGTCTTGGCGATGGTGTCATCGGTCGTCGACGCGTTGACGAGGGGGCGCAAGCCCGCCCAGACGCCGGTGATGTCGTCGCGTGTGATCGTCTCGGTGAGGGCCTCGTTCAAGGCGGTGAGGACGTAGTCGATGTCGTCGCTCGTGCACTGGGGGTCGTCCAGCGGTCCGTCGTAGTCGGTGTCGGTGGTTCCGACGTAGACGTGGTCGAACGTACCGTCCGGCTTCGGACCCCACGGCACCAGGAACAGGCTGCGGCGATCGCTGCGAACCGGGATGATCACAGCGATGTCGACGCGTACCTTCTCCCAGGGCACGGTGATGTGGACCCCTTTGGCCGGACGGATCGAGTTGGGATGTGCTGATTCGTCGAGCTGGCGCACCTCGTCGGCCCACACGCCGGCTGCGTTGACGATGCAGCGCGCTGCAACGTGGAATCGGTTGTCGCTCCCTGGCGCTGCAGCGGACTCGTTGCGGCGAATGCCAGCATCGACCGTGACGCCGTTCGCCTGGCCGTCGTTGTCGAGCGTCACGTCGACCACGCTGCACCGGTTGACCACCACAGCACCGTGCGCTGCGGCGGTGCGCGCCACGGTCAGTGTGAGCCGAGCGTCGTCGGCAGCGGCGTCGTAGTAGAGGTAGCCGGCGCTGAGCTTGTCGAGGTTCGTCGTCGGAAAGTGCGCAGCGGCCCGCTCTCGCGACACTCGGCGATGCAGCTTGCCGATCCTCCACCCTCCGGTGAGGTCGTACATCCACATCGCTGATCCCAGCGCCTTGGCCACCTTCTTCGAGATCACGCCGTCCTTGGTCAGGATCGGAATCATGAACGGGAGGATCTCGACGAGGTACGGCGCGTTGCGCATCAACCGGCGCCGTTCGCGCAGCGCTTGGTAGACGAGCCGCACATCGCCGTTCTGCAGGTAGCGCAGCCCGCCGTGAACCATCTTGGAGCTCTTCGACGACGTGCCGCTCGCGAAGTCGTCGCGCTCGACCAGTGCGGTGCGGAGTCCGCGAGCGGCCGCGTCGAGCGCCACGCCGACGCCGGTGATGCCGCCACCGATCACCAGCACATCGAACGGATCGTCCGGCGTGCCCTGGCGAAGTGCGTCGAGCATCGTCGCCCGCTCGAACGGTCGTGCAGACAGTGACATCGCCCGGATGCTAGGGCACCGCTGGTTCGGTTGACGCTTCCGGCTCGCGCTCGATCGCCCACGTAGTGTGGATGATCGTTGGCACCTCCGACCTGGAAACGACTGTCTGTATGACCACGACGTACGAACCCACGCACCCGCTGTATTTCGACGAGGCAGCGGTGCGCAACGAACTGACGCGGGCGTACGACATCTGCAACGGGTGCCGTTCGTGTGTGGGGCTCTGTGGGGTGTTCCCGACGCTGTTCGACCTCCTCGGCAGCGACGACGACCAGACCGCAGGGAGCCTCACCCCAGCGCAGCAGGACGGCGTGGTCGACCAGTGCTACCAGTGCACGCTGTGCTCCGTCGACTGCCCGTACACGCCGGGTCTGCACGACTGGAACCTCGATGTCCCACGGTTGATGGTTCGAGCCAAGGCCATGCAGCACGCGAGCGGCATCACCTCGGCGCGCAGCAGGCGAACCACTCGGGTGGTGGCTCGCACCGACCGGATCGGCGCGATCGCGACCAGGGTGAGCGGGCCCGCCAACTCGATCATCACGGCCACTGCAGGATCTGCGCTGCGCAAGGCCGTCACGGCGTTCGTCGGGGTGTCCTCGACTCGTCTGCTGCCGCCGTTTACGAAGCAACGGTTCTCCACGTGGTTCCGGCAGCGTCCCACGATCAGCCTCACCGCTCGACAAGGCCGGGTCACGGTGTTTCCGACCTGCCTCGTCGAGTACCACGAGGCGGACATCGGCAAGGACCTCGTCAAGGTCTACGAACGCAACGGCATCGAATGCAGCACCAGCCGGGCCGGCTGTTGCGGCGCCCCATGGCTGCACTCCGGCAACGTCGAGGCGTTCACGAAGATCGCAGAGAAGAACGTCAAGGCGCTCGTCGCCGAGGTGCGCAGCGGCACCGAGGTCGTCGTGCCGCAGCCCACCTGCACTTCCGTGATCAAGCACGACTACCCGCACTACATCACCGATCCGGTGCTGCGCAGCGATGCCGAGATCGTGGCTGCCCACACCGCTGATGCCGCCCAGTATCTGATGCGGATCCACCGCGCCGACGACACGGTGCTCGACACCGACTTCCAGGGAGAGATCGTTGGGTCGATCACCTACCACGCCCCATGCCACCAGCGGGCGCAGGACGATGGCTTCGCCAGTCGGGACCTGATGCGGCTCACTGGAGCATCCGTCGACGTGGTGCAGCAATGCTCAGGGGTCGGTGGTGGCTGGGGGCTGCGGGCCGACCACGAACAGGCATCGACAGCGGTCGCCCGGGCGTTGGGTCACCGAATCGAGCAGGCCGGCGGGGATCTCGTCGCCGGCGACTGCCACCTCGCAAACCTCGCGATCGTCGAGCAGACCGGTCGTTCGGCCCAGCACCCGCTACAGCTGTTGGCGCGTGCCTACGGCATCGCCGAGGAGCACTGAACGGAGGGCCGCACGATCTCGCGTCGCATCGTGCGCCAAAAACTTCTCTGGCGTTCGGCGTCGATCAGCTCTAGATTCGGCGTTTCGAGGGGCGAGCAACGGGGAGTTTGACCGAACGTGTCGGTGCAGGAACTGAAATGGTGGGATCTGGGGGCATGCCGCGGGCTCGACGCTGCGGTGTTCTACCCCGACGACGACGAGGGAGCCGACGCCGCCAAGGCGGTGTGTGCCGGGTGCTCGGTGCAGCGCACCTGCCTCGACTACGCGCTCGCCGTGCGCGAGAAGGCCGGCGTGTGGGGCGGCGCAACCGAACGCGACCGTCGTCGAATGATCCGACAGCGCCGACGCAGCGCCTGATCGAGCGCCAACAACGCGGTTCGCGCGCAGCGCGCTGCGGGCCTACCATCGGCCTCGATGTCGCCCACACCTCCGTCTCCAACCTGGTCCTCGATCCTGTCGCAGCTGCTTGCAGGGAGTGACCTCGACACCGAGACGGCACAGGCTGCGATGAGCGCCATGCTGCGTGGCGATGCCACCGCGGCACAGATCGCTGCGTATCTCGTCGCGCTGCGAGCCAAGGGCGAACACGTCGACGAACTGAGCGGCATGCTCGACGGTGCGATGGCGTCGGCGACGTTCGTGCCGCTCACCGAGGCCGAGCGTGCGTCGTGCGTCGACATCGTCGGAACCGGTGGTGACGGGTCGCATTCGATCAACGTGTCCACGATGGCCGCATTCGTCATCGCCGGTGCTGGCCTGGCGGTCTGCAAGCACGGCAACCGATCCGCCTCGTCGAAATGTGGCAGCGCCGACCTGCTCGAACTCCTGGGCGTGGCGATCGAGTTGCATGCCGACGGCGTTGCTGCGTGCGTGCGCGAGGCCGGCATCGGATTCTGCTTCGCGCCGGTGTTTCATCCCGCGTTCCGGTTCGCCGGACCGCCGCGGCGTGAGATCGGCGTCCCGACCGCGTTCAACCTGCTCGGGCCGATGGCAAACCCCGGTCGCGTGCGGCGTCAGGTGATCGGAGTGGCGGACCCGAGATTTGCCGAACCGATGGCGATCGCACTGCAACGCCAAGGTCTCACGCATGCCTGGGTGGTCCATGGCGACGGTCTGGACGAACTGACCACCACCGGCCCGTCGAGCGTGCTGGCGCTCGACGATGGATCGATCACCGGCTTCACCGTCGACCCGGTCGAGCTGGGCTTGGCGCACGCCACCGCGGAGGATCTCCGAGGCGGCGAACCCGCCGAGAACGCGTTGGCGATACGCCGAGTGCTGGCGGGCGAGCACGGCCCGCACCGTGACATCGTGATCTTGAACGCTGCTGCTGGTCTGGTGGTCGGTGGTCGCGCCAGCGACCTGTCGGAGGGGCTGGTGCTCGCCGCTGCTGCGATCGATGACGGTCGTGCGCAGGCGAGCTTGGACGCGCTGATCCGGGTGTCGCAGGCCCGCTCCGAGTGACGTCGTCACTCGCGGTGACTGCACCTGCGTCGTCGGCCAACGTCGGCGCAGGATTCGACGTGCTGGCGATGGCGCTGGATGTGCAGCTGCAGTTGGGGGTGGGTGACCGCCCCTCGGGAGCACAGACGATCGATCACCATCATCCAGCGGCGATTGCGGCGATCGCGATCGGTGCGGCCCGACCGGAGCTCGACGCCAGCGGCAGCCTCGACGCCGTCTGGCTGCGCTCTCCGATCCCGTCCGGGCGGGGACTCGGATTCAGTGGGGCAGCACGAGTTGCTGGCGCCGCACTCGGTGTCGCAGTCGCTGCAGCCGATCGGGGCGACGACCCAGCGGTCGAGGTGGGGCGCAGTCGTGGCGAGATCCTGACGGTGGCGGCCCGACTCGAGGGTCACGGCGACAACGCCGCGGCCTCGACCTGGGGTGGGGTGGTGGCGTGGGTGGACGGCCGCTCGGTGCCGCTCCGTCTGGGGCCGGTGCTCGCAGATGCTCGTGTCGTGACCTGGATCCCCGGCGTGACGACATCGACCGATCGATCGAGATCCCAGCTGGCGTTGCAGGTCGACCGCTCGGATGCGATCCACAACCTCGGCAGAGTTGCCCAGTTCATCCTGGCAATCGAGCACGACGACCCGTCACTGCTGGCGGGTGCCACCGACGACCGGCTGCACCAGCCGACGCGACTGCGACGCGTTCCCGGGGCTGCTGAGGCCATCGAGGTCGGCGTGCAGGCAGGTGCGTGGTGTGGATGGCTGTCGGGAAGCGGGCCGACCGTGGCGTTGCTGTGTGACCAAGCAGCGGTGGCGGGAGTCGAGGCGGCCCTGCCGGGTGGCGCCCACACCAAGGTGTTGTCGATCGCTCCGCGTGGCGTTGCGCTGCTCTGAAGATCGAGCGGCAGCGGCTGATCGCGAGCGGTTGGGTCGACGCCTCAGGCCGCACGCTCCACCAGCGCGGTGAGGTCGGCAATGCGGTCGCCGACCGGAAAGGTCCACTGCCCGGAGCAGCGGACCTCGAGGCGTGGCGCCTGCTTGTCACAGAATCGCGCCAGACAGAGCGCTTCGTCGATCTGCTCGCGCGTGAGGACGTCGCCGGCGCACGGCTCCGGAGGAGGGACGGGCAGCGCTCGGCCCGCACTTCCAACCTGTGTCGTATCGATCAGTCGTCCGCGGTCGATCACCCAGACGGACTCACCGAGGCCCACCTCGACGCGACCGGCGGCCCGCAACGCCTCGACGAGGAGATGGCGTCGAACCGCCCCGAGGAGCGCGCCGAGCCGATCGCGGGTGGACGCAGCCTCCTCGAACCGTTGCGCGGTTGCCAACTGCATCATGCGGTCGCGCAACCGCTCGACCACGAGGTCGGGAGTGCCTGACAGTGCCGCAGCAGCCGCATCAACCGCTGCCGAGTAGGCGCCGGGATCGGCGGTGCCCGAGCAGGGGCACAGCGCCACGCCGAGTTGCGCGGCACTGCACACTGCGGCACCATCCGGGGTGGTGTAATTGCGGCCCATCCGGACGGTGCAACGCCGAAGTGGCACCGCGGTCTGGACCGCCTCGATGACGAGGTTGGCCATCGACCGGGACGGCAGCGGTCCCATGTGGAGCCCCTTGGCGGAGGGCCGCGTGACCACCGACAGGCGCGGCCAGGCGCTGTCGACGTCGAGCTTGACGTAGCAGTACTTGTCGGAGCGCGTCCCCGCTCGGTTGTAGCGGGGGAGTATCGTGCTGATCAGGCGACGCTCGATCACCTCTGCGGTGAGTGGATCGGGAAGTTCGATGTGGCTGACCGATTGTGTCTCGCGCAGCATCGGGCCGATCTTGCGGCGATCGTCGCTCCCGAAGTACGACCGGACGCGCTGGCGCAGGTTGGTGGCCTTGCCGACGTAGAGGATCTCGTCGCGTTGCCCGCGGAACATGTACACGCCGGGGGAGCGGGGCAGGTCGGCGGTCATGCGCAGCTTGGCTGCCTGGGGATGCCCGGCGAGTTTGGAGAGCATCACCAGGTCGTCGAGCCCGAGCACCCCGAGCCCTGCAGCCCGTTCGATCAGCAGATGCAGCAGGTCGGCCGTGGCGAGCGCGTCGTCGAGGGCGCGGTGACTCGGTTGGTGATCGAGGCGGAATCGCGAGGCCAACGTGCCGAGCTTGCAGTTCGGCACCTCGTCGCGAACCAGTCGACGCGCGAGGGCCACGGTGTCGACGACGGTGCCGTCGAGCGGGGGACGCTGCGCTCGCTGGCATGCGGCTCGGAGGAATCCGACGTCGAAGCCGACGTTGTGGCCGACGATCACGGCATCTCCCACGAAGTCGATCAACGACGGCAGCACCGCCTCGATCCGTGGGGCGGCGGACACCAGGACGTCGGAGAGTCCGGTGAGGACGGTGATCTGCGGTGGGATCGCCCGGCCCGGATTGACCAGCGTCTGGAACGTGCCGATGATCTCGCCACCGCAGACTCTCACCGCGCCGACTTCGGTGATCATGTCGTCGTTGCGATTGCCGCCGGTGGTTTCGAGGTCGATGATGCAGAACGTGACGTCATGCAACGGCGTGCCCAGATCGTCGAACGATCGTTGACGTGCGAGGCCGTTGGGCGAACGAAGCGACATCCGTTGCATCAGAGCACGAACATCCGTACCCCGTCAAGAACAGACGTTCGTGAAGTAATCTGAGCAGGTGTCCGCTCCCAGCCCATCGATCGAGCATCGCCATCTGCGCAGTGCGATCGAGTACGCCGTCACGATGGGCGCCGAGCTCCAGAAACGCAAGCACCCGATCGCCGTGCCGAGAGAGCTGCGGGCGGTCTCCACACGCGCGGGTTGCCAACGGGCTCGCTCGGGCGTCTGCGCCGGGCGGTCGAGGCCGACGACCGGTTCCGGACCGCGATCGCCGCTGGGGCACTGCCGGAGCTGGTCGATCCGGTCGGCATCTTGTGGCTTCAGCGCCCGAACGACTGGGAGGCTGCGGCGCTCGAGCTGATCGCCGAGCAGGAAGCGGCGGGCTCCGAAGCCGATCTCCGTACGGCGCTGCGACGTGAGGAGAAGCGGCGGATCGCGGCCGAGCAAACGGCGGTTCGGCTCCGTGCGGACCTCATCGAGCGTGACGATCTGATCGAGGTGCTGCGCATGGAATCGGAGGCGCTTCGCTCCGACCTCGTGAAGGCAGACGAGGAAGTGGCGTCGATGCGCTCCGAGCTGATCGACGTACGCAACGAGGTTCGGCATGCGCGCGATCGCGAGGCGGCGGCGATCGCAAAGATCGGGCGTGCGGCCGAGGCACCGGCTCCGCCGCCGACGCAACCCGAGCCCCAGGTCGATCCGGTGGCGTCGATCGACCCCAACGAGGTCGCCGAGGTGGCCCACGAGATCCGCGAGCTCGGCGCGCGGCTCGACGCCTTGGTGCCAACGGCGGCTCCAGAGGCACCGGTGCGCGCCGAGCGTCGCGCCCCAGTGCGTTTGCCGGGCGGTGTGATCGCATCATCTGGCGCCGCAGCGGAGTTCCTGCTGCGGTCCGACGCGGTGGTCTTGATCGACGGCTACAACGTCGCCAAGCTTGCGTGGCCGAATCGTTCGCTCGAAGCGCAGCGCACGCAGCTCCTCGATGCTGCCGAGAACCTGGCGCGGCGGTTCGGCGCCGACATCACGGTGGTGTTCGACGGGGCGGCCGTGGTCGGTGCGCACACGGTGCGCCGTCGTTTGGTCCGCACCGTCTACTCGCCCGAAGGCGTGATCGCCGATGACGTCATTCGCGACGAGGTCCGGCGACTCCCGGCTGCACGTGCCGTCGTGGTCGTCACCAACGACGCCGAGATCGTCGCCGACGTCAAGGCGTTGGGTGCCAACGTGGTACCGAGCAACGCCCTGATCGCAGTCGCCTGACTCACCGAAATTGTGCGGGATCGTGACGCTGAGCGTCACGATCCGGGGCGATTTCGGAGTTGGGTGGGGCGATTTCGGAGTTGGGTGGGGAGGTTTCGGAGTTGGGTGGCGGGGACGGTGCATCATCTCTGTGACACCCCCTCGTCATGATGGGATGCATGGAGAACTTCGACCTCTCGATCGAGTGCGACACCTGTGTCGCCACCGGAACCACGGCGTGCGCCGACTGCCTGGTCACGCATTTGCTGGCCAACGACGACGGCCCCATCGATCTCGTCACCGTGCCGGTTGCTGCTCCCAGGTCGACCCTCGAGCGCGCCGTGGCGATGTTCGAACATGCTGGCCTCGTCGACGACCCACC
This sequence comes from Ilumatobacteraceae bacterium, assembly GCA_963793335.1. Lineage (GTDB taxonomy): Bacteria > Actinomycetota > Acidimicrobiia > Acidimicrobiales > Ilumatobacteraceae > Sva-07. The sequence goes on along the minus strand of CAWBZS010000013.1, from coordinate 213,194 downwards.
TCGGTTCGTCAGCCTCGACGAGTTCGAGCACGGGATCGCTGCTTCGCTGAGCGTGTGAGGCGCCGTACCCTGGCGCGGTGCCACGACGACTCGACCCGCTGCCGTCGATCGAGGAGATCCGCTCGAGCCTCGCCGACGACGGGATCACCCACGTCGGCGTGACGACTGCAGCCGTCCTCAGCGAGGCGAGAGCTGCGCTGTTCGAGCGCCGCGAAGCCGGGCTTCATGCGGGCATGGGATTCACCTACCGCAACCCTGATCGGTCGACCGATCCGATGCACGCCGTTGCTGATGCGCGTTCGGTGATCGTTGCGGCCAAGCCCTATCTGACCGAGCACGACCCGCCCGAGCCGGCCGCGGGCGCAGGCCCGCACGCCCGTGTCGGGCGATACGCCTGGGTCGACCACTACGCACCGCTGCGGACGTCGTTGCGAGCGATGTCTCGACGCCTTCGTGCCGCCGGTCACCGCGCCGTCGCATTCGCCGATGACAACTCGATCGTCGATCGTGCCGTTGCCCACCGAGCGGGCATCGGCTGGTACGGCAAGAACGCCAACCTGCTGCTGCCGGGCGCTGGAAGCTGGTTCGTGCTGGGTTCGATCATCACCACGGCCGACTACGAGCCCACCCCTGGACCCGCGCCGGATGGCTGTGGCGCCTGCACGCGGTGCATCGACGACTGTCCAACCGGCGCGATCATCGCTCCCGGTGTCATCGATGCCAATCGATGCATCAGCTGGATCCTGCAGCGACCCGGCTCGATTGCCGACGAGTATCGGGAAGCCATCGGCAATCGAATCTACGGCTGCGACGAGTGCCAGGATGCGTGCCCCATCTCGGTGCGTCTCGGTGGACGACACACCGTCGACCTCGACGACGACGCCGATGCGTGGGTCGATGCGCTCGAGCTCCTCGATGCCAGCGACGAATGGATCGAGGGCCGCTACGGGCACTGGTACGTGACCGACCGGGACTTTCGCTGGGTGCGCCGCAACGCGCTCGTGGTCGTCGGCAACGTCGGCGACCCGGGCGATGCACGTGTTCGCGCGGGTCATCGAGCACTACCGTGCCCACATCGACCCGATTCTGTCCGAACACGCCACCTGGGCCGCCGATCGGCTGCGTCGACGCGCCGACGGAGGGGTCGGGGCGTGAAGCACCTCCTGGTCACCAATGACTTCCCACCCAAGATCGGCGGCATTCAATCGCTGCTGTGGGAGTGGTGGCGTCGGCTGCCACCCGAATCGTTTGCGGTGCTCACGAGTCCGTACGACGGCGCCGAGGCGTTCGACGCCGGTGAGCCGTACCGCATCGAGCGAACCCGCGAACCAGTGCTGCTCCCGCACCCGTGGATGGTCAAGCAGATCAACGAGCTCGCCGCCGACGTCGGCGCCGATTTCGTGGTGCTCGACCCGGCTGTTCCGCTCGGCCTGGTCGGTCCATCGCTCGATCTGCCGTACCAGCTGGTGCTCCACGGCGCCGAGGTCACCGTGCCCGGCAGACTCCCCGGAGCGAAGCAGGCCCTGGCGTACACGCTGCGGCGAGCTGAGGGGATCATCGCCGCCGGTGGCTATCCGGCTGCCGAGGCGGTGCACGCGGCCGGTCGCGACCTGCCGATCACCGTGGTGCCATGCGGTGTCGACCCACAGAAGTTTCGTCCGTTGACCGATGCCGAGCGAGGCGCGGCCCGAGCACATTTCGGGCTGGACGCCGACACAGAGGTGGTCGTGAGCATCTCGCGCCTGGTGCCTCGCAAGGGATTCGACACGGCGATTCGTGCTGCTGCCAGACTCGGCATGGTCCGGCCAAAGTTCCGTCTGGTGATCGCCGGGGGCGGCCGCGACGAGGACCGGCTGCGTCGCCTCGCCGACGAACTCGACGCTCCGGTGACCTTTCTCGGTCGGGTCCCCAACGCCGACCTCCCACCGTTGTACGGATGCGCTGACGTCTTCGCCATGCTGTGCCGCAACCGGTGGGGTGGGCTCGAACAGGAGGGCTTCGGCATCGTCTTCGTCGAAGCAGCATCGTGCGGGGTCCCGCAGGTGGCCGGCAACTCCGGCGGCGCCGCCGAGGCGGTTGCGCACGGCGACACAGGATTCGTCATCGATGACCCCGAGGACACCCAGGCCGTCGTCGACGCCTTCACCACGTTGCTCGACGATCACGATCTCCGGGCCCGGATGAGCGAACGGTCGCGCGAGCGGGTCCTCGACGAGTTCGCCTACGACGTCTTGGCACGCCGCCTCGGCGACACGCTCCACGTCGAGCGCCCCTGAACGCAAACGGGGTGGACGGCTGGCAGACTCGGAGGCGTGAAACGCGACGGCGATCTGATCGTGCTGGCCAACGTGGTCGGAACCGTCGTGTTCACGATCACGGCAGTCTTTGCCGCCGTCGTGTTCTCCACGACCGCCCAGTGGGTGGGAGCGGCCACAGCGATGTCGCTGTTCACCGTGGGGGTCGTTGCCTTCTTGTGGTCGTTCTGGACCGCAGTGCAACGCAGCCGGACCGAGCAGATCGGCGTGATGCAGATGTACCTGCTGCTCGGCGACCCCACGCCGTCGCGGGTACGCAGGATCATGTCCCTGATGCTGCTGGTCCAGGTGACCGTCGCGCTCGTCACTGCGATCGCTCGCTCCGAAGCCGAGGACGGCACGCCAGGGACCTCGCTCGCGGTCGGCATTCTGGTGCCGATGTACGGGCTCGGACTCAGCGGGCTGTGGTGCGCATTCCACGGTGTCTTCCCACCGCGCTTCGGTCTGAATCCCGACGATTTCGACGATGCCGACCCCGATGGCGCCACTTCCGACCGTGTCATCGACAAGAATGAGGGCCATGGCTGAGTCCGCGACAGAGATCATCACCATCGACGCTCCGCACGAGCGCGTCTGGCAGATCGCGATCGACCTCGAGAGCTACCCCATGTGGGCGCACGACATCAAGGACGTGAACATCCGCGCGGTCGACGCCGACGGCCGACCGCTCGAAGTGGAGTTCCGAGCGTCTGCGCTCGGCCGCAGCACGCACTACACGCTGAAGTACGACTACAGCGATGCCCCGAACGCGATGGGGTGGTCGATGCTGAGTGGCGACATTCAGCGCTCGATCGACGGCGTCTGGCGCTTCGAGTCCGACGGTGACACGCGGACCAACGTGCGCTACGACCTGGAGATCGATCTTGCGATCCCGTTGCCGGGGTTCGTCAAGCGGCGCGCCGAAGTCCGGATTCTCAACACCGTCCGTGAGCTGAAAGCCCGCGCCGAGGCGTGAACCCGACCGCCGGGGTCGGCACATCCACGCCGGCTCGACGTGTCGGGATCGACGTCGGCGGTACCAAGGCGCAGGCCGTGGTCCTCGGCGACGATGGGCAGGTCATCGAGTCGGCGCAGCACCCCACCCCGAGAGGCCACAACAGCCTCTCATCGCTGATCGAGGTGCTGTTCGAACTCGCCGACACGGTCGGACACGAAGGCAGCGTCGGCGTGGGGGTCCCCGGTCTGGTCACCCGGAGCGGGGTGCTGCGCGCTGCGCCAAATCTCGACGGCGTCGCCGACTTCGAGATCGGCAAGCTGTTGTCGGACCGCTTCGGCTGCGAGGTGGTCGTCGACAACGACGCCACCTGCGCCACCGTGGCGGAATGGCAGCTCGGCGCTGGCGTCGGCATCGCCAACATGATGCTGATCACCCTCGGTACGGGGATCGGCGGCGGTCTCATCGCCAACGGATCGTTGCAACGTGGCGTCAACGGCTTTGCCGGCGAGTTCGGGCACATGGTCGTCGACCCGTCCGGGCCGCCGTGTCCGTGTGGACGTCGTGGTTGCTGGGAGCGGTACGCATCCGGTTCGGGACTGGCGATGCTTGCGAGAGACGCAGCAGCGGGACATCGACTCCACAACGTGGTGCGCAGTGCTGGTGGCGACCCCCAAGCCGTCCGTGGCGAAGATGTCCAGGCCGCAGCGCGCCAGGGCGACACCGAGGCGCTCGAGGTGATCGAGGACTTTGCGAAATGGGTGGCGCTCGGGCTGTCGAACCTCACCAATGCGCTCGATCCCGAGGTGTTCGTGCTCGGTGGTGGCCTGGCGTCGGGAGCGGACCTGTATCTCGACCCGATCACCCGCTGGTTCGGCGAACTGCTCTACCAGCCGGGCCTGCGTCGGGTTCCGAGGATCGAATTCGCGCAGCTCGGCCCGCTCGCAGGCGCCGTCGGCGCTGCGCTGCTGCCCGAGCTCAGTGCGGAACGAAGTTCGCGCGCGACTGGTTGATTTCGCGCCAGGCGGCGGCCCGGTCGCCCATGCCCTCGCTGGAGGAGTGCTTCTCCGGCTCCAACGCCTTGTAGACGTTGAAGAAGTGCTCAATCTCCTCGACCAACTGGTGGGGCAGACCTGACAGTTCGTTGACGTTCTCGTAGCGAGGCTCACGAGGCGGCACGCAGATCAGCTTGGCGTCCTGGCCCGCCTCGTCGTGCATGTACAGCACACCGATGGGCCGGCACTCGACGATGACACCGGGGTAGACCGGATCCTCGAGCAGAACCAACGCATCGAGCGGGTCGCCGTCGCCGGCCAGGGTGTCCGGCAGGAACCCGTAGTCGGCCGGATAGGTGGTGGCCGTGAAGAGGCGACGGTCCAGGTAGACCTTGCCGTCCTCGTGGTCGATCTCGTACTTGTTGCGGCTTCCACGAGGAATCTCGATGACCACGTGGATGCAATCGGGGGCTGGTGTCTTGGACATCACTGCCAGCATCGCACGTCGAGGCCAGATACCCTCGCAACGATGGAGTTCCGGCGCATTGAAAACCTTCCCCCGTACGTCTTTTCGATCATCAACGGGTTGAAGATCGAGGCACGTCGTGCCGGGCACGACGTCGTCGACCTCGGCTTCGGCAACCCCGACATCCCGTCGCCGCAGATCGCAGTCGACAAGCTCACCGAGGCTGCGCAGAACCCCAAGAATCATCGGTATTCGCTCAGTCGCGGGCTCCCGAAGCTGCGCGAAGCAGTCGCCGGCTACTACAAGAACAAGTGGGATGTGGACCTCGATCCCGAACTCGAGATCACCAACACGATCGGCTCGAAGGAAGGCTTCAGTCACCTGATGTGGGTGCTGCTCGACCACGACGACGCCGCGATCGTGCCGAGTCCCAGCTATCCGATCCACATCTACGGACCGTTGTTCGCCGGCGCCGACCTTCGTCAGGTCCCGATGAAGTTCCTGGCCGACCCCGACCAGCGTGAGCACTTCGCCGACGACTTCATGAACAGCCTGCAGACCGCATGGGACATCGGTTGGCCCAAGCCGCGGGTGCTCGTGATCTCGTTTCCGCACAACCCCACCGGCGCCACCGTCGACCTCGCGTTCATGCAACGTGTCGTCGACTTCTGCCGTGAACACGAGATGATCGTCGTGCACGACTTCGCGTATGCCGACGTCGGCTTCGACGGCCACCAACCGCCGAGCATCCTGCAGGCCGAGGGCGCCAAGGACTGCGCCGTCGAGTTGTACTCGATGACCAAGAGCTTCTCGATGGCCGGTTGGCGCAGCGCGTTCCTGCTGGGCAATGTCGAAGTGGTCCAAGCCCTGGTGAAGTTGAAGAGCTACCTCGACTACGGCATGTTCCAGCCGGTGCAGATCGCTGCGACGGTCACGATGAACGAGGCCCCCGAGTTCCCCGACCACGTCCGTTCGATCTACGAGTCGCGCTGCGATGCCCTCATCGAGGGCTTGGAACGCATCGGGTGGAACGTCCCCAAGCCCGGCGGCTCGATGTTCGTGTGGGCCCCGATCCCCGAACCGTACGCGGAGATGGACTCCGTGGAGTTCTGTTCGTTGCTCGTACGCGAGGCCGACGTGGCCTTGTCGCCAGGCGTCGGGTTCGGCCCGGGCGGTGAAGGGTTCGCACGGTTCGCGCTGATCGAGAACGAAAAGCGCATTCAGCAAGCGATCCGCAACCTCAAGCGCGGTCTGCCCAAGCTCGGCTGACCAGGTCCGGGCGATCCGTGCCACGCAACTGCGGTGAGCGGTGAGCGCACCTGCTCCCCAGTGATCTCACCGGTGCCGAGCGCTCCCAGCCTGCGGTGAGCGGTGAGTGCACCTGCGGCCGAGCGATCTCACCGCAACACCGAGTGGACGCGGATCGATTGGTGGTGCTGCAGGTCGATCAGTCGACCAGGCGGACGCTGCCGGCACCGGCGACGAGTTCGCCGATCGTCCAAGTGGGCTCGTCGATCTGATCCTGCACCGCTGCGACATCGCCAGGAGCACACACGATCACCATGCCGATTCCCATGTTGAGCGTGCGGTAGAGCTCGTCGGTGGACATCGACGGCGTGAGCTCGCGCACCAGTCTGAACAGCGGCGAGATCGGCCAGGATCCGAGTCGAACGAGTGCATCGACATCGTCGGGCAGCACCCGAGGAAGGTTCTCTGGCAACCCGCCCCCGGTGATGTGCGCGAGCGCCTTGACGCCGCCACCGGCGAGGGCCGGACGAAGGACGTCGAGATAGGACCGGTGCGGTTCGAGCAGGGTCTCGCCGAGCGATCGGTCGAACCCATCGGGGACGACGTCCATCGGGATCCAGTCGAACACCTTGCGCAACAGCGAGTATCCGTTGGTGTGTGGGCCGCTCGACCCCACGCCGATCAGTACGTCGCCAGCAGCCACATCGGTGCGCGGGAGCAGCTCGCTCCGCTCAGCGACACCGATCAGTGTGCCGGCGATGTCGAACGCCCCGGGCTGGTACACCCCGGGCATCTCGGCAGTTTCGCCGCCGAGGAGTGCGCAGCCGGCGGAGCGGCATGCGTCTGCCATGCCGCCGACCACCTCGGCGACCATGTCCGCGTCGAGCACGCTTGCGGCGATGTAGTCGAGGAAGAACAGTGGCCTCGCGGACTGCACGAGCACGTCGTCGATGCAATGGTTGACGATGTCCATGCCGACGCCTCGAACCATCCCGAGTCGTGCCGCGAGTTCCACCTTGGTGCCCACCCCGTCGGTGGAGGCCACCAGGACAGGGTCGTCGAGATCGGTGATCGCCTTGGCGGAGAAGACACCACCGAATGACCCGACGCCGTGCAGCACGCCGTTGTCGTGGGTGGACTCGACGGAGGCCTTCATCTCAGCGATGGCGCGGCTGCCCTCGTCGATGTCGACACCGGCCGCCGCGTAGGACGTCACCTCTGCGCCGATTGCCCGCCAGCCGATGTCCCGGCGAATCTGCATGCCGTCGAAGTGAATCCGATGCATGTGGTCGTAGGCGGCAGCACGAGCCTCTGCGAGGTCGAAGCCGATTCCCGTGATGGCCAGCACCCGCCCACCGGCCACACGGTCGATGCCGTCGTCAGCGGCGTCGACCGCAGCGTCGAAGCGCAGCGTGGTGGTGCCGTCGGGGCCGATCGCCCCGCTCTCCATGTCGTCGGCGATGGCACCACCGAGCACGGGGGCGACGGGATACCCGGGTGCGGCCGCGACGACCGTCAACGTCGCCTGGGCCCGCACGACCAGTGGGGTCTCGTCGAGCGCGCCGCGCGTCGCCGCCATCGCGAGTTCGGCCAGATCGGACTCGACGAGGGGGAGCACGGCTTGCGCCTCGGGATCGCCGAAGCGCACGTTGTATTCGATGAGGCGCGGACCCGCTGCGGTCAGCATCAGCCCAGCGAAGATGACGCCGACGTACGGGGTGCCAGCAGCTGCGAAGTGGTCCAGTACCGGCTGGACGAACTGCTCGACCAGCTCGTCGGCGGCAAAGGGCACCGGCGCCGGAGCGAAGGCCCCCATCCCGCCAGTGTTCGGCCCGGTGTCGCCCTCCCCGAGCCGCTTGTGGTCCTGGGCGAGTGGCAGTGCGACCGCTCGCGTTCCGTCGCAGAGCGCCAGCAGCGAGCACTCGGGCCCAGACAGACGCTCCTCGAGCACGAAGGTGCCGATCGCTGCCGCAGCCTCGATCGCCGCACTCGTGGCCGCATCGCCATCGGGAATCGTGACACCCTTGCCGCCTGCCAGCCCGTCGAGCTTGACCACCACGGGGCGTGCGAGCGCTCGCCGCCAGGCGTTGGCGTCCTCGACCGCATCCGCCCCGCCGAACCGGGCGAACGCTGGGCCGGCGATCCCGAGTGACGTGGCGAGTTCGCGGGCATACGACTTCGACGCCTCCAGCTGAGCAAGCGCGGCGGTCGGACCGAAGCAGGCCAGGGACCGTCGCAGGCACTCGTCGGCGATGCCATCGACCAGCAGTGCCTCTGGGCCGGGAATCACCAGATCGGTGTCGTCGGTGGACGCTGCGCCCAATGCTGGTTCGACTCGAACGTCATGGCCGTGGTGCCGGCAGGCCCAGGCGATTGCCTGCTCACGACCGCCCCCGCCGACCACGAGCACGCGCATCAGGACAGCACGCCTTCGAACGAGAGTTTCGCCTGGGCGTCGCCGACGTTGATCGGGTAGCGGCCCGTGAAACACCCGTTGCAGTAGCCGTCGTCCTCGCCGCTTTCGCGGTCGGCCACCGCGAGCATCATTCCGTCGAGCGACAGAAAGGCGAGGCTGTCGGCGCCGATGTGCTCGCGCATCTCCTCCACGGTCATGCGCGCCGCGATCAGGTCCCCGTCGTGGCCCATGTCGACGCCGAAGTGGCACGCGTCGGTGATTGGCGGACATGTGATCCGCACGTGTACCTCGGTGGCGCCGGCGTCGCGAACGAGCTTCACCAGCGGTCCAGCAGTGGTGCCGCGCACGAGCGAGTCGTCGATCATCACGACCCGTTTGCCGTCGAGGTTCTCGCTCAACGCGTTGAACTTCAACGCCACGCCACGTTCTCGGATGTCCTGCGTGGGCTCGATGAAGGTTCGTCCGATGTAGCGATTCTTGATCAGGCCATCGTTGAACGGGAGCCCGCTCTCGTTCGAGAAGCCGATCGCTGCCGGGATCGACGAGTCGGGCACCGGGATCACCACGTCGGCGTCGGCTGGCCACTCCTTGGCGAGTTGGTGTCCGAGACGCTGGCGGACGTGGTGCACGTTGCGGCCGTCCCACACCGAGTCGGGGCGCGAGAAGTAGACGAACTCGAACGTGCAGTGTGCGCTGCGGGGTTGCGGAGCGAGGACCTGTGTGCGGTGCAATTCGGCGCCGCGCAGCGTCACCATTTCGCCGGGCTGCACCTCGTCGATGTCGACACAGCCGAGCGTCGACAGTGCACACGTCTCCGACGCCACTGCGTGGCCGCCGTGGGGGAGGCGGCCGACCGACAGTGGCCGGAACCCCCATGGGTCGCGCACGGCGATCACGTGGTCGGCGGCGAGCAGCACGAGTGAGAACGCGCCCTTCCAGGCGGGCAGCGTCCGCTCGATCCGTTCCTGCCAGGTCTGGCCGCCGGCAGCAGCAAGCATCAACGTCATCACTTCTGAATCACTGGTGGCGGTCAGCCCGAAGCCGCGGTTCAGGAGTTCGTCGCGCAGGGTCGGTGCGTTGACGAGGTTGCCGTTGTGTGCGAGCGCGAGTGGGCCGTGCATCGTCTCGACGAGGAATGGCTGGATGTTGCGCTCGGCGTTCGACCCCGTCGTCGAGTACCGGGTGTGGCCGATCGCGTGATAGCCCGTGAGCGGCGCGAGCGTCTCCGGATCGAAGACGTTTGCAACGAGGCCGGCCTCTTTGTGGACGCGGGCGCGCTTGCCGTCGCTGACGGCGATCCCGGCCGCCTCCTGGCCGCGGTGCTGCAGCGCGAACAGGCCGAAGAACGCGAGCTGCGCCACGCCTTCACCGTGCGGAGTCGACACCCCGAGCACGCCGCACTCGTCCTTGGGGGTGTCGTCGTCGGCCTGGCGGGACACCGTCCCGGTCAGATCGTGGTCGTCGTGGACGGCGGTGCAAGCGAGGCGAGTGCCCATGTCAGTGGAAGTCCAATTCCGCCAGTGCGGCGTCGATGCGTGAGCCAACAGGGTAGGCGCCACGAACGAACGGCGTTCCCGACAGGCGTTCGTAAGCGTCGATGTAGCGTGCGGACGTCGCCGCGAAGACCTCGGACCATCCATCATCCGTGAAGTCCGGACGCGGTCCGTGGCCCGTGTACCCGGCATGGGCAAGCGCATGGCGGACCACTTCTTTGTCGAGGCTCTCCGGCTCCGCGTTCGCAGCCAGCCGTTCGTCGTAGGTGTCCGCCACCCACCAACGAGAGGAATCCGGGGTGAGGGCCTCGTCGATCAACAACAGTTCACCGTCGGCGGCGACCCCGAACTCGAATTTGGTGTCGGCGAGGATCAGTCCGGCTGCAATGCCGCGATCGGTCCCTCGCTGGAAGAGCTCGATCGCAGCTGCCTCGACGCGTCGCCAGAGGTCGGCCTCGACGTGTCCGCCCGCAACAACGTCGGCTGGTGACAATGGCTCGTCGTGGCCGCCGTCGAGCGCCTTGGTGGTGGGCGTCACCAGTGGCTCCGGAAGCGGTGTGTTCTTGGCCAGGCCATCGTCGAAGCGATGGCCGTAGATGGTGCGCTCACCTGCGGCGTAGCGAGTCCAGAGTGCGGTGTCGGTGACACCGGTGATGTAGCCGCGCACGACCACCTCCACGGTGAGTGGGGTCGCAGCGCGGGCGATCAGCACATTGGGATCGGGCGTGGAGAGCGCATGGTTCGCAACGATGTCGGTGGTGTGTTGGAACCACCACCATGACAGCTGGTTGAGCACCTGCCCCTTGTAGGCCACGCCGGTGAGCACCTGGTCGAATGCCGACAGCCGGTCGGTGGTGACGAAGAGACGCTGCCCGTCGCCGGCGGCGTACGACACGCGCACCTTTCCCTCTCGTCGATCGGGGAGCGCGAGTTCGACATTCGTGAACGGCTGGGGGAGGTGTGTCTCAGCGTCGGCCATCGTGTGGGCTCACAGTTGCTTGGCGTACCGCACGCCGTTGTCGAAGAGGCGCAGACCGAGGTGTCGCTCGCCACCGCCGCCACGTGCGTGCCGGGGATGTTGGCGGCGCACGATGTGGTTCTCCGGGTGCGGCATCAGCCCCAGCACCACGCCACTCGGGTCGCAGACCCCTGCGATGTCGGCGACCGAGCCGTTCGGGTTGGTGCTCCGATAGCGCAACGCCACCTGGCCCTGGGCGGCGAGCGCCTCCGGGTCAGGGTGGACGTAGCGGCCCTCGCCGTGAGCGATGGGGCAGTGGATCGGGTCGGTGATGCCGTCGGTCCAGACCGAGGCGCTCTCTGGGACGGGGTCGAGCACCACCCATCGGCAGTCGAACCGGCCCTGGGCGTTGTGACCCAACGCACCGGGGAGCAACCCGGTCGCAGTGAGCACCTGGAACCCGTTGCAGATGCCGATCAGCGGGCGGCGGGCGGCGACGAATTGCCGGAGGGCGTCGCCGACTCCGAGTGCGAGGTCGAGCGCCAGCATCCGACCGGCGCCCAGCGAGTCGGCGTAGCTGAAGCCCCCGGCGACCACCGCAAGGCGTGCGGTATCGAGCAGTGTCGGATCGGCGACCAGTTCGTCGGCGAGGACGATTCGGGCGTCGGCGCCGGCGAGGTCGAGGGCCTGGGCGACGTCGCGGTCACGATTGGTTCCGGGACCGGCGATGACGAGTGCAGGAACGCGGCTCATCGAACCTCTCCTGAGTTGAACGCGTCGACGAGATCCCGGACCGCGATCGGTTCGACTCCTGGCAGTGAGAGCACACCGTCGTTGGTGACCTCGCCGATCGGCGCCGCAGCGCGGCCCATCAGCTTCACGAAGGCGTCCACGCTGTGTGGGGGAACCTCGACGACGAGGCGACCGACGGATTCGCTGAACAGCGCGGTGACCAGATCGTCGTGACCGAGCGCGTCGATGCGAGCGCCCAAGCGACCGGCGATGCACATCTCGGCCAGGGCCACCGCGACGCCGCCTTCGCTCACGTCGTGGCATGCGGTGATCAGCCCGGCGCGGATGGCGGCATGCAGGTGGCGGTAGTTGTCAGGCGCATCGGGATCGGGGGCGGGAGCAACGCCGGGCGAGTGCGGGGCTCCCTGCAGCAGGTCGAGGTGCGAGCCGGCGAACTCCTTCTCGGTCTGGCCGACGAGCAGGAGCGCCATGCCGGCCTCGGTGAGGTCGGGCGTCACCGTGCGGTCGACGTCGGGGACATGGGCGATCGCGGTGATGACCAGTGTCGGCGGCACGGCGTGGCGGTGACCGTCGGCGCCGACGTACTCGTTGTTGAGCGAGTCCTTGCCCGACACGAACGGCGCGTTGTACATGCGTGCCGCGGCGCAGCAGCCATCGACCGCAGCGACCAGTTCGCCCATCGTGGTGGGACGTCGCGGGTCGCCCCACGAGAAGTTGTCGAGCAGCGCCACCCGGTCGGGGTCGGCGCCGACTGCGACGACATTGCGGACGGCTTCGTCGACGACGGCGAACGCCATCGCTTCCGGGTCGTGCAGTCCGTACCACGGGTTGACCCCGATACCGATCGCGATGCCGGCGGTTGCGGTCGGCTCGGCGAGCACCACACCGTCGCCTGGTCCATCGTTGGCCGCGCCGACGAGCGGGCGAACCACCGTGGAGCCCAGGATCTCGTGGTCGTAGCGATGAATGGTGCCGGCCTTCGATGCGATGTTCGGATGCGCCAGCAAGGCCAGCAGCGTGCGCGCCGGATCGTCGACGGTGCGGCCTGTGCGGTCGTGTCGCTCAGGGGTGGGGAGTTCCGCGGGCATGTGTCGCTGCGGGCGGCCGTCGTGGAGGAACGCGGTGTCGATGTCGGCAACGACAGTTCCGCGGTGGCGAACGAGCAGGCGACCGTCACCAGTGAACGCGCCGACGTCTGCCATGTCGACGCCGACTCGGTCACACCGGGCCTGCAGTGCCGAGATCTGACCGGGTGGCACCGCGACCACCATGCGCTCCTGGGCTTCGGACAGCCACACCTCCCAGGGTTGCAGCCCTGGGTACTTGCGCGGGACGAGGTCGAGTTCGATGTCCGCGCCCACCCCTTCGGCCATCTCGCCGATCGCCGACGAGAGCCCACCTGCGCCACAGTCGGTGATGGCCGTGTAGAGATCCTCGGCACCGATCAGCGCGTCGATCAGGAGCTTCTCGACGATCGGGTCGCCGATCTGCACGCTCGCACCGGCGACTTCGCCGGTGGTTGCATCCATGGTGGCCGACGAGAAGGTGGCACCGCGAATGCCGTCGCGACCGGTGGCTCCGCCGAGCACCACCACCCGGTCGCCGGGGAATGGGCCGTCGTGGAGTTCGCGGGTGGGTGCGGTACCGATGCAGCCGGCGAACACCAGCGGGTTGGTGGTGTAGGCCGCGTCGTAGAGGATGGCGCCAGCCACCGTTGGCAGGCCGATCTTGTTGCCGTAGTCCGCCACACCATCGATCACACCGTCGCGGATCCGGCGCGGATGCAGGGCGCCGTCGGGGAGGTCGGCGAGGTCGAGGTCGGCAGGACCGAAGCACAGGATGTCGGTCACGGCGATCGGGCGGTGAGCGATGCCGAGCACGTCGCGGATCACGCCACCGACACCGGTGTTGGCGCCGCCGAACGGCTCCACCGCCGACGGGTGGTTGTGCGTCTCGGCCTTGAGGGCGATCGTGGTGCCCGCGGTGAACTCGATCACACCGGCGTTGCCGACGAACGCCGATCGAACGAACGGGGCGTCGATCGAGTCGGTGCACGCACGCAGCTGCCCCATCAGCGACGCGACGGTTGCCGGACCGTCCGGTCCGCCGGTGGTGTCGACGATCGCACGAAACGTCTTGTGGGCGCAGTGTTCGCTCCAGGTCTGCGCGAGCGTCTCGATCTCGACGTCGGTGATGTCTCGTTCGAGCCGCTCGAACTCGTCACGGATCACCTGGAGTTCCTCGAGATCGAGATACAACGACCGCTCGACGTTGAGCGCGAGCAGTTCGTCGTCGTCGAGGCCTCTGATCACGATCGTCTCGGCGGGAGCCACGCTGGTGTCGTCAGCGAGCATCGGCGGATCGACCGTGCCGTGACCCCAGCGCTCGATCACCGGGTTGGCCACCACGCGTCGCACCACCTCGTCGGCGAGTTCGACCGCAAGGTCGGCCCCGAACTCGATGCGCCGCGCCGTGGCAGCATCGGTCACGACGACCCCGAGTTGGCTCGCTGCGTGGCGTACGGCATCGGCAGCGGTGTCGGTGACGCCGGGCAACAGTGTCACTTCGATGCCGTCCGCGGTGGGAACATCCCACGAGGCCTGCTGCAGCAGCGGGTCAGCGAGCACGGCGGCCAGACGGTCGAGATCGTCGTCGGCGAGTGCACCGGCCACATGGATGACGTCGGCCACCGAGACGTCGGCACCGACGGGGAGTCCGAGGTGTGCCGCTGACGTTGCGATCGACGCGCCACGAGGGTCCGGATCGATGGTTCGGATGGTCAATCGATGCCGGTCCACCACTTCGCCGACCCTACGGATCGCGGCACGATCGCTCTCGTCGTTTGTACAAAATGTCTCATCCGGTGGATCGACCCTCGTACGCTCGACCGGGTGGATCGGGACGTGGGGGAGCGCGACACCGACTCGGGGCGCCGGGCGGTCGAAGCGTCGTGGCTCGTCGTCGGCGCCGGTTCGGCGGGATGTGTGGTTGCGGGGCGGCTGTCGGAGGACAGCGATCGAGACGTGACCTTGCTCGAGGCGGGACCCGATCTCGTGACCGGAGACGTCGACGGCGCGGTCGGGGGATCCGACTTCCTGGCGGCGCTCGACGTGCCCGGTCGCACGTTCGTCCACCTCACGGCGTCACGCGGTCGCGGCTCCGAACCGTCGTGGTACCCACGCGGTCGGGGCATCGGGGGATCGTCGACGGTCAATGCGATGGTGGCGCTTCGAGGTGACCCGAATGTGTACGCGGCATGGGGGTGGGATGACACCGACTCGGCATGGGCGGCGATGCAACTTCCGGAAGAGCAGGTGTCGGAAAGCGAACTGGGCGCGGTGGACCGGGCGCTCCTCGCGGCAGCTGCTGATGCCGAACGTGCGACGCTCACGCGTCGGGACGGCCGCCGGGTGACCTCAGCGCACGCCTCGCTGTGGCCGGCGCTCGGGCGTGCGAACCTCGCTGTCCACGCCGACTCGCCGGTCGATCGGCTGGTGTTCGACGGGCGCAGGGTGGCAGGGGTGCGCCTGACCGATGGCACCAC
The DNA here is from genome assembly GCA_963793335.1 of Ilumatobacteraceae bacterium. GTDB lineage: Bacteria > Actinomycetota > Acidimicrobiia > Acidimicrobiales > Ilumatobacteraceae > Sva-07. The sequence continues at coordinate 198,072 of CAWBZS010000013.1, read as the reverse complement.
CGTGGCGGCCGACAACGTGGTGCTGTGTGCGGGGGCAATCCACACGCCGACGATCCTCCAGCGGTCGGGTGTCGACACCGACGGGGTCGGCAGCGGCCTCCAGGACCATCCGTCCGCTCCGCTCACGCTGGCGCTGCGCACGGGCGCAACCTCCGAACCCGGCTCGCTCGTGATCGGGTCGCTGCTCCAGCGTGATCCGTTGCAGTTCCTGCCGATGAACCACCTGGGTGCCTCCGCCGCAGGACTCGGGCTGATCATGGTGGCGCTGATGCGACCACGCAGCTCGTCCGGCAGCGTTCGTCTCGCCAGCGACCCGCTCGACGATCCGATCGTCGACTTCGCACTGTTGGAACACCCCGCCGACCTTGCAGCACTCGCGTCGGGGGTTCGCATGGCACTCGAGCTGCTCGCCGCACCGTCGTTCAGGGAGATCGTGGACGAGATCTACATCGACGCATTCGGAACGACCAGTGCCGCGCTGGCGGACGACGACGCACTCGAGCGTTGGCTGCGGCGAACGGTCGGCGACTATGTCCACGCGTCGAGCAGCTGTGCGATGGGGCGTGTCGTCGACTCCGATGGTGCGCTGTTCGGCTACCAGGGGGTCTTCGTCGCGGACGCGTCCGTGTTCCCCTCGATCCCCGACGTCAACACGCACCTGCCCACGACAATGCTCGCCGAACGCCTCGCCGCGCGGTGGCGCACGACCTCCAGTCCGTGAGCCCGGTCCGCGTCGCCCGTGCAACAATGAGGCAATGGTGACCACGAGTCAGTACTCCCTCGGCCTGCACGAGCTCGACGACGGCTGTTTCGCCTACCTGCAGCCCGACGGGGGCTGGGGATGGAGCAATGCCGGCCTGATCGTCGGAGACGGCCAATCATTGCTGGTCGACACGCTGTTCGACCTCGACCTCACGGCAGCGATGCTCGACTCGATGGCTGGTGCGACGTCGAGTGCCCCGGTCGACACCGTGGTCAACACCCACGCCAACGGCGATCACTGCTACGGCAATGCCGAGGTCACACGCCGCCAACCCGATGTGGCGATCGTGGCGTCGACCGCCACGGCCAACGAGATGGACGAAGTGCCGCCGTCGATGCTGGCGGCGCTGAACCAGGCGCCCGGAGAGGTCGGGGAGCTGTTTCGCTCGTTCTTCGGGGAGTTCAACTTCGACGGAATCGAGACCGTGCCGCCGACGCGTACGTTCGATGGTCGCCTCGATCTCGACGTCGGTGGACGGCGGGTGGAACTGATCGAGGTCGGCCCGGCGCACACTGCCGGCGACACCATCGTGTACGTGCCCGATGCCCGCACGGTGTACACCGGCGACATCTTGTTCATCGGCGGCACACCGATCGTGTGGGCCGGCCCGCTGTCGAACTGGGTCGCTGCGTGCGACCTGATGCTTGGACTGGAACTCGACACCGTGGTGCCGGGCCACGGACCATTGACCGACACTGCCGGGATCGTCGCGGTGCGGGACTATCTGGCGTTCGTCGACCAGGAGGCGACCGCGCGACATGGGGCCGGCATGGATGCCTTCGACGCTGCACGCGACATCGGCCGGGCGCTGGGACTCGACGAGCGGTTCGGCGAATGGGGGGAATTCGGGCGCATCGCGGTCAACGTCGAAACCGTCTATCGAACACTCGACCCCGCCCACCAGACGCCGGACGTCATCGAGCAGTTTCGCCGAATGGCTGAACTCGAACACGCGTGAACGCATCGCGGAGTGCCGTCGATGTCGTCGTGATCGGCGACGGCCCGGCGGGCAGTGCGTTGGCGTTGGCCTGCCGGCAGATCGGCATCGACGTTCTGCTCGTTGGCGACGATGCCGCGTGGAGTGCGACCTACAGCACCTGGGTCGATGACGTGCCTGCACGGTCGGCCGGTGGAATCATCGACGTCGACCCGCTGCTCTCGACCTCGAGCGACGAGGTGTGGGCTCACGGCACCCGATCGCATCTACTTCGCCGGACCTATGCCACCTTCGACAACGATCGGTTGCGGTCCGCGCTGCGTGCCGACGTCGAACGTCGCCGCGAGCGGGTCACCCAGGTGGCGACGGCACCGTGTGGGGCACCCGGCCACCGTGTCGAACTCGACGGGGGAGATGTCGTGTCCGCTCGGCTCGTCTTCGACGCCACCGGGTGGCCACCGCGGTTCGCCGGGCGACGTGACCGTGACCGCCAGCCGGCGTGGCAGACCGCGCTGGGGGTGGTGCTGCGCGAGCCACCGCCCGGAGACCTGGGACGGGCGACATTCATGGACTTCCGAGCGGTGCAGGGAGCTGGCGGCCAACGGTCCACGGTGGGGCCGTCGGGCATCACCACGTTCTGTTATTCGCTCCCGGTTGCCGATGGATGGCTCGTCGAGGAGACGGTGCTGGCGGCGCGCCCGTCGGTCGAGCCGTTGGCCCTGCTCGCGAGGTTGTCGTCTCGTCTGGGGCGGCATCCCGATGCGCTTCTGGCCGACGCCGTCCGAACCGAGTACGTCCGGATTCCACTCGGCGGTGCTTTGCCCGAAGTGTCGTCGCCCGTGGTCGCGTTCGGTGCCGCTGCCGGATATGTGCACGCAGCGACGGGCTACTCGGTGGCTGCGTCGATTCGAGCCGCGCCCCGGGTTGCGGCCGCTGTGGCCGATGCCCTGTCGAGCGGCTCTGGCGTCGTGGACTGGGGGCCGGTCGCTGATGCGGTGTGGCCGAGACCGTTCCGCCGGACGCGGGTGCTGCACGACTATGGCCTCGACGTGCTGCTGGATTTGGATGACGACGATGTTCGGGCGTTCTTCGACGCGTTCTTCGAACTCCCAGCGACCGACTGGGCGTCGTACCTGCGCGTGGATGCACCGCCGACGGAGATCAGTGCGGTGATGGCGAGGTTGTTCCGTTCCGCGAGCTGGCGGATTCGGCGGAGACTCGTCGGTCGAAATCCGTTGCCGTTGGCGCAGGTGTTTCGTCGCTGACGTCGGCTGCATCGGTGCGCTGGTCTTCCCGTCGGCGTGTGCGGATCGAGCGTTGCACCGCAAGCACCCACCCGATCAGCACGCATGTTGCGAAGATGAACCACTGCACGGCGTACGACAGGTGTGGACCCTCGTCGAGCGTGGGAGGTGGCAATGGTGTTGGATCGGTCGGCAGCGGCGCCGGGATGGCATCGATCAGGTCGACGTACACCGGTGCGAGCGGACCCGGGAGCTGCGGTGCGAGTGCGTCGAGGTCGATGCGGCGGACCTCGGTGAGGGGCTCGGAGCGATCGGTGTCGTCGGTGAGTTCCCCGCGCTGGCGCTCCTGCGGGATGCGGAGACGGGCGAGCAGTTCGATCGGTCCGGACGGCGGTGGAGCGACGGAGGCTCCGAGGGGCACGAAGCCCCGATTGACGAGCAGCGTGGTGCCGTCGGAGGTGGTCAACGGTGTGATGACGTTGTCGCCGGCGATTCCACCCTGCGAGCGGTTGAACCACAGGATCTGGTCCTGCAGGTAGGTGCCGGACACCAGCACCTGTCGCCACTCGAGGTCGTCGGGGGCCTCGGAGCCGGCAACGGTCCCAGCGAGGAGTTGCTCGATCGGTGCCGGCGGTTCCTCGATGCGTTCGCTGACGATCTCGTTGAACTCCCGTCGTGCGTCGAGCCGGTCGAGTTGCCACAGGCCGAGCCAGATCATCAGCGCGACGGAACCGAACACCAAGACGTGGAACGCAATCCACTTCGGGCGGAGCAGAAACCCGTACATCTCGGGCACGACGGTAGCGGCGGCCGAGCACTACCGTGCCGCGGCATGCATGCTGATGACGTCACATCTGACTGGCTCTCCTCGGTGCTCGGAGGTGACGTCGGGTCGATCTCGAAGCAGCGAATCGGTGACGGTCACATCGGCGTGAACGTGCGGATCTCGATGCCCGATGCCGAGCCCTCGCTGCCTCGTTCGGTGGTGGTCAAGTTGCCGGCAACCGACGAAACCAGCCTCACCACGGCAGCGATGCTGCGCCACTACGAGCGAGAGACGCGGTTCTACACCGAACTCGCAAGCACCGTCGACATGCGGGTGCCCGCCTGCCTGCACGGTGACTGGACACCGGAGACGAATGCGTTCGTTCTCGTGCTCGAAGACATGGCACCGGCGGTACAGGGCGACCAGCTCACCGGGTGCACCGTCGAGCAGGCTCGCGACGTCGTACGCGAGCTGGCGAAGCTCCACGGTCCTCGATGGGACGACCCGACACTGGACGACATCGACTGGATCGAACACGACGCAACCGATGCCGATGGCTCCACGGCGCAGGCCGCAGCCGAGGCGGGAGACGGTCTCGCGATGATGTGGCAGATGTTCTTCCCCGGCTTCTCCGCCACGTACCGGTCGCACCTGAGCGGCGAGGAGTTCGAATTGGCCGAACGGTTCGGCTCCTCGATCGCGGACTGGCGTGGCGGTCGGACCGGCCCGAGATCGATCACCCACGGCGACTACCGCCTCGACAACATGCTGTTCGCGACCGGCGCCGATCAGTCTCCGGTGACGGTGGTCGACTGGCAGACCCCGGCCCACGGCAGCCCGCTGACCGACCTGTCCTACTTCATCGGGGCGGGCCTGCTGCCGCCCGACCGACGCGCCCGCGAGCGCGAGCTGATCGAGGTGTACCTCGAAGCACTGTCGGAATACGGCGTGGCGCTCGACGATGCGTGGGTGTGGGAGCAGTACCGCCGAGACGCGTTCGCCGGACTGGTGGTGGCGGCGATGGCATCGCAGATCGTCACGTTGAACGACCGCAGCGAAGCGATGTTCGGCGCAATGGCGCAACGCCACCTCTGTCAGGCCATCGACCTCGGGTCGTTCGACCTGATTTGACGCCGCACGGCGCGATCATGTCATTCCCCCGTGTGAGCGGCCGTTGGTCTATGCTCCCTGACCGGAAACGTCCGGATCGGTTCGGGCGACAGAGCGGATCGAGGAATTCGATGGCCAACGCGCACATCAGCAAGGGCGCTCGCGCACGCGTCCTCGTTGTCGTCGGAGCGATCGCGGCGATCAGCGTGATCGTCGGCGTGTCGCCGCAGCCGGCAAGTGCCGCACCGGCGCCGGTCTACGGTCAGTACTGCCGCAGTGGCTATCCGATCCGCAGTGTCTCGACCAGTGACAGGGTCGTCTCGTTCACCTACGACGACGGGCCGTGGCCGACCAACACCGCCGCGGTGATGAGCACGTTCGAGCGCTATGGCTGGCGAGCGGACTTCTTCATGATCGGCAACAACATCAACCGATATCCCGACATCGCTCGTTCCGTGGTGCGCCGGGGTCATGGCGTCCACGCTCACTCGGTCACGCATCGGTACGGAGCGAGCACGATCGCTGCGGAAGCTGCCCGCTCGCGCGACATCCTTCAGCGCGTCACCGGCGTACGCTCCACGTTCTTCCGCGCTCCAGGGCTCACGAGGAGCTCCACGATCGACCGTGCGGTCTACGCCGCTGGCATGTGCAACATCTCGACGGGGAGCGATCTCGGCGACTGGAAGTCGCCGAGAGCATCGGCGTGGACACTGTGCTCCCGGTTCAAGCGAGCCCTGCGCCCTGGCGCCATCATTCTCCTGCACGACGGCGGGTCGCACCGCCAGACCGTCGACTCGGTGTCGTGCATGCTCGATCACGTTCGCCGAAGTGGGTACCAGGTGGTCGGGCTCGGCGCTCTGCTGTCACGTCAGTACAGTGCGAACCCCGCCCCGCAACCGGCACCTGCTCCGAGCACGACCTGCTCGACATCGCTCTGGGGTCAACGCGGCACCAAGGTCGCTGCCGCTCAGCGAGCCCTGATGAACTCGGGCATCTACCTCCGCGGTGGTGCAGACGGTGTGTATGGCACCTACACGCTGAGCGCGGTCCGGACGTTCCAGGCCGCTCGCAGACTTCCGGTGACCGGTGCCGTCAATCGTGCGACCGCAGTCGCCCTCGGCATCTGTCCATCGGGCTCGAGCGGCGGCGGTTCGACCGCCACGCCGACGCCGACGCCGGCACCCGCACCATCTGCATGGTCGACGATCCGGGTGGGCCAGCGCGGCACCGAGGTCGCGTCGATGCAGCGGGCGATCATCAACAGTGGCATCAGGCTCGTTGGTGGTGCAGACGGCATCTTCGGCCGCTACACGCAGGCCGCGCTGCGGACCTATCAGTCGAGGAATCGACTGCCGATCAGCGGTGCGCTCGATCAAGCGACCGCCGTCAAGATGCGCCTCTTCACCCCCTCGGGTTCCTCGCCAACCGTGCGCAGTTGGACGACCATCCGCGCAGGCCAGCGAGGCTCGACCGTCGCGTCGATGCAGCGGGCGATCATCGCCAGCGGCATCTACCTGCTCGGCGGAGCCGATGGCATCTTCGGTCGGTACTCCGAAGCGGCCCTCAGGAGGTACCAGTCCGCCAAGCGGGTGCCGGTCACCGGTGTCCTCGACCAGGCAACAGCGATCAAGATGGGGCTGTTCACGGCGCCACCTCCGACGACCACGACGACCACGACGACCACGACGACCGCGCCGCCGAGTTCGACCACGACGAGTTCGACCACGACGAGTTCGACGACGACGAGTTCGACCACGACGAGTTCGACGACACGACGACGATCGAAGCACCGACTGCCGCGACGATCGAAGCACCGACTGCCGCGACGGACGGCGACGTCGTGTGGCTCGATGACGGCGACCGAGTTCGCTCGGACACCGAGAGCGGCGCCGACGGTGTCGAGATCCGGTTGGTCGACACCGTGACCGACGACGTCGTCCAGCTGGTCAACACCGGACCGAACGGCGAGTTCACGTTGGGCGAGGTGGCACCAGGTTCGTATCGCTTGGAGGTGGTCCTCACCGATGGGCGAGAGCTGGCCGCTCCCGGCGTCGACGTGAGCCAGTTCGTCGTTGTGTCGAGCGTCGATCGCGCAGGCATCCCCGAGCGTGTCGGCACCGTGACGTTCGACGTCGCTGCGGCCACCAGTGTGCTCGGTCTCCAGCTGGCACTGATCGACGTGTCGTAGCGTCAGGCCATGATCAGCCGGTCAGGATGGGCGGCGCGGAGTGCCGTCATGCTGGCCGTCGCCAGCGCTGGGGCGGCGTGTAGCGGCAGTGGGCCCTCATCCGACCCGACGTCGCCGGCACTTCCCGATTCAGTGCGGCCAGGCACGACGTTCGTCGTGGACGACGAGGTCGCCGCGCAGCCGCCGACACTTCCGCCGCCCGAGGCCTTGGACGAATTGGTCGCTGGACTGTTGTCCACCGACGCCGTGGGGGTGCCGACCGATTGGTTCATTCTCGATCTTGATCCAGCGCTGGTGGACGATCCAGCATTCGAGGGTGATCTCGACCCGTTTCGCGGCCTGATCGAGTGCCCACCCGGCGCGGCACGGAGCCTCGACGCGCCGTGGCTCTCGCGCCGGTTCACGGTCGCCGACACCTTCCTCGACAATGGAGTGCTGTCGATCGAGGCGATCGTGCACCTCGATGATGCAGCGGGTCATGCCGAACGCCTCGGGCTCGCCCAGGAATGCACTGCCGCCGTCGAGGGAACCGAGTTGCAGTGGTCGCAGTCGACCGTCGCCGACGATGCCACGCCGGATGCAGTCGGCATCCCGACCGACGTGTTGCGCGTCGAAGGTGCACCCGACGACCAGACACCGTTTCCCTACTCGATCGTTGCAACGTCGCTGCAACGCAGTGGGTTCTCGGTGACGGCGATCGTCGGCGGGGAGCCGCCAGATGACGGCTGGAGCGCCATCTCGGAGCGAGTGGCCGTCGACGCGTTGTTGGCCCTGGAAGCTGGTTAGCGTCGAGGGTCATGGAACTGCCCGACTTCCACATCGCGCACGCCGAGAAGATCGAATGGATGATCGAGACCAACGGCTGGGCGCTCGAACCCGTCGGACCCGATACCGAGACCGAGCCGCCAACGCCCGGGTACGCGTATTCGATCGGTCTGCCCGAGGCGGTCGACTTTCCCGACGTGGCCGTGTTCGGCCTCACCCCGGTGGCCGCCAACGGTTTGGTCACGCTCGTGGCCGACGCCCGTCGAGGTGGCACCGAGATACCGCTCGGTGTGGAACTGGTCGGGTTGCTCGACGGTGACCTGCGCTGCATGTTCGCCCCGATCGATCTCACCCGTTGGGGTCCGTACTTCGAAACTGCAGCCGCCTGGTTCCGGGGAGCACCCTTCGAGGTCGTGCAGTTGATCTATCCGGACCGCAACGGATTCCTCCCCTACGAGGTCGGCTACGAACAGCGCATGGTGCTCGCGCAGCCGATCATCGGCACCGTCGGCTGATCGAGCCACATGAGCGAACTGCCACCACTCCCGGCAACCGGCGCGTGGATGCCCGGTGATGATCCCGGCCATCGACAGTTCTTCACCTTTGCGACCAATCGCCGCTTCGCACTCGACTGCGGCGTGGCGCTCTCCGATGTCGTCGTGGCGTATGAGACATGGGGGAGTCTCGATGCCGACGCGTCCAACGCGGTGCTGCTGTGCCACGCGTGGACCGGCGACAGCCATGCCGTCGGGCCCGCAGGGCGTGGACATCCGACGCCGGGCTGGTGGAACGACACCGTGGGTCCGGGCAAACCGATCGACACCGACAAGTACTTCGTCGTGTGTGCCAACGTGCTGGGTGGCTGTCAGGGATCGACCGGTCCGGCGTCGCCGCATCCGCTCGATGGCGCCCCGTATGGCTCGCGATTCCCGGTGGTCACGATTCGCGACATGGTCCGAGCACAGGCGCAGCTCGGTCAATACCTGGGCATCACCCGGTGGTTGTCGGTGATCGGCGGCTCGATGGGCGGCATGCAGGCTCTCGAGTGGGCGGTGATGTTCCCTCGCCGAGTGGGCTCGCTGGTCGCCGTGGCCACATGCATGCAGGCCACCGCCCAGCAGATCGCATGGGGTGCCATCGGTCGGCGCGCGATCCGACTCGACCCCCGCTGGAACGGCGGCGACTACTACGACGCCCAACCCGGTTCGGGGCCGAGTGAGGGGTTGGAGATCGCCCGGATGGTCGCCCAGGTCACGTTCCGCAGCGACAACGTGTTCACGGATCGATTCGGTCGAGAGTTGGCCGACAAGGCGGCGGTCGGTGACACCCTCGGCATGTGGCAGCGCTTCGAGGTCGAGCGGTATCTGGAATACCACGGAGTGAAGTTGGCGCGACGTTTCGACACCAACAGCTATCTCGCCATCGGCAAGGCGATGGACCTGCACGATGTCGCTCGCAATCGAGGCTCGCTCGATCGAGCAATGGGGCGAGTGGTCGCACCGACGATGGCGGTCGGTATCTGGAGCGACATGCTGTATCCGGCCTACCAGCAGCAACAGATTCACGACATGCTCGACGGCAACGGTGTGCCAACGGAGTATGTGGAAATCGACTCGCCGCACGGACACGATGCGTTCCTGATCAACAGCGACCAGTTGGCCGAGCCGCTGGAGCGTTTCCTGGCCAACGCCTCGAACCTCGCCGGCTGAACGTGCCGGAGGGCCTGGAAGCCGAAATCTGGCGACGTGCCTGCACGCCCCTGGTCGGACGACGCATCGTCGATGTCGTTGCGGACGCGCGGGTGGTGTCGCCTGACGTGTCTCGGATCGTCGACGCGGCGATCACCGATGTGCGGCGGCTCGGCAAGGTGGTGCTGGTCGACACCGAGCACGGCACCCTTGGCCTCCACTTCGGGATGACCGGGCGGCTGGTCGTCGACGGCGTGGCCCCGATCGAACGGTTGGCGTATGCATCGGGGCGAGACGCTGCCGAATGGGACCGCTGCATCGTGTCGACCGAGCCGGGAGCGATCGTCGCCGGTCGAGTCGTGCCAGCGCTGCGATTCAACGATCCGCGGCGTCTCGGGCGAGTCTCGATCGATCCCGACCTGGACCATCTCGGTGTCGACATCGGCGCGGTCACTCCGAGGAGGCTGACCGCAGCGCTTCTGCCCAAGCGAACGACGATCAAGAACGCACTGCTCGACCAGACGGTGGTCGCCGGACTCGGAAACCTCTGTGCTGACGAGGTGCTCTGGTGGGCCGGTCTCGATCCGCACCGGCGCGTCGACTCGATGGAGTCGGAGGACGTGGCAGTGCTGGCGCAGGCGATTCGAAGTCGACTTCCGGTGATGCTGCGGAGCGGAGGAAGTACCGCGGGGGTCCTCGGACCTGACGCTCGTGCACAGTGTCTTCCGTGCGAGCGCGACGGGACACCGCTTCGTCGAGACACGATCTCGGGACGTACCGCCGTGTGGTGTCCCGAACATCAGCGATGATCGGTGCCGAACGTCCGGCGGCATGGCACAATCGAACTGTTGTGTCCGCTCTGCTCCTCGGTTCCATTCCGTCTCCGATTGCGTTGGGGGCCGCGATGCCTGCGCAGATCGGCGCGACGGACCCCGGCTCCAGTCGGCTCGTCTACGCCATGGTCGTCGGCCTCGCCGTGGTCGGTATCGCCCTCGTGGCGCTCGGCGTGTGGCTGATCCGTCAGACCCGTCGCGATCTCGAGGTGCTCGCACCGCTCGAGTTGATGGGCGACCCCCAGTGGGCCAAACAGGATCCGGCAACCCAGTTGCGTGCCCTTGATGCGATTCGGCCCGCTGGCGCACGGCCGCTGCGATTCGTCGCCTCGCTGCCGAGGTTCGACGCCGAGTTCGATCTTGCCCCTGAAATCACCTCGCTGACCGATCTGGGCCCGGGGATCGACGACTCGGCTCGTCCGATGCAGAATGAGCCGGTCGAGCAGCCGACCGGCGACGCGACACCGCCCTTCGTCGACCCGTCGGGGGCGTGGCCCGAGCGTTCGCCACAAGCGTGATGTGGCGTTGTCCGATCCGCTGCCGGTACTGCTAGAGTCTGCTTCCCACGCGGACGTGGCTCAGTTGGTAGAGCGCAACCTTGCCAAGGTTGAGGTCGCCGGTTCGATCCCGGTCGTCCGCTCCGAGAACCCCTGCTCAGCAGGGGTTCTTTGGTGTCCGGGCACATGTTGCCTCGCGCGCACGGTCCGGATGTTCCGCCGCTCACGCTGACGGCCGATCACTCCGTGATGTGCGCCCACCGCGCATGGGGAACCCCGGCGACCACGAACTCAGCAATGGGGTCAGGCGTGGCCGCGGAGAGGCGAACGCGTCGGGCGGCCTCGAGCAGCGGATCGTCGGGGAGCGGCGCTGCGGGGAGCAACGCCGTGGCTGCCCACGCCCTGTGGGCGTCGGGGAGTGCTCTCAGCGCTGCGACGACGTCGGCGGTATCGGACTCCGCGCCGTCGCGCACGGCGGTGGCGGCCGAGTCCAGGGCTCTGAGCGCACGGCTGCGTCCGGCGGCCGCCTCGTCCTCGACGACACGGATCTCGATGTGGTTTGAGACGGTCTCCTCAGCGGGGCCTGGCGGACGGACCGCCACCTGAAGGTCGATCCCACCAGCGTCGGGGAGCACTGGTCCTCGGTCGCCGACCGACATCAGCACCCCGGTCGAGATGGCCTGACCCGGGTCGAGGGTCACCGTCTCGACCACGCTGTCGACCTGTTCGACCCCACGATGACGAACGCCGTCGACGATGAAGCTGATCGTGGCCTCGGCGGGGTGAAGGCGAACGGGCCAGGTGGTCGGATGCGCGCCGTCATTGATCGACGTCACCTTGATGACCGTCCAGCCCAGCGGTGGCGTCGGTCCGCTCGACTCGCAGTGGACTCGCATGGCGAACCGCCTCCCCGTCTCTACGTCTTCTTGGTGGATCGCCCACTCTTTCGCGATGTCGACGCCTGCGCTCCATCGGAGGCGGCGTTGGCGACCCACGCCCGAATCTCGTCCGCCGCGACGCCCGCCGGCATGACGGCCTGTGCGACGGTGTGCACGCGGTCGAGCGGAGCCGTGTCGAGCGCTGCTGCCATGGCAGCGTTGGCCTCGCGTGCCTTCTTGCTTCGCTCGATGCGGCCGCTTCGGAGGTCGCGCAGTTGCTGCCCGTAGGAGTTCGCGAGCACCAGGGATGCTGCCACCGCAGTCTCGTCGTCGGCTCGAGCGAGCTGTTCGAGTTTTTCGCCGCGCGTGTCGTCGTCGCCGAAGTCGCCGAGCGCGAAGCTGAGCCCCACCCCCGGGTCCAGCGCCAGCTCAGCCCGGCGCCGTTGAGCGGCGTTCGACGGGGCGGTGATGCTGATCGTCGACCACTCGCTCGCGACTTCCGCCGTCTCGCCGTCAGCGCTCTCCATGACGGCGCGAACCAGGTACGTACCCGGCGTCGCGAAGGTGTGTCCACGATTGGTGTAGAAGACCTGCACCTCCTCGCTGATCTCGGCCCCGGCCTCCAGCTCGATCGTGTCGAAGTCCCCGCAGGAGACGACCACATCGCGCACCGTTTCGACAGTGCCGACGGGAGACGTGACCTCCAGGCGTACATGCCCGTCGGCAAGATTGAGGCTTCGATGCACCACGGTGGTGCTGTCGCCGGTGTTCTCGACCGCAACGCGAGCCATCAGGAACTCGCCGGCAACAGCGTTGTCGGGCAGTTCGAGGCGAAGCGCAAGGTCGGCTGCATCTGGGTGGGTATCGAGACCAAGGGCGTCGTACGGGGTGGGGACGCCGCCGAACGCGGAGCCATGTCCCCACCCGAACTCCGTCCAACCCGGAGCGACCTGGGGATCGGGGGAGTGGATGATCGACATCCGGTTGTGATCGTTGAAGCTCCACGTGATGTTGTTCGGGTACTGGTTGCTCGACGTCGCGAAGCTCATCACGTCGCCGGTCTGATTCATCGTGGTGGTGCCGATCGGCGGGCTGTGTACGTCGTGCTTCGGGTGGTAGAGGTTGAACACGTGCCCGACCTCGTGAACGAGGGTGCGCAGGAACGCCGCCGGCACGTCTCCGAGGTCCTGTCCCCGAGCACTCGGCAGAAGATTGGATCCGTTCCCGAGCGTTGCGTCGAAGAAGCCGACCGCGCCCTCTCGATGCGGTGCAACTTGATCGAACATGATGCCAAAGGTGTTGCTCCCGGATCGTCGCGAGCCGATCAGCAGCCAGGTGCGCCAACTGTGTCCGATGTTGGGGATGTCCCGCCATGTCCCGAGGAGTGTGTGGAGCTCCGCAGTGGTGAGATTCGCGTCCTCGGGCACGTTGGTGTTGCTCATGCGCACGGCGAGGTCGATGCCCGCCGTTCGGTAGACGCCGGCGAAGCTCTGGCCGGCAGCAGTGGCCGGAAAGGTCCGATTCGTCATGACATCGACCTCGACGACACAACCGCGGTAGTACGGTGACGTCTTCGTGGCGGTGACGGTGTAGGGCACGCCGCCGATCATTGCTTCGCCGGTCATCTGGGTGGTTGGCTGTGGCAACGCGAAGTGCCGAAACACGCTTCGTTCGCACGTGAACCGCATCCATCCGCTGTCGCTGCCGGCGAACGCGTTGTTGCTCGCGTCCCAGACGTGACGGCGGAAGTTGATCTGGAGTGTGCCCTTGACGTATGCGCAGCCCGTGCTGCGGAAGTACCACCGGTATTCGTCGAACGGGTAGTGCGGATACCAGTTGCGCCGGAAGAGCTGGTGCGGCTGTGTGATCCCGGCGGTCATCTCGAGTTCCGTTGGCGCTGCGAACGAGGTGCTCGCTCGCCGTGACGCAAGCGCTCGAAGGCGCCGGAAGTAGACGTCGCCCGAGGCGCGGAGCGTGTCGCTGGTGGCTTCGAGTCGCATCGGACCGCGGAGCGTCCCGAAGAGAAAGGACCGCTTCGGACGGAAGCTGAGGTTCCAGCTCCCGTTGAGCACGTGAAGCGCACACGGTCGTGTGAGTTGTCGGATCACCGGTGGCCCGATGGTTGCCGGCTCGTAGACCGCCTCTCGGATGGCCGGGTTCAGGGTGTAGTCAGCGGGGAGGGAGCCCTCTTCGTCGAAGACGAGGTCCTCCGATTCACACCCGCACTGATCGCCGACGAGTGGCTCGTCGTCGGCGGCAAAGATGTACTCGTCATGGTCGTGCATGTCTGACTCCTCGGTGGTGGACGGTTGTGCAGTTGAGGGGTTCGGGCGAGCACCCGTGGTTGTTCGGGACGGAGCTGGGCCGCCCTCGGGTGACGCGAGCCGGCGCGTGCTGCAGCGACTCGTGATGTGGCGCCCCGATCCGCGCTCGTTCGATGACGGCTCTGGACCGCGAGTGATCACCGCGTTCCTCGAGCTGTTCTGCGTAGCGAACCAGGGTGTGGAGTCGCAGTTGTCGCCACCGTTCCACCTCGGTCTCCGCCCAGCTTCCGTCGAAGGTGTCGCAGAGGTCGCAGACCAGTCGATCGTCGGTGCCGAGGTCATCGCTGATCCGTCCGCAACGAAGCGCAGCCAGACAGCGAGCGCGCAGGGTTCGAAGGTCGACTCGGACCTGCTCGCGGAGTTCGACCGCTTCGTCGGCGACACGCAGTACGCCACGCTTGGCGTCACCGAGCCGCCAGAGTGCCGCTCGGAGATTGCCGAGTGCTCGATCCTCCGTGCGTTCAGGCCACAGCGCTCCGGCGACTGCGAGTCTCGTCATGGCGTAGCCGCGTAGTCCGAGCAGGCCGAGCAGTCGCTGCGCGCTGACCGACAAGTCGATGGTGGCACCATCCGTCACGAGCTGACAGCGGCCGATCACCGTGAGTTCCACTTCGATCACCCCCCAAAACGGCAGGGCCTGACCGTACGAAGACCCGCGTCGCGGACGCGTCGCGGTCAGCGGTGGCGTGGTTGGTGGAGCTGTGCGACAACCGCGGTGGTGTCCGGCGAGGGGCCGACACCGATCGAGCTGCGGAGGAGACGTTCGAGGCGCGAGTAGTGGCGCATCGCCTCGCTGTTGTTTCCCTCGGCAAGGTGAGCGTGGAGCACGATGCGATGGAGCGATTCGCGGTACGGGTCGACGCCGATGGCGAGGAGCGCGATGTCGATCGCCTCAGCGAATGCCAGGTCGTCGAGCCGCTCGGACGCGATCACCTCCAGGGCGGCCACCCGGCGGAGGTCGATGCGCTCTCGTTCGAGCAGCACCCAGTCGTCGTACCAGCTCGGAAGCAGTGGTGCGGTGAGCACAGCGAGTGGTACCGAGTGCGCCGCGGTCGACTCGAGCGCATCGATGTCGACGGTCGCGCTCGGATCGAGCTCCACCCGGTCGCCCACCCTCCGGATCCACGGTTTCAGCGGCGGTGGCAGTCGCCAGAGGGACGACCGCAGGTTCGCAAGCGCACGGGGTGGTTCGGCCTCGGGCCACAGCGTTTCGGCGATCAGTTCGCGTTGGACGCATCGATCGTTCGCCAAGGCGAGGAACGCGACCACTCGGGCGCAGGAGCCGGACACGATGATCTCCCGCCCGGCCACGAATGAACGAAATCCCCCGAGCAGCTTGACGTCGAGCACGGCCCCCTCCGGCTTTCAGTCAACCACACTCGACCGTGTGGTCTCGTCGCTCCACCACCTCAGGTGTCGGTTGCGGAGAGGAGGGCGATCACGTCGGACACCGAACGTCGTTCGGTGAGCCGGACAGCGAGGAGCCCGGTGGAGGCGACCGTCCCCGGATGCAGCACCCGCCGCCCGAGTTTCGCAACGGTGATGTCGCGATCTGCAATGGCCATACGTGCCGACGCAGCATCGAGCGGGGCGAGTGCGGTGGCGAATCGCCAGGCCTCGTCGCGCGCCCGGGCAATGCTGAAGTTGACGACGGCGCGATCGGTGTCGGCGGAGATGTCATCGACGAATCGATACAGCGGCGAGACGTGGTTGATCCGTTGCTGGACACCGGCAACGAGACCGGCGAGGAGTTGGTTGATCTGTACGAAGTCTGGCTGCAGGTCGACGATCGCCCGATCGGGAGCCACCTCGGCCGCCGCAATTCCGAGATCGAGGTTGATGTGAGCGTTGATGCCGAGGAGGAGATGCTGCAACACGGTCGGACGCCAACTCTGCGCTGCGTCGAAGGCGACCTGCCACGACTGGCTGGTGTGTGCTGTATTCCGATGCAGCTCGAGCGCGTCGAGGTAGCGCCGAGCGAAGGTGACGGTGAGGGCACTCAGTCGGTCCGGCGTCGCGAAGATGCGTTCGCGAACGCCGCGCTCGACTGCGGTCGTGACGCCGAGATACAGCGCTGCGAAATAGCCGTTCCGGTCGTCGCACTCGCTCGCGTCGTCGACGACGGCACGCATGTCGGTGACCACTTCCTCGATCACGTCGATCCCGTGGGTGTCGGCAGTGAATCGGAGAGGACCCGTCCCCGGTCGTCGCGGAACCGCGCTTCGAACGAATACGCCTCGGCCTCGAGCGGGTTGCGGTGGTACCTGCTGGGCGCCTGTATGTAGTCGGGGAGTCGGCCGCCCCCTTCGATGTATCCGGTGCCGTAGGCGCACGCAAACGACGCTTCGCCATCGTGTCGGCGGATCTGCTGGACGTGCACGAGCTCGTGCATCAGCTTGACGAGATCGCGCGGGTTGTCCTCGTCGAGCTCGTCACGCCAGTAGATCGTGCTGCCGAACGTCATGGCATAGATCGAGCCGCGTTCTCGAAATCTGTTCGATGGAAGCCGGCAGCGTGTACGGATGCGCACGTCGGTGAGGTCGACGTCCGGATACAAGCGCCGCAGTCGTTCGATCGTGGTTGCTCGAAGCGGGCGGGGTCGGCGCGTCACGTTGGCGATCCGAGCAGAACGTTTGCTCTCGCGGTAGGCGAGCTTCCCGATCTCGCAGCCGACCGGTTCGACGTGACGCTCCCGGAGGCCGACTGCATCGGCGACAGCGAGCACGGTGGACCACCACGACATGCCCAAGCCTCTCACACCCACCGTCTCTCGGTGCGATGTCCTCGTGCGCAGCGCTCGGAGTCGCCGTGGCGTCGCCGAGGTTCCCTACGCTGCTGCGATGTCGTCTGAACGCTTGCAAGCCGGATCGCAGTCGTGGCTCGACCAGGTCGTCGAAGATGTCGTCGACCCGGATGCTCCGATCATCGACCCCCATCACCACCTCTGGCCGGCCGGCGGAGCGATGCCCTACGGGCTCGACGATCTGCTGGGCGACCTGGCGAGTGGCCATCGCATCGTCGACACCGTGTTCGTCGAGTGCGGTGCCGCATACACCCGTGGCGGAGACGACGCCATGGCACCCGTCGGTGAGACGCAGTTCGTCACCGCACAAGCCGAGCGCTGCGGCAGGCAGGTCATGGGAGGCATCGTCGCCCATGCCGACCTGCGAAGCCCTGCGCTCGATGCGGTGCTCGACGCCCACGAGCATGCCGCTGGTGGCCGCCTCCGTGGCATCCGCCACGCCGGCTCGCACGCGCTGCACCCTGAGGTGCTGACGATCCCCGGTCGTGCTCCGGCGGGTCTGTACACCGACGACGCGTTTCGTCGAGGTGTCGCACGCTTGGGGGAGCGAGGACTGAGTTACGACACGTGGCACTACCACTACCAGAACCAGGACTTTGCCGACCTGGCGCGATCGGTACCGGGAACACGGATGATCCTGGATCACTTCGGGACGCCCCTGGGTGTCGGCCCCTACGAAGCGCAGCGCGAGCAGATCTACGGGCAGTGGCGTACTGACGTGGGTGAGATCGCTCGCTGCGAGAACGTCGTGGCCAAGATCGGCGGACTGGCGATGCCCGACAACGGATTCGGTTGGCATCTCGCCGAGCGGCCACCGACCTCCGACGAGTTCGTGGCCGCGCAACGGCGGTACTACCAGCACACGATTGAGCAGTTCGGACCGGAGCGTTGCATGCTCGAATCGAACTTTCCCGTCGACCGACTGTCGCTGTCGTACCGGACGTTCTGGAACGGCGCCAAGAAGCTCATCGCCGACTTCTCGGCCGACGAGCGTGACGCCATGCTCCGGGCGACGGCGGCGCGGATCTACCGCGTCTGACCGATCGGCCCTCGGGCTCAGGCGTCCGGTGTTGGGGTCATCGCCGCGAGTACTTCCGCGACGATTTGCGATCGTGGCGGCATGCCGGGAACATGCTCGGCGGGCGTCGGATCGAGTCCCTCCTCGATGTCACGCCACCGAGCAATCGCCAGTTCGAGGAAGTCCCGCTGCGGAAAGACCCAGTATCGATCCGCGGTGATCGCGTCCAGCACCATGTGGGCGACCGCCGACGGTTGCAGGCCTTCGGCGAGTGCTCGTTGGAGATACTTGCGCGCGACCTCGCCGCCCGCGTCCCGCTCGGGGAGCTCTCCGAACTCCTCCGGCCAGTTGCGCTCGGATTCTCCGATGCCAGTGCTGACCCAACCCGGGCACAGACAGCTCACGCCGACCGGGAGCTCACCGGCGCGCAGCGACAGGTAGAGATCCTCGCTCAGTCCCACCACAGCATGTTTGCTCGCGTCGTAGGGGGCCGCGGTCATGCCAGGGAACACCCCGGCGATCGATGCCGTGTTCACGATGTGTCCGCCGCCAGACATGACGATGTGGGGCAGGAATGCACGCACGCCGTGGACGACGCCCCAGAAGTTGACACCCATCACCCACTCCCATGTCTCGAGCGGCCCGATCCACGGATCCCCGGCTCCGCCAACGCCTGCGTTGTTGCAGATGATGTGGACTGCACCGAAGCGTTCCATCGTGGCCGCTGCGAGGGCGTTGACCTGGTCGACGTCGCTGACGTCGGTCACCACGGTGAGCACGTCGACACCGTGAGCGCTGACCTCCGCAGCCGCTGCGGTGAGGGCCTCCTGTTGGATGTCCGCGAGCACAACCGAGCATCCGGCCTCCGCAAACGCCGTCGCCAGTGCCAATCCGATCCCGCTCGCCGCGCCGGTGACGACGGCGACCTTCCCCTGTGCCAGATCCATCTCATCCCCCTCGTGTCGTGTCGGGCGACCGTATCAGGAGCGGGAGAAGCGGGGCCGAGCGAGCCGTCACCGGAACGATGCCGTAGGCTCGGTCCGATCATGGGAAAGGACCGCTGATGACCGAGAACTCCGTACTGACCCACCAGAACGTTGGCGTCCTCTCCATCCAAGCTGTCGACGCGCCCGTGGTCGTCACCTCGGCGTGGATCGATGAGCAGCTGGCCCAGACGTACGAGCGCACGGGTCTGAAGCCCGGCACGCTGTCCGACCTGGCCGGCATCGAGGAACGTCGGTGGTGGCCTGAAGGCGTCACGTTCGACCAGGCTGCTGCGATGGCAGGGCAGGCCGCGCTCGATGCCTCCGGAATCGACCCGCAGCGGGTGGGGATGCTGATCTCCACATCGGTGTGCAAGCACCATCTCGAGCCGTCGGTCGCCTGCGCAGTTCACCACCAGTTGCAGCTCGGCCCGAGCTGCCTCAACTTCGACGTGGGCAACGCGTGCCTCGGATTCATCAACGGGATGCAGATCGCTGCTGCCGCGATCGACGCCGGCTCGATCGACTATGCGCTGATCGTCGACGGCGAAGGCAGCCGCCACACCCAGGAGACCACCATCGCTCGGCTGCAGGAGCCCACCACCGAAGCCGCCGACGTCTTCGCCGAATTCGCATCGCTCACGCTCGGCTCCGGTGGCGCTGCCGCAGTGCTGTGTCGACTCGACGAGCACCCTGAGGCGCACCGCCTCGTCGGGGGCGTCGCTCGTTCGGCAACACAGCATCACGAACTGTGCGTCGGCGATCTCGACCGCATGACCACCGACACCCACGGGCTCCTCGTGGCCGGACTCGATCTGGCCGAGGCGGCGTGGAAGCACGCCGGACACGACTTCGACTGGGAGGTCGGGATGGATTGGTACATCATCCATCAGGTCAGCCAGGTGCACACCCGCTTGATCACCGAGCGGCTCGGCATCGATCCCGATCGGGCCCCGCTGACGTTCCCGAACTTCGGCAACTGCGGCCCGGCCGCAATCCCGCTCACGCTCGCCAAGTCGGCTGACCGCATCGAGCCTGGTCAGCGCGTGTTGTGCATGGGTATCGGGTCGGGGCTCAACACGAGCTTCACCGAAATCGTCTGGTGATCGATTCCGATCGCGCGCCCGCCGTCCCCGACGACGCCACGTGGCGGCGCTGGGACCTGAACCCGGCCTGGTCTCGCCTGATCGATGTGGCCAGCCATCGAGGAGGCGTCCACCGCTGGCACCTCCTCGACACCGGCGAGCCCGCTGCCGGCGGCACCCCCTCCGAGGGGCCCGCTCCGGTGGTGCTGTGTGTGCACGGCAACCCCACCTGGGGGTACGCCTGGGCCAGCTTCCTGCGTCGCCTCCACCCCTCGTACCGAGTGATTGCGATCGATCAGCTCGGCATGGGCTACAGCGACCGAACCGAACCGCGCCGATACGTCGACCGCGTGCGCGACCTCGACGATCTCGTCGTAGCGCTCAGACTCCCTGCGGGAACACCGCTCGTGCTCGCCGCTCACGACTGGGGCGGAGCGATCGCGATGGGGTGGGCGGTGCAGGATCCACACCAGATCGCAGGACTGATCCTGTGCAACACCGGCATCGCCGTGCCCGCCGGGCGGTCGGCGCCCGGCGTGATCCGTCTGGCGGCGTCGGCCCCGCTGCTCGACGCGGTCTGCCGCGGCACACCGACCTTCGTCGAGGGCACGGTCCGGCTGTCCGGGCGACGCATCACCAAGACCGACCGAGAGGCGTTCCGTGCCCCATACCGGACGGCACCCGCACGCGCTGCGATCGCCGACTTCGTCGCCGACATTCCGCTGCGCGCCGGGCACCCGTCGGAGGCGGCGCTCGCTGAAGTCGCCGAGCGACTGTCCGCCATCGATGCTCCGGTCCTCCTGGCGTGGGGAGCGCGCGACCCGGTGTTCGATGACGACTTCGCAGCCGACCTGGCCGCGCGATTCCCGAACTCCACAACGCATCGATTCCCGTCGGCGAATCACCTGGTGATGGCCGAGGCGGACGTTGCCGGTGTCGCGGAGGCCTGGCTCGACGATCTCTTCGGCGGCGTGCTGCATCCGACCCCAGCCGATGACATGCCGTCCGACGGACATGCTGTCGACGCATCGTCTCCGCCGCTGTGGGCCGCGATCGAGCGTCGTCGTCGCGACGTCACCGAAGCATTCGTCGATCTGGCGACCGACGACTCCGTCACGTTTGCCGAGCTGGCCCGCAGGGTCGACGCTGTTGCGAGCGAGCTCCACCGAGCTGGTCTGCAGCGCGGTGACCACGTCGCAATGCTCACACCGCCGGGCATCGATCTCGTGGCCGCGGTGTACGGCGTGTGGCGTGCCGGTGGTGTCACCGTGATCGCCGACCGTGGGCTCGGGCTCTCCGGGCTGGCGCGTGCGATTCGTTCGACGCGGCCTGCCTACGCGATCGGACCGCGATCCGCACTGGCGGCGGCCAAGGCGCTTCGATGGGCCCCGCACGCCCAGCGATTCGACGTGGGCGCGCTGGTGGGTGCAGCGCCCGGTGATCTTCCGCCGGAGCCGACCGGAGAGGATGCTGCAGCGGTGCTGTTCACCTCCGGCGCGACCGGCCCGGCGAAGGGCGTTCGATACCTCCATCGCCAACTCGCAGCCCAGCGCGATGCCTTGGCCAGGACCTATTCGATCGAATCCAGCGACGCGCTCGTCGCAGCGTTCGCTCCGTTCGCGCTGTACGGCCCAGCGCTCGGCATCACGAGCGCACTGCCCGACGTCGATGTCACCAAGCCGGGTGATCTCACCGCCGAGGCGCTCGACGCAGCATGCGCTCGGGTGGGAGCGACGCTGGCGTTTGCGTCGCCTGCCGCCTTGGCCAACGTGGTCGCCACCGCTGACCACAGTGCCCGGGACGGACTGGTGGGCGTCCGTACGGTCATGTCGGCCGGCGCGCCGGTGCCGTCGGAGACCCTGCGGGCCATGGCTGGACTCTGTCCGAATGCCACGCTCCACACGCCCTACGGCATGACCGAGGTGTTGCCGGTGGCCGACATCGATCTCGCTGCCATCGACCGGGCCGAAGCAGACGAGCCGGCGGGCGGCGTGTGCGTCGGCCCAGCGGTGCCGGGCGCAGCGGTGCGAATCGTCGAGCTGGGCTTCGACCCCGACGTCCTTCCCGACGCGCTCGCTGCTGGTGCCACCGGCGAGATTCTCGTTCGAGCGCCCTGGGTGTCCAGTGGGTACCACGGGCTCTGGGGAGTGGAGCGTGCTGCCCGACCAGGATCCGGCGGCCAGTGGCACCGTTCGGGCGATGTCGGCCATCTCGATGCGGCCGGACGTCTCTGGGTGGAAGGGCGAGCGGTCCACGTGATCCACACCGTGTCGGGGCCGGTCACGTCGGTTCCCGTCGAACGGGTGGTCGAGCGCGCCCTCGACATCGGACGAAGCGCCGCCGTCGGGGTGGGACCACACGGCCGCCAGCAGTTGGTGGTCGTGATCGAAGATCCCGACGGCACCGAGGGCCCAGCCGACAACCAGCGTTCGGCAGCCGTCCGCGCTGCCGTGTCAGCTCCCGTCGCCGCGGTTCTGGTCGCCCGAACGCTCCCCGTCGACATCCGTCACAACGCCAAGATCGATCGTGCGGCGGTTGCAGCGTGGGCAGACGACGTGGTGGCCGGACGGCGGCTTCGGTCACTCGGATGAAGGTGCTCGTCACCGGCGGCTCCAGCCTGATCGGCCGGGGAGTGCTTGCGGCGCTGGTCGATCGAGGCGACGAGGTGGTGGCGCTGCAGCGACGTCGGTCCGACGACCTCGATCAGCTCGGGATTCGTCAAGCACTCGGCGACATCCGAGACGAGCGAGACGTGGTGACGGCGATTGCCGGTTGTGACGGCGTGGTGCATCTTGCGGCCAAGGTCGGCGTGGTCGGCAGCTGGGACGAGTACCGATCGATCAACGTCGACGGCACCACCAACATGCTCGACGCGGCGGCCAGAGCGGGTGCCAGGCGATTCGTCCACGTCTCGTCACCGTCGGTCGCTCACGGCGGGGAACCGATCGTCGGGGGGCAGGCGGACGCACCGGTGTTGGGGCGTACACGTGCCTGGTATCCCGAGTCGAAGGCGATGGCCGAGCTCGACGCGCTGGCGAGGGCGAGCGACGAGATGGGGGTCGTCGCTCTCCGCCCTCACCTCGTCTGGGGGCCGGGCGACACACAGTTGGTCGGGCGCATCGTCGAACGTGCACGCAGCGGACGTTTGGCGTTGGTCGGTGGCGGCAGGGCGTTGGTCGACACGACCTACATCGACAATGCAGTGGATGCGCTGGTCGCAGCCCTCGACGCCGTGGAACCCGGTGCGCGGTGCTCCGGGCGTGCCTATGTGATCTCCAACGGTGAGCCGAGGATGATCCGTGAGCTGGTGGAGGGGATCTGCGATGCCGCACAGGTGCCGTTCGCCCCTCGTGACGTGTCGCTGCCCGTCGGCCGCGCCGTCGGTGCGTTGGTCGAGCGCGCCTGGCCTGCGCTCCGGCGCAACGACGAGCCACCGATGACCCAGTTCTTGGCCGAGCAGCTCGGCACCGCGCACTGGTTCGATCCTCGCCCGGCGACCGCCGATCTGGGTTGGATCGCCACCGTGTCGATCGACGAGGGACTGGCCCGCCTTGCGGCCTGGTACGACTCGATCGGATGAGCACGGCAACGACCCGCATCGCCGCTATCCTCGGCCCCGCAACTGGCGACGTGGCCGAGTGGTTTAGGCAACGGCCTGCAAAGCCGTGTACGTGAGTTCGATTCTCACCGTCGCCTCCAACCCCTGAGCAGGATTCGTTCCTGCTCAGGGGGTTTTCGTTGGAACCAGGGCCCCTTCGGCAGCGATGGTGTCGCCCGCTCCGAGTGCGTATCCCGCCAGCACTGGCCTGGCCGGTACGGTGGCCGAATGCGCATCGGGATCCTGACCCGCGAGTATCCGCCTGACGTCTACGGTGGTGCCGGCGTCCATGTGGACTTTCTCGTCCGGGAGCTGGTGCAGCTCGCGGATGTCGACGTGCACTGCATGGGCGATCCCCGTTCGGGCGCCACCGCCCACTCTGAACGCAACCCGCTGCTCGTCGACGCGAACGCTGCCCTGCGGACGCTGGCGGCCGACTTGACGATGGCTGATCAGACCGCGGGTTGCGACATCGTCCACTCCCACACGTGGTACGCCAACATGGGCGGTCACTGGGCGAAGCTGCTCTACGACATTCCTCACGTCGTGACGTCGCATTCGCTCGAGCCCCACCGGCCGTGGAAGGCCGAACAACTCGGCGGCGGTTACCGGGTGTCGTCGTGGGCCGAACGCACCGCGTACGAGGGCGCCGACGCGGTGATCGCGGTGAGCCGAGGGTCGAAGCGTGATGTCCTGTCGGCCTACCCGACACTCGACGAGGCGAAGGTGCACGTCGTCCACAACGGCATCGACACCGACTTCTACCGGCCCGATCCCGACACGGATGTCCTCGAGCGGTTGGGTGTCGACCCTGCGCGGCCGTCGGCCGTGTTCGTCGGCCGCATCACGCGTCAGAAGGGTGTTCCCCACCTGCTTCGTGCTGCGCTGGGCTTCGATGAGTCGGTCCAGCTCGTGCTGTTGGCCGGCGCAGCCGACACCCCCGAGCTGGCCGCCGAGACCGACGACCTCGTCGCGACGCTGCGCGCCGAACGCGACGGGGTTCATCTCGTGTCGGAGATGTTGCCGCGTGAGCAGGTACGCCAGGTGCTCACGCACGGCACGGTGTTCGTCTGCCCGTCGGTCTATGAACCGCTCGGCATCGTGAACCTCGAGGCGATGGCGTGCGAGACCGCGGTCGTCGCGAGCGACGTCGGTGGAATCCCCGATGTCGTCGTCGACGGGGAGACGGGCCGGCTGGTGCACTACGACGTGGGCGACCCGGATGCGTTCGAGGCGGGTCTTGCTGACGCGGTCAACGACGTGGTGCGCGCCCCCGACCGGGCCAGAGCGATGGGCGTCGCGGGGCGTCGACGGGCGGTTGCCGATTTCGGCTGGGACGTCGCAGCACGGCGGACGATGGCGATCTACGAATCCCTCGTCCGCTGAGCGGCCGAACGCGGCTGCCCTCCGCGGGGACCGTCGGCGGCCCCTGGTTCATCGTGGTGCTCGCCCACGACGCACGAGCACCACGATCCCAGCGACGAGCGTCAGGGCGCCACCACCGATCAGAATTGCGAGGAACGTCGTGTTCGGGTCGTCGGTGCTGTCGGGATTCGAGCCATCGTCGGCGCCGATGACGGTCGTCGACGGGGCTGTCGACGTGCTGGCGTCGGTGACGACGGAGGTCGAGGTCGAGGCGACGGCGGTCGTCGGCGCCCGTTCGGTCAGGACGTCCGCCATCGCTCCGAAGGCAGGCTTGGGGAGATCGGCTTCGTCGAACCAGAGCGCGCCGCCGAACGCTCCGCCGGTCACGAACGGGATCGGGGAGAATCGATCCGTGATTCCCCAGGTCATGAACGTGTCGCACGCTGCAGCATCGGCGCAGGCGGCAAGCGCATCGGCATAGACCGCCGCCTGGAACGCCAGACTGTCAGCGTCGTCGATCTCGGTCGTCGGGAGCGGAACGTCGAACTCCGTGATCGCCCAGCGCAACGACAGGTCGTCCACCCACGATGAGAACTGCTCGAAGTCGAACGGGTCGGGTGACGACAGGTGCGACTGGAACCCGATGCCGTCGATCGGCACCCCGTTGGCGACCAAGGCGGCGACGCGATCGCGCACGCCGACGCACTTCGGAACCTCGTCGCAGCTGCTGCGCTCGGCACTGGCGCCCGGGGAGAGGGCCACACCGGAGGCAACGGCGTCCTGGGTGACGGCGAAGTCGTCGAAGAAGTCGTCGTAGAAGAGCTGTGCATTCGGGTCGGCTGCTCGTGCCGCTTCGAACGCGATGCGGACGTGGTCGTCGCCGATCACCTGCTGCCAGATGGTCGGTCGCAGCGACCCGTCGGGCAGGACGGCGTCGCCCACCACGTCCCACTGGGTGACCACGCCGGGATACTCGTTGCGGTAGTGGCGCACCACGGTGGTGATGTGCTCGGTGAGGACCTGGGACAGGGTCTCTGCGGTCCAGTCGCCGGTGCGAACCCACTCGGGCACGTCGGGGCCGATCAACTCGTGGCCGCGCACGGTCATCGACTGCTCGGCGGCGAAGTCGACGATCGCATCGGCACGACTGAAGTCGAACACTCCCTGCTCCGGCTGCACGGCCGACATCGACAGCTGATCGCGGGTGGACAGCATGTTCACGTGGTCGATCAAGAGGGCCCGGTAGGCGGCGTCATCGAGGCCGGCGCTGTCGACGGCGGCGCCGAGCACGACACCGGCATCGTCGGCGAGCGGCCGCAATGACGTCGTCTGTGCCTGCATCGCTCCCGCAGCGGCCGAGACGGAGAGCCCGAGCACGGCGAGCCCGACCAGCATGCGTCGAGTGTGAGGTCTGCGTCGATTCAACATGGGACAGATCGACGGTAGTTGCCGTCGGACAGTCGCTGGCGGCACCCCGATGGCCCGGTGCCGGCTCAGCATCGTTGCGGGTCCACAGGCGACGGCAAGTAGCCTGAACACAGGATCCTCACTCGCATGACCGTACCCAGCTCTTCAACGACCATCGTCGTCCCCGGCACCCATGTGATGACCGCTCTCGTCGGACCTCGCGATCACCACCTGCGCCAAATCGAACAGCGCTTCCCGTCGGTTCGCATCAGTGTCCGCGGCAACGAGGTGCGGGTTTCGGGTGAGCAGAGCACCGAGGTCGCGACGGTGTCGAGCCTGTTCGAGGAGCTCTCCACGCTGCTGCAGTCCGGTCAGCAACTCGATGACGTCACCCTCGCGCGAGTGATGACAATGGTCGGGGCGAGCGAACGGCCGAGCGAGATCCTCACACATCAGGTCCTGCGTGGGGCCAAGGGCCGTCAGGTCAAGCCGAAGACCGCTGGACAGAAGCGCTACGTCGACACGATCGCCGACAACGTGATCACGTTCGGTCTGGGACCCGCAGGAACCGGGAAGTCCTGGCTTGCGGTGGCGATGGCCGTCAAGGCGTTGCAGGCCAAGGAGGTGCAGCGGATCATTCTCACGCGGCCAGCGGTCGAGGCGGGGGAGCGACTCGGCTTCCTCCCAGGTGACCTGATGGCGAAGATCGACCCATACCTCCGCCCGCTGTACGACGCGCTGTACGACATGCTCGACCCCGATGCGGTGCAGCGCCTGCTCGAGCGGCAAGTGGTCGAGGTGGCCCCACTGGCATTCATGCGCGGACGGACACTCAACAACAGCTTCATCATCCTCGACGAGGCCCAGAACGCCACACCGGAGCAGATGAAGATGTTCCTCACGCGTATCGGTTTCGGGTCGCAGGTGGTCGTCACCGGTGACACGACGCAGGTGGATGTCCCGATGGGCAAGAGCGGCCTCGCAGGTTTGGAGCAGGTGCTGACCGATATCGATGGGCTGGCGTTCTGCCGGCTGACCGGTGCTGACGTGGTCCGCCATCGAATCGTCGCCGACATCGTTGCGGCATACGAGCAACTGGACGCTGGTGCGAGCACCGAGTGACACCGGCGAGGTGAACGTGACCGAGATGCTTCACGCTGCGTCGGTGCGATGACCCCGAGCCAGGCCGCAACCGTCGTCGTCGCCGATGAACGCGACCTCGATGACTCACCGCACGTATCGATCGATCTCGAGCGCTGGCATCGCCTCGCACGTGCCGTGCTCGCCGACCAGGGCGTCGACGGTGAACTCACCGTGACGTTCATCGGCCTCGACGACATCGCCGAACTCAACGCAGAACACATGGGATCGTCGGGGCCGACCGACGTCTTGTCGTTCCCGCTCGACGACGAGCCGCTCCCCGGCGTTCCGGTGCTGCTCGGAGATGTGGTGATCAGCCCGGCCGTGGCGTCGGAGCAGTACCCCGAACATGCCGGGACGCTCGATGACGAGCTGGCCCTGCTGGTCGTGCACGGCATTCTCCACGTCCTGGGTCATGACCACGCCGAACCGGCGGAGACGGCGGCGATGCGCTCGTGTGAACTCGACCTGCTCGAACGGTTCCATTGGCACGGCACCGCCCCGCAGGGGTTTCGGCAAGTGCACGACGAGGTTGGCGACCACGGATGACCTGGCCGACCGGTCCACCACCGATGCCGGCCCCGGGGTGGTACGACGATCCTGAGCAGGCGTCGACCTGGCGGTGGTGGGACGGCGCGAGCTGGACCGATCATCGGGCTCCGATGTGGGTGCCGCCGCCACGTGACATGCAGTCGTTCAGCTTCTGGTTCGAACGATCCGCCGCCGCGGTGTGGGCGGTCACCCGACGGGTCGGGCTGCTGGTGTTCGGAGCGTGGGCAGGGTTCGGCCTCGCTGCTGCGGTCGTGCTGATCGCGGCGCTCGAGAGCGGCCGGGGGCAGGAGCTGCGCCGTCTGCTCGACCTCGACATCTTCACGATCGGTCCGGCCGATCCGGTGACGCTGACCGATGCCGAAGCGGACCGCGTCGTGGAGCTGCTGGGCGAGCTGTTCTGGGCGGTACTGCCTTGGGCGTTCCTGCTGACCGCCGTCGCCCTCATCGTGACCGCCTGGTCGTTCGCGCTCGTCGCGCAGACTGCAGCTCGTACGTCCCGCGATGGCGACGTCGATGACGCAGTCGACGAACGCGCGGGTCTCGGCGATCGTTCGGTGGCGGCATCGGCGCGGGCGGCGTTGCGGCGGACGCCAGCCGTGCTGCTGTCGTCGTTGGCCCTCGGGGCCCTCGCGCTCGGGGTGCTGGTGGTGCTGTCGGTTCCCGTGCTGGTGTTGCTGCTCGCCGATGCGGGCGGGGGAGCGATCGGGCTCACGGTGTTCTTCTGTGTGGTCGCTGGGCTCGTGGTCGGGGTGTGGCTCGTCGGACGGTTGGGTCTGGCCGTCGTGATCGCGGCGCTGGGCGACCACGGACTGGGCATCAGGCGGAGTTGGAACATCACCCATGGTCGAATCGGCTTCGTGCTCGGACGGCTGATCGTGGCGGCGCTGATCGCCGGCGCGATCTCGGGTTCGCTGAGCCTGGTCAACAACGTGACCTCCTTGCTCGGCGTCGTCGTCGCCGTCTCGATGTGGTTCGTGGTCAACGCAGTGGTGAACGCCGTGAGCACGATCGTGTCGGTGAGTTCGCAGACCGTGA
This sequence comes from Ilumatobacteraceae bacterium, assembly GCA_963793335.1. GTDB lineage: Bacteria > Actinomycetota > Acidimicrobiia > Acidimicrobiales > Ilumatobacteraceae > Sva-07. The sequence continues at coordinate 169,093 of CAWBZS010000013.1, read as the reverse complement.
TCCTGGACCAACTCGACGGCACGACCGGTTCGTCCACGACAGCTCGGCACACCTAAGTTCCTCGGCCATGGACATCTCACTCGACGGCAAGGTTGCGCTGGTCACCGGCGCCTCGAAGGGCATCGGAAAGGCGATCGCAGCGTCGCTCGCAGCATCGGGCGCCAAGGTGATGATCAACAGCCGCAAGCAGGATCAGCTGGAAGCTGCGCGAGCCGACATGGACGGCGAGGTCGAGGTCTTCGCAGCCAACGCCGGCGACCTCGATGCCGGTGAGCGTGCCGTGAGCGCCACGATCGAACGCTTCGGTGGCCTCGACATCTTGGTCAACAACGCGGCCACCAACCCGTACTACGGGCGCTTGCTCGACGTCGACAAAGGTCGATACGACAAGACCTTCCAGGTCAACCTCGAAGCCCCGGTGTGGTGGAGCAAGGCCGCCTGGGAGCACGCGTTCAAGGATCGGCCGGGCACGATCATCAACATCGCCTCGGTCGGAGGTCTGCGAACCGACGGTGGCGGCCTCGGCATCTACAACCTCACCAAGGCAGCGCTGATCCACATGACGCGCCAGCTCGCTGCCGAACTCGGCCCGACCCGGGTGGTCGGCATCGCCCCCGGGTTGGTCAAGACCGATTTCGCCGCGTTCCTCGTCGACAATTTCGGCGACCAGCTCGCTGCCCGCATGCCGCTGCAACGACTCGGTGATCCGCAGGACATCGCGAACCTGGCGACGTTCCTGGCGAGTGACCTCGCCAGCTGGATCACGGGCGAGACCTACGTGATCGACGGTGGCGCCGGCGTCGCTGCCCCCACCGGCTGACCCCTCGACGTCAACCCCAACGCTGCGCGGTGTTGGCCGGGGACCTGGCCACTCAGAGGGCGTGTCGGCGAGGTTTGCCGAGCGCGGTCCGCGGCAGCGACGTCGCAAAGGTGAGCCGCTTGGGTGCCATGAACGCCGGGTGATGGGCCTTGACGTGTGCGCGCAGCTCGTCGAGCGTCGGCTGGTCTGCAGCGGGAACGACGACCGCGTCGACCACTTGGCCCCACTCGGGATCGTCGACGCCGCGCACCATCACATCGACGACACCGGGATGATCAGCCAATACCGCCTCGACGGCCTCGGGCCACACGTTCTCGCCACCGGTGATGATCAGCTCGCTTCGCCTGCCCTGCACCTCGAGGCGGCCGTCGGGTCGCCACGCACCGAGATCTCCGGTGGCCATCCAACCGTCGCGACCGAACGGGGTCGACCCGTCGCGGTAGCAGCGCAGCAACATGGGCCCCCGAAGCCGGATCTCGCCGTCGGCGGCGATGTCGACCTCGACGCCGTCGAGCGGCACCCCGTCGTACACCACACCACTCCCGGTCTCGGTCATGCCGTACGTGGTGACACAGTTGACCGGTCGATCCTCGGGAGGTCGGCTTCCGCCGAGGACGATCGTCCGGAATCGTGCGGCGTCGACCCGCGCGAGCGCGGTCGCGACGAGTGACACCAGCGACGCATCACAACGTTGTACCGCTTCGACATCGAAGCCTGGCAACACCGTGAGTGTCGTGCCGGTGTGCAGCGCCCGAGTCACCACCGACAACCCGCCCACGTGGGCCAACGGCAGACAGGCGAGCCAGTGATCGTCGGCGGTCACGCCGAGACGCTCGCTGGTCGCTGCTGCTGACGCCGCGATTGCAGCGTGTGTGAGCACCACGCCTTTCGGGCTCCCCGTCGACCCACTGGTGGCCATCACCAGCGCATCACCCGGCTCGACCGGCTCGCCCACGCGCAGCGCGACGCGTAGTGCCGCTTTGGCCGTCGCCGGAAGCCGCTGATCGACCGGGAGTGCAGCATCGCCGGCTTCCCAGATGCGCTGCAGTTCGTCGACGAACGCAGGCCCACCCGGAAGATCGAGGGCAACGAGTCGAGGCGAACTCATCGCTGCCCCAGCTCGCCGCCCACCACTGGTCGTGTCACCCCTCGACGGGGTCGATCGGTGTGATCGGGCCGACGAGCGACTCGATCTCCGCAGCGACGGTGAGGCACAGCGCATCGCTGAACCGGTCGCCGAGAATCTGCACGCCCACCGGCAGGCCGTCGACGACGCCAGCAGGTGTCACCGCGGCAGGGGTGCCGAGCAGGTTCGAGGGGATGACCGGGCGGATCGTGTTGGTCATCATCTCGATGCCGCCGACCGGATCGAGGTCGGCTCCGTGCGTGAACGCACGCTGCGCCCATGTGGGGCTGATCATCACGGGGAACTCCTGGTGGAACTCGGACCACGCCCGCATCAGGGCGAAGCGCTCGATGTGCATGAGTTGGACATCGGGCACCTTGGTGGGCTCGGCGTTCTCGTCGAACATGGCGATCAAGGCAGCGGCATCGGGGCCGAGCACCATCGAGAGCAGGTCCTTCTGCGCTCGAAGGTCGTCGATCATCAACATGTTCCACAGGTCGAGGGTGCGCTCGTAGCCCGGCGGGACTGACTCCACCACCTCGTGGCCTGCATCGGACAACCGGTCGGCGATGCTGCGAATGGCGCCGGCGATCCCGGCGTCGGTCTCGCCCCCTGGCGGGTCGGCGAGCACGGCAATCCGCAGGCGTTCGCCCGCCGACGCGTCGGTGAGCTCCGCGCTCACGCTGCGCGGATCGCGCCAGTGGCGCCCAGCCAGGATGTCGAGACCCGCGCGGACATCGTCGACGCGTCGGGCCATCGGCCCCTCGACGACCATCAACTGCGCTGACAGCCCGAGATCCTCGGGCGGAACGGTGGTGGCCATCGGGATGACCCCCACGGTCGGCTTGAGGGACGAGATCCCGCAGCAGTGCGCCGGATTCCGCAGCGATCCACCGATGTCGTTGCCCAGGCCGATCGGGCTCATGCCCGACGCGATCGCGGAGGCTTCGCCACCGCTGGAACCGCCGGCGGTCACGTCGGGGTTCCACGGGTTGCGGGTGAGACCGTGCAGCTGGGAGTCGGTGTGGACGCGCAACCCGAAGTCGGGAAGGTTCGTGCGCACGAACGGGATCGCCCCCGCGCCGCGCATGCGTTCGACGGTCGGCGCGTCGCTGGATGCGAGGGCCTCGGCGAGCGCCACGACGCCTTGGGTCGTCGGTGTGCCGTCGACGTCGATGTTCTCCTTGACACTGCACGGGACGCCGTGCAGCGGCCCCAGGGTCTGGCCGGCGGCAACGGCAGCGTCTGCTGTGATCGCAGCAGCGGTGGCCTCGTCGGCGAGGACGCGCACGACGGCGTTCAGCGATCCGTTGCACGCCTCGACCCGCTGCAGGTGAGCGTCGAGCACCTCACGACTCGACACCTCCCGCCGGCGGATCTTTTCTGCCAATTCCAGTGCGCCCAGTTGCCACAGCTCGGTCATTGCCCCATCATGGCGCACAGATGAACCGCTGGATGACCGGAGCGCGCCCCCGAACCCTGCCCGCTGCGGTGGTGCCCGTCGCGATCGGTGCAGCGGCGGCCGTCGGCGAGAGCGCCGATGGCATCGTGTGGTGGCGCGTGTCCGCAGCATTGGTGGTGAGCCTGTCGTTGCAGGTCGGGGTGAACTACGCCAACGACTACAGCGACGGCGTCCGCGGCACCGACGATGTGCGGGTCGGCCCGGTGCGACTCGTCGCGAGCGGCCTGGCGACGCCCAGCGCGGTCAAGCGAGCGGCGATGATTGCGTTCGCGATCGCGGGCGTCGCCGGCCTCGCGATCGCACTCGACACGTCGCTGTGGCTCGTCGCGGTCGGTGCAGCGGCGATCGCCGCCGGGTGGTTCTACACCGGGGGCCCGAAGCCCTACGGGTACCTCGGTCTCGGAGAGGTGTTCGTGTTCGTGTTCTTCGGACTGGTTGCCACCGCAGGGACGACGTATGCCGCAATCGCCGAGGTCACGACCCTGTCGATCGTGGCGGGGAGCGCGGCAGGAGGGCTCGCGTGCGCACTGCTGGTGATCAACAACCTCCGTGACATCCCGACCGATCGCGACGTCGGCAAACAGACCCTGGCCGTCCGACTGGGCGACCGTTGGACCCGGTGGCTGTACGCCGGGCTGGTGGCGCTCGCCTTCCTGCTCACCGTGTTGGCTGCCGCATGGAGGCTGCCGGCGTTGGCCGGGCTGGCCGCGATTCCACTCGCCGTCGCGCCGATGCGTTCGGTGCTCGGCGGAGCGACCGGCGCTGCGCTGATCCCGGTGCTCGGCCACACCGGGCGATTGCAGTTGGTGTGGGGTGTGCTCGTCACCGTCGGACTCGCCGCTGGGGCGTGAACCTCGTAACGCAATGGTCACGCAGCGGTGATCGGCCGTCATGGCCCCGACCGGTACCGTTCGGAGGCGTGATCACCATCGTCGTGCGGGTCTGGATGCCCGATCGCCCGGGAGCGCTGGGGCAGGTTGCCAGCCGCGTCGGTGCAGTTCGCGGTGACGTGCTCGGCATCGAGGTCCTCGAACAAGGCGCCGGCCGTGCGATCGACGAACTGACGGTGTCGCTGCCGAGCGAGGATCTTCTCGCGCTGCTCAGCGCCGAGATCGATGCGGTGGACGGAGTGTCGGTGGAGAGCATCCGGATGGTGGACGCCGACCGTGCCGACCCCAGCCTTGCGGCCTTGGCGGTGGCGGCAGCGATCGCCGAGAGCCCGGTCGAGGAACGGCTCGATGTGATGGCGCGCGGGATCCAGCGGTTCTCGGAGACCGACTGGGTGATCGTTCGGCGCGACGGCCAACCGGTCGCCGAGATCGGCTGCCCGCCGGACGACGGCTGGTTGAGTGCGTTCCTCGCCGGGAGCGAACACCTCGACGGACTCGACGACTCGGCCCCGAGCGATCTGCTGTGGGGCCAGATGATCCGTTCGGAGCTGATCGTGGCTGCAGGCCGCAGCAACCACCCGATCCACGAGCGCGAGCGCGTGCGTTTCTCGCTGCTGGTCCGCCTGGCCGACGCGCTACTGCTCTGAGACCCAGTGTCGGGAACGCTCGACCGCCCGCAACCACTGGGTGTGGAGCGCATCGGCGATCGCTCGCTCGGCATTCGGTGTGAACTCGGCGTCGAGCGCCCACTGTGTGCCCACGTCCTCCACCGAGGCCCACACCCCCTCGGCCAAGCCGGCGAGGAACGCCGCGCCGAGCGCGGTCGTCTCCTGATCGCTCGGTCGCAACACCGCCACGCCGAGTTGATCGGCTTGGAACTGGCACAGCAGATCCATCACTGATGCGCCGCCGTCGACACGCAGTTCGACCACCTCGGTTCCGCTGGCGGCACACATGGCATCGACGACGTCTCTGGTCTGGTACGCCATCGACTCGACCACCGCTCGCGTGATCTCGCTGCGACCCGTGCCGCGCGTGATTCCCACGATCGTGCCCCTCGCATACGGGTCCCACCATGGTGATCCGAGCCCGGCAAACGCGGGCACCACATAGACGCCGCCTGTGTCCTCGACCGCGATGGCCAGCGCTTCGGTCTCGCTTGCTGACTCGATGATCCCCAGCCCGTCGCGCAGCCATTGGATGGCAGCCCCAGTCACGAAGATCGAGCCTTCGAGTGCGTAGTGGGTGGTGCCGTCCGCCAGCGTCCATGCGACCGTGGTGAGCATGCCATCGGTCGGTTCGGGACACTGCTCGCCGACGTTGAGGAGCACGAACGATCCCGTGCCGTAGGTGTTCTTCGCCATCCCCGGGTGGACGCATGCCTGCCCGAAGAGTGCTGCCTGCTGGTCGCCGGCGATGCCGCTGATCGCGATGCCCTCGGGGACACCACTGGCCGCAGCGGTGGTGGCGATGCGCCCGCTCGACGGCACGATCTCCGGGAGCGCCTCGATTGGGACGCCGATGATCTCGCACAGCTCGCGGTCCCATCGGCGGGTGCGGATGTCGCACAGCATCGTTCGGCTTGCGTTGCTGACGTCGGTGACGAATCGTTCGCCAGCGGTGAGCTTCCACACCAGCCACGAATCGATCGTGCCGATGGCAAGGTCGTCGTCCACCGGAATGTCCCGGTGCTCGATCATCCACGCAGCCTTGGTGCCCGAGAAGTAGGGGTCGAGCACGAGGCCGGTGCGCTCACGCACGAGCCCGAGGTGCCCAGCAGCTTGGAGTTCGTCGCAGCGCTCTGCCGTACGGCGGTCCTGCCACACGATCGCGTTGCCGTACGGTTCGCCCGTCGAGCGGTTCCAGGCCAGCACGGTCTCCCGTTGGTTGGTGATGCCGATGGCTGCCACGTTCTCGCGGCCGACCGCGCCGATCACCTCACGCAGCGTTTCGGCTGCGACCTCCCAGATCTCGTCGGCGTCGTGCTCGACCCATCCGGGCGAGGGAAAATGCTGCTCGAACTCACGGTAGGCGGCCACGGTGGGCCGGTGGTCGACGTACACCGCTCGGCTCCGGACCCCGGTGGTCCCGGCGTCGAGCGCAATCACACAGCGGTCGTCGGTCATCGCTTCTTCCTTCCGGAGCTCTTGGGGCGATTGCCACCGCCAGCGGTACGGCTCGTCGGCGCAGCCCGTGGTTTGGGTCCGGCGAGCTCCGGATCGTCGCTGCTCGAGTCGCGAGATCCCTTGGAGGCCGTGCCCGAGTTGGCCGAGCGGTCCTTTGCCACCGACCTGACGTCTTTCAACTTGGTGCGGCTGTACCCGAACTTGGCCATCACCGAGCCGAATGCGAGGTACAGCGGGCCGCTGATGAGGACACCAGCGATTGCTCCCACCACGTTGTCGCCGCGGAAGAAGATCAGGAAGATCGCGGACATGATCGCCGCGTAGATCAACCACTCGCGAATGAGGCGGTTCCACGGAACCGGCCGACTGCTGTCCCAACCCATGCCGAAGTGCTAGCAGCGAACCAGCGTGTGCGCCAACACCGGTCGCGTCCGCACGATCGACGGTGTCATCGACGCGACGACGGAATGGCGGGGAACGGCGGTTGGGTCGATTCGACGAGGCCCGGATAGTCGAAGGCGGTCAGGGGTCGATCGGTGAGTTCGCCGTTGCCGAGTGGCCACACCTGAGGCTCGCCGTCGATGCGGAGCTGGACCTCGCTGACGCCGTCGATGTCGGTGGCGGTGGCCACGATCTGAGCGACGGCGAGACGGAGGCCGTCCGGTGTGAGCTCGTCGAAGACGTCGCTGACGTCGATGGTGAGCAACGAGCCGGTCTGTCGGACACCGAGCAGTTCCACATCGGTCGGAATGGCAGTGTCGAGCTGGCCCTCCCGTTCTTCGGAGTTGGGGCCCGAGAACAGCGATGCCAACACCGACGCAGCTGCGGTGGGCACGTCTCGCTGAACCGACCGCAGCCGTTGCGGCGAGTCGGCGTCCGAGGGGCCGAGCAGGTAGATGCGATTGCTGCCGGCAGCTTCGTCGCCGGTGTCGGGCTCGCCGAAGACGTCCGCGCGTGGGGCGGGGAGGTCGTTGGGAGCAGCGTCGGGTTGAATCGAGCAGCCAGCGGCGACGAGACAGGTCGTCAGGAGCAATGTGAGTAGGCGCATCATTCGTCGAGCTCCACCGCCATCAGTTCGATCACGAATCGGGCACCCGGCTCGCCGTCGAGTCGATCCTCGACCCACACTCGCCCGGCGTGCATGCGGACGTGCTCGTCGACGAGGGAGAGGCCGAGACCGGCCCCCTCGCTGCCGGTGCGTCGTCCGGCACCGCCACCACGAGCGAACCGCTCGAAGACGAGGTCGCGCTCTTCCTCCGGAACGCCGGGGCCGTGGTCCTCGACCGCGATCAGGATGTGCGACATCGGTTCGTTCGGCGGATTGAGCACCGAAATCGAGACCTCTGGTGCACCTCCGCCATAGGCCCGAGCGTTGTCGATCAGGTTGGCGATCACTCGGGCCAGTCGACGCCGGTCGCCACGGATCAGGGCCACCTCGGCGCGCTCGTCGACCGCGACCGGTGTCGTGGGCAGCGAGCTGACGGCGACGGCCTGGCGCACGAACTCGGCGGCCAACAGTTCCTCCATGTGCAAGCGGATGGCTCCGGCGTCGAAGCGGGAGATCTCGAGCAGATCCTCGACCAGGCCCTGGAACCTGACGACGTCACTGGCGAGGAGATCGAGCGCTGACTGGGACCGTTCGGAGAGTTCTGAACGTCGGGCCTGCATCACCTCGACCGATGCCGACAGCGTCATCAGTGGCGATCGAAGCTCATGGCTGACGTCGGAAGCGAAGCGGGCGTCGCGTTCCACCCGCACCTGCAAGGCCTGGGCCATGTCGTTGAACGACTCGGTCAGAATCTTGAGATCAGGATCATCGGTGGTCTCCAGGCGTGTGTCGAGCCGACCCCCGGCGATCGCCGAGGCCGCCTGCGCGGCCGTGCCGAGGGGGCGTACGGCGCGTCGGGCAGCGAAGACGCCGAGCAGGATCCCGAGCCCGGTCGTGATGGCTGCAGCGAGCAGCAGGGACAGCCGGAGGCTCGACAACGACGAATCTGCCTCCTGCAGGCTGAAGACCTCGAAGTACGCGCCGATCCCGGGAACGTCCCAGCCCACCACCACGCTGAGTTCGTCGCCGATCTGCACGATCTGGCTTGCCGAGGTCGCATCGTCGATCACCCGCTGCGCGAGCGGGGGAGGGACGTCGGCTTCTCGGAAGGTGGCGCCGCCGCCGCTCCAGCGTTCTGCGTACCAGATCAGGTAGTCCTGCACGCCGATACGGGTGAGCGACGCCCTGGCAGCCTCGGCATCCACCGGGAGCGAACGAAGATCTCGTTCCACACCCTGGGCGTTGCGCTGCGAGGTGCTGATCGCCGTGTCCACGCGTTCTCGCACCAGGTTGGAGCGGGTGAGACCGTAGGTGGTGGTCGCCAGGAAGACCGAGAGCACCAGCGATCCGAGGGTGAAGATCAGCAGGATGCGCCGACGAAGACCGAGCGCCGCCGGGCGGGAGCGGTTGACCAGGCGACGAAGCCAGCCGCCTTCGTTCACGTCTGGAGCCGGTACCCGAGACCTCGAACCGTCACCACATGGCGCGGATTGGCCGGGTCGGTTTCGACCTTGGTCCGCAAACGCCTGACGTGGACGTCGACGAGGCGACCGTCACCGAAGTAGTCGTAGCCCCAGACCTTGTCGAGCAGCACCTCGCGACTGAGCACCTTGCCCGGGCTCTCGGCGAGCTCGCACAGCAGCCGGAACTCGGTCTTCGTGAGGTGGACTTCGTCGCCGTTGCGAAGCACCTTGCCTTCATCGGGGATCAGCTCGAGATCGCCGAACGTCAGACGTGCATGCCCAGGCATCCCGGGCCGGATCCGACGCAGCAGTGCCCGAATTCGCGCCGACAACTCCTTGGGGGCAAAGGGCTTGGTGAGGTAGTCGTCGGCGCCGGCTTCGAGCCCGGCAACGACGTCGTGGGTGTCGTTTCGTGCGGTCACCATCACGACGGGAACATCGCTGGTGCGGCGCAGTGTGCGGCACAGCTCGAAGCCGTCGATGCCGGGCAGCATGATGTCGATCAGCACGACGTCGGGATTCGAACGGGCGAACTTCTCGATCGCTTCCTCACCGCTCTCGGCTTCGTCAACGATCCAGCCCTCGTCCTCGAGCGCAAGTTTGACCGCCGATCGAATGCGTTCGTCGTCTTCCACGGCGAGGATGCGTGTGCCCACACCCCCATGATGCCGCATCCGGACCACTTCCGGCGACCACCGGTGCAAGGTATCGAGTGGAGGTTCAGGTGGCGGGGCCGGGATCCGGCAGTTGGCCGAGGCGGTGATCGATGTGCGAGATCGCCGCGAGGAGGGGGCGTTGCAGGCCCGGGGCGCATGCCAGGGTGCCATGTGGCCCCGCCGGGTCGCCTGCGAGATCGGACGTGATCGCGCCGGCTTCGGCTGCGATGAGGACACCGGCTGCGAGGTCCCAGGAGTTGAGGTGCTCTTCGAAATACGCGTCGACCCGTCCGCATGCGACCATGCACAGGTCCAACGCGGCGGACCCGTAGCGTCGGATGTCGCGGATGTCCGGGAGGAGCTCCGCCACCCGAGCGGCCTGGCGGCGCCTGATCGCAGGCGAGTAGTTGAACCCGGTGCCGACGAGCGCCAAGGAGAGTTCGTCGGCGTTCGAACACCGGATTGCTTCGCCGTTGCGCATGGCTCCCGCCCCCCGGGCGGCCAGAAACAGCTCGTCGGTGACCGGGGCATAGACCGCTCCTGCCAGTGGACCGACCGCGTCGACGACGGCAACCGAGGTGCACCACATCGGCAGGTCATAGAGGAAGTTGACGGTGCCGTCGATCGGATCGATGTGCCAGGCGAGTCCCGAGGCGCCTGCGTGCGACGCTCCTTCCTCACCGACGATCGAATCGTTGGGACGTTGCGAACGCAGGGCATCGACGATCAACGATTCAGCGGCTCGATCGTGTTCGGTGACCGGGTCGGTGGGGGTCGATTTGGTGTCGTGGGCAACCGCCTCACCGATCGCGAGTCGCCGCCGGCCCTCGAGCGCCCGACTGCCCGCTCGCCGTGCGAGGTCTGCGGCGAGATCCCGGAGGTCGACGGCCGAGTGCGGTGGGCTCATCGGGGAGCGTGACCAGCGGCCGTGCGATCCTCGACCTCACGCCACTCGCCAACTGCGCGCATCACGAGCACCGCCACCACGGCCATGCCCGATGCCGCGACGACCGCACCGATCAGGATGCCGATGCCCTTCGGCAGGCCGCAGTCGCCGTCGCACTGGATCGCCGCCAGCGAGTACCCGATGATCCCGCCTGCCAATCCGCTGAGCAGGATCGCAACGAACGCCCCGATGCGCAAACCGACCGAGGGAAGCGCTGACAGAGCGCGGTCGTCGTCCGGCGCAGAGGTCATGGACCTGAATCGTACTGGCATCGCCGGCGAGGCGGCCCTCCGGCTCCGCAGTCACCCGGCCCAAGGTGTCGGCACGTGCCTCGGCGCTCGGGCCTGGGTTGGTTCGGTGCCGTAGCGTGGTCTCGTGGATCAGGACGTGCGGATCAGTCCATGAGGAAGGTGCTTCATGTCGACATGGACGCCTTCTTCGTGTCGGTGGAGTTGCGGCGTCGCCCCGATCTCGCAGGGCAACCGGTGGTGGTCGGAGGTACCGGGACTCGCGGCGTGGTCGCGGCAGCGTCGTACGAAGCGCGTCGGTTCGGAGTCCATTCCGCCATGCCGTCGGTGGTGGCGAAGCGCCGTTGTCCGCATGCCGTGTTCCTCCCCGGCGATCACACGCTCTACGGCGAGGTGAGCCTCGCGGTTCGCGAGATCTTCGAGCGGTACACACCGTTGGTCGAGCCGTTGTCATTGGACGAGGCCTTCCTCGACGTCACCGGCTCGACCCGCCTCTTCGGCTCGGCACCGCAGATCGCCGCCGCGATCCGGGCAACGGTGCGGGCCGAACTCGACCTCGAGTGTTCGGTGGGGGTGGCCACCAACAAGTTCCTCGCGAAGCTGGCATCGGTGGAGGCCAAGCCACGAGCGACGCCGACCGGCATCGAACCTGGACTGGGTGTGGTCGTCGTGGATGCAGGAGACGAGCGGGCGTTCCTCGATCCACTCCCGGTACAACGGCTGTGGGGTGTGGGGCCGGCAACGCTCGAGAAGCTCCACCGCATCGGCATCCGCGTGGTCGGCGACTTCGCCGCAGTGGACGACTCAGCGCTCGCCGCAGCGCTCGGACGAGGCCAGGCCGAGCATCTCTCGGCGTTGGCTCGCGGTGAGGACGATCGTCCAGTCGAGCCGGAGCGCGAGGCGAAGTCGATCGGTCACGAGGAGACGTTTGCGGCGAATCTGACCGAGCCGTCCGAGCTTCGAACGCACCTGGCCCGCCTGGCTGACGCAGTCGCTGCGAGGCTGCGAGGCGCAGGCGTCGGCGCTCGGACGCTCACGCTGAAGGTGCGGTTCGACGACGGCTTCCACACGATCACCCGGTCGACCACGAGCTCCGACGCCGTTGCGGACGCCGACGCAATCATCGCGATGCTGCAGCCGATGCTCGACACCATCGATCCGACTCCGGGTATTCGTCTGCTCGGGGTCTCCGGCTCGAACCTGGGTGCGGCGCATCACCAGCTCACGTTCGACGACGCCGTCGGCGCAACGCCGGGGGCGAAGGACGCCACAGTCGACGCGATCCGGCGACGCTACGGGTCGCACTCGATCGGACCCGCGAGCGCAGTGACGGCCGGCCGGATCCGCAATGTCGAGCGAGGTGGGCACCAGTGGGGCCCGGACCGCCCAGAAGAATCGTCCGCACCGCGTTGAGGAACGGGCGGGAACGTGCGATGATTGCCTTGTGCCGCTTTCCGAAGACGAGCAGCGCATTCTGCGCCAGATCGAGCAAGAACTCGAACAGGACCCCACCTTCTCCCAACGCGGGTATCGGGTGTCTCGTCGACGCTCGATCATGCTGATCGCCGGCCTGGTCCTCGGTTTCGTCATCACCATCGGCGGACTGCTCGTCAGCTTCGTCGTCGCCTTCGCTGGTTTCGTGCTGGTGCTGGTGATGGCGATCATGCTCGAGTCGGAGCTGCGCCTGCTCGGACGCGAGCGTCTCGGTCAACTGCCGATCTCGGCCTGGCTCAGCGGTCGCCGCCCCGACGTCGACGACGACGCGACCCGCTGACGCACCCAGCGCCGACCGGCGCTCACCTCCAGGTGGTGAAGTAGCGCCGGAGGCGATCGGTCCAGCTGAGCGACTCCGACACGGTCCGATCGATCTGCTTGGCCCAGTTCCGGCAGTCGCCGATGGGGCTTGCGCCGTAGGTTCCGATGTGATCGAGGCCGGAGGTTCCCTCGGCTCGATACATCGCCTCGGTCACTGCGTCGGCGAGTGACGTCATCGGACGTGCGATCAGCGGGAAGTGCGTGATGGTGCGCTGTGCGACCTCGACCGGTGTGTCGGATGGGTCGAGCGGGACGCCGCCGACACGAACGGCTCCGAGCGCACGACTCCACGCAGCGCCGAGTTGCTCGTCGATCGTGGTTCCGGCCACTCGGGGTCGCAGCGTGCGAACGACTGCGGGTGCAACGGCGACCAGTGTCGCCAGGCCGATCAGCAGCAACCAGCCCCACGGGACCGAGTTGCCGTCGGAGCGCTCCGCTTGGGTCACCGACGGGTCCGCACCGGCGGGGTCGCTGAACTCCTCGGGCAGGTTGAGGCCGACATCGCCTGAATCGGCGCCCTCGGGTGTGGTCGGCGGAGTGGGAGTCTCGTCGGTTTCGGAGACGATCGTGTCGGCGCCGGAGAGGTCCTGCTCGGGCGGCAGGCCGGTGTACGCCTCGGCGTTCGGGGCGCCGCGACCGGGGGTTGGTTCGAACGCGACCCAACCGATGTCGTCGAACCAGACCTCGGGCCAGGCGTGGGCGTTGCGTCCGAGCACCGACCACACCCCATCGGCGACGGTGACGCCCGACGTGAATCCGACCGCGACTCGCGCCGGAATGCCGAGGGTTCGCATCATGGCGGCGTAGGTGCCGGCGAACTGTTCGCAGTAGCCGACGCGGTCGCGAAGGAAGGCTTCGATCGCGGAGCCATCGTGGCCTGGTTGCACTTCGAGGCTGTAGGTGAACTCGTCGCTTCGAAACCATGTCTGGAGGGCGGTGGCGGCCTCATACGGTGTGCTGCTGCCCGAGGTCACGATCGCTGCGGTCTCGGCGACCACCGCCGGGAGGTCGTCGGGAACGCTCGTGTAGATCGGGTCTCCGGCGTTGCTCGAGGTCGCAGCGTCGAGGCGCGCCGCATCGAGTTGTGGCGTGGCGGACACGATCTCGATCACGTCGTCGGTTTCCAGGTCGCCGTCGACGGTCACCAGGGTGGAGGTCTCGGGGACCCAACGCAGGTCGTCGGGCCCGGACGCTTGGAATGGGTCGGCGGCGGCGGGCACCAGCGAACCGCCGAGCGCCCCCACGGTGATCTGCTGCCGATTCTCGATGGTGCCGTCCCGCGGCGACACGAGCGCTGCGTCGATCGGACGGAGTTCGCGCTCGGGAAGCCCCCAGCGTGTGCCATCGAACTGCGGCAGCGCTGCAGATCTCCAGTACGACTCCTCGTCGGCTTCGACCCGGAACAGCTCGTTGGGCGACTGGTTGGTCAAGCGGGAGCGGATGTCGACGAGGGGGCTGAGCACCTCGGTGACACCACCGGAGCGGCCGCCGGCGTCGAGCAGCGGTGCGGCATCTGCGCCGGGCAGGCGAGGTCCCACGACGCCTGCGACGACGGCGACCACCAGGCTGACCGCAACGATGGCGGGATACCGCCTCCACGAACGCGGCTGCAGGTCGACGTCTGATCCGAGGTCCGCGTGGTACGAGCGCAACACAGCGGTGGTGGCCACACCGGCCGCGACCAGAGCGACCGCCGATGCGATCTGAAGGCGCCCGTCGCCGAGCGCGCCGACGAACACGAACAGCACGCCGCCGGGCACGAGGGTCTCGGCACGCGCCTCCGCGCGAAAGGCAAAGACGTCGGCGAGCAACACCGAGACGGCGAGCCCGACGGCAGCGAGCACGTTCCAGCCGCCGCCGTACACGACCGGAGCGACCGCAGTGCTGAAGTCGTCTCGCACCCCGGCGAGCTGTCGCTCGAGGAGCGCCCAGGTCTCGCCGGTCGGCATCGCCCACGAGAAGGTGTCCGGATAGAAGAGCGCCAGCACGGTCCAGCCGAGCGCGAACGCCAACGCTGGGACGGCCAACCACGCAGTGACTCGAAGACGCCGCATGGCGAGGCTCAGGAGGTGGCCCGACAGCACGATGACCGCCATGTCGGTCATGAAGGACCAGCCGCTGAACACCCGCGTGAATCCGGCTGCGACCGTCAAGGAGAACAGCGCGACGGCGAACGTGGCGAGCACATCACTGCCGAGACTTCGCGGATGCGCTTGTCGTGACATCAGGCGCTCTCCGCAGCGAGGGTGCTGCGCCCGACGATCGTCTGCCACCTCGACGCGAACTCGTCGTCTCGGCGCGCCGGCACAGCCAGGCGAGTGGTGGGCTCGTCGTCGGTGGTGACCACCAGCTGGGTGATCGTCGGATTCGACACGGTCTGCGCCGCCAGCCAGACCGGTGCAGTACCCGAGCCGGTCACCACCACCAGCAGGACCAAGCCCTCGACCATGTCCGCGTCGAACGGTGCCAGGGAATCGACCTCGGTGGGCTCGATCCGGGCGAGGACGCGCAGTGTGTTCGTCACGACCTCGGGGCCGCGGAGATCGATGCCGCCGGCCGTGACGAAGCGGGTGTTGAGCCCCGCTCGCATCGCGCTGTTCACGACGCTCGCCGCGATGCAGACGCCACGTTCGAAATTGGCCGGGATCCCGTGAACACCAGGATTGGCATCGAAGACCACGGTGCACTGCGCCAGGCCCTCGACGGTGTGTTCCTTGACCATCAAGCTGTCCGTGCGTGCCGACGCCCTCCAATGGATGTTTCGCGGCTCGTCGCCGATCGCATACTCGCGAAGGCCGTGGAAGTCACCCGGCCCCAACCGACGCGACGAATCGAGCAAGGCCTCGCCGAGTTCGCCGCGGCCCAGTTCGGGCATGTCGAGCGCCATCGTGCGTGGGGCCACGAGGATCTCATCGGTTTCGACGATGGTGGTGGATGACCGAGCGATCCCCAGCAGGTCGGATGTCACCGCACGAAGTGGCCCGAGCGAGATCACCCCTCGAGCTGAAGTCGGTACTCGGTAGCCGGACGTCGACGTCGAGCTGACCGGGAGCGCAGCGATGGGCAGCCGCGCCACCTGATCCTCGGCATTGGTGCGACGAACCGGTTCCTCCAGGACGAACGGCGCACTCCTCACGCGACCGCGATGTGCCAGTGCGATGTCGACGCGTCCGGTATCACCTGCAACGAGGATCGCCGGGTGGATCCAGCGTGTGGCGGCAACTCGGGGTCGCCGGATCGAGACCGTCGCCACCGCCACGGCAATCGCCGCCAGGCAGCCGGCACCGATGACGTACAGCTCGACGATCGCGAACACCCTGGCGACAGCGATCGCTGCCACCGCGGCGATGCCGACTGCAACTCCCTGGCGCGTGATGCTCAAACGGCCGGAAGCGAGGCGAAGATCACGCACGTGGAGATGCCTGCTCAGCGCGGCACCGGTACGGCCACGGCATCGAACACCTCGGTGATCGCGTCGGCAGGCGTCAGTTGTGAGCCGTGGTCGGAGCGAACGGTCACCCGGTGGCCCAAGGTGAATTGCGCAACGGCCTTCACATCGTCGGGTGTTGCGTAGTTTCGTCCTCGTGCTGCGGCATGCGCACGAGCTGCCGCTGCCAGCTGAAGTGTCGCTCGGGGCGACAGACCGAGTTCGATGCCTGGGTGGCGACGGCTCGTCGCTGCCAGATCGACGAGATACGACTTCAGCGCAGTGGCGACGTGTACCTTGCGTACTGCGGCGATCATCGCCCGGATCTCCTCGACCGACACCACGGGTCGGAGCGCGCGCATGGCATCGCTGGAACCCTGGTTGTCGAGCATCTGCATCTCGGCCTCGCGGCCCGGATACCCGATCGAGATCCGCAGGAGGAACCGGTCGAGCTGACTCTCGGGGAGCCGGTAGGTGCCGTCCTGGTCGACCGGGTTCTGCGTGGCGATCACCATGAAGGGTGGGGGCAGCGGGCGGCTGCGGCCATCGGCGGTGATCTGGCGCTCCTCCATTGCTTCGAGCAGGGCCGACTGTGTCTTCGGTGACGCTCGGTTGATCTCGTCGGCGAGCACGATGTTGGCGAACAGTGGACCCGGCTCGAACACGAAGGTCTCGGTGGATCGTTGATAGATGCTCACGCCGACCAGATCGGTCGGGAGCAGATCGGGGGTGAACTGGATGCGCTTCCAGCTGCAGTCGATCGAGGCGGCCAGCGCCTTTGCGAGCGACGTCTTGCCGACGCCGGGAACGTCCTCGACGAGGAGGTGGCCCTCCGCGAGCAGGCACATCACGGCCAACTCGATGGTGTCGTGCTTGCCGTGGAGGACTTGGGCGACGTTGTCGGTGATCGCATCGAAGAGATCGGCGAACCCGCGTGTCGGGGCCTGGTCGGGCGTCGGCGCGTCGGATCGGGAGTCGGCATCGATCTCGGTGGTCACGGCCTGAAGGGTAGACGCCGCGACGCGTCAGCCGCACTCGGGGCAACGTCAAAGGTGCGCGATAGGTTCGATCATCGTGGTCGAACGAGGATCCTGCGTGCTGGCGATCGTGGTCGATCACGCGCGCCTGGCTGCTGCGATCGTCGACACGTCGTCCGGCGATGCCATCGTTCGCGACCGCATCAGCACCCCGACACGGGAGGTGTGGCGATCTCTCGAGCAGCTTGTCCGACGCGTGCTGGCCGCAGGTCCTGACGACGTCGCTTCGCCGACCATCGTCGCCGTCAGCTGCGTCGGACCGGTCGACTCCACGGCCGGGTCCGTGTCGCCGGAGTTGCTGCCGACCTGGTCGGGTTTCCCGCTGCGCCAGCATCTCGAAGAGCTCACCGGGCTCCCGGTGGTGCTCGACACGATCGCCGGCGCGGTGGCGCAAGGTGAGCGCCGGTACGGCGACCTGGGCGAATCGGCGACGTTCATCGCGTTGATCCTCGATCGGGCGGTGGAGTCGGCGTGCGTCATCGACGGTCGGCGAATTCGGGGTGCGCACGGCAATGCCGGTTCGCTCGCCCACGTCACCGTCGATCCGAGGGGAGCGGCGTGCAGCTGTGGTGCGTCGGGCTGCCTCAGCCTGTTCGCGTCAGCGGCGGCACTCGAAACCGAGATGAATCGCTCGCTGCGCCGCGCCACGCCGTCGATCATCGAACGAACCGGCATCATGGTCGGCAGGGCCATCGCCTCTGCCGCAGCGGTGTTCGACGTGTCGACCTTCATCGTGTCCGGGTCGGTGGTGGACACGTTCGGAGATCCACTCCTCGAGATCGTGCGGCGCGAAATCGGCGACCGCTCCCGGCTGGGGCATCTCGAAGCGCTTCGGGTCGTCGAAACGTCGGGGTTCGTGCAGCCGCTCACGGCTGCCGCAGCGCTGGCGCTCGACACTGGCTCCGCGTGATGTCCGGCGAGTAGCCTGCAAGCATGCAACCGACGTATTCCGCAGATGCCGAGGCCTACCGCGAGAAGGTACAGGCATTTCTCGCTGAGAAGCTTCCGTCCAACTGGAAGGGCATGGGCGCCCTCGAAGGCGACGAGCTGACCGAGTTCGTCACCGAGTGGCGCAAGACGCTGTACGAGGCCAACTACCTCGCCCCCGGCTGGCCGAAGGAGTACGGCGGCGCGGGCCTCAGCGCGACCGAGCAGGTGATCCTTGCCGAGGAGTTCGCACGCGCCGGTGTGGTCACCGGTGGCCCGAACGACGTGTTCGGCATTCAGATGCTGGGCAACACCTTGCTCATGTGGGGGACCGAGGAGCAGAAGCAGTACTACCTACCGCGGATCCTGTCCGGTGAGGACACCTGGTGCCAGGGCTACTCCGAGCCCGACGCTGGATCCGATCTCGGCAACGTCGGTCTCCGCGCTGAACTGGATGGCGATGAGTGGGTGCTCAACGGCCAGAAGATCTGGACGTCGGCCGGTCATCTCGCAGACCACATCTTCACGCTGGCGCGTACCGACCCCGACAGCCCCAAACACAAGGGCATCTCGTTCCTGCTGGTGCCGATGGACCAGCCGGGCATCGAGGTGCGGCCGATCAAGATGATCTCGGGCGACAGCGAGTTCAACGAGGTGTTCTACACCGATGCTCGCTGCCCGAAGGGCGACGTGGTCGGCGGTGTCAACAACGGTTGGGGCGTGGCGATGTCGTTGCTCGGATTCGAGCGCGGCGAGGCGGCAGCCACCGGACCGATCCGGTATCAGTCCGAGCTCGATCGTTTGGTCGAACTGGCCCGGGCCAAGGGCGTGGCGGACGATCCGATCATTCGCCAGCGGCTCGCCTGGTGCCATTCCAAGGTGCAGATCATGAAGTTCCTCGGCCAGCGCACGCTGACGCAGTTCCTGGCCGGACACCACCCCGGCCCCGACGGGGCGATCTCGAAGCTCTACTGGAGCGAGTACCACCTCCAGGTGACGGAGCTGGCCGTCGACATCCTCGGCGCCGATGCGCTCTACTTCGAGGGACGCCCGCCGTCGTCGGCGTTCCAGACCGACGACCCGGGCGCCGCGAACTCGTCGGCATCATGGGTGGGAACGTTCCTGAATGCTCGGGCGGGCACCATCTACGCAGGATCGTCGCAGATTCAGCGCAACATCATCGGTGAGATGATCCTCGGCCTGCCGAAGGAGCCTCGTCCGCAGTGACGTCCACGGCGGTGGCGACGGTGCGACGATGATCCGCGTCGTTGCGGCCGTCGCCGCGCACCCGTCGCTGTGGCCCACCGCCGTGATCCAGTTGCGCCGGTTGGTTCCGCAGCGGTGGTGGCGTCGTCGGCCCTTCCTTCCGTTGCCGTCGCGTTCGTACCTCGAGTTCCGCCTGGTGACGCAGTATGGAGACACCTCACGTCGCCCGGAGCCCGAAGATGTGCTGAACTACCTTCGATGGTGCCGGAACTGGCAACGAATCGACGCCTGAGGTCGGGCGCAGAGCAGGCGTGATGTCGGGCGCGCTCGTTCTCAACGCCAGTTTCGAGCCGCTGAGCATCGTGTCGAGCCAGCGAGCGACCTGCCTCGTGATCGCCGACAAGGCCGACGTGCTCGAAGATGACGGTCGCATCATCCACTCCGAACGCCTGAGCCTGCCGAGCCCGTCGGTGATCAGGCTGCGGTACATGGTGAAGGTGCCGTATGTCGGGACCGCGGCATTGTCGCGGCGGGCGATCTTCACGCGCGACGAGTACCGATGTCAGTACTGCGGGGAACACGCCGATTCGATCGATCACGTGGTACCGCGCTCGAAAGGCGGACCCCACAGTTGGGAGAACGTCGCGGCGGCGTGCCGGCCGTGCAACTTGGGCAAGCGCGATCGCACACCCGACGAAGCCGGAATGCGACTCGCTCGCCCCTGCCGTGCCCCGCGTGCGATGGCATGGGTCGTCGTATCGGTCGGTGGCGTGCCCGAGACGTGGCGGCAGTACCTTCCGCTCGCGTCGTGAGCGGTTGGCGTCGCCGATGACGGCGGCCGGTCCGTATCGGCTCGTACGGTCGTCGGATTCCGCCGCAGCGTTCCACGCTCGGGCGGTCCCGGACCCGGCGCGAGCCGAGTTGTGGTGGCACGTCATCGATGCACCAGCACTGGTGCTCGGCTCGACGCAGGACGACGCCATCGTGGACCGAGCGGCGTGTGATCGTCGTGGTGTCGACGTCGTGCGACGACGAAGCGGTGGGGGAGCAGTACTGTTGGTGCCAGGCGAGGTGACGTGGGTGGACGTGATCGTGCCCGCCGGCTCGGACGGCTGGTCGCTCGACGTGCACGAGCAGATGGTGTGGCTCGGCGATCACCTGCGAGCAGTGATCGGCCCGCTCGTCGACGCCGGTCGATCGGTCGAGGTCCACGACGGACCGATGATCACCACGCGGTGGTCGTCACGGCTGTGCTTCGACGGCGTCGGTGCCGGCGAAGTGTTGCTCGGCGGTCACAAGCTGGTCGGGATCAGTCAGCGTCGAACCCGCCACGCGGCTCGTCTGCAGTGCTGTTGGTACCACTCCTACGACCCCGACGCGCTCGGTGAGCTGCTGCTCCCGGCGCACCGACCCCGTGTCGAGGAGCTCGCCGCTGTCGCGACGCTGCCCGCCACGGTCGCCGATGCGATCCCCCAGGCGTTGAGCGAACGTCTTCGCAACGAACGCTGAGCGCAGCCCGTCACCGGTCGACACAGCGCGCCGGTGCCTCCCCGCGTCTCCGGTGAGATCGTTGGGCCGCAGGTGCCCTCACCGCTCACCGCAACGGTCGGGTCGTTGGCGTCGGTGAGATCGTTGGGTCGCAGGTGCCCTCACCGCTCACCGCAACGGTCGGGTCGCTGGCGTCGGTGAGATCGCTGGGGCGTACGATCACTGCATGGTGGCCATCGACGTCAACAGCGACCTGGGGGAGTCGTACGGTATCTGGACGCTCGGCGACGACGCCGCCATGTTGGGTCTCGTCACCAGTGCGAACGTTGCCTGTGGGTTCCATGCAGGGGACCCGTCGGTGCTTCGGGCAACCTGCCGGCTCGCCGTCGAGCACGACGTCGCCATCGGCGCGCAGGTGTCGTTCGCCGATCTGGCCGGATTCGGTCGCCGGCACGTCGACATGGAGCCAGATGAACTCCGCGATGCCGTGCTCTATCAGCTCGGGGCGCTCGATGCCTTCGCGCAGGTCGCTGGCGCCGAGATCGCGTACGTGAAGCCTCATGGGGCGCTCTACCACGCGACTGCAATCGACCATGCGGCCGCCCGTGCGGTCATCGACGCAGCGGCCGAGTACGACCCGTCGCTCGCCGTCCTCGGCCTGCCGGATTCCGAGTTGCTCGCCGCTGCCGACGCGGCCGGGCTCGAGGCGGTGCCGGAGGCGTTCGCCGATCGCGCCTACCGCCCAGATGGCGGCCTCGTGTCGCGCCGTGAGCCGAACAGCGTGCTCATCGACCCCGATGAGGTCGCCCAGCGCGCCGTGCGACTCGCGACCGACAACGAAGTCGTTGCGATCGACGGGACCGTCGTGTCGGTGCGGGCGCGCTCGATCTGCGTTCACGGTGACACCCCGGGGTCGGTCGATCTGGCGCGGGCCGTCCGTTCGGCTCTCGATGCGGCCGGTGTCGGCGTCTACCGTTTCACCGACTGAGCGCGAACGCGCAGAAATGGGACCCGCATGACCTATGCACCATCGCATCGAGTGTTCTACGACGCCGACAGTCACATCATGGAGTTGCCTGACTTCCTTCGTGACCACGCCGATCCAGATCTCCGGGACCAGCTCCCGCACGTCAGCTACAGCGCATCACTCGTCACCGACGAGGAAGTCGAGCAGATCGTGGCCAACGGTGGGCGCCACACCGCCGAACACGTCGGGTCTCAGGTGGCGCTGGGCGACCAGTTGATCGCCCAGTCCAAGGAGATCCAAGCGCTCGGCGCGTTCGACCGGGACGACCGGTCGGTGGCGCTCGACATGCTCGGCTTCCGCAAACAACTCGTGTTTGCCACGCACAGCGTTGCCACCCCCTTCTCGCCGAGCCGGAAGCTCGACCCCGACATCCGGTACGGGGCGACGCGAGCGCACAACCGGGCGATGGCCGAGTTCTGTGCCGATGACGATCGCCTCATGGCCGTCGGGATCGTCCCGCTCGACGATCCCGACCGGGCACTGGCCGAACTCGATCTCGCACTCGCTGCGGGGGTGGCGGCGATCTGGGTCCCGCACCATCCGGCGGGAGAGCGATCGCCAGGCCACGTCGATCTCGCTCCGTTCTGGGCACGGCTCGCCGAGTCGGACACCCCGTTCGTGCTCCATGTCGGGGGCGCGCCGCTGCAGCTCGACCCCCGTTGGGCATCCACTGGACGCCCTGCTGCCCGGGATTGGATGGGCGGTGGTGAGAACATCCGCAGCAAGGACATGGCGGTGCTGCACCAGGGACCGGAGACGTTCATCTCGGTGATGGTGATGGACGGAGTCTTCGAGCGGCACCCACGGCTGCGAGGTGCGTGCGTCGAGCTCGGCGCCGGCTGGGTGCCCGCCATGCTCACGCGGCTCGACTGGGTCGTGCGCTCGTGGAGCAGAGTCGATCAGTACCTCGCCGAGTTGCAGCGCACGCCGTCGGAGACCCTGCGCGAGCAGATGGCCTTCACGCCCTACGTCTTCGAGGACGTCGGGGGGCTGATCGACACCTCATCGGACGACCTGTACCTGTTCTCCAGCGATTATCCCCACGTCGAGGGAGGCAAGGACCCGATCGGCCGATTCGAGTCGTCGCTCGGTGCTCGACCCGATGCTGTGCGCGAGCGCTTCTACGCCGAGAACTTCCTGCGCATCTTCCCGGGCGCCCGGGTCCACTGAGCCGCAGGTCGGTCACCAGACGATGCGCAAGCGCCCCTATGGTCCGAGGGCCTGGCTGATCGACGAGATCGACTCACCGGTCGGCTGGGCGGCCGGACTCGACGCGATGGACGTTGCGGGCATCGTCGAGATCATCCCGGCTGAGCGCACAGTGGTGGTGCGATGCGCGCCAGCGCACCACGGCGACGTCGCAGCGGCGGTCGACCGGGTGGTCAGCGTTCCGACGATCGATGGGATCGAACCGCCGCTCGTGATCGATGTCATCTACGACGGACCCGACCTCGACGCACTCGCGGACGCAGCAGGTCTCGACGTCGAGGACGTCGTCGAGCTCCACGCGGCGGGCACCTATCACGTGGCCTTCTGCGGCTTCAGTCCTGGATTCGGCTATCTGCGGGGGCTCGACCGCCGCCTGCACCTTCCTCGCCGCGACACGCCGCGGACGTCGGTCCCTGCCGGCTCGGTCGGTCTGGCTGCCGGCTACACGTGTGTCTATCCGTCGCCGTCACCCGGTGGGTGGCATCTGATCGGCCATGCCACGGCCGAACTGTGGGACGTGGAGCGCGACCCGCCTGCCCTGCTGCGCCCTGGTCGAGCAGTGCGATTCCAGAGCGTGGAGTCGTGAGCGGACGTGCGTCGCTCCGGATCGTGCAGCTCGGGTTTGCGACGACCACCCAGGACCACGGCCGCCCCCACCTGGCACACCTCGGGGTGCCGACCGCGGGTGCCGTCGATCGGCGCACCCACGACCTCGTCAACCGGTTGGTCGGCAATCACTCATCGACGGTGACCATCGAGACGATGGGGGCGCTCGTCGTGGAGGCATTGCGGCCGGTGATCGTGGCCAGCAGCACCGACGGGGCACGGCACACACTGTCGCCGGGCGACAGCCTGCGTATCGATGCTCCGCCCGGAGCGGTGTGGGCGTATCTGGCCGTACGGGGTGGGTTGGTGATCGATCCGGTGCTCGGTTCGCGGAGCTACGACACGCTCGGCCATGTCGGCCCCGACCTGCTTGCAGACGGCGCCGAGCTGACGATCGGACCAGACCCCGGCACCGAGCTCCCCGCCGACCACGCACCTCGACGGCCCATCCACGATCGTGTCATTCGTGTCTGGGACGGTCCGCAGCACGACTGGTTCGTCGGAGGGACAGTACGATCTGGTGCAGCGGTCGTGGACGGTCACCAACGAGATCAGCCGAGTTGGCGTGCGCTTGGCAGCTGGTGACATGGTCCGAAGCCCGCACTCGCAGCCGCAGATGTCCAGTATCGGCTTGGTGGAGGGAGCGGTGCAGGTCACCCCGGCCGGCGAACCGATCGTGATGCTGGCCAACCATCCAACGACCGGCGGCTATCCGGTGATCGCCGTCGTCGACCCCGACGACCTCCCCGTGCTCGTGCAGGCGCGCCCCGGTGCGGAGGTCACCTTCCGCCGCGTCTGATCTCGTGAACAACTCCGCCTCTCCCGAGTGGAGTTGTTCACGAGAACGGGGCATGCCTCATCGATCGTGGCTAGGTTGCCGAGATGGAGCGTCGCATCTACGGACTCGAGAACGAGTACGGGGTCACATGCACACTGCGAGGCCAGCGCCGACTCAGCCCCGACGAGGTGGCGCGCTATCTGTTCAGACGTGTGGTGTCATGGGGGAGGAGCTCGAACGTCTTTCTCCAGAACGGCGCGCGCCTGTACCTCGACGTCGGCTCGCACCCGGAGTACGCCACCCCGGAGTGCGACTCGCTGTACGAACTCGTGGTGCACGACAAAGCCGGCGAACGCATCCTCGAACAACTGGTGGAATCGGCCGAGCAGCGCCTGGCCGAGGAATCGATCCGCGGGACGATCTATCTCTTCAAGAACAACACCGACTCCGCCGGCAACTCCTACGGCTGCCACGAGAACTATCTCACCAGCCGGGACGACGATCTGGGCCACTATTCCGAGGTCCTGATCCCGTTCTTCGTCTCTCGGCAGATCTACACCGGGGCCGGCAAGGTCCTGCAGACGGCGAGAGGAGCCACGTACTCGATCGCCCAACGTGCCGAACACATCTGGGAAGGGGTGTCGTCGGCAACGACACGGAGCCGTCCGATCATCAACACTCGTGACGAACCCCATGCCGACGCCGAGAAGTACCGACGCCTGCACGTGATCGTCGGCGATTCGAACATGAGCGAGTACACCAACTTCGTCAAGGTGGGAGCGGCTGCATGCATGCTTCGCATGCTCGAAGACAACAACGTCGTGCTGCGTGACATGACGCTGGAGAACCCGATCAGGGCGATTCGCGAGATCAGTCACGACATCACCTGTCGCCGGACGGTCCGCCTCGCCAACGGTCGTGAGGTCTCGGCACTCGACATCCAGCGCGAGTACCTCGACCGAGCGCTCCGATACGCCGATTCGCAGGGGTTCCCGCCGATGGAGCAGAAAGCGCTCGACATGTGGGAGCACTGCATCACCACCATCGAGCAGGACCCGCTCCTGCTCGATCGCGAGGTCGACTGGGTGATCAAGTACAAGCTGCTCGAAGCGTTCCGCGAGCGCCACGACCTGCCGTTCGGCCATGCCCGAGTGCAACTTCTCGACCTGCAGTATCACGACGTGTCCCGCGATCGGAGCCCCTTCTACAAGCTGCAGGATCGCGGGCTCGTCGAGCGGATCTGCACCGACGGCGACATCGACACGGCGATGGACACCCCACCGCAGACCACGAGGGCGCGCCTTCGCGGGGATTTCGTCCGACGGGCCAAGGAGCGCAAGCGCGACTACACCGTCGACTGGGTGCACCTGAAGCTGAACGACCAAGCCCAGCGGACCGTCCTGTGCAAGGACCCGTTCAAGAGTCGGGACGAACGCGTCGACCGCCTCATCGAATCGCTCTGAGCGGGGTACGGTTGGGCCCGCGTGACGTCCGAGACCATCGTGCCCCCGCCCGCCGACCCGTCAGGCGAAGTGCCCAGCGCTGGGCCGGCCGCGAGCGTCGACACGTCGAAGCTGCCCCGTGCAGCGCGAGCGTTCTTCGACTGGATGGTCGTGATCGTCGTTGCGTTGCTCGTCGCCTTCGTGGTGCGCACGTTCGTGATCGCTCATTTCGTCGTCGAGGGCGAATCGATGTTCTCGACGCTCGACACCGGTGACCGAGTCTTCGTCAACAAGCTGTCGTATCGCCTCCATGACCCCAATCGGGGCGACGTCGTCGTGCTCCACCAGATCTCGGGGGCGTCCGAGCGCGACCTGATCAAGCGTGTGATCGGGTTGCCAGGTGAGACGGTCGAGGTTCGCAACTGTGCGGTGCTGATCGACGGGCGCGTGCTCAACGAGCCGTACCTCGATCCCGAGGTGGTCACCCCCACCAATTGCGGTGGCGACTACATCTCCGACGGGCCGGTCCCCGACGACCACGTGTTCGTGATGGGTGACAATCGTGGCGGGTCCCAAGACTCGCGCGTGATCGGGCCGATCGACGACGACGATCTCGTGGGGCGAGCGTTCGTCGTGTTCTGGCCTCAGAGCCACTGGCAGTGGCTCTGAGGGCTGCTCAGACCAACGGATTGCCGATCTCGGCCCGGTACGCGTCGGTCATTCTGTCGACGTAGTCGCTGTAGACCGCGTCGAGTCCCATTCGCAGGCCGTCGCGCAACTCATGCGGATGCTGCATGTCCCACCCGAACGCCACCAGTCCGAAGCGATGGAACAGCGCGACCAGGCCGCCGTTCCAGTCGGTGCGGTGCAGG
This sequence comes from Ilumatobacteraceae bacterium, assembly GCA_963793335.1. Lineage (GTDB taxonomy): Bacteria > Actinomycetota > Acidimicrobiia > Acidimicrobiales > Ilumatobacteraceae > Sva-07. Next base: position 142,474 of record CAWBZS010000013.1, on the reverse strand, counting down.
TTGATCCCGTCGATGCCAGCGCGAGCCAGGTGATCGGCACGCTGCTCGGGCTTGACCTTGATGCGCTCGAGTCGTGTGGTCTGCAGCAGTCGAATCGGGGAGCCGCCGAACTGTTCTCGGAGTTCCACCACCCGGTCGAGGTTCGGCTCGCACAGCCAGGTGCGAGCGAGCAGGTCTTCGTCGATGTCGCTCACGACATCGACGATCGCTCCGGCGGCAGCGGGATCCTTGAGATCGAGCGACAGCGCAAAGCTTGTGCCGAGCGACTCGAGCAGCTCTCGCAGCGTCGGGATGTGTTCCGGCAATTCGCTCCGGGCGAAATCGGCGATCGGTCGCTTGCGAATGCCGCTGCGCACGACGCCGTCATGGTCGAGTACCGCCACCCCGTCGGAGGTGAGCCACACATCGCTCTCGAGGCCGGTGGCACCGAGCCGCAGCGCGAGCTCGAACGCCTCCAGCGTGTTCTCGGGTGCATGGGCCTTGGCGCCGCGATGGGCAAACGTGATCGGCGGGTCGATGAGGGAAGCAAGTCGCTGTTGCACTCCGACACATGATGGCAGGCCCGTAGACTGCCGCCGTGTTCAATCTGCAAGGCAGCGAGATCGTGGTGATCCTGTTGCTGGCCCTCGTGGTTCTCGGGCCCGAGAAGCTGCCCGAGGCCGTGCGGAAGTTCTCCGAGACCTACGCCGAGATCAAGAAGATGAGTTCCGGATTCAAGTCGGAACTGAAGTCGGCGCTCGACGAGCCGATGCGGGAGATGCGCGAGACCGCTGGACTCGTGCGCGACGCCGCTGATCCTTCGAAGTTGATGTCCGAGATGGACCATGAGCGAGCGGCCGAGGAGCGCTTGGAGCGCGACGCGGACGATGCCGCCACGGTTGCCGACACCCCAGCCGTCGACGACGACTGGTCGGCGCCGCCGGCTCCGGAACCGGTCGAGCGCGCCGACGAGGACCGTTCGTGAGCACCGATGTGATGACGCTCACCGAGCATCTCGGTGAGCTCCGCGTTCGAATCATCCGCTCCGCGCTCGCCGTGGCGATCGGGATGGTGCTGATCATCGCGTTCTACGACCAGGTACTCGACTTCCTGCTGCAGCCCTACATCGATCTGTGCTTGCGCAAGCCCGAGGACTTCTGCGACCCCGACCTCTTCGTGTTCAGCCCCACCGAGGGCCTCTCCACGCGTGTGCGGGTGGGGCTCTACGGCGGCATCGTCGTCGCCCTTCCCGTGATCCTCTGGCAGGTCTGGCGGTTCATCGTTCCCGCGTTGAACGACAAGGAGAAGAAGTGGGCGGTGCCGGTCGTCGCCATCTCGGTCGTGCTGTTCATCGCAGGTGGCGCCCTTGCCTATTTCACCGTCGGCCAGGCGCTCGACTTCCTGATCGGCTGGTCGGGCTCCGACGTCGACCAGGTGTTCTCGGTGAGCAGCTACGTGTCGTTGATCGGGCTGATGATCTTCGCATTCGGAATCGGCTTCCTGCTGCCGGTGTTCGTGTTCGGTCTGCAGGCGCTCGGTGTCGTCACGCCGAAGCGCCTCCTCGGGGGTTGGCGCATCGCGCTCGTGGCCATCGCCGTGATCTCCGCGGTCATCACGCCGTCGGGTGACCCGGTGACCATGGCGATGCTCGGCGTACCGATGGCGGTGCTGTACTTCCTGGCGATCCTGCTGGGATGGTTGGTCGTCCGGAAGCGACCGGCCGACGAGTGACCACGACGCCCGAGGAGGAGGCCGCAGGAGCGTTCCGGAGTGACTTCGTCGCTCGGTACACGTTTCCGATCGATCGGTTCCAGACCGAGGCGTTCGACGCGCTCGACCGGGGAGAACACGTCGTGGTGGCGGTCCCGACCGGGAGCGGCAAGACCGTGGTGGCCGAGTACGGCATCGCCGGAGCGCGACGCCGCGGGCTCCGAGCGTTCTACACCGCTCCGGTCAAGGCGCTGTCCAACCAGAAGTATCGCGACCTCGTGGCGATCCACGGTGACGACGTTGTCGGGCTGCTCACCGGCGACAACTCGATCAACGGCGACGCACCGATCGTGGTCATGACCACCGAGGTGCTGCGCAACATGGTGTACGGCAGATCTCGACTGCTCGACGATCTCGGCTTGGTCGTCCTCGACGAGGTGCACTTCCTCCAGGACTCGTATCGCGGGCCGGTGTGGGAGGAGGTGATGATCCACCTTCCGCAACACGTGCAACTGGTCTGTCTGTCGGCGACGGTGAGCAACGTCGACGAGTTGGCGTCATGGATCACCACCGTGCGGGGGCCGACCGCATCGATCGTGGAGCGACGTCGGCCGGTCCGACTCGACAACGAGTACTTGGTTGCCGACCGCACCAACGATCGCCTGCGGATGCTGCCGGTGTTCGCCGGCGGGCACGTCAATCGAGACGCGGTCCAACTCGACGAGTCAGCGGTGCGCCAACGGCGAAGCTCGGGGCGAGAGCAGCGCCGCCAGAAGGGACGCGACCGAGGTTCCGGTGCCAAGGTGCTGGCGCCGCCAGGACGCGTCGAAACGGTCGAGTTGCTCGAGCGGCGCCGGCTGCTGCCGGCGATCTTCTTCATCTTCAGCCGGGCGCAGTGCGACGCCGCAGCGAAGTCGTGTGCCGATGCCGGCGTGGTGCTCACCGACACCGGCGAGCGCGCTGCGATCCGTGCGATCGTCGATACCCGGCTCGGCGGCATCGACGACGCCGACCTCGCGGTGCTCGGGTACCGGCAGTTCCTGACGCAGTTGGAGTGTGGCATCGCTGCGCACCATGCGGGCATGGTGCCGCCGATGAAGGAGGTGGTCGAGGCGTGCTTCGTGGAGGGACTGGTCAAGGTCGTGTTCGCCACCGAGACGCTGGCCGTCGGGATCAACATGCCAGCGCGATCGGTGGTGATCGAGAAGCTCACCAAGTTCACCGGTGAAGGACACGAACGCCTCACCGCAGGTGAATACACCCAGCTCACCGGTCGCGCCGGCCGTCGCGGCCTCGACGATCTGGGCACCGCCATCGTCATGTGGTCACCGTGGGTCCGTTTCGACGAGGTCGCCGAACTTGCTGGGAGTTCGTCGTTCCATCTCCGATCGGCGTTTCGGCCGACGTACAACATGGCTGCCAATCTCGTGCGCACCTATTCGAGCGGCGAGGCCCATCACCTGTTGAACCTGTCGTTCGCTCAGTACCAGGCCGATGTCGATGTCGTTCGTCTCGAAGCGCGACTGGAGCGCCGTCGCCGTGCCCTGGGGGAGCTGCGGGTGTCAGCGGCAAGCGAGTTCGGGGACATCGACGAGTACCGCCGACTGCGAGCGGCCGAACGAGACGAGCAGTTCGGCGGCGGATCGGAGCGGGCGGCGGCCAACGCCGCGGCGATGGCCACCCTGCAGCCAGGGGACGTGATTCAGATCTCCACGTCGACGAAACGGGGGGCCAAGCGCAGCGTCTACCGGGGCCTCGCCGTGGTGATCGCTGCAGCGCATCGCAAGGCCGGCCTGCGTCTGACGGTGGTGACCAAGTCGGCGGAGGTCGTGCACCTCTTCGGCGACAACTTCCGTGACCCACCAACCAGCATGGCGTCGATCGACCTGCCGCAGCCGTACGCGCCGAATCGGAAGGAGTATCGCAACGACGTCGCTCGGCGGCTCCGCAAGGTGAAGGCGACGTCGTCGAAGGGGTCGGCCCGTCGCGACGACGAGCCGAGCGCGGCGCGCCACCCGGTGGCCAACGATCCTGACCTGGCTGCGAAGTTGCGGTTTGCCGGACAGGCAGATCGGGTGGAACGAGAGATCGCCGATCTCGAGCGGCGCGTCAGCGGCAAGAACAACTCGCTGGCCAGCGAATTCGATCGGGTGCTCGACGTGCTCGAACGATACGGGTACCTCGATCGGGCCAGTTGGACGCTGTCGGAGGCAGGGGAGATGCTGGCTCGCACGTTCCACGAGTCGGATCTGCTCGTCGCCGAAATGGTGCGGTCGGGTGTGCTGGACGATCTCGCGCCTGCGGACCTCGCAGCCCTGGTGTCCACCGTGGTGTACGAGCACCGCAGCTCGGAACCACCGCCGGCTCCATGGTTCTCGTCGACCGACGTTCGTGATCGTTGGCGCCGGTTGGCGGCGATCAGCGAGGATCTCCGGGCCAATGAGCGTGCCGTCGGGCTCGCCGAGCATCGGGCTCCCGATCCGACGTTTGCGGCCATCGCCCACGCATGGGTGGCGGGGGAGGGCTTCGCTGCCGTGGTCGGCGAGGAAGACGTCACCGGCGGTGATTTCGTGAGAACGACGAAGCAGTTGATCGATCTGTTGCGCCAGTTGGCGATCGTCGCCGTCGATCCGGCAACCCGACGATCCGCTGGCGCCGCCGCGCACGCGGCGTTCCGAGGTGTCGTCGCCGACAGCTCTGCCCCGGCGGTGGCACCGTGACGGCGCAGCGATGACGATTGAGAAGGGTGCCACCTGGGGGAGTGAGGTTCCGCGTCCGCAGCAACTCACGATCGTGGATGACGATCGAGCGGCTGTCGGGGCCCTCACCGCGACCGAGGGGCCGGGCGACCGGCAGATGGTGGCGCTGCGCGGGGGTGACCTTGCCCGAACGATGGGAGCCCGCGGGCCGGGCGACCGTGACCGTCTCATCGAGTTCCCTGTCGATCTGATCGAGGTTCGTCTCGACGACGCCGAGAGCATCACCGCGCTGGCACATGTCGTGGCAAGGTCCCCGGTGCGCCGGGGTTCGTGGTGGCGCGGTCCGCTGCTCGCCGTCATGAACGCGGAGTTCTTGGGCGACCACGACGTGGCCCCGCGGGGTCATCCGAACGATGGCCGTGTCGAGACGTTCCTCGTCGACCCGGCGATGTCGATTCGTCAGCGCCTGGCGGCTCGGCGTCGTCTTGCCACGGGTACGCATGTGCCGCACCCGCTGATCACCACGCGGTCCGTGAGAACGGCTCGATGGACCTTTGCGCGCGACGTCGCAGTGTTCGTCGATCACGAGCCGGCCGGTCGAGCGCGCTCGATCGAGGTCATCGTGCAACCCGACGCCGTGACCGTCCTGGCATGAGTCGTCGTCGTCCCTGGTCAGGGCAGTGCACAATCCCGACTGTGGCTGCAGGACCGTCCTAGAGTGAGTCATCGTGGCTGTGTACGTCCCTGAGTCCTTCACCCCGGAGGAGGGCGATGTTCTCCGTCGGTACTTCACCAACCTCGACGGGCCAGTGTTCGCCCTCGTCAACCTGCCAGAGGTGGTGAAGGGGGCGCTGTTCGCCCGGTACAGCCGTACCCACAAGTCGCTGCGGCGGCTGTTTCTCGACGAGTTCGTCGGCGACCTGGACGTGAGCGGTGATCACTCGGTCGATGCGACGATCGGTCTCGATCGTGCCGAGGAGCTCTACGAGCGGGTCTTCTTCGACTACGGCGACGACTCGGTGGCTCAGCTCGGCGGGGTACATCTCGCCTGCGAGCAGGCGTCCAATCTGCTGACCAAGATCCTCGAGTGGGGTCGCCTGATGAGCTATCTGGAGCAGAGCACGAGGTACATCTCCTACGACGTTCGGCTCGGCGGCCGGTACCGATACCACCGTGACCCAGCCGTACTCGCAAGCGCGCTCGGGACGCGCTACGTCGGTGATCTCGATCGGATCTTCGACTCGTACAGCAAGTGCGTGGACGCCGCAACGGAACACGTGCGCTCCACCGTCGTGCGTGGACCCGACGACAGCGAGTTCGTCTACCGGACCGCAACCAGGGCAAAGGCGCTCGACGCCGTCCGGGGCATCCTGCCCGCTGCAGCCACATCGAACGTCGGCATCTACGGCACTGGCCAAGCGTTCGAAGCGCTGCTCCTGCGGATGCGGGCCAACCCACTGCCGGAGTCGCGCGCGTACGCCGACCTGATGTTGCACGAGCTGCGCAAAGTGATTCCGAGTTTCCTCCGCCGCGTCGACCTGCCCGACCGTGGTGGGCGATGGAGCGAGTATCTGGAGACGACCCGCAACGACACGGGGGCGTTGGTGGAGGAGCTGTTTGCATCCACCCCGGTCGAGCCTGCCGCTGAGGTGGAACTCGTCGATTTCGATCCGGAAGCCGAGGACAAGCTGCTCGCCGCGATCTGTTACTCGCACTCGACGCTCCCAGAATCGCAGTTGCTCGATCGGGTCCGTCAGCTCGGTGTCGACGAGCGGGTCGCGCTGATCCGGGCGTACGTGGGCGAACGAGAGAATCGGCGCCACAAACCGGGCCGGGCATTCGAGCGCTCGTACTACCGTTTCGACGTCTTGAGTGACTACGGAGCATTCCGCGACATGCAGCGCCACCGCATGCTCACCATCGAGTGGCAGCGCCTGACCCCCAACCACGGCTTCACGCGGCCGGAGTTGATCAGCGAGGCCGGTCTGGCGGGCGACTTCGACGAGGCCATGGACCGCTCTGCGGGCCTGTACGACGCCCTGAACTCCGAATTCCCGCAACAGGCCTCCTACGCGGTCTCGATGGCGTACCGGATGCGCTACGTGATGCAGTTCAATGCCCGCGAGGCAATCCACATGCTCGAACTGCGATCGTCGCCGCAGGGACACCCGTCCTACCGACGCGTGGCGCTCGACATGTACCGTTTGATCTCCGAACGCGCTGGGCATCATGCAATCGCAGCTGCCATGACCCACATGACCACCAACGCCCCGGAACTGGAACGTTTGGCCTCGGAACGACGCGCAGAAGCACGTCGGCGTGACGCTTGACCGACGCATGTGACCCCTGTCACATGCGTGCCTTCCGACCCGCATGGATGGCCACGCCTATGCTCCCGCCGAAACCCCCGCAGACACGATGAGATCGAGACGACGAGATGGCTGACGACACCACCGAACCCGATGACGACTCCACCGAGGCGGAAGAGGCCGACGCCGAGGTCGAACTCGACCCCGACGCGGACGAACTCGACCTCGACGACGACGACGACGTCGCAGATGACGACGATGACGACGACGACGTCGCAGATGACGACGATGACGACGACGAGGATTCGTCCACCGAAGCACCGCGTACGAAGCGCAAGAAGCGCGCCGATGACGACGATGATGACGACGACGACGAGTTGCTCGAAGACGACGATGTCGAAGAGGACCTGGACAAGATCCTCAAGGACCGCATGGTGGCGGCCGAGGACGACGATGACGACGACGAGGAGGAAGAGCCAGAGGTCCGCGGCGAGGGCGGAGAACGTCTCCAACCCAAGCAGCAGGACGAGCAGCTGTGCTCGTCGTGCTTCCTCCTCGTGAGGACGAGCGCGCCGAACTGTCCGGTCGGCGATGACGACTGCCCCATCTTCTCCTCCTGATCCGCCCGCGCCGCTGGTGGTGCGGCTCGCGGAACTGGCCGTGATGCTCCCGCTCGAGCTGAGCTCGAGGCTGGTCGACGCTGTCCCCGCAGTGGCCGAGAAGGTGCCGGGGGCCGCCGATCGGGTTCGGCGCGAGGTGGTGCTCGCCCGGTTCATCGGCAAGCTTGCGGTCGATCAGGGACTCAACGAGCTCCGCAGCCGCATTGCGTCGAGCGGGCCCGTCGAACCCGCCGAGTCGGTCGGCCGGGCGAACACGGTCGACGGCCTCGCTGACGCCGCTCAACGTGAGGTGGCAGACACCTCCATCGACGAGGGGCCCGCACCCGACGCGTCAGCGTTGGCCCTGGCCGACTACGACCACCTGTCGTCGTCACAGGTCGTCGCCAAGCTCACCGACCTCGATCCAGCCGAACTCGACGAGATCGCCGCATACGAGCGGGCCAATCGGCATCGACGCACCGTGCTGGGCAAGCTCGAACAGTTGGGAGCCACATGATCGATCCACTTGTTCGTCGTGCCGAATCGGCCGACGCCGTTCAGCTACGAGATCTCGAGCGCGAGGCGCGTGGGGCGCTGGTCGGCCAGCGCGGCGGTGAACGATGGCTGATGGAGCACCCCGCGATCGAGGACGAGTGGGAACGCCGTCTCGGGACGGCCGAGGTGTTCGCCGCCCACATCGGCGACGTGGTGATCGGCTATCTCGTTGCCGAACTCGTGGACGACCTCTGTGGGGGAGTGCTGGTGCGTGTCGATCAGGTCTGGGTGACGCCGGAGGCACGGGAGCTCGGTTTCGGCGACGGACTGCTCGCTGCGGCGATCGAGTCCGCCAAGGCCCAGGGAGCGAGCGCCGTCGAAGGCCAGGCGCTTCCAGGCGACCGCCACACCAAGAATCTCTACGAGCGCGCCGGCATCGTGGCCCGCCTGATCACGACCTATCGATCGTTCAGCTGAGGTTCAGCGACCCTTCCACTGCGGCGGTCGCTTCTCGATGAACGCCGTGAGGCCCTCGCCGATGTCCTCGGAGCTCATCACGACACCCATGGCCTGATCGGTCATCTGCTTCAAGGTGTCGTCGTCGTTCGTGGCCGCAGCCAGCACCACCTTTCGGCTCTCCCAGACCGCGAGCGGCGCGGCGGCGGTGATCTGAGCTGCGAGTGCGAACGCCTCATCGGTGGCGCGGCCGGGCTCGACCAGTCGGTTGACGAGCCCCAGCGCGTGGGCCCGCTCCGCAGCGAGTGGTTCGCCAGTCAGAATCAGCTCCATCGCAGCATTGCGGCCGATCGCGCGGGGAGCCGGAAGAGTCCGCCGGCGCCGGCAACCAGGTTGCGCTTGGCTTCGGCGAGACCGAAGGCCGAACGCGTCGTTGCAACCACGAGGTCGGCGGCCAGCACGATTTCGCAGCCGCCAGCCGTGGCGAGGCCATCGACGGCGACGATGACGGGCTTCTTGCGCTCGCGGTACGTGAAGCCGCCGAAGCCGCCACGCTCGGTGCTCAGCGCCGCGCCCTGACCCGAGTTGATCGCTTTGAGATCGGCGCCGGCGCAGAACACCGGATTGTTCTGTCCCTCGGTGTTGGCCTGGATGATGCCCACCCAGACCTCGTCGTCGTTCTCGAGTCGATCGATCGCAGCTTCCATCGCCGTAGCGACGTCGCCGTTGACCGCGTTTCGGGCGTCAGGCCGATTGAGGGTGATGAGCGCAACACGCTCGCGGACTTCGATGGTGACGGTGTCGGACATGGCCGACGATCGTAGAGCGACGTCGTGCGCCGCAACGAACCGTCAGGCGCCGCTGGGTGTCGGCGGTTCGCCGGCTGGGCCCGCCTCGGACTCAGCCGACGCGGGTGCTGGAGCCTCGGTCGGCTCAGGGGCTGGAGCCGGGGCGGGCTCCGGCGTCGACGCCTCGCCGGTCGGCTGTGGGTTCGGCTTGCTGTCCACTTTCGGCTTGCTGTCCACCTTGGGCTTGCTGTCCACCTTGGGCTTGCTGTTCCCTCGTGGGCTGTTGTTGCCCTTGGGAGCGTTCGAACCCTTCGACTTCGCATCGTTGCGGCGCTGTGGCTGCTGTCGCAACGGCTTCGGCTTCGGTGCGCCTGCTGGAACCTCGACACCGAGCAGCGCCGCAACCTGCGGGAGGGCCGGTCCGAGGCGGAGCGCCGTGGCGCGCAGGTCGTCGGTGATCGTGGTCGGTGGCGCGGTGGGGGCCACCAATGTGCGCACCGGCGAGAAGGCGACGGCTTCGAGCACGGCGATCCACCGATCGGCCGGGTCGTCGGGCAGCAATGCCCCGGTGGCGGCCTCGCCGAGGCGACGGGCGAGTGCGGGCGGGAACATCACACCAGCCTTGGGCGGCTGCGATGACAGTCGCAATGCACGGATCACCCGGCCGACACCGAGCGCTGCGTCGATGTCGCCGTACCAGAGCTGGAGTTCCTCTTCCTGCTTGCGCACGAGCGCTGCTTTGAGTTCCTCGGCGACAGCCCGCGTTGATTCGTCGCGAGCGACAATGGAGTCGTCGCCCGCCGCAACCACACTGCGCAGGTCGCGAAGATCGAGGTGCTCCATCTGTCGGAGGGCTGCCTCGGCACGGTCGAGCCATTCGGCGACGCGGAGCTTCGGCAACAATTCCTCGGCCATCTTCACCACGCTGGCCTCGGGCATGGTCGGCTTGCCGTCGGCAGCGAGCTTGGCGTTCTCCTCGCCAACCCGTGTCCGAACGGCTGCCATGCCTTGCAATGCGAGCTCGGCGATCGGTCGCTGTTCCTCGGGGAGGGTGGCCAGAACCTCGTTGCGGCGTGCCTTGCCGGGACGCAACCGCTTGGGCTTCGGCCGCTGCGGGATCTCGGGTGGTGCCTCGAAGTGCGGGCGGCGCTGTTCACGCCGTCCCGATCCGTCGGCACGACCGCCACCGTCGCGTTTGGTGTCTCGGCCGCCTCGACCATCGCGCTTGCCGCGCCCGTCGCGGCCACCTCGCCGATCGCCACCGTCACGATCTTTGCGGTCTCGCTTGGCTCGAGTTTCGATGACGGCTTCGAACGGCTTGTCGCTCGGGAGCAACTCGAGCAGGTTCGTGTCGCCGGGCTTCTCGCGGCCCTTGACGACGGAGAGCACCTCGATGCCATCGAGCATCTGCTCGACCTCGACCTTCAAGATGTCGCCGACCGCAGAGCCGTCGGGCAAGATGGCCGAGTCGACCACCCCGTTGGGCTTGCGGGCGCCAGCGGCGCGCCAGGTCCAAGAGCCCTCTGCAAGCGCGCTCGTCAGCTCGATGTCGATCCGTCGGGACATTGTGGCAACGGTACCGGTTCGGGGGGCGAGAACCCCAACGAATGCACCGGCGGGCGGGCCGACAGCGCCGGCAGCCCGCTACGGTGCGCCGCCATGGCTGTGTATGCGCTCGGCGACCTCGAACCGACGATTCATCCCGATGCGTTCGTCCATCCCGATGCCGTGGTGATCGGTGCCGTCACGATCGGCGCGCAGTCGTCGATCTGGCCCGGGGCGGTGCTCCGAGGCGATGGGGGCGAGATCCGCATCGGTGAACGCACCAGCGTGCAGGACAACTCGGTGTTGCACACCACGCCGCAGTGGCCAACCGTCGTGGGCGACGGATGCGTGCTCGGCCACATCATCCATCTGGAGGGATGCACGATCGAGGACGACGTCCTGATCGGGAACGCATCGATGGTGCTGCACCGGTCCGTGGTCCGAACCGGGGCGATCGTGGCCGCCAATTCCGTGGTTCTCACCGATGTCGAGGTGCCATCGGGGGCGCTGGCCGCCGGCTCGCCAGCGGTGATCAAGCTCGACCGTGTCGACGTGTCGACCATTCGTGAGAGCGCTCGTCACTACGTCGAACGCATCGCCGAGTACCGCACGTCACTGCGGCGTCTGGATTGACCCAACCGTGTCGACCGACCCAACCGTGTCAGGAGCGGCTGGTCTCGAGGGTGCGGACACCGTGCGTGCCTTCGTGGTCACCGTCGAGCCCGATGATGTCGACCTTGCGTCCGCAGTACTGTGGGGGATCGGCGTGCGGGCGATCGAGGAACGCGATCGACTCGAACCCGACGGCAGTGCCACCATCGATCTCTGGACGTCGGTCGGCGAGGGCAGCGACGCCATCGAGCGGGCGACGCAGGCACTCGGCGGGCGTTGGCCCCACCGGGTCGTTGATGTGGCAGCCGCGGCGTCCGACGCCTGGCGCGATCACGCCGCTCCGATCTGGATCGATGACACCGTGGTCATCGTGCCCGCGTGGCAGCAGTGGACCGCACCCGACGCCGATGCGAGCGGCTCGAACGAATCGTCCGACGATGCGCTGGTGGTGGTCCGAGTCGAGCCGGGGGGTGCGTTCGGCCTGGGGGATCACCCCACCACTCGAGCGTCGCTGCGGTCGTTGCTCCGCGCAGGCGTCGACGGGGCCGATGTCCTCGACGTCGGATGTGGCACGGGCGTCATCGCGGTCACCGCAGCGTTGCTCGGCGCGCGATCCGTGCGCGCGATCGATGTGGCCGCTGCAGCAGTCGAGGCCACCGTCGACAACAGCCGTCGAAACGGTGTCGGCGATGTGGTCGTCGTGGACGGCACTCGGCTCGAGGACGTACGCGACGAGTTCGATGTCGTGGTCGCCAACATCCTCGCGCCCACGCTGATCGCGCTGGCCGACGACCTGCGCCGCGTCATCCGTCCAGGTGGGACGCTGCTGATCAGTGGCGTCCTGGCTGACGCTCACGAGCACGTCCTGGCCGCGCTGGAGCCGATGACGGTCGAGCGTACCGACGTCGATCTCGGGTGGGCGTGCATCACGCTGCGTCACTGATCGGCGAGCAACGAGATGATGCTGTCGTGGGAGGGGAGCGACGGCACCGCACCGGCCGTCGTGGTGGCGAGGGCGCCAGCGGCAGCTGCGTAGCGAACGCCAGCCTCGATCGGGTCGCCCGCAGCCAGGCGCGCCGCCAATGACCCGCAGAACGCATCACCGGCACCCGTGGTGTCGATCGGCGTCACCGCAAGCGCATCGACCGTCCAGCCTCGAGTGTTCGATGCGTCGGCAACCAACACACCGGCTGCACCACGGGTGACCACGACGGTGCCCACCCCGGCACGGAGCAATCGGTCGACACCGCCGAGCTGCTCGAGTTCGTGCTCATTCGGGATCACCACATCGCAGCTGGCGAGGAGGTCGTCGGGCAGTCCGTCCTCCGGCACCGGCGCCGGATTGAGCACGGTTCGGGCGCCTGCGGACCGTGCGACCCGGAATGCCTCCGCAACCGCCGGTCTCGGCACCTCCAGCTGTGCGAGGACCACCGCGGCTGCGGTGATCGATCCGCGTGCCGGCTGGTCGATCTCCACTGACGAGTTGGCGCCGGCAACGACAACGATGCTGTTCTCCGCCGTGGCATCGACCGTGATCAGTGCTCGTCCCGTGGCAGTCCCGGCACGGAGGAGCGCAGTCGCGACGTCGATGCCCTCGGCGCTCGCCACCGAGCGGAGCGTGCGGCCGGCGTCGTCATCACCGAATGCTCCGACGAAGGCCACGGTGGCGCCGCAGCGGGCGGCCGCAACGGCCTGATTGAGGCCTTTGCCACCTGGGTGCTCGGCGTAGGCGGTGCCAAGCACGGTTTCGCCTGGTGCCGGCAGGCGCAAGGTGGACACGACGAGGTCGAGATTCGCACTGCCGACGACCACGACGTCGATCATCGCGGGATGTGTCGCCGACAGCGGCACTCAGCTCGCTCGGGCGCGAATGCCGATCGGAGCGATCAACCGGAACCCGGCGGCATGACGTTCATCCTCGGATTCGCCACCCCAGAACCCGTACTCGTGGTTGCGGCGAGCGAAGTCGACGCATTCGACACGTACCGAACATCCAGCACAGATCTCCTGGGCGGCGGCCTCGCGCCGCTCTCGTGCTTGGGGCCGTTCGGCTGCGGTTGGAAAGAAGAGGTGCGTCAAACCCTTGCAGGCACCGTCCCTCATCCAATCGTCGGCAGTCTCGATGTGGTCGAGACGGTCGATGGTCGACATGTACACACCCCCGTGCGCTTGAACTGCTGTGACTCCCGACGCCGGACGGCGTCGGAAGTCATGAGAATACGATGAATCGATCAGTGAGTCAATTGCATTCCGCAACTATTTCGGAAGATGCCGGCACTCGCCTCGATCAGCCAGCGAGCAACGCCTCGACGCCGGATGCGAAGGTGGCAACGTCCTCGGCGGTGGTGTCCCACGCGGTCATCCAGCGGACCTGATCGATCGAGGGGTCCCACTCCCAGAAGAAGCACCAGTCGCGAAGGGGTTGGATCACGTCTCGGGGGAGCCGCGGGAACACGCTGTTGACCTGCGGGGGCCCACCCAGCTCGACGCCAGCGATGGTGTGGGTTGCCTGATGGAGCATCGTGGCCATGTCGTTGGCGTGAGCTGCCAAGCTCAGCCAGAGGTCGCCCTCGAGCACAGCGTTGAACTGTGCAGCGAGGAATCGCATCTTGGACGGCAACTGAGTGACCTGCTTGCGGATGTATTCGGAGCCGATCGAGGCCGCAGGGGAGAGGAACACGACGGCCTCGGCGCCGAGTAGTCCGTTCTTCGTCCCGCCGAAGCTCACTGCGTCGACACCGGCGTCGATCGTCATCGCCCGCAGCGTCGCCGGCGTGTTGCCGAGTGCCGCGACGGCGTTGGCCAGACGGGCGCCGTCCAGGTGCACCAGCATGCCGAGGGCGTGCGCTCGGTCGCAGAGCGCCGCAATCTCGTCGATCGTGTAGAGCGTGCCGAGCTCGGTGGCCTGGGTGATCGAGACGACGCCGGGCTGTGCGTGGTGCTGCACGCCCTGGTCTCGAGCAAGTTCTGTCAGCTGCTCCGGCACGAGCTTGGCGCCGGGTGACGGCAACGTCATCAGTTTCGTTGCGAGCACCCGTTCCGGTGCGCCGGTTTCGTCGACGGCGATGTGGGCCCAGTCGGTGCACACCACGCCATGGTGCGGCCCGGGCAACGATCCGAGCAGCGTTGCGAGCGCCAAGACATTGGACCCGGTGCCGTTGAAGGTCAGACGAGTCGTCACGTCGGCGCCGAACAGATCACGGAACCGTTGCTCGCACTCGTGGGTGTGATCGTCGGCACCGTAGGCCAGGGCGTGTCCGTCGTTGGCGGCGACGACGGCGTCGATCACCGCAGGATGTGCGCCGGCGGCGTTGTCGCTGGCGAAGGCGGCCCTCGGGGGCGTTGGAAGTGCGTTCACGAGGATCGAGTCTCTCAGGTCTCCGGACCGTTCGGGCGCCCGGTCGGCGAGATCTCCAGCTGGTTGTCATCCGACTGCCCGTTCCACTACAACGCCCATAATCTTCGTTATGTCACTTCTGATCGGGTCCAGAGGGATGGAGGCGCGCTCCCTGCGCTGCCGACGATTGCTGGCAGGACAGGGCCTCTGACCAGGGGTGGGCGCCCCGTCCGACGCTCGGTGTCAGGTTCATGTCGATGCTGTGACGTTCTCGACCTCTGGTTGAGACTTCAGGTGATCGGTGACCGTGCCGAGGATTCCCTCGTGCAGCGAACAACTCCTTTCACGACGCCCTCACCACGCCGAGGCCGCCCGACGGCGCGACGCGCACTGCGAGCAGCGTGCGTGCTCACCCTCGCGGGCCTGACCGTGAGCGCGCTTCCGGCTCCGGTGACGGCACACCACACGGGCCCACTGACCCAGAGCGTCGTCGGACTCCGCCAAGGTGCGACCGGTGACGACGTCCGGGCACTCCAGAACGCGCTGATGGCTGCTGGAGTGTCAGTACCTGGTGGTGCTGACGGGATCTTCGGGCCGAAGACGAAATCGTCCGTGACCGCGTTTCAGTCGCGCCGCGGATTGGCCACGTCCGGAGAGGTCGACGATGCC
Source organism: Ilumatobacteraceae bacterium (assembly GCA_963793335.1). Classification (GTDB taxonomy): domain Bacteria; phylum Actinomycetota; class Acidimicrobiia; order Acidimicrobiales; family Ilumatobacteraceae; genus Sva-07. The sequence goes on along the minus strand of CAWBZS010000013.1, from coordinate 127,276 downwards.
ACTGCACAGGCGCTCGGCCTCTCCGGCGGTGGCTCCTCCAGCACCGCCACCTCGTCCAGTGCCGTGCTGGCCATCGGTGCCCGCGGCGATGCGGTCAAGGAGCTGCAGCGTGCGCTGATGGCGACGGGTGTCTTCGTCGCGGGTGGCGCAGACGGAATCTTCGGGCCGGCGACCAAGACGGCCGTCACCAACTTCCAACGGTGGAACGACCTGCCGGTCAGTGGCGACGTCGACTCCGCAACCTCCGCTCGTCTGAAGCTCGGCGGGGCGTCGTCGAGCGGTTCCTCGGGCGGAGGTTCGCAGTCGAGCTCGAGTTCGAGTTCGTTCTCCGGCATGAAGCTCGGCGCTCGCGGCGACAACGTCAAGGTGCTCCAGCAGGCCCTGATCAACGCTGGCATCTCGGTTCGCGGTGGCGCCGATGGGTGGTTCGGGCCGGCCACCCAGGCTGCCCTGACCACCTACCAGCAGGCCAATGGTCTCACCGCCAACGGCGTGGTCGACGATGCCGCTCGTGGCCAAGTTGTCGCTGACACCGGCCGCTGCAGGTTCGACGTCCGCGCCCGCAGCGGCACCATCGGCCAGCGCCCGATACGTCGGGCTCACGGTCGGTGACCGCGGCGACCTGGTCAAAGATCTCCAGCGGGCCCTGATGAACACGGGGCTCTCGCTTCGTGGTGGCGCGGACGGCGTGTTCGGCAATGCCACCAAGGCGGCCTTGATCGCATTCCAGGGTACGAACGGCACCACGAAGAACGGCATCGTCGCAGAACGTGACGCCTCGGTGCTCGGTCTCGGCACCAGCAGCGCACCTCAAGCGGTGGCGAGCCAGAGCGGGTTTGCCGTGTTCGGTGAGCGCGGCGCACGCGTCACCGCGTTGCAGCAGTCGCTCATCAAGGCGGGCATCTCCTTCGCCGGAGGTGCCGACGGCGTCTTCGGGTCGGCGACGTCGGGGGCCATCTTGACGTTCCAACGTCGCGAAGGGCTGCCCGCGACCGGCAGAGTCGACCAGACCACTGCGAGCCGGCTCGGCACTGCCTCGGCGCCGGCACCGGCTCCCCCGTCGAGCGACGGCGTCACGATCGACGTGTTCCCGGTGCAGGGCAGGTGCTGGTTCGGTGACACGTGGCAGGCGCCTCGCAGCGGCGGTCGGTTGCATCAGGGCGTCGACATCATCGCCCCGACTGGGAAACTGCTCTACGCCGTGGTGTCCGGAACGGTGTCGAAGATCTATGTCGACCGCCCCGGCGCACTCGCCGGCAACGGGCTGCGGATCTCCCAGGACAACGGCACCTACTTCACCTACCTGCACCTCGATCGGTTCGCCGAGGGCATCGAGGTCGGCACCAAGGTGACCGCTGGCCAAGTTGTCGGCTATGTGGGCAACACCGGCAGCAGTGCAACACCCCACCTGCACTTCGAGGTGCACCCGCGTGGCGGTGCAGCGGTGAACCCGTATCCGCTCGTGAAGCAGATGGACGCGTGCAACGTGACAGCACCACGGGGCTGACCGCCGAACGGATCGACGTCGAGCTCGGTCGCTGGTCTGCTGGAGCGGATCGGGTACAGTCGTTCCACAACTGAATTGCCGTTCCAACCGAGCGGGAGAGTCGCCAGCACCATGGGCGGCGCCGAAGGAGCAACCTCCCCGGAATCTCTCAGGCCCAAGGACCGCTTGGATGAGGCACGCTGGAAAGTGACCATGTCGCGGGTTCCGACCTCGAGACATGATCCACCGACGGGGAAAGCCCGGATGCTGCACCACGCCGGTGGAGTCACCGAGCGAAACTCTCAGGTACCGATGACAGCGGGGGAAGTCCGATCCACAGCTGGAGGCTTCCCATGTCCGATCCCACCGCTCCCCTGCCCGCCGCACCGTCGCGAGCGACGATTGCCGAACTCTGTGAGCCCGACGAGTTCGTCCGTCGCCACATCGGGCCCGATGCATCGGATCTGACGCAGATGCTCCACGTGCTCGGGGTCGGATCGACGACTGCGCTGCTCGACGAAACGTTTCCCCCCTCGATTCGAGCCGCGGCCGATCTGGGCCTTCCTGCCGGCGTGCCCGAGCGGGTGGCGCTGGGCCGTCTCCGGGCGATGGCGGTCAAGAATCGGCAGGTCGTCAGCCTGATCGGGATGGGCTACACCAACACGATCACTCCACCGGTGATCGCCCGCAACGTGCTCGAGAACCCGGCCTGGTACACCGCGTACACCCCGTATCAACCGGAGATCAGCCAGGGACGACTCGAAGCGTTGCTCAACTTCCAGACGTTGGTGACCGAATTGACCGGCCTCGACGTGGCGAACGCGTCGCTGCTCGACGAGGCAACCGCCGCTGCAGAGGCGATGACGATGGCGCGACGACAGTCGAAGTCGCCGTCGAACCGCTTCTTCGTCCATCACGACACGCATCCTCAGACGATCGCGGTGCTGCGCACCCGAGCCGAGCCGGTCGGGATCGATCTCGTGGTGGGCGACGTCGACGCCCTGATCAAGCCTCAGGTCGACGGTGATACTCAAGGTGCGGTTGACATCGATGGTGTGTTCGGAGCGCTGTTCAGTCTGCCCACGTCGTCAGGCTCGGTGATCGACTGGACCGAGACGATCACGAAGGTGCACGAGGTCGGCGGCGTGGCGATCGTGACCACCGACCCACTCGCCTGCGTGCTGAGCACTCCCCCAGGTCAGATGGGTGCCGACATCGCCATCGGATCGGCTCAGCGCTTCGGCGTACCGATGGGATTCGGCGGCCCTCACGCTGCGTTCATCGCCGCGCATGATCGTGCGGCTCGGGCGATGCCCGGGCGGATCGTTGGGGTCAGCGTCGACACCGCAGGACGACCGGCGCTTCGTCTTGCGCTCCAGACCCGCGAACAGCACATCCGTCGTGAGAAGGCCACGTCGAACATCTGTACGGCCCAGGTGTTGCTGGCCAACATCGCCGGCCTGTACGCCGCGTGGCACGGCCCGGACGGGCTTCGACGCATCGCCGAGCGCGTCCACCGGCTCGCATCGATTGCGGCCGACGGGCTGCGTCGAGGTGGCATCGTGGTGCGCAACACCTCGTGGTTCGACACGCTCACGATCGATGTCGCCTCGGCGGCCCGCGCGGCCGAGGCGGCGCTGGCCGCTGGCTACAACGTGCGACTCGTCGACGACACCACCGTGGCGATCACGTTCGACGAGACCAGCACCGTTGACGACGTACGCAACGTGGTGACTGCGCTGGGCGGCATCGTGGTGGCTGCAGAGCGCTTCGACGACCCCGACGTGGCGCCCGACGGCCTGCCTGCGGCGCTTCGTCGCGACGACGACTTCCTCACCCAATCGGTGTTCGAGCGGTACCACAGCGAGCACGAGATGCTCCGCTATCTCCGCCGACTCAGCGACCGGGACCTCGCACTCGACCGCACGATGATTCCACTCGGGTCGTGCACGATGAAACTCAACGCCACGACCGAAATGGTGCCGATCACGTGGCCGGAGTTCGCGGACATCCATCCCTTCGTTCCGGTCGATCAAGCCGCCGGCTCTCTCGAACTGGTTGCCGATCTCGAACGTCAGTTGGCAACGATCACCGGCTACGACGCCGTGAGCTTGCAGCCCAACGCAGGGAGCCAGGGCGAATACGCGGGCTTGCTGGCGATCCGGGCCTACCACCGCTCCCGCGGTGACGATCAGCGCACCGTGTGTCTCATCCCGGCGAGCGCGCACGGCACGAATGCTGCGAGCGCGGTGATGGCCGGCATGCAGGTGGTGGTCGTCGCATGTGACGAGCGCGGCAACGTCGATCTCGACGACGTTCGGGACAAGCTCGATGAGGTCGGCGATCGGCTGGCCGCCATCATGATCACCTATCCGTCCACCCACGGTGTGTTCGAAGCGGCGGTCGGCGAGCTCTGCGGACTGATCCACGCCGCGGGTGGCCAGGTCTACGTGGACGGAGCGAACCTCAACGCACTCGTCGGCCACGCTCGCCCCGGCGAGTTCGGCGCCGACGTCAGCCACCTCAATCTCCACAAGACCTTCTGCATTCCCCATGGTGGTGGTGGCCCCGGGGTCGGGCCGATCGGGGTCAGGGCCCACCTGGCACCGTTCCTTCCGGGCCATCCACTGCGCGACGATCAGCCGGTCGGCGCAGTGTCGGCGGCGCCCTACGGCTCTGCTGGGATCCTGCCGATTCCGTGGATGTACATCGAGATGATGGGTGGCGTCGGCCTCACCGACGCCACGACCGTCGCGATCGTGGCGGCCAACTACATCGCCGAACGCCTCGACGCTCACTTCCCCGTGCTGTATCGGGGTGAACAGGGTCGGGTGGCCCACGAGTGCATCCTCGACCTGCGCGAGATCACCAGGACCACCGGCGTCACCGTCGACGACGTCGCGAAGCGGCTGATGGACTACGGGTTCCACGCCCCCACCATGAGCTTCCCGGTCGCAGGAACGCTGATGGTGGAGCCCACCGAGAGCGAGAGCCTCCGCGAGATCGAACGATTCTGCGACGCGATGATCGCAATCCGCGGCGAGATCGACCGAGTCGTCGCCGGCGAGTGGCCGCTGGAGGAGAGCCCGCTTCGCCACGCTCCGCACACCGCCGAAGATCTGTTGGGAACGTGGGAGCGGCCGTATGAGCGCGAACTCGGCGCCTTCCCGGTGGTCGGCCTGCGAGCCCAGAAGTACTTCCCCGCCGTCTCGCGCATCGACGGGGCCCAAGGCGATCGGCACCTCGTGTGCTCGTGCGAGCCGCTCGAGGCCTACGCCACCTCGCTCGCAGACGCATGAGGGTCGCCGCAGCGTGTGGCCTCGCTGCGATGGTCGCCCTGGCCGCCTGCGCATCCGGCTCGGATGAACCGCCGGCGGAGTCGACGCTGCCGGCATCGATCGGCACACTCGAGGTCGAATCGGCCCGAGACATGGTGCTCGGCTGGCTGAACGGCGATGAGATCTCCGAGGCCGACTACGGTCAGCTGTTCGACGCCGGATTTCGAAGCCAGGTCGCGTACGGCGACGTTGTCTCGGTGCTCGCCGACGTTGCTCCCCAGGGGCCCTGGTCGCAGGCCGACGTGGTGCGCGAGGGCCCCACCGAGACGGTGTTCCGGGTGGTCTCGGACGGCGGTGGTGCGCTCCTGGTCTCGCTTGCCCTCGACACCGACTCCGGCCAATTCACCGGACTCCTGCTCCAACCCGATGCCGAATTCGAGCCGCCGGCCTCGGTCGATGCTGCACTCGATCGCCTCCGGGCCGTGGGCACGGTCCGACTTCTCGTGGCCGACGTGACCGATGGCTCCTGCGTGCCGCTCGTCGACGCCGGCTCGACGGACGTGGTGCCGATCGGGTCCGTGTTCAAGCTGTACGTCCTGGGTGCCGTGGTCGAGGCGATTGCGGAGGGCACGATCTCGTGGGACACCCCAGTGCTCATCGACGATGCGCTCGACAGCCTGCCCTCGGGTGACACCCAGGATGTCGAGCCAGGCACGGCGTTGACCGTCCGCGAACTGGCCGACATGATGGTCTCGGTCTCGGACAACACCGCCACCGATCACCTGATCGACCTCGTCGGCCGTGATGCCGTCGAGGCGGTCCTCGAACCGATGGGCAACGACGCGCTCGCACGGAACCTGCCGTTGCTGACCACCCGCGAGTTGTTCATCCTGAAATGGGGTCCGGTTGGACTGGCCGACCGCTACCTCGCCGCCGACGAAGCCGGGCGACGGGCGCTGCTCGACGGTGAGGTTGCTGCTGCTGACCTCCCGCCAGCGGAGGCGGTCGATCCGCTGGTGCCGGTTCGGGTCGACGAGCTGGAGTGGTTCGCGTCACCGCAGGCGCTGTGCCGGGCCATGCTGTTCCTCAGCGCCGATGAGACGGCCACAGAGATCCTGGCCGCCAACCCCGGCATTGCCGATGCGGACGGCCGATGGTCCGACATCCTCTTCAAGGGCGGCGGGGAGCCTGGACTCGTGGCGGTCGCCTGGCTGACGGTCGGCGACGACGGCGCCGTGCGCACCACGACCGGTGCGGTGGTCAACACGTCAGCGCCGATTGACGATCTCCAGGCTGTCCAGCTCTTCGGATGGCTCCGCGACTCGGCCGATTGAGGTCGGGAGATGCCGAGCTCCACGGTCAGACGCCGCGGTGACGGCGACAAAGTATCGTGCACCCATGGCAAACGAACGTCCCGACCCGCTGGCAGACCTGTTCACGCTCTTCGCCACTCCCCTGTCCGGAACGGTGCGTTCGATCGAGCAGTTCCGCAAGGGCGTCGACGAGTTCCTCAAGGGTGTCGAGAACTTCAATCGCACGATGGAGAACTTGAACGAGACGAGCGAGCGCATCAACTCGCTGCTGGGCGAGGTCGAGCAACCGATCCGAGCCGCAGTCCCGCAGCTCACCCGCACGGTCAAGGCCGCCGACGAGATGATGCAGGTCGTCAGCGGCCCGGCGATGGCCGTCGCTCCCGGCCTCAACCGCCTGGCGGAGACGCTGTCGACGCCGGCGTTTGCCCAGTTGCCCGCGCAGATCAGCTTGTTCTCCGATGTGCTCGGAGAGGTGTCCAGGCGCCTTGGACCGTTCACGCAGATGGCCGAAACCGCTGGTGGGCTGTTCGGTGGGTTCCGATTCCCGGGGAGTCGTCCGCCGGCTCCCACCGCCACAGCGCCCACTCCGACTCCAGCGGCCGACACCGTGGTATCGAGCGACCGAGCCGCGGAAGGGATCGCAGCGCTGGCCGACACGGTCACGCACGCTGATCACGAGCCGGCTTCCACCACGGAGACGCCACCGGCCAAGAAGGCCCCGGCCAAGAAGGCCTCGGCCAAGAAGGCCCCGGCCAAGAAACGAGCGGCGAAGAAGGCGCCGGCGAAGAAGCGAGCAGCGAAGAAGACCCCGACCAAGCAGCGAGCGGCCACGAAGGCGCCGGCGAAGAAGCGAGCAGCCACGAAGGCATCCGCAACGACGGCGACCGCAGCCAAGCGGGCGGCACCTCGCCAGCTCGACTGACGCGTGCCGATCGGCTCAGCGAGCGACGAACGGGGTGGCGGCGACGCGGCCGGCCAGCCGCTTGCCGCGTACATCGACGGCGACGGCTGTGCCCTCGGCCATGTCCGGCGGGAGGAACGCGAGGGCGATGCCATGACCGAGCACCGGCGAGAAGTTGCCGCTCGTCACCTCGCCGATCGGCGACGCGCCCGCAAGGTCGTCGAGATGCACGACGCACCCTGCACGCGCCGGGCGCCGGCCCTCGGTGACGATGCCCATCAGCCGCCGATCGATGCCACGAGAACGCTCGGCGATCGCAGCGTCCCGCCCGATGAACGTCGGTTTGTCCCACGCGACGACCCATCCGAGCCCCGCTTGCAGTGACGTGATGCCGGCACCGAGTTCGTGTCCGTGCAACGGAAGGGCAGCTTCGAGGCGAAGGGTGTCGCGCGCCCCAGACCCGCCGGAGGCACACCGGCGTCGTGGAGGGAGCGCCACAGCTCGCTCGCTGCTTCGACCGGCACAGCGATCTCCACACCGGCCTCGCCGGTGTAGCCGGTACCTGCGACCGTGCAGACGGCGCCATTCCACTCAGCGTCGACCACTCGGAAACGTCCGACCTCGCCGGCGGCGGGAAACACCGTTGACACCAACGCTCGGGCGTCGGGGCCCTGCACGGCGATCACCGCACGTGACGACGTGGTGTCGGCACCACCGATTGCGGCCAGCACACCATCGGTGTTGGAAGCGTTCGGCATGACGTCGAACCGGTTCGGGTCGTCGCCGTGCCACCACACGATGATGTCGTCGACCACGGATGCGTCATCGGCGTCGAGCAGGTGGGTGTACTGCGCTCGACCCGGGCCGATCTTCGCCAGGTCGTTGGTCAGGGTGCGCTGCAGCCGATCGAGCGCTCCATCACCGCTGACCGTCACCGTGCCGAGGTGCGACACGTCGAACATCACCGCTCGGTGACGGCATGCGAGATGCTCCTCGATCGTCCCCGATGGGTAGGCGATCGGCATCTCCCAGCCGCCGAACTCCACCATCGTCGCACCAAGCGTGCGGTGCTCTGCGTCGAGTGGAGATCGATGCAGGTTCATCCCGTGCGGCGACGATCAGCCGGGTCGCTGCTCGATCCGGCCGATCCCGAGAGCGCTGACCTCGTCGAGGCGATCGGCGCCAGGTCTGCTTCGAGTTCGTCGCGCACCCCACCCATCGACAACACGTTGAGCACGCCCTGTCCGGACTGCAGCACGTCGACGAGTTGCTCCCCGTCGCACAACACCACACTCCCACCGTCGATGACGATGTGCGCCGACGCGATGTCGGTGGCCACGTGCTCGCGGAGGTAACTGAACACCTTGCGTACCTGTTCGAGCTTGATGCCGGCGTCGAGCAGTTTCTTGATCGTCTTGAGCTCGAGCAGATCGCTGTAGGAGTACTTCCGCCGGCTGCCACTGCCGGCTGCATCAGTGAGCGATGGCCGAATCAGATCGGTCCGCGCCCAGTAGTCGAGCTGCCGGTACGAGATGCCGACCACCTTGGCCGTCTGGGTCCCGCTGAAACCGAGCTCTGCCTGGGTGCGGTCGTCGTTGTCGTCCATCGTGTTCTCCATTCGTCACTGCCCAACGCGTCGTGCGCTCACAGCGCCGTAACTACGCGCATGTGAGATCGTGAACCCTACGATCTCTGTCGCGCAGCGTCAACTCCCGGCGTCAGCTGCCGAAGTCCTCGGGGCTGACGTTCTCGATGAAGTCCTTGAACTCATCGATGATTTCAGCGGCGTCGTCCTCGCTCTCGACCACCGGTTCCTGGCCGACCTCGTCGATCAGCTCGGTCGAGGCGAAGATGTCGGCGCCGTCGCGGACGGCGAGGGCGACTGCGTCCGACGGACGTGCCGAGATGACCTTCTCGCCGGACGGCGTCTGCAGGTGCAGCGCCGCATGGTAGGTCCGGTCGCGGATCTCGGTGATGACCACTCGGCTGACGGTGGCGTCGAGTTCTCCGAGCACCACGAGGAAGAGATCGTGGGTCAGCGGACGGGGTGGTTCGACGCCCTCGAGGGCGTAGTGGATCGACGAGGCCTCGGGACTCCCGATGTAGATCGGCAACAACCGCTGTCGCCCCTCCGCCTCCCGCAGCAGCATCATGGGCGTGTTTGCAGGCATCTCGACCCGAACACCGACGAGCTCCAAGCGAACCACACGGCCACTGTACCCGGATCACGATGGCGCAGGGAGGTCGTTCGGGCAATGACGACGTTTGGCGCCGGACGTATCGCTCAGTGGGGGCCGTGCTCGCGCAATGCTGAGCGCATCATCACATGACGGAGGCGACCGCCGATCTGCTCCAGTTCGTTCAACTGCGCAACGGCGTTGGCCCGTGCCTCTGGGTTGCGCTGGCGCAGCAACGGCTGAATCAGCTGCTCGAGCAAGCCGGCTTCGCGATCGGCAGCAACCCGCCACCCGCGCAGGTGGCGCGGCTCGATCCCTGCGTCGAGGAAGCGCTTCGAGATGGTGGCGATCTCGACGGCGTCCTCGTCGAAGGGGCCGTCGTCGCGGCCCGACTGCGCAACCACGACGCCGTACCGCTGCAGTTCGGCCAGCTGCTGGCGGGTCAGTGCCGCCATCGCACAGAGCTCGTCCGCAGACAGCAGGAGTCCGGGAAGCACCGCACCGAGGCGTCCGGGTTCCTCCGGCGCCGCAGCGGCGGGAGCGGTCGCAGGTTCGGTCGGGCTCGCCGGCGGCATCGTCCCCGACGTGGCCGCCGGCGCCCGATCTCGACCTGATGTCGACGTCGAGCCTTCGGCGCCGTCGTTGTCGGCCGGCGATGTCGTCCCAGGGGGCGGTCCGGCGGGAGGGTTCGCGGCCTGCTCGTCGGTTCGCTGGAAGAGTGCAGCTGCTCCGTACACCGCGTTGCCGGCACTCGGATGGGCGTGACCGGTCGACCCTGATGTCGGCGAGGTCGTCGCGGCAGCGCCGCCGGTGACGTTCTTGATGCCGCGGGGCGTGGTCGCCGGTTGCGGCAGCTCACCGGTCGGATCGATCTCTCCCGAGTCGATGCGGTCCTTGATCACTCGCAGCGGGAGGTAGTTCTCGCGTTGCTCGCGCAGAATGCATCGGAGCAATTCGACGTCGTCGCCGTAGAACTTCCGGTAGCCGGAGGCGGTGCGCTCGGGATCGATCAGCCCCTGACTCTCCAGGAAGCGAATCTTGGAGATCGTGACATCGGGGAACTCCTCGAGCAGCAGCGCCAGCACCTCCCCGATCGACAGATGCGTCCCGGCGCGGGCAGCCTCGGTGGCCGGAGCCGACGGCTCAACCATCGCCGCGTTCGAAGAAGACGAGACGAAACTTGCCAACCTGCAGCTCGTCGCCGTGGCGCAGCAGCATTCGATCGACGCGCTCCTGATTGACGTAGGTGCCGTTGAGCGAGCCCGCATCCGAGGCGACGTACCCATCAGGGGTGCGCTCGATCTCGGCATGTCGCCGCGAGACGGTGATGTCATCGAGGCTGATCTCCGACTCGGGGTGACGGCCGAGCCGGGTGAGCGTCTCGACCAGCGGGAACCGCGCACCCGCTTGAGCCCCAGCGCGAACGATCAACACCCCCACGTCGGTGGAGAGTTCGCCCACCGGCACGGCGAGGTCATCGCTCTTGCCTGGAGCGTCCTGCAGCGGATCGATCGCAGTGAGTGTGATGGTGCGATCGTCGAGGGAGTCGAGGGGCGACCCGCAGCTCGAACAGAACACACTGGTCGGCGGGTTTCGGTGCCCGCACTGATTGCAGAAGACGTAGTCGCTCATGTGGTCACCCTTCAGTCAACGCTCGGTAGGCATCGGCGTCCATCAAGGCCTCGAGTTGACTCGGATCGCTGACTTCGATCCTGCAGATCCATCCGTGGCCGTATGGGTCCTCGTTGAGCAACTCGGGCTCGTCCCCCAACGCGTGGTTGAACTCGGTGACGGTTCCGGCGACCGGCGCGTAGATGGCACTGACCGACTTCGTGCTCTCGACCTCGTTGAGTGACTCGCCTGCCGAGACGGACGTGCCCTCATCGGGCAGGTCGACGTACACGACATCGCCGAGCGCGTCCTGGGCGAAGTCTGTGATGCCGATCGTGACGGTGGCGCCGTCGACACGAATCCACTCGTGATCGGAGGAGTAGCGCAGGTCGTCGGGGATGTTCATGAGCTAACCGTACCTGTCGTTTGGTGTCAGGGAAGAGAAGAACGTGCGATGCGACCGTCTGCGACGGCGAGACGCACCTGCGGAATATAGGCGATGGCGGCCCAGTAGCTGAGCACGAGTCCGGGAAGCCCCACCGCCCAGGCCAGGACCGTGAAGACGCTCGCGCCAGCGATGTCGCTGTTGCCCATGAGGAACGCCGGCACTGCGAACATCAGGAGGAAGGTGGCGAGCTTGCCCAGGTAGGTCACATCGAACCGGGGCATCTTGTACACCAACGTTGCGATGGCCATCATCAACCCCACGCCGACCTCGCGAACGAGGATGGCGAGTGCGAACCACAACGGTATCGACCCGTCGATGATGATCGCCGTCGTCGCCACGACGAACAGCAGCCGATCGACCGTCGGGTCGAAGATCTTGCCGAACTCACTCACCTGGCCGAAGCGCCGAGCGACGTAGCCGTCGACCCAGTCGGTGGCGCTCAGCGTGCCGAGCAGCAGCGCTGCAGCCGCTCGTTCCTGCTCGACCAGCAGGAGATACAGAAACACCGGGAGGAGCAGGAGCCGGACCAGGGTGATGGCGTTGGGGACGGTCCACAGACCGTCGAACATCGACGGCGAGGAAGCCTGGACCGTGTCGGCGGTGTGGTTGGTCGCCTCGGGTCGCTCCATCAGCCACAGCGTAGGGTGCACGCATGAGCACGGTGTTCACCAAGATCATCGACGGGCAGTTCCCGGGAACGTTCGTGTGGCGTGACGAACGATGCGTGGCCTTCATGTCGATCAATCCCATGGCCCCCGGTCACGTCCTGGTGGTGCCGATCGATGAGATCTCCCACTGGGTGGATGCGCCCGCCGATCTGGCGGCGCACCTGTTCTCGGTGACCCACACGATCGGGAAGGCCCAGCAGTCTGCGTTCGGTTGCGAGCGGGTCGGAGTGATCGTCGCCGGGTACGAGGTGCCGCACACCCACGTGCATGTCGTTCCGACGAACTCGATGTCCGAGTTGAGCTTCGCAAACGCAGCCACGTCGGTCGAGCGGGAGGATCTCGATGCGTGGGCCGACGCGATCCGATCCGAACTGCGAGCCGCCGGCGCAACGGGCGTCAGCGACTGACCGTCCTGGTCACACGCCTCGGGCGATGTCGTAGGTGATCTCGTGCTCGTGACCGGCGGAGTGATCGTCGGCCTGCACGGTGTACTTGTACGTCACCTTCTCGAACCTGAACGACACTTGCTCGGTGACCTGCTCGTCGTCGGCATCGCTGCCGTCGTTGCCCATCTCGAACCCGGCCACCATGACGTTCTCCATCGTGATGACCAGGTAGTCCAGCGATGCATCGCCGGACTCCTTGCGAAGCGAGAGCACGGCATCGGGGTATGACTTGCCCTGCAGACACGCCAACGCCAGATAGGGCGACGAGGCGTCGGTGCGCTTGAAGCACGTCAGGCTGTCGACTCGAGCTCGAGCTCGCGAGCGGCCCGCAAGCCGCGCGAGCGCACCGGCCCGCTCGATCTTCCAGTGCACCCCATGCACATCGATTTCGTCCTCGTGGCCCGCTCGTACGGATTCGCCATCGATGTCGTCGATCTTCAGGTAGCCGGAGAGCCCCATCCCAGGTCCTTTCGGTCTGCCGCAGGCCACGGTGCCGCCTGCGGGAACGTGCGCTCGATCGTAGCTCAGATGCAGCGGCCGCCGATTCAGATCGGTGCGGTCAGATCGGGCCGGTTGTTTCTCACGTTGTTCACGTCGGTCGAGACCCGGTGCATCTCGAGGAGGTCGGCGGGTCCGCCGTCGAGCAGTGTCGCCAGCGCGTCGATGTCGTGGTTGGCCGGATCGAGCCACTCCGCCCAGTGCGCTTCGGTGAGGATCGCCGGCATCCGATCGTGCACCGGTCGCATCACGTCGTTGGCGGCGGTCGTGATGAGGGTGGTGCTGTGGAGAAAGCGGTCGTCTGGACCGTCCGGATCCTTCCACGCCGTCCAGAGCGCGGCAACCGCCAGCGGCTCGCCGTCACTCCGGTGGATGAACAGCGGCTGCTTGAGGGGCGCTCCTTTCGAGTTCAACGGACCGTCGGGCGACCCTGGCTGCCACTCGTAGAAGCCGTCCATCGGGACGATGCATCGCCGTTTTGCGAAGAGCCCCTTGAACGAGGGCTTCGCTGCGAGCGTCTCGGCTCGGGCGTTGATCATCCGTGAGGCGATCTTGCGATCTTTGGCCCAACTCGGCACCAGACCCCAGTGAAACGACGTGACCCGGGCCGCCCCCTCCCCTGCTGCTGCGACGGCGAACACGTCCTGCGTCGGCGCGACATTGTGGTTCGGCGCACCGGATCCCCCGCGTGCGGCATCGTCCACCTCCGTTGGGAGCACCGTGTCGAAGTAGGCAGCGATTCGATCAGGGCCGGCCGTGGAGACGAAGCGACCGCACATGAACGCCAGGTTACGTCCGCCACCGACCTGGTGCGGCGAACATTCGGTCGTGTCAGACTGACATCGTGGCCGATCTGTTGACCCACTGCGCCGATCTCCCGCAGCGCAGCGTTGCGGCTGGGTCGGCCGTGATCGAACAGGGGGCAGCGACAGCGGCTGTGCTCGTCTTGCTCGACGGGGCGGTCGTCATCGAACGCGACGGGACCCGTCTTGCGGTGCTCGACGCACCTGGATCGCTGCTCGGTGAGATGTCGACCGTGCTCGACCGGCCGGCGTCGGCGTCGGTGATCGCACTCACCGACACCACCCTGCTGGAAGCTGCTGACGGGGCGGCCTTCCTCGCAGAGCATCCCGAGGTCCTGTTCGAGGTGGCTCGGACACTGGCGACGCGCCTCGACAACCTCACGGGCCATCTCGTCGATGTCAAGCGCCAGTACGGCGGCGAATCGACACATCTCGGCATGCTCGACGACATCTTGAGCACGCTCGTGCACCATCCGGGCCGACACATTCGCCCGGGTTCTGCACGGTTGCCCGACCCCGACTACTGAGCGGGCGTGCTCAGCGGTGAGCTTCGGCGAATGCCATCTGCACGCGCGCTCGATCCGGCAGTGCAACCCATTCAGCCTCGCCACTGTCGACGGTGGCATCGGTGTCGATCAGCACATGCGCCGGTACCTGGCCCGGCTGATGACCAGCGTTCAGCAACCACGTCGTGCCACGTCGGTCGACCCAACCGCCATCGGGCGCCCACGGCGCCTGGTGAATGTGGCCGCAGACCACCAGGTCGGGATGCCAGCGATCGATCCAGGCAGCGAGCTCGGGATCCGGGTAGGACCGTTGTCCGGTGTTGCAGAGCGGAGAGCCCGACGGTGGTGAGTGGTAGACCCAGATCCAACGTCCGGGACGCTCCACGGCGGAGATGGAGAGCTGTTCGTCGACCTGTCGTCGCGTTTCCGGTCCGTCCCACCACGGGCACACCGTGAAGCGCACGTTGCCGATGTCGATCGAGCCACCGTCGACGATCAGGCGGTCGCTGGCCAGTTCACGCAGCCAGGTGCTGCTCTGCTCGCCGGTCTCACCCGGTCCGTCGAGGTCGTGATTTCCCGACGACGCAAGCACGATCGCGCGCTCTGCCAGTCGCTCGAGATACTTCGACACCACCACGATCTGCACCTCCATCGGCGCTGCGCCCAGCACCTGGAGGAGGTCGCCCGGTATGACGATGACGTCGACCTCGCTGGCCTGCTCGACCAACCAGTCGAGCTGCGGGAGGCGGTAATGGAGGTCGGCGGTACACAACAGTTTCATGTGACAGTGGATCTCATGTGTTGGCGAGCCTTCGTGCGGACGCGCCACACTCCCGTACCTTCGTCATCGACAGACGGTATCGCTGTCCGTATCCCGAGACGACGCTGGAGCACCACAATGGAAGACACCTCACACGAGCAACAACGAGGGCTCACCGCCACCTACGTCGAGTCGCGACAGCGGTTCCTCGTTGCGGCCGAGCGTGCCGGGGCGACGATCGTGTCGCACGATCACCCACTGACCGGGATGCAGGACGAACCACTTGCCATCGACGTCGCCACGTTGGGACCCGTCGACGCGCCGAGCGTGCTGGTGGTGGTCTCGGGGACCCATGGCGTCGAGGGCTTCACCGGGTCGGCGCTGCAGCACCATTGGCTGGCGAGTCACGTCGCCGACCGACCAGCAGACGTGCGGGTGGTGCTGATCCACGCGTTCAACCCGCACGGCTTCGCCTGGGTACGTCGGGTCAATGAGGACAATGTCGACCTCAACCGAAACTTCGTCGAGTGGAGCGAGCCTCCGCCCGCCAACGAGGACTACGGCGCCATCGCCCACCTGCTGGTGCCGGAGGGCTGGGACGACGACACGCAGCAGTCGACCACCCTGGCGTTGCTGGCCTATGCCGAGGACGTCGGCTTCGAACGCCTCCAGGAGGTGGTCAGTGGCGGCCAGTACACCCATCCCACGGGTGTGTTCCACGGAGGCACCGGCCCGGTGTGGTCGAATCGCTGGCTCACCGAGCACCTGCGGCCGATCGTCGGCGCCGCACGACGAGTGTGCATTCTCGACCTCCACACCGGGCTCGGACCGTGGGGCCACGGTGAGCTGATCTCGCACGTGTCGAGCGACGACCCCGCATATCAGCGTGGGTCGGCGTGGTGGGGTGAGGTTCGCTCGATGGTCGACGGTGAGAGCGTGTCCGCCAACCTCAGCGGCGATTGGCTGGCTGCCGCGGATCGCCTGCTCGATGACGTCGAGGTGACGAGCGTTGCGCTCGAGTACGGCACCGTCGACACGATCTCGGTGTTGCAGGCGCTTCGCGCAGATGCAGTGCTCCACTCGGTCGGTGACCCAACGGGCACGGGATCCGACGACATTCGCACCCAGGTTCGCGCAGCGTTCGCCGACGACGATCCTGCCTGGTTCGAGATCGTTGCTCAGCGCTTCGACGACGTGGCCGCTGCAGCGCTGACGAACTTGACTGCCACGAGCGATTGACCGCGGGTAACCGGGTCGCTCCGGGACACTCCAGGTCGTCGCCGGGGGCAGTCGACCGCAACGCGTCGTGTTCGGTTGGCTGGTGCTCGTCGGAAGCGACCGTGCCGATCTCGGAACGGTGCTCGCGCTGACGTTGCTGGCCGGCTCGGCATCGGCGATCGGTGCACCCGTGCGCGCCTCGCTCATCCCGGCACTGGTCGCCAGGGAGCAGTTGTTCGGAGCGATCGCCCTGAACGCGATCGCGATGACGATGTCGCTGATTCTCGGTCCGGTGCTCGCCAAGGCGGCTGGCGACCGTTTCGGTTTTGCTGGTGCCTTCTGGTTCCTCACCGGGTTGCTCGTCGTCGGCGTGGTGTTGCTGCTGTGCCTTCGGGTGCCGGCCCACGACGTGGTGCCCGAACGCCGTTCGGTGTGGGTGGAGACGACGATGGCGGTTCGTCATGTGCTCGACGATTCGAACCTGCGCACGTTGTTCACGCTGCTGCTCACCGCGAGTTTCACGATCAACCCTGCGGTGATGGTCACGATCCAGGCCCATGTCAAGGAGGATCTCGGGCGCACCGCTGGCGACGCGGCAATTCCGCTGGCACTCATGGGACTCGGGATGGCCCTGAGTTCATTCGTGATCATGCGCAAGGGCGACATGAAGAACAAAGGGGTGGTCTTCCAGCGGGCGATGATGTGCGGTGCCGGCGAGTGATGGGCCTCTACACGTTGGTGACCCTTGGCCTGCTGCCGTTCGGGGCGCTCGTGCTCGGCTTCGTGGCCGCGTCGGTTGGGGCAGGCACTGCGATCAGCCTCGCTGCTGCAACGGCGTTCGCCGTGGTGGCCACCACGTACGTCCGCAACGACGAGCTCCGTCGCCTGGCATGACCCGCTTGGGTCGCACCTCACTCACTGCTGGGTGACACCGCCGCTACCCTCCAGCGGCGATGAGCGCTCAGCAACCGACCACCCTCGTACTGGTCCGGCATGGCGAGTCGATCGTCACGGTCAACCGTGTGATCGGCGGGCACCGCACGTGCAGCGGATTGTCCGAACTCGGGCGTCGTCAAGCCGAACGATTGGGTGCGCGCCTCCGCAGCACACATGAACTGGTGCCAGACGTCCTGATCTCCAGCGATTTCCCCCGGGCGATCGAGACCGCCGAGATCATCACCCCGGCAATCGGCGACCTGCCGATTGCTGTCGATGCCGGGTTCGGCGAGCACGACCCTGGGCCCGACATCGATGGCATGACCTTCGTCGCCTACGTCGAGCGCTACGGCGCTCCGGATTGGAGCGACCCGAATCTGGACATCTTTCCGGGCGGCGAAACCGTCGGAACGTTCCAGCAACGCGTCGGCGAGGCCCTGGAGCGGACGCTGAGCGCGCACGCGGGCTCGTGCATCCTGGTGTCGTGCCACGGTGGTGTCATCGACGCCACGTTCCGGCACCTCCTGCAGACCCCCGCCACTGGAGCATTCGAACTCCACACGTTGAACACCTCGATCAGCCAGTTCGTCTCCACCGGACGGGGATCCTGGCGGCTGGCGAGGTACAACGACGCAGCGCACCTGAACGGGCTCCCGACCGAAACGCCACGTGTCGAGTCGAGTTGACCAGCAGGCCCGACGATGACCGGTCGATCGATCATGTCCGCGATCCGGGAATTGGTTCGCGAGACCAACGAAGACGGGGCCGTCGACGCTGCTGCGAGCGTGGCGTTCTGGCTGCTGCTCAGCTTGCCGGCGACGATCCTGGCCGGCCTCTCAGCGCTGTCGCTGTTGGGCGACGACGCCACCGACGAGCTCCGGCGTCTCACGTTCGAGTTCGTCGATCGCGTCTTCACGAGCGAGGCCGATGAGCTGCGATCGGCGATCGACGGGGTGTTCGACCAGAACCAGGCCGGTCTGTTCTCGATCTCGATCGTGCTGGCGGTGGTGACCGCTTCGCGAGGGTTCGCGGGGCTCACCCGGGCACTCGACGCTGTGTACGACGTCGAGGAGTCACGGGGCTTCGTTCACCTCCGTGCGACGTCGATCGGGTTGGCGCTCGGCACGATCGCCACGATTGCCGGCTCCACCTACCTCTGGTCGGCCTCGTCGGATGCCGGCGTGCCCACGTCGGTCCGACTCGTCGTTGCAGCCCTCGTCCTGGTGGTCTGGGCGGCGACCATCTTCCACATCGGTCCCAATCACCACACCCCTTGGCGCTACGACTTGCCGGGGGCGGTGTTCGCGGCAATCGGTTGGTTGGTGGTGTCGGCCGGCTTCGGCCTGTACATCCGTTTCGCAGGGGGCAGCAACGAGATCCTCGGCCTTGCGGGTGCTCTGCTGTTTGGGATGACCTGGGTGTGGCTGGTGTGCCTCGTCCTGCTGATCGGTGGGGAACTCAACGAGGTGATCGCCAGGCGAGCCGGAGTGATCAGCGAGCGTCGTCGCCTCCTTCCCCCCATGCCCAGCGCGACCGAACTGCTCGCGATCGTTCGCGAGCGCCGCAGCGCCGCCGACCGCGGCCGCGATGGGCAACCAGACGATGACCACTGAGACTGCCCGGGCGGCCCCCGAGCCGACGGGAGCGGTGAGTCCGCTCGATCGGTGGCCGTTCGACCCGTCGAAGCGACGCTTCTACTACGGCTGGGTGGTGCTCGTGGTGGGCAGCATCGGAGTGCTCGCGTCGGTCCCGGGCCAGACCGCCGGGGTCAGTGTCTTCACCGACGACCTCACCGCGACGACGGGACTCACCAGGTTGCAGCTCTCGATCGCCTATCTCATCGGCACCGGGGCGAGCGGGTTCCTCCTGCCGAGAAGCGGCCGGGCGATCGACCGCTTCGGATCGCGCCGCGTGGCGTTCGTGGCGGTTCTCGGGCTCGCGACCACGCTCGTCGGGCTGAGCACCGTGGGCCCGATGTCGACCGCCGTCGGCATCGCCGTGATGAGTCTCGGCTTCGGAGCGTTGCGCTTCACCGGGCAAGGCCTGCTCACGCTGACGTCTCGGACGATGGTGTCGCAGTGGTTCGAGAAACGACGCGGGCTGGTCACCTCGACGTCGAACGCCGTGATGAGCTTCGCCTTTGCCTCGAGTCCGGCATTGTTGCTCGCACTCATCGACATCGACGGCTTCCGCACGGCGTGGCGGATCCTGGCGGTGGTACTCGTGGTCGTGGTCGGCACCATCGTCGTGCTGTTCTTCCGCGACAGTCCCGAGACGTCGGGGCTGATCATCGACGGCGGGGTCGCTGCTCCGCTGGAAGCGGGAAGTACACCTGCTCGGGTCGGGACCGATCTCGATGCCGACCGCGGGCAGGCGGTCCGGGACCTCCGATTCTGGGCGGTGACGATCCCGGTGGTGGCGATGGCCTCCACATCGACTGCGCTCACCTTCCACATCCTCGACTTCGGCGAGCAGTTGGGGATCGAGGAGGACCGGATTGTTCGCATTTTCGTGCCGATCGCGTTCGTGGCCGTCCCGGTCACGTTGCTCGGTGGTTGGCTCATCGATCGCGTTCGCCCGATCCTGATCGCTGCGGTGATGTCGGTGGCACAGATCGTGATGTACGTCGCGGTCAGCATGCTCGATCGACCGGTCGCCGCGGTCGTTGCGGTCGTCACCTGGGGCGTTGCACAGGGGTGCTACGCGCCGTTGACGTCTGCGGCACTCCCCCGTCTCTTCGGGAGGCGTCACCTCGGCGCCATCGCGGGCTTGCAGATGAGCGCGATGGTGATCGGCAGTGCGATCGGCCCAGCGCTGTTCGCGCTGGTCGATTCGATCGGTGGCAGCTATCGGCCGGCGTTGTTGATCAGTGCGATCGTGCCAGCGGCAGGCGTGGCGACTGCAGTCGTGTCCGCCCGTCGACAGTGATCGCCCCACTCGACCCACCCGCTCGAAGCGATGAGTTTCCGCGCGCCCGGGTCGCGTGACGACTCATCGCTGGCGGCTGGAAACGGGTCGGGTACGGTCGGCAGTGTTCGCTCGACGATGGGAGATGGCACGATGGGTGTGTTGGACGAATTGGGATACACGGTGGAGCCGGCGAATCTGGCACAGCGCGCGACCCAAACGGTGACGGGCACCCGGGCCGGGGCATGGATTTCGCAGCGCACGCTGTACCCGCTCGACAAGGCGCTCTTTCGCGCCAGTGGCGGGCGTCTCACGGTTCCTGGCCTCATGGCCGGGCTTCCGGTGATCATGCTGACCACGACCGGGGCGAAGTCGGGCCAACCCCGAACGATGCCACTCGTCGGCACTCCGTTCGGCGACGACCTCGCAATCATCGGATCGAACTACGGCCAGCAGCGGACCCCGGGGTGGGTGTACAACCTGGGCGCGAATCCATCGGCGACCGTGTCGTATCGCGACCGTACGGTCGACGTGGTGGCGCGCCGACTCGACGAGGCCGCCGCAGATCGAGTGTTCGAGGCGGCGACTGCGACCTACGCCGGCTACGGCAAGTACCGCGGGCGTGCCGACCACCGAGTGATTCAGGTGTTCGCCCTCGAACTCCCGTCGTCTCCCAGCTGATGGTCAGTCGCGACGTCGCCGTCGTGCGTCTCGTATGGCCTCGGCGCGGGCGAGCGGGTCGCGTGGCAAGGGGTTGACGGGTGAGACGGCCGGTGCCTCCGTTGGCGGGTCGACCGATCGATGCTGCAGCATCACGTTGATCGTCTCGGCGAGCACCGAATCGTCGTCGAACAGGTCGGCGTGGGCCACGGTGGGCGCCGTGCGGACATCGAGGCGAGGATCGTTGCGCAGCTGGCGGAGCAGAGGGTCCGCGGCCACGTCGGCGGCTCGTCCGAGGAGGCGGCGCGGCCACTCCCGGCTGTCGGTCGATGCCGTCTCGCCGATGTCCGGGCGGACCTCGGCAGCGAGTTGGAGCACCGTCGGCGGCGAGGTCGCGAGGCTGGGCTCGATGTCCGACTCGACCACGAGCGACAGATGGTGCACTCGACCCCGTGCGAGTGCCGACCCATACGAGCGTGCGAGATCGTCGAGCGGCAGCGGGGACGCGACGGCGGTGACCGTCGTGATCGGCTGCGGCAGGAGGCGCGCCAACTGGGCCATCAGCAGGTCGCCGGCGCCGATGCCGACGAGGTGGAGGTCGAACGGTTTCTGGCTGCGCTTGTGGCGGACCCGTCGCTCGAGAGACCGGGCTGCGCCCGACGGTGACGCGCATGCGGCACGCGACCGCCGGTCGATCTGATGCCACATCAATCCAACGGTGGAGCGATCGAGCACATCGAGCGGTGATGCGTCGCTGCCGAGGCGGGCGCTCCACTGTGCGAATTCGTCCTCGAGATCGGCGAGCCACGAGGTCTCCCAGACGACGAAGAACGGGTAGATCTCGGCCGCCAGGAACTGATCGCGGACCCGCCGGAACCGCTCGATCGTGGTGGCGATGGGGAGCGCACCGCTGTCGGCGATGATTGCAACGCGTCGGCGGTCCCACCCCGCGGTGTACTCCTGAAAAAGGAACAGCAGGGTCGCCAGCGACGCATCGTCCATTTCATAGGTACCGGTCGCCACCAGTTGTCCATCGTCGCCGACGACGACGAGGTGCTGCCACATGTCGCGGTAGGCGTCCACCTCCTCGTGCTCGGGCAGCTCCGAAGTCCAAGGCCGGCTCGGTTGCCGGCGCGACGCCGTGGCCGCCGTCGCTGGTTGGTTCGGATCGACCTCCACCACCCACACGTCGAGGTGACGCTCGATCCACTCGGAGTAGCTCAACAGCGCATAGCCGTCCGTGCCCCATTCGGGTCCCCACGAATTGTGGACCCAGAACCCGCGCTCGTCGTAGCCGGCGACCACGAATGCGTGACCACCCTTGTCGGCGTCGTCGGAGCGCCGCACGATCGTCGGATCGGCGTCTGGGAGGAAGAGTCGGTACCAGCCGACATGGATTCGGGAGCTGACGTACAGCGGGTACCCGGCGACCAGAGCATCCTGCATCGTGGCGATGTCGGCGCCATCGATCTTGCTGTACGACAACAGCGGTCGGTGCCGGGCGTCGAGCTGCCGGGCGAGGTCGAGGGTTCCGTGACGTGAACCGTCTTCGTCGCGGGCGTCGTAGGGCCACTGCTCATCGAGTGCCACACCGGTCCGGCTCCACCCCTTCAACGCTCCGCGCAGGGTCGACCCCGACTCGAAGGACTCGTGGTCGTACATCTGCGCGACCTCGTACATCATCCGACGGCTCACCGAGGGCAAGGTTGGGTCGTCGCGGTGACGGCGGAGGTGGAAATTGGCGATTGCCGCCAGCGCGAACCCGGCGCACTCCTGACCGCGTTGGTGCCAGGTGGTTCCGACGTAGTGCTGGTACTCGCGAGGGCTGACCGCAGCCGGTCGTGTCGCTCCGGCTTGCCGGTCGGCCACGTATCGCCGATCGCGATCGTCGGCGGGATCGGCGACCACGGGTGTCGAGAAGTCCAACGGTGCCCTCGACGCGTCGGGGGACCACCGCTGTCGATCACCGTTCACGGTCGTCACCAGCTTGGGCACGCTCGATGAAGGAGCGGAGGCTGCGCGTGGTGATGTCGATGACCTCGGCGCGAGTTCGGCGGCCACCAGCACGCAAGCAGCGGGCGAACTCCTCGTCGCCGAGCTGCTGTTCGAGACGAGCCCGAGTGTGTGCGAGGTCGTCGATCACGTACCGGGGCTCGGTCAACTGGCGACGGCCGTAGTCGGCTTCCGCAGCACCGATCAGCGTTGCCGCGGTCGGAAGGTCATCGATCACCGAAGCTGCGTACTGGGCCAACCGGATCGGCGCTTGGTCGTAGAACGGCTCGCCGGTGGACGTGATCGAATCGAGCAGGCACCGTGCGGCGTCGACCGGCGCGCCCTCGGACCGATGGAGGAGCGCCAGGCTCATGTCGACCTCGGCCACGCCGGGCGGGACGCTCAGCTCCTCGAAGCGCTCACGGGCCTCCACGAGTGTCTCGCGAGCCTCGCTGGTTCGACCGAGCTTGACCAGCACTTCGCCCAGGCCATTCATCGACAACGCAATACCGTACGGGTCCTCTGCCGACCGCGCTTCGCTCAACGCTTCGCGATACAGGTCTTCTGCGGTTGCGGCACCAGCGTGCAAATTGCCGGCGGCAAGGCTGCAGAGCATCATCGTCGGCGCCGCGCCACCCTCCCGGAATGCTTCGATGGCCTCGCGCAGCGACTGCTCCGCCTCCTCGGGCCGCCCGACGTCGTGGAGCAGATTGCCCAGGTTGTTGAGCGCAGCGCCGAGCCGGAGCGGGTCGTCGAGACGCCGACGAATCGTCACCTGTTCGCGCAGCACAGCGATTCCCCGCTCCGGTGCACCGGTGCCGCTCAGCATCAGAGCATGGCTGTGGAGCGCTCCCGCCCGAATCTGATCCGGGAGGTCGGCTGGCAACGCGAGGACGGCCTCGCACCACTCGAGCCCCTCGCGACGAACCCCGGCTGCGTACCAGAGGTACCCCAATCCGTCGACCATCCGAGCGGCGAGTACTGCGTCGCCGGCATCGATCGACCAGCGCAGGGCTGCGCGGAAGTTGTCCTCGTCCTGCGCCAGCCCGGCGAGCGCCGTGGCAAGATCACCCGCACGTTGTCGCTGTTGCAGACCTGCGGCAACGACTGCGAAGTGTCGGCAGTGACGTTCTGCGACCACCGCAGTCTCGCCCACGTCGTCGAGGTGATCGGAGGCGAATGCCCGGATGCTCTCGAGGAGTTGATATCGGGTGCCGCTCGCACTGGCGGTGGTGGCGATCATCGATTTGTCGACCAAGGAGGTGAGCAGGTCGATCACGTCGAGGTCGTCGATCGCTCCCCCGGCGCACACCGCCTCGGCCGCCTCGAGTCCGAAGCCGGACACGAACACTGCGAGCCGACGAAAGATCGAGCGTTCCGAATCGTCGAGCAATCCGTAGCTCCACTCGATGGCGTTGTGCAGTGTTTGCTGCCGATCGTCTCGGGATCGATCGGTTCCGGTGAGCAGCCGAAATCGTTCGTCGAGTCGTTCGGCGATTTGTCCGAGTGACATCGAGCGCACTCGAGCCGCGGCGAGTTCGAGAGCCAGCGGAATGCCGTCGAGGCGCCGACAGATCGCAACCACATGGTCGACGTCGTCGTCCAGGAGTTCGAAGTGAGGGTCGACGAGCTGAGCACGCTCGGTGAACAATCGAATCGCGTCGAAACCGAGCAATGCATCGATGTCGAGCTCGTGCTCGGTGTCGGGCGCCGGCATCGAGAGCGACGGAACGCGGTAGATCACCTCGCCAGTGATCGCGAGCCGCTCGCGGCTGGTCGCAATCACTCGCAGGTTCGGACAGACCTGCAACAGATCGCTCACCAGGAGCGCTGCGGGCTCGACGAGGTGTTCGCAGTTGTCGAGAATCAAGAGCATCCGGCGGGTGTTGATCGTGTCACCGATCGCATCGGTGAGCGACTCGTCACCAGTGGTGCTGGCGCCGAACCGCTGTGCGACCTCGTCGACGAGGACGTCGCGATCGCGAAGCGCTGCGAGCTCGACGAGACGCACGCCGTCGGGGTACTCGGGAAGTGCGTGATCCGCGACTGCGAGTGACAGGCGGGTCTTCCCGGCGCCTCCAGGACCGGCGAGTGTCACGAGGCGGCCACTGCGCAGGATCGAGACGACCTCATCGATCTCGCCGTCGCGACCGACGAACGAGGTCAGCTGCGTTGGGAGCGTGTCCCCAGGACCTTCAAGCGTCCGCAGCTTGGCGAACTCCCGGTCGAGGTCGGGATGGCACACCTGGAAGATGTGTTCGGGGTCGGCGAGGTCGCGCAGCCGGTGAACCCCGAGATCGACGAGGTCCACGCCGGTGGGAAGCCGATCCGCCAGCACGTCGCGCGTCGACCCCGAGATCAGCAATTGACCGCCGTGGCCGGCGCTCATCATCCGGGCGCATCGATTGACCGCTGTGCCGAAGTAGTCGCCGTTGCGCTCGGCAGCCCGGCCCGTGTGGATCCCCATACGAACCCGAATCTCGACCTCGCCGTCGAGCTGCCGAAGCGCCAGTTGCGCCTCGAGCGCCGAGTCGACTGCGTCGCCGGCGTCGCGAAACGCCACCGAGAAGCTGTCACCTGCCGTGGTGAACACGAACCCACCGCGACGTTCCACTGCGTGACGCACGATCCGGTCGTGTTCGGCGAGCGCAGCGGACATCGCGTCCGGGTGTCGGTCCCACAACACGGTCGAGCCCTCGACATCGGTGAAGAGAAACGTGACCGTTCCCGTTGGTGGTGTTGTCATCGATGCTCCTGCACGGTTGCCCCATGTTTCCACGTGTGCGACACTTCTTCTGCAATCGGCCAATCGCCCCCACACTCTGCAAGGAACGAGCAACCACATGATCAGCAACAAGAGCCGCAAGCGTGAGGTCAAGGATCTGCAGCGGTTGCTGTTGTCGGTTGGGCTGATGGAGTTCAGCGCCACGTCGGTGAGCGGCGTCTGGGGCGACGAGACACAGGACGCCGTGCTCCGGGCCTACACGGTGTTGGGGTGGGAGCACCCTGCGAAGGGCCGCTGGATCTCCACGTCCGCCGTCGCCGCGATCGCAAGCGCCATCCACCACCACGCCGTCGATGCCAGCGAACCGACCACCTCGGAAGGTGTCGGTGGTGCGGGCAGCCATGTCGGTGGTGCGGGCAGCCATGTCGGTGGCGCGGGCAGTCACGTCGGTGGCGCGGGCAGTCATGTCGGTGGCGCAGGGCAGTCACGTCGGTGGCGCGGGCAGCCATGTCGGTGGAGGCAGCGAGATCGAGTGACACTCGGCCGCAGTCGCGGCCACCAGCGGCGTCGGGTCCAGTACCGTGAACGAATGGCGATGATGCCTCAGGGGCGGAGGTCGGCGATGGTCGCCATCGTCGCGCTGGGGCTCATTGCAGGGTGCAGCAGCTCGTCGGCCGGTGACACTCTGAGCACCCAACCGGCGCCATCGGAGTTGCAGACCACTCAGCCGGAAGCGCCCCCGTCGACGAGTGGCTCGCCACCATCGACGACGAGCGAACCGACCATTGAGCCCTCGCCAACCACAACCAGCGCGGTCGATGCAACAGCGGAGGCGAGCTGTGACACCGCCGAGCCCCTGCCCGCGCTGCGCGGTGAGAGCGGCGACGTCGTCGAGGTCGGGACGTTCGATGGCGTCACGGTCAGCGCGGCGCTGTACCCGCTCCCAGACAATCGAGGGGCCCCCTGGTCGCAGTGGGGCCAGGGCATCGTGCTGCCGTCAGGACGTTTCGTATCGGCCGTCGGTGATCATCTCGGCCTGAACGGCAATTCGTGGTTCTACGAATACGATCCAGCGTCCGGCGAGCTGACGAGAACCGCTGAGGTCGCCGACCCCCTCGGACACAAACGTGGCGATTGGGGCTACGGCAAGGTCCATGCGCAGATGGGCCTCGGACGTTGCGGTGAGGTGATCGCGGCCACCTACTGGGGCAGCCGGAGAAACCTCGTCATCGGAGGCTCATACCAGGGCGACCATCTGCTTCGCTACGACCCATCGACGTCGGAGATCACCTCCCTCGGTGTTCCCGTGCCGGGCTTCGGCGTTCCATCACTGGCGGTATCGGCCGATGGGCGCACTGCGTTCGGTGAAGCGGTCGATCCTGACAGCCAACCGAATGCGGGATCGTTCTTCGCTGCCGACACCGAGACCGGCGAGGTCGTCTTTCGATCCGACGACGACCGTCATGTCGGGTTTCGTAGCATTCTCATGGGCGCTGACGGGGCGGCCCACTTCTCAGCCGGCAACGGGCAGCTCTTCCGCTACGAGCCGGGTGCAGACGAGCTCACCGTTGCGGAGGGTCAACTCCCCGGCGAGTGGTTGCGTGCGGCGACCAGCGTGGCTCCCAACGGTTCGGTGTATGGGGTGACCCGAGGCCCCGATCATCTTTTCGAGATGACGGCCGACGGCGAGATCATCGACATGGGGCCGACCGACGGGTATGTGACATCGGTTGCCCTCTCCCCTGACGGCACGATGCTCTACTACATGCCAGACGCTCACGGGCGGGCGTGGACGAACGGGGCCCCGCTGATCGCTGTCGACACCGCCACGGGAGCACGGGAGGTCGTCGTCGAGTTGCACCCGCTGATCGAACGGGAACTCGGCGTTCGGGCGGGCGGGACCTACAACGTTGCCATCGATCCACAGAATGGGCGCATCTTTGTCGGGCTGAATGCGAGTGCGGAGGGCAGCGATGACCTGGAGGCCACCTTTGGTTCGGTCGTGCTGGTGGTGATCGACCTCGAATGAGGGTTCCACGACCGACGTCTGCAGCGCTGATCGTCGTGGCGTTGGTCGGTGCCTGCACGTCAGCGGCTGACTCCGGCGGCTCGCAGGCCGGCGAGCCGCCCGAGGAGGTTGGTGACAGCTCACGACCCGCAACAACCACGTCGCCCTCCGCACGCTCCAGCATCCCCGAGCGCACCACTGCGTCCACGGTGGCCCCGGGGCCGACGGCCACCAGCGCTCCCCTGGCGACGCCCGCGACCGTCGGAACCTGTTGGACGAGCGCACCGGCAACGGGCAACGGAATCGCGTTCGTGGACACGACGGCGACGGCCGGGATGCTGGAGCCGCTGATCGGGATGTATGGACATGCCGTCGCCGCCGGCGATGTCAACGACGACGGCTGGACCGACCTGTTCGTCGCCGGGTTCGCCGATCGGCCGATCGAGCAGTACCAGCTGCGAGGCGCCAGCGGACCATCCCCCGAACGCCTGCTGCTCGGCGGCGAAAACGGTTTTGTCGTCGACCCGACCTTCCCGGGCGAACTCGCCCGGACCAGCGGGGCGACGATGGCCGACCTCGATGCCGATGGTGACCTGGATCTGGTCGCTGTTCGCAATCCTCGGGGCCGGGACCCGATCACGCTGAGGAGCACGGTGGTGTACGAGCAGGTCGACGGTGGATGGACGCTCGGCGAGCCACTGCTGGAAGACGTGGCAGGCCGGTCGGTGGCCACGATCGACGTCGATCGGGACGGTCTGCTCGACCTGCTGGTGGTCGCCGACCAATTCGGCGGCGGATCGACTCGCCTGCTGCGCAACGACGGCGGTCTTCGTTTCACGGAGGCAACCAGTGACTGGGGCATGCCCGACGATCTCACCGGTCTGGCCCTCACAACTGTCGACCTCGATCTCGATGGCTGGAGCGATGTCGTGGTCAGCGGTGAGCCGCGTGTGTTGATGGGCGGGCCGGAGGGGTTCACCGTCGAGTCTCATGGGGTGCTGCGCGTCGATGCCATCGGAGACGAGGACGACCCAGCGGGCATCGCCGTCGGGGACCTCGATGGCGACGGTCGGCCCGACCTGGTGATCGGACAGCACTTCAACTCGACGATCGACGACGGCGCTCGGGTGCCCGTTCGGATCCTGATGAACCGCGCAACGCCGAACGGCATGATCCTCGACGACGTGACGGAGGCGTCAGGATCCCCAGACCTGCAAACGAAGTCACCACACGTCGGGGTGGTCGATCTCGACAATGACGGGATCCTCGACGTAGTGACATCGGCGATCTCGGCGTCGGGGGCACCGATCGTGCTGCGCGGCCTCGGCGCTCGTTGGAACGGCACGCCGATGTTCGAGATGGTCGGTCGACCAGGCGACGGCGGCTACTTCGTCACCGGTGTCGAGGCCGACCTCGACCGCGACGGCCGAATCGATGTGTTCCAGGTCGCCTGGGAGCCCGGCGAACCGTCCCGACTCTTCACGAATGCAAGTGCATCGGGACACTGGATCGAGGTCGACGTCGGCGCACTCGCAGGTGGGCCGGGCGACGCGGCGGTCGAGGTACTCGAGGCCCGGAGCGGAGACGTGCTCGGTCGGAGCTGGGGCGCCTCGACCAGCGGGTACGCCGCCGGGCCCTCCTCCGTCGTCCATGTCGGTCTCGGCGACGACCTGGCGGGCGACGTGACGGTTCGTGTCACGCCTGCTGCGTCCAGCGTCGATGACATCGCGCTCACCACAGTCGCCGACCGACGGATCAGCATCGGCGGCTGCTGAACGCATTCCGCCAACCGATTTCCTCGGGCCGACCGGTGTCGTCGGCACGACCTCAGGCGGATCGGTGCTCCTCGATGTAGCGATCGAAGTCCCACGATGCGAGGAAGTCGCGGGCGGCAGCTGCGCCATTGTCGAACAGCGCGTTCTGCGTCTTCTCATCGATGTCGAAGTCGGTTGCCTTCACGCCCATGGTGTCGACGAAGATCGTCCGAGCGTGCACTTCCGCTCGATCGACGTGCATCGCATCGCGAAAACTGGTCATGGTGCCGATCATCGCCTTGGCAAGCTCGATCGGACCGTCGACCTCCTTCGGGAACGCCTCGGCGAGTGCCCCTGGTCGGCTCGACAGCTTGATGCCGAACGTCGGCCACCGTGGTGTGCCGCCGTCGCTGCGATCGAAGATGTCGATCGGGAAGTTGGACAGCATTCCGCCGTCGACCAGGACGGAACGGGCGGTCTTCGTGCTCCCGGCCTGGGTGCGCTCGTACTCGAGATGAACCGGCTCGAAGAAGAACGGGATGGACATCGACGCCCGCACAGCGTCGGCGATCCGCTGCTGGCCCGGCTCGAGGCCATAGACGCGCTGGTAGTCCCAGGGGAAGCGCACCAGTCGACCGAGTGACACATCCGACACATTGACCACGAGGCGGTACCGCTGGCCCGGTGGAAGCGACGAATTCGGATCGTCGGGGAGCGCCAATCGGTCGAAGGTGTCCACCTCGCCGAGCATCTCATCGAGCCATGACTTGAAGTACTCGCCTTCGTAGATCCCGTCGTCGACCAGCAGCGAGATCAGCTTTCCACCAGGCAGCTTGTCGAGCCACGACTCGTCCTGAAAGAGGCGGTAATCGGTCGAGGCCATGATGCTGCGCATCCGGGCGGGCGGGGTGTCGGCGGCGAGGAGTGCCCCGACGATCGCCCCGGCCGACGTGCCAGCGATGCGCGGAAACGTGTAGCCGGCATCCATCAGCACGCTCAGCGCACCGACGAGCCCGATGCCCTTGACCCCTCCCCCTTCCAGTACGACGTCTGCGTTCAGGTCACCATCCACCACTGTTCCCCCAATTCGCGCCGCGGCGCTGCTCGTGGCGCCGTGCCGTGAAACCGCGCCCCACGTGACCGTAGCCGACATCGCGTGGGGCGATCGACGGGCATGCACGCCGGCCGCCCCGAGACCGTCCGCGACCGTCACACCGTCAGTGTCTGCGTCGTCATTCGGCACGCCACAACTCGTTGCGTGGGGTATGTTTCTGCGATGACGGAGAAGCATGACAACAGCGGTGACGGCAAGGGAATGATCATCGCGCTGATCATCATCGTGCCGCTGCTGATCCTGGCGGTGATCGGGCTGTTCTTCGCAGTGTGGGCGTGGACCGGGCCGTTGATCGCCTTCCTGGCGCTCGCCGGGATGTTGGCCGCCGGAGCCTCCGTCGCCACCGCACTGCAACGCCGCAATCGTTTCGACTGAGCAGCCGGCGGGCAGGCGGCGTCATCACGCGGTTCGCCGATCCCCGAGACAGCGTCAGCGCTGTCCTGTGACCGAGCCCATTCCTCGGCTCGTGGGAGCTCGACGAACGATTCGCCCTCCGCCTGGTGCGTCCATGACTTCTGCGCCGAAGCGCTTGGTTCACGGTTCTTCGGCGAGCAGCTACTGTCGGCGAGAGAGCAACACGGGACCGTCCACTGGTCGAAGGTCTCCCGGGCCAAGCGATCACGTACCGAGAAGGGCACGAGCGGTTCCCGATCGAGAGGGGACGTCATGCCAGGGGGACAACCGGATTCAGTCAGCGGATGGGGGGCTGTACGAGACGAGGCGGTGCACTTGATCGAAGCGCGCGACTTCGATGGTGCGATCGCGCGGCTCGCCGAAGGACCCGACGACGATGACGCGGCCGGAGAACGTGAGGCGTTGCTGGGGCTTGCCAACTTCCACGCCGAGCGGTACGGCCAAGCCGCCCACCACTATCAGTCGGCCGTCGACGCTCGGCCCGACGTCGAATGGGAGCAGATGCGTGCTGCGTGCGTCGCCAATGCCCAGGGGCAAGTGAACGTCGACGTTCCCGACGTCGGGTACTTCGACCGCGACGAGTTGTTGAGCGCCCCACCGATACCGTCGATCCCCGGTCGACCCAAGCGAACACTGCACATCGGCCTCTGGCGCCGGGTGCGATTCGTCGTTGGCCACACGGTCGGCTCGCTTGCTGGAGCGATGTTCGAGTTGCTGATCAAGTCGATCGGCAAGAACTACCGAGGTGAGGTCTGGACGAACTGGTACCGCAAGCGGCTCTATTCCGGCATCCTCACCCTTGCCTACATGCGCGAGAAGCTCAACCGCGAGAACCTCCACTCGACGTACCCGTCCGGCTGCAACGTCGGGTTCCAGCCGGATGGGCTCGCCCCGCCCGACGGCGTGACCCACTTCCGCACCGCTGACGGAAGCTGGAACAATCTGGACGATCCCAAGGAGGGTGCCGCCGGAACTCGGTTCGCACGCAACGTTGCCAACTCCGCGATCAAGCCGGCGGACGACGAGGAGTTGCTCTCGCCGAATCCTCGGTTGATCAGTCGCGCCCTCCTCACACGGGGCGACACGATGAACGAGGTGCCGTTCCTCAATCTGCTCGCCGCCTCGTGGATCCAGTTTCAGAACCACGACTGGATCAACCACGGCGAGAACCTCACCACCGACATCATCGAGATCCCGCTCGCCGACGACGACCCGGCGCGAACCCGATATCGCCAGCGAAACATGTTCGTCGGTCGCACACAGCCTGACCCGACACGGCAGGACACCGGCGAGGAGACCCCAGTCACGTTCATCAATGAGGTGACCCACTGGTGGGACGGCTCGCAGATCTACGGCAGCGACCAGGCAACGCAGGACAGGTTGCGCAGCGGCGTCGACGGCAAGTTGCGGGTCGACGAGGACGGCACGCTGCCGCTCGACGCGAAGGGCGTCGAGGACACGGGCTTTGTCCGCAACTGGTGGGTTGGCCTCGCGATGCTGCACAACCTGTTCGTGCTCGAGCACAACGCAATCTGCGAGCGCCTCAAGGAGCAGCACCGCGACTGGGACGACGACCGGTTGTTCAACGTGGCCCGGCTGGTCAACGCAGCGGTGATGGCCAAGATCCACTCGATCGAATGGACCCCGGCGATCCTTCCCAACTACCGGCTCGACCTCGGCCTCAACTCGAATTGGTACGGGATGTTCACCTACAAGTATCGCAAGCCCGAGGATCGCAAGACGGTCGCCGACTTCAACGTGAGCAATCCCGAATTGGGCGGGCTCGTCGGCAACAAGCTGAACAAACACGGTTCGCCCTTCGCGCTGAGTGAGGAGTTCGTCGAGGTCTACCGCTTGCACTCACTCCTCCCCGAGACGCTGGTCGTGCGCGACCGCACCACTGGCGAGGTCGACGAGGAGGTGCCATTCGTTGCGAGCCGGCAGGCGGGGTCACCGAAGCTCACCGAGCGTGCGGGGATGGGCAATCTGTTCTACTCGTTCGGCAAGCAGCAGCCGGGCGCTCTCGAGCTGAACAACTTCCCTCGCTTCATGCAGGAGTTGAGCATTCCCGGCAACCCGGTCTTCGACATGGGCGCCGTCGACATCTTGCGGGCCCGGGAGCGAGGCGTTCCGCGCTACAACGCGTTCCGGCGTGAGCTCGGACTCAACCCGATCAGCAGCTTCGACGACCTCACCGATGACGCCGCCGTGGTCGCCAAACTCGAGGAGGTGTATGGCGATGACATCGAACAGCTCGACCTGATGATCGGCACACTCGCCGAGCAGGCACCCGATCGACGACCGACCAACTTCGGTTTCGGCGAAACGATGTTTCAGATCTTCATCCTCAACGCCAGCCGGCGGTTGCAGGCCGACCGCTTCTACACCGATGACTACCGGGAGGAGGTCTACTCCGCCGAAGGGATGGCATGGATCGACGACTCCAGCTTCAAGAAGGTCATCCTGCGGCACTTCCCTGAGCTCGCGGCGACCGGTCTCGGCAACATCAAGAACGCGTTCGAACCCTGGGACTCGGAAGCCGAACTCGACCTCGATCGCCACCCACTGAGGGCCTACGACCCCGAGTTGAAGTCCGATCCCGGGCGGGGTGACGCGGCGAGCGCAGCGGTTGCCCAGCGCTGATGCTCGCTCACCTCCGATTCCGGCTGTACCGCTGGCTGCTCGGGGCGTCCACCGCCAAGGGGTTCAGGAGCCACCAGGTCTGGCCGCTCGAAGTCCCCACCGACGACCACCTCGACGTCGAGCCGTTGGCACCGGAGTTGCCGCGATTGTTCGGCACCGTCAACTTCCCGCGCTCTGAACACGCGACATCACGTGCCCGCACCGCCCGTCTTCGGGAGCGGCTCCTGGGGCTGGTCAGCCGGATTCCCGCGACGAAGACCGCCCCGATCGCCGACGATCAACGCGGCCTGCTCGAGGAGATCTACCCGGATCGGTATCGAGCGATTTGGCCTCAGGCCCCGGTCGTACCACCCGAACTCGAGGCCGAGGACATCCTCGCTGCGCTGGCGATCAGCGGCCCGTTCGCGATGTACCTACGGCATGCGTCAACGCTCGACCGCAACGATCGGGCCACCGTCGACGTGCTCCCCGACGAGTTCGTCATCGACATGCGGTGCTTCGATGCCCACGAACCGAAGGTTGGGTTGCTCGCTCCCGGTGGTCTCGCGGTCTTCCGGGTCGAGGGTGACCACCTCCGTACCCGCGGCATTCGGTACGAGCATCGGTTCCACGAGCCCGGCGGCGACGGCTTCGAGCGTGCGCGTCGGGTGCTGCTGTGCGCGCTCAACACGCATCTCACGACGCTGGTCCACAATGTCACGTGCCACCTCGCGTACGTCACCCCGATGGCGGTCGCGTCGACGAACGAGTTGCCGACCGACCACCCGATCCGGCGCCTGCTCCATCCGGCGTTCCATACAGCGCTCGTCGGCAACGACGAACTGGCCGCCCTGCAGATCATCGGTCCCCGTGGCTTCGCAACGAGGTTGTTCAGCCACGAGTACCCGACACTCGTGCACATCATCAACGACCACCTCGAGCGGTTCCGCCCGGCGGATCTCGACCCGGAGTTGGCGGTCGAACGCCGCGGGCTCGATGGCGTGGCGATCGAGCTGCCCTTCTGGGAGGACCAGCTGGCTCTCTGGCGGATCACCCTCGACTACGCGGAGGCGTACATCGACAGCTACTACGCCGACGACGCCGCCGTGGCCGGCGACACGGATCTCTGCAGGTGGCTCGAAGCCCTCGACCGCTTGTTCCCCAGCGGCCTCTACGACGAGCACGGCTACCTTGGCGCAGGCGCACCACTGGCCCGCTCCATGCTCGCCCGGGTGTGCGCGACGGTGCTGCACACCTCGTCGGCGACACACGATGTCGTCAACAACGCCGTCTGGGACTACTCGACGCTGAACCACATCATCCCGACCGTCGTACCGGAGTCGCTCGAGCCCCAGGACGTGCGACTGTCGTTCGATCTGATGAACACGATCATCGGGACATGGAAGCCCTACAACATGCTGATCGATGGCGTGTCGGACCTGGCCCTCGACGAGGACGGCCGGCGGATCATGGACGGATACGTCGAGGCGCTGCTCGACCGTCAAGCGGTGATGGACACCGAGCCGCATCGGCCGGGACGGACCTACCCGAACCAGCTCAACCCGTCGGTCAGCAACTGAATCAGCGCGATGTCACGCGGTGAGTCGAACGTGGTTCGAGGTGCCCGGCGAGCGACACATCCGGTTGCCGAGGGCGATGGCTGCGATCGGAGTCATGACGACGGGTCGTCGAAGTTCGGTTCGTGGGGCGGCCTGACCGACGGGTCGCGCTCCCAGCCTTCGTTCTGCAATGTCATCGACTGGATCGCAACCGTGTTGCCGGCCATCGAGTCGAGCTCTGGCAGCGCCGTGAATTCGGAGACCCAGCACTTGTGGACATTCCACGCCATGACCGCCTGCCCGGCCTCGTTGAGCAGCGTGATGGTGATGTCCTTCCGAACGTCCTTGAGCGACACCTCCTTGCCGAGCGCGCCCGAGTTGGGGTGGTCCCACACCTTGTTGGCCCACTGCTGGAACTCGATGTTGTCCGTCACGCCCTGCTCCAGGGTGATGGCCTCGTAGTCGGTCTGGCCGGGAGACATCTGTTTGGTCGACGGGTCACCGCCGGCTCTCCACTCGACGACTCCGGTCTTGCCGCTGAGCGCTCCGACCTTGTTGACGCCGGCGACCACCTTGGTGTCCCAGGTCACCTGAAACTTGTAGTTCTTGTACGGAACGAGCCGATGCAACTCTGGCATCAGTGGCCTCCTGTGCTTGGCAGGGTGTTCTGTCGGATGTGGAGTATGACGAACTCGGCGGGTTTCAGCGGAGCGAACCCCACCACCACCGTGACGACGCCGTTGTCGATGTCGCGCTGCGATGTTGTGCTCGGGTCGCACCGCACGAAGTAGCCCTCGTCTGGGCTCGAGCCCTGGAACGCCCCCTGCCTCCAGAGATCGTGCATCCACGTTCCGATGGCGAGTCTGAGTTGTGCCCAGAGGGGCTCGTCGTTGGGCTCGAACACCGCCCACTTCGTGGAGCGATGGAGTGTGTCCTCGATGAACAGCGCCGTGCGCCTGACGGGGACGTACTTCCATTGACTTGCGATGTCGTCGGCTCCGGCGAGTGTGCGTGCTCCCCAGCACACCGAGCCGTACACGGGGAACTCTCTGAGCACGTTGATGCCGAGCTCGGTCAGCCGGCTGGTCTGCTCATCGTTCATGTCGACCACCGGCACTGCACCTTGCAGCGTTCCCGTCGTGCCGGCGGGCGCCTTCCAGACACCTGCGCCGGCGTCGGTTCGTGCCATCAGCCCGGCGATGGTTCCGCTCGGTCCGACCACGCGTGGGCGGAACTCGTCGAGCGGGTTCGGAATGGCGACCGGCGGGTAGTAGACGGCAGCATCCTCCGCCAGCTCTGCCAGCTGTTCCGCTTCGTAGTGTGCCACCATCTGGTTCGGAGACATCTGTGTGCGGCGTCCCACGGCGATCGGAGTGTCGACCAGGAAGAATGCTCGGTGATCGGCGCAGAACTTGGTCGCCATCGCCAGCACCGCTGCTCGCGACTCCGATTCCATCAGCGCAGTCGCTGGCAGGCACAGGAGGTTGACGGTCTCGGTTCGAATCGTGCCGAGCGCAGCGACTCCGTTGACACCGCCGTCGGCGTTGTCAGGATCGTTGGCGTCCCCGTGCTCGCCCGCCTGAACGATCAACGCGGCCACCAGCCCGGGCACGTTGTTGGTCGGGGTCTGCTGGAGCTCGGCCTTGGTCCAATCGACTCCCTTCGTCAGCGGCTGGAAGGACTCCGACCCGAGGTCGTTCATGGCAGTGGCGATCTCGCCGGACTGGTCCGCGCTCAACGTGTCGGGGAACGGGCCTCTCGCGCTCGACCGCACACTCGGATCTGTGACCGCTGGAACGGCTCGCACCATCGACCGCTCGCGCTCGAGCACCGTGAACACGTCCCTGTCCGGCCCTCCAATTGTCAGCTTCTGATAGACCTCGGTCTTGCGGACGCGCGCTGCTCGACCGTTCGTTCGCTGGGTGAGCTCGCGCACCATCAGCGTGAACGTGTTGGAGGCCGACCTCACTCGACTGCCGCTCGACGTCCCGGCCGAAGCGGGCGGCTTGTCGTACGACACGGCGACCTCGATCGCGTTCCCCCACGCCCCCGGACTCGATGCTTCGAAGGTCACAACGCCGAAATCGGTGCATGACGCGGTGACGGAACTCGTCGGCTGCAGTCTGACGACCCACGCCGATTGTCCACCGTTGAGGAAGAACTGACTGATTCCGAAGCTTGCTTCGCTCGGATCCCACAGCCCACCGAACGTTCGTTGGAACTCCACCATGCTGTCCACTCGTGTGGCCTCGTTGACGGGTCCCCGTTCGAAGACGTCGACGAACCCGGTCGCCGCGGTGCCGAGCCCCCTGATCGCGTGGGACGACGACGGCATCTCCTCGACGTAGACCCCGGGAGTCGACATGTGGTCAGGCATGGGTTCCTCTCGGACGAAGGGGGCACCCCGCAGACATCGGCGCGTCGTGCGGCGGGGCCCATCGGTCGACGCCGCTCACGATCAGCTGCAGGTGCCCTGATCGTCAGTGCCGCTGCGGGTAGATGCCCTGCAAGCAGATGATGTAGCGGATCGGCGTTGCGCCGCCATCCGCTTCGGCCAGCGGCGCCAGATTCGGAAGCTGGTAATTCCGTGTGCCATCGCCGCCGTACTGCACGCCAAGAATCGAAAACAGGGCCGTGTTGCTTTGGATCTCCAGAGTTGATCCGTCGCAGAAGGCCCAGCCCTGTGGTGCGAAATTGCCGGCGAACAATCTGACTTCACCGATGTAACAACCTTCATACATGACTGTGCCCTCGCAGTTTCAGGAGTTGAGGTTCGCCGTCCGGAGGATCGGCCCGGTGGTGACAGTAACCCAATCTGATGAGGTCGTGAGGAGAACCCGACGTGCATCGACGCGATCCACGCAACACTCGCCGCGGTCAGCTCGACGACCGACCCCAACGCGACGACTGGCGTGCGCTCGTCGGGTGGCGATCGGGTGGATCGAGCACCTCGGCAACCCAACCGCCGCCGGCGTCCCCCAGACGCGAACCAGGGGCTCCGCATTTCTGCGAACCCCCTGGTCACCGTGTCGGGCTGGGGAGATTCGAACTCCCGACCTCTTGTCCCCCAGACAAGCGCGCTAACCAAGCTGCGCCACAGCCCGTATGCATGTGGATCGCTGATGCTACCGACGGATTCGCGCCGACCCTCAAGGCGGTCTGCTGAAGATGTCGAGTTCCCCGCCCACGGAACTGTGGCGATCCCTGTCGCGTGTCGAGAGTTCCCGGGCGACGTTGCGTTTCGCGTCGTCGTCGTGGCGCATGCGGACGATCACGACCCGGTCGAGCTGAGCGAGCAGCTTCAACGCGACCCGGTGTTCTTGGTCGACGTGAGCATGGGTTGCGGACTCGTGTGCGGTCTCCAGCGACCGGATCGCCTCGACCGGGCCAGCACCGGACTTCGGGATCGCTGATGCTCGGGGATCGC
This sequence comes from Ilumatobacteraceae bacterium, assembly GCA_963793335.1. Classification (GTDB taxonomy): domain Bacteria; phylum Actinomycetota; class Acidimicrobiia; order Acidimicrobiales; family Ilumatobacteraceae; genus Sva-07. The sequence goes on along the minus strand of CAWBZS010000013.1, from coordinate 89,045 downwards.
TGTGCTCACCCCAACGGCATCGAGAGCGTCGTGATCCCGCATCCCCTCGAGCGTCGCCTGGTGACCAACCGCCGTCGTTGAAAACTCGCCGTCGCGAGCCTGCGGAACGTGGTGGCCAGTGAACAGATCGACGAGTCGCAGTCCGGACACCGTGCGGGTCAGCGACACCCAGGGTCAGAGCTGAACACCGGAACACCACGGGATGCGACCACACCGGGAGTCTCCTTCACACCGTCCGGAACGGAGATCGCATCATCTCTGTGACACCCCCTCGTCATGATGGAACCATGAATCTCCCCCAGATCGTCGAGCGGCTCGAGGCGACCAACGTGTCCTCGCTCGATGCTGGTGCGGTGGCATCTCACCTCCGTGATCTCGAACGGGTGCGGGGGTTCGTTGCCGAAACCGAGCACGCACTCGCTCGTCGAGCCAACGAACTTGCAGCGAACGGGTCGAGTGCGCCAGCCGACGAGGTCCTCGGCCGCGCCGGCCACTCCTCACCCCGCCAGGCCCAGCGAACGTCGAGGCGCGCCGAGGCGCTGGGGTCGATGCCAGCCGTTGCCGCGCAGCTCGGGCGCGGGCACATCGGCACCGAGCACGCCGACAGTCTCGCCCGGGCAGCGCACCGCCTGGACGAGCTGCAGCGCGAACAGTTGGTGTCGCTCGATGACGAACTGGCACGCACTGCGGCAGCCTCCACCCCGGCGCAGTTTCGCCGATTCGTCGAACGGGTCGTCGACCAACTGGCAGCCGACGACGGTCTCGAGCGAGCCGAGCGACAGCGGCGGTCGACGCATCTGAGCAAGGGCATCAACGACGAGACCGGCATGTACTGGCTTCGAGCGGAGTTCGATCCCGAGGCGGGGGCCAAGCTCTTCAGGGCAATCGATGCCGAGACCCACGCACGCTCCAAGGCGGCTGGCCGGAACGACACTGTCGATCGAAGCCACCTCGCAGCACAGGCACTCGTCGAGCTTGCGACGTCTGCGAACAGGTCCAAGCGTCCCGGCAGGGTCGAGCTCTTGGCCGTCGTCGACCTCGACACGATCACCAACGGCCTCCACGAGCAGTCCTCCTGCGAGCTTGGTGACGGCACCGCGGTCCCGGTCGCCACAATGCGCCGTCTCGCATGCGACGCGCACATCATCCCGGTCGTACTCAACGGCGACGGCGTGGCGCTCGACGTCGGTCGAAGCCGGCGCCTCGCCACCGACGATCAACGTCGGGCCCTTCGAGCGATGTACCGCACATGCGGCATCGGCGACTGCGATGTGGCCTTCGATCGGTGCGAGATCCACCACCTCGACGAGTGGGACGCCCACCACGGCGAAACGAACCTCGACCGGCTCATTCCGAGCTGCAGTCGACATCACCATCTCGTCCACGAGGGCAAGTGGCAACTCGAACTCGACCCGGTCACCCGAGAACTCACGGTCCGGTTGCCCGACGGCACGCTGCACCGGCGAAGTCGTCCCCACTCCGTGACGGCACCGACCGTCAGGCCCGCGGCCTAGAACAGGGCGGCCATGATGCGTGACGCGACGATGCATGACGCGACGCAACGCAACGCTCCGCAATCCGATGAGGCGCAATCCGTCAGAAGATCTCGACGACTCGCCAGCCGAGGTAAGCGACGAGCGCCACCACCATCAACTTGAAGTGCCACGGTGCCTTTTCGTCGTCCCGATCTGTCGAGGCGACGGGTTCCTCGACGACGCGCCCGCATCCGGGGCAGGTCCCGTCGTCGTTCATCGAGTTCGGCGTCCAGTACTTGGCGCACTCTTCACACCATGGCATCAGCGTCTCCGTCCGGGCAGTGGGTCTGGGTCACTGACGCTTGCGAACACGAAGCTTCATCGCCGTGGCACCCAGACCGAACTCCTCGCGAATCGTCCGTTCGATGTAGCGCAGGTAGTGCTGCGGCACCGCACGATTCACGAACAGGGTGAACGTCGGCGGGTCGATCGCGCCCTGCACCGCGTACATGATCTTCGCCCCGCCGCCAATGGGCTGACGCTGCTGCGCCGCTGCAATCACCTTGTTGACATCGCGAGTGGGGACCCGCGTGTGGTACTGCCCGATCGCCTCCTGGAGCCGAGGACGAAGTTTGTCGACGTTCTTGCCGCTGAGCGCCGAGATCTTCAGCACGGAACTGTCGGGGACGAACCCCAGCATCCGCGTGACCTCAGCTTGGATCTCGAGGCGTTCCTCGGTCCCGACGAGATCCCACTTGTTGAGGATCAGCACGATCGGGCATCCCGCTGCGTCGACTCGCTCGGCGAGACGTTGGTCCTGTGCGGTGACGCCGACCGTGGCGTCGATCACCAACAGGGCAACATCGGCGTCGTCGATCGACCGCAACGCCCGAACGAACGAGTAGTACTCGGCGGAGTCGTCGATACGGCCCTTGCGGCGCATGCCAGCGGTGTCGATGAACACGATCGGCCCGTCTTCGGTGTCCACCACCGTGTCGATCGAGTCGCGGGTGGTGCCGGCCATGTCGTGCACGACGGCGCGATCTTCGCCGACCAATCGGTTGAACAGCGTGCTCTTGCCCACGTTGGGACGTCCGACGATGGCCACCCTCGGCACCTTCGCCTCCGCTTCGAGTGCAGCGACGTCGTCCTCGATGGGCGCCCACGGATCGATCGGCGAAGTCGCCGGCTGGCGAAGGTCGTCAGGGAAGCGTGCGAGCACCACGTCGAGCAGATCGCCAGCACGGCGGCCGTGCAACGCGCTGATCGGCACCGGTTCGCCGATGCCGAGGCCCATGAACTCCCACATCTCGGCCTCGCGACGCTCGTTGTCGGACTTGTTCGCGACCACGACCACCTCGGTGCCCGAACGGCGGATCCAGTTGGCGATCTGCTGGTCATCGTCGGTGAGGCCCACCGATGCATCGACCACGAACAGCACCACGTCGGCTTCCTGCACCGCCGCCTCGACCTGTCGGCTCACCTTGGCGTCGAGTTCATCGCCGCCCGGCATCCAGCCACCCGTGTCGACAACGCGAAACGGCACGTCGAGCCACTCGGCCTCGAGCTCCTTGCGGTCACGGGTGATGCCAGGCCGGTCCTCCACGATCGCTTGCTGGCTGCCAACGATGCGGTTGAAGAGCGTGCTCTTGCCCACGTTGGGGCGCCCGATGATCACCACGGTGGGAAGGCGTCGAGGCGGCTCAGCCTCCAGCGCCTCGGCCAGCTCCGGGTCGAGCGGGGCAGCCTGGGTGTACTCGCTGTCGAGCGATGTGGCGTCGGGTTGGTCGGTCATGCGGACTCCAATGCGGCGCGAAGCGCAATGCCATCGGTTTCGACGACATCGACCACGCGGGGAAGGTCGGCAACGGTGAGTCCATCGAGGAAGCGTCCCTCGTCGGACAGGCACACGTCGGGAAGCAGGTAGCGGTGACCCTGCGGTTCGGAGGCGAGCACGCGGGACACGTCCTCCCCCGTCATCAAGCCGGTGACACCGGTGTTGCCGCCGAAGAAGTCGTTGCCAACGGTGATCACACGCACATCGTTGCGCCCGAGCGACTCGATCAGCGGGGTGATCACCGGTGCGCCGAGTTCCCCCGTCAGCACCGCGATCGGTGCGTGACGTCGGGGGCGAAGCGAAATCGAAGCAACGCTGGCACCAGCGCCGCGCGAGTCGACCCCAGCCGACCCAGCACCAGCCGACCCAACATCAGCCGACCCAGCACCAGCTGACCCAACATCAGCCGACCCAGCATCGGTGTCGTGAGTGTCCGGCGATCCACACGACGTGGTCGGACGAAGCCCGGTGTAGGCAGCCGGATTGGGCGGAGCGTCGACCGCAGCGAAGAACCCGCGGCGGACGCCGGTGGCCTCATCGGTTCGTCCGTGAAACTCGGCTTCGAACGTGCGGGCCATGCCGATGCCGTCCTCGTGCATGGGAAAGCCGTCGTATCGTTCAGCGGGGGGGAACGGTCGATGCGCCATCAGGTAGTACTCGTCGGCGGCGTACACCATCCGCTTGCCGAGCGTGGCCTGGAAGACGTCCTGCCAATCGGACACGATGTCAACGACCGCTTGCGCCTCGGCAACGGTGTGGAACCGCATGGCGTCCTCGCCGTTGAACTTCGAGATACCGAGCGGCACCACGGCAACCGAGTCGAGTTCCGGGTACTGGTCGAGAATGCCGGCCATCGTGTCCGCAAGCACCGCACCATCGTTGACGCCCGGACACACCACGATCTGCCCGCGGACCGTGATGCCATGGTCGAGCAGCGCGCGAAGCCAACGGAGACTCATCGCACCGCGTGGGTTCTTGAGCATCTGGCTGCGAATGTCCGGGTCGGTCGAATGGATGCTGACGTGCAGTGGCGACAGCCGCTCGGTGATCACCCGCTCGAGATCGGCCTCGGTGAACCGGGTGAGCGTGGTGAAGTTGCCGTACAGGAACGACAACCGGTAGTCGTCGTCCTTCAGGTACAGGCTGCGGCGCATGCCCTTGGGCAGTTGGTAGATGAAGCAGAACTCGCAATGGTTGTCGCAGGTACGCACCCGGTCGAACACGGCGCTCGACACGTCGACACCGAGCGATTCACCGGCATGTTTCTCGATCGAGAACGCGAGGTCGAGCCCGCCCCGCAGCACATCGAGTTCGACCTCGGCCTCGTCGGTGGCCAGCTGCCATTCGATGATGTCGCGCGGAACGTCACCGTTCACCCGGACGATCTCGTCACCCGGTTGGACACCAGCCGTGGCCGCAGGCGAACCGGTGGTGACCGAGACCACCATCGGTGCCAGCGAGCGCGACGGAGCGGCTCGCTCGACGTCGCGATCGACGTCGTTTGCAGTTCGAACGGTGCCAGACATGGGTTCGTCAGGCTACCGGTGATGCGACCGGGGTAGATTTGACGGAGATGCCTCCTCCCCCGGCGACCGCTGCTGCCCCGAACGTCGAACTGGTCCTGCTCGCCCAACCCCGGGGCTTCTGCGCCGGCGTCGAGATGGCGATCAAGGCGCTGGCGTGGATGGTGCGCACGTTTCCCGCCCCCGTGTACTGCTACCACGAGATCGTGCACAACAAGCTCGTCGTCGAGCGGTTCGAAGCCCAAGGTGTGGTGTTCGTCGACGAGATCGCCGACGTGCCAGTGGGAAGCCCGATCATGCTGTCGGCACACGGCTCCGCTCCAGAGGTCGTCGACGCAGCGCGCAGCCGCGGTTCGTACGTCGTCGACTCCGTGTGCCCCCTCGTCACCAAAGTCCACCACGAGGTCAAGGTGCGCGCCGGCAAGGGGTACCGGATCGTCTACGTCGGGCACGAGGGACACGAGGAAGCGATCGGCACGATGGCCGTCGCACCCGATTCGATCGATCGGGTCGAATCAGTCGCAGAGGTCGATCTCCTCGAGACGTCCGACCAGCCGGTGGCACTCTTGGCGCAGACCACCCTGTCGCACCGCGACTGGGAAGGCGTGGCCGTTCGGGTCAAGGAGCGCTTCCCCGACGTCTGGACGCCGGGGCGAAGCGACCTGTGTTTCGCCACGACGAACCGTCAAGCAGCCCTGATGGAATTGGCCCACCGGTGCGACTGCGTCGTCGTGATCGGCTCGGCGAATTCATCGAATACGCGAGCGCTCGAGCAACTCGCCCGCGAGGAGGGGTGCGAACGAGTCCACCGCATCAACACCGTCGACGAACTCCCAACCGACTTGTTCGGCGTCGTCGGTGTCACCGCTGGGGCATCCGCACCCGAGGAGCTGGTTGCCCAGGTCGTCGAGCGACTCGCCCCGACCAGCGGTGTGGAACTGGTCGATGTCACCACGGAGGACGAGTACTTTCCCCCGCCGCGCAACATCCGCGAGCTGCAGACGTCGATCGAGACGGCCGCCACCGTGCTGCTCGGTGGCAGTCTGCTCGACCGTCCGGGGATGGACGACCGCATCGTCGGCGCCAGCGACGTGCTCGCGAGCCTCCGCGCCAGGTGACCAGCGCTCGGGGAACGCTGGCTGCGGCGACGGTGTTCACCAGTTCGAATCCCACCGCTTCGGCAAGCCGGTTCGATCCCGCGTTCTCCACGTCGCAGGGGTCGAAGAGCAATCGACCCGCCCGTCGACGTCGGCGGGCGAAGTCGGCCACGAGCACCGATCCGAGGCGTCGCCCTCGATGATCTGGACGAGTGATCACCGCGAAGTCGTCGAAGTCGGAATCGTTGGCCACGGTCGGCCCCTGGCATACGACGCCACCGAACCTGCCTCGTCGACCAGTGCAAGGGCGCTCAGCTTCGGGGCACCTCGGCCCACGGCTTGTCTCGGTCGACCCGAATGTCGCCGGGCAGTCCGAGCACGCGCTCGCCCAGGATGTTCTTCATCACCTCGGTGGTCCCGCCCTCGATCGAGTTCGCACGGCTGCGCAGGAACGCCTTCTGCAAGGTGTCGGCACCCATCGCCGTCTCCGGGCGGACCATCTCGTAGCTGCCGTACAGCAGGCCCTCGGCGCCGAGCAGGTTGATCACCTCGTCGTAGATGTCCTTGTTGAGGTCGGCCGAGGCCATCTTGCCGATCGAACCCTCGGGACCGGGGTCTCCCATCTTGCGGTTCTGGTTCGCTCGGATGTTGGTGAGGCGAAGCACCTCCGCCCTCGACCACAGCTTCATGACCTCCTCGCGAGCGGCCGCCGACTTGTTGGCTTCGGGGAGCTTCTGCCAGGTCTGCACCAGCGCGGAGATCGTGCCGGATCCCTTGGTCGGGATCGATCCGCCGATCGACACGCGTTCGTTCATCAACGTGGTCAGCGACACTCGCCAGCCGTCACCTGCACCTCCGAGCATTTCGGCGGTCGGGATGCGGGTATCGGAGAAGAACACCTCGTTGAACTCGGCTTCGCCGGTCATCTGACGCAGCGGCCGGATCTCGACACTCGGGTCCTCCATGTCGACCACGAAGGCGGTGAGACCGGCGTGCTTGACGGCGTTCGGATCGGTGCGCACGACGAGCAGCCCCCACTTCGACAGGTGCGCGAGCGTGGTCCACACCTTCTGGCCGTTGACGATCCATTCCTCGCCGTCTTGGACTCCGGTGGCCGACAGTCCAGCGAAGTCGGACCCCGAACCGGGCTCGGAGAACAGCTGACACCAGATCTCCTCCCCCGTGAACAGCGGGCGCAGGTAGCGCTGCTTCTGCTCGTCGCTCCCCCACGCCACCACGGTCGGCCCGGTCATCCCATGACCGATCGGGTTGCGATACATCGGGTTCGGAGCGCCTGCCCCGAAGACCCGCTCGTTGACGATCTTCTGGAGCTTCGGGTTGAGACCGAGCCCCCCGCTGCCCTCGGGGAAGTGCACCCATGCCAGGCCGCGATCGAACTGTTCCCCCAGGAACACCTTCGGGTCGGTGGACGCCGGCGGGAACGAGGCCAACAACTCGTCGACGAGGTCGCCAACGCGTCGCTCGTCGGCGGTGAGGGAGGTGCTTGGGTCGGTCATCGTCATGACCGGCCACCGTAGTTTCGGGCGGTTGCGCTGATCTTGTCGAGCGTCAGTTGAAGACCGCTGAGCTGGCGACGATCTCCGACGCCTCGATTTCGGCGAGTTCGGGCACCGCAGCGCGCAAGTCCATCACGATCCCGTGGCGCACCGCATCGCCACGCCCAGCGAAGACGCCCTTGAGGTTGTTCAGCATGCGGATCACGATGTCCCGATTCGAGGTCGGCTCGAGATAGCGGTCGCTCCATCGGACCTGGCCGTTCGTGACCGCCTCGAACAGCACCTTGGCGCCCGATCGGTCGAGTCGAACCCCGCCGTGGAAGGGATCGAAGAACATGGTGTCGTCGTCGGACGCTCGAACGAGGAAGTGGGCAGGCATGCCGACGCCGACCAGTGGCACACCGACCCGGCGCGCCACCTCGATCATCAGCACCGACAGGCTGATCGGGATGCCGGAGCGCCGTTCGATCACGCGATCGAGACACGAGTTCCGCCAGTCGTAGTAGGCGCTCCGATTGCCGACGAAGTGCTCGGTGGTGAACAGGTGGTCGGCGACTGCGGCCGCTGTCGGTTGGGGGCAACCTGCTGCAAAGGAGTCGAGTGTCGAGAGCCACACGGCCGAGTCCATGCCCGCTTGAATCGCCGAGGAGATCAGCAGCGCAGCTTCGTCGAGTGGTACGTCGGTCGCGTTCGGGCGCATGATCTCGGCGAAGCGCGCAGCAGCCATGGCCGCACGGTATCGCCGCGTTCAGGTGGACATCGCCGTCGACCTGCGTTCTTCGACCGGGTTCGACTACGTTGCCCGGGCATGTTCCCAGGCGCACATCTCGACACCCACGGCGACAAGCCGGCAATCATCATGGGTGGCTCCGGCTTCACCCAGACGTTCCGCGAACTCGATGCGGCAGCGAACCGGCTCAGCCGGTTGCTTCGCAGCGCTGGCCTCGAGCCGGGTGACCACATCGCCATCTGCATGGAGAACCACGACCGCTACCTCGAGGTCGTCTGGGGATGCCACTATGCGGGACTCGTGTACACCTGTGCCTCGTCGCGGCTGACCAGCCACGAACTCGAGTACATCATCAACGACTGCGGCGCGAAGGCGTACATCACGTCGAAGTACAAGGCGGACCAGGCGGTCGAGATCATCGAAGCGACGCCGAACGTCGAGTTGCGGCTGATGCTCGATGGCACCGTCGACGGGTACGAGAGCTACGAGAACGCCGTGGCCGCGCAGTCGCCGGAGCCGCTCGACGAAGCTCGAGTCGCCGGGCTCGACATGCTCTACTCGTCGGGCACCACCGGCATGCCGAAGGGGATCACCCGGGCATTCCCGAACGAGCCGCTCGAGGCGTCACCGAGTGCTGTACAGGGCCTGCTCCAGTTCCTGTTCGGCATGGACGACACCAAGCGCTATCTGTCGCCGGCGCCCTTCTACCACGCTGCCCCGCTTCGCTTCTGTCTGGCCGTCCACGCGATCGGCGCCACCATCGTCGCGATGGAGCACTTCGACGCCGAGCAGTACTTGGGGCTCGTCGAGGAGCACGACATCACGCACAGCCAAGTCGTTCCGACGATGTTCGTGCGCATGCTCAAGCTGCCGGAGGACACACGAGCCAAGTACGACGTGTCGTCGCTCGAGACGGTCATCCATGCAGCTGCCCCGTGCCCGGCACCGGTGAAGAAGCAGATGATCGAGTGGTTCGGTCCCGTGATTCACGAGTACTACGCCGGCAGCGAGGGCAACGGCTTCGTGTACTGCAACAGCGAGAGCTGGTTGGCCCACGAGGGCACGGTCGGCAGTGCGATCGTCGGCATTCTGCACATCGTCGGCGAGGACGGTGAAGAGGTCCCGCAGGGTGAATCCGGCACGGTGTACTTCGAGAGCGAGGCCGAATTCGAGTACCACAACGATCCGGAGAAGACCGCCGCCTCACGTCACCCCAAGGGTTGGACGACGCTCGGCGACGTCGGCTACCTCGATGCTGACGGGTTCTTGTATCTCACCGACCGCAAGGCATACATGATCATCTCCGGCGGCGTGAACATCTACCCACAGGAGGCCGAGAACGTGCTGGTCACCCATCCGAAGGTGATCGACGTCGCAGTCTTCGGCGTGCCCAACGAGGACTTCGGCGAAGAGGTGAAGGCCGTCGTCCATCCGGTCGAGATGCCAGTCGACGATGCCGCCGCAGCTGCGCTCGCCTCGGAGCTGATCCAGTTCTGCCGCACCGAGCTCGCCGATGTCAAGTGCCCCCGCTCGATCGACTTCCGCGAGGAACTCCCCCGGCACCCGACCGGCAAGCTCTACAAGCGCCTGCTGAAGGATGAGTACTGGCAGGAAGCGGGCCGCTCGATCTGAGCACTGAGCTCGTCATCGCCGGCTGAGTACGTTCCCCGCATGCCCGACGTCCACCCGTCTCTCCACACCTACCGCCACCCGTATCTCGACTGGCCAGGGCCGATTCCGTTCGCGCACCGCGGCGGCACCAGCGAGGCACCGGAGAACACGATGCCGGCGTTCGAACACGCCGTCTCGCTCGGCTACCGGTACCTCGAGACCGACGTGCACCTGAGCGCCGACGGCGTGTTGATGGCGTTCCACGACCCGGACCTGACGCGCACGTGTGGCGTCGAGCGGTCGATCGCCGACATGACGGCTGCCGAGCTCGCCGAGGTTCGTGTCGACGGTCGTGCCCCCATCCCGCTGATGAGTGAGCTGCTCGATCGCTTCCCCACCGTGCGGTTCAACATCGACTGCAAATCGGATGCAGCGGCGGGACCGCTGGCGGCGCTGATCCGGCGGTATGCGGCGATCGACCGTGTCTGCCTGGGCGCGTTCAGCCACGCCCGCCTGCACAAGCTGCGCACCCTGCTCGGCGACCAGGTGCTGTCGTGCATGAGCCCGCAGGAGGTCGCCACACTGCGCCTGACCGGCCGGGTGGGTGGGTCTGCCGATCGAGTCGCACAGGTTCCCGTGCGCTACGGAGCCGCGACCGGCCCCACGGGAGTCACGGTCGTCACCGAGCGATTCGTGCGCAATGCGCACCGCCGAGGCATTCCCGTGCACGTGTGGACAATCGATGACACCGATGAAATGCATCGGCTGCTCGACATGGGCGTCGACGGCATCATGACCGACCGACCCGGCGTGCTGCGCGACGTGCTGATCGAGCGCAGCCAGTGGAACGGTCCTGCGCACGACTCGTGACGTAACGTCGTCGACATGTCGACCGCCGCCCCCCGATCCTCGGTCCGAGCCCGCCATCACATGGTGGCGAGCGCTGACCAGCTCGCCACGTCCGCCGGAGTCTCGATCTTCGCCCAAGGCGGCAATGCTGTCGACGCGGCGATCGCCACCAATGCGGCGATCGCCGTGACCGGTCCGCACCTCTGCGGAATCGGCGGTGACCTGTTTGCCCTCGTCCACGTCGACGATCCCGCCCGCCCCGACGCACCTGGCGAGACGTTTGCGCTCAACGCGTCGGGGCGCGCCGGGTCGGGCGCTGACCCCGCCGCGCTGCGCTCCGAGGGCTTCACCGAGATGCCGTTCAAGCTCGATACTCGTTCGGTGACCGTGCCCGGCTGCGTCGACGGGTGGATGGCGCTGCATGAACGATTCGGCTCGCTCCCGCTCGACGTCGTCCTGGCGCCCGCCCGTCGACTCGCTGCCGACGGATTCCCGGCGAGTCCATTGCTGGTCGGATCCCTGCGCCGCCTCGATGCGAGCAGCCGTTCGAACCTCGCTGAACTGGCGGAGCAAGCGGCCACCACCGGAGCGACCGTCCGACGACCGGGCGCTGCGCTCGTGTTGGCAGCACTGCCGACCAGCGGCCGCGACGGCTTCTACCTCGGAGCCTTCGGTGACGGGCTGCTGGAACTCGGCGACGGGTTGTTCACGGCGGATGATCTGGGGACGGTCCAAGCCGAATGGGTCGAGCCCTTGACCACCGACGCCTTTGGCGTCGATCTTCACACGATCGGACCGAACTCGCAGGGCTACCTCACGCTGGCAGGAGCTCGGCTGGCCGAACGTCTCGACCTACCGGCCGATCCCGATGACGAGCGATGGGCACATCTCCTGATCGAAGCGGCATCGGCTGCTGGATTCGACCGGCCCGACGCCCTCCACGAACTTGCCGACGGCGACGATCTGCTGGCCACCATCGATCAACGCCTCGACCTGGTCGGGCTCGAATCAGCCAGGAGGCGACCCTCGCCCGGCTCCGACGGCGACACGACGTACCTGTGCACGGCGGGCATCGACCGCGATGGTCGCCGCATCGGCGTGTCACTGATTCAATCGAACGCGTCAGGGTTCGGGAGCCATCTCGTCGAGCCGAACACCGGCATCAACCTCCACAACCGAGGGATCGGTTTCAATCTCGTTCCTGGACACCCGGCGGAGTTCGGACCCGGGCGCCGACCGCCGCACACGCTGTCACCAGCACTGGCCACGAGCAATGGTCGCCTGGCTGCGGTGTTCGGCACGATGGGCGGCGACGCCCAACCCCAGATCCTGCTGCAGATCGCCGCGCGGATGTTTCATCACGGCCAGTCGCCGACGGCTGCGATCGACGCAGCTCGCTGGATCCTTCACGGTCCCGACACCGGCTTCGACACCTGGACCGGCGCGGGCGGACCGCTCGTCCATGTCGAGGGACATGCGCCCTCCGGCTGGGTGGACGCACTCGCAGCACGCGGACACCTCAGCGAGCTTCGACCCGCATGGGATTCGGGCTTCGGTCATGCCCATGCGATCGTCGTCGAACGCACAGGCATGTTCGCCGGGGCTGCAGATCCACGATCCGTCGTCGGGTCAGCCGCCGGGATGTAACGCTTGGTGTCTGACACCAAACGTGACGAAACGTGACGAAACGTGACGCCGGCGGTGGCCGCGACCGTCACAGCAGCGGCATGACCTCTTCGGCGAAGCGGGCCATCTGCTCGTCGGCCTTCTTGTAGGGGTCGCCGAGCAGGTGTGGGAACAGCGTGAGGTATTCGAGCCCGAGCAGGTCCCGATAGAACGCCACCTCTTCGGCCACCTGCTCCGGTGGACCGACGAGGATCGTCTTGTTCTCGATCGACTCGTCGAGCGTCGGGATCAGCCCTGGCTTCGACGGCTTGCCGTCGGGTCCCATGTAGCCCCGGCTCCAGCCGTAGGGCCCGAGGAACTTCCAGAACTCGTCGTGGCCGGGCAGCGCCGAGGCGCGGGCCTCCTCCATGGTGTCCTCGATGCGGTACGACACCACCAGCATCCGCTTCTCGTGCTGCGCCAGCTCGATGTCGTGCGCGGCGTGGTAGTTCTCGCCGTAGGTGTCCCAGAACCGCTTGATGAAGCTGTAGTGCTGGTTCCAGAAGACCGCCCCATGATCGACGACGGGGACGTAGTCGAGCGTGGGGGGTGACGTGACCGCCTGCCAGATCTCGTACGGGTGGATGGGCTTCGGGATCAGCGTCAGCTCCTGCACCGTTTCGCCGCGGTCGGGAATGCCCGGAAGCGGAATCTGGAAGTGCTTGCCCTGGAACGAGAACGACTCCTGGCTGAGCGCCCGGCGGATGATCTCCATCGACTCCTCGAAGATCTCACGGTTGTGGAGGTCGGCGGCAACCTGATCGGGATTGTCCATCGAGCCGATCGACACCCCCTTGTCGTTGAGGTGGAGCACCTCCCGTGGCACCGTGCCCCGACCGACGCCGAGCATGCCGCGCCCACCGGACAGGTTGTGCAGCGTCGCGAAGTCCTCGGCGAGCCGGAGCGGGTTCCACTGGGGCACCACGTTGAACATTGCGCCGAAACGCAACGTGGTGGTCTGCGCGGCGATCCAGGTCGAGATCAACAACCCGTTCGGGATGACCTCGTAGCCCTCGTACTGAAAGTGGTGCTCGGTGGTCCAGAACGAATCGAACCCGAGGCGCTCTGCCTCCTTGGCCGAGTTGACATAGTCGAGTGTGGCCCGCCAGCACTCGTCGTTGGTGTAGCGACGGTCCATCGGTGCCGGCGCGCCGGCGCCGGCATCATCCATCTCCACACCTCCGAAGAAGAAGGCTCCCAGCTTCAGATCGGGGCGTTCAGACATGCCGCTAGCTTCGCACGAATGGCGAGCACCCTCCTACGGCAGGCCACGATTGTTCATCGTCCCGTGACAGGGCCACACGATGGCGTGCCGTGTGATGTGCTGGTGGTCGACGGCGTGATCGCCGAGATCGGTGTGTCGTTGTCCACCGCTGCCGACGACACGATCGACCTCACCGGCCATCTCCTGCTCCCTGCAGCGGTCGAGCCGCACGCACACCTCGACAAGGCCTTCCTCGCCGAGCGGGCGGAGAACACCACGGGCGATCTGGGCGGCGCGATCGATGCGATGATCGCCCTGTCGGGCACGATCACCCACGCCGACATCGTCGAACGTGCCGAACGCGCCGCCCGATTGATGGCCACCAACGGCTACGCCGCGATACGAACCCACGCCGACACCACCATGCACACTGGCATCACCAACGTGCTCGCACTCGACGAGGTTCGCCGTCGGGTTGCCGACGTGATCGACGTCGAGATCGTTGCACTCGCGGGGATGCCGGTGGCCGGCAACGACGGCGCAGCGCAGCGCTCGTTGCTTCGCGACGCCCTCGGAGCCGGCGCTGATCTCGTCGGCGGCTGCCCCCATCTCGAACCCGGCGGTGAGGTCGAGGCCGCCACCGACGCACTCCTCGAGATCGCCGCTGATGCCAGCGTCGGCGTCGACCTCCACACCGACGAGACGCTCGACCCGTCGATGATGGGTCTCGAGTACCTCGCCCAGCAGGTTCTGGCAGGATTCGAGTTCCCGGTCACCGCAAGCCACTGCGTCAGCCTCGGCCAGTGCGACGACGCAGCACAGCAACGCATCGCCCACATGGTCGCCGAGGCCGGCATCGGCGTCGTCACACTCCCCCACACCAACCTCTGGCTCGGCGGACGCGACCAACGACCGGTGCCACGAGGGCTCACGGCGATCGAGGCGCTACGCGGCGCCGGCGTCGCGGTGGCAGCCGGCGCCGACAACCTGCAGGACCCCTTCAACCCGATGGGGCGCGGCGTGTCCGTTCGAAACCGCCGGCCTGATGGTGCTGGCAGCCCACTTGCTCCCGGGCGAGGCGTGGGCGACGGTGACCGAGACCGCTGCGCAGATACTGCACCGGACGCCGGTGTCGGTGGCGCCCGGTGAACGGGCTGATCTCCTCGCCATTCGCGCGACTACTGTTCGGGAAGCAATCGCGTTCGGACCGAATGATCGCATGGTGTGGCACCGCGGCCGCACGGTGCCCTCGGCCTGAAACAAGATGTACACACATGCGACTCGCTGAAGTTGCACAACCGCCATAGGGTCGACCGAGGCTTCCAGTCCAGGGTGGCCACGAGGGAGAAGTGTTCAACGTGTCCACCAGCGCCGAAACGTCGACTGCCACCGCCACCGGTGCTCCGGTCAGTGCTGCTGACGACGTCGCACTCCGTTTCGACAGGCTGTCGATGGTGTTCGCCGACGGCACCCACGCGCTCGACGACGTGTCGTTCTCCGTCCGTCAGGGCGAGTTCGTCACCGTGGTGGGACCCTCCGGGTGCGGCAAGTCGACGTTGCTCCGTGTGGCGTCCGGGCTCGAGACCAACGCCTCGGGGACCTGCGAGGTCGATCGGGAGTCGATCGGCTACGTGTTCCAGGATGCAACGCTGCTCCCCTGGAGGACCGTGCAACGCAACGTCGAGTTGATCGCCGAACTCCACCACATGCCCAAGCAGGAGCGAGCTCGGCGGGCGGCCGAGGCGATCGAACTCGTCGGCCTCGACGGGCACCAGGACAAGCACCCCAAGCAACTGTCGGGCGGCATGAAGATGCGCTGCTCCCTGGCCAGGTCCCTCGTGATGGATCCGAAGGTGTTCCTGTTCGATGAACCCTTCGGCGCACTCGACGAAATCAGTCGTGAACGGCTCAACGACGAGCTGTTGCAACTCTTCACCGGTGTCGGATTCGCCGGACTGTTCATCACCCACTCGATCGCCGAAGCGGTGTTCATGTCGACACGGGTGCTCGTCATGTCGGGCCGCCCGGGGCAGATCCTCGCCGACATCGAGATCCCGTTCGAGTATCCCCGTCGGCCCGAACTCCGCTACGACGCTGCATTCGCCGAGGTGTCCGGGCAGGTCTCCCACTACCTCAAGGAAGCCCACGGATGACCATCATTGCTGAACCCGAACAGATCGGTTTCGACGGCCCCCGCAGCGACGGCGAGAGCACGCAGGCGCCACCGCAGGTCCAAGCGCGAGGACGCGTGGCCGTCGGCCGTGTGGCACTACGGCCCGATCCTGCTGGTGTTCTCGTTGTTCATCGGGTTCTGGTACCTGACCCACTACGTGCTGTTGAGCGAGAACCGGCGGTTCATCGTGCCGCCGCCGCACGACGTGATCCAGGAGTCGTTCTTCAACGAGGTCGCTCGCTCCGAGCTGTTCGAAGGCCTGATCAACACGGCCCGGATCGCCCTGTACGGCTTCGTGATCGCCACCATCCTCGGGATGACCGGCGCGATCGTGATGGCGTACAACCGCACCCTCGAGCGAGCCCTCTTTCCGTACGCCGTCGTGTTGCAGACCATTCCGGTCCTGGCGCTCGTCCCGCTGTTCTCGATCTGGTTCGGCCCCACCCGCACGGCGCGGGTGGTCACCTGTGTACTGGTCGCGATCTTTCCGATGCTGACCAGCTTCCTCTTCGGGCTCAAGTCGGTCGATCGTGGGCACCTCGACCTGTTCAGACTGCACGGTGCCAGCTGGTTGACGCAGCTCCGCAAGCTGCAGTTGCCAGCCGCGATGCCGTCGATCTTCACCGGACTGCGCATCGGTGCGGGTCTGTGCGTCGTCGGCGCGCTCGTCGCCGACTTCTTCTTCAGCCGTGGCGACCTCGGCCTCGGCCGTCTCCTCAACAACTACGCCAAACAACTCCAGTACGAGCGTCTCTTCGGGGGCGTCATCCTCGCGTCACTGCTCGGCGTCACCATCTATGGCCTCATCAGTTGGCTGTCGAATCGGTCGCTGCGCAGCTGGCACGAATCCGAGTCCGGTCATTCGTGAACCCGGCACGGAAGCACCACCCACATCCCGAACACCCACATCCACATCCCGAACACCCACATCACCACCCACCTCACTCCTCAGGGGGAGCACCCAGATGACACCAACCACCAAGAAGGCGCTCGCGTGCATCGTTGCGCTCAGCGCCGTCGCGGCCGCATGCGGCAGCGACGACGACACCTCCAGCGAATCCGCCGGCAACGACGACGCCACGGCAACCACCGACGCCTCGTCCGACGAGGACACGGCCGAGACCACCGACGGCGAAACCGCTGACGGTGAGGCGGTCTGCCCCACCAATCTCGTGATCCAGACCGACTGGTGGCCCGAGGTCGAGCACGGCGGCACCTACCAGTTGATGGGCGAGGGCGGCGAGGCCGATGCCTCGTTGTTCACCTACTCGGGCCCGATCGATCCGGCGTACGCCGTCGGCGGCATCGAAACCGTGGAGATCCGTGCCGGCGGCGACGCGATCGAGTTCCAGCCGGTCACCGCCGTGATGCGGACCGACCAGGACATCACCCTCGGCTACGTCAACACCGACGACATCATCCAGTCGTCGCCGACGGTCGAGGTCACCGCCGTTGCCACCACGCTCGAGATCAACCCGCAGATGGTCATGTGGGATCCCGAACAGCTCGACGTCGACGCTTCGGACCCCGCGACCATCGCCGCCTCGGAGGCCCGCGTGCTCCACTTCGGCGATGCCACCTACATCGACTGGCTGATTGCGAACGGCTTCATGGAGGACGGCCAGAGTGACCCGAACTACGGCGGCGCCCCGGATCAGTGGATCGCCGACGGCGGCAACTTCATCCAGCAGGGCTTCGCCACCAATGAGATCTTCAAGTACGAGAACCTCATCGACTGGAAGGACGGCGCACCCGCGCCCGTCGAGTTCGCCATCATTCACGACCTCGGTTGGCAGCCGTACCCGGCCAGCTACTCGGTCCTGACGGACCGGCTCGACGAGTTGTCGCCGTGCCTCGACGTGCTGGTGCCGGTGCTCCAGCAGGCGTGGGTCGACTACTTCGACGATCCGGTGCCCGTTGGTGACGAATTGGTCGAGGTCACCGAGGTCTACAACAACTTCTGGGAGATCTCGCCGGAGCTGAACGCCCGGGCGTTCGAGATGTTCGAGACCGACGGCTACGCCACGAACGGTGCCGACGACACGTACGGCAACTTCGACCCCGAGCGCATCCAGACGTTGTTCGACGACTTCGGGATCATCCTCGAGAACCGTGGCATCACCCTTCCGGACGGCTACACCGCCGAGAGCTCGTACACCAACGAGTTCATCGACGAGTCGATCGGGCGCTGAACAACGCGCTCGGCCTGACGGTCGGCGAACGACACAACCAGACCGGGCCGGCCCTTCGGGGTCGGCCCGGTCCGCGTCAGGTGTAGGCGCAGAGGTCGAACGGGTTGCCGTCGGGGTCGACCAGGTTGGCGATCGAACCGTACGGCTCGCGGCGCGGCGGCGTGGCCGGTGTGGCACCGAGGGCGGTGATCCGCTCGAGTTCGGCCTCGAAGGCACTCGGAGCGCACGCGATGTCCAAGTGCATCGAGCCGGGCCGGGTGATGCCACGTTGGATGCCCAGCCGTCGCGTTCCTGCTCGGTCGGCGAGCACGATCCAACGGTCGACGTCTTCTCGTTCGATCTCGTGCAGATCGAGCACAGCGCACCAGAACCGTGCAGCTGCATCGGTGTCGGGTGCGTCGATGGTGACCAAGTCGAACGTTGCGCTCACGAGGCCACCCCGAGCCGGCTCAACAGCACGTGCAGCAGGACATTCGCCCCGGCTTCGAGGTGCTCGGCGTGGGTGAACTCAGCGATGTTGTGGCTCAGACCACCAACGCTCGGCGTGAACACCATCGCCGCCGGACACACACGGGCGAGCATCTGTGCGTCGTGGCCCGCGCCGCTCGCCAGTCGCCGGGTCGAGTGCCCGAGCCGTCCCGCCGTTGCTTCGACCGCGTCGATCAGCTCGGCGTCGAAGGCGACGGGCTCGAACCGAGAGAGCGTGCGGGTGCCGATGGTGACCCCTTCGGCGTCGGCGAGGTCGTCGAGAAAGGCTGCCAGCAGCCGTTCTGCCTCGACCAGACGGGCATCGTCGGTGTTGCGGAGATCGACGGCGAGCACGGCGCGAGATGGCACCACGTTGACCAGATTCGGGTAGAGCTCCACCCGCCCGACGGTGCCGACCTGATCGGGGCCGACTCGGCGGGTGAGGTCGCGAACGAACGTCGCGATCGCCCCAGCGCAGTATCCGGGATCGTGGCGGAGCCGCATCGGGGTGGTGCCGGCGTGTGCCGACTGGCCCTCGATCACGATCTCGGTCCACGAAATGCCCTGTACGCCGGTGACCACGCCGACCGTGAGGCCTTCGTCCTCGAGCACCGGGCCCTGCTCGATGTGGAGTTCGATGAACGCGTGCGGTGGGTCGGCGACCGGGCACGGCACCGCCCCCGCGTAGCCGATGCGGTCGAGTTCGTCGCCGAGGCGTGCACCGTCGTCCGACGCGATGATGTCGAGCGCATCGTCGAGCGTCAGGCCGCCGACGAACACGAGGCTGCCCAGCATGTCGGGAGCGAAGCGCGAGCCCTCCTCGTCGGTGAAGAACGCCACCTGCAGCGGTCGCTCGGTGACGATGCCATGGCGGTCGAGGGTCTCGACGATCTCGAGACCGGCAAGCACGCCGAGGTTGCCGTCGAACCTGCCGCCGGTACCGACCGTGTCGATGTGCGAGCCGGTCATCACCGCGGCCAGGTTCGGGTCGCTTCCTGCGCGAGTCGCCACCACGTTGCCGATCACGTCGATGCGCACGTCGAGCCCGAGTTCCCGCATCCAGGAGACCACCAGATCGCGGCCGTCGCGATCGGCGTCGGTGAGCGCGAGACGGGCGTTGCCCCATTCACCGTTCGGCCCGTCGAGACGTCCGATCTGGCCGAGCTGGTCGATCCGGGCGAGGAGGCGATCGCGGTCGATCCCGAGCCGCGAGACGTCGGTGGGGCCGGTCATGGCGTCGGGGACACCGGGAGTTCGAACGCTGCGATTTCGGCAAGCGCGTCGCAGAATGCATCGACCGCAGCGGCGAAGATGTCGGCACCGGCCTGCGGGGTCGCAGTGGTCGGGTCACCGATGTGGCCGTGTGGTCCGAAGTCGTTCGACAGCCAGCCGAAGCCGACCGAGCCGCCGAATCGAACGTGTCGGTTGTCGGCGAGTTGCTCGGGCACGTTGCGAGTGGCGACGGTCATGTCGACCAGTTCGGGTGCCACGTGCAGCATCAACGAGGTCTCGTCGTTCCCCCCATGGATCCCCATACCCAGTTCGTTCGCGCCGGAGACTCCGCCCTGATCGGGCGGCACGCTCGGATGGGCCAGGAACGTCATCAGACCGTGCGCCAGACGAATCTCCCGGTTGGCGACCCCGACCAACGCCGAGTTGCCGCCGTGACCGTTGAAGAACACGAGCTTGCGTGCCCGGGTGCCCGCGACACATCGACCGATGTCGTCGAGCACGGCAAGCAACGTGGTGGCCGACAACCAGATCGTCCCGGCAGACCACGCATGCTCGTTCGACTTCGTGTAGGCGAGCGGCGGCAGCAACCACACATCGAGTTCCTCGCCGACACGTTCGACCGCAGCAGTGGCAACCCGGTCGGCGATCACGAGATCGGTGTTGAACGGCAGATGCGGCCCGTGCTGTTCGATCGCACCGAGCGGCTGCACGAACACGCTCGCTGGGCCGATCAGCCGTTCGATGTCGGGGGCACGAAGCGTTGCCAGCTGGCGCGAAACAGAAGACACACCGGAACGTTACGCCCCGGACATCGCCATGACGTCGAACTACGAGAGACTGTCCCCGTGTCGACCGACTCGCGACCTCCGAACACTCCGAACACTCGGAACACTCCGAACCGCATCGGCGACATCGACTTCGACGCGATCGTGATCGGCGCCGGGCACAACGGCCTCGTCACCGCCGCGTACCTTGCTCGAGCCGGGATGGCCACACTGCTGCTCGAAGCCCGCGCGGAGGTGGGCGGCACCGCAGCAAGCGAGCCGTTCGGCGGGGCGACGGTGAACATCTGCAACTGCGACCATCTCACCTTCCGCACCACGCCGGTCATGGAGGAGCTCGGCCTCGCATCGTTCGGCCTGCACTACCTCGACGTCGAGCCGGCGCAGCACAACTTCTCCTGGGACAGCGCTGCCGTCGGTACGGGGTGGTCCCACCATCAGGACCTCGATGCCACCCTCGACGACATCGGGCAGCACTTCCCGAAGGAGGTCGACGGGTATCGACGCTATGCAGCAGCCGCGATCCCGGCGATCAGCATGATCTTCGAGGCAGCAGCGGAGCCACCGACCGTGGCCGGCCTGACGCGAATTGCGCTGCGCCGCCGCATGAGCGGAGTCCCCACGTTGATGCGCTGGTCGCGCCGAAGCGCTGCGGATGTGCTTCGCCACTACTTCTCCGACGATGCGATCACCGGTCCGGGAGCGCTGACCGGCCCCATGGTCTGGGGGATCTCCCCGGAGCTCCCCCGATCCGGCCTCGGCGCACTCCCCCATGCGATGCGTCACGTGGGACGGGTCGGGCGACCGGTCGGTGGCAGCGGCCAGGTTCCGCAGGCGCTGCTCGCAGCCTTCGAGGCTGCCGGCGGCACGCTGCGTACCGCCAGCCCGGTCGACACCATTTCCTGCTCCGGCGGCCGAGTGAGTGGGGTCTCCCTCGCCGACGGCACCGAGATCACATCACCGGTCGTCGTGTCGGCGTGCAACCCACACGACACCTTCTTGAAGTGGCTGCGCAATCCACCATCGTCCGCGAGGAATCTGGTGCGACGCTGGACCGGTGTGCGCCACGACGAGGGATACGAATCGAAGATCGACGCCGTGTTGTCCGCCGCGCCGGTGCTCAAGGGGTTCGACCGGCCGCTGGGCCCCACCAGTGCGATCGCACCCGGTCTCGACGAGATCCACCGCGGCGCCGAACTGATCGCCGCCGGGCGCGTGATGGATCGGCCCGGCTTGCTGGTGAACGTGCCGACCGCGCTCGATCCGTCGATCGCTCCCGACGGGCGCCACGTGTTGAGCATCGAGGCGATCTACACGCCGTATCGGCTCGCTGGCGGGTGGCCGACCTCCGATGAACCACGTCGCTGGCTCGAGCGCTTCGCCGACCTGTGCGAGCCGGGCCTGCTGGAGTCGATCATCGAGTGGCGGGCGATGACCCCCGACGTGTACGAGCGCGACTTCCACCTGCCAGCTGGTCACGCCACGAGCTTCGCCGGCGGCCCCCTCGCCGCGTTCCGCAACGCCAACCCCGAGCTGACGCGCTACCAGACCGATGTCGACGGGCTCTACCTCACCGGCGCAGCGACGTTCCCCGGCGCTGGGGTCTGGGGTGCCAGCGGTCGCAACTGCGCCACTGTGGTGCTCGAACAGCGGGCCTGACACGGCGGCTGAGGCGGAATAGGGCCCCTGCCGGCGCGGTTGTCCACTACAGGCCGTCTGTTCGGCCACCCATCGTTTCGATCAGAAGGAGAGTGTCACCCAGCAATGTCGCCCGGCTCGCTTCGTCTCGGCACCTACGGCGGCATCCCCGTGCGTGCCCACTGGAGCATGGCGATCATCGCGCTGTGGCTCGGTGTCATCCTGTCCGCCGACCTCGGGGTCGTGCCGGGCGTGATCGCGACGATCGCGTTCTTCGCATCGATCCTGGCCCACGAGTTCGGCCATGCATTGGTCGCACGTCGTCATGGCGTGCGAACCGAATCGATCGACCTCTGGGCCCTCGGCGGGGTTGCGCGACTGGACCGCGAGGCGCCGACCCCCCGCGCCGATGGACTGATCGCCATCGCAGGCCCGGCGACCAACCTGCTGATCGGCCTGGTGACGCTCGCCGCATGGTGGTTGGTGCCGTTGCCCGTGGTCTTCGTGATCGGCTTCGTCAACGTCTTTCTGGCGGTCACCAACATGCTGCCCGGGGCGCCGCTCGATGGTGGTCGAGTCCTGCGAGCAATTCGCTGGGCCCGTACCGGCAACAAGTATCGGGCGATGCGCGATGCCGGCAACGCCGGTCGGCTGCTGGGCTGGGCGATCGTCATCGGCGGTGCTGCGTGGATGTTCAACGGGTATCAGGGCGGCATCTTCCTGCTGATCATCGGAGTGTTCGTCGCGATCAACGCACGCAACGAGATCATGGGTTCCTACGTCGCCGAACAGCTCGACGGCGTCAAGGTCAGCGACCTCACGTTTTTCGGAATCGCTCAAGCCGACGGCGACATGGACACCGATTCGATGATCTGGCAGCGCCAGCGGCTCGGCGCGGCCGGCGCCGTCGCCGTCGTCGACGCCAACGGGCAGCTCGACGGACTGGTACTCGAGGATCAGATGTGGGCAGTGCCGACCGAGCAGCGGCCGCTGGTGATGCTCACCCAGTTGATGGTCCCGTTCAACAGCCTGGCGAAGGCATCACTCGACGAGGATCTGTCGTCGGTGCTCCCTCGGCTCAATCCGCTGCGTCCGGTCGTGACGGTGTGGAACGACGACAAGCTGCTCGGCATCGTGCACCCGAAGCGGCTCGAAGAGCGCCTCCGTCAAGCACAGCGGCGAGCATTCCCCACCGCGTCCGGGGCCTGACGAGACCGAACGCAGTCCGTCAGGCGTCCTTGACGGACCAGTTCCGCCTGGCGACCGGATCCTGGTCGCTCCACGGGAAGTTGATCCACTTGTCGGTGCGCTTCCAGATGTAGTCACACTTGACAACCGAGTGTGCTTTCTCGTAGAGCACGCCCGTGCGCACCTCGGCGACCTTGCCCTCCACGAACTCCTGCACGGAGCGCAACGTGTGGCCGGTGTCGGCCACGTCGTCGACGATCAGGATCTTGGCGTCGGAGACGTCGACGAAATCGGGGGCCGGCGGCAGGATACGGGGCACCTCGAGGCGCTCGTCGACACCGGTGTAGAACTCGACGTTCATCGTGTAGACGTTCTTCACCGACAGCGCATAGCCGATCGCCCCACCGATCAGCAGCCCGCCTCGGGCGATCGCGAGCACCATGTCCGGCTCGTAGCCGTCGTCGGCGACCATCTGCGCCAGGGCACGGGAAGCCGATCCGAAGATGTCCCAGGTCATGATCTCGCGGTCGTCAGACATGCACTTCGAACCTAGCCGCCGACACCGCGAACACGCTCAATCGCCACCGGTTCACCGGCCGATGTCTTCACAAGCAGATGTCTTCACAAGCAGATGTCTTCACAAGCAGATGTCGGCCGGTCGAACCGGGACGCGACGCAATGGCTTGCCGACGCCGTCCACTTGGCGCAGCGCGTCGCGGATCGCCGCCACCACCGCCGGCGTCGACGAGATGCATGGCGGCTCGCCGACGCCTTTGGCCCCGAGCGGCGCGTGGGGGTCGGGCTCTTCGATCAGTGTGGCGACCACCTCGGGCATGTCGAGGAAGGTGGGCAGCAGGTAGTCGGTGAAGTTCCCGTTGCGGATGATGCCGTCGACCTGGATGACCTCCTCCATCACCGCCAGTCCGAGTCCCTGGGCGATACCACCTTCGATCTGCCCCAGGACCGACAGCGGATTCAAGGCTCGACCCACGTCCTGTGCTGTTGCGATCTGGACCACCTTGACCAGCCCGAGTTCCGGGTCGACGTCGACGACCGCACGGTGCGCGACGAACGCGAACGCCGTGTGGCAGTTGCCCTGCCCGTCCTCATCGAGTTCCTCGGTGGCCGGATGTCGATACTCGACGGTTTCGTCGATCAGCACACCGCTGGTTGCGTCCGTCACCGACATCCGCCAGCCAGACACCGTGTCGACGACATCGGTTCCCTCGATTGCGAGACGCAGCGAGTCGAGGTCGTGCATCCGAGCAAGGTGTTCGAACAGCCGCTCTCGAACCGTGCGACATGCGGCGTCGACCGCTCCCCCACTCATCCATGTCTGGCGCGACGCCGACGTCGAACCCGCCGATCCGACCTGCGTGTCGATCGGGTCGAGACGTACGTCGTCGACACCGAGGATGGTGCGGGCGATCTGCGGGGCGATCGTGACGAACCCCTGGCCGACCTCGGAGGTGGCGAACTTGAGCGTGGCCACCCCGTCGGCGAGGCGGCAGCGAGCGGTCGAATAGTCATCGAACCCTTCGGAGTACATCAGGTTCTTGATGGCCACTCCCCACCCGACGCCACGGACGACATCGCCGCGGTCGGCGGTTCGCCCCGCACCACCCGGCAGCGCCATCACGTCGAATCGCCCGGCGGCATCGACCGCACCACCGATCGGCGTGTCGGGCAGCGCGAGCGCCTGGGTGTCTCGGATGCAGCGCTCGACGGGCGCCACGTTGACCACGCGTTGCCCGGTGATCAGTGCGTCGCCGGTGCGCATGGCGTTGCGCAACCGGATCTCGACCGGATCGAGTCCGCATGCATCCGCCAACTGATCCATCTGGGACTCGTGCGCGAAACAGGCTTGGACGACCCCGAACCCGCGCATCGCGCCGCACGGCAGATGGTTCGTGCGCACCGCATAGCCGTCCACGACCGCATTGGGGCAGCGATACGGCCCCTGGGTGTGGGTGACGGCATTGATCAACACCGCCGACGACGTCGATGCGTACGCACCGCCATCGAACACCATCCGCGACTCGATCTTGACGATCTGGCCGTCGGCGTCGGCGTGGTGACGCATCCAGATCGTCGCAGGATGGCGGTGGACGTGTCCGAGAAAGCTCTCGGCCCTGCTGTAGGCGATCCGAACCGGTCTGCCCAACCGCAGGGCGAGCAGGCACGTGTGCACCTGCAGGCTGATGTCCTCGCGAGCGCCGAATGCTCCGCCGACGCCGCCGAGCACCAGCCGGACCGACTCGACCGGCAGATCGAGGCACGCTGCGATCTGGGCCCGGTCCTCGTGGAGCCACTGTGTGGCCACGTGCAGCTCGATGCCTGCGCCATCGGCATCGGGCACCGCCAACGCTGCCTCGAGCCCCAGGAACGCCTGATCCTGCATCCCGATGTCGTAGGTTCCCTCGACCACGACCTCGCCGATGGCGTCGGGGTCACCACACACGATGCGCTGATGTCGGATCACGTTGCCGTCCGGGTGGATCCACGGCTGATCGGGGTCGATCGCGCGCTCCGGGTCGAGTAGCGGTTCGAGGACCTCGTACTCGACCACGATCGCCTCGAGGGCGCGACGGCACGTCTCGGGGTGATCTGCAGCGACCGCCGCCACGGGTTCGCCCACGTAGCGCACCACCTCTGACGCAAACACCGGCTGGTCGTGGGCGATCAGGCCGTAGTGCATCTCGCCGGGCACGTCGGCCGAGGTGATCACCGTCTCGACGCCGTCGATCCTCCATGCCGCCGTCACGTCGATCGACACGATGCGGGCGAAGGGGTGCGGTGATCGCAGGGTGGCACCCCACAGGCAGCCATCGGCGGTGAGATCGGACGAGAACTCGAAGCTGCCCTGCACCTTGGCGGTGCCGTCGGGTCGGGTCGCCGACGTACCGATCGTGCCGTGACGGCCTCGACCCGTCGACCCCGGTGCCGCAGGCGTTGTGACCCGTTCGACGACGCTCATCGAGCACCGCCCCGGCGACGTACCGACACCTGCTGGACCGCATCGATGATGCGGCCGTAGCCAGTGCACCGGCAGACGTTGCCGGCCAATTCCTCGCGAATCTCGGTCTCGGTCGGCTCCGGCGAGCGCTCGAGCAGGTCGTGGACCGCGACGATCAGGCCGGGGGTGCAGAATCCGCACTGCACCGCGCCTGCCTCGACGAACGCTGCCTGCACGTCGCTCGGCGACCCAGCGGGAGCGACGCCTTCGATCGTGACGATCGGTTGCCCAACAGCGCTTGCCGCCATGACGAGGCAGGAACACACGAGCACGCCGTCGACCATGACGCTGCAGGAACCGCACTCCCCCTGCTCGCACGCCCCTTTGGTGCCCATGAGACCGAGCCGGTCACGCAGCACGTCGAGCAGGCTCTCGCCGAGCCACGAATCGGTGACCTCGCAACTGATCGCGTTCACGTCGAGGGTGAAGTGTTCATTGCTCACGCCGCCACCTCGCTGCTCGCTGCCCGGCGGACCAGACGTTGCACGAGCACGCCAACAGCGTGACGTCGGTACGCAGCGGTCGAGCGATGATCGGTGATCGGGCGACTCTGGTCGGCCGCTGCGTTTCCGATCCTGGCGAGATCGTCGCCACCCACGGACAGGGTGTCCCACTCGATGCAGTCGGACAGCAGCGCCTCGGCCTCGGGGCATCGGAGCACGGTGGGGCCGACCGACCCGAGCGCAATACCCGCACGACGAGCGCCCTGGTCGAGCACCACACAGGCACTGGCGACGGCGATCACCATCGCGTTGCGGACACCGACCTTGGCGTAGCCCTGCCATCCACCGACGATCGGGATCGTGAGTGAGACGATCAGCTCGCCTGGTTCGAGTGCAGTCTGTTTGACCCCGGTCATGAGGTCGACGACCGGGATGGATCGACGCCCGCGCGCCGACGCCAACTCGACCGTTGCATCGAGTGCGACGAGCACCGGCAGCCCGTCGCCGGCCGGCGAACACGTTCCGAGGTTTCCGCCGAGGGTGCCGGCGTTGCGAATCTGCGGCGAGCCGACCGTTCGTGAGGCCTGGGCCAACGCTGGGACCATCTCGGCAAGCGGGCCGGTCTCGAGTTCGCGGTAGCTGACGGCGGCGCCGAGGTGCAGGCTCGACCCGTCGGCGCTGCGCCGCCACGACCGGAGCTCCGGGATTCGATTGACGACCACGACGGCGCCGTCTGGGCGCCGGTGACCGTCGTTCACCTCCACCATCACATCGGTGCCACCGGCGAGCACGGTGGCGTTCGGGTCGGCATCGAGGTACCCGACCGCCTCATCGACCGTGCGAGGCATGTGGACAGCCATGGCGCCGACTGTACAAACGTCCGCTGCGCCGGACACGTTCAGGTTGCAGGTTTCACGAATCGGAAACGCTCCGGCGTCGCGGCACCTGTCTCGCTACACTGTCTCGCTACATGTGCCCGTCGGTTCGCGCTGGTAGCTTCGCAGCGATGCTCGAAGGGAGAACGGCCAGCTCAGTGCCCGAGGACCCTGACGGCCCACTCCCCTCCAGCGCGAGCCCACCGACTGACGAGGCGCCGTCGGGTGCCTCGCTGGCGCAGCCGAACGGACGAGGCTCTGCATCGTGGCGACGTGCCATCGCCGTCGGCCTCGGGGCGTACGTCATCTCGCGGCTCTGCGTGGTCGCCGCCACCGCGGTGCGAGCGTCGCAGGTGGTCGTCGACGCCCGCGCCGACGACGAGAGCGAGCCAGGCGTCGTCGACATCGTCAGCGGTGTCCTCACGTCGTGGGACGGTCGTTGGTACCTCGATCTGGTGCGGTTGGGCTACCCGGACTCGATTCCGGCGAACATCACCTACGAACAAGTCGAGGCAAGGGCCGCGTTCTTCCCGCTGTATCCCTGGACGGTTCGCGTCGCCGACGCAGTGTTGCCCGGTGGCGACACCGTCGCTGCTCTGGCGATCAACTTCGTCCTCGGCGCGATCTCGGTCGTGTTGGTGGGCCTGCTCGCTCGCCGGTTGTACAACGTCAGCGTCGCAGCTCGTGCGATGACGTTGTATGCGGTGTTCCCAGGCAGCGCCATCTTGTCGTTCGCCTACTCCGAGGCACTCCTCATCGTGCTTGCCGCTGCCTGCCTGCTCCTGCTGCTCGACGAGCGTTGGCTCCTCGCCGGTCTCACCGCGGCGCTGGCGACGGGCACACGACCCAACGGCATCGCGGTGGTCGCAGCGTGCATGGTGGCGAGCTATTTCGCCATTCGCGAGCGGCGCCAGTGGTGGTCGCTGATCTCGGTGGCGCTCGCACCGGTCGGTTTCGTGTTCTTCCAGTGGTACGTCGACCACACCGCCGGGGAGCGCGGCGCATGGTTCCGGGTGCAACGCGAGGCGTGGTCGGAGGGCACCAGTTTCGGTGCCACCGCAGTGACCAACACGCTTGGCTTCTTCACCAGCCCGTTGTCGTCGCCTGCCGACGCGCTCACGGCGCTCTCGATGGCGACGCTGGTGTTCATGGTGTTCTGCGCCTGGCGTGCACGCCTGTCGTGGATCCTCGTCGCCTATTGCGTCGTCGTGATCGCCCTGATGCTGATTCCCGAGACCGTCACGGCGCGGCCTCGGTTCCTGTTCACCGCGTTCCCGCTCTTCATCGCCGTCGCTGCGTGGTGGCCCGAGCCCGACCGCCAGGACGACAACCACCGTGCGAGCTGGGAATACGCCGGCTGGGACTTCACGCTCGTGGTGTGCGGCGCCGGCCTGGCAACGCTGACGGGGCTGTACGCCGCGTTCGGCGTCATCCCCTGATGCAACCCAGGTCGTCGGCGGCGACGGCATCGACCTGGCTCGGGTTGGCCGTGCTCGCGGTCGTCGCCTACGTCCCGGCGCTGCTGAGTTCGCCCGGGAGGATGCCCGCTGACACCAAGCTGTATCTGTACCTCGACCCCGGTGGGCTGCTCGCCCGGGCGGCGTCGACGTTCGAGACCGAACAGTTCGCCGGCTGGGTACCGCATCAACAGATCGCGTATCTCTGGCCGGCCGGGCCCTGGTACTGGCTGCTCGACACCATCGGAGCGCCCGACTGGATCGCACACCGCCTCTGGATCGCCACGATCATGTTCGCTGCCGGAGCCGGGGTTCGGTGGGCAGGACGCCTCCTCGGGCTCGGCCCGGGTGCAGCGCTCGTCGCGGCGCTCGTCTATCAACTCTCGCCGTTCATCCTCGCCTACGTCTCGCGCACGTCGTTGCTCCTGCTGCCGTGGGCAGCGCTCGGCTGGATCGTGGGTCTCACGATCCGTGCCGGGGTCGCCAGCACGCTGGCGCGCGAGGACCACAGCTGGCGTGATCGGCTCGTCAGATGGCGGGACCCGGCTGCGATCGCACTGGTCGTTGCGACGATCGGTGCAGTCAACGCCACCGCGGTCGCACTGATCATCCCTGCTCCGCTGTTGTGGCTCGTCCACGCCGCATGGCAACGATCGCTGACGTGGCGCCAGGCGACGACCACCGCGTTGCGGGTCGGGGCCCTGTCGCTGTTGGTGTCGCTGTGGTGGATCGGGATGCTCGTCGTGCAGGCACGCCATGGAGCGCCGGTACTCGCCTTCTCGGAGACGCTCGAAGACGTCAGCAGGAACTCCACGGGCTCCGAGGTCCTGCGCACGCTCGGATACTGGCTCTTCTATCAACGCGATCCCATCGGTCCGACCACGTCGGCATCGCTGCCCTACCTCGTCAGCGTGCGAACGATGCTGATCAGCTACCTGGTCGTCCTGGTCGGGCTCGTAGGATTGACGGTGGTGTCATGGCGCCAGCGACGGTACGCAGCCATGCTGATCGGCGCCGGCATCGTGCTGGCGGTCGGGGTGCACCCCTTCGATGCGCCCTCGCCGCTGATGTCGCTGCTCACCAACGACGACGGCGCAGGCCTCGCACTGGCCCTGCGCAGCAGCACCCGCGCCGTGCCGGTCATGTTGCTCGGCATTGCCCTCGGAGCTGGCGCCCTCGCCGCTGGGTTCTCGGCGCGCCCAGTCGTCGCATCGATCGAGCTGGTGACGCCGAGACGACTGGCGATCGCGTCGATCGGCCTCCTCGCCGTGATCAACCTTCCGGTCGTGGCCGACCGAGGTTTCGTCGACGAGGCGATCGATCGCGATCAGCTCCCGCCGGCGTACTGGGACGAGGCTGCCGAACAGATCGATGCACGCGCCGACGGCGCCCGGGTGCTGCAGCTCCCCGGCGCTGAGTTCGGCAGCTTCCGCTGGGGACAGACGACCGACCAGCCACTCGTCGGTCTGGCTTCGACCCCGCTCGTGACGCGAGATCTGCTCCCGCTCGGCTCAGCGGCCGCGATGGATCTCCTCTTCGCGCTCGACGACCGCATCCAGGAGGGCACCACCGAGCCGGCGTCGATTGCCCCGGTCGCCAGGCTCTTCGGTGTCGACACGATCCTGCTCACCAACGACATGGCATTCGAGCGATACCGGACGGCTCGCCCGGAGGTACTCGACGCGCTGCTCACGAGCGGCGACGTCGCCGGGCTCGCTGACGTCGAACGGCTCGGCGATCCGGTGATCAATCGTCCGGACTTCCCGATGATCGACCCGACGTCGTTGCAGGATGACCGAATCGGCCGGCCGATCAGCCCCCTGACACTGATCGCCGTCGACGAGATGCAGTCGGTGATCCGAGCCAAGCCAGCGTCGGTGGTGCTCTCCGGATCGGGAGATGGCATCGTCGATGCCGCTGCCAGCGGGCTCCTCGACGGCTCCGAGGCCATCCGCTACAGCGCCTCGTTGGCTCCCGACGAGCTTCGAGCGGCGATCGACGATGCGGCGTTCGTGGTCGTCACCGACTCGAACCGTGATCGCGCCCACCACTGGCGCGGTTCGCAGGACGTGCACGGCCACACCGAACCCGGCGGTCCCGACGACGACGTGCTCGAGCCAACGGTGGCCGATCAGCGACTCGACCTCTTCGGTGACGACGATGCCACCACCCAGACCGTCGCGATCCAAGATGGCGCCGTGCGTGCGCAAGCGTCGTCGTACGGGGAACCGTTCGCCTACCGACCGGAGGATCGCGCCGTCATGGCGATCGACGGCGACCCCGAGACCGCGTGGAGTGTCGGTGACCACGGGACGCCCGTGGGCGAACGCATTCGAGTCGAGGTCGATCAGCCCGGGCAAGCGACGGCCGTCCTGCAGCAGATCCCACCGGCCCCGGGCGGACGCGTCATCACCTCGATCCGACTCACCGTCGACGACGGCCAGCAATTCGACGTCGATCTCGGCCCGGAGTCGACCACCGCACAGGGGCAACGGATCTCCGACCCGGCGTTCTCGTCGATGGAATCGCTCGACATCGAGATCACCGGCGTGTCAGCGGGCGATTCGGCCGTGGCTGCATCGCGATCGGGAGTCGGCTTCACCGAAATCGACCTCGGGCGGGGCCCGACCACCGAGGTGATCCGGCTGCCGGAGGACGCACTGTCGGCCGTCGACGACGCTCCGCTCGCACTCGTGATGACGCGGCTGCGAACGGATCCCTCCGATCCCTGGCGGTCGGACCCCGAACCGAACCTCGTCCGTTCGTT
The DNA here is from genome assembly GCA_963793335.1 of Ilumatobacteraceae bacterium. Taxonomy (GTDB): domain Bacteria; phylum Actinomycetota; class Acidimicrobiia; order Acidimicrobiales; family Ilumatobacteraceae; genus Sva-07. Next base: position 57,305 of record CAWBZS010000013.1, on the reverse strand, counting down.
CTCGCTCGAGACGGCACGACAGTTCGAGACGGACGTCACGCTGCGACTGGATCGGCGCGCGGGCGACGATGCGATTGCCGAGCTGCTCACCGGCGTGAGCGCGACGGAGACACCCGTGGCGAACCGTCGCCTCACGGGATCCACCGAAGCTCTCGGCACCGCAGCATTCGATGGGAACACGGAGACCTCGTGGGTGACGCCCTTCGATGGTGCGCTCGGTGCCACACTGGCATTCCGTACGACCGACCCACTTCGGACCTTCGACCTCATGCAGCCTGGTGGCGACTTCTCGCCGATCACGATGATCCGACTCGCCGACGAGTCCACCACCGTCGAGGTGGCAGTCACTCCCCCAGACGAATCCGGGCGCAGCACGGTCACCCTGCCGACGGAGCTCGCCGCAGGGCCGACGTCCCTCACGATCACCGCGGTCGACGCGCGCCCGATCATCGACCGACGGTACGGCGACATCCTCACCCTGCCCGCAGCGATTGCTGACGTGTCGTCACCGGCGATCGAGCGATCGGATGTCGGCGCCGACGCTGCGATCTCCGTCGAGTGCGCCGACGATCTCCTCAGCATCGACGGTCGGCCCGTCGGGCTGTCGTTCTCGACCACTCCGGCGTCGCTCCTGGCCGGCGAACCGATCGCCGCCGAGGTGTGTGACGCACCGCTGCAGTTCGATGTCGGTGGCCACCGTGTCGTGGGGTCGAACACCACCGCCGCCGGGGCGCTCTCCGCCATGACCGTCGATCGAATCGTGCTGCGCGATGTCAGCGATGCAGTGATCGACTCCGTCGCACCCCCGGTCACCGTCGTCACCGAACGCGACGATCCCCGGGCGAGAACCGTCACCGTCGAGGCCTGTCCCAACGGTTGCTGGCTGGTGCTCGGCGAGGGGTACAACGACGCGTGGCAGGCATCGGTGGGTGGCGACGACCTGGGCGCCCCCGAACTCATCGACGGGGGTTTCAACGGGTGGTGGCTCGCTCCGAGCGAACAACCGGTGACCGTCGACATTCGGTGGACCGCCCAGGCGCCGGTCACCTGGGGTCTCACCATCGGCGTCGTCTCCTCGCTGCTGCTCGTCCTGGTGATCGCACTGTCGCGACGTCTCCCCTCGCCGCAGCTCGCTGCACCCGTCGTGCAGCGCCCCAGTCGAGGCCGAACGCGCGGAGTTCCCGCCGCGGCCGTCCTGATCGTGGCTGCCGCGGTGTTGATCGCTCCGGTCTGGGGAGTCGTCGCCGTCGCTCCAGCGGCACTGGCGATCTGGTCCGGTCGCCGACCCCGTCCGTGGCCAGGTGCTCGACCGCTGGAGCTGATCGGGTTGGCCGCTGCCAGCGCCGTCGTCCTGCGCGCGCTGTGGATCGAGCGGTCCGAACGACCGTTCCCCGATGCCGGATGGACCCTGCAGTACGAGCAGCTCAACGGCCTGGCGATCTTCGCTGTGTTGCTGCTGGCCGTCGGAGCGATGTTCGGATCTGACGCCGAGCCGGATCCAGCGCGATGACCACGACGTCGACCACCTCATCATCGCCACGATCCGGAGCAAGCGCCGCCGGGGGCCAGGACGGGACGACCACGTCTGGACGTCTGGGGTACCTCCCGGCACTCGACGGGCTCCGGGCGATCGCCGTCACGCTGGTGGTCGCGTATCACCTCGAGCTCGGTTGGGCTCGCGGAGGGTTTCTCGGGGTCGATCTCTTCTTCGTCATCTCCGGCTTCTTGATCACCACGTTGCTGATCCAGGAGCATGACCGCACCGGTCGCGTCGGGCTGGGGTCGTTCTGGACCCGGCGTTTCCGGCGTCTCGTGCCGCCGCTGGTCGTCATGACGGCCGCGACGGTCGCCGCGACCCGGCTGTACGGACTTCCCGAGCAGTGGACATCGATTCGCTGGGACGCCGCTGCCGCGGTCGGCTACCTCGCCAACTGGCGGTTCGTCGTTGCGGACCAGAGCTACTTCGAGACCTTGCTCGGCCCGAGCCCCTTACGCCACACCTGGTCGCTGGCGGTCGAGGAACAGTGGTACATCCTGTGGCCCGCGGTGGTCCTCGGTCTGCTGCTGATCTCGAAACGGCTCCACCGGGGCCAGTGGCTTCCGATGACGTTCATCGCCGGGAGCGCCGTGGCGTCCGCACTCCTGATGGCTGCGCTCTACGACCCGGTCGACCCGACCCGCGTGTACTTCGGGACGGACACGCGCGCCCAGCAACTGCTGATCGGTGCCGGGTTGGCCTGGCTGTTGGCGAAGTTCCCGCTCCGGGAGGGCGCCGCACGCACGCGTGTCGGTGGTGCGACGGTGCTCGTCTGCCTCATCGCGTTCGTCCTGATCGCGGCGAGCACGCCCGACGAGTCCTCCTGGCTGTATCACGGCGGATTCCTCGCCGTGTCGTTGCTGTGTGCGGTGATGATCTGGGCGGTCGCCGACCGCGATGGACCGTTGCGGTGGCTGGGAGCAGCCCCACTGGTCTGGATCGGTCTGCGGTCGTACGGCATCTACCTGTGGCACTGGCCGGTGATCGTCTTCGTCGGTCCCCCGATGGGGATCGACCTCCCACGCCCGGCGCTGATGGTCCTCCAGGTCGCGCTGTCGGTGGGTCTGGCCGAGCTCAGCTTCCGTTTCGTCGAACGTCCGGTCCGCGGATCCTCGCTGCGTCCGTCGGTGCTCGTCGGCAGTTGGACCACCATCTCGGTCGTGACGGCGCTGGTCGCCGTGCTGATCCTCGTGCCGCCGGCCGGGCGATCGCTGGTGATTGCAGACGTCGTGAGGCCGAGCACCACCACGACCAGTCCCCCGCAATCGACTGGCTCGGCTGTGGGCCCATCGATCCCGTCGCTGTCCGAGCCGCCCTCAGAGCCGGTCGAGCCGACGACCGTGCTGGTGCTCGGCGATTCCACGGCGCTCACGCTCGCCGAGAACCGTACGGTCGACCTCGGCTCCGAGTGGAACATCCAGGCATTCGCACGCCTCGGCTGCAGCATCGCGGATGGCGATCCGCTCGATGCCGGCACCGATGTCGGCATCATCCAGGGTGAGGTGTGCTCTCGCTGGCGGACCGACTGGGCCGATGCCTTCGTTCAGGTCGAACCGGACATCACCGTGGTGATGATTGGCGCCTGGGAGGTGCTCGACCGCCTCATCGATGGCGTCGGCGTCAGATTCCCGGACGAGGAGTGGTTCGACGTCGTCGGCGCCGCCGTGAGCGACGCGGTTGCGATCGCGGGTACCGATGGCACAGACGTCGCACTGCTCGCCGTGCCATGCATGCGCCAGGCCCCCGACACGGTGCTGCAAACCCTTGCCCGGAACGACCTGAACCGTGTGGCTGCGCTGAACTTCATCCTCCAGCAGCTCGCAGCGGTAGACCCGAACGTCCATTTCGTCGATCTCGGCGACCGACTCTGCCCCGGCGGCAGGTACCTCGAGGAAGTCGACGGGGCGCCGGTCCGCTACGACGGCGTCCATCTGACGCCCGAGGGAGCCAACTACGTCTGGACGTGGCTCGTCGAGGAACTCAGCGGGCTGGAGCGAGCGTCGTCACCAGTCTCCAGGCGGGGTGTCGGCAGACACCGAGCACGTCGGCGAGTGATGGGCGCAGGATGGTGAGTCAGGATCTGGCCGTCTCAGCGCATCGGCCGCTCATTCGGATGGGCTACGTCGCTGAACTCGACGGCTTGCGGGCGTTTGCGGTGTGCCTGGTGCTGGCGTTCCACGGCGGCTGGGGGTGGATGTCGGGCGGCTACGTCGGTGTGTCGCTGTTCTTCACGCTGTCGGGGTTCCTCGTCACCGGCCTGCTCATCGACGAGTTCCAGCAGCATCACCGCATCGACACCCGACGGTTCCTCGTCCGCCGCATGCGGCGGCTGCTTCCAGCGAGCCTTGCGTGCCTGGCAGCGGTGGCAGTGCTCGGTGCGCTCGGCGCCTTCGGAAGCCAGCCGGAACTCGGTCGCGACCTCACGGGCGCAGCGTTGCAGGTGGCGAACTGGGTCTCGCTGACAGGAGACACCAGCTACGCCGAGCAGGTGCTGGGGACCCGATCCCCGGTCGACCACTTCTGGTCGCTCTCCATCGAGGAGCAGTTCTACTGGATCTGGCCGTTTGCGATCGGGTTCGCGCTCAAGCGCTCGGCACTCGTGAGCTCGGTGGCGATCGCAACGGTGCTCGGATTCGTCGTTGCGATCTGGATCGCAGTGGCGTTCGGGCCAGACGCTGCGTACTGGGCGACGCCTGCCCGAGCGGGCGAGGTACTCGTCGGGGCGGCCCTCGCAGTCGTTGTTCGCCGTCAACCTTCGCGAACTCCGTCAGCGACGACCGGGCTCGGTCTGATCGGACTCGGCATCGTGCTGTGGGCGGCCGTCACGTGGCCCTCGACGGGCGGACCGGCGTACCACGGTGCGCTGCCGTTCCTCGCCATCGCCAGCGCGCTCGTCATCCATGCGGCGCTGGTCGGCGAGCGATCGTCGATGCTTCGCACGGCGCTCCGCCTACCGCCGGTCGTTGGGGTGGGCAAGATCAGCTACGGCGTCTACCTCTACCACTGGCCCGTGTTCCTCCTGGTCGACGAGGCGCTGGGACGGCAGTCGTACGCCACCGCCTCGAGATTCGCCCTGCAGGTTGCGATCACGATCGGGATCGCACTGGTCTCCTACCGCTGGCTCGAACGGCCGATCCGCAACGGGCTCGGACGAACCAGACCGGTCGCAGCGACATGTGTCGCAGTCACCGTGCTGATCCTCGCGTTCGCCACCGTCGCCAGCTTCGGGCCGGCCGATCGCTTCGCCGACCCCTCGGCAGCTGCCAGCCAACTCGCGTCCGTCGACGCCATCGAACCGCTCGTACCGCTCGCTGCTCCTGCGTCGACCGCGTCGGTGGAGCCTGTCGCCCCGACGAAGTCGACCGCCCCAACCGAGTCGACCGAACCAATCGAGTCGACCGAGTCGGAGGTCGTTGGCACGACCAAGGATCAAGCCGCACCGGCGGTGACGGACGTGGCCGAGCAAGCGATCCTGCCTGACGCAGTACTCGCTGCGGTGCCACCGCGACCCGTTCGCGTCGTGGTGTTCGGTGACTCGACGGCGTGGGCGCTCGGTGACGGGCTCGCTGAATGGGCCGCGAGCAACCCATCGCTTGCCCAAGTCGACCTGGCTGTCGTGCCCGGTTGCGGGCTGATCACCGATGGTGTCGTTCCGGGCGGCGAGCAGCATGGTCTGACGAACGAACTCGTAGTTGCATGCAACGAACTCCACGGCCGCCTTGATCGGGTCATCGAGCGAGCATTGCCAGACGTCGTGATCGTCATGGCCACCGTCAACGACATGGTCGACAGGACCTGGGTCGAATCGGAAGGACGTCTGAGCATCTTCGATGCGACATTCCACGAGCGGGCGGTGCGTCGGTACGCCGACTTCGGTCGAGCGATGCGCGACGCCGGCGCGGCGACGCTCTGGGTCAAGGCGCCCGCACCGGTCACCGGCAGCGAACAGCTGTTGGACCCGCTCCGGACCGAGGCACTCCACGGGATCATCGACGACGCCGTCGACGCCCTGGGCGGTCAGCGGACCGAGTCGGTCGACCTCGCCGCCTGGTACGCCACGTCGGGAATCGACGACCGCGTCGGCCGCGCAGACGGGTTGCACCTGGAGCGAGACGCTGCGGTGGAGATCTCACAGCGGCTCATCGGCCCTTCACTGGTGAACCTTGCGCTGAACACCGGCGGCTGACGACAAGTAGAATCGAGCGGTGACTTTGCCCCGTCTGATCATGGCGTCGCGGCCATGACCGTCACCTCGACCACGACGCCCGCACCGGCGGCGCCGGCGCGACCCGTCCTCGAGTACGACGGAGCGCTGGACGGGCTGCGAGGACTCGCCGTCGCCGCCGTGGTCGCATTCCATCTCGGCTACCTGCAAGGCGGATTCCTCGGCGTCGACTTCTTCTTCACGCTGTCCGGCTACCTGATCACGCGACTCCTGCTCCTCGAGCACTCGGCGACCGGCCGCGTGGCGCTCCGAGCGTTCTGGACCCGCCGGGCATGGCGGCTCCTCCCCGTCCTGTACGTGTTGGTCGCCGTCTTGGCCGTGTACGCCGCCACGATTGCCGGCCCGGACGAGTTCGCCGGAATCCGCGGCCCCGGCATCAGTTCGATGCTGTTCGTCTCGAACTGGTGGTTCATCGTCGACGGTGCCGGCTACTGGGACCTCTTCTCGGGGCCGTCACCGCTGGAACACGTCTGGAGCCTGTCGATCGAGCAACAGTTCTACGTCGTCTGGCCGCTGCTCGCTGTCGCCGTGCTCCGCCGTCGAGGCGGACAGACCCGGCTCCTCGCCACCACCCTCGCCCTGGTTGCGGCCTCCACGGTGCTGCTCTCCGTCCTGGCGCAAGACGACGTGTCTCGGGCGTACTTCGACTCGGGCGCGCGGGCGAGTTCGATTCTCGTTGGTGCCGCGTTGGCGATCGTGGTGCACCGAGGTGATCGGTGGTTGGGGGTCGTGGCCGACTCGAAGGCCGCACCATGGATCGGTGCGGGTGCCGCGACGCTGATCGCGTGGATGTGGATCACGATCAACGGCGCCACCGATCGCTGGTTCTACACCGGCGGGTTCCTCCTGCATGCACTGGCCGTGGCCTCGATCATCGCCCTGCTGGTCCACCACCGATCGAGCCGGCCCGCACGGTTGCTCGCGGTCACCCCCCTTCGGCTGCTCGGGGTCATCTCCTACGGCGTCTACCTGTGGCACTGGCCGGTGATCGTGCTGCTCGATCCACCGCGAACCGGGCTCGACGGAACCACATTGCTGCTCGTTCGTCTCGGCGTGATCGCCGTGCTGTCCGTTGGTTCGTATCGGCTCATCGAGAAGCCCGCACAGCGCCGCCTCTCACGACGCTGGTCGGCGGTGATCGCCTTCCCGGTGGCGGCGGCGGTGATCATCGCAGCGTTGTGGATGGCCACCATCCCGCCGACGTCGGCGTCGCTGTCGACGACCGCTGCTCCCCCTCCTGCGCTCGTGCCGCCGACACCGACGGCGACCTCACCGACGGCGACCGCACCGACCGCACCGTCACCGACGACGGCGCCGGCGAGCTCCCGTCCGAGACCGAGGGCAGCCGTGACGGCGCCCGAGGCTCAGGATGCTGACGATGCCGGGACTGTCGGCGACGACGATGTCGAGCCGGAGCGCGACGCCGACGCAGCGTCCTCCCTGCTCGAGGTGATTCCCGACACGCTGGAGCTGCTGCGGACACCGACGGCGACGGAACCGCTGCGGGTGCTGCTCGTTGGAGATTCCTACATGTACGACGTCGAGCCAGGAGTCGTCGCGGCGCTGGAGTCGACGGGCGTCACCGATGTCATCGAGGGTTCACAGTTCGGCTTCTCGCTCGACCACGACGACTGGGAGCAGGTCCTGCAAGCCATGGTCGACGAGCACCGCCCGGATCTGGTCGTCGCGATGTGGGCCCGCTTCGATGTCGCCTGGCTCGAGTCCAACGACCTCGACGAGTATGCCGTTCGACTCGGCCGGGCGGTGGAGGTCCTGTCGTCGAATGGAGCCAGCGTCGGGTTCGTCGGGTTCGCTCCGTCGATGTCCGTCGGCGTCAATCCGGAGCCCGTCGATCGCTCGATCAACGAGGCCTTCGAAGCGCTGCCCGATCGATTCCCCGGGACGGCGTTCTACATCGATCCCGACCCGATCGTGGCGCCGGACGGAGAACCGATCCGGCAACTCACCACCCCTGAGGGCACGCTGGTGGTCCGCAAGGTCGACGTCAGCCACTACTGCAGCGATGGTGCCGCCCGGTACGGCCTGGCCTTCGGCGAACTCCTCCAGCGGATGGCGAGCGTGACCCCTGCCGACCCGGCCACGTGGTGGACCGCTCCGTGGCGATCCGAGCCCCGCTACAACGACCCGCCTGGGGCCTGCTCCTGAACGCGCCCGGTGCGTTCGGCAACCCGACGCCACCCTGCGACGATCGCAGACGCCGCGAGCACCGCAGCTGACGGCTCGACGGCAACACGGAACCGAGTGTTTCCATAGGTGGTCACGCTGATCGCCACGACGACCACCAACGGGGCCACGAGTGGCCAGAGTTCGCCGCCTCGTCGGCGAACCACGACGGCTCCGGCGAGTGCCGTCGGCGCCAGCAACAGCCAGCCGTACCAGGCGGCCCAGAGCCAGTCCTGATCGGCATCTTCGAAGCTGCCCAGCCCGACCGTCCGCTCGACGTCGAAGACCCCGAACGTGCGACCGAGGCGGGCCGCGACGACGACGGGAAGCTCGCCGGCGTGTTCACGGATGTAGTCGAGCCCAGCTTCCCGGTTGAGACGTGCGACCTCCACTTCGCCGAGGCGGACGTAGTCGCCCTCCGGGACGCAGTCCAGCCGCCATCCGCCGATCTGTGGACCGCGGTAGACGGCATCACAGTTCGATCCGGCGAGCGCCGTTCCGCTGTTGTTGGTCAGCGGCACGAACCCGTCGAGCTCGATCAGGTTGCGCACCGTCCACCCACCGACGACCACGGCCGTGCACGCACACACCGCGACAACTCTGCGGACCCGGTGACGGCGATCGCCCGTCGACCATGCAGCCGGCACGACCAGCACGACGAGCAACAGCACCATCTCGGACCGCGTCATGATCGCTGCGGCGATCGCGACGCTCACCGTGACCCACCATCGCATCGCCGTTGCGTCGTCCGCGGCGGATCGGGCCCGAACCACACCGAGCAGCACCAGCGTGAGGATCGCAAGCATCACCCCTTCGGACAGCAGCGAACCGCTGTACACCACGAAGTGCGGGTACACCGCAGCGATCCAGGCCGCCACGGCCCCGACGGCGGGCCCACCGATCGCTCGGCCGAGCAGCCCGATCAGCACGATGGTCACCGCCCCGATCAGCGCTGCGACCAGCCGTTGGCCGGTGCGCGAGTCGACGCCGACCACGTCGACCACTGCCAGCAACGTCGGCCACAGCGGTGGGAACTCCGCCGTCGGTACCACTTCCCCCGCCAGCAACAGGTCGAGCGGACGGATGTAGCCCCGACCGTCCGCCAGTCCTCGACCGAGCTGATAGTACGTCTCCGCATCACCGAACTGCGGCGGGACGCGACGCGCCGTGAGCACGTACACGAATCGGATGGCGACGCCGGCGAGCGCTGCACCACCGACGCACCACCACCATCTGCGCCCGGCGAGCACTGGGCTGACACCGAGATCGGGCGCGAGCTCTGGCGTCGCCGTCGGCCCGCGCTCGCTCATGACCAGCGCAGGGCTCGCCCGACTCCCGAGTACTTGACGATGCACGTCACCGCTCGGACCCCGTCCTTCCAACCGATCTTCTTGCCATCGGCATAGGTCCGCCCCGAGTAGGAGATGCCGACCTCGAAGATCCGCAGCTGCTGCTGCGCGAGCTTGGCGGTCACCTCGGGCTCGAAGCCGAACCGGCGCTCCTGGATGTCGATGGCCTGGATGACCTCCCGCCGGAATGCCTTGTAACACGTCTCCATGTCGGTGAGGTTCAGGTCGGTGAACATGTTCGACAGCAGCGTCAGCAGCCGATTGCCGACGCTGTGCCAGAAATACAGCACGCGATGCGGCCGGCTCGAGACGAACCGCGATCCGTAGACGACGTCGGCGCGGTCGCTCTCGAGCGGCCCCATCAACTCGCCGAACTCGGCCGGGTCGTACTCGAGATCGGCGTCCTGCACGATCACGTAGTCCGCGGTCGCCGCAGCGAAGCCAGTCCGAAGCGCGGCACCCTTGCCCTGGTTGTGCTCGTGGAAGATCACCCGAACCATCGGGTCGTCGACGCCGGTGAGCAATTCGCGGGTGCCGTCGGTCGAGCCGTCGTCCACGACGATCACCTCGGCCACCCACGGTGACGCCAACACTCGGTCGAGCAATTCGAGCACCGTCGCAGACTCGTCATAGCAGGGCACGACGACGCTGAGGCATCTTCTTGGTGCTGGAATCATCGAGATCGGACGATATCCGCTGTACGTTCTCGGCGATGCATCGCCTCGTTCGCTCCGGTCTCCGCTGGGTCGCGGAGCACCAGGACCGCACGGTGGCTCTCCTGCTCGCCGTTGCTGCCTACGTCCCGATGCTGTTGACGTCGCCCGGCAGGGTGAGCGCGGACACCAAGAGCTACCTCACGCTCGATCCCGGCGCGCTGCTCCGACAGGCGACGACGATGTGGGATCCCTCGGTCGGTGCCGGCACCGTCCCCCACCAGAACATCGGGTACCTGTTCCCGATCGGGCCCTTCTACTGGCTGATGGACGCGATCGGGATCCCCGACTGGCTCACCCAGCGTCTGCTCTGGGGCACCCTCGTGTTCGCTGCCGCATTCGGGGTGTATCGGCTGGTGCGCTGGCTGGGTTGGCGACCGCTCGCAGCGCTGGTTGCGGCCTTTGCGTACGGGTTCAGCCCGTACCTGCTCAGCTATCTCGCCCGACTGTCGGTGATCCTCGGACCGTGGGCAGCGTTGCCCTGGATGATCCTGCTCGCAGCGAAAGCTGCAAGGACGCGATCGTGGCGGCCTGCGGCGCAGTTCGCCGTGGTCGTCGCACTCGTCGGCAGTGTCAATGCGACCGCCCTCGTGTTGGCCGGCATCGGGCCGATCGTCTGGCTCGTCGCGGATGCCGCCAGCGGTCGAGTGGGTGCCATGGCAGCCGCGGCCGGTGCCGCCCGCATCGCAGTGCTGAGCTCGGCGGTGTCGATCTGGTGGATCGTCGCGCTGCGAGTCCAAGGCACGTTCGGCTTGCCGATCCTCGAGTACACCGAGACCTATCAGGCCGTCGGCGGCGCCAGCACCCCGACCGAGCTCATGCGGGGACTCGGCTACTGGTTCTTCTACGGAGGTGACCGCCTCGACACCTGGGTGGGACCGTCGCTGCCGTACATCGACCACCCGGCGGTGATCGGCCTCGGGTTCGTGATCGCAGCGCTCGGTCTGCTGGGGTTCCTGCGTTCGTTCATCGGCCGGACCAGCGCTGCGGCCCTCCTGCTCGTCGGGCTGGCGGTCAGTGCCGGCGCTGCCCCGCTGGACAACTCGACGCCGTATGGCCGGTTCTTCGAATGGTTCGCCACCGAGAGCACCGCTGGGCTCGCGCTGCGCTCGACCCCACGGGCGGCCCCGCTCGTGGTCCTGGCGCTGGCGCTCGGGCTGGCATCGAGCAGCGAGTGGCTGCGGGCACAGGTACGCCGCCGGACGACCACGCGGTGGGACCTGCTCGCGCCGATCGGGGCGGTGGCCCTGGTCGGGCTGCAGCTGTTCCCGTGGTTCACCGGAGGAGCGCTCACCCCGTCGCTCCTGCGCGACGAGCGCCTGCCGGGATACCAGAGCGAGTTGGCCGACTGGCTGACCGCACCGGGCAGCGACGGACGCGTCTACGAACTGCCCGCATCGGATTTCGCGGCATACCGCTGGGGAGGCACCGTCGATCCGGTCCTGCCAGGGCTGATCGATCGCCCGTACCTCGCTCGTGAACTGGTACCCCAGGGCGGTGCAGCCACGGCCGACCTGCTCAACGCATTCGAGCGGCGCCTTCCGGAAGGATGGTTCGAGCCGGAGGCCCTGGGGCCGATCGCTCGTCGGCTCGGGGCCGAGACCGTCGTGGTGCGCAACGATCTCGAGCACGAGCGCTACCGACTGACGCGGCCCGGTGCGCTCTGGACGGACATCACCGCAGCCTTCGGCGAGCCGGACCACGCCGGCCCGATCGTGGTCGACACCCCTCGCGTCCCGGTGCTCGACGAGCGCACGCTGGCGCGCCCCGATGCAGCAGTCGAGTTTCCTGTGGTCGCCGCCTTCGATCTCGATCGTGCCGCACCGGTGACGACCACCTCGGCATCACAGCCGATCATTCTCTCCGGCAGCGGCGATGGGGTGGTCGACATGGCCGGAGCTGGGCTGCTCGATGACGATCGGCCGCTGCTCTACGCGGCGACACTCGACGACCTCGGTCGAGCGGGCACACTCGATCCCGCCATGTTCGGCGACGATCCCTGGTGGGTGTTCACCGACACGAACCGCAAGCAGGGCCGACGCTGGTCGACGGTGTCGTCGAACCTGGGCGGGCTCGAGGCCGACGGCCTCCTACAACTCGACGACGACCCCGGTGACAATCGCCTCGACGTGTTCGGGCCTGGCGAGGAACGCCGGACCCGCGCGCAGCACACCGCCGACGTCGCCGATGTTCGTGCGAGCTACTACGGCAACCGCATCGCCTACACGCCCGAGGACGCCCCGTGGTTCGCCACCGATGGCGATCCGTCGACCGCGTGGCGCGCCGCGGTCTTCGAACGCACCATCGGGCTCGTCTGGGAAGTCGACCTCACCGATGCGGTGTCGTCGCCGACCGTGACGTTGCTGCAGCCGACCACGGGAGCGACCGGTCGATACATCACCGAGATCGAGGTGACCCTCGACGACGATCTCTCGTTCACCGCCACCCTCGACGACCGTTCGCGAACGGTCCCCGGACAGGCGATCGCCCTCCCGGATCGACCGTTCGAGTCGTTGCGCATCGAGGTGCTCGCCGACAACGTCGGCGAACTCGGCAACTATGCCGCTCAGCCGGGGGTCGGGTTCGCTGAAGTGGCGATCGCTGGTGTCCGCGACGATCGGACCGTGCCGCGTTCCGGGTTTCGACTCGTTCGAGTTCCTCCCGGACAACGCCACCGCCTCGGAGCGCCTGAGCTACGTGCTCACCCGAGAACGGCTCGATCCGGCCACACCCAACCGTACGGCGCCGGAACCGAGCATCAGCCGGCGATTCGACGTGGCCCAGGAGCGCACGTTCGAGTTGGTGGGCGAGGTCCGCCTCGCCGGCGAGGCGTCAGACGCCATACTGCTCGACGCACTGGACGACGACGTGGTCGTGATCGCCGACCGACAGCTGCGCGGCATCCCAGCTGCTCGCGGCGCCAGTGCGTTCGACGGGGATCTCTCGACGGCGTGGCAGACCCCGTTCGACGGATCGCTCGGCGCAAGCGTGCGCGTCGACGATGGGCCTGGGTCGATCGCCACCGTCACCGTGTCGTGGCTCGACGACGAACGCCACTCGGTGCCGACGCAGCTCACCTTGAGCGATCCCGCCGGATCCGTGCGGATCGTCGACCTCCCGGCCCAACAGCCCGTGGACGGAGTGGCCTCGACGACGGTCGCCATCGACCCGATCGACGCAACGATGCTCACCGTGGCCGTCACCGGCATCGATGCCCGCACGACGCCGGAGGACTTCTCCGGCCTCCCGAGGGTGCTGCCCACCGGACTCGCAGAGATCCAGCTCGGCGACGTGGCCGTTGTCGGGCGGAGCGCCGACGAGATGCTCGACGACGTCTGCCGAGACGACCTCGTCACCCTCGACGGTGCACCCGTCGCCGTCCGCCTGATCGGGACGCGCGGCGAGGCGCTCGCCCGGTCAGAGCTTCGGCTCGAGTCGTGTTCGCCCATCCAGCTTGCATCCGGCGAGCATCAACTCGACGCAGCGATGGGCACCAGGACCGGGTTCGACGTCGACCGTGTCGTGCTCGACAGCACGGCGTCATCGCCGGCGCCGGCAGGACCGGCCACCCCGAACGCAACCATCGACGAGCGCTCGTCGACGTCGTTCGACCTCACCGTTGCAGCGTCGGACACATCGACGTGGCTCATCCTCGAACAGAGCTGGAACGCTGGATGGAGCGCCGCTGCCGACGGCATCGACCTCGGGGAGCCGGTGCTCGTCAACGGGTACGCCAACGGGTGGCTGCTGCCTGCGGCTGCAACCTCGCGCCAGGTCGAACTCGACTGGGCACCGCAGCGAACCGTGACGATCGCGCTGTGGCTGTCGCTCGCCGCTGGACTCGTGGTGCTCTGGCTGGCGGCCGGTCCTCGGCGACGGACCGACGCCGAGATCGATCACGAATCCAACCAGGAATCCGACCGCGAAACCGACCGCGCCTTCGCAGGCCGTCGGCTTCCATGGCTCCCACTCGGCATCGGTCTCGCGCTCTGTGTGCTCGTGTTCGCCGGGCCGCTCGTCGCCCTTGCCACCGCCGGACTCACCGCGCTCGGCAGGCGATGGCGCTGGATCCCAGCGGCGGTCGTGGTGACGTCCCTCACGCTCGTCGGAGTCGGGATCTCGGCCTTCGAATGGCGCTACGACTTTCCCGCTGCCCCCGACTGGCCGTCCAGGTTCAGCTGGGCTGCACCGATCGTGTGGATCGCCGTCACCATGGTCGTCGTCCAGGCGTTCCGTCCGGCGCTGGCCAAGCCGACAGCGCCGCCGGCGAAGCCCGTCGGCGAGAACGTCGAGCAGTAGTCTCTGACACCCGTGCGCACACTGATCGTCGTTCCCACTCACAACGAGGCCACCAACATCGGCGAGGTGCTCGACCGGCTGGCCGAACACGTTCCGCAGGCGGACGTGCTCGTGATCGACGACTGCTCGACGGACGAAACACGGGCGATCGTGCGGGCCCACCAGCAGGCCCGGCCCGCTGTGCGCCTCGTCGAGCGCGAGGTCAAGAAGGGGCTCGGGGACGCCTATCTGCACGCGTTTCGGATCGGCCTCGACGCGGGCTACGAGGCCCTCGTCGAGATCGACGCCGACCTGTCACACGACCCTGCGGTGCTGCCGACGATGCTCGGCGTGGCCGAGGCCGGAATCGGTTTGGTGATCGGTTCTCGCTACATCCCCGGGGGCTCGGTGATCGGTTGGCCGAAACGACGAACCTGGCTGTCACGCTGGGGCAACCGCTACGCGGCGATCATGCTCGGTCTCGCGATCAACGACGCAACGGCGGGATACCGGGTGTATCGGGCCGACACATTGCGGCGGATCGACCTCGACGGCATTCGAGCCGACGGGTACGGATTCCAAATCGAGATGACCTACCGAACGGTCGAGGTCGGGTTGAGCGTGGTCGAGATACCGATCGCCTTCCGTGATCGTGTGGCCGGTACATCGAAGATGCACCGCGGCATCGTGATCGAAGCGTTCCGGCTCGTCACGTTGTGGGGCATCGGTGACATGGTCACGTTCCGAAGAGCTCGTCGTGCCTACCGGTCAGTGCCACCGGGTCTCGGCGACCGCTGACGCCAGCAGGTCCAGCTGGCGGGCAGCGACAGCCGTCCACGACAGCCCCCGGGCATGGTCGATGGCTGCAAGACCCATCAGACGACGCCGCAGGTCGTCGCGCAACAGTGCGGCGATCTCGGCACCGAGGTCGGCGACATCCGCGACGAGCACGCCGGTTTCCCCGTCGATGCACGATCCGCGGTGCCCGGCGATGTCGGTTGCCACGCAGGGTGTCCCGCACGCACCGCCCTCGGTCAACGACATCCCCCAGCCTTCGGCATGTGACGCGCTCACCACCAGCCAGCTGCGCCGGTAGGCCTCGACGAGTTCATCGTCGCCGATCCGCCCGCGTCGCCGAACCCACGTCCCGGCATCGTGCTCGCTGATCCATGCGTCGACCAGCGCCCGGTTCGGGCCATCGCCGACCACGTCGACCGTGAGGTCGCCGACCGTGCGCCTGGCCTCGGCGAGCGCCGTCAACGCCACGAGCTGGCGCTTGACCGGGGCGAGACGTCCGACGACGACCACGTGCGGATGCTCGGCCCGGCGGGTGGCGTCGGGGGTGAAACGCTCGTGGACCCCTGGGGGGATCACCGTCAGCCTGCTGCGGTCGATGCCGAGCGCTTCGATCTCCTCGGCAGACGACTCCGAGAGCGTGGCGAATCGGCTGCGCCGGTAGAACGGCGGTGCGAGCCGTGTCTCCACGAAGACCCCCAGCCGATCGACGGGCCGGGGCAGCGCCTCGGCCCACATCTGGCGATGCACATGATGCAGCCACGTCACGCGGCGATGCGGCGCCCAGATCGGGCCGAACCAGGGAACACCGTTCCAGATCTCGACGGTCGCCACGTCGGCGGGCCGCCGCCGCAGCAACTGGCGAAGCGCAACCCGGGCGAACACGTCATAGCGCCCACCGCGCTGCACCACTCGGTAGCCGTTGCGGTCGAACGCTCGGGGGGTGTCGCGAGTGGACGTTCGATGCACGATCTCGATGCCGACATCGGCCCAGCGGCGGAAGATCTCGTCGGCGTGCAGCTCCGAGCCGCCCGCCTCCGCATCGTCGAGATCGCGCCAGGCGTAACTCTCGACCCGTCGAACACCGACACCGCGTAGTCGCTGGGCTGCAGCTGCAAGATCGTCGGCGGCCGTCGACGTCGAGTCGGTCATCGATCGAGCTTGCGCCAGACCAGGTCCGGCGAGAGGCGGAGCAGGCCGAACACGAGCCGCAGGATGCCCGGTGCCCACACCACGCTTCGTCCGCGCCGCAGACCGTCGGCAACTGCGTCCGCGACGTCATCGACGTCGACGGAGAAGGGTGCTTCGGGCATTCCAGCGGTCATCGAGGAGCGCACGAACCCCGGCCGCACGGTCAGCACTCGGGCGCCCGATCCGTGCAGGAAATGGCCGAGCCCGGTCGAGAAGGCGTCCTGACCTGCCTTGGTCGACCCGTACACGAAGTTCGAGGCACGGGTCCGCACGCCGGCGACGCTCGACAGCACCACCAGCGTGCCGTGGCCCTGCGCACGCAGTCGCGTGGCGACGGCAAGCCCCGACGACACCGCTCCCACATAGTTCACCCGGGCGAGGTCGGCCGCTGCGACCGGGTCGTCCAGGCCGGGTGCGCCCAACTGCCCGAACGCCTGGATCACCACGTCGAGATCTCCGTAGCGGTCCGCCACATCGGCGATCAGCGCCTCGTGGCGCTCGGCATCGGTGGCGTCGAATTCGACGGCCACCACTTCCGCTGACCCGAACTCGATCGACTCGACGTCGAGAGCATCGGGATCACGGACGGCGAGGATCACTCGCCGAAGCGCCGGTGAGACGAGCGCCGACACGATCGCCTGACCGATGTCGCTGGTGCCCCCGAGGACGAGCACGGTCTGGGGTTGGTGGACGGCGTTGTTCATGGTGTGATCCTGTCAGGAGAGCGTGGTCAGTACAGATCGAGGCGACGAGCCTGGTCGCTGACCCAACGGCCATCGGGGTCGACCGATCGTCGGACCTCCAGCCACTCGTCGAGTCGCGGATACCCGGCGCGGATGATCTCCGGTGTCGCGGTGGCGTCCTTGGCCAGATAGTGCCGTCCGCCGGCGTCGAGCACCAGCCGGTCGAGCTGACCGACCAGTTCACCGAGTCCGGCCACGCCTGCGGGCAGGTCGAGTGTGAGCGTCCAACCCGGCGTCGGGAAGCTGAGGAATCCACCGCTCTCGGGTCCGAACCGTTTCAGCACGGCAAGGAAGCTGGCGTGGCCCGACGCAGCGACGGTGGTCATGATCGTGCGCAAGGTGTCGACCGCGTCGAAGGGGACGACGAACTGGTACTGCAGGAACCCGGCGCTCCCATAGAGCCGGTTCCAGTCGCCGACCATGTCGAGCGGGTGGAAGAATCCGGTGATCGACTCGAGTCCGAGATGCGACCTGGGGGCCTTTCGGTACCACAGCTCGTTGAACGCTCGCACGGCAAGACGATTCAGGACGTTCGGGAGTCCCGGGGGGACGGCAGCGAGGCCGGACGGCGAAAACGCGAGCGGATCCGATCCTGCGTCGGCGTCGTGGGCGACCAGTTCGTCGTAGGTCGCATGGTCGCCCTGGGTGAGCACGGCACGACCGAGGTTCGATCCGGTCGCCACCATGTCGACCCAGGCGACCGAGTAGCGATGCAGATGGTCGCCCGACTCCATGCGTTCCAGCAAGCTGTCGAGATTGGGCACCCGTTCCGTGAGCACCATGCAGCGACTCGTCTCGATCGGGAGCAGACGGACCGTTGCATCCACGATGATGCCGGTCAGGCCCATCCCGCCGATGGTGGCCCACCACAGCATCGGGTCCGTTGCTGTGGTGATCGTGCGGCGCGTGCCGTCCGCGAGGAGGATCGTCATCGCATCGACGTGGACCCCGAACGAGCCGTCGGCGTGGTGGTTCTTGCCGTGGATGTCGCTCGCGATGGCACCGCCGACGGTGACGAACCGGGTACCAGGCGACACCGGCACGAAGAATCCCCTCGGCACGATGTGGCGCAGCAGCTCATCGAGGCTGACACCGGCGCCGACCCGCACGGTCCCCGTTCTCGGGTCGAGCAGAATCGGTCCTGGCGCCAGGCGAACGACCGTGCCGCCACCGTTCTGGCCAGGGTCCCCGTAGGCCCGACCGAGCCCCCGCGAGATGATCCCCCGTGGCGACGCCAGCTCGTCGAGGACCCGGTCGTCGAGTTCGTCGGGATCGACGTCGACGACCGTGGCCGAGGAGGGAGCGGTGCGGCCCCACCCGGACAACCTGAGCTGCTGGCTCCTCACCGTGGATCAGTACGGCCAATCGGGCACGGGGCGGCCCAGCCGGCGGAGCACGGCGCCCAGACCAAGCGTGAGTGCGACCTTCAGCGCCACGTTCTTGACGAACCATGGCAACTGCGCGAGCTGACGACCCGCATTCCGTGCGCGGGTGCCGACCCCAGGGCCGAGGTCGGCACAGTAGATGGTCATCGATCGGGACCGGCCGACGTAGCGCCAGCGCGATCCGACGACCAGTTCGCGAAGGATCGCCAGCGTCACCCCGATCGACGAGAACGAATCATGGATCAGCAGAGTTCCCCCGTCGGCGACCTTGGCGCCCCAGTCACGAATGTCGGCGCGAGCCGGCGCGTACCGGTGGGCGCCGTCGATGTAGAGCACGTCGATCGGTGCGGTGACCTCCTCGAGCGCAGCATCGGAGAACGATCGGATGTGGCGGACCCGGTCGGCGACCCCGGCACGTTCGAGGTTGGCCACGAACGTTGCGTGGTCGTCCGCAGCGGCCTCGGCGAAGCCGTCGATCTCCTGTGGGCCTCGGTCGTTGCCGGCGTGCGGGTCGATGGCGATCACCGAGACATCGGGTGCCGCCGCACTCGCCAACACGATGGTGGAGCGACCCTGGAAGCTCCCGATCTCGACGATGAGACCGGTCGGAGCGCAGCGTCGGGCTGCGTCGTAGAGCGTTGCCGCCTGGCCTGGGGACATCCAGCCTTGTACGTCGGCGACTCGGGCGGTCACGGTGGACAGATCGGGGGGCGCTGCACCGAGCGACTCAGGAGACATAGACGGCGAGACCATAGACGACAATCCACGACAATCCCAGCAGCAGCAGCAGGCGGTCGCTCGTGAACACCTCTTCGGGCGCGGCGCCCTGGCCGCGTTCCAACACGAGCAGATACCGCATCAGCGCCATCAGCATCGGCACGATCGAGAGTTCGTAGAGCGGCCACTCTCCACCAGCTGTCTCGCTGGTCTCGAAGGCCCAGACGCAGTAGCTGATCAAGACGCCGGCGAGGCTCGTCGACAACATGATCCGGAGGTAGCCGATCGAGTACTCCTCGAGCGTCGCTCGGGTCCCGGCGTCGTTGCCGAGCTCGTTGAGCTCGGCGTAGCGCTTGCCGATCACGATGAAGAGCGACCCGAACGTGATGCACAACACGAACCACCGCGACATCGGGACGTCCACGGCTACCGCACCGGCGGCCGCTCGCAGGACGAAGCCTGCAGCCACGGTGACCACGTCGACGACGGGGACGTGCTTGAGGTGCAGCGTGTAGGCGATCGTGATCACGATGTAGGTGGCCACCACTGCCACGGTTTGCCAGCGTCCCGTCGCCGCGGCCAGGCCGAGCGCGATCAGCGGGAAGAGCACACCGGCGGTTCGGGCAACGCCGACCGACAACGCACCGGATGCGATCGGCCGGTCTCGCTTGGTCGGGTGGCGACGGTCGGCCTCGACGTCGAGGAGATCGTTCCAGATGTAGATCCCGCTCGCCGCAAAGCAGAACGACGCGAAGGCCAGCATCGCCAGCAGCAGGTTGTCGCCCTGATCGAGCACGCCAGCCGCGCCCGGTGCCGCGAAGACCAACACGTTCTTGAGCCACTGCTTGGGGCGCGCCTCGCGCACCAGTGCCCTCAGCATGCCGCCCGCCGATCGGGCACTCGGATCCTCCACATGGCGTCGGAGACCGTAGTCGGGGCATGGCGCTTCATCTGGGCATCTCGCCGCGACCGAGCCAATGCGCGACATCTGCGTCGGCGAGCAACTCGCGATCGCCGAGCGAGTCGCCGTACGCGGTCAGGTGCACGGCGTCGCGTCCGCCGACATGGGCGTCGAGCCAGCGATGAAGACGAACCACCTTCTCCGGTCCACGACAGTTCGGACCATCGAGCGCACCGGTCAGGATGCCTCGGTCGTCCACGGCCAACCGCACTGCGATCACATCGTCCGCGCCGAGCAGTGCGGCCAGCGGTCGCAGATAGACCTCGAACGACGCCGACACGAGCACCACGGTGTCGCCGGCGGCGGCGTGATCGCGAAGCGACTCGACCACATCGTCGCGAAGATGGCGGTCGGCGACCTCCTGGGCGAACGACACGGCGTCGGCGGCCACCACGGCCGAGTCGAGCCCCCGAAACGCAGCTGCCGCGCTCGCCGCCTTCAGCGCATCACGATCGCGACGCAGCGCGCCGCTCCCGACGGTGATCGGCGAGCGCAGCAGGCGCCCGATCAGCCGTGCGGTTCCTGCGGTTCGACGGAGAAACGGCACCACGCAGTCCGTGGTCGTGATCGTGCCGTCGACGTCGAACGCGGCGATGCGCGCACGTTCGACGGTCACGATGCGCGAGCCGGGATCGCCGCGAGCGTGTCCCAGTAACTGGGCCAGCTCTTCGACACCACTGACGGATCGACGATCTCGATGCCGTCGACCACCAGGCCGAGCAGACCAAAGGCCATCGCGAGTCGATGATCATGATGGGTCTCGAGGCGCGCCCCGTGCAATTGGTCGGTGGGTTCGACCAACAGCCCGTCAGGCTCGACGGACACCACCGCGCCGGTCTTGCGGAGCTCGTTGGCGAGGTCGCCGAGCCGATCGCTCTCCTTCTCACGAATGAATCCGACACCGCTGATGCGCGTCGGCGTGACCGCTTGTGTGGCCACGACCGCCAGCGTGGGGACCAGATCAGAGATGTCGGCCATGTCGACGTCGATCCCGCGTAGCGGCGTGTCGCGCCGACGCATCACCACGGTGTCGGTGGCTCCTGCAACCACCACACACCCCATGGCAGCCAGCAGTTCGACGAAACGGGCATCTCCCTGGACCGAGGTGCTGCCGAGACCCCGAACGCTCACGGCGCCTCCGACCATCGCCGCTGCAGCGAGCGGGTAGCTGGCCGAACTCGCGTCGGGTTCGACGACGAAGGCGGTCGGCAGGTACTCCCCTGGGCCCACGGTGACGTGACGATCGCGAATGTCGACGTCGGTCACACCGAACGCGCCCATCACCGACCGCGTGATCTCGAGATACGGGCGTGACACGAGGCCCGATGTGAGCCAGAGCTTCATCCCGCCAGGGATGTACGGCGCGATCAGCATCAGCGCGGTCACGTACTGGCTCGAGACATCACCCGGCATCATCACGGCGTCCGCACGCCGCAGCGGTCCAGCGACGGTCACGGGCAGCTGACCGTCGACCTCTGCGGCCGCCACGTCGGCTCCGAGCGCTCCCAGCGCCTCGTGCAGGGGCCCCATCGGTCGAGCCCGAAGTGGCGGTGCGCCGTCGATCGTGTACTCCCCCGTTCCGAGGGTGCACAGCGCGGTCAGAAACCGAGAGGTGGTCCCCGCAAGGCCCGCATCGAGTCGCATCGGCCCCGGCGCCAACACCGCGCCGGTGCCGATCACGTCGGCGATCTGCTGACCAGCTTCCACCCGGAGTCCGATACCGCACCCGAGTTGCTCGAGCCCGGCGACCATCACGGCCGTGTCGTCTCCGGGAGCGAGCCCGGTGATCTCGCTGGTGCCGTCGGCCAGCGCGGCGCAGATCAGGGCGCGGTTGACGATGCTCTTCGACGGGGGGACGGCCACATCCGCCACCACGGGGCCGTCGGCTCGGCGGACTCGGTACGCATCCGAGGTCATGACAGCGGCTGGACCGCGGGGCGGAACCCACGGGCGAGCAGCCCTCCACGGAAGAGCTCGACCAGCTCACGGTCGACCAGCACCACCGCAACACCACGATTGCGTTCGGCAACGTGGACCACTTCGAAGCTGGCGATGTTGACGCTGAGCTCCGCTGCAAGGGTGAAGACCTCCGCCGCAGCGCCGGCGCGGTCGGGGATGGGGATCCTCACCTCGGCGAGCTGCTCGGGATGCACCACACGCGTCGGCAGATTGGCTCGGGCATGCCGCGCGGCGGTGAGCCGGGCGTACAGCTGCTCACGGTCGTCCGCAGCGATGACCGCACGCACCTCTTCGAGGCCGCTGATCAGTTGGTCGAGCACGCCGGTGATCGCCACACGGTTCTCGGAACAGATGTCGAGCCAGATGCCGGGACGCCCGCTGGCCACACGGGTCATGTCTCGAAAGCCGCCGGCTGCGAGCCGCAGCAGTGCAGCGTGTTCCTCGGACCGCTCGCTCGCCAGACCCATCAGGGTCGCTGCGGTCAGGTGAGGCACATGGCTCACCACGGCGACGAGCTGATCGTGCCGCTCCGGCGCCAGCGCAACCACCTCAGCGCCGAGCGATGCCACCACCGCCGCGACCGTCGAGAACACGGCGTCGTCGCTGGCAGCGCCGGGGGTGAGCACCCACACCGCTCCCTCGAAGAGGTCGTCCTGAGCACCATCGAGACCATCGAACTCCGAGCCGGCCATCGGGTGCCCGCCGACGAACCGGACGTCGTCGACCGACGAACAGATCGCTGCTTTGACGCTGCCGACATCGGTGACCGCTCCGCTGGTCTCCGCCAGCGCACGCTTGACCTGATCCGCGGTACCGAGCACTGGAACGGCCACGAACGTGATCTCGGCGGTCGGGTCGAGTCCCAGCATGTCGACGACGTCGCGGTCGAGTGCAGTCTGCGCGACGACCGGATCGAGGTCGTCGCCGCTCACCTGCCAGCCTCGATTGCGCAGACCGAGTGCGATCGATCCGCCGATGAGCCCGAGGCCGATCACGTTCGCCCGTCGAACGCCGGTGTGTGGGCGGTCAGTCACGGGGGTGGATCGTACTGTCGTCGGTGTCCGACCGCCGCTCGCTTCGTGGTGCCACCGCAGCTGAGGCAACCGCCGTCGACGCGACCGCCTCGGTCAACGAGCGCCACTCGTCGTGCGTGAGCTCACGCCACGAACCGGGCGGCAGGGCACGGTCCGTGATCGGTCCGACCCGCGTGCGTACGAGCCGAGTCACGGGCCGATCGACGGCGTCGCACATCCGGCGAATCTGGCGGTTGCGACCCTCGTGGATCGTGATGCGCAGCACCCCCGGGGTCGGCTGTGACACCCGAGCCGGTGCGGTCATCCCGTCATCGAGGAGCAGACCGTCGCGGAGCCGTCGGATCGCTCCCGGCGGGACCTCACCGCCGCTGACCTCGACCAGATACTCCTTGTCGACGCCGTGGGACGGATGCGCAATCCGGTTGGCCAGGTCGCCGTCGTTCGTCAGCAGCAGCAAGCCCTCGGTGTCGGCATCGAGGCGACCGACCGAGAACACACGAGGATGATCGGGCACCAACTCGACCACCGTCGGGCGCCCGTGGGTGTCTCGGGCCGTGGTCACGACGCCGCTCGGCTTGTTGAGCAGGTAGTACACCAGATCAGGACGGACCCCGATCGGCGCACCATCGACCTCGACGGCGTCACGATCGGCGTCGACTCGACGGCCGAGGATGGCGACCTCACCGTTCACCGTGACCCTGCCCGCGGCAATCAGGTCCTCACACACCCGTCGACTGCCGTAGCCGGTCGCCGCCAACACCTTCTGCAGGCGCTCGCCCTGCGGGAGCTCAGCGCTGCGCTGCGCCATCTGTTCCCACAGCGGGGGTTCGGGGCGGCGCTCGTTCACGTCGGTGTGCCGTCGGTGGACGAATCGTCGTCGTCGGCAGACGGTGCCGCGGCAGACGGTGCCGCGGCAGACGGTGCCGCGACGGACGGCGGGGAGCTCGGGGCAGCGGTCGAGATGTCGATCACCGGGGTGACTCGCAGGCCGACCTCGAGCGCTTCCACCACCTCGGCACTGGGAATGAACTCCGCGATCGCCGGCAGATCGTCGAGCGATGCGAGGCCGAGCTTCTCCAGGAAGGCTCCGGTGGTCCCAAAGAGCATGGCCTGCCCCGGGCCCGGGTCACGCGCGACTTCCTCGATGTAGCCCCGTGCCTGCAACGTCCGCAGCACGCCGTCGGGATCGACACCTCGGATCGATGCGATCTGACCTCGGGAAATCGGCTGCTTGTACGCCACGATGGCCAGCGTTTCCAGCGCTGCCCCCGACAGGCGCGAGCGCTGGTCGTGCAGCAGGAACCGTTCGACGTAGGCGGTCAGATCCGCTGGGGTCTGCAGACGCCAGCCGCCGGCAACGTTCACGAGCTCGAATCCGTGCGCTGCGTCGCGATAGGACGCCGCCAACTCCTCACACCACTGTTCGACCACCGTCGTCGGCTCCTCGAGCAGCTGCGCCAGCAGGTCCGCGGGGACCGGGTCGTGTGCGACGAGCACGATTGCCTCGATCGCCCGCTTGCACTCGGCAATCAGTGCATCACGAGCGGCGACGGCGTCGTCGTCCAGTGCATCGTCGGACGGTTCGATGCCATTGGGTCCAGCGAGATCGTTCATGGTCAGCCTTCGTAGGCGTCGATCAGGATCGAATCGGTGTCGAAGTGCTCGTCGGCACTCCAACGCACGTCGATGTCACCGAAGCGTTCGGGCTGCTCGATGTCGACCGCGCCCTGTTTGTACAGCTCGAGTACGGCGAGGAACCTGATGATCACGTCGATGCGGTCGACCAGCCCCTCGGTGAGACGCCGAAAGCTGATTCGTCCGGCGCGTGGGAGTTCATCGACCAGCTCCGCCACGGCGTCGGCCACCGTGGTCGTGATCGGATCGACGTGATAGAGATCGACGACGGGCACCGGCTTCGGGGTGAGCGCTCGTATTGCGGCGTTGCGGAGGCTCAGCACGCTCGTGCCCTCGAGCATGTCGGGCACCACCGCGGCGAAGCGGTCGTCCGGGCCGACCACCCGCGGAAACGACTGATCGGCGTCGTCAGCGAGCGCCGAGAACACCTGCGCGACATCCTTGAACGTCTTTGCCTCCAGCAGCCGAGACAGCAGCATGTCGCGCTCCTCCCACAGTGCGAACTCGTCGTCGAGATCGATGTCGGTCGGGTTCGGCAGCAATCGCCTTGCCTTGAGCTCGACCAGCGTGGCGGCGATCAGGAGGAAACCGGTCGCGACGTCGAGGTCGAGGAGCTGCATCCGTTCGATCTCGACCAGGTACGCGTCGACGATGCTCGACAGGTTCACTTCGTAGATGTCGACCTGCTCACGCAGGATCAACTGCAGCAGCATGTCGAACGGTCCCTCGTACACGGGCGTTGAAACGTCCATGGGGGTGGAAGTGTCGAGGGCCATCGCTGCACAACCTACCGGAGCGAGCTGGGTGCAACGGGGTATCGTCGGCGCTCGTGAGTACGACTTCGGAGACCTCCACGACCCGCGTGCTGTCGTGCATGCAGCCAACGGGTGATGTCCACCTCGGCAACTATCTCGGCGCACTGCGGAACTGGGTCGCGGGCCAACACGACTGCGATGCGTTCCACGGCATCGTCGACCTGCATGCGCTCACCGTCACCGAACAGCCCGACGTGCTCGGTCGCCAGACCATGTCGCTGGCGGCGATGTTCTTCGCGATCGGCCTCGACCCGGATGTCGCGACCGTCTTCGTGCAGAGCCATGTGCCCGAGCACAATCAGCTCGGGTGGATCATGGAGTGCACGGCCAGTTTCGGCGAGATGTCGCGCATGACGCAGTTCAAGGACAAGACCGCCAAGCGAGAGCACGAGTTCGTGTCCGCTGGATTGTTCACGTATCCGGCGTTGCAGGCTGCCGACATCGTGCTCTACGACGCGAACGAGGTACCGATCGGCGACGATCAACGCCAGCACGTCGAGATCACACGCGACATCGCCACCCGGTTCAACCATCGTTTCGGAGAGACGTTCGTGATTCCCGAAGCGGTCACGCCGGCAACCGGAGCCCGCGTGATGAGTCTGCAGGATCCGACGTCGAAGATGTCGAAGTCCGACGACTCCGATGCGGGCTGCGTCTACCTGGTCGACGAGCCGGCCGCTGTGATGAAGAAGTTCAAGCGCGCTGTCACCGACTCCGACACGGGCGCCGACGCCGTCCGGTTCGATCGGGAAGAGAAGCCTGGGGTGTCGAACCTGCTCGAGATCCACGCTGCGGTCACCGGCCGCACCCCGCAGGCGGTCGCCGACGACTACGAGCAGTACGGCAAGCTCAAGGTCGACACCGGCGAGGCCGTGCTGGCCGTGCTCGACCCGATCCGAGCCCGCTATCTGGAGTTGATGCAGGACCCGGCCGAACTGGCGCGGCTGCTGGCCGTCGGCGCCGACAAGGCTCGTGACATCGCGTCGGCCACCCTCGCTCGTGCGCACCGCAACATCGGGTTGCTCCCCGCCTGACTCACCGACACCCCCCCGTCGTTCTCGTGAACTCGTGCGCGAATAGTTCCGGCACGGGTTCACGAGAACGGTGGACCAGCACCGATCGGCGCATCGTTGCGCTGGCCATCCCGGCGCTCGGGACGCTGGCCGCCGAACCGCTGTACCGCATCGTGGACACCGCGATCGTCGGTCGCCTCGGCACCGACCAACTCGCCGGGCTCGCCGTGGCGATCACGATCCTGGCGCTCGTGATCGCCGGCTCGAACTTCTTGACCTACGGCACCACCCAACGCGTTGCCAACCGCCTGGGTGCCGAGCGCCCCGACGAGGCCGCAGACATCGGCGTACAGGCCATGTGGCTGGCCGGGTGCATGGCGATCGTCGCGGTCCCAGCGCTGGTCGTCGGCGCCCGCCCCCTTGCAGCGGCGATTGGGGCAGAGGGCGCAGTCCTCGACGTCGCCGTCGAGTATCTGCAGATCGCCGCCGTTGGCGTGCCGTTCGTGCTGATCGCCCTGGCCGCCCAGGGCATCCAACGCGGTGCCGCCGACTATCGAACGCCCCTCGTCATCCTGGTGGCAGCGAATGTGGCCAACCTGGTGATCGAGTTGGTGCTGGTGTTCGGTTTCGATCTGGGAATCGTCGGAGCGGCGTGGTCGACCGTGATCGCCCAGGCCGGTGCTGGGGTGGCGTTTGCTGTGGTCGTGCGCCAACGGCTGCGACCAGCGCGACATCGACGCCCGAGTTGGACGGACATGGCCCCGCTGGTGACCGCGGGACGGCACCTCCTGCTGCGCGTCGGATCGATGCTCGCCGTGTTCACCGGCGCCACCGCACTCGCGGCACGCATCGACGACAGCACGCTGGCTGCTCACCAGATCGCCATCACGATCTTCCTGTTTCTCGCCCTGGTCCTCGACGCCCTTGCCGTTCCGGCACAGACGCTGGTCGCCGAAGAGCTCGGCCATGGCGGTGCCGGTGCTCGGGACTTGGCCAGGCGCGTCGTGCGGTTGTCGATGATCGCCGCCATCGGTCTCGCGGTCATCGTTGCAGCAACGTCGACGCTGCTCCCCCAGGTGTTCACCAACGACCCGGCCGTCGCGTCTCGGGCGACGTCTGCGCTGTTGCTGCTTGCGATGCTGCTGGTCCCCGGTGCGGTGGCGTTTGCCGACGACGGCGTGCTGATCGGTGCCGGCGACTACCGATTCCTGGGTGTCGCAGCGTTCGGATACCTGGTCGCGGTGATCCCGATCGCCGTCGTCGTGCTCGCGGCGCCCGCGCTCGGGATTGCAGGGATCTGGATCGGACTGACCGTGTGGATGATGCTCCGAGCAGTCGTGAACACCGTTCGGGTTCGCCACGTCCTCCCGCCGAGCGAGCGAGAGCGCGGACCGGTGCGGGGTCAGCCTGGTTCGTGACCCATCAGGCGTGATCCGAGGCGCACAACGCCTCGAATGCAGGGCCCTCCTGCGCGATGAGCTCGACCGTGGCGGGCTCGGAACCTGCCAACCGGGCCATCTCGGCCCCGATCGCCTCGTGATCGTGGTAGCTCGCGAATGCGCGTCCTCTCGGGCCGACCAGCGTTGCCACGACCCGCCGGAACGTCCCGAGGCCGCAGTCGATCTTGCCGACGTCGTGCAGGATCGCCCCGGCAACCTCGGCTCGGGACGCGTCGGGTCGGTACGCCACGAACCGCCGCCCCACCGCAATGCTGTGACGACGATCCTGATTCGAGAGCTGCACCCAGAGCCG
Organism: Ilumatobacteraceae bacterium; assembly: GCA_963793335.1. Taxonomy (GTDB): domain Bacteria; phylum Actinomycetota; class Acidimicrobiia; order Acidimicrobiales; family Ilumatobacteraceae; genus Sva-07. The sequence goes on along the minus strand of CAWBZS010000013.1, from coordinate 29,019 downwards.
GCGCTCGCCCGCCATGAGCCGCTCATCGACCCAGAGTTCGTCGACCACCGAGGGCGCCGTCGAGGGCAGGGACGTCACGAAGCGGGCGGTCAGATGCCAGATTTTCGACAACAGCGAGCTCACCGGGTCAGTCTGGCCCGCGGATGCGCCGTCCGGTACACGTCCCACAGTCGCTCCTGGCTGACCTTGGTGTAGATCTGCGTCGTCGAGATCGATGCGTGTCCCAGCATTTCCTGTACTACTCGCAAGTCGGCGCCGTGATCGAGCAGGTGTGTGGCGCACGAGTGGCGCAGCACGTGCGGCGAGAGTTCGGTGCCGATCCCTGCCTTGACCCCGTACTTCTTGATCATCTGCCACGCCGCCTGCCGGGTGAGTCGGCCGCCTCTCGTGTTCAAGAACACCGCCTCGGCGTCGTCGCGGCGCCGCCACTGGCTCGGCACCACCATCGCCCGGCCGCTGGGCGAGAACCAGTCATCGAGTGCCGCTGCAGCACTCGCCCCGAACGGCACGATGCGCTCCTTGGAACCCTTGCCGAACAGGCGAACCAGACGGGCATCGAGGTCGATCTCGCCAGCGGACAGCCCAACCGCTTCGGAGATGCGGGCACCTGTTGCGTACAGCAACTCGATCAACGCGAGGGTCGCGTCGGTGGATTGGCTCGGTCACGACGACCGCATCGATCAGGCTGGTCACCTGGGCCTCGGTCAACGGTTTGGGAATACCCGCCGGCACGCGCACACCTTCGAGGTCGGCAGCGGGGTCGTCATCTCGTTCGCCCTCGATGGCGAGATATCGATGCAGCATTCGCACTGCAGCGAGTTGACGGGCGATCGACGAGGTCGCAGCACCGCTTCGCCTCCGATCGCCGACGAACTCGACGAGTTGTCGGTGCGACACGTCGATCACCGTGAGGTCGCGCTCCGTCAGCCACTCGCTGTAGGCGAGGAGATCGCGCCGATAGGCCGCAATCGTGTTCGCCGAGCGGCCCTTCTCGGCGACCAGCCACGACAAGAACTCCTCGGCCTCGATCGGCAGCAACGAGCGGCTCATCTCGTCGTGCGCACGTCAGCGTGTGCCGTGGTCGCTGTCACGGAGCTTGCGCTCGGTGAGCAGCAGCGCAACCACGGTCTTCGCATCGGCGATCTCGCCCGCCGTCACCATGGCGACAGCGTCGTTCAGGGGCAGGTGCAGCAACTCCATGTGCTCCTCCTCCGGTCCCTGGCGGTCGTGCGGGACCGGGGTGCACCCGGTGGCGAGGTACAGCGTGGTGACCGAGTCGGTCATTCCCGGCGACGGCAGGATCTCGGTGAGCAGTTCGATCCCGTCGGCCTCCAGCCCCGCCTCTTCAATCAACTCTCGACGAGCCACCTCAGCGGTGTGCTCCCCCTCGACGTCGCGCATCCCGGCCGGCATTTCGATGATGGCGCGGTCATGCGGGGGCCGGTACTGCGACACCAGCACGACCGACGCGTTTCCTTCTGCGTCGAACACCAGCGGCAAGACACCGACGGCGCCCGGGGACCTCACGATGTCACGTTGGAATCGCGAACCATCGGGCGATTCGAACTCGGCCGCCACCAGGTCCCAGACGTAGCCGCGGTGGATCCGTCGTTCGTCCACCCGGCGAAAACCCGTTGCCGGATCCCGGTGAGCGTTGGTCACGAGGTCAACGACGGCTCTGACTCCGAGCCTGCCGTGGCGCCCTCTGCAGGCGGCGACGCCGTGGGCACCTCCGACTGCGCAGCAGTCTGTGCGCTCCGTCGAAGCGCAGCAGCGACGAACTCTCGGAACAGCGGGTGCGGCCGGTCGGGGCGACTCTTGAATTCCGGGTGCGCCTGGGTGCCGACCCAGAACGGATGCCCGGGCAGTTCGATGAACTCCACGAGGCGGTTGTCCGGCGAGGTTCCCGAACACCACAGCCCGTGCTCCTCGAGCTGATTTCGGTATCGCTCGTTGAACTCGTAGCGGTGACGGTGGCGCTCGCTGACCACCGGCTCGCCGTAGGCGGCTGCCACCTGCGACTCCGGCGCCAGCACTGCGTAGTACGCGCCGAGGCGCATCGTGCCGCCCTTGTCCTCGATGCCGCGCTGCTCCAGCATCAAGTCGATGATCGGGTGATGCGTGGTGGGATCGAACTCAGTCGAGTTCGCGTCGGTGAGTCCAACGACGTCGCGGGCGTACTCGATCGCCATGGCCTGCAGCCCCAGACACAGACCCAGACACGGCACGATCTCTTCACGCGCATACCTCGCAGCGGCGATCTTGCCTTCGACCCCGCGGTAGCCGAATCCGCCTGGGATCACGATGCCATCGAGATGGTCGAGCTGTCCGGCTGCGAGCAACCCTTCCACGCTCTCCGACTGGATCCAGACGATCTCGACGTCGGCCCCGTGGTGGAAGCCCGCGTGTTTGAGACTCTCGACCACCGACAAGTAGGCGTCGGGCAGTTCGATGTATTTGCCGATCAGCCCGATGCGGACCGGGATGGTCGCGGCTTCGACCTTTGCCACGAACTGTTCCCAATAGGTCAGATCGGGTTCACCTTCGATGCGCAGCAACTCGCAGACGAACGTGTCCAGGCCCTCATCGTGCAGGATCAGCGGCAGTTCGTAGATGTTCTTGGCGTCGGCGGCGTTGACCACCGCACGCTCCTCGACGTCACAGGAATTCGAGATCTTCCGCTTGAGGTCCTCCGAGAGCGGGGCCTCACTCCGGCACACGATCACGTCCGGCTGGATGCCGCGGCTGCGCAGTTCGGTGACCGAATGCTGCGTGGGCTTGGTCTTCTGTTCACCGGAGGGCCCGATGTACGGCACGAGCGTGACGTGGATGTAGCAGACGTTGTCCCGGCCGACCATGTTGCGGAACTGACGGATCGCCTCGAGGAACGGGAGGATCTCGATGTCGCCGACCGTGCCGCCGACTTCGGTGATCACCACGTCGACGTCGTCGTGGGCGACTCGTTCGACGCGACGCTTGATCTCGTCGGTGATGTGCGGAATCACCTGCACGGTCTTGCCCAGGTAGTCCCCTCGCCGTTCGGCGGCAAGCACCGACTGGTAGATCGACCCAGTCGTGGCATTGGAATTGCGCGACAGGTTCTCGTCGATGAACCGTTCATAGTGGCCGAGGTCGAGATCGGTCTCGCCTCCGTCATCGGTGACGAAGACCTCGCCGTGCTCGAACGGGTTCATCGTTCCCGGGTCGATGTTGATGTACGGGTCGAGCTTCTGCAACGTCACGCGGAGCCCACGAAGCTTCAGCAGTCGCCCGAGCGACGACGCCGTCAACCCCTTGCCGAGAGCGCTGGCCACGCCTCCGGTCACGAAAATGTGCTTCGGCATCAGGCCAATCCTCCGTCTCGAAAATGCGGGGGCAGATGCTGTTCGCACGCGGACCCCATGACGGGAGATCACCATACCTCGCGCGATCGCCGCCGGTCGCGCTCCTCGCGCAATCGGTCCGTCAGCGTTCGAGGAGTTCGCGTGCGTGGTCGAGGGCGGAGGCGCTCCCCGTGCCCGACAGCATCCGCGCGATCTCGGCGACCCGCCGGTCGCCCGTCAAGGGTTCAGCGGCTGCGTAGGTCTGACCGTCGACGACCGCCTTCGACACCGAGACCTGGGTGGTCGCGCGTGCCGCGACCTGCGCGAGGTGGGTGACCACCAGCACCTGATGGCTTCGACCGAGTTCGGCCAGCGCGTCCCCGACCGCTTGTGCCGCAGTGCCGCCGATGCCGGCGTCGACCTCGTCGAACACCAACGTCCGACCCGCATCGACCTGGCTGTCGCCGGACGCACTGGTCGACGTGGCCGAGGTGGTCGACGTGGCCGAGGTGGTCGACGTGGCCGATGACAGCACCAACCGGAGCGCCAGCATCGCTCTGGCCAATTCGCCGCCCGACGCGACGCGGGTCAACGGCAGCAACGGAGCGCCCGGGTTGGCGGCCAGCAGGAAATGGATCCGGTCGCCGGGGTGATCGTCGGCGTGCTGGCCGACCTCGACGGCCAGCGCCGCGTTCGGCAGTGCCAGCCGGCGCAGTTCGGCTTCGACGGCCGCGGCGAGCCCCGGGCCGACCTCGCGGCGCCGTCGACCGACGGCTTCGGCAGCCGTGCGTTCGGCGGACAGCGCTGCCTGGCGTTGTGCATCCAGCTCGCCGGCTCGTTGGTCGAAGTGTTCGAGTCCACGCAGTCGTTCGGCGGCCTCGGCATGGAACGCCATGACCGACTCGAGGTCGTCTCCGTACTTTCTGCGCAGGTTCTTGAGCAACTGCCGACGCTCGCGGATGATCGCCAGGCGCTCGGGTGCCTCGTCGATCGCCTCGCCGTCGGAGCGGATGTCGGCCACGACGTCGTCGACTTCGGCGAGGAGATCGCGAAGCCTCGACGCCTGCTCGTCGAAGGGGGCTCGACCCTCCAGCGCACCGAGTGCGGTGGCAAGTCCGTCGCGTGCTCCCCCGTCGTCGGTGAGCGCAGCCGCAGCCGCCGACGCAGCGTCGCGGTGGGCCGTTGCATCGGCGAGCACGGTCTCCTCGCGGTCGAGCTCGACGTCTTCGTCGGCGTCGACCAGCTCAGCCGCGTCGAGTTCGTCGACCTGGAATCGCAGGAGGTCGATCTCTCGGGCGCGGGCCCGATCGTCTCCGCCGAGGGCGGCGAGTTCGGCGTCGATCTCGGTGAGTCGTCCACGCGCAGCGCGTAGCGGGCCGAGGTCGATCTCCCCGAACTCGTCGAGTGCCGCCCGTTGTGTCGCCGGCGACAACAGCGACTGATGGGCGTGCTGGCCGTGCAGGTCGACGATGTCGGCTGCCACCTCCGACAGCGAGGCAACGGTGGCGAGTCGACCGTCGAGGTAGGCACGCGATCGGCCTTCGGCAGGAATGACCCGCGTGAGCACCCGCTCGTCGCCGCCGGCGGTGACGAACCTGCCATCGATCCGTGCCTCGTCGGCACCGTGGCGCACCATCGACGCATCGGCGCGGCCGCCGACGAGCAGCTCGATCGCCTCGACGAGCATCGTCTTGCCGGCCCCGGTCTCACCGGTCACTGCGGTGAGGCCGGGGCCGAGCACGATCGCCACGTGCTCGATCACGCCGAGGTTGTCGATGTGGAGTTCGGTGAGCATACGTGTGATCAGCGGTCGGCGAGGCCGAACTTGGCCTTGAGGATCTGGTGGTAGCGCTCTTCGCCGAACCGGACGAAATTGGCGGTGGACGCTGCGGCGGTGCAGGTGACCACGTCACCGTCGTCGAGCGATGCAACCGGCTGGCCGTCGAGGACGAGGTCGGCGAGCCGGTGGCCGGACACTTCGATCTCGATCACCTCCGACGGGTCGAGCACGAGCGTGCGATCGAACAGCATGTGCGGCGACACCGGCGTCAGCAGCATTGCGCGGTGCCTGGGCGACACGACCGGTCCGCGCGCCGACAGCGAATAGGCGGTGGAGCCGGTTGGCGTGGCGACGATGAGCCCATCGGCGGCGTAGTACGTGAACGGTTCGCCGTCGATGCGTGCGAGCAGCCGCACGGTGTGACCCGACTCCGCCTTCTCGACCACTGCTTCGTTGAGCGCACGCCCGACGAGTTCCCCGTTGACCGCAACGTCGATCATCATGCGCTGATCGAGTCGCCAGCCGCCGATCTCCGATCCCGAGACGAAGCGATCGAGGGCGTCGGTGAGCCGGTCGGGTTCGACCTGGGTGAGGTAGCCGAGCGACCCGAGATTGACCCCGAGCACCGGTACCGGTGCACCTTCGAGCAACCGGACGCTGCGCAGCATCGTGCCGTCGCCACCCAGGCTCAGCACCAGATCGGCCTCCGCGATGGGGCGAGCACTCGCGCACTCGGCCAACGCCAGCGCTTCGGCGTCCTCGGCAGGCATCCAGAACGTGACCTCGTGGTCGGTGCACCACGTGGCTGCCTCCTGGGCCAGCGAGCGCGATGCGTCGCGCTCGTGATGGGCCACCGCTGCGATGCTGGTCATGACGCCTCGTCGGCGGTCAGGTTGCCGGGAGACTCCTGCGTTGTCGAGCCGACGCATGCGGTTCGAGCCAAGACGAGGAATTCACGGTTTCCGTCGGCGCCGGTGATCGGCGAATCGGTCCAGTCCACCACCTCCGCGCCAGCGGCGGTCAGCGCAGTGGCGACCTCGGAGCGAACTCGTTCGTGGATGAGCTCGTCGGTGATGATCCCTCGCCCCCGATCGACCTCCTGGCGACCGGCTTCGAACTGAGGCTTGACGAGCAGAACCATGGGCGACCCAGGTTGGCACAGCGACACCAGCGTGGGGATCACGAGCCGCAACGAGATGAACGACAGGTCGCCGACGATGATGTCGACGGGACGACCGATCGTTTCGACGGTGGTGGTGCGGATGTTCTGACGTTCGAGGTTGGTGACACGGGCATCCGCGCGGAGTCGTTCGTGGAGTTGCCCGTGTCCGACATCGAGCGCAACGACGTGGGCGGCTCGTCGCTGCAGCAAGCAGTCCGTGAAACCCCCGGTGGAGGCGCCGACGTCCAGGGCCCGCAGCCCCTCGACATCGAGGCCGAACACCTCGAGTGCGTGCTCGAGTTTGGTGGCGCCACGTCCGACGAAGCGTGCAGGCGGACCCTCCACCACGACGGCGTCGCCGGGGGCCACTTGACGCGACGCCTTGGCGGCGATCGAGCCGTTGACCAACACGCGGTTGGCGGCGATCAGCGCCTGTGCCTCGGTGCGGCTCCCGGTGAGGTCGCGCCGAACCAGTTCGGCATCGAGCCGTCGACGGGCCGCCACGGAGGTGTCAGCCGGCGCCGTCGGACGACGGCGGCGCCGCGGTCTTCCGGCTTCTTGGCCGGCGCTTTCTTGGCCGGCGCTTTCTTGGCTGCGGTCTGCTTCTTGGCCGGCGCTTTCTTGGCTGCGGCCTGCTTCTTGGCCGGGGCTTTCTTCTTGGCTGCGGCTTTCTTCTTGGCCGGCGCTTTCTTCTTGGCCGGGGCTTTCTTCTTGGCCGGGGCTTTCTTCTTGGCCGGGGCTTTCTTCTTGGCCGGGGCTTTCTTCGCTGCCGGAGCGTTGGACTGGGCGGACTCGATCTCCGACTTCACGCGATCGGCGATCTTCTCGGCCAGTTCTTCGAATCGATCCTCGAGTTCGTCGAACCGATCCGACAGCCAGTTCATCTGCCTGGACACTTCACGCTGCACGTTGTCGCTGACGCGCTCGGAGGTCTCGCGGCTGCGGTCGAGCAGTGTCTGTACGGCATGCTCTGCGTCGGAACGTCGGACCTCACCGGCCTTCACCAACGATTGCACGATCGACTCGGCCTGCTTCCGAGAGATGTCGGTGAACTCGACACCCGCATCGACGAGGCGTTGCACTGTTGACTTTGCCATGCCGCCAATCTACTCGGGTGTGGCAGTCGTCGGGAGGAGTTCGGCCACCACAGTGGCCAGGTCGGCCGCGTCGAGGTCGACTGACGGGGTGGCCGAGGCGGGCTCGCCTGGGCGCGTCACTCCCGACCGCACCAGCGCAAATCGGCATCCCACCTGTCGAGCGAATTCGCCGTCGGTGTCGGGCCGATCGCCGACCATCCACACCTGGCGACCCAGCCCCGACCCTGGCCGTTGCCTCCCGCCGTCGACCTCACCGTCCGCATCACTCGTCGCAGGATTCAGCAGCATCGACGCCACGAGATTGGCCATGGGTCGGTGCGGCTTGCCGGCGATCACGGGCTCGACACCCGACGCCACGGCGACCGCGGCGAGGATTGCCCCACCGCCGGGCAACAGACCCGTCGGGGTCGGGTAGGTGCTGTCGGCATTGGTGCCGACGAGTCGGGCACCGCGCCGAACGGCATCGGCGGCAGCGGTGAGCCGCTGGTAGTCGAAATCGCGGTGCATGCCGACGACGACGGCGTCGACCGAGCCAACGGCCGTCAGGCCATCGTTGGGCACCGCGTCGACTCCGCGGCGCACCAGGGCCTCGGTCACCCCTGGACCACCGACCACCAACGCTCGCTCGCCGGGTTCGAGCAGCGAGGCCGCAGCCATCGACGAACTGACCACGTCGCCTCGGGCCTCGATCCCGATGCGGCCGAGCGCGGACTCGTGCTCGGCACTCGTCGCGAACGAGTTGTTCGTCACGAACAGCACCCGCACGCCTCCTGCACGAAGGGCTCCGATCGCCTCCACCGACCCGGGGATCGGCTGATGCGCGAGCCAGATCACGCCGTCGAGATCGCACAGCACCGTGTCGATCGGCAACGGGTTCACGACTGGATCGTTGCAGGAAGCGCTGCGTGCCGTGACATCCTGTTGGCGTGCCCCGATTCACACCGTTTCCTGCCCTTCGCTATTGCGACCCACAGATCGACGACCTGATCGCTCCCCCGTACGACGTCCTGTCCGACGCCGACCTCGACGAGCTCGGTGGGCGAAGCCCGTGGAACATCACCCATGTCGACGTCCCTCGGGAATCCGCTGGCGCCGACCGGTACGACCAGGCCGCGATCACGCTGCGTGACTGGATCGATGCTGGCGTGATGTCCTACGACGACGTGGACACCTTCACGATCTATCGGATGCGGTTCACCGATGCGTCGGGCACCGAGCGTGACATCGCCGGTGTGCTGGGCGGGCTCGAAGTCGTCGACGAGGGTGCCGGTGGTGTGCTCCCCCACGAGCGGGTCACGCCCAAGGCGTCGACCGACCGGCTCGACCTCACCAGGGCGACCCGAGCCAATCTGTCGCCCGTGTGGGGGCTGTCACTCGCGACCGGACTCACGTCACTCCTGGCGGAGCCCGGTGAGGCGATCGCATCGGTGACCGTCGACGGTGTCGAGCACGTGGTCGAACGCGTCAGCGACCCCGACCGGGTGCGCGCGATCGCCGCCAAGGTCGGCTCGGATGATGTCCTGATCGCCGACGGCCATCATCGATACGGGATCAGTCGCACCTACCGCAATGAAGCGCGGGCGGCCAACGGCGACCAGGCGAATCCGGCTGACGAAACGCTCACGTTCGTGAGTGAGCTCGTTGCCGATCAGCTGTCGGTGGAGGCGATCCACCGGCTCTATCACGACGTGTCCACCGACGCCCTCGTTGCTGCACTCGACGTCTGCTTCGAGCGCAACCCTGCTGACCCCCCGGATGCCTCGACCCTCGCCACGATGGACGACGACGGCGTGCTCTGCCTGATCGGCGCCGATGGCACTGCTCACTGGCTGCGAGCCCGTCCAGGGGCGTTCGACGGCGTCCGGTCGCTGGATGGGGCCTGGCTCGAGCACGCCCTGGCCGACGTCGACCATCGAGTGACCTATCAGCACGGCGTCGATCACGTGGTCGACGCCGTCACGTCGGGTGCCGCCTCCGCAGCGGTGTTGATCCGTCCGGTGAGCGTCGCAGAGATCGAGCGAACGGCGCGCGAGGGCGCACTGATGCCGCCCAAGTCGACGTTCTTCACGCCGAAGTTGCGCACCGGTCTGGTGATCCGCAGCCTCGACTGAACGAGTTCAGGCGACGTCCGCGAGCAGACGCTCCGCGCTGTGACGCAGCACGTCGGCGATCTGCTTGCGGCGCCGCGTGGGGATCACCGCGTCGGCGACGACTTCGGTCCTGCTCTGCGTTGCGCCACCGACACGGAAGAACCGACGCCGGACGGTGCCCATCACCAACACGTCGAGGCCGCCGACCAGCAGCGCAGCCTGCGCAGCACTCGGCTCATGCCATGCGATCGGGACCGAGACCGTGCTCGAGCTGCCGTCGATGACGGTGGTGACGTCGAACTGCACGACCACGGCGCCCGACGGCAGCTCGCGATGCTGGGCTTCGTGTGGCAGGGTGCCGCGGATCAGGACGAGATTGGCTGTGACGCCAGCTCGCTGGGGGTCGATCATCTGTCGCTCCTTCTGGTGGTGAATCCGTCGGGAGGAGTCGGTCGCTGCTCATCGTAGAGCAGGGGTGTCACAGAGATGATGCGAGGACCCGCCTGCTTCGAGACCACTCGGACGACAGCAGCGAGGTTCAGCTGAGGCCGCAGACTTCGAACGTGTTGGCGACCGGCGTCAGCCCGGCCGCGACGGCGCGATCCCGAAATTCGGCGAGTCCCGGCTGATCGGCCATCCAATCGATCCGTTCCTGCTGCTCGGGGGTGGCGGCGTCGAGATCGAACACGAAGGCGCTGAAGGACTCGGCGAAGTCCTCCTCCGGGTTGCTCGCCGCATAGGGCCCGAGGAACCCTGCATCCTGTGCACATCGTTCGTCCCCTGCAACGCCCGACGGTTCGACGAGTGGATCGACGTCGTCGATGTACGGGTCCCAGAACGTGTCGACCCACCGAAAGATGAGCGAATCCTCGAAGAAACATCCCTCCCCGTTGTCGTACGTCATGCAGTTCGCAGCCGCTTCGACCGTTCGGTCGATCTGCGAGGGAATGGCGGTGAACACGTGGCTGAACTCGTGCGCCATCGTCAGCAGGGCCTCGTCCGGATCGAACTCGTACTCATCGAGGTTCACCGACATCTGAAACAACGTGCCGTCGACGTCCAATGGCTGGACGAATGCCAACGTCACCTCCTCACCGGCTCCCGTCTCTTCGAAGGCGGTGAACACTCCGAGGTCGCCGAGTTGCCCCTGCGGCGCGATCGTCGCCAGCGCCTCCCAGGCGTCGAAGATGCGGTCATCACCGCCACCTCCGCACCGCTCGCCCAAGCTTGCCGTCGACCACGTAGTACGCAGCGGTGAATGAAATCACCTCGTCGGCACCGAGACCCTCGTCGCTGCAGTCCACATCGTCTCGGGTCGTCCCACTGACGCCGGATGCGCTGGAGGAGGCCGTGGCGGGCGCCGTGACAACGCTGGGAATCGCGGCATCGTCGTCGGGCGCAGCGTCCGAGCCGCACGCCGCCGCGGCCAGGCCGAACGCAAGCAGCGTCGCTGACATCCCGAGTGATCTCACCATCGTCGCTCCTCCGACCTGCCCCCGTCGGGCCATTCGGTCCGACGAACTGTGTAGCAGCCGGTTCCCAGATTGCTACGGTCAGGGTCATGGTCGATGGTGTAACCCCGCTGCGCTGGGGCATCGCCTCGACCGGCTCGATCGCCGACAGCATGTGCAGGGCACTGGCAGCCCTACCGGACGCCGAGATCGCTGCCGTCGGCTCGCGCACTCAGGAGGCGGCAGACAGCTTCGCCGACCGGCACGGCATCGGGCGTGCTCACGGGAGCTACGCGGCGCTGTGGGCCGACGACGACGTCGACATCGTCTACGTTGCGTCGCCCCACAGCCACCATCATTCGATGACCATCGCAGCCCTCGACGCCGGCAAGCACGTGCTGTGTGAGAAGGCGTTCGCGCTCAACGCGACGCAGGCCCGAGACATGGTGGCCGCAGCCCGCCGGAACGACCGATTCTTGATGGAGGCGATGTGGACCTGGTTCATCCCGGCCGTGATCGACATCCGTCGCCGCGTGCGTGCGGGTGAGATCGGCGACCTGATGGTGGTCCAAGCGAACTTCGCCATTCCGGTGAGCGACCCGAACGGCCGTCATCGGCGCATCGACCTGGCCGGAGGCGCCATGCTCGACATCGGGATCTACCCCGTGACGTTCGCGAGGTTCCTCGCAGGTGCCCCCATCGATGCCAAGGTGCTCGGCACCCTGGGAGCCACCGGTGTCGATTCCACCGTCGGTGGGGTCGTCGGGTTCGAGAGCGGCGCCTACTGCGTCTTCCACACGTCGCTCGACATGATGTCGGACCTGCGAGCCTCGGTGTACGGAACGCTGGGCCGAATCGATGTCGATGCCCCGTTCTGGTTTCCGGGTGGATTCACCGTGCATGTCACCGGGGAGGATCCCGTCCGCGTCGACGTGGCGCACCATGGTCTGGCCCACGAAGCAGTCCATGCCATGGAGCGGATCCGAGGTGGCCACCGCGAAAGCGACGTGATCCCGCTCGCCACCACGGTGTCGACGATGGAACTCCTCGACGACATCCGCGCCCAACTCGGCGTGGTCTACCCCGAGGAACGCAGCGACGGTCAGGCCGGATAGTCGGCGTACGAGGCCTTGAAGACCCCCTGGTGGAGCAGCACCGTGGCAGCGTGTGCGCCGCTCTCGGCGTCGGTGAGCATGGTTTCGGTCCAGTAGGACTCGACACGCTTGGTCTGGCCGATGCCGACGATCGTGTGCTCGACCCGGTACGGCTGGTCGACGAACACCGGCCCGTCGACGAACCGCACCTCGAGATCGATGAACAACCCGATGGCGGGGCCGCGGACGGGGAAGTGAGCGTTCGATTGATGGGCGATCACACTGATCATCTCCGTCGGAACGATCGGCCGGCCCCAGGGGCCGTCACCGTCGGCCCGGTACCACGACGACGACTCGGTGATCCGGTCGAGCTTCTGCGCGAGCGTGAACGGGTAGAGACTGCCGTTGTGGGTGTCGAGACCCATCGTGACCGGCTCGGCGACGCTGTGGTGCATACCGATGTCGAGTTGATCGACGATGTACAGGTCGCCCGGGTCGCCGAGGCCGCGACGGCGCCGCTCGTCGAGCTCCGTTGGGTCCTGGCGCCCGATCGACGCAGTACCTGCCAGGACCGGGATCCCGTCGGCCTTCTCGGCGCCGATGCGTGCGAGACCGTCGCTGACGGGTTCCAGTGTGGCGCGCACCGCTTCTCCCTCGACCACCATGTTGAGGAAGTGAGCGCTCACACACCCGTGTTCGAACCAGGCAGCGCCCCACCGCTCGACCGCCAGCGGGTCGATCTGACTGAAGTGCGTCGGCCCTTCGATCGGGGCGCCGGCCAGCCCGAGCTTCGCCGCGGTCTCGTCGTCGTGCACGCTCGTGTGACCGGCGTACTCCTGCTCGGCCAGCATCTGCGCCGGTGTCCGCAGCGGCCCGACCAGCGTGTCGCCGGTGCGCATGATCTGGGTGGTGAAGCTCATCGCCTCATCCTGACAGACCCAGCCACCCCCGCTCCGGTGAGAGGTGAAGGCGACAGCCCCACTCACCGCTCACCGCAGACTCCGAAGACACCGCTCCGGTGAGAGTTGAAGGCGACTGCCTCGCTCACCGCTCACCGCAGACTCGGGCCGCGTTCCCGAGTGGGGGCCAGTGGCTGCGTCAGGTGGCGGGCGGCAGCACCTTGAGTCCGAGTTCGGCGATCGACTTGGCATCGCCGGGGATCGGCGAGTTGGTCATCGGGTCGCTGCCCGACTGCGTCTTCGGGAAGGCGATCACCTCGCGGATGTTCTCCTCCCCTGCCAGGATCGCAGTGAGGCGGTCGAGCCCGACCGCGAAGCCGCCGTGGGGCGGTGCGCCGTACTCGAACGGGTTCAGGAAGAACCCGAACTTGCGCTCGGCTTCCTCGTCGGAGATCCCGAGCGCGTGGAACACCCGACGCTGGAGGTCGGGCTCATGGATTCGGATCGATCCCGAGCCGAGTTCCCAGCCGTTGAGGACCAGGTCGTAGGCGATCGAGCGGACCGACATCGGATCGGACTCGAGCTTGTCGATGTCGTCGGGGTGTGGCATCGTGAACGGGTGATGGCCCGACTTGGGCTGCCCGGTCTCCTTGTCGATGCCGACGAACAGCGGGAACTCGACCACCCACACGTAGCTGTGCGGGCCTTGATGCACCGGCGGGCGCCCGAGATCGTTGCGAAGTGTGCCGAGCACCTCGCAGGTCGTCATCCACTCGTCGGCGACAATGAGCACGAGGTCGCCGTCTTCGGCCTCCATCGTCGATCGCAGCGCCGCTGCCTCCTCGTCGGAGAGGAACTTGGCGACGGGCGAGTCGAAGCCCTCGGCGGTCGTCTTCATCCAGACCAGCCCCTTGGCCCCCAACGACTTGGCACGGTCGGTGAGCTTGTCGAGTTGGTTGCGTCCGTAGTCGCTCGCTGCGCCCGGCACCCGGATGCCCTTGATGGCTTCGGCTCCAGCGAATGCCTTGAATTCGGTGGCTGCGAACACGGACGTGAGCTCGACCAGCTCCATGCCGAAACGCAGGTCCGGCTTGTCGATGCCGAATCGGTTCATCGCGTCGTGCCACGTGATCCGCTCGATGGGGCCGGGCCGCTCGCCCGTCGCCGCCTCGGCGGCGTCGAGCACGGCTTCGCTGACAGCATCGAGCACGTCGTCCTGGTCGACGAAGCTCATCTCCATGTCGAGTTGCATGAACTCGTATTGGCGGTCGGCGCGCGAAATCCTCGTCGCGTAGGCACCGCGCCATCTGGTAGTAGCGATCGACGCCACCGACCATCAGGAGCTGCTTGAACAGCTGCGGCGACTGGGGCAACGCATAGAACGAACCGGGCTCCTTGCGGGATGGAACGAGGAATTCTCGGGCGCCTTCAGGTGTCGATGGCACGAGCATCGGCGTCTCGACCTCGATGAAGCCTTGTCGCTCCATCCCCGAACGCATCGCAGCGTTGATCGTCGAGCGGATCCGCAGGTTCTTCTGCATGCGTTCACGGCGAAGGTCGAGATAGCGATGCTGCAGGCGGACGTTCTCGTCGACGTCGTCAGCGCGGGCATCGATCGGGAACGGCGGCGGTGTGGCCTGGCGTAGGATCTCGACCTGGCACTCACCGATCTCGATCTGTCCAGTCGGGAGACCGTCGTTGATCGTCCCCTCCGGACGATCGCGAACGACGCCCGTGACCTTGATGACGTACTCGCTGCGGACGTCGACGTCGTCGTTGATCACGCACTGCACGATTCCCGAGTGGTCGCGAAGATCGACGAACGCGAGGTGCTCGCCATGCTCTCGGCGACGGCCGACCCAACCGCACACGCTGACGGTGTCGCCGACGTTCGCGGCGCGCAACTCCCCACACATGTGGGTGCGCATTGCGGTGGCGGAACTGGATGTTTCGGTCATGAGGATGTCAATTCTGGTCGGAGTGGGCAGACAGATGTGCAGAGATTTCGGATCGGGCGACAGCGACTTGCTCGCCGCCGTGCATGGGCTTGACGATGACGGTGCCGTTGGCCACTTCGTCATCACCGATGATCAGCGCCACGGCGGCGCCGCTGCGATTGGCGAGCTTCATCTGGGCCTTCATCGAGCGGTTGTCGTAGCCGCGATCGACCGCAAGGCCGGCGCGACGGAGCTCAGCGGTCAACGACACGGCCTCCAGGCCGCCGGTCACGTCGACGACGAACGCCGCAAGCTGCAGTGGCGCGGCGGGAAAGACCCCTTCGTCGTCGCAGGCGAGCAACGTGCGTTCGAGTCCGAGCGCGAACCCGACGCCAGGCGTCGGCGGCCCCCCGAGTGCCTCGACGAGGCCGTCGTAGCGGCCACCACCACCGAGCGCGTTCTGTGCCGAATCGAGGGTGCCACCCTGGAACTCGAAGATCGTTCGGCGGTAGTAGTCGAGCCCTCGCACCAGCTTCGGCTCGATCCTGAATGGGATGTCGAGCGCCTCGAGCCCGGCGAGCACTGCGGCGAAGTGCTCGGCGGCGCCCTCGCTGTAGAACTCGGAGATCTGTGGCGCTCCGGCGATGAGGGGACGATCGATGTCGCGCTTCGAGTCGAGAACACGGAGCGGATTGCGCTCGAGGGTGGCCCTGGACTGTTCGCTGAGCGCGTCGCCACAGGCGGTGAAGTACTCACGCAGGGCATCGACATAGCGTGCCCGATCGTCGGGTTCGCCGAGGCTGTTGACGGCGAGGTCGACTTGACGCAGCCCGAGTCGCTCGTAGAACTCCCAGGCCAGCGCGATGACCTCGACGTCGAGGTTCGCGTCGTCGGCGCCGAGCACCTCGATCCCGACCTGGTCGAATTGCCGGTAGCGGCCGCGCTGCGGCTTCTCGTACCGGAAGTTCGATCCGGTGTAGAAGATCTTCCACGGCAGCGTCGGCCGGTGCTGGGCAAATGCTCGACAGACGCTCGCCGTCATCTCAGGACGGAGCGCGACGTGGCGATCGCCCTTGTCGATGAAGTCGTACATCTCCTTGGTGACCACATCGGTGGCATCACCGATGCGGGTGAACACACCGAGATCTTCGAGCAACGGCGTGACCAACTGGCCGTAGCCCGCATCTGCGACGACGTCGGCGAAGACCTCATTGAAGACGCGCCAACGTCCGCTCTCGGGGGGAAGGATGTCCCGCATGCCGGGGCTGGTCTGGAACGATGGCACGGCCGTGCAGCGTATCTGGCGCCCCAGCGCGGGGACGCGTCGATTCCTCGCCGACGCTCAGGCGACCGGAACGGAAGCGCCGGGCACGAGCCGATAGGCGTCGTACACCGAATCGACACCGCGGATCGTCCGGATCACCGAATCGAGGTAGCTCGGGTTGGCGAACTCGAATTCGAAGCGCATCTTGGCCACCCGGTCGGTCCCGGTGACGGTCTGACAGGACAGGATGTTCACGCTGTGGTCGGCAAGCGCGTTGGTGACGTCTCGCAGCAGTCGGGACCGATCGAGCGCGACGACCTCGACGCCCGCGACGAAGGTCCGTCCCGGGCGCTCCTCGCCGTCCCATTCCACTTCGATCATTCGGGTCGCCTGCTCGGCCAGCAGCGAGGCTGCGTTGGCACAGTCGGCGCGGTGCACGCTCACCCCGCGACCACGCGTCACGAAGCCGATGATCGCATCACCCGGCACCGGTGTGCAGCAGTTGGCGAGACGGACGAGCACGTCATCGAGCCCTTCGACGTGGACGCCGACCGGGGTCTGTCCACCATCTCGGCGCTGTCGACGGGGCGTCGACACGGTGGCGGGCAGTTGCTCTCCTTCGTCGCCGTGGAAGGCCCGTGACAGCCGCTGGGCCACGGACTTCGCCGACACGTGGTGCTCACCGATGGCCGCCAGCAGTGCGTCGAAGTCGACATAGCTCAACTCGGCGATGACCGACTGCAACTGCGGCGACTTCCACACCTGCTGCACCGGCAGTCGTTCGCGACGCAGTTCGGCGGTGAGATCGTCGCGACCCGCTTCGACCATGTCGACCCGGCGCTCGCGGCTGAACCACTGGCGAATCTTGTTGCGCGCCCGTGGCGACACCACGAACGACAACCAGTCCTGCGAGGGGCCGGCGGTCTCCACCTTCGAGGTGAAGATCTCGACGTTGTCTCCGCTCGCAAGCACATGGTCGAGCGAGACGAGCCGTCCGTTGACCTTGGCGCCGATACAGGCGTGGCCCACCTCGGTGTGCACGCCGTAGGCGAAGTCGACCGTGGTCGAACCGACCGGCAGGGTGACCACACGACCCTTGGGGGTGAACACGAAGACCTCGTCCTGTTCCAGGTCGGTCTTCAGGCTCTGCATGAACTGCGCGGGATCGGAGATCTCTTCCTGCCAGTCGATGATGCGCGCCAACCAGTCGATGTCCGCGTGCTTGTCGTCGCTGCCCTCCTTGTACGCCCAGTGCGCAGCAACACCCCACTCGGCTCGCTGGTGCATCTCGTGCGTGCGGATCTGCACCTCGATCGGCTTGCCAGCCGGTCCGATCACCGTGGTGTGCAGGCTCTGGTAGAGGTTGAACTTCGGCATCGCGATGTAGTCCTTGAACCGGCCCACCACCGGGCGCCAGCGACCGTGGATCGAGCCCAATGCCGCGTAACAGTCCTTCATCGAGTCGACGACGACACGGATGGCGATCAGATCGAAGATCTCGTCGAACTCGCGACCCTTGACCACCATCTTCTCGTAGATGCTCCACAGGTGCTTGCCTCGTCCGGTCACCTCGGCGGAGATGCCGAGATCGTCGAGCCGAGCGCGCACTTCGGCCAGCGTCTTGGCCAGGTAGATGTCACGTTCGGGAGTCCGGCTGCTCACCAGATGATCGAGTTCGGCAAACCGCTTCGGGTGCAGCGCGGCGAATGCGAGATCCTCGAGCTGCTGCTTCATCTCCTGCATGCCCAGGCGGTGCGCCAGCGGGGCGTAGATGTCGAGTGTCTCCTGGGCGATGCGCTGCTGCTTCTCCAAGGGCATCGCGGCGATCGTGCGCATGTTGTGCAGACGATCGGCGAGCTTGATGACCAGGACGCGCAGATCCTTGGCCATGGCCACGAGCATCTTGCGCATGCTCGCCGCCTGCTGCTCCTCGCGGGAGTCGAAGCGGATGCGCTCGAGCTTGGTGACGCCGTCGACGATCGCGGCCACCTCGGCGCCGAAGTCCCGTTCGACGTCGGCAACGGTGATCTCGGTGTCCTCGACGGCATCGTGGAGCAACGCCGCGGTGACCGAGATCTCGTCGAGGCCGATGTCGGCCACGATCTGAGCGACGGCGAGCGGATGGTTGATGTAGCTCTCGCCGCTCGATCGCATCTGCGATTCGTGTGCGTCGGCGGCAACTCGATAGGCCCGGCTGATGGTGGAGACCGGCGACTTCGGATGTCGGCGACGGTACGACGCCAGCAGCGGTGTCAGTTCGGAATTGGCGACCGCAACGTGTTGGCGGCGCCACGGGAGTACACGGTCGACGGTCCCCATGGCAGATCCTCAGTACCGAAGGAGCGCCTTCAGGCTGCGCTCACCGACTCGCGCCCTGCCACCGAGTGCGACGAGTTCGATCACCACGCCGATGCCAACGACCACACCTCCGAGCGTCTCGACCAATCTGGCGGTCGCTGCAGCGGTGCCGCCGGTGGCGAGCACGTCGTCGATGATCAAGATCCGCTCGCCGGGATGGATCGCATCACGATGGATCTCGAGCTTGTCGGAGCCGTACTCCAGGTCGTACTCCTCGCGCACCACCGCCCACGGGAGCTTTCCGGCCTTTCGGACGGGGACGAGGCCCGCCCCGAGGCGGTCGGCGACCACTGCAGCGAAGATGAACCCTCGCGACTCGACGCCGACCACACGGTCGACCTGCACCCCCTCGAACCCCTCGACGAGACCGTCGATGGCGGCGCCGAACGACGGTCCGTCGCCGAGCAGCGGAGTGATGTCGCGGAACGTCACGCCGTCGCTCGGGTAGTCGTGGATCTCGCGGACGAGACTCCGAAGTGCCTCGTGATCGCTGGGGGCGCCTGCCATGACCCGAGGTTACCGCCGGGCGGCAGCGACTGCGATGATCGACAGGTGGTCCCCGCAACGACACGCGCCGAGGAGGCTCAGCGACGCTTCTTCTTGCGCGGTCGGGGCGGGTGCGTGAGCAGGCGGTCGGCCTGGGCTGCGGAGGACGACGCCGGAGGGGCCACGGTCGCACCGGCTGCGACCGGCTCACGCTCATCGGTGCCGGACTCGGCGCGCTGGGGCGAATCGACTTCGATGCGCCCGCTCACCCCGGAGCCCATCACCGCAGCACGGAGATCGTCGCCGAGCAACCGAGCACGCCGGGTGGTGCGACCCGTGTTGGACTTCAGGTACGCAAGCAGCGGCGTGGCCACGAAGATCGACGAGTACACGCCCGAGAGCATCCCGATCAACAGTGCGAGCGCGAACTCACGCAGCGACACCGCGCCAAGGACCCCTGCACCGAGCAGGAGCAGCGACACCACCGGCAGGATCGACGAGAAGCTGGTGATCAGCGAGCGAACCATCACCTGGTTCATCGAGATGTTCACGATGTCCTCATAGGGCATCTTGGTCGCGGCGAACCGTCCCTCGTTCTCCTTCACCCGGTCGAACACGACGATCGTGTCGTACAGCGAGTAGCCCAAGATGGTCAGGAACGCGATCACCGTTGCCGGCGTCACCTCGAATTGGAACACCGAGTACACACCGACCGCGACGATCACGTCGTTGGCCATGGCGGCGATCGCCGACACCGCCATGCGCCACTCGAACCTGACCGAGATGAACACGGCAACGACCAAGAGGAAGATCACGAGCGCCCGAGCGGCCTTCTCGGTGATCTCAGCGCCCCACGTAGAGCTCGTGAACGAGAAGTTGATGTCTTCGACCGTGACACCGGCCGCGGCAGCGAAGTCGTCGGTGACCGCGGCGGCCTGTTCCCGCGGGAGTTCCTCGACCTGGACGGTCACGACGTCGGCCGTCTCCGAGCTGCGCAGCTGGATACGAGCGCCCGTGGTCGAGACGTCGTTGTCCTGGAGGACGTCGGTGGCCTCGTCGACGCCGAACGTCTCACTGGCGGGAATGTCCCATGCGTCGCCACCCTCGAAGTCGAGGCCGAGGTTGAGCCCTTGCGTGAACAGTGACACGGTCGTGACGATCACTGCGACGATGGCGACACCGAGGCCGACCTTGCGGCGCCCGTAGAAGTCGATCGCGGTCTGACCGCGGAACAGGCGGCCGATGCCGCTCGCGGAAACGCTCGTGTCGAGGGTCATGCCGTTGCCACATTCATGCCGAGCACCTTGTCCCGCTTCGCCATCAGCTTGCTCCGAGCGAGCAACAACACAGCCGGGCGGGTGAAGAAGTAGCACACGAGCAGATCGCAGATCGTCGTGAGGCCCAGGTACAGCGCAAAGCCGCGAACCGAACCGACGCTGAGGGAGAAGAGAATGCCGGCCGCGATCAGCGAGATGACGTCAGCCGACCAGATCGTGCGCCACGTCATCTTGAAGCTTCGTGGCGCCGCGTTCTTGATCGTGCGGCCGTTGCGGAGTTCGTCCTTGATGCGCTCGAAGAACACGACGTAGCTGTCGACGGTGACGCCGATCGCAACGATGATGCCGGTCACACCGGCGAGGCTGAGCGCATAGTTGGTCCAACCCGACACGAACGAGGCCATCGCGAAGACCATGCCGGCCCACACGGTGATGCCGCCGACGATCACCAATGCGAGCCAGCGGTAGTAGGCGACCAGGAAGATCAGGACGAGGGCGAGTCCGAGCAGACCGGCGATGACCGCGGCACGCAGCGAATCGCCGCCCGCCGAGGCCGACACCGTGCGAGCCTCTTGGGCTTCGACCTCGACGGGGAACGCACCTCGGTTGAGCACCGAGGACAGGTCCTCGGCCTCACTCTGGGTGAAGTTGCCCGTGATCGACACCGCATCCGTGAAGTTGGGTTGCTGCACCGTGGGTGCGGACTGGACCACGCTGTCGAGCACGATCGCCAGCCGTTGGGTCGGGCAGGTCGGTGCGGCGTTGAAGCACTGGCTGGCGAGATTGTTCCAGGTGTCCTGCCCCTCGCCGCCGCGCAGATCCACACTGACGCCCCAGCCCTGCGACGGGTCGAGTGTCGGCTGGGCGCTGCCGCGCTCGAAGACCTCACCGGTCCCCTGCGCCGGCCCCACGCACTCGACGGTGCCGTCGCGAGTCGGCAGGAGCTCCGCGCCTGGTGTGACCGTCTGCGGCGGCACGGTGACCGGTTCGGGCACGGCCGTGTCGGTCGGCACCGTCTCCACCGGAGCGGGCTCGACCGGCGCCACGGTGGTGTCAGGTGAGCTGGGACGCCGGAAGCCTTGAGGTTCGACCGTCGCCTCGGTGACCGGGTCGAGCAGGGTCGGGCCGATGGGCTCGGTCTCTGCGGCCGTGAGGGGCTGACACGACACGGGATCGAGGACCGGTCGCAACTCGACGACACCGGAGACGTCGACAGCGCTCAGCGCCTCCTGCTGGTCGCGAACTCCTGGCAGGTCGACCACGATCGTGTCTCCCTGGGTCCGCACGTCTGGTTCGGCGATCCCCTGACGTTCGAGTTCGCTGCGGATCTGGTCGCGAATGACGATGAGCTCGTCGGCGGACGCCGGCTCGGTGGGCGCGAGGATCACCGAGACGCCACCCTGGAGGTCCAAGCCGAGGATCGGGGTGTTGTCGGTGGCGATGTTGAACGCCAGCGCAGCAAGGACGATCAGCACGACACCGATCAACGAGGTCCAGAGACGGCGGGTCATCGGGGTGCTCAGTTGTCGTCCGAGACGGGCGAATCGGCGTCGGCCGCCTCGTCGTCACCCGCGTCGTCGGGCGCCACGCGCCCGGACACGGCTGCTCGGGCGATCTGGATCTGAACGTCGTCGTCGATCTCCAGCCAGAAGCGACCCTCGCCGGACTCGCCGGTGATCGTTCCGTAGATACCGGAGGTGGTGATCACCTCGTCGCCCACCTCGATCGACCGCTGCAGCTCCTGCTGCTCGCGCATCCGCTTGCGCTGCGGCCGGATGAGAAAGAAGTACATGGCGAACGGGATCAGCAGCAGGATCAGCAACTGCAGCAGCGCGCCGCTGCCTCCCGACGAGCTGTCGGCGCTGGCGATGAGAGCAAACACGAATGATGAGGACATGACGGCGGGCGAGCCTATCTCGGTTCAGGCGGGCGCCGTCGTCATCCCCAGACGTCGAGCACGGATCGGCGGACCTCGTCGAAGGTTCCTGCGATGATGGCGGCGCGCATCGACGCCATCAGCTCGATCGTCCAGGCGACGTTGTGGATCGACAACAGCCGCGACGCGGTCGGCTCGCCGACCTGCAACAGGTGACGGATGTAGCCGCGGCTGTGCCGTGCGCACACGTCGCACGGACAGGTGGGGTCGAGCGGTTCGTCGAGTTCGGCGTTCCTGGCGGCTTTGGCCTGGTAGCGACCCTGTGAGGTCAGCGCCGTCCCATGGCGCCCGAGCCGGGTCTGCATCACGCAGTCGAACTGGTCGACGCCGAGCGCCACGGCCTCCACCAGCGAAGCCGGATCCCCGACCCCCATCAGGTAGCGCGGCCGATCGGTCGGAAGGTGCGCGAGCGCCGCTGCCAGCGCCGGCAGCATCTCCGCCCGGGTCTCCCCCACCGAGAGCCCGCCGATCGCATAGCCATCAAATCCGATCTCGACGATCTGTTGGGCACTCTCACGGCGCATGGCCTCGCTGATACCACCCTGGACGATGCCGAACACCGCCTGGTCGGGCCTCGTGTGGGCCGTCTTCGCGCGCTGCGCCCAGTCGGCGGTGCGTCGCAATGCCGTCCGGATCACGTCAGGCGGACTCGGCAAGGGTGGGCACACGTCGAGGACCATGGCGATGTCGGCGCCGATGCGCGCTTGCACGTCCATCGCCACCTCGGGCGTGAAGCGGTGCGACGAGCCGTCGTAGGTGCTCTTGAAGGTCACGCCGTCGTCATCCACCTTGGGATCGAGCGAGAACACCTGGAATCCGCCCGAATCGGTCAGCGTCAGCCCATCCCAGCCGCTGAAGCGGCCCAGCCCGCCGAACCGTTCGATCACGGCAGCACCCGGCCGCAGCATCAGGTGATAGGTGTTGCCGAGCACGACTTGCGCCCCGATGCGTTCGTAGTCGGCGGCGCTCAGGTACTTGATCGCGCCGCGGGTGCCGACCGGCATGAACAGCGGCGTGTTGTACGAACCGCGCGCCGTGGTCGCCGTGCCGGCGCGGGCCGCGCCGTCGGTCGCTTCGACGTCGAATTCGACGGTGAACATCCTGGGGACGGTACCGCCGTTCAGGCGGCTCGGATGGTGGGCGGGCCGGTGGTCATGATCTGCCCGTCGGGCAGTGTGACGGTGAGTTCCCGGTTCGGTCCAAGCGTGATCACCCAGTCGTCGTGGTGGATCTTGGCGTGATGTCGGGTGCAGAGCGGGATCAGGTTGATGAGGTCGGTTCGGCCGCCGTTGCGCCACCAGATGACGTGATGGACGTGACACCGGTCGAAGGCGACGCTGCAGCCGGGAATGCCACACGAGTCGTACATCGACCGCAACGCCCGCCGCTGTGCTCGATTGGCGACTCGGTTGGTGCGTCCCTGGTCGAGACTGCCGGGTGCGTGCAACACGACACCGTTGCAGACGACGACACCGACCACATCGCTGTCGGGCTCACCCATCAACTCGGCCAACACTCGGGTGGGCAGTTCGACGGGGATCGGCCAACGAATCCGCGACGGGGCCAGCTCGCCGGCATCGAGTTCGCTGTCGAGGTCGGTCGTGGCAGCGATGGGGGTGCCGGCGTCGACGACCACGAGGAACTCGGACCGCCCCGGCTTGCCCCCACCGGCACCACCTTCGATGATTCGGGCCAACGCGTGAGCGGCGAGGAAGCGCTGTTTCTCGATCGGATCCGACGGCGCGTGGTCGGGGGTGGTCTCGGAGAACAGCGCCTCGACGGCCTGATCCAGCTTCGATGCGAGGCGAGTACCGGTGAGCGGGTCGAACCGGCCACGCAGGTTCCACATGCCGTCGTCGTCAGTCCACGACGACACCCGAGCGGCACGACGTTGCCGTTCGTAGCGGTCCATGCCATCGGAGGCTTCGATGCGCCGCGCTTCGAGCCTGATGCGCTTCGCGAACTCCTCGACGGTGCCGGCACGGGCGACGTCGACGAGTGTCTCGACCCGATCGAACAACTCCGACCGTTGGTCGGCGTCGAGCTGCCTGCCGGCCCGGGTCACCACATCGACATGACCAGCGGTGACGGCACCATCGTCCAGCGCACCGGCGAGTGTCGGTGTCTCGGTCAGCGTGCCGGCCCGGTCGGTCGCCTTCGACGCAGTGCCGATCGACGTCTTGGCGGCGGCGGCGACCGTCGACTCCGGGAACGCATCCACCTCGGCCAGCCGCGTGACGATCGTCGCCCGGCGGGCCTCGATCCAGGACTCCAATTCGCGGGCTGCGACGAGGCCGGCTTCGAGTTCGGGCTTGGCCGCAGCAGCGGAGGCACCGACATTTCTGCCGACCTCTGCGAGTCGCTCGACCCGCTCGATCACCGCAGCCAACTCCATGCCCCCATCATGACGAGGGGGTGTCGCAGAGTTGGGATGATGTGGTTGTCCACCGAGATCCCTGGGTTCAGCCCTGTTGACCACTCATCGCTGCGGGCATCGGGTTCGTCTCGATCGGATCGCTGCGGTTCGACCTCGCTCGCGCGGCCATCGTCGAGGCGAGCACGATCACGAGGAGCGTCGTCGCCACCAGTTGGCCGTACACGATCCACGCGATCCCTCGAGGGGCCACCAGCACCAGCAGCACCGTCTGGGCGATGGCCCCGGCGGCGATCGTCGCCGGCAGCAGTCGTCGCCCGCCGGCGAGGTCGGCGACGGCGAACAGGTTCGCCACGACGAACAGCGTGGTGGCGAGCGCATACGGCCCGAGCAGATGTCCGGCGTCGGCGTAGTCGTCTCCGACCATCGCACCGATCAGCCGATCGCCGGCGAGGAAGGCTCCCACCGAGAGCGTGCCCCCGACGAGCGCAGCAGCGCCGACCGCTTTCAGGAGGAGCCGGCCACTCGCGGTCCCCGAACCGGAGGCCAGCGACGGGAACACGACGGTCACGATCGACCATCCGGCGATGAACACGAGCCGTCCGACCAGTGCGACCGCTGCGTAGCTGCCGGCGTCCGACGGGATCAGCGCGGCAACGACCCACAGATCTCCGTTGGCGATGACGACCTGGCCGACGAGGAGCAACACGGTCGCGCCGACCGCCGATCGCGTGTCGCGTCGAGTTCCGGCCTCGTCGATGTGCAGAGCCCCGGGTGACGATGCCAGCCAGCCGACGGCGAACGCGGCGACGAGGCCGAGCGCAGCACTGGTCGCGCCGAGGCCGAGACTCAGCGCGAGCACTGTCACCGCGAGTCGGGCCAGTGGCTCTGCGACCTGGGAGATCCCGATCTGGCCGAACCGATGCGACGCCTGGAGCACGCCGCGACGCATCGCCATCGAGAAGAAGATGGGTACGCCCGTGCCGAGCACGATCAACGGCACCGGCGAGGCCATGTTGAACCACGAAGCGATCAGCGGCGACAGCAGTGCGACGGCCGCCCCGGTACTGCACCCGACGATCACCGCCCGTCGTTCGAGCCGGCGAACGATCGCAGTACCGCCACCGGTTGCGATCGCTCGGGCGACGGTGAGTTGAAGCCCCAGTGCAACTGCGCTGAGGAGGAGCAGGCCGCTGACGACGAGCGCGGCGTCGGCGAACGCATCGGCTTCGAGACGGCGCCCGAGCACGAGGTTGCTCGCGTAGTTGGCGGCGCTCGCAACGAGGGTCGCGGCGCCGAGCCCGATGCCGCCGCGCAGGAGTCCGCTCCCGGGGCTGCGGTTGCTGCGATCGACGTCGACGGCGATCGACGTCGACGTTGCGGTCGACACGGTCAGTACGAACCGATCGGCAGCACACCGACCTGGTCGGTCAGGCGGCGCGGTCGTGCTGCCATTGGGGGAACCACCGAGACCACACGTCCGGCTCGGCAGGCTGCCAGCACCGGTGAGGTGATCGCGGCGAGTCCCGCGGCGTCGAGTTCGTCCAGGGCGCTGAGATCGACGACCACGTGCACTGCGGGATCGGCGCCGTCGAGGAAGTCGCGTACCGCCGCGCGGCGGTGGCCGCCTGGCGGACCTCGAGGGCGCCATGCAGGCGGAGTGCGCTGGTGAGCCGGGCGTGGTCGGCCGTGACGGTGAAGTCGCTCGGAGACAGGGTGAGGCTCATGCCGCCACCGACTCCTGGGCGGTCGTGTGACCGAGGAGTTCGAACGTGATGCGCATGGCGATCGACGGTCGGACGATCCGCAGCGGACGTTCGGGGTCGAGTTCGGCGGCGAGGATCGCCTCGACGGCGGGCTGGTCGATGAATGCGACCGCCGAGCAGTCGAGCACGAGTTCGCGGGTCCCCCCGGTCATGTTTCGTGCGATCCAGGCGGCGAGT
Organism: Ilumatobacteraceae bacterium; assembly: GCA_963793335.1. Classification (GTDB taxonomy): domain Bacteria; phylum Actinomycetota; class Acidimicrobiia; order Acidimicrobiales; family Ilumatobacteraceae; genus Sva-07. The sequence continues at coordinate 2,548 of CAWBZS010000013.1, read as the reverse complement.
TCGGGCAGGTGGTGGACGTCGAGGCGGGCCGGTGCCCACGCAACGGTGGCGTGCTGCATCATGTCCGGCCGCCGATTGCTCGGAGCATCGTGCATACCTTCCCCCTTGCGCGATGTCGAACCTCGACGGTTTCAGTCCGGCTGGATCATCCAGTACCCGTCGATCGAGGTGAGGCGGTTCGATGCCGGTGCCGGCCGTGGCGTGTCGATCATCGTGTCGCGGACCTCGCCGATCCAGGCGCTGTGTTGGTACTCGTGGTTGATCAGCGAGCACACGAGACCGATGGCGACCACGGTGAGTTGGTCGGGGGCACCGACACGTCGTTGTGCGATTCGAGCGAGCGTTGCGCTGGCGCTCGCCGCCACAGCGTCTCGGTACTCGACGATGGCCGTCACCGGAGGCAACGGACTGCGGTCGGGCTCGGGGGTGGCCGAATCGAACAGTGCATCGAAGTGTCGATCGATCGGGGGTTCGGCTGCGGTGAGATTGCGAACGATGTAGTGGCAGACGGCGGCCTGGTGGCCGAGATGCCAGCCGATGGCACTGCTGTTGTCGTGTGGTCGCCAGACGATCTGCTCGGGTGTGAGCCCGTCGACGAGTTCGGCGGTGTATCGCCGCGCGAGGTCGAGTTCTTCGACGAGGTCGTCGAGAGACAGAGCTGGGTTGGCGGTTGGTGGGTTTGCGGTCATCGGGTGGGCTCGATTCGGTTGCTTGCGGAGATCACATCACGAGGATTCGAGGTGCTCCGTCATCCAGGTGTGCTCGTGGTCGAGTGCCCGGCGGGTGTCGTTGGCCACCAAGTCGGCGATCTTGCCGCCGATCAGGGGCACCTTGCACTCGACGGTGACCTCGGTGGTGTTGATGCTTGCCTTCGCCCCGCGACGGACCAGCTCGAGGGTGCCGTGCACCTGGACCGGGGCGCCCTTGGCCTCCACGGTGAACGTCCCGCTGCGCCGGCCTTTGCTGTCGGCGCCGGACCAGACATCGGTTTGGGTGACGTGCTGCTTGGGCGACAGCACCTTCTTCGCGAACCCCGGCAGTTCGAGCGGTACGACGCGGGTGGTCACCATCGTGATGGCGCCATCGTCGGCTTCGTCACGCCGAACGAGCTGCACATCGCTCTGACCGATCGCTTCGTACTTCGCCGTGACCGCCTCGACGTCGACGAGCGCGGCGAACACCTCGTCGGCAGGATGCTGATAGTCGTGGATTGCGTCGAACTGCATGGGGCCTCCTCGTGTGCCGTCAGCCAATGATGGTCGACGCAGCGAACCGATCGACCACCGCGACTCCTGATGTCGGTATTCATTCGGATGGCTCGTTGCGCTCCCCGCCGACGTCGTGGCAACCGACGAAGCGGTCGAGCAGCTTCAGACGGATGGTCAGGACCCGTTTCTGGTGGGCGAACACGCCGGTCGATGTGTTCCTCGACACCACCCCGTTCAGCGCAGCCGTCGGTGAGCGCATCAGATGGGAGCCGTTCGCCGGACACGACGTCCCGCATCGAGGACGACACCGACCGGTTCGATCAACGCGTCGATGAAGGCCGTGGCAGGTTCGTTCGACAATTCGAGGTCGCACTGGCAAGATCGATCGATGGGCGATCAGTTCCTCGTATCGACACAGTGGTTGGCCGAACACCTACACGATGACGACGTGCGTGTGCTCGACGTGTCGGGCTTCCTCGACGCGGACCGAGCCAACCGGGCTCACGACGACTACCTCGCTGAGCACCTTCCCGGCGCGGTCTGGTTCGATGTCGCCTCGGCCGACGGTGAGCTGAGCGACCCGAACTCGGCGTTGTCGTGGACGTGGCCGCCACTGGAGCAGATCGAGTCAGCGATGGGCCGCGTCGGAGTCGGCAACGACACCACGGTGGTGCTGGTTGCGCAGACGTTCGATCGTCCGCTCGGGCTCGGCACGATGTGGTGCACCCGCGCCTGGTGGACGCTGCATCACAGCGGCGTCAAGTGCGAGATTCTCGAAGGCGGCCTCGAGCGTTGGCGCTCCGAAGGCCGTCCGACCGAGTCGGGGCCCGTGTCGGCGGTGCCGTCGACGTTTCGCGGCGACGACCGTCGCGTCGACGCGATCGCCGACCGTCACGACGTCGAGGCGGTGTTGCAGGACGGAGGGAGCTGTCTGATCGACGCGCTTCCCAAGGCGTCGTTCACCGGTGAGAGCGTCAACTACGCGCGTCCCGGCCACATCACCGGTGCGGAGAACGTGCCGTTCGGTCGCTTCATCACCGAGCCGACTGCCGCGTTCGTTGCGGTCGAGGAGGCCAAGGAGATCTTCGATCGTGCCGGCGTGCTCGACCGCGAGCGTGTCGTGTTGTATTGAGGTGGTGCCATCTCGGCGACGGTCGTCGCCTTCAACCTCAAGCGGGTAGGTCATCCCTCGGTGCGCGTGTACGACGGCAGCCTGCAGGAGTGGGCCGCCGACCCGTCGCTGCCGATGACGACCGACAGCTGATCGCCGGCGCTGCTCACACCCTGCCGACCGCCTGATCGACGGACGATCCGTCGCCTGCTCGGGCCGTCGACCGATT